>NZ_MKIO01000040.1 GCF_001938945.1 Xaviernesmea rhizosphaerae
ACCATCAAAGCCTCCTGTCAAACAAGGAGACCCTCGGCAACAAACCTTGCCCCAACCTGACGTTTGTCAACAGGCCTTAGAGCATCGGACCGAAGAGCGCGAAGCCGCCCGGATCCCAGGCGTGTCGATCAAGGGCGGCCCGCAAGGCAGGACCGCAGCGATCTTCGCCAAACGTACAACGGCCGCGTGCGATCGTTCAGTTTCCAAAAGGCTACGGAAGAGAAATTTAATTCAAGAAACGTATGGTCCTGTCATATTCGAGAGGATTTCATCATGATCCGGGATAGACACAGCGCCACGAAAGCGTTGTCCTCGCCAGAGGCGTCAAGCGACCGCTGCAGCAACGCCATGGCCGTGCCCGCCCAAGGCCGCCGCGCCAGAATGTACAGCGCCAAAACGTGCGAGACCTTGAGCCCCGCGGGCGGCGCCCATGCCTGACACGCCGCAGTCAGATTCCGCCTGTGCCGTCCCGGGCACAGACCTTGTTCGCCAGAGCGCGATTCTCGAACGGATCACCGCGGCGCTGTGGATTTACGACATCGACCATTGCCGTGTGATCTGGGCCAACGAGGCGGGATTGGCCGTCTGGGCGGCCGAGAGCCTTGAGGAACTCAGGGCGCGCGATCTTGGACGCGGCATGGCGTCGGCGGTGGCACGGCGGCTCCGACAGTATCGGGAGGACTTCTGCCGGAAGGATGCGCGCTTCTGCGATCTCTGGACGCTCTATCCAGGCGGCCGGCCAACGCCGCTAACGCTTCATTTGAGCGGCTACCGCCTTGCTGACGGGCGCATGGCCATGCTGTGCGAAGCGCAGGAGAACGATGCCCGCACGCCGGACATGCGGCGCAGCACCGATGTCCTTCTGCATACGAAGCTGATGATCTCGATCGTCGATGCGCAGACGGATGATGTGCTCTATCTCAATCCCGCCGCGCGCACGGCCTTCGGCCAGAAGGCGGATTGCTTCCGCGAGCGCTTCGCCCGGTCGGGCGATTACGCGCAGCTGCTGAAGAATGCGAAAGAGACCGGGGACGGCAATGGCATTGCGCGGATACACACGGAGCAGGGCCTGCGCTGGCACGAGGTCACCGTCAACACCTGCCTCGATCCCGTGACCGGCCGGCCGGCTCTGGTCGTCAGCGAAACCGATGTCAGCGATCTGCGCGAGGCGGAAGAGCGCGCCCGTCGCGCCGCCTATGTCGACGCGCTGACCGGCCTGCCCAACCGGCTGGCGTTGACGGCCATCATGAGCCGGATGATTGCCCATGCCGAAAAGCGCGGCAGCGAATTCGGCGTGATCTTCATCGATATCGACCAGTTCAAAACGGTCAACGATCTGCTCGGCCATACCTCTGGCGACCGGCTTCTGTGCGAAATCGCCGACCGGCTGCGCGCCATTGCCCGGCGCGGCGACAGCATCATCCGGCTCGGCGGCGACGAATTTCTTTTCCTGGCCCCGCGGCGCAGCGGCACCGCGCAGACCATGCCGGTGCTGGCCAACGAGATCCTGAGTCTTCTTTCGATTACCGTCCCCTTCGGCGAGCGCGCGATGACGCTGACGCCGAGCATCGGCGTGGCGCTCTATCCGGAGCATGCACGCAGCGAGCCGGCGCTGATGCAATATGCCGATCTCGCCATGTCAGAGGCCAAGGCGAGCGGGCGCAACGCGCTGAGGCTGTTCACGCCGAGCATGCATCTGGCCTTCGAGGCGCGCGAGACCATGCTGGCCGACCTGCGCGTCTCGATGGAGGAAAACCACTTCGAGGTCTATTACCAGCCGCGCGTTTCCACGGCCGATCTCTCCATCGTCGGCGCCGAGGCGCTCTTGCGCTGGAAGCATCCGCGGCGCGGCATGGTCTCGCCCGCGACCTTCATTCCGATCTGCGAGGAAAGCGGGCTCATTCGCGGTCTCGGCCTGTTCGTGCTGAGCAGCGCGCTGCGTGAGCTCAACCGCTGGCACAAGGCAGGCCACAGGATCGCCGTGTCCGTCAACGTCTCGCAGCGCCAGCTCGCCGATCCGGACTTCGCTGCGCTGGTGGAGGATGTCCTGGCGGAGAGTGAAAGCCCCGGGCATTTTCTCGAGCTGGAACTGACCGAAACCATGATCCTGGAGGAAACGGCGGCGATCCAGGCGAACATGACGCGGATCCGCCGGACGGGCGTGCGCCTGTCGCTCGACGATTTCGGCACCGGCTATTCCAATCTCGCGCGCCTGCGCCAGGTCGAGATCGATTGCCTGAAGATCGATCGCAGCCTGATCAAGACGCTACCGGAGAATGCGGCGGTCACCAGCATGATCGTCGCCATGGCCCGACTTATGAATGTGAAGGTCGTCGCCGAAGGTGTCGAAACGCCCGAGCAGGTGGCATGGGTGCGCGACGCCCACTGTCAGGAAATGCAGGGCTTCTATTTCGCGCGCCCGATGCCGGCCGCGGAGTTTGCCGCCCTTCTTTCGCAGGAGCGGACAAGGACGAAGAGCAACAGCGCAGCCTGAAGCCATGACGCCAAAGGCCGCCCTTGCCGACGCCTGTGCTTGGCGCCCGCCATTTCACCGATGGCGGTGCATGCAACGGGATTCGCCGCCGACCCTCGGAGTGAAGATCGGCCTCGGTCCGATACTTCAACTCTTTCTCTTATACTTTGGATCTCTCGGATTCGCCCGCCGCGCTTTGGGGTCGGAACCCAATTCGTGCTTCGTCTTATGTCGTAACCGCTTCTGCGCGCATTGCTCTCGAAAACCCGCTTCCCCGGCCTGGCGGGACAGGGTGGCACCCACAGCAACACGCGGGCCCATTTCCCCTGCCTCTGCCCTTTTTTCGTCCAGATTTCCCGCCAGTCGTCGCCGCTCATTCCTCGTCGATGCCATGGCAGCACGGGACGGCCTGTCACTTTGTTACCGGCTGTTGCGCTAAGTGTCTTGGCCGGGGCAGACGAGAGGATAATCTGGCGGCGGACGGGCAAGAGACGGGGCGATCAATTTAGTCGAGCGCGCATGCAACCGGGGCGTCCCCTCACCGGCGGTCCGCATTCGGGCGCGACGAGTCCGGCACGCGGCACGGGCGCCACCGGCATGCTGCCGGATGAGAGGATGACGGGGCACTTTCGCGAAAATTTCCGAATGTCGCACCCCTGTCACCCCTGTATCAGGCCTGACGCAGACAGCCTGGAAAGCGGATGTCATCAGCGCCCCCAATATGGGGGATGAAAGCAAGCAAGGTCGCTTATACACTAGGTTGTGATTGATTTTTGACAGATCAAATGCGATCAGCCTAGACTGACCTGAACGATTAGAGTGTTCCATCGGACATGACAGCAGATATCATTGGGCGCGCATGCCTGGCACCCGGGGCCGATTCACCGCAAGGGCTTTTCCGCCTGCTCCGCCAAGGCAAGTGCACCGTGACCCAGATTCCGGCGGGCCGCTGGGATCTCGCGCGCTTCTGGCATCCGGTGATGGGCAATGCCGGGAAGACCTATTCCTTCGCCGCCGGCGTGCTCGATAGCATCTATGATTTCGATCCCGCCGTCTTCGGCATGTCGCAGCGCGAAGCCATGTATATGGATCCGCAGCAGCGCGTTTTGCTGCAGCTGGCCTGGCGCGCGCTGGAAGACGCCAATATCCCCGCCGCCTCGCTGCGGGGCCAGAATGTCGGCGTATATGTCGGTGCCTCCAGCCTTGACCATGCCAATCTGACGGTGGAGGACCCGGCCGCGGCCGGCCCCTATTTCATGACCGGCAACACGCTGTCGGTGGTCTCCAACCGCATTTCCCACATCTTCGGCCTCAGCGGCCCGTCAATGACGGTCGATACGGCCTGTTCGTCCTCTCTCGTCGCGCTGGATCAGGCCATGCGCGCGCTCAACAATGGCGAGATCGACACGGCGATCGTCGGCGGCGTCAACATTCTCGCCCATCCCCTTCCCTTCGTCGGCTTTGCCCAGGCGCGCATGCTCTCTCCGGAGGGCCTGTGCCGCGCCTATGACAATGACGGCGTCGGCTATGTGCGCGCGGAAGGCGGCGTGGTCTTCGTGCTGCGCCGCTCCGACCGCGTGCGCCAGGAGCGTGACCGCAGCTATGCCCGCATCGTCGCCTCGGGCGTCAATTCGGCCGGCCGCACCAACGGCATCTCGCTGCCCTCGCGCGAGGCGCAGGCCGCCCTGCTCTCCTCGATCTATGACGGCCATGGCATCGACGCCAATCAGGTGGCCTTCGTGGAAGGCCACGGCACCGGCACCAAGGTGGGCGACCCGGCCGAGGTCTGGTCGATCGGCACCGTGATCGGCGCCAAGCGGCGCGCGCCCGTACCGATCGGCTCGATCAAGTCGAATATCGGCCATACCGAGCCGGCCTCCGGCCTGTTCGGCATGCTGAAGGCGATGATGGCGCTGGAGAACAACTATCTCCCCGCCTCGCTGCATTTCGAGACGCCGAACGAGAACATCGATTTCGACGGGCTGAACGTGCGCGTCACATCCAGCCCGATCGAGCTTCTGCGCGGCAAGAAGGCCCGCCTGGCCGGCATCAATTCCTTCGGCTTCGGCGGGGCCAATGCCCATGTGGTGATCAGCGATCCCGAGCCGCTGCCCGAGGAGCGCCAGCGCGCCAGCGCCAGCGGTCATGTCTTCATGGCGAGCGCGCATACGGCCTCGGCGCTGGAAACGCTGCTCTCCTCTTACAAATCCAGCCTGGCCAAGGCCGGGCGCGAGGAGGCGCGCGCCATCGTCGCCGCCTCGGGCGCCAACCGTGCGCCCATGCGCCACCGCTTCGTCGTGCGCAGCGACGACCCCGCCGCGATCCAGCGGGCGATTGCCGATCATCTGGAGACGGCCGGCAAGGGCATTGGCGAGGCCGGCGAAGCGCTCGGCCGCGAAGCCAAGATTGCCTTCGTCTTTTCCGGCAATGGCGCGCAATGGGCCGGCATGGGCGTCGATGCCTTCCGCGAGAACCTGCATTTCCGCCAGTGCTTCACCTCGGTGAGCGCGCTGTTCAAGTTCCACGCCGATCTCGACCTGACCGAGCTGCTGACCGATCCGGCGCTGGAGACGAGGCTCTCCGACACCAAGATCGCCCAGCCACTGCTCTTCGCCATTCAGGCGGCGCTGTCCGACAGCCTGATCGCCATGGGCATCAAGCCGGCCGCCGTCTTCGGCCATTCGGTCGGCGAAATCGCCGCCGCCTATGCCGCCGGCGCCCTGTCGCTGGTCGATGCTGTCACCATCGTCGCCAAGCGCTCGCTGCATCAGGACATGCTGGCCGGCCAGGGCACCATGGCCGCGGTGATGCTCGGCGAAGAGGCGGCGCAGGCCTTTGCCGAGGCTCACGGCTTCAGCCAGATCTGCGTGGCGGCCATCAATGCCCATAACTCCGTGACGATCTCGGGCCCGGTGGCCGAAGTCGGCGCCTTCCGCGATGCCGCCCGCAAGGCCAAGATCCCGGCGCAGGTGCTGGATATCAACTATCCTTTCCACCACCCGATCATCGATCAGGCCAAGAGCGCGTTCCTCGGCGACCTGCCCGACATCGCCCCGCGCAAGTCGGAACTGACCTATATATCGACCGTCAGCGGCACGCCGCTCGACGGCGCCGAGCTCGATGCCGATTACTGGTGGAAGAATGTGCGTGAGCCGGTGCGCTTCGAGGCGGCGACGCATTCCGCCATCGCGCTCGGCTGCACGCTGCTGCTCGAAATCTCGCCCCGTCCAATCCTGTCTTCCTACCTGAAGGAAACGGTGAAGCAGGCAGGCGTTCCCGCCGCCGTCGTCGCCACGCTGCAGCGCGGCGCGGCCGAGCCCAATGTCGATCCTGTCGCGCGCTCGATGGCGCGCGCCGTAGCCAATGGCGCGGCGATCGAGGCGGCGCGGGTGTTCGGCAAGCGCAATGCCTTTGTCCGCCTGCCTGTCCTGCCGTTCGAGCCAAGCGAACTGCGCCCGGCCACCACGAGCGATTCCACCGATCTTTTCGGCCGGGGCGCGCGCTTCCCCTATACGCTGGCCGGCTGGCGCGCCGATCTCAACAGCGGCAGCTGGAAGAACCACGTCGACGCACATCTCTTCCCCGACCTCGCCGAGCATGTGGTCGACGGCAAGGCGATTCTGCCCGGCTCAGGCTTCGTCGAGATCGCGCTTTCGGCCGCCCGCCAGTTCTACGACAATGCCGAGATCGAGGTGACCAATCTCGACATCGTCCGGCCGCTGGAACTGTCCGACAGCAAGATCATGGAACTGTCGACCGTGATCTCGCCGGAAACCGGCGATCTGGAAATCCGCTCGCGCGAGCGTCTCTCGGAAGACGACTGGGCGGTGCATGCCGTGGCGCGCCTGCGCAAGCCCACGGGCGAGCCGGAGGGCGCAGCACGTCCCTCCTTCCTCGGCATGGAGCGCACGGCCGTGGTCGAAGGTGCCGCCGCCTATGAGACCGCGCGGCAGTTCGGCCTGGATTACGGTCCGGCCTTCCGGCTGCTGGCCAAGGCTGTTGCCTATGACGATCGGCTGATCGACGTCACCCTGAAGGCGCCGGCCCAGGCGCTTCACCCCTTCGTCACCTATGCGCTGAACCCGATCTCGGTCGATGCCACCTTCCACGGCATGGTGGCCCTGTTCGGCCGGCTGACCGGCGAGAGCGGCGGCGCGCCCTATATTCCCGTGCGCTTCGGCAGCATTCGCCTGTCGCGCCCGGGCGACACCGTGGCCCGCGCGGTGGCGGAGATCGAGCGCATCAGCCCCTATTCGATCAAGGCCGCCTTCCGCTTCTACAATGAGGCCGGCGCGCTGATCGCGTCCTTCAGCGACTGCCGCTTCCGCCGCACCTTCCTGCGCCAGCACAAGACGCTGGACGATCTGAGCTATCACTATCAGACGGTCGCCCATCCGCGCGCGCCGGCGCTGTCCGGCGCGGCTGCGCGGGCGCCGCTCTCGCTGCCGCTGACGGCGGCGATGGCCGAAGAGGATGTCGACAGCACTACGCTCTTGCTCAATGCCGCGATCTATCGCGCCGCGCATGAGATCGCGCTGGCGCTGTCGCGCGGCGGCGCGCGGATCGATATGGTCGATCTGCCGGGTGACTTCGCCTTCCGCTGCTTCCTCGCCAGCTGTCTGCTCACGCTGGAGGATGCAGGCCTCGCCCGCCACACCGGCGAGACCTGGACGATCACGACGGAGTATTCGCTGCCACCCGTGGGCGACATCCTCAAGGAAGTCTACGCCGAAACCTCGGGCCGCGTGGTCGAGGCGGTGCTCATCAACAATGTCCATGGCGAAGCGCTGGAGCGGATCGCCCGGCTGCGCGCGGCCGAGACGGCCGATGGCGAGGTCCTGACCTTCCCCGTTCCGGTCGCCAGCGATGCAACGCTCGACCATCAGGCCGTGCACTCCACCGCCGTTGAACACCGCATGGACATCGTGCGCGCGGCGCTTGCCGCCGCTCTTGGACAGGCAGGCGAAGGACGCGGACTGCGCATTCTCGAAGCGGGCACGCTATCGCCCGCCTTCAGCCAGCAGCTGGCCGCGCTGGCCAAGGCCCATGGCGCGACGCTGACGCTGTTCGAGCCGCGCGACAACGCCCACCGCAATCTGGAGCTCGCCTTCGAGCAGGCGCCGCATGTGGCCGTGATCAAGGCCGAGCAGCTGGCCAATATCGGCAGCGTCGACCTGATCGTCAGCGCCTCCGACGCCATCGCCACGCTTCTGGACGAGGATACCGCCCTGCGGGGCGTGATCCGCGCCGGCCTGCTTCAGGGCGGCGCGCTCGTCTGCGCCACCAGTGCGCCCTCGATCTTCGCCGATTTCTGTCACGGCCTGTCCGACAGCTGGTTTGCCCGCAGCCAGACGGCCGAGTTTCCCGTGGGACGCCTGGCCACGGCGCAGCAATGGCAGAGCACGCTCTCAGATCTCGGCCTCAAGGCCATCAGCGTGGAGGAGCGGGAAGCCCGCACGGGCGGCCTCATGGTCGTTCAGGCGATGGGCGCCGCCCTGCCGATCTACAACGAGGAGACCGGCGACGCCCAGGGCCTGATGCTGATCACCCTTGCAGGCGAGGAAGCGGCCGTGAAACCCGGCGCCGGCGTGCAGAGGGTGACGGCGCAGGGCGAGCTGGCCGCCGACCAGGCGCTGTTCGCCCAGAGCCTCAACGGGCTGCACGGCCGCCGGCCGCGCGCCCTCTTCGTCTTCCCCGCAGCCGATGGCGACAAGGCGGCGGATGTGCTGCAGGTGCGCGTTATGGCGCTGAGCGCCTTTGCGCGCGCCATGCGCGACCATTTCGGCACGAGCGACCCCGCCGGTGACGCCCGGCCGCAGCTGGTCATCGCCCTGCCCGGCGGCGCGCCGACGGCCGGCGACCGGCCCGTCAGCGCCGTCAACAGCGGCTTGTGGACCTTTGCCCGCGTTCTGCAGAATGAATATGACCTCATCGACCTGCATCTGATCGACACCGGCAGCGCCGATGCGCTGGAGGCCGGCCTTGAGGTGCTGTCGCTGGCCGACGGCGAGCGCGAATGGATCGTCGATCCGCGCGATGGTCTTTGCCTGCTGCGCGCCGTGCCCGGCCCCGTGCCGTCCGCGATCCGCGAGACCACGGATTTCGTCGCCGCGACCATTCGCCAGCGCATTCCCTCGCAGGTGGGCAGCATCGCTTGGGAAGAGACGAGTGTGCCCGCGCCCGGCCCGGGCGAGATCGTCGTCGAGGTGGCCGCAACCGGCCTGAACTTCCGCGACGTGATGTGGGCCATGGGCCTTTTGCCGGAAGAGGCGCTGGAAGACGGTTTTGCCGGCGCGACGATCGGCATGGAACTGTCAGGCCATGTCGTCGCCGTCGGCCGCGAAATCACCGATCTCTCGGTCGGCGATCCCGTGATGGCGATCGCCTCGGCCGCCTTCTCGACCCATGCCGTGGTGGCCCGCGAAGGTGTGGCGCGCCTGCCGCGCAGCCTCGATCCGGTGGCCGCCGCGACGGTGCCGGTCGCCTTCTTGACCGCCTATTACGCCATGGTGGAGCTCGGCCGCATCCGCGCGGGCGAGACGATCCTGATCCACGGCGCGGCCGGCGGCGTCGGTCTGGCGGCGCTGCAGATCGCCAAGCTCTTCGGCGCCACCGTCGTGGCCACGGCCGGCACGCGCGAGAAGCGCCGCTTCTTGCAGATGCTGGGTGCCGATCATGTGTTCGACAGCCGCTCGATGGGCTTTGTCAGCGCCGTGCGCGCGGCCACCGACGGCAAGGGCGTGGATCTCGTGCTGAACTCGCTCTTCGGCGATGCCATGGAGCAAAGCCTCGGGCTGGTGAAGCCCTTCGGCCGGTTCCTCGAACTCGGCAAGCGCGACTATTATGCCGACAGCAAGATCGGGCTCCGGCCCTTCCGCAAGAACATCAGCTATTTCGGCATCGATGCCGACCAGCTGCTGGTCAACCAGCCGGATCTGACGCGGCGGATCTTCACCGAGATCGGCGCGCTGTTCGATGACGGCAGGCTGATGCCGCTGCCCTACCGCGCCTTCCATCATGACGAGATCGGCCATGCTTTCCGCCTGATGCAGAATGCCGGCCATATCGGCAAGATCGTCGTGCGTCCGCCGGTGGCAGGCCGCGATCATGTGGCGCGCCTGCCGGCGCGGCCGGCGGCGGTTTCCGGCAAGGGCGTGCATGTGGTCGTCGGCGGCATTGGCGGCTTCGGTCTGATGGCCGCGCAATGGCTGGTCGATCGCGGAGCAAAGCGGCTGGCGCTTGCCACCCGGCGCGGCCAGGCCGATGCCGAAACGCTGGCGGCGATTGCCCGCTGGGACAAGCGCGGCGTGAAGGCGAGCGTGCATGCCTGCGACGTGACCGATGCCACTGCCACGGCCGCCCTTCTGGACAGCCTGCGCGCCGAGGCGCCGATCGCTTCGGTCATCCATGCCGCCATGGTGCTGGATGATGCGCTGATCGCCAATCTCGACGCCAAGCGCAACAAGCCCGTCATCGACGTCAAGGCCAAGGGCGCGGCCGTGCTCGACCGTCTGACGCGGGAGGACAGGCTGGAAAGCTTCCTCATGTTCTCCTCGGCGACCACGCTGGTCGGCAATCCGGGCCAGGGCAATTATGTGGCCGCCAACGGCTTCCTCGAAGGGCTGGCGCGCCGCCGCCGGGCGGAAGGCCTGCCGGCGCTCGCCGTCGGCTTCGGCGCGATTGCCGATGCCGGCTATCTCACCCAGAATGCCGAGGTGAACGAGATCCTGTCCAAGCGCATCGGCAAGACCGCGCTGAAGGCTGCCCAGGCTCTGAACGAGGTCGCCGCCTACATGGCGCGCGATCCCGGCACGCCAGAGGCCGCCGTGGTGATGATCTCCGATTTCGACTGGGCGGCGGCGCGGTCCCTGCCGGTCGTGCGCGGGCCGCTGTTCGAGGTGGTGCTGCGCGGGGCGGATCAGTATTCCGGCAGCAGCGATGGCGCGGCGCTCGATCTGGTAGCGCTGATCGAAGGCAAATCGGCGCAGGAAGCGGAGGATCTGCTGTTCGACATCGTCGCCGGCGAAATCGCCGCGATCCTGCGTGTCGCCAAGGATACGATCACCCGCAACAAGATCCTCAAGGAAATCGGCCTCGACAGCCTGATGGCGGTCGAGCTCGGCATCAGCTTCCAGCAGAACACCGGCTTCGACATGCCGCTGTCGGGCATTGCGGAAACCACGACGGTGGGCGACGTGACCCGCAAGCTCTACGAGAAGGTGAGCAAGCGCGACCAGGACACCGGCGAGGAGCCGCAGGGCGACGACAAGATGGTGAGCGAACTGGCCAAGCGCCACATTGCCGGCGGCGTGGCCGAAAAGGAGGCTGCGGGAGCATGAGCCAGAACGAGCAGCGGCCATTCTCGCCGAAGATGAGCACGAGCCTGAAGGAAAACCTGATCGACCGGATGCGCAACACGCACCAGTCCTCCGAGCGCAACCGCATGGCGCGCTCGGAGCGGGAAGCGCCGGTCACCGTCAGGCGCAAGCAGCCTCGCTTCGAGGACATGCCTGAGTACAAGCAGGTTCTGACGCAGCAGCTCGCCAGCCAGCAGCTCCACATCGACAATCCCTTCTACCGCGCGCATGAGACGGCAGCCGGCGCCACCACGGTGATCGACGGCCGCAAGCTGATCAACTTCGCCTCCTACGACTATCTGGGCCTGAACCGGCATCCGGCCGTTCTGGCGCAGGCGAAGAAGGCGATCGACGATTTCGGCATTTCCGCTTCCGCCAGCCGGCTGGTGGCGGGCGAGCGCCCGGTTCATGCCGCGCTGGAAGAGCGTCTGGCGGGTTTTTACGGCGTCGAATCTGCCATTGCTTTCGTCAGCGGCTACCTCACCAATGTCGCGGCGATTTCCTGCCTGCTCGGGCCACAGGACCTCGTCGTCCATGACGAGTTCATCCACAACAGCGCGCTCGCCGGCATCAAGCTGTCGGGCGCCACCCGCCGGCTGTTCAAGCACAATGACGTGGCCGATCTCGACCATGTGCTGCGCACGGTGGCCGGCGATTATCGGCGCATCCTCGTCATCGTCGAGGGCATCTATTCGATGGATGGCGACGTCGCCAACCTGCCGGCGATCCTGAAGCTCAAGGCCGAATACGGCTTCTGGCTGATGGTGGACGAGGCCCACGCGCTCGGCATTCTCGGATCGAAGGGGCGCGGCACTTTCGAGCATTTCGGCCTGGACGCAAAAGAGGTCGATATCTGGATGGGCACGCTGTCCAAGACCACGTCGAGCTGCGGCGGCTATATCGCCGGCAGCGCGGCGCTGATCGCCATCCTCAAGGCCCAGGCCGGCGGCTTCGTCTACAGTGTCGGCCTGGCGCCGACCCTCGCCTCCGCCGCGCTCGCCAGCGTCGAGATCCTGGCGCGCGAGCCCGAGCGGGCGGCCGCACTGCGCCGCAATGGCGCGCTGTTCCTGAAGCTGGCGCAGGAAGCCGGGCTTGATACGGGCCTGAGCGGTGGCTTCTCGGTCGTGCCGATCCTCGTGGGCGATTCGCTGCGCGCGGTGCAATTGTCGAACGACCTTCTCGCCGCCGGCATCAACGCGCTGCCGATCATCCATCCCGCCGTGCCCGAGGGGCAGGCGCGGCTGCGCTTCTTCATCACCAGCGATCATACCGAGGCGCAGATCCGCGAGACCGTGGCGATCACAGCCGAGCGGCTGAAGGCGCTGACGGACCGCAATTTCGGCCTCGCCTCGATCAATGTCGAGCAGATGATGAAGCTGCTCGCCACGCAATGAGCGAGCGGCCTGCCCCGCCCCGTTCCCAATGGACCGGGACCGGCGTTAAAGGTCCCGTCCCCGCCGGCGCGCATGTGGTGGTAACGGGCGGGTCGAGCGGCATCGGCCTTGCCATTGCCAGCGCCTATGCCGCACGCGGCGCGCGCCTGACCCTGATCGCGCGCGGCAGCGATGCCCTCACAGAGGCCGTCCAGCGGCTGAAGACGGACCATCCGGAAGCCAGCGTCGCGGCAGAGGCCGCGGACATTGCACGAAACGACGCTATCGCCGCGGCGCTGCAACGCGCCGAGGCGCGGTTAGGCCCGTGTGAGGTCGTCATCGCCTGCGCCGGTCTGGTGGCGCCGGCCCGTTTCGATGTGCAACCGGCCGAAGATTTCGACCGGCAGATCTCCGTCAATCTGATCGGCACGGCCAATACGATCCGCGCCGCGCTGCCGGGCCTGCGGCTGACCGGCGGGCGGCTGATGATCGTCGGTTCCGGCGCGGGCCTCATCGGGCTTTACGGCTATGCCGCCTATTGCGCCTCGAAATCCGCTCTGATCGGCCTGGCCGATTCCCTGCGGCTGGAGCTTGCAGGCGACGGCATTTCCGTCGGCCTGTGCTATCCACCCGACACCGAGACGCCGCAGCTGGCGCAGGAGCGGCCGCTGCGGCCAGCAGAAGCGGAGATCATGATGGGCAAGGTGGCGGCCTGGCCGGCCGACCGGCTGGCCGGCAAGATCCTGGCCGCAATCGACCGCCGCCGCGCCAATCTCTATTTCACGCTGGAGCTCGGCCTGCTGGGTTATCTGGGTTCCAGCCTGCGGCCGCTGCTCTATGCCTGGTTCGGCCGGCGGATCGCAGCGGCCAGCCGGAAAGGGATGCGATAGGCAAGCGGCATCCGCCTGACGGCGTTGCGGTGAAAGGACACGGTTTGGGAGAAGCGGATTTGCCCGCTTCCGGGCGCCCCGGAAATGCTTTAGAGCTTGGCGCACGATGAACGTGCCCTGCCCGTCCGTCTGCGGCGACCTCCGGCGCTGACAAGACAGCGGATTGCTCGCGCACAGCCCTTGCCCTGCCGGAACGACAGGCCGGCAGGGGCTGTGCGGCGAGGGATGCGCGGCGATGGACAGACGGCTGACGATCAAAAAGGAATAGACTTGGCACCGATGTCGTTCCAGCTGCATGATCACCCGTTCATGCTGACGTTCCTGTGCTTCGCTTTTGCATCCGCGGTCATTCTCATGACCGACAAATTCGCCATGCCAACACGCGAGCGGCGGATCATTCGCGCGAGCGGTGAGGCGGCGCGCGTCTGGCGGGACATGGCGGCGCGCCTGCCCATCATCGCGCTGGTCTTCACCGGCTTCTTCGCCATTTCCTGGCGTCCGCTCTATGCCGCCGCCGGCGCCATGAGCTTCTTCATCATCTTCACCGGGATTTCTCGCGCGAAATACAAGTTCATCCGCGAGCCGCTGGTGTTTTCCGACATCGCCATGGTCGCCGATGTCTTCAAATACAAGTCGATCTTCTATGCCAACTCCCTGAACATCGTCTTCTGGCTGGTGGCGTTCTCCTATGTCTTTGGCGTCTCCGGGCTCTATATGTATTTCGAGCCCAATGTGCTGCCGGACCATGCGCATCTGTTCTATATCCTGCTGGCGATCCTGCTGGCGGACGTGCCCTGGATCCTGCTGTTCTACGGCCCGGTGAACCGGCCGGTGGCCGCATTGGTGCAGCGCCTGGTGGGCCAGCCCAACGTCAAGGTCAGCACGCTGCGCTTCGGCACCTTCTGCTCGGTCATCTTCCACTTCATCCTCTGGCTGGCGCGCCGGCGCGAGAAGGTGGTGGCGGAGATTTCCGAGGCCTTCTTCGCCGCGGTCCAGACCATCATCGGCGGCGAGGACGACAAGGCGCCGCTGATCGTCGTCTGGCAGTCGGAATCCTTCATCGACATGCGCCATTTCGGCGTCGACACGATCAAGCTGCCCAATATCGACCGGCTGCAGAAGCTCTCGGCGCAATGGGGCCGGCTGTCCACCGTGTTCGAGGGCGGCTACACGCTGCGCACCGAATTTGCCGTGCTGAGCGGGCTGGAGCCCGATCATCTCCATGTCGATGCCAGCTATCCCTATCTGCGCGCGCGCAATTATTCCGACATCGTCTGGCCGACCAAGCTGAAGAAGGCCGGCTGGCGCACCCATTTCATCCATCCCTATGCCCGCACCTTCTTCCTGCGCCACAAGGCCATGCCGCTGCTGGGCTTCCAGAAGATGACCATGCTGGACGGCTTCGACCACGTGCCCGAGCGGGACGGGGCTTATGTTTCGGATGCGGCATTGACGGCCAAGGTGATCGCCGAGGCGCAGGCCCAAACCGGCGAGCATGGCGACCTGCTTTTCGTCGCCTCCATGGCCAATCATGGCCCCTGGGAGCCGGGGCGCGTGGAGGGGTTGACCGATCCCGTCAGCATCTATCTGGAGATCCTGCAGCAGTCGGACAAGGCGCTGGGACAGCTCGTCGACCAGCTCGGCAAGCTCGACCGGCCGGTGTGGCTGCTGTTTTACGGCGACCATGCGCCGCTCCTGAAATCCTTCGCCGATCCCTTCCCCGACCCGCGGACCGATTATTTCATCGTGCCCCTGGCCAAGGCGCGCACGGCCCAACACGGCCCGGTCTTCCCGCGCAATGAGGAGCCGTGGAACCTGATGGGCACGCTGCTGAAGCTCGCCGGGCTGGAGAAGGAACGGCTGGCGAAGACGCAGGGGCCGGTGGGCGCGCCGCTCCCCAAATCCGGGGCAAGCAAGTCGGGGGCGGCCAAGTCCGGGCCGAGCAAGTCTGGGCCAGCCAAATCCGGAGGCGCCAAGCCGGGCACACCCAACACCGAGACCTCGAAGACGGCTCCGCCGACGACGCCCGCATCGCCCGCGCCAGAATCCTCCGGCCAGGTCTGATGGTCATGCGGACCTTCCTGTTTCTGCAGGGCCCCTCCTCGCCGATCTTCGCCGGGATCGCCGATCGGCTGGAAGAGCGCGGCCACCGCTGTGTCAGGATCAATCTCAACATCGGCGACAGCCTGTTCTGGCGGCGCAGGGGCGGCCACGCCTATCGCGGCCGGCCGGAGGGCTGGCCGGCCTTTCTCGATCGCTTCCTGGTGGCGCATCGCGTGACCGACATCGTGCTGCTCGGCGAGGAGCGGGCCTATCACCGGGTCGCCACGCAAGCAGCGCGGCGGCTGGGCATCCGCGTCTATGTGGTGGAGATGGGCTATCTCCGGCCGGACTGGCTGACGGTCGAGCGCGGCGGCATGTCTTCCAACTCGCATTTCCCTGACGATCCCGAGCAGGTTCTCGCCGCGGCGGAAGGCTTGCCGGAGCCGGACTGGACCCGGCGCCACAGCCAGACCTTCCTGGCCGAGGCCGCCTATGACCTCCTCTACAATCTTCCGAATGTCTTTCTCAATCTCGGCTATCCCTTCTATCGCCGCCACGCGCTGTTTCATCCGCTGGCCGAATATGCCGGCTGGGTCATGCGCCTTGCGGGCGAGAAGCGGCGTGGAGCGGCGGCGGCAGCGGCCATTGCAGAGCTGACGCAGGCCGGTGCGCCGGTCTTCGTCTATCCCCTGCAATTGCAGACCGACTTTCAGCTGCGCGCCCATTCACCCTATCGCGACCAGCGCGAGGCGATCGCCGAAGTGCTGGCCTCCTTCGCCCGCTTCGCGCCGATCGAGGCCCGGCTGGCGGTGAAGGTGCATCCACTCGACAATGGTCTGATCGACTGGAAGGGCCTGATCGGCGCGACGGCGCTGAGGCTCGGCATCGACCGCCGCGTGACCTATCTCGACGGCGGCTCGCTCGACCGGCTGCTGGAGGGGTCTGCGGGCGTGGTCACCGTCAATTCGACCGTCGGCCTGCATGCGCTGCAGCGCGATCTGCCGGTGAAGGTTCTCGGCGCGGCGATCTTCCGCATGGAGCGGCTGACCGACCAGAAGCCGCTCGATGCCTTCTGGGCCGAGCCGCAGGCGCCCGATCCCGCGCTCTGCCGCGCCTTTTTCCGGTTGCTCGCGGCAAGCGTTCAGGTGCGCGGAAACTTCTATTCCAGGTCCGGCGCAGATGCCGGCGCCCGGGCGATCGCGGAGCGGCTCGATCGCCAGACCGTCAACGCTCCAGGCGCCTTCATCGACCCGCCGCCGCGCGCGAGGCCCGCCAAGACCGGGCGGTCAGGCTGATAAGAGATTTTCCCCGCTGAGGGACGTCAGGCCACGCCGGCGCGCAGGAGATCGTGAATGTGCAGAATGCCTTCGGGTGCGCCGGTCTCGTCCACGACGAAGAGCACGGTCACGCGCTTGGCTGTCTGCATCGATTTCAGCGCGGCGCTTGCGAGAATATCGCCGCGGATGACGCGCGGGCTGTGCGACATCACCGCTTCCACCGGCTCGCTCAGCATGCCATCCGACATATGGCGGCGCAGGTCGCCATCGGTGATCACGCCGATCAGCCGCTGAGCGCCATCGACAATGCCGACGACGCCGAAACCCTTGGACGACATTTCGATCACCGCCAGGCTCATCGGGCTGCCGACCGGTAGGATCGGCATGGCCGCGCCGGTATGGGCAAGGTCGATCGCCCGCTGCAGCTGCGCTCCCAGCTTGCCGCCAGGATGGAAGGTACGGAAATCCTCGGGCGAAAAGCCGCGCCGCTCCAGAAGCGCGATCGCCAGGGCGTCGCCCACGGCGAGCTGCAGAAGCGTCGAGGTGGTCGGCGCAAGCCCGTGCGGGCAGGCTTCCTGCACCTTCGGCAGGACGATGGCGACGGCGGAATTGCGCGCCAGCAGGCTGTCGGCATTGCCCGTGATCGAAACGATCGGCACCTGGAAGCGGCGGGCATAGGTGATGATCGACGCCAGCTCCACCGTCTCGCCGGACCAGGAGAGAAGAATCAGCGTATCTTCTTCGGTGATCATGCCGAGATCGCCGTGGCTCGCCTCGGCCGGATGGACGAAATAGGCCGACGTCCCGGTCGAGGACAGCGTGGCGGCGATCTTGCGGCCGATATGGCCGCTCTTGCCGATGCCTGCGACGATCGTGCGGCCGCGCCGCTCGCCGATCAGTTCGACAGCATCGACCAGGCTGGAGGCAAAGGCCGGATCAGTGGCGAAGCACGCGGAAAAGGCGGCAACGGCGCTGACCGTGGTGGCGATCGTCCTGC
Organism: Xaviernesmea rhizosphaerae; assembly: GCF_001938945.1. Lineage (GTDB taxonomy): Bacteria > Pseudomonadota > Alphaproteobacteria > Rhizobiales > Rhizobiaceae > Xaviernesmea > Xaviernesmea rhizosphaerae. Next base: position 17,411 of record NZ_MKIO01000040.1, read on the forward strand.
CGATCGAGGCCTGCAGCGCGTCGCGGCTGTGCAGATCTTCCTGGTTCGATTTCGCGTTCATCTCTGCCTGCTCCCTGATCTCGTCTCTGGCGCGGCCGAACCGATCGATCCCGCGCAGCTTGTTCGCTTCATCAGCGCACGAGGTGCACGAGGTGGTGGATGATCGTCGCTTCGCCGCGGCGGCCCGTGCTCCAGGCCGTCCTTGTGGCGGTCGGTCTAGCCGATCGCCTCGCAAAGCGAAATGACCACAGAGCAAGAAGCCGATTGGCTGCGTCCCGAAAGACACAAAATCGTCACAAGACCGACAGCTCACGGCGTCCGCCCTGCCACCAAGGGCGGCGGATCAGGCAGCGGGTGCTGGCTTTGAGAAAGCGGGAAGACGCAAGGGAGCCGGAAAGCACCGTGCTGCCCCAATGGGCCGGACGCGCGGAAAGGCGCGCACGTCGGCGAGAGGAAGGCGAAGGCTATGGCTGCGGCACGATTTGCCACCTGCAGCGACCATCGCCATTCCGGGCATGGCAGTCGTGTCGATCAACCCGCGCGCTGGACCACGGCCGGCGCCGTTTCCGTCGTGCGACCGGCCATCTCGGGATTGTTGACGAAATCGTCGAGCGACATGGAATCGAGAATATCGGCGACCGCATCGCGCACCACCGTCATCGAGCGGCGGACTTCGCAGCTTTCGGGATCGGCGCAATCGTCGCAGATCTCATAGGCGGTGCGGCTGGCGCAGCGGATCGGGGCAAGCGGACCGTCAAGCGTGCGGATGACATGGCCGATGCGGATCTGCGACGCGGGGCGGGCCAGCGAATAGCCGCCGCCTGGACCCTTCTTCGACTTGAGAATGCCGACATTGCGAAGTTCGAGCAGGATGGTGTCGAGAAACTTCTTCGGGATGTTGTTGCGCACCGCGATTTCGGTGATGAACGCGGTTTCGCCTGGCTCAAGACGCGCCAGATCGACCAGCGCCTTCAACCCGTATTTGCCCTTCTTCGTCAACATCGTCTGCTCTTTACCAAATTGAGCCGGTCATCATCATATCCGGCTTGCAAGTCGCGGTGAAAACGAGCTCCCACCGCTGTTCTTTGCGTCCTCAAGCACAGGACACCGTATTTCTATGACGAAATTGGTACCGAGCCCGCGCATTTGACAGTCCTATACCAGAAAATTGTGACCAAGTCGCAGCTTTCGCGTGAGAACATTCGCAAAGATTGCGACAACACGCAAAATTTCGCGTTCGCAACGCAAAAAGCCGGCCGCTGCGCGCGACCGGCTTCATCCGGGTAAAACGAGATTCGGGTAGAACAAATTCAGGCCTTGCGGCCCTCTGCCCGCCAAGGCCGATGTGCGGGTCAGGCGGCGAGATCGCCGGCGGGCCGGTCAAAAGCAGTCTGCTCGGCCTGGGCAGGCCGCGCGGAGGTTTCCCGCGGCAGGACCTGCGCGCGGTTGCTTTTGCTCATCACCAGCCTGCGGACGGCTTCACGCGCATCCTCGGCACTGGCGAAATGATGGGCATCCAGATCCCAGACGTGAAATTTTACGGCGACGAAACGCAGGGCGTTGGCATCCGGGACGACGACGCCGACCGCTTCCCCGTTGAACTCGATCACTTGCTTGCTCATGGCAATACTCCCTCCGCGCCGCTTTCCGGCCGGATCAGACATCAGGCAATTTCATCGATGAGCCTGCTAGGAGCAGGCGATGCGCGTCACATTCGCCAGGAGGCGAGATACGCGATATCCATTGCCATTTTGCGACAGAAGGACTTGGAGCCGCCAAGGGCGGCGAGGCTGTACGAAGCAGTCATGGCGCTCTCCTTTGGCTTTCGAGCGGCATCGCCAGGTGACGATGCGGATTGAGCAAGTGTCGGCTTCTCCGACAGTTTGAACTCTAGGTTAATCGACAAAATATGTCAATTATCCGGCTTCGTTGGTCGAATAATTTTGCTGAATTTTTCTTTTTTGAGAAGAAATCAGCAAAAATATTCCGGCAAGTACCGAATCATGGGGTGCCCTTGCTGAACCCGGATATAGGCAGCGGATGCGGACAAAAAAGGGCGACCCCGTGGGATCGCCCGTGAAATTTTGATGACAGCTTACGCAAGAGGCGCCTGCGGACAACGCCGCACCACCTGCAAAACCGGACCCGGCCTGTTTACCCATCCTTCAGCATAAGGAGAAAAACAGGCCGGGAGAGGCTTGCATCAGCTCTTTGTAGCCGCTTCCGCGCCGCCGACGCGGCTGGTTTCGCGGTCCTTCCACCAGCGCGACAGGAAGAGCAGGATCGGCCCGCCAATATAGATCGACGAGGTCGTGGCAACGATCACCCCGAAGACCATCGGCCAGGCGAAGGGCTTCACCGGATCGCCGCCCCAGATCGCCATCGGCAGAAGCGAGGCGAGAATGGCGACGGAGGTGAAGATGCATCGCATGACCACCTGGTTGATCGACAGGTCGATCAGTTCGGAGAAGGGCATGGTCTTGTACTTGCGCAGGTTCTCGCGCATGCGGTCATAGACCACGACCTTGTCGTTGACCGAATAGCCGATCAGCGTCAGCACGGCGGCGATCGCCGTCAGGTTGAAGTCGATCTGGGTCAGCGCGAAGAAGCCGATCATCTTGGTGATATCCAAGATCAGCGTGACGATCGCGCCGATGGCGAAGTGCCACTCGAACCGCCACCAGATGTAGCAGAGGATCGCCAGCATGGCGAGGCCGACGGCCATGAAGCCGGAGCGGGCCAGCTCGGTGGAGATCGTCGGGCCCACCACTTCCGTGCGCTCGAAGGCGGCACCGGGAATGGCCTGGGCGACTGCATCCTTGATGGCATTGAGCGCCACGGTCTGCTCCGCCTCGCCGCCCGGCTGCCGCTGGACGCGGATCAGCACCGACTTGCCCTGGTCGAAGTCCTGCAGCGCCACTTCGCCGAGATTGAGCGATTCGAGCTTCTCGCGCACCGAGGCCATGTTCAGCGCCTGCTGCGAGGTGGCCTCCACCTGGATGCCGCCGACGAAGTCGATGCCGTAGTTCAGGCCGGGCTTGAAGAACAGGATGACCGAGCTGATCGACAGGAAGGCCGACATGCCGATGGCCAGATAGCGCCCGCGCATGAAGGAGAAGCTGCGCATGGACGGCACCTTGCCGAAGATCGAATGGATCTCGATCTTCTTCATCTTCCGGCGCACGACCATCTGCTGCATCATCAGGCGCACCACGGTGATCGAGGTGAACATTGAGATGACGATGCCGATCATCATGGTCACGGCGAAGCCGCGCACAGGACCGGTGCCGAACAGGAAGAGCAGGAGCGTGCCGACCAGGGTGGTGACGTTGCCGTCGACGATGGTGGCGTAAGCCTTGTTGAAGCCGACATCCAGCGCCTTCATCGCGCCGGCGCCGTTGGCGGTCTCTTCCCGGATACGGGCATTGATCAGGATGTTGGCGTCCACAGCCATGCCGATGCCGAGAATGATGCCGGCGATGCCGGGCAGCGTCAGCGTGGAGCCGAGCATGGCGAGAACCGCCACGGTCAGGATCGTGTGCAAGAGCAGGCCGAGATTGGCGATGACGCCCCAGGAGGTGTAGAGCGCCAGCATCATCAGGCAGACGGCGGCAAAGCCGGCAAGACCGGTATAGATGCCCATGCGGATCGAGTCGGAGCCGAGATTGGGGCCGACCGAGCGCTCCTCGATGATGGTGAGCGGCGCCGGCAGCGCGCCGGAACGCAGGAGCGCGGAGAGGACCGTGGCCTCCTGGGCGGTGAAGTTGCCCGAGATCTGACCCTGGCCGCCGACAATCGGTTCGCGGATGACAGGGGCGGTCAGCACCTTGCCGTCGAGCACGATGGCGAAGGGCTTGCCGACGGCCTCGCGGGTGATTTCGGCGAATTGCCGCGCGCCCTGGCTGTCGAAGGAGAAGGAGACGATCGGCTCATTGGTCTGCGGGTTGAAGCCGGCCTTGGCATCGGCCAGCCGCTCGCCCGAGATCGCCACGCGGCTTTCCACCGCATATTTGTTCTGATCATTGGCGCCCGGCAGGATCTCCACGCCGCGCGGCGGGTTCGGCGCATTGGGATCGACGCTCTGGTCGACCATGTGGAAGCTCATCTGCGCGGTGGAGCCCAGCAGCTGGCGCAGGCGCGTCGGGTCCTGAAGGCCCGGCAGCTGCACGAGGATGCGGTCGGAGCCGACGCGCTGGATCAGCGGTTCGGCAACGCCGACCTGGTCGACACGCCGGCGGATGATCTCCAGGCTCTGGTCGACGGCGGCGGTCATGCGCTCCTGCAGGCCGGCCTCGGTCAGCCCCACCGTGATGGTGTTGCCGTTGGTGGTCACCGCGATGTCGGAGGACGAGGTGCCGAAGCCGAGCGTGCCCACGGGCGCGGCCAGCGCCTGGATCTTCGGCTGGATGCGCGCCAGCGCCGCCGGATCGTCGAGCGTGACGGTGACCGTGTCGCCGGTCAGCCGCGCGGCGGCGGTCGAGAGCCGCTCGGTGCGCAGCAGGTTGCGGATATCGTCGAGCAGCGTGTTCAGCCGCGCGCGGCGCAGGCCGGCGGCATCCACCTCGAGCACGAGATGCGAGCCGCCCTTGAGATCAAGGCCGAGTGTGACGGGCTTGACCGGCAGGAAGGCATGATAGCGCTGCTGCTGCTCGGCCGTGAGGAAGTTCGGGATCACCGCGATGATCCCGAAAAGGGTAATCGCGATATAGGCGAAGATCGCCCATCTGGGGGTGCGCATGGGAAGGTTCCAAAGGTCCGGGCCGCCGGCGGCGCAGAGGCTGCGGTCGCGCGGACGGCGGGAGAGATGATGACGGGACCAGGCGCATGCGCCTGATGCCGACAGGGATCGAAAGGCTGGGTGACAGTGTCGGCGGGCGCTCAGGCCGGCTGGCGCGGCGGCGCGCGGGAGCGATAGGCGCTGGCATCCGCGGCTTCGCGCAGGCTGTCCTGCGCGGCCGCCAGCCGGCAGGCAATCATCCCCGAGCGGGCGATGCGCGACGGGCATGGCAGGATGGCGGGATCGGGACCGCCCGGAACCGCTTTGGGGTCGCCCCGTTCGGCGGAAAATTTGAGATCGGCCGGCGGGGCGGCGCGCAGGGCCTGACGGGTCAGTGCCGCGGGATCGGCGGGCCGTCCGGCCGCGCCCGTGCTGTCGCCGGAAACGCGCGCCAGATCGCGCTCGCCGCCGGAGGATGCACAGGCGACGACGGGCATCGAGAGCACAGCCAGCAGCATCCACAGCGCGGCCAGAAACCGGCCGGGCTCACGCCGCGCCTGTCTCGTCCAGTGCTGTCCTGCCCGACCGTGTCGCAAAGGCCCTTCCCGCTTTCAAGATCCAAGCCGCCGAAGCGGTGAAACGCTGCCGTGCCCTAACGCTTTCCGGCATCGGCGCGGGAGATCCTCCATCGCCGGCGCCGCTCAGGCCGCGTAGAAACCATCTGCGGCCGGCAAAGTCAAATTCACCGGGCGGTTTGATGTCTTTCGGGATCGGCGGCGGCATGGCCCGCGCCACCGCATCGGCGCGGTTGTGCCTGTGGCTCAGGCCGTGGCGGCCTGCGGGCGCTCGATCAGGCGGGCGGCGAGCGCAGCGATTCGCCGGCCGGCTTCCACCAGATCGGCGGTGGGTACGGTCAGGCTGATGCGCACGAAACCGCGCGCATTCTCGCCGAAGGAACCGCCTGGCATCACCGCCACATGCTCCTCCTTCAACAGCGCCCAGGCGAAGTCCTCGCCCGAAAGCCCCGTCTCGGTCACGTCGAGCAGCAGGAACATGCCGGCATCCGGCACCATCGGCCGCACACCGGACACCCCCTTCAGCGCCTCGGCGAGCGTCAGCGCGCGATCACGGTAACGCTGGCGCATTTCGGCCGCCGTGCCGATTTCATGCGTCAGCGCATAGGCCGTCATGTCAGCGATGAAGGGCTGGACGCCGAACAGCATCATTTCCGAGACGGGCAGCAGCCGCGTGCAGAATTCCTTCGGTCCCACGGCCCAGCCGCTGCGAAAACCGGGCGCGGCATGGGACTTGGAAATGGAGGAGACGACGATGGTGCGCTCGGCCAGTTCCGGCCGGTCGAAGGGGCTGTCGAAGGTGCCGGAGAAGATCAGCTGCTCATAGACCTCGTCGCAGACGATCCAGAGATCGTGGCGCCGGCAGAGCGCGCCGATCGCGTCGATGGCGTCCGATGTCAGCACCGCGCCGGTCGGATTGTGCGGCGAGTTCAAGAGGAGGACGCGGCAATCGGGCGTGATCGCGGCTTCGAGATCGGCCGGCTGCATGCGAAAGCCGTGCTCGGGCCGCAGCGTGACGGTGACGCGATGGGCGCCGGTGGCGCGGATCACGCCGTCATAGGTGGCATAGAGCGGATCGCCGACCAGCACGCCGTCGCCCGCCTCCACCAGTCCGCACATCACCGCATAGAGCGCGGCCTGGGTGCCGGGAAAGCAGAGAACATTTTCGGCCGTCACGTCCGCTTGGCGTCTGGCATAGCGCGCGGCCAGCGCCTGCAGCACGGCCGGCTCGCCCCGGCCGCTGGAATAGCGCGTGCGCCCCGCATTCATCGCGCGCTGGCATTCGGCGAGCAACGCCGGATCGGGCGCGACATCGGGCTCGCCAATGGTCAGTTCGATCACCGGCACGCCTTCCGCCTTCATGCGCCGAGCCTGATGATGGAGCGCCCATTTGCCGGAACCGAGATCGGCCAGACGATCGGTGATCGACGCATAGCGCATGAGGGACACTCCTGTTGCAGCATGTCGCGCAAAAGTGGGAAGCGGTTTTGCGATCACGACATGCGAAAAACAAAGACTTAAAGCGCAGGAAGCGATCCGGAGGATCGCGACGCGCTTTGGATGAATAGGCCGTGCGGGCGGCAGGCGCCTTCCTTCCTGCAAAACAGGGCGGCACCATGACATGGGCCAAGGGGAATAACGGCGCTTTCGCGCCGAGGCAAGTCTAGACCGTCGCCTGGGAGCACTCCGCCAATCAGGCCTCGCGCAGGATCGGGCAGACGAGACCGCCCAGCCCACCCTCGCAGCCGATGCACAGCGCCTCGGCCGACAGGAGATGCACGGTGCAGCCGGCCTCCTCCATCGCCGCGCGCGTTCGGGGATAGCCGTCGAGCATGACGATGTCGCGGGGGCCGAGCGTCAGCACGCCGACGCTCATGCCTGCGCTGTCGCGAAACTCCTCGGCCGGCGCCTCGATCATCGACACGCCCCACTCCTCCAGCAGGCGGTAGAAGGAGACCGGCAGGATCGGCGGGAAGATCAGCGCGAGATCGCGCGCGAGAAATGTGGCGACGGAGCCGAGATGCAGGCAGGCATCGGCGCCACGCCACAGCGGCAGGTCATAGCCGAGAACGTCGATGCCCTCAGGCGCCAGAAGCTCCGACAGCGCGGCGATGCCGTCCTCGTCGGTGCGCAGGCCACGCCCGACGGCCAGCGTCTCGGCATCGAGCCACAGGCAATCACCGCCCTCCACCGTGCCGGGGCTCTTGATGCGTCCGAGCAGCGGAATGCCGGCGGCGCGAAAGGCCGCCTCGTGCAGCGCCGCCTCGCCCGCCCGCGCCGGCTTGCCGGGCCGCAGCACCACGGCGCCCTTTGCCGTGACCAGCGAGAGATCGGCGGTGAACATCGAATCGGCCAGACCGTCATCGCGCTCGCCAAGCCAGGCGATCTCGACATGGCGGTCCATTAGCAGGCGCACAAGCCCGTCATAGTCCGCGATCGCCTGTTCGGCGTTGAAACGGGCCCCATAATGCCAGACCGCCGGATCGGCCTTGCGCAGGCTTTCGCCGGGGCGGCGCATCAAAACCCTGCGCAGGGGCAGAGCCATGTCCTGGGCACCATAGCCACTCACGTCCGCGTCTCCGTTTCGCTCCGGCGCCGGCAGGGCTGCCTGTCATGCCTGTGGGCGCGCCCTCTTTAGCGCATCGAAGCCGGCGTTGAAACGGCGGATCCATCTTGCAGTCTGTCCAATAATCGCCGTTGGCCGCCTGCAAATGGCAATTTCTGCGCTTCCGGTGCACACGTACCTTAAGGACGCTGCGCTCCAGTTCTCGAAATCACCATTTTCGTCAGACCAACAGCAAATCTTGAACAGACTGTTGGCGGTCATGGCCTGCCGCATGCAGCAAAAAAAGAAGCCGCAGGATGTGGGGGACATCCTGCGGCAGCGGGGAGGTCGCGGCGCAACGCAAAAACATGAGGCGCCGGGCAAAGCCACCGGCAGGGGAACCGTCTGGCCTTGTTGCAGCCACCATAGAGGAGGCCTGCTTCCGGCCGATTAACCCGAGAACGACAATTCGAACGAAGAGGCGTTTTTCGCGCAAAGCCTCGCTCAAGCTTTGCCGCCTAGAACGACAACGGGCGGCCTTTATGGACGCGCCTGCCCTGTTCGCGGCCGCTGTGCCGGGGAAAGCCAAGGCAGCGACATCCGCCCGTCAGATTTCAGGCGGCGCCCTCGTCTTCGGGCGCCCGATCTCCCGGGAGAAACCCATGGCCACGCTCTCCATCTGCATTCCCGTCGAAGGCGAAGCGCCCGATCTCGGTCATCTCGTCGCCAAGCTTCTGAAGGATCCGGCTGCGGATGTGGAGGTGATTGCGCTGTTCTCGTCCGCAGCCGCCGCGCCGTCGGAAGACCTTGCCGCGCTTGCGGCGGACGACAAGCGCCTGGTGCTGGAAACCCTCGACACGGCGCCGGCCGCGCGCGCGCTCTGGCGCCAGACCGCCAGCCGCGCCACCGGCCGCTGGGTCACGCTCGTGCGCCCGTCCGATACGCTCGATCCCGAACTCGCCATCATGGTGCATTATCTCGAGCGCCGCTCGCCCGAAATCGATGCGCTTGGCTGGAACAGCTTTCAGATCGACCCGCTGGCCGTTCCCGGCGTTTCCGGCCCGGTGGCCGTCCCCGCCCATTATCACATCAACATGTTCGACAAGACGGCCATGCTGAAGGCCTTCTTCTATTGGTCGGGCAGCCTGAATGCGCCGCGCATGCCCTTTGGCCTCTATCACGGGGCGCTGCGCCGGTCGCTTCTGGATACGCTGCTGTCGCTGCCCGTCAATGACGGATGGTCCTCGCCCGTGCCGCAATATGAATGGTCCGGACGCGTGCTTCTGTTCAGCGATGCCATGGCCTTCTGCGACCGGCCGATGTCTGCCATCAACATGCCGGCCTACAAGGCGCCCGCGAGCCATAAGCCGACGCATAATTTCCCCTTCCATGCCGGCCTCGGGCTCACCGGCGCGGTGGCCGAAGCGCAGTTCCATGTTCTGGGCGAACTGGGCAATGAATGGACGGCGAACGAGGATTTCCTGCGCGCCTGCATGATCGACTGCATGATGGAAACCGACCGCCGCGCCTTTGTCGCCAAGGGCAACGGCTATTTCGCCGCCTTCCAGGGCTTCGATCCGCGTCTGGCCTCGGGCTTCCGTCCGGAATTCAACGAGAACCCGACCTCCGACCGGCGCCGCGGCCTGCAGGGCGACGTGCTGATGGTCGATCGGTTCCTCGGCGGGGCGCAGACGGCGCAGGAATTCTACGACGCCGCCAAGGCGCTCCTCGTGCCCGTCGCCCTTCTGTGCGACGAAGCGCAGCTGCATTGATCGGATTCCAGCCATGACCAACGGCCTGCCGCGCATTCTCTATACCAAGCCCTCCATCGGAGCGCTTGAGGTCGCCTATGCCGGCGATGCCGCCGCCCATGGCTGGGGCGACCGCTGCTACGAATATATCCAGCGCTTCGAGGCCGGCTTCGCCGCCCATCTCGGCGTGTCGCATGCCATCGCCACGTCGAGCTGCACCGGCGCCATGCATATGGGCCTCTATGCCTTGGACATCGGCACGGGCGACGAGGTGATCCTGGCCGATACCAACTGGGTGGCCACCGTCTCGCCCATCGTCCATCTCGGCGCCACGCCGGTCTTCGTCGATGTGCTCTCCGACAGCTGGTGCCTCGATCCGGACGCGGTGGAGGCGGCGATCACGCCGCGCACCAAGGCGATCATCGCCACCCATCTCTATGGCAATCTCTGCGACATGGACCGCCTCCTGGAGATCGGCCGGCGCCATGGCGTGCCCGTCATCGAGGATGCGGCCGAAGCCATCGGCTCCGAGCTCTCCGGCCGGCAGGCCGGGTCGATGGGCCTGTTCTCCACCTTCTCCTTTCATGGCACCAAGACCGTGACCACGGGCGAAGGCGGACTTTTCGCCACCAGCGACCCCGCGCTTTACGAGCGTGTGCTGACGCTGAGCAATCACGGCCGCGCGCGGGGGCAGACCAAGCAGTTCTGGCCGGACGAAATCGGCTTCAAATACAAGATGTCGAACATACAGGCCGCCATCGGCTGTGCGCAGATCGAGCGAATTGCGGAGCTGACCGCGCGCAAGCAGGCGATCCTTGCCGCCTACCGCCGGCGTCTGTCGCATGTCAACGCGATCAGCCTCAATCCCGAGCCGAGGAACGGCATCAACGGCGCCTGGATGCCGACGGCCGTCTTTGCCGCCGACAGCGGCGTGACCCGCGAGATGATGCAGGCCGCCTTCAAGGCTGCCAACATCGATGCGCGCGTGTTCTTCTATCCGCTGTCGAGCCTCGACATGTTCGAGAGCCGGACGGAAAACCACAATGCCTATGACATTCCCGGCCGCGCGATCAACCTGCCGAGCTTCCACGACATGACCGACGCGGAAATCGATCGTGTCGCCGACGTGCTGCTCGCCTTGGCGGCTGCGCAGGCCGCGCCTGCGCCGCTGCGTGCTGCCATCGCCTGAACCACCATCAAGAGGGCCGGCGAATGGCCGGCCGATCAAGGAAAGAAGACACGCGTCATGACCGTTAAGGACGACCGTCAGGAATTCGAAGCCCACAAGCGCGAAATGTGCGTCGCGCTCGGCCGTGATCGTGACGCGCTGGATCAGTCGACGGAGATGCTCGTCACGCTCGACAAGTACGACTATGCCTATCTCTGGTCGTTCCTGGGCCTGCCGATCATCCAGCAGCCCGCCGATGTGATGGCCACCCAGGAGGTAATCTGGGCGACCAAGCCCGACGTCATCATCGAAACCGGCGTGGCGCGCGGCGGCTCGGTCATCATGATGGCCGCGCTCCTGCAGCTGATCGGCAAGGGCAAGGTGGTCGGCGTCGATATCGACATCCGCGCCCATAACCGCGAATCGATCGAGACCCACCCGCTGGCGCACCGCGTCGAGCTGATCCAGGGCCCTTCGACGGCGCCGGAGGTCATGGCGCAGGTCAAGGCTGCGATCCCCGAGGGGGCGTCGGTGATGGTGGTTCTCGACAGCGATCACAGCCGCGACCATGTGCTGGACGAATTGCGCCATTACGGTCCGCTGGTGACCGAGGGACAATATCTCGTCGTCGCCGACACGCTGCTCGGCCAGAGCAAGCCCGAGCAGATCCCGACCAAGCGCTCCAAGATCTGGATGCCCGGCGACGAGCCCTTCGCCGCGCTCAACGCCTATCTGAAAGAGACCGACCGTTTCGAGCCGGATCCCGTCGTCAACGGCAAGCTGGTTCTCTCCAGCTCGCCGGGCGGCTATCTCAAGTGCCTGAAGGGCTGAGCCCGGAATAGAGCTGAAGCCGCGGATCAGGCCTCGACAAGGTCGGATCCGCGGCAGATTCGATGAGCGGGATGGCGGACCTGAAGGGGGCGCCATCCCGTCTTGCGTTTCAGCGCAGGGCAGGACACGGCACGCGGAAAGACAAGGCATGGCCTTGCACCATCAAGGCGCGGTTCAGCGCGATCATGCCGGATTTATGATGAAGCCAAGGGCCCAGCCTTCGCGCCGCGCGCCTCGGCGGATCGGCGCTGGAGCCCGCGACAGGAAAGGCTCGGCCGGGCCTTGGCCCGGCCCGTTCTCCGGTCAGGCGCGCTCGCGGACGATCTCGACGCGGTAGCAATAGACATTGTCGGGGCTGACAGCGCCTTTTTCACCCATGGCCCAGCGCGTTTCGCCCTGATGTTCGGTCTTTGCCAGTGGATATTTGTCCCACAGGCCGAAGCCCATGGCCCGGTTCATCATGATGGCGGGGACGTTGGTGGTCAGCACGATGCCATAGACCACGCGCACCTTCGCGGCGGCAAACAGCCAGTCGATCAGGGTTTCGCCGGCGATCTGCAAGAGCTTCGGATGGCCGCCGCGCTCGCCGCGCATGGCATTGTCCAGAAGCACCTCGTCCTCAGTCAGATCCTTGAAGCCGAAATGGCCGATCAGCTGATCGTCTTCGGCATAGATCAGGAAGATCATCTGGTTGGTGGCGGCCAGAACGACCTTGTCCAGCCAGGCGCGGGTGCGCTCCGGCGTCGCGGTGAACTGGGTGAAGAACGCGGCCATATTGGCGTTGCGCCAGTCGGTCAGCTTGCCGATGACGAACGCATCCTCCAGATGGGCGCGCGTGACCGGCACCAGCCGGCCGATCGGCGTGCCATCGGGGGTCTGCAGCGCCAAGGTCGCCGGCAGGCGGCCCTGCACGATCTCCTCGATCGTTGCGCCGAACTCCGGGGGAGCAATCGCCATGGTCAGGGTGCCTCGACGTCGCTTGCGGCAATCGCGGCATCGGCTTCGATGTCGCGCGTGAGTCGCTTGCCGATCAGGACGGCCATGTCACCGGGCGGAAGGCCGGTGCCGGGACGCTTGGCGTCGAGATCCTCGGCGGCGATCAGGTCACCGGCCTTGAGCGGCCGGGCCGCGATCAGGCTGCGGCGCATCTTCGGGATCTGGTCGCGCTCGGCAGGGTCCAGAATACGGCCGGTGCCGCCCAGCGCCTTGTGCACGGTGTGGCAGGCGGCGATCATCCGCGCCATCTCCTCCGGCTCGGTGGCCATCTGGTTGTCCATGCCGATGCGGCTGCTGTCGAGCGTGAAATGCTTTTCGATCACGCCGGCGCCAAGCGCGACGGAGGCCGCCGGGATCTCGATGCCGATGCTGTGGTCGGAATAGCCGATCGGATAGGCCGGAAACTCGCTGCGCAGGCCGAGGATGTTCTGCAGGCGGATCGTCTCGGGCGGCGCCGGATAGACCGAGGTGCAATGCAGGATGACGATATCGCGGTTGCCGGTCGCCTCGACCGTGCGCACGGCGGTGATGATCTCCTCCAGCGTGCCCATGCCCGTGGAGAGCACCAGGGGAGCGCCCAGCTCGCCCAGATAGGTCAGATAGGGCAGATTGTTCAGCTCCATCGAGGCGATCTTGATGAAGGGCACATTGCAGTCTTCAACCAGAAAGGCGGCCTCGCGGCGCGAATAGGGCGTGGAGGCGAAGTCGATGCCGACGGAGGCGCAATAGACCGACAGCGCCTTGAGCGCCTCCTCGTCCATGGAGAACTTGTGGACGATGCGCTTGGCGATGGCGTTCTGTCGGTAATAGCTTTCGGAATAGAGCGATTCCGTGCTCCAGGACTGGAACTTGACGCAATCGCAGCCGGCCTCCCTGGCCCGGTCGATCATCGCCCGGGCGATGTCCATGTCGCCGAAATGGCTCGTATTGAGTTCGGCAATCACATAGGGCGCGCGATAATCGCCGATCACACGGCCGTTGCGAAGGGTCAGCGTTGCCATGGCAAAGTCCTGCTACTGGTCGATCGGCTCGACGATCATTTCCCGGAGGAAGAGCTCGCGATCGAGAAAGGGAATCTGGTCTTCGAGCGGGCGGCGCACGAAGCGGCGGTCCGCCAGGCTGCGGGCCTGGCCCAGCTCGATATATTCCTGGTCGGGACGGCCCATGATCTCGCAGAGCACCGGCCCCGCGCGCTCCATCATCGCCGCCAGACCCTGGTCGAGATCGTCGCGGTGGTCGATCCTGAGATAGGCGAGGCCGAAGCAGTCCGCCACCTTGGAAAAATCAGGGCAGCTCACGCCCGTTTCCGGGTCCGTGCCGATGACGCGCTTGCGGAACATGTCCTGCTGGCGCCGGCGGATGATGGAATAGACATTGTTGTTGATGACGATGATCTTCACCGGCAGGGCATGGAAACGGATCGTCTCCAGCTCCTGCAGGTTCATCATGATCGAGCCGTCGCCGATCACGGCCACGACCGCATCGCTTCCGCCGGCAAAGCTCGCCCCGATCGTGGCCGGCAGGGCAAAGCCCATGGCGCCCTGAAGGGCGGGATGGACGCAGGTCATCTCCGCGCCGAAGCGCATATTGCTGGGCAGGATCACCTCGTTCAGGCCGGAATCGGTAACGAGCGTCGCCCTTGGCGGCAGATGCGCTGGCAGCCGCTCGGCCAGTTCGTAGAGATCGACCTTCTCTTCATGGCGGAATGCCGGTTCCACCTCGGCAAACAGCGCCTTCCAACGGCGGCAGGTCTCGACCCATCCGGCATGGCGCGCAGCATCGGAGGCGGGCTCGGCCGCTTCGAGGCGGTCGAGGAAGATGGCGAGATCGGCATGCACCAGCCGGTCGATGCGGATCGTCTCCTTGCCATGCTCGGCCGGGTCGATGTCGACGACGATGGTCTTTGCCGCGCGGGCGAACTTGCAGAAATCGGGCCCCGTGGTCAGCGAGGTCAGGCGGCAGCCGAGCACCAGCACGAGATCGGCATTCTGCACGGCGAAATTGCCCGCCCGCGAGCAGCCCATGGCGCCGACGGAGCCGATCGAAAGATCATGGCCGCTGCCATAGGTGTCGGGCGCAGAAGCCGCGAAGGTGACGGGCAGGCGATGGCGCTCGACGAAACGCTGGAACGCCTTTTGCGCGCCGGCGCCGCGCACGCCGCTGCCGATCAGCACCACGGGGCGCTCGGCCGACGACAGGGCGGAGAGAACAGCCTGGATATCCTCATCGCTCGGCGCGGGCCGCTCGAGGACGATCTCGGCGCGCGCGATCGCAGCGGGATCGATCTGCGCGCTCTGCAGATCGAGCGGCACGTCGATCCAGACGGGACCCTTGCGGCCGGAATTGGCAAGCGTCAGCGCCTTGTCCATGGCCTCGACGATCTGCTCCGGCGCGGTGATCATCGTGGCATATTTGGTGATCGGCGTGACCAGCGAAACGATGTCGGCTTCCTGCTGGCCATAGGTGCGCAGCGGCAGGCCGGTGTGGCGCGTCGTTTCCTTCAGCGTGTTCTGGCCGGAAATGAAAATGCAGGGCACCCCGTCCTGCCAGGCGCAGAGAACACCGGTCATGGCATTGGTGGAGGCGCAGCCGGTGGAGACGAGACAGGCGCCGATGCCCTCGCGCTGATGCGCATAGGCGACAGCGGCAAAGGCCGCCGACTGCTCGTGATGGACGGAAATGGGCGTTAGCGCCGTGTTCTTCGCCAGCGCATCGGTCAGGAACAGCGCGCCGCGTCCGGTGACGAGGAAGACATGGCCGATGCCCGCCTCTTCCAGACGCTGCATGATGTAGTCGGCGACGCGCATGGCATTTTGCTCTTTCCTGTTGCGCCGGAGGTGAGGCCGGCGGCGCGGGGCCTCAGCTCCGCGGCTTGTAGCGATCGAGAATGTCGGGCACGGCCACGACGAAATCGCCGCTGCAGGCCGGCTCCTCGCCGACGAAGCTTTCGACCGAGCCGATCGCCAGGCCGCGCTTGAACGAGGTCAGCTTCGCCTCGATGCGCAGCACGTCGCCCGGCACGATCTTGCGCCGGAAGCGGACATTGTTGATCGAGACGAAATTGGTCTTCATGCCCTTGTATTCCTCCATGCAGAGGAAGGTCATGATGAAGGTCTGCGTCAGCGATTCGATCTGCACGAAGCCGGGCACGTTCGGCTCGTCATCGAAATGGCCGGGGAAGAACCATTCATTATAGGTGAAGCACTTGACCGCTTGCGCGCTCTTGCCGGGATCGACCGCCGTCACCCGGTCGATCAGGAGCACCGGATAGCGGTTGCGCTGATGGCGGATAATGCCGTTGATGTCGAAGCCGGGATGGGCCTGCGTCTCGCTCATGCGGCCGGCTCGATGGCGACGTTGTACTTGGACAGGATCGCCTGGCCGGCCTCGTAGCCGGAGAATTCGATGATGTCGTCAATGTCCATCTCGATGCCGAAAGCCTCTTCCAAGGCCGCCATCAGGGCCATGTGACCGACGCTGTCCCAGGCCGCGACGCCCTGATACTTCAGGCCGGGCAGATCCTTCGCCTCGATCATGAAGGTCTCGGTGAAGGCGGAATCATAGGTTTCGCGGTTGCTCATGTCTTACACATCCTTGCTGGAGGCAGAAGGCGCCCGGGCCGCCCTATGCCGTGTGGACGATCCTCGAGAGTTCGCCGATCAAATCATATCCGTCCCAGATGACCCCGATATCGAGCGCCTTGCCGACGGGAACCACCCGGTCTATGCCCGACAGACCTTGCGCGATGATGGACTGAACGAGCGCGTCACGGTCGATGCCGAAGGTGGTGACCGTCTGGTAGCGCTCCTCGACGATGCCGGCGAGGCAGGTCAAATCATCGGTGGCATGCTCGTAGAAGAAGCCGTTGCGGCCGCGATGGCGTTCGATGTCGGCCGGCAGGCGGTCGAGCACGACGCGGTAGACGAAATTGTCGTGGCGCTGCGATGCGGCCGCCTCCGGCAGGGCGATCGCGGTGGCGCACAGATGCACGAACTTATCGACCGCATGGACCGGCGCGAGCGCATAGCTCTTCTCGAGATAGGCGGTCATGGCCGGCCAGAAGCGGGCCTGCGCCGCCTTCGCCTTCGCCGTCCCCTGCCAGAGCACGAGATGCGGCGAGGAGCAGGCATTCTGGTCGAGCAGGAAGACGTCGTCGTAGAAACCCTTGACAAGCGACGCGAGAACCGTATCGCTCGCCTCCAGCACGGCATCGGCATCCAGGATGCAGAAGGAATAGCGGTCGGCGAAAGCGATGTCGACGCAGCGCGGATGGACCGGCAGCGCTCGCAGGCGTGAGACCGTCTCGTCCCCGCCCCACAGGAGCCGCGCCTGGGCGATCTGCGACAGGCTGCCCGTGATCGCATCGCTGCGCGGATAGCGGATCAGCCGGTTCATGGCCGCCACGCGGCGGTGCGCCGGGTCGGCGAACAGCGCGGCCAGCGCATCGCAGATCACCTCGGCCTGCGGATGGCCGGCATCGGGAATGCGCACGATATTGGCATTGCCCGCCAGCAGCCCGAAGGCAAAGGAAAAGGCGAAATTGACAGGCACATTGGCCGGAGCGATGTGCAAGGCGAGGCCGCGGCCGAGGCGGGCATGCGCCGCGCCGAAGGCACGCTGCAGCCGCGCAAGG
Source organism: Xaviernesmea rhizosphaerae (assembly GCF_001938945.1). Classification (GTDB taxonomy): domain Bacteria; phylum Pseudomonadota; class Alphaproteobacteria; order Rhizobiales; family Rhizobiaceae; genus Xaviernesmea; species Xaviernesmea rhizosphaerae. The sequence continues at coordinate 34,627 of NZ_MKIO01000040.1, forward strand.
TTTGCCGGCCGGCACCAATAGGCAAAGGCGGCGATATCGGGATGAAGCCGCGTCTGCGGCGCGGTCAGCAGGCGCTTCGACAGGGCGGTGAGAAAGGCCAGCACCTCCGGCGCATAGGGCGGCAGCGGCCGGCGCTCGATCGTGCGCAGGGGACCGCCGACGCGCAGCGTGACGGGAAGATCAGGAACGGGCTTCATAGGTATCGCTGCATCCTCTGACCTCGGCCTTGGCGATGCGTCCGGCCACAGAAAAATAGGTGCCATGGCGTCCGCACGGGCAATCGTCCACGCCCTCGATCCGGCCGAGATCCTCGGTCAGGAGCGCATGGCCGGGGTAGCTGCGCGGCAGCAGGGAGAGCACCTCAATCAGCCCCGTCTCCCCCACCTCCATGCATCGGAAGGTCAGCGGATCGCGGATGATCACCTCGGCCTGAATCGGCGCATGCAGATGGCCATGCTCGCATTCGAGAAAGATCGAGCCGGTCTGCTCCACCATGCCGTAATAATTGACCACGCGGGAAATGCCGGTGGACCGCCCCAGCGCGGCGCGGAATTCGGCATTGTCCACCGCCTCGTCCTGCAGCTTCTTCCAGCCGCCGCCATGCAGCAGAATGCCATTGTCGATCGGCAGCCGGATGCCGGAGGCTTCAAGCGCGCGATGGAAATGCTGCCAGATCATGAAGGTGAAGCCGAAGAGGAAGATGCGCTCCCCGGCATGGCGCGCCAGAAAGGCCTCGATGGCCGGCAGGTTCAGCCGCATCTCGTCATCGAGCGCATAGGTCACGTCCTTGCCGAACAGCGAGAAGCCGAGAATGCCGGCTCCGCGTGCAGAAAAGGCGTTGCGGTCGCGCAGCACGGCCGGAGAATCGATCACCAGCATCGGCAGGCGCTTCGGCCCGAGCAGATCCCCCATCAGCCGCGCCAGCACCTTGCCTTGCAGCGCCGCCGTCTCGCGGTCGAGATAGATGCGCGAGACGCTCTGCCCGCTGGTGCCCGAGGAGGTCATGGTCTTGAAGACCTCATCGCGCGGCACGCTCAGAAGATCGAAGGCCTTGAACAGGCGCACCGGCAGGAAGGGCACATCGGCCAGATGCGTCATACCGTTCTCGCCCGTTCCGAGAAGATCGAGAATGCGGGCATAGTCGGGGCAGGCCGCGCGATGGTGCTGCGTCAGCGCGCGCAGCACCGCCGAAAGCGCCGCATCCTTCTCCGCGGCCGTCATCCCATAGGGATCGGCCGCGAGCCAGGGGCCGATGGCCAGCGGCGACGGATCGGCCGCGCCGTCTTCTGCGGCGTTGGTGTCGGTGAGGGCGTGGGCTGTCATGCAAGCGTCTCCCGGCTCAGACCGTCGAGGTCGCCATAGCGGATCTTGCCATTGTCGCCGCGCGGCAGGGCGGCAACGGCATGGACCTTGATGCCCTGGGGCGCGACCTTGATCTCAGACACCAGACGGCTCTTGATGGCCTTGCCTATTTCGGGCGTGCCCTCGACCAGATAGATCTCCAGAAGATCGTCGCGCCCCGCGCAGGCCACGGCATGGCCATCGGCGATCAAAGCGCGCTCGATATCCTCCAGATTAACGCGGTAGCCAAAAAGCTTGAGGAAGCGCTTGAGCCGGCCGACGATGGTGTAGTCGCCCTCCGCGTCGCGCTGCGCCAGATCGCCGGTGCGCAGGGTCCCGCCGAAGACATCGCCAAGCGCGAGATCGGCGGCCCCTTCGGCATAGCCGAGGCAGACATTCGGGCCCTCATAGACCAGCTCTCCCGCCAGGTCGGAGCCCTCGACCGGCGCGTCCTCCGCATCGATCAGCTGGAAGCGGCCGCCGGGGATCGGCTGGCCGATGCTGCCGGCCTTGCGGATGGCCTTGTCAGGCGAAAGATAGGCCATGCGGGCGGTCGCCTCGGTCTGGCCATACATGGAGAAGAAGCGCATGCCGCGCTCGGCGCACAGCGTGGCGAATTCGCGCGTCAGCGCCGGATCCATCCGCCCGCCGGCCTGGGTCAGCGTGTTGAGCGCGGGCAGGTCCATCGATGCGAAGCGCAGCTTCTTCAGCATCTCGTAGTGATAGGGAACGCCGGCCAGGCTGGTGACGCCGGCGCTGCGCAGAACGTCCCAGAAGCCGCGATCGAAGAAGGTGCGCGCGGTGAGCGCAATGGTGCTGCCGGCAAGCAGATGGCTGTGCAGCACGGACAGGCCATAGGAATAGGCCGGCGGCAGGGTGGTGACCGGCCGGTCCTTGGGCGTCAGCGCCAGATAGCGGACGATCGCCGCGGCATTGGCATGGAGATTGGTGTGGGAAAGGCGGACAAATTTGGGGCTGCCGGTGCTGCCGGATGTGGCGAGCAGCAGCGCCAGGTCGGGATGCAGCGCATGCCCCTCGCCGGCCTGCGCCGCCAGAAGCCAGTAACCATGGGCGTCGTGAACGGGCACGAGATCGGCAAATTCTGCGACGCGCTTTTCCGGCAGCCAGAGAAAGTCCGGTCGATAGACGTTGATGAGCGCAGCGATCCGCTCGCCCGGCAAGGCCGTGCCGAGCATGGCGGGAACGGCGCCGGCGCGCATCAGCGCGAGATAGCCGAGCAGGCCGCCCGGATCATTGTCGCTGAGGCAGAAGACCAGCCGCCGGCGCGTTTCGCGAAAGCCGGCATGCTCGGCGAGCGCCAGCATCTGGCCGAGGACAAGCTCGGCACCATCCTCGCAGAGGAACAAGGCCCGGCTCTCGCTGTCGCCGATGGCGTCCATCAGGCGCAGAGATGTCGGCTGCGACGGAAAGACGCCCGTCATTTCGGCCTCCTCGGTCAGATCGGCCTCCTCGATGAGAGTGGCAACCCGGCTGGTCTCCGGGCTTTGCCGTTAAAAAGCGGCCCGCCTCCTGGGCCGCGGCTCAGCGCATCAGGCGGATTTTGCCACCCGCGCCGGCTGCGCCTCGATCGTCACCTCTTCCGGAGGGACAATGATCTGCTCGACGAACGCATAGAGTTCTTCCGGCGTGGAGATACCCGGCAGACGCTCCTCGAGGAAGAGTTTGCCGTCGATGACGCCGGTCTTGAGCCGGGCCTTGTAGCGATCGATAAAGGGCTCGGGCTTGAAGAAGGGAATGTATTTTCCGCCCTGCCACTGCCGCAGCGCGCGGCGGTATCCCCGCACCGTATGGTCGTAGCTTTCCTTGGTGTCCATGTACTCGCAATTGCGGGAGCAGGCTTCGGCAAAGCCCTTCTCCCAGCCGGGCAACATCTCGTAGCCATAGGTCTTGGTGAACCAGATCTGGACCGTCAGGATGCAGGCCATCAGTCCCATCTCGGCGCGGAAGGGCGTATCCTTGAGATAGTCGTCCTCGTCGGTGTTGCGGCCGACTTCCTTCATGAAGCGCTTGTGGGACTGCTTGTAGATATCGGTATTGTAGGCCGCGGCCGAATTGCTCTCCGCGCAGGCGCCCATGACGGAGAAGGGCCGCCCGCAGAAGTACAGCGCCTTGGCCGAGGAGACGACCTTGCAGACATTGTCGAAATCCACGACGGGGTTGCCGCAATAGCTGCCGAAGCGCTCCTTGAAACTGTCCATCAGCGCCTTGGACACGGCGCCATGGTAGAAGCCGATGGGGATGCGCGGGGTATTGGGCACGCCGCGCCAGCCGAAGAACTCTGTATAGAGCAGCTCGCGCGGGATCTTGCGGACGTTGGTTTCCAGGCTCACCGCGACATTGGCCGGCGGGCGCGGCATGCCCGGCCAGTTGTAGGACATCCGGTGCCAGCCGAGCACGTCGAGCGCGGGATCGAGTGCCTGAACCCGGTTGATCATGTCGATGACCTTGACATCGACATAGTCGTCATCGCCGATCATGCAGATGAATTCGCCCTCGGCCGCCTCGATCGACCGCTCCCAGTTGAGAACCATCGACAGGGTCTCGGGCGGCGAGGAGAGATAGACGATCCGGGGATCGGCCAGCCGGTCGGCCATGAACGTGTCCATGATCGTAGGATCATCGGAATTGTCGGCGAAAACGAACTGGACGTCGACGCGCGGCCGCTGAAGCAGCGCGCGGATCGTCTCCTTGAAGGTGCGCTGACGGTTTCGCGAGGGAACGCAAACGGTCAATTTCGGCCTGGGGAACATGGATATCCTCATCGGGTTTCAACCGAATTCTAGGTGGAGCGGCTTTTGCGAGGCTTGCCGAGGCCAGGGCCGCGGCGCATATGGGAGCCGACAGCCACCCCGGAGACTGTGATGAAAACACCTGCCGAATGCCGGTCCATGCCGGAGATCCGCGCGGAAATCGACCGCCTCGACGCGGCTCTCATGCAGCTTTTTGCCGAGCGTTGGGGCTATATCGGCCGCGCGGCGGAGATCAAGCGGGAGATCGGCCTGAAGGCGGACATTCCCGAGCGGGTAGACGAGGTACGTCGCAATGCCCGCACGCATGCCGCCCGCCACGGGCTGGACGCGGATTTCTACGACAGGATCTGGGAACAGCTGATCCGCCACGCCATCGCCCATGAACAGGCGGCTCTCGGCGAGACCGCCGAGGACGCTCGCTGACGCGGCGGCGCGGCGCGAAAGCCGGCGCCCTGCCTGCGACGGCTCTGCTCCCGCGCGATCAGCGCTTGGCGACCGCGACAGCCTGCGGCGCGACGATCAGCGGCTCTGCCTGGAGCACCTGCTTGATGATCTCGCTGCGCACGGCCTCGGCCACCGGCGTCGTCAGGGATGGACCGTCAGCTTCGGCACGGCCGTCACGAACCTCCCACCCCAGTCGGTGATATATTGAAGTTGCTGCATGATCTCGCTTTGAAGATTCCATGGCAGGATCACGACCCTTTCCGGCTTCTCCGCGCGAAGCCTCTCCTCGGTAACGATGGGAATGCGGCTGCCGGGCAGGAGCAGCCCTTGTTTTGCTGGATTCTTGTCCACGACGAAGGACAGGAGATCCTGCTTGACGCCCGAAAAGTTCAAAAGCGTGTTGCCCTTGGCGGCCGCGCCATAGGCGGCCACCTTCAGGCCCTGCCGCCGGCAGTCGATCAGGAAGGAGAGAAAGCCGTCGCGCACGCCGGCGGCCGTCTCCTGAAAGCCGGTGTAGAAGCCATCGGTGAGAAGACCGGCGGCCTCCTCGCTGGCGAGCATGTCGGCAACCGCCGGGCTAACGGCATGGGCGGCGGCATCGCTGCGCATGGCGAAGACACGCAGGCTGCCGCCATGCCACGGCGTCGTCTCCACATCGAAGACCGTCAGGCCGTTCTCGCGGAAGATCCGCTCGACCGCGGTCAGCGAAAGATAGGAATAATGCTCGTGATAGGTCGTATCGAACTGGCCCTCGCGCACCATGTTGAGCAGATGCGGGAATTCAAAGGTGGCCACGCCTGATGGTTTCAGCAGGCGGGCGAAGCCGCGCACGAAGTCGTTGATATCAGGCACATGCGCCAGCACATTGTTGGCGGCGGTCAGATCGGCGGCAAGGCCCTTTTCCGCCAGCTCGGCGCCGAGCGCTTCGCCGAAGAAGGCCTCGACGATCTCTATGCCCCTGGCGCGGGCCGCAGCCGCCGTGCTCGCGGTCGGCTCGACGCCCAGGCAGGGAATGCCGCGCGCGACCGCGTGCTGCAGCAGATAGCCGTCATTGGCGGCGATCTCGACGATATGCGATCGCGCGCCCAGCGCGAAACGCTCCTGCATGGCGGCGACATAGCGCTCGGCATGGGCGACCCAGGAGGAGGAGATCGCGCTGAAATAGGCATAGCGCGGCGAGAAGAAGGTCTCGCGCGCGGCAAAGTCCTCCGTCTGCACCAGACGGCAGGCCTGGCAGCAGCGCACGACAAGCGGATACCACAGTTCCGGCTGGTCGCGCTCGGCGGGCTCCACATAGGAATTGGACGGGGGGGCGGTGCCCAGATCCAGGAAGGGCACCATGCGCTGCGCGCCGCAATGCCGGCACTTCATGCGGAAAACCTCTCGTCAGGAATGGATAGCCTCGGCAAGGCCTCGTCGCGCGGCGAACGGTTGGCGACCGGCAGGGGCCAGGCGATCGACAGGGTCGGATCGGTGGCGTCGATCCCGGCCTCGGCCTCGGCGGCATAGGGCGCGGAATGGACGTAGATCATCCTGACATCGTCGGTCAGGGCCTGAAAACCATGCGCGAATCCCTCGGGGATCATCAGCGCACAGGCATTGCCTGCCGAAAGCTCGGCCGCATGGGTCTTCAGGTAAGTGGGCGATTGCGGTCGAAGATCGACCGCCACATCGAGAATGGCGCCTTCGACGCAGGAGACCAGCTTGATCTCGGCGAAAGGCGGCTTCTGATAGTGCAGGCCACGCACGGTGCCCCTGTGCCGGGTGCGGCTTTCATTGATCTGGGCAACGGGCCCATGCCAGCCGGCAGCGGCGAGTTCCTCGGCGCAGAACAGGCGGGCGAAACTGCCGCGCGGATCCGCGATCGGGCGGCGCTTCAACAGGAGCAGGCCGTCAAGCGGCGTCGCCTCGATCTCGAACCGCTTGCTCATCAGCCGGCCAGCCGCTCGCGTTCGGACTGACTGGCCGTTCCGACGAAATCGCGGATATCGGCCAGGCACAGGCTTAGCGCATCCGCGCCTTCGCGCTGGGCGCGATACCATTCCATGGTGCGGCGCAGCGTTTCAGACAGGCCCCAGCGCGGATAGTAGCCGAGTTCGCTGCGGGCCTTGCTGCTGTCGAGCACGAGATAGCCGGCTTCGTGCGGCCCCTCGGAGCCGTCGCCCAGCACCACCCCGGCACCCTTGCCGCCGAAATGACGCTCCGCCAGCCGCAGGACCGCGCCAACGGACGCCGCCTCGCCGTGGTTGGGACCGAAATTGAAGGCCTCGACCCCTTCCGGGGCCTCCCACAGGCGCCGAGCGAGACCCAGATAGCCGCCGAGCGGCTCCAGCACGTGCTGCCAGGGGCGGATGGCCTTGGGGCGGCGCACATGCAAGGCGGCGCCGGCCTGCCAGGCACGCACGGCGTCGGGGATCAGGCGATCTTCCGCCCAGTCGCCGCCGCCGATGACATTGCCGGCACGCGCGGTGGCCAGGCCGACATTGCGGCCGGCGAAATAGGAGTTGCGGTAGCTCGCCGCGACGATCTCCGCCGCCGCCTTGCTGGCGCTGTAAGGATCGTGCCCGCCGAGCGGATCGCTCTCCATGAAGGCGAGGCCGTTTTCGGGATTGTTGTAGACCTTGTCCGTGGTCACCACCACGACGGCGCGCACGTCCTCGCTCGCCCGCAGCGCATCCAGCAGATTGGCGGTGCCGCGCACGTTCACCTCGAAGGTGCCGAGCGGATCGCGGTAGCCGGCGCGCACCAGGGCCTGGGCGGCCAGATGGAAGACGATCTCGGGACGGCTGCGCAGCACATGGGCCAGCACCGCGTCGCGGTCGCGAATGTCGAGAATATCGGTGTCGTCGGTCGACGCGCCCAGGAGACGATGAAGCGAGGGCTCGGTCTGCGGCGCGAGCGAGAGGCCCGTGACCTGCGCACCGAGTTCCTTCAGCCAGAGCGACAGCCAGCTTCCCTTGAAGCCGGTGTGGCCCGTGACCAGGACGCGCTTACCGTGCCAGAAATTTTCCTGCATGTTACCAGACCTTCCATGGCGGCGTGCCGCCCTGCCACAGGCTTTCGAGGTGATTCTTGTCGCGCAGCGTGTCCATCGGCTGCCAGAAGCCTTCATGGAAAAAGGCGCGCAAATGGCCTTCGGACGCCAGATGCGTCAGCGGTTCGCCTTCCCAGCTGGTCTGATCACCCTCGATCAGGCCGATCACCTTCGGAGAGAGCACGAAGAAGCCGCCATTGATGAAGCCGCCTTCCCCCTCGGGTTTTTCGATGAAGCCCTGAACCCGGTCGCCATCGAGCTGCAGCGCGCCATAGCGGGCGGGCGGGCGCACGGCGGTCACCGTCGCCATCTGCCCATGCGCCTTGTGGAAGGCGATCAGGCCGCTGATGTCGACATTGCTGACGCCGTCGCCATAGGTGAAGCAGAAAGCTTCTTCGTCCTTGAGATATTTCTCCAGCCGCTTCAGGCGTCCGCCGGTCAGCGAGTTCTCGCCGGTGTCCACCAGCGTCACCCGCCAGTCCTCCGCGCTCTTGCGGTGGAACTGCATGCTGCTGTCGGCAAAGTCGAAGGTGATGTCCGACATATGCAGGCCGTAATTGGCGAAATATTCCTTGATCACATAGCCTTTGAAGCCGCAGCAGATGATGAAGTCGCGGATGCCATGGGCATAGTAGATCTTCATGATGTGCCAGAGAATCGGCCGGCCGCCGATCTCGATCATCGGCTTGGGACGCAGATGCGTCTCCTCGGCAATGCGAGAGCCGAGACCGCCTGCGAGAATCACCGCTTTCACCGGCGCTCCTCCTTGAGGATGGAACGGACCGCCGCCGTCCTGGCAGAGAAGCCAGGGCCGTTCGGGCTGCATCCATGTTCGGTTTGTATGTTCATGTCGGCTATCAAACTAGGCAATGAACCTGTCTTGAGGCTGGCGGTGGCGCCCGCCCATCTTTCACGGCGAGCGGATGCTCAGGCCGCGCGCATGGCTTCCAGATAATCGCGGTAGAGCGTGCCCAGTCCCGGCTTGCCGAGATCCCAATTGTCCAGGAGATCGCAGGCGACATCGAAGGTCACCTCCGGCTCGGGAACATGCGCGACGGCGAGGATGACCGGGGCCAGCGGATGGGCCATCAGGCCCTCATGGCTTTGCAGCAGCATGGCGAAGGCGCAGAAGTGCAGCTTGCTGTTGGCGCGGCTCGCCGCCTCGCGCTCGTCCGGCGACATCGGCAGAGCGATAAGCTGCAGGAAGCAGTGAATGTCCAGGAATCGCAACAGCACGCTGATGGCGGTGTCGATGTTCTTCAGCGACGCGCCCGAATAGAGCGAGGTATTGGCCGCATCGATGCCCTCGTCGGTCGACCAGCGGTCCCAATCATAGCGCAGCAGGATCGACGGATCGTGCACGACCCTGCCAATGGACACCAGGGCGAAGACAATCGCCCAGTCGATATAGCCGCCCTTGGTCGGATGGGTTTGGATCGCCTCGATGATCGCGCAGAAGGCCTCGCGGCGCCACAGGCTGTAATAGAGGCTGTTGTTGGCCATGGCCTTGGCATTGTATTCGGCAAAGCGCGCCTCGGGATCCTGCGCCAGGATTTCAAAGGTTTCGCTGTGCCGAACGCCGCCGGCGGAGGTCCACAGGAGAAGCTCGGGCCGCACGCCGACGATATCGGCCGGCAGACCTTCGAGGCTGATGGGGGACAGGTCGTCGCGCAGGAAGATCTCGTCGTCATCGCCCAGCATCAGCAGGAAGGGCGTGTCCGCTCTGCGCATGCCGTTGAGCAGGTTCTGGTTGGCGTCCAGGGGCGCATCGGCCAGATAGAGCAGGTTCTCGGAGCGGCCGATCCAATAGGCGCTCTTCTGCGCATCCCTGGAATTGTCCGAGACGATCAGCCGGCAGCCGGTCTTCTCGGCGAAGATCAGCGCCGTTTCGATCGAGCCATAGGATCGGGCGAAAGACCGGTTGCTTGGCATGCACAGAGACAGGAGGGTCTTCATGTTTGATCCTTGGACCGGGCGGTCAACGGGAAAACGGCGTCACAGCGCGTGGATGCGCAGGGGGGCGGGGGCTTGGCCGGCGCGCGCCTGGCGGGCCATGGCCTCGAAGGCCAGTTCGAGATGCGCCGTCAAGCGCTTCGGATTGAAGAGCGGCGGGGGCTGGCGATGCCCCTTGGCCGCGCGCTGCAGCGCCTTGCGTCGCTCGGGATCCTCGGCCAGGTCGAGCGCCAGGGTGAGATAGCCATCCTCGCTTTCGGCCGGTTCCACCGGCAGACCTGCCGCCGTAAGGAGGCTCGCGCCGCAGCGGGCAGCGAAGCTTTCGCCCTTGAGAGTGACGACAGGGACGCCGGCCATCAGAAGGTCGATGGTCTCCTCACCGCCGCTTGCAGCCAGCGTGTCCAGCCCGATATCGGCAGCGGCCGCGCGGGCGGCGCGCAGGCGCGGCTGCGGATCGCCGAAGATCACCCGGTCGGCCACGCCTCCGGCATCCATGAAACGCAGGAAATTGATCTGGGCAAAGGTGGAGGCCCGGTCGAGCCACAGGAAGCCCTGCGCGCAGCGTTGCAGCAGGCTGCGCCACAGAACGGCCGTCTGCTGCGTGATGCGCTCGGGCGCGGCGAAGGCGGCGAAGAGAACGCTGCCCTCCGGCAGCACCGGCCGTGTCTGCCCGGGCGAGACCGTTGCCGGCTCGACCGCCATGAAGCCTTCCGGCAGCAGGCAGATCTTTTCCGCATAGGCGCCCTGCGCTTCGGGCGGCAGCGCGATGGGATCGGCGATGCGGTAGTCCACATCCATGCCCGTCGCCGGTCCGGGCACCCCCAGCCACAGGGCCTGAACCGCGGCAGCGCCGGCATTGAGAATGCCCGGCCGGCCGCCGGCCGCATGGCCGCTGAGATCGACCAGCACGTCGAAAGCCCGCTCGCGCAGGCTCGCCGCCGCCGCCACATCATCCAGCCCGTCCAGACTGACGAGTTCGACATTGACGCAGGCCGCCTTGCCCTGCTTGCGCACGGCCTCGGCATCGGCCTTGGTCTGGCAGATCACGCTCAGCAAGAACCTGTGGCGATCATGGTGCTGGAGAACCGGCAGAAGGCTGCGCAGGAGATCGGGCGCAAGGCTCAGCGGCCCAAGCAGATAGGCCAGGCGCACGGACCCGGTCCGCTCAAGGCAAAGCGCGCGCCGGGCCACGCGGGCTGGTTCGGATGGAGCAAGGTCGCTGTCGACAAGGACCTGTCGCGCATTCAGGCCATCATCGCCGCTCCACAGGAGATGGTCGCGCGGATGATCAACGGCAAAACTCAAGGGATCGGCCCGGTGAAGCATGCGGTCGCGCAGGCGCTGGTTCTCCATCACCGCCTCGGTCAAAAGCAGGGAGGCGCGCAGCCAGCGCCGATAATGCGCCTGCGCAGCCGGCTCGGCTCCGTAACAAAGCGCGGCAGCGCGCAGCGCCGCGGCCTCCGCGCGGACCTCCGCCGTTCCCTCCAGCAGCTTGATCGCAAGATTGCGCAGCATGTCCTCAGAAGGCCCGCCCAGCGCGGCGGCGCGCTCGAAGTAGAAGGCCGCCTTCATCTCTTGGCCCGTCTTCACGCAGCATTGGCCGGCCAGCACATAGGTCTGCGCATCGATCATGCCGGATTGCGCAAAGACCGGCAGCAGCAAGGCCAAAGCCTCCGCCGGCCTTCCGCGCTGATAATGCTCGACGGCTTTCTGCAGGGCGATGGACATGGGACGCGCTCTCGAAATCTGGAGACTGCGCGCTTGCTAGCAAGAGAGACTTACGCCGGGCTGTCAGCTAAAAGCAGCAGGGCCGCAAGCCGGGGCCATGCTCTTACTTCGTGTCGGGGGCGGATGCGGGGGAGAAGCGATGCTCGGCACCGATCTGAGCGGACCTCACAGCGCGCTGCTCTCGCGCATCATATGGCGCTCCCGATCAAGCGCGCGGGCGATGGTGCCCTTGAGGTGATTGAACTCGTGCGTCCAGCCGAGTTCCCGCCGCGCGAGATCCGGATTGGCGACGATCATCGCGGGGTCGCCGGCGTCGCGTTCGGCGAAGATCAAACCGCCATCTCTTGCCCTTTTTCACGCCTGTCGGGCACGGGAGAAAAATCCCGATCCCTTTACAGGCGAAGAATGTATTCGGAAAGCCGCGCGGCGGCTTCCTGCATCTGCGCGGGATCGCGCAGGAAGCAGGCACGCAGGAAATTGCCGCCGCCCGGGCCGAAGGCCGTGCCGGGCGCAAGGCCCACGCCGGTGCGGTCGACGATGTCGATCGCGGCCGCGCGCGCATCCTCGACGCCGTCGATCTTGAGAAAGGCGTAGATCGCCCCGTCGGGCTTGCGCGTTTCCACGCGGTTGGTAGCGATCAGCGCGTCGAGGAAGAGGTCGCGCGAGCGGCGCGCCAGCGCGAGGTTGCGGCTCACCACCGCGTCGCCCGTCTCTATGGCGGCCAGTGCACCCGCCTGGATGAACTGCGCCACACCCGAGGTGGAATATTGGATCAGGTTCTCGATGACCTGGCCGAGTTCGGCGGGGGCGACGATCCAGCCCACGCGCCAGCCGGTCATCGACCAGTTCTTCGACAGCGAATTGACGAAGACGATGCGATCATCCGCCTCCATCACGTCGAGGAAGGAGGGCGCGCGCGGCGCATGATAGGCGTAGCGGGCATAGATCTCGTCGGCGACGATCCAGAACCCGTGCCGGCGAGCGAGATCGAGAAGCTGGGCCAGATCCTCGCGCGTCGCGGTCCAGCCGGTCGGATTGCCGGGTGTGTTGACGAAGAGCACGCGGGTGCGCGGCGTGATCGCATCGACCAGCCGCGCCATGTCCAGCTGCCAGCCGCCCTCGGCAAAGCTGAGCGGCACGGCACAGGGCACGCCGCCGGAGATGGCGGCGGCGGCGGCGAAGTTCGGCCAGGTAGGCGTGAGATAGAGCAGCTCGTCGCCCGGCCCTGTCAGCGCCTCGATCGCGATCTTGATCGCCTGCATGCCCGAGGCGGTGACATAGACATTGTCGGCCGAGAGGCGAGCGTCGAAATGGCGGGCATGGTAGTCGGCGATCGCCTGGCGCAGCGGCGGGATGCCGCGCTGCCAGGTATAGAAGGTCTCGCCCGCCGTCAGGCTGTCGCGGGCGGCGGCGCTGATGAAGTCAGGCGTCGGCTGGTCGCCCTCGCCCACCCAGAGCGGGATCAACCCCTCTCGGCCGCGCGCATAGTTGACGACCTCGACGATGCCGCTTTCGGGCGCCTGCAGCGCGCGCGGGCTCAAGGTGGACAGGACCGACATCTCAAAAGGCTCCCTGGGTCACGCGGCGCGCGCCTTCCGGGCCCGCCGCTTTGACACGCCTTTTACCGCGTTCCCGGCGCGCGATCACGCCAGAAACGCTGAAGCATCGATCGACGGGCGTGATCGATCGGGCGAGCCAGCGGCGCGGTATCAGGGGGTCTGCGGGCGCGCGTTGACCTTCAGAAGGTCGCGGATCTCGGTCAAAAGCTGAACATCGGCCGGCGGCGGCGCAGGGTCGGCCTTGCCGGTCTTCTTGTCGTGCTCCACCGAGGCGCGCAGCCGGTTCACGCCCTTGACGATCAGGAAGATGATCCAGGCGAGGATCAGGAAATTGATCAGCACGGTGATGAAGCTGCCATAGGCGAAGACCGCGCCCTGCTCGCGCGCCTGGGCGAGCGTGGAGGCGGTGACCTTGGCCGAAAGCGGCAGGAAATAGTTGGAGAAATCGAACCCCCCGCCCGTCAGCGCGCCGACCACCGGCATGACCAGATCATTGACGACGGAATCGACGATCTTGCTGAAGGCCGCACCAATGATGACGCCGACGGCAAGATCCATGACATTGCCGCGGGCGATGAATTGTTTGAACTCGTTGAACATGTCCCGTCTCTCCTTCATCTGTCGCTTTCGACCGGCATCCGTCGCTCTCGACTGGCGCGCCTCTCCGTGCGATCGGCACGCCGCCAGCCTGCTTGCACCCTGCAGGGCCGCCATCCCCGCTCGCGCATGCTGCGCAATCTATCGCTCCGCGACAGGAAAGAAAGCGGCTTCTGACCGGCTATCGGTCCGCACCCGGCCTTCCCACAGATCGACGACGCTGTCTTCGACTTAAGGCGGAGGCGGAGGCGATTTCTTCGGCCCGGGCCTTCGGCTATCATTCTCCTCCATCAAGCCCATGGAGGGGGCATGCTTTCGGGATCGGTCATCGCGGCGATTGCCTTCGCCTATCTCATGCTGCTCTTCGCGGTGGCGAGCTATGGCGACCGCAGGGCGCGCAAGGCGCGCGCGCCGGAGCATGGCCGGCCGCTGGTCTATGCGCTGAGCCTGGCGATCTACTGCACCTCATGGACCTATTTCGGCGGCGTGGGCCTGGCGGCTGAGCGGGGGTTCGAATATCTCGGCATCTATATCGGCCCGATCCTGATGTTCACCCTCGGCCTGCCAGTGATCCGCCGGATCATCACGCTGGCCAAGGCGGAGAAAATCACCTCGATCGCCGATTTCATCGCCGCCCGCTATGGCAAGAGCCAGGCGGTGGCGGCACTGGTGGCGATCATCTCGCTGATCGGCGCCATTCCCTATATCGCCATGCAGCTCAAGGCCGTTTCCGGCACGGTCGCGGCCATCGTGGCCGAGACGCCGATGGCGCAGGGCGCGACGACGGCGGAAACCATGCAGGCGGTCGGCATTTTCGAACTGCCGCTGCTGGTCACCCTCCTCCTCGCCTTCTTCGCCGCGATCTTCGGCACCCGTCACACGGATGCGACCGAACATCAGGACGGGCTGATCCTCGCCATCGCGATGGAGTCGCTGATCAAGCTGGTGGCGCTGGTCACCGCCGGGCTCTATGTCGTCTTCGTGCTGTTTGCCGGCCCGGCGGATCTGGCGGCGAAGGTAGCGCAGACCCCCGCCGCCATGGCGGCGCTCTCTTACGAAACACCCTGGAAACGCTGGGTGCTGGTCGTGGCGCTTTCGGCCTTCGCCATCATCCTCCTGCCGCGCCAGTTTCATGTCACCGTGGTGGAAAACCGGACCGAGCGCGAGCTGCGCACCGCCGGCCTGCTCTTTCCGCTCTATCTCGCGGCGATCAATCTCCTGGTGCTGCCGGTGGCGCTGGCCGGGCTCATCCATTTCGGCGGCGGCGGCGTGCCGGATCTCTATCTCCTCACGTTGCCGATCGCCGGCGACGCGCCCTTCTTCACGCTCGTCACCTTCATCGGCGGCTTTTCCGCCGCCACCGCCATGGTTATCGTCGCCTCGGTGGCGCTGTCGATCATGCTGTCCAACGATATCGTCATGCCGATCCTCTTGCGGCGCACGCTGATGGGGCGCAGCCATTACGAGGATATCGCAAGCCTTCTCCTGAAGGTGCGGCGCACGGCGATCTTCGTGGTGCTGCTTCTGGCCTATGCCTACTACCGCGCCGCCGACATGAGCGCCGGCCTCGCCTCGCTGGGGCTCTTGTCCTTCGCCGCGATCTCGCAGATGGCGCCGGCGCTGTTCGGCGGCCTGATCTGGCGCCAGGCCACGGCGCGCGGCGCGCTGGCCGGCATGGGCCTGGGCTTTCTCACCTGGGCCTATCTCCTGTTCCTGCCGAGCCTTGGCGGGCCGGACAATTCCGCGCTGGCCGAAAGCGTTCTCGGCTTCCTCTTCCCCTTCGGTTCGCTGTTCACCGGGCCGCAGGCCGATCCGCTCGTCAATGCCACCACGCTCAGCCTGCTGGTGAACGGGCTCGCCTATGTCGGCTTCTCGCTCTCGCGCGCGCCGCGTCCCCTGGAGCGGCTGCAGGCCGGCATCTTCATCCGCCGCCGCTCGCGCAGCCAGCGCGCCTTTCGCGGCCGCAAGACCAAGGTGACCGTGGCCGAGCTGAAAGGGACGGTCGCGCGCTATCTCGGCGAGGAGCGCACGCAGCGCTCCTTCCGGGCGCATGAGCGCCAGAGCGGCCGGACCATTCTGGACAGCGAGCCGGCCGACATGGCGCTCCTTAATTTTTCCGAGCAGCTGCTCGGCTCGGCGATCGGCTCGGCCTCGGCCCGGCTGGTCCTCTCGCTTGTTCTCCAGCGCGCCGACGATGCCTCGCCCGATGCCGCCTGGCTGCTCGATCAGGCCAGCGAAGCGCTGCGCCACAATCAGGGCATGCTGCAGACGGCACTGTCGCAGATGGACCAGGGTATCGCCGTCTTCGACAGCACGCACCAGCTGAGCCTGTGGAACCGCCGCTTCCGCGAGCTGCTCGACCTGCCGGAAAGCGCCGGCCGGGTCGGCATGCCGCTTGCCGACATCGTCGGCCTGCTGGCGGCGCGCGGCGATGTGGCGGCCGGCGAGGAGACGGCAACCATCCAGGCCTTCCTGCGGCTGGACACGCCCTTCGTCCTGACGTTAGGCGGCGGACGGCGGATGATCGAGCTGCGCAGCAATGCCATGCCCGACCGGGGCATCGTCACCACCTATAGCGACATTACAGCCCGCGTGGCGGCCGATCTCGCGCTGAAACAGGCCAATGAAACGCTGGAGGCCCGCGTGGCCGAGCGCACGGCGGAACTCACCCGCGTCAACCATGCGCTGGCGGAGGCGCGGCAATCGGCCGAGGATGCCAATATCGGCAAGACCCGCTTCTTCGCCGCCGCGGGCCACGACATCCTGCAGCCGCTGAACGCCGCCCGGCTCTATTCCTCCTCGCTGGTCGAGCGGCTCGGCGCCTCGCCCGATCGCGAGCTGGTGCGCAACATCGATTCGGCGCTGGAATCGGTGGAGGCGATCCTCGGCGCCGTGCTGGATCTCTCCCGCCTCGACACAGGCGCGATGAAGCCCCGGCTGCAGCCGGTGCCGCTCGGCGAATTCCTGCGGCGGATCGAGACCGATTTCCAGCCGCAGGCCCGCGCGAAAGGCCTGACGCTGACGGTGATGCCGAGCTCGCTGACCGTGCGCAGCGACCCCAATCTCCTGCGCCGTCTGGTGCAGAACCTCGTTTCCAACGCGATCAAATATACGCCCTCCGGCCGGGTGCTGGTGGGCGTGCAGCGGCGGGGCTCGGAGGCGGTGATCCAGGTGCTCGATTCCGGCATCGGCATTCCCGCCTCGAAATATCGCACCGTGTTCAAGGAGTTCACCCGATTGACGGAGGGCGCGCGCACGGCGAGCGGGCTGGGCCTCGGCCTGTCGATCGTCGACCGGATCGCTCGGGTTCTCGCGCATGAGGTTTCGCTGAACTCCCTGCCGGGGCGCGGCACGCGCTTTCGCGTGCATATGCCGCTTGCCGCCCGCGCAGCCCAGCCTGCCGAGCCCCTGACGCTTGCGGTAGAGGCCGCGCCGCCGCTGCAGCCGCTTCTGGGGCTGAAGGTGCTGTGCATCGACAACGAACCGCAGATTCTCGCCGGCATGGCCACGCTGCTCTCCGGCTGGGGCTGCCGGGTGGAAACAGCGGCGGAGGCATCCGGCTGGCTGTCGGGTCGTTCCGCGCTGCGAGAGGAAGGGCCCGACATCGTCATCGCTGACTATCATCTGGACGAGGGAACGGGGCTCGAGGCCATCGCCGCCATCCAGAGGCAGCTTGCCCGTCCCGTGCCCGCTCTCCTGGTGACGGCCGACCGCTCGCCGGAGCTGCGCACCGCCGTGGAAGCCGCCGGCGTGACGCTGCACAACAAGCCGGTGCGCCCGGCTTCCCTGCGCGCCTGGCTCACCCGCTTCGCGCCGCCGCAGCGGCAGGCGGCGGAATAAGGCAGGCAAGAAAACCAAGCCTCGATCAGGCGGCGCCGCCGAGAAGCCGGCCGTAATGGATGACCGCCTGGGTGCGGCTGTCGACATGCAGCTTGAGCAGAATGGCCGAGACATGCGCCTTGATCGTCGCCTCGGACACGCCGAGCTCATAGGCGATCTGCTTGTTGAGCAGCCCCTCGGCCAGCATGGAGAGGACCCGCGCCTGCTGCGGGGTCAACGATTGCAGACGCTGCAACAACAGGACGGTGGCCGGATCCTGCTGCTGGCCGGGGCTGAAGCCGGCGGGGGTGTAGATCTCGCCCGCAAGCGCTGTATCGATGCCGGCGCGGATCTCGTCGATGCCTGAGGATTTCGACAGGAAGCCGCAGGCGCCGAGATCGAGCGCGCGCTGGATGGTGGCGGGGTCGTCATGGGCCGAGACGACCATGACCGGCAGGGCCGGATGGTCGATGCGCAGGCTCATCAGGCCGGAAAAGCCGGAAACGCCGGGCATGGTGAGATCGAGCAGCAGAAGATCGGCCTCGGGATGAGCCGTGACGACGCGGCGTGTGGCATCGAAATCCCCTGCCTCGAGAATGAGGACGCCACCGCCGGCCGCGCCGAGCGCCTGGGCCAGCGCGCCGCGGAACAGGGGGTGGTCATCGGCGATGATCAGGGTGATGCCGCCGACATCCGCCACGCTTCCCTGCCCGGCCGCTGCCGGCTCCTGTCCGATCTGCCCGGCTCGCGCCGGTTCCTGTGTCCTTTGTCCGGCTTGCGCCGGTGCCGCGCGTCCCGTGATGGTGGTCATGCTCATCCTGCTCCTCCCCGAGCCTTTAGAGCGCTAGAGCATCAGACTGAAAATCGCACGCAGTCCGATGCTCTAATTTTTTGTTTTTGCATCGGATTTTTCCGAAAACCGGTTCCCACTTTTCGGTCCGATGCTCTAAGCCTTCTTTACGTGAAGCATCCTCATCGACCCTCGATTCACTCCGGTCGGATGATGCTGTGGCCGCCGCGCCGCCTCCTCAAGGGCGCAGGCCTGCATCGTCCTCCTGCAGGATCGANCCTTCTTTACGTGAAGCATCCTCATCGACCCTCGATTCACTCCGGTCGGATGATGCTGTGGCCGCCGCGCCGCCTCCTCAAGGGCGCAGGCCTGCATCGTCCTCCTGCAGGATCGATGGACGCCGTGGCGGCGTTTTCCCGCCGACGACAGCGGACGAAACCGCTGCCGCTTGCGATGGCCTGCATCACGACGCGAAAGTGCCTGATGTCGTTCCGGCCGTGCTCACGTCTTGTCGGGCAGGGAACCACTCTCTTCCCCGCTCCCGGACGGCGCGCCCGACCTGTTCTCACCAGATCTGTTCTCGCCCGACCTGTTCTCGAACGACTGGACCATGTCGAAAAAGCTGCGCATCCATCTTTCCATGATGCCGATGCTGCGGTCAATCTCCGCATCCGTCGGCAGATTTGCCGATGGACGCGGCGGCGGTGCCTGACGCTCGGCCTTTTCCAACGCCTCGACCCGGCGCGTCAGATCATCGAGCTCCCGCTCGAAGGCCGCGCGCTCGTCGGCCGCCATGCGGCAGGTGACCGTCTCGCCGTTCTCACGGCAGAGCGAGACCTCGCCGGTGGCGGTATCCAGCCGGATCAGCCCGCGCTCGCCGCGCTCCATCCTGTAGCGGCCCGCCGCAGGCTCTTCCGCCTGAAGCGGCAAAGCCATCAGCAGCGCCGGCACCATGACGGCCAGTCCCCGAATCATCTGCGTCATCCCGCTCTCCTTGTTTGACCTGAGGCCTGTCTCGCTTCGGCACACTGTCGCCCGCTCGTGTCGAACGGAGCGACCGCTCCCGCGGATTTTCCCCAGATGTTGCCATCCTGCCCGTGCAATTCATGGACAATCCGCAACAATTGAGGCATGCCGCAGGCGAACGGGCAAACTCCGTGACCTCATTCGCGGGCGGCAAGAGGTAATCAGGCTGACATGACAGACGTGATCTACAAGATCGTGACGGCGCCGCAGTGGCAGGCGGCAGAGGCAACGGGGCGTTTCGACGGGGCGCCGGTGGATCTCTCCGACGGCTTCATCCACTTCTCGACCGCTGAACAGGTGGCCGAGACGGCGGCGCGCCATTTCGCCGGACAGGGCGACCTTCTTCTCGTGGCGGTCGATGCGGATGCCCTGGGCGAGGCGCTGGTGTTCGAGCCCTCGCGCGGGGGCGCGCTGTTTCCGCATCTCTATGGACCGCTGCCGCTCGCAGCCGTGCGCTGGCAGGCCGCGCTGCCGCTGGGGCCGGATGGTCGCCATCGCTTTCCCGAGGATCTCGCGGGCCAGGAGGCCAGCCGATGAACCGCTTTATCGATCGCACCGGCCGCCGCGCGCTGTTCTGCTTCGATCCGGAGACCGCCCATGGCCTGTCGATCGCGGCGCTGAAGACCGGGCTGGTGCCCGCCAAGCCGGTGCGCGCGGATCCGCGCCTGCGCCAGACCATTGCCGGCCTGTCCTTTCCCAATCCGCTCGGTCTTGCGGCCGGCTATGACAAGAATGCCGAGGTACCGGAAGCCATTCTCAAGCTCGGCTTCGGCTTTACCGAGGTCGGCACGCTGACGCCGCGCCCACAGGCGGGCAATGACAAGCCGCGCATCTTCCGGCTGAAGGAGGATGAGGCGGTCATCAACCGGCTCGGCTTCAACAATGAGGGCCATGATGCCGCTTTCGCGCGGCTTTCGGACTGCCGCCGCGATGCGCTGATCGGCGTCAATATCGGCGCCAACAAGGACAGCGCCGACCGGATCGGCGATTACGTTCTGGGCATCCGCCGCTTCGCCGCGCTGGCGCGCTATTTCACCGTCAACATCTCCTCGCCCAACACACCCGGCCTGCGCGACCTGCAGGCCCGCGAAAGCCTGGCGACGCTGCTCAAAGCGGTGCTGTCGGCGCGCGACGAGGCAGCCGGCGAGCGGCGCGTGCCGGTCTTCCTGAAGATCGCGCCCGACCTGACCGAGGAAGGGCTCGACGACATCGCCGCCGAAGCGCTGGCCCATCCGCTCGACGGGCTGATCGTCTCCAACACCACGCTGTCGCGCGACGGACTGACCGACGCGGCGCAGGCGAAGGAAGCCGGCGGGCTCTCGGGCAAGCCGCTGTTTCGCCGCTCCACCATCGTTCTGGCCAAGATGCGCCAGCGCGTCGGTCCGGCCCTGCCGATCATCGGTGTCGGCGGCGTCAATTCCGGCGAGACGGCGGCGGAGAAGATCCGCGCGGGCGCGGACTTGGTGCAGCTCTATTCCTGCATGGTCTATCACGGGCCCCGCCTGCCCGGCCACATCATCAGCGATCTGTCGCATCTGTGCGCGCGCGAGCAGCTCTTCTCGATCCGCGATATCCGCGACACAAGGACGAGCTTCTGGGCGGCCGAGGGGCTCTAACCAATACCCGCGTCAGGCGGCGAAGCTCGCTGCGGCGCGTTTTGGCAGGCGGGCAAGCAGCAGAAGCCCGCGCGCCAGCAGAAATAGGTTGAGCGCGGCCCAGAGGCCGTGATTGCCGAAGGCCGGCACGAGAGTCGCCGCCGCCAGCCCATAAAGAGCGAAGGCCAGCAGCATCATGTTGCGCATGTCGCGCGACCAGGTGGCGCCGATGAAGACGCCGTCCATCAGGAAGGCAAGC
The DNA here is from genome assembly GCF_001938945.1 of Xaviernesmea rhizosphaerae. Classification (GTDB taxonomy): domain Bacteria; phylum Pseudomonadota; class Alphaproteobacteria; order Rhizobiales; family Rhizobiaceae; genus Xaviernesmea; species Xaviernesmea rhizosphaerae. The sequence goes on from NZ_MKIO01000040.1 coordinate 55,543, forward strand.
GCGCCGGTGAGCGCCGTCAGGGCCGCCCAGGGGACATAGCGATAGGCCTCGAAGCGCACGGCCTCGGCCGTGGTCAGCGCATCGATCACCCCCTGCCCCACCAGGAGGAAGAAGAGCGTGGTGAGCAGCGCCAGGCCGAAGGACCAGAGCGCGGTGAGCTTCAGCGCCCGCTCGAAAGCCGGCCGGTACCGCGCGCCGATGGCCCGGCCCGTCAGCTGCTCGGCGGCATTGGCAAGCCCGTCCAGATAATAGCCGGCGAGAAGGAAGATCGTCATCAGCAGGGAATTGGCCGCCAGCACGACAGGGCCCTGCGCCGTGCCCAGCCGCGTCATCACCAGGAAGGCGGCCAAGAGCACGAAGGAACGGATCATGATGTCACGATTGAGCGCGAACAGCGCCATCAGCCGATCGCGCGCGACGATCTCGGCCCAAGCCGGGCGATAGGCGCGGTCGAAACGCCTGATGACCAGGGCGACGCCCACCAGAGCGCCGACCGCCTCGCCGATGGCCGTGGCGCAGGCTACGCCGGCCACGCCCCAGCCGAGAACCAGGCCCAGCGTGATCGACAGCACGATGTTGGTGCCGTTGATCAGCGTCTGCAGCACAAGGCCGAGCGTGCCCTGCCCGCGCCCGAGAACAAAGCCGAGCACCGCATAATTAGCGAGCGACGCGGGGGCTGCGAGGATGCGGTAGAAGAAATAGACGCGGGTGACCTCGGCCACGTCATCGCCCGGCTGCAGCACCGCGAGGCCGGCCTTGAGAAACAGTGGCGACAGCGCGACCAGCACGACGCCGCTGACGAGCGCAATGGCGAGCGAACGCCAGAAGATCGCCTGCTGCTCGCGCAGATTTCCCTGGCCGAAAGCCTGCGCCACCAGCCCCGTGGTGGCCGAGCGCAGGAAATTGAAGGTGGTGAAGATCAGGTCGAACAGAATGGCGCCGACGGCAAGTCCGGCCAGCAATCGTGCTTCGCCCAGCCGGCCGATGACGCCGGTATCGACCAGGCCGAGCAGCGGCGTCGTCAGGAAGCCGAGCGTCATGGGTACGGCGATCGACAGGACGAGGCGATGGCTGACGGTGAAGGCGCCCCCGTTGCTCCGGTCGGTCTGTCTCTCCGGCGAAGGCGGCGCGGCGGCGATCATGAAGGCAGTCCCGATGCTCGATCAGCCGGCATCACGCGTCCGGCGGGTAGAACATTCCGCGAACGATACCCCTTCGTCAAGAGGCGATTCGCAACATCGTCACGTATGGAAGGAAATCAGCCTGACGACAGGACCATGGCCCAATAGGGACGGTTGCCCGTGGCGGGATTGGCGACCATGGCCACGCCTAGCCCGGTATAATGCGCGCCGAGCATGTTCTCCAGATGCTTGGGCGAATGGAGCCAGGCCTGATAGGCGGCAGCTGCATCCTTCTGGCCGGCGGCGATGTTCTCGGCGGCCGGAAGGCGGACGCTGCCGCCCTTCATCCGGTCGAGAAAGCTGTCGGAGATGGACAGCAGATGCGCCATCTTGCCGGCCTTGGCCATGCGCGCCGCTTGGTAACGCGCGGCCTCGACGGCCGCGGGATCGCGCGACAGCGGCGACAGGCCCTTGTCCTTGCGCAGCTGGTTCAGCGCGCCGAGAACGGCATCGGTCTCGTCCCGGCCGACGCCCGGGGCGACCGGCACCGGCTTGCCGGCGCAGCTTGCCAGAAATGCAAGGCCGCTGACGGCGGCCAGGGAGAGGAAGCCGCGGCGCGCGGCCGCACGGCGGTCGGCATCAGGCGGAAGAACAGGCATCAACGGCGAAGGCTCAACAGGCGGATGATCAGGAAGGCGGGCAGGACGACCGCGCCGCCCAGAAGCAGATAATCGCCGAAGGCGCCCAGCGCGGCAAAACCCTGGCGCCAGAGATCGCGCAGGAAGTCCTCGATCGTGTGGAGAATGCCGAAAGGCGTCCAGCCGAAGACCTTCATCAGAAAGCCGACGACCAGCGAGACCACCAACAGCTTCACGACCACGCGCAGCGGCGAATCGCCCAGGAACCGGTTCACACCGTCGCTCATCTGTTTTTCTTCGTCCTTTCACGACAAAAGCCTGCCCGCGCCGCGATCAGGGATAAGGCCCGGGCTGTCGATGGATAACAGCGCAGGCTGACGCGGGCATGACGCGGCGATGCCGCGTGAGTTGGGCTTTTCTTCGACCATGGCGCAAGTTTTGCCTGCGGCCCTGCTTCAATTGCGGGGCGATCTCCGGCGGCACGGCGATCTCCGCTGCGGCAGAACCGGCAGAAAGCGATTTCCTGCCGCGCCGGCCTGCGCTATCAGCCTCTGCCCGCATCCTTGACAACGTGCATCCCCGAAGACGGAGCCCGACCCCATGAGCCTTCATGCCGCCTCGCTGACCTCAGGCGATCTTCTGGCCGACCGCCGCGCGGAATATGCCGCCATGCTGGCCGAGAGCGGCGATGCCGAGGGTGCCGCCGATCTCATGCGCCAGGCGCTGGAGCTGGCGCCGGACTGGGCGGCCGGCTGGTTTCGGCTGGCGGATTATGCGGAAAAAGCCGGCGCGCGGGATGCGGCGGCGGCAGCGCTGGAGCGGGTGCTGGCGCTCTCGCCCGAGGATGTGTTCGGCGCGGGGCTGAAGCGGGCCATGCTCGGCGCGGCGCCGGCGCCGGCCCAGCCGCCCAGCGCCTATGTCGCCCAGCTCTTCGACGATTATGCCGACCGCTTCGATGCCGCCCTGGTCGAGCGCCTTGGCTACAGCGTGCCGCAGAAGCTCGCCCGGCTGGTGGCGGCGCAGCTGAAGGGCGCGCTCGGCTGCGTGGTCGATCTCGGCTGCGGTACCGGCCTGTTCGGCGCGGAGATCCGCGCAGAGGCCACGCGGCTGGAAGGCTTCGACCTTTCCGCCAACATGCTGGCCAAGGCGCGTGCCAAGGCGCTCTACGATCATCTGGGCCAGGCCGACCTGACACAACCGCCGGCCCATTCCGGCCTGTTCGCAGACGACCTCGCACCGTCGCGCGCCGATCTCGCGGCGGCGGCCGATGTGCTGATGTATCTCGGCGATCTCGCGCCTGCCTTCACGCTCGCGTCCGCGCTGCTGCGGCCCGGCGGCCACTTCGCCTTTTCCGTGGAAGATGCCGATGCCGTGCCGGCCGCGCCCGGCCCGCGCGAAGGCGTGGTGCTCAGGCCTTCGCTGCGGTTTGCCCATCGGGAGGCCTATGTTCGGGCGACGGCGGCCGATGCGGGCTTTGCCATCCTTCAGGACATGCGCACGGGCATTCGCAAAGATGGCGCGCAGGAGGTGCAGGGCATTCTGTTTCTTGCGTCGAAAACCGCCTGAGCGACGGATTCTTGCGATCTTCGATTAGGTCAGCATTCCTTCCATATTGCGCTTGCGAAAACGCCGTAAAAGCCTGATAGTCTTGACAGGTTGATGAGATGGCGGCCCGGCGATGGGGACGGATCTCAGGCCCCATTCCCTTTTCCGATCCTCTTGTTCCGGCCTGCCGCGTGCGTCTGCGCGCCGGTGCGCCATGCCCTGGAGACATGACGATGGCACAGCTGATGAGCACGCTTGGCTTCTGGAACTCGAGCGCCGGCCGGCACACGCCGATCGAAGATATTCAGGGGATTTTCACCGGCAGCCTCGTGGCGGCGCTGGGCCTCTACATGCTGGCGAGCGCCGGGCTTCTGACCGGCAGCACCGCCGGCGTCGCCTTCCTCCTGCATTATGCGCTCGGCATCAATTTCGGCCTGGCCTTCTTCCTGCTGAACCTGCCGTTCTTCTACCTGTCGCTGAAGCGCCTCGGCCTCGCCTTCACCATCAAGACCTTCGTCGCCATCGGGCTTACCGCCGTCCTATCCGATCTGCAGACGCGCTTCTTCACCATTGCCGGCATGCAGCCGGCCTGGGGCGCGCTGACCGGCGGCCTGCTTCTGGGCTATGGCCTGCTGGCGCTTTACCGCCATCGCGCCAGCCTCGGCGGCGTCGGCATTCTTGGCATCTGGATGCAGGAACGCTTCGGCATTCGCGCCGGCTTCGTCCAGCTGGTCATCGATATGGGCGTGCTGGCCGCCGCCTTCTTCGTTACCTCGCCCCAGACCGTGCTTTATTCCGTGCTGGGCGCCGTGGTTCTCAACCTCTTCGTGGCGATCAATCACCGCTCCGACCGCTATATCGCACTGTAATCTTAGACTAACCGAATCCGATCCAGTCGCAGCAGAAATCTTAAGGCTGATCTGGGCACTATCTATCCGCCTGCCGGTAGCAGCAGCGAGTCTTGCCGGACGTGCAGGGTCACTTTTTTCGGTGGTCCTGACTTTCGGGGCGTGGACGCCAACGCACCGCCACGGCCACCCCTCCTCATCTATTCCTGGTTCTTTCGCGGCGGTGCAACAAAACGCCCTTTTCGATACTTGTGCGACAGGGGATACAGGCCGGAAAAGCTGCGCCCGAAAAACTCCGCAATCTCTTCCCATGTCATCGCCTCGAAGGACGGCCTGCGTCGCCCTCGCGGCGAGTACCCGGGCATTTTCGTGAACAGGGTTCGCGGCATGTGGGCATTCGCTGTGCCCCGTCTTCATTCGCCGCTCCGGTTCCGACACGATGACATCCGCCACACCCAGCCCCTTCGAGGTCGGCCCTATCCGGAAGAAGCGGCATTCGCTCCTGTGGCGGGCGATCCTGTCCGTCGATGCGCTGTCCGTCTCGCTGTCTCCCTGCTCCGGCGCCGAGCGTCTGGCGCGCTACAATGCCGCGCTGGAGATCGATTGTCCGCACGACCTGCACGGCGAGGACGTGATCCTGGTGGCCGGCGACGAGGCCTATTTCCAGCGCTATGGCGCCTCCTTCATCCGCTCTCTGGCGCTTCTGCGACAGAGCTTCTTCGTCCATCTCCATCTTTTCCAGCCTGGCCCGGAGGTGCTGGCCGAGGTCGCGCGCCTGCGGCGGGACTATCCCGACATCGCCCTGAGCCTGACGATCGACCGCCTGACCGGCCTCGACCTGCCGCGCCGGTTGAACATCTACTACAATGCCGCCCGATTCATCGCTGCCAGCGAGCTTCTCGATCGCGGCGTCGCGCGGCTGCTGATCCTCGACATCGACACGCTCGCCCGCCGCTCGCCCTGGGAGCGGCTGGCCGGGCTGACCTGCGACGTGGCCTTCAACTTCCGCCCGGACAAGACAAAGCCCTGGCAGAAGATCCTCGCCAATGCCGTCTATTACCAGGGCACGCCCGCGGCCCGCGCCTTCAGCCAGCGCTTCGCTCGCGCGCTTCTCAAAGGACTTGCCCGCAATCCGGCCTATCACCTCGACCAGATCGTGCCGCACTACCTGCTGAAGAGCGGACGGCGGTTCGCGCGCGACAGCGTCGGCGCGCTGCCGGACGATCTGATCAGCCTGGATTACGATCCGCAGGCCAGCCTCTGGACGGCCAAGGGCGCACACAAGCGCTCCGAGCGGTTTCTCCTGGAAAAGGCGCGGGTGGACCAGATGGCCAGACCTCAGACGGGTCTGAAGCGGGGGGCCTGAAGTACTGGGCCTGAGCGCCGCTGTGGCGACATGCTGCCGCAGTGCAAGGACATGCTTGTACCATCCCGTGACTGCGATAATCTGCCCGCGCCGCCCGCCGCAGCGGGCCGAAGAAAAAAGGGGAATGCGCGTGAAAACGATCCTGATGGCCGCGGCCGTGCTTCTGGCCGCAACCCAGCTTGCCCAAGCCGAAGACACGATCCGCATCGCCACCGAGGGCGCCTATCCGCCCTTCAACTATATCGATACCGACGGCAGCCTGAAGGGTCTGGATGTGGATATCGCCAAGGCGCTCTGCGAGGAGATGAAGGCCAAGTGCACCATCGTCCAGCAGGAATGGGATGGCATGATCCCGGCGCTGACGGCCAAGAAATTCGACGCCATCGTCGCCTCGATGTCGATCACCGAGGAACGCAAGAAGAAGATCGACTTCTCGAACAAATATTACGTCCAGCCGCTCTCCATCGGCGTTCCCAAGGACAGCAAGATCACGGCGGTGACGCCGGAGGCGATGAAGGGCAAGACCATCGGCGCACAGGGCTCCACCACCCAGGCCGATTATGCCGAGGATCACTTCGGCAAGGCGGGCGCCGAGGTGAAGCTCTACCCCAGCAATGACGAGGCGACGGCGGATCTGCAGAACGGCCGGCTCGACGCGATGATCACCGACAAGTTCGTGCTGGTCGACTGGCTGAACAAGGCCGGCAAGGACTGCTGCAAGCTGCTCGGCGACGTGCCCAACACGGTGACCGAGGTCGGCATCGGCCTGCGCCAGGGCGATCCGCTGAAGGAGAAGTTCAATGCGGCGATCGATGCGATCGTCAAGGACGGCACCTACACCAAGATCACCCGCAAATATTTCCCCTTCGACATCTATTGATCCTCGATTCTGCCCGCGCCGAAGGTCATGACGCCCTTGGCGCGGGCGGGCATCGGCATAGGACGGCAGCAAGCGCCGTCCTGCCGGCCCAGGCATCGCCCCGCGTCAGCGCAGCCCCTGCGTGGAGGCGCAAGCGCGACGCCGTTGAAATTTTGAACAGGCTGCACTGGCTTTTTCCGCGCCCGTCGAGGTCGGGAGATCTGTGCGCAAAAGGCCGGATGCCGCTGGTTTTACCTTGCCGGGAAAAGCCGGCGGGTTTCGGGCAAGAGGACTTCGGGTATTTTTCATGGGCTTCGATTGTCTCGTTCTCGGTGGCGGTATTGTCGGCGTCAGCGCCGCGCTTCATCTGCAGGCGCGCGGCCGCACGATAGCGCTGATCGACCGCGCCCAGCCGGGAACCGGCACCAGCTATGGCAATGCCGGGCTGATCGAACGCTCCTCCGTGGTGCCCTACGCCTTTCCGCGCAAGCTGTCCGCCCTGTTCGCCTATGGGCTGAACCGGCGCTCGGATGTTCGCTATGACCCGAAATTCCTGGCCCGCATCGCCCCCTTCCTGCTGCGCTACTGGCGCGCCTCCGCGCCGGCGCCGCTCGAGGCTTCCGCCGCGGCGCTGCTGCCGCTGATCGAGGCCTCGATTGCCGAGCACCAGGCGCTCAGCGCGCAAGCGGGCGCTGAAGGGCTGATGCGCCCGGGCGGCTGGATCTCGCTCTACAAGAGCGAGAAGGGCTTTGCGGCGGCGGCGCGCGAGGGCGAAGGCTTCCGGACCTCGCACGGCCTGTCGGTGGACATTCTCGACCGTGCGGCCTTCCTCGCGCTGGAGCCGGCCTTTGTCAGCGGCGCCGAACGCATCGCCGGCGCGGTTCACTGGCGCGATCCCCTGACGGTGGAGGATCCTCTGGCGCTGACGACGGCCTATGCCGCGCTGTTTCGTGACAAAGGCGGCCGCATCCTGACGGGGCAGGCGGAGAGCCTGCGTGCCGACGGTACCGGCTGGGGGGTCGAAACCGGGGAAGGCCCCGTGACGGCGCGCGAAGCCGTCATCGCGCTCGGGCCGCAATCGGCTGCGCTGGTGTCCCGCTTCGGGCTCAGCGTGCCCATGGCGGTCAAGCGCGGCTATCACCGCCACTATGCCCAGGCCGAGGGCGCCCTGCCCGGCCGCCCTGTGGTGGACGAGGATGCCGGCTATGTGCTGGCGCCGATGCGCCAGGGGTTGCGGCTGACGACGGGCATCGAATTCGCCGCCGCCGACAGCCCGGCCAATCCGGCGCAGCTTCAGGCCTGCGAGGCAGCAGCGCGTGGCCTGCTGCCGCTTGGGGCCCCGGTGGAGGCCGCGCCCTGGATGGGCCTGCGCCCCTGCCTGCCGGACATGAAGCCGCTGATCGGGCCGGTGCCGGGCCAGCCCGGTCTCTGGTGCGACTTCGGCCATGCCCATCACGGGCTGACGCTGGGCCCCGCCAGCGGCCGGCTGCTGGCCGAGCTGATAACAGGCGAGACGCCCTTTGCCGATCCTGCCCCTTTCGCGCCGGCCCGCTTCGCCTGATCCGGGCCTCGGCCGGTGCATCCCTCCCCATTCCTGCCCTTCGACCTTGCCCGCCCTTCAACTTCATTTGAGGACGACCTATTTTCGTTGAGAAGGCAGGCGGTCGCATCGGCCCGGCAGGATGGGGCGCGCAGGGGCGCCGGAGGAAGGACAGGCAGTGGACAGGACGATCGACAGGCCGGACCTGCTGCCCGCTCCCTTCCTGCGCTGGTTTGCGGCCAAGGGCTGGCAGCCGCGGCCGCATCAGCTGGCGCTTCTCTCCCGTGTCGAGGCCGGCGAGGACATGCTGCTGATCGCGCCGACCGGCGCGGGCAAGACGCTGGCCGGCTTCCTCCCCGCGCTGGTGTCGCTCACCCGGCGTGGCCGCCTTCCGCCTGGCTCCGGCTTTTCCGGCATCCACACGCTCTACATTTCCCCGCTCAAGGCGCTGGCGGTGGATATCGAGCGCAATCTGACCGTGCCCGTCACCGAAATGGGCCTGCCGATCCGCATCGAGAACCGCACCGGCGACACGCCGCAGGGCAAGCGCCAGCGCCAACGGGTCAATCCGCCTGACATTCTCCTGACCACGCCGGAGCAGCTGGCCCTGCTTCTGGCCAATGGCGAGGCCGAGCGCTTCTTTAAGGACTTGCGCTTTGTCATCTTCGACGAGCTGCATTCGCTGGTCACCTCCAAGCGCGGCCATCTCCTGTCGCTGGGGCTTGCCCGGCTGCGCCTGTTGGCGCCCGAGATGCGCGCCATCGGCCTGTCGGCGACAGTGGCCGAGCCGATGGAGCTGCAGCGCTGGCTGGTCGCTCAAGCGCCCGGCGCGGCGCGCCATGCCGGGCTGGTGAAGATCGAGGGCGGCGCGCGGCCCGAGATCTCGATCCTGAACACCGACGCGCGCGTGCCCTGGGCCGGCCATCGGGCCGAATATGCCATGGCCGAGGTCTATGAAGCGCTGAAGCGCCACCGCACAACCCTGCTCTTCGTCAACACCCGCAGCCAGGCCGAGCGGCTGTTCCAGGCGCTGTGGACCATCAATGACGACAATCTGCCGATCGCCCTGCATCACGGCTCGCTCGATGTCGGCCAGCGGCGCAAGGTGGAGGCGGCCATGGCGGAAAACCGGCTGCGCGCCGTCGTCGCCACCTCCACGCTCGATCTCGGCATCGACTGGGGCGACGTCGATCTCGTCATCCATGTCGGCGCGCCTAAGGGCGCGAGCCGGCTCGCCCAGCGCATCGGCCGCGCCAATCACCGCATGGACGAGCCGAGCCGGGCGATCCTGGTGCCGGCCAACCGCTTCGAGGTGATGGAATGCCAGGCGGCGCTGGATGCCAACTATCTCGGCGCGCAGGACACGCCGCCCGTCGGGCGCGGGTCGCTGGACGTGCTGGCCCAGCACGTGCTCGGCATGGCCTGCGCCGCGCCCTTTCACCCGCTGGCGCTCTACGAGGAGATCACCAGCGCCGCGCCCTATGCCGCCCTCGACTGGGAGACCTTCGAGCGCATCGTCGATTTCGTGGCGACAGGCGGCTATGCGCTCAGGGTCTATGAGCGCTACGCCCGCATCCGCAAGATGGAAGACGGGCGCTGGCGCGTCTCCAATCCGGCGGTCGCCCAGCAATATCGGCTGAACATCGGCACGATCATCGAATCGCCCATGCTGAATGTCCGCCTGGTCTCGAAGAACACGCGCGGCCGGCTCGGGCGCGGCGGAATGTCGCTCGGCAAGGTGGAGGAGTTCTTCCTCGAAATGCTCTCGCCCGGCGACACCTTCCTCTTCTCGGGCAAGGTGCTGCGCTTCGAGGGCATCCGCGAAAGCGAATGCCTGGTGAGCCAGGGCTACGCACTGGATCCGAAAGTTCCCGCTTACGCCGGCGGCAAGTTCCCGCTCTCCACCTATCTGGCGGCGCAGGTGCGGCGCATGCTGGCCGACCCTTCTGCGCACCATGCCTTGCCCGACCAGGTGCGCGACTGGCTGGCGCTGCAAAACGACCTGTCGATGCTGCCGGCGGAAGACGAGCTCTTGATCGAGACCTTCCCGCGCGGCAACCGCTTCTTCATGGTCTCCTATGCCTTCGAGGGGCGGCTGGCGCATCAGACGCTCGGCATGCTCTTGACCCGGCGGATGGACCGCACGGGCTTGAGGCCCATGGGCTTCGTCGCCACAGACTATTCCCTGGCGATCTGGGCGGTGGAGGATCTGGGCCTTGCCTTTGCCCGCGAGCGGCCCTCGCTGGAGGCGCTGTTCGACGAGGACATGCTGGGCGACGATCTGGAGGCCTGGCTGGACGAGAGCTTTCTCCTCAAGCGCACCTTCCGCAATTGCGCCATCATCTCCGGCCTGATCGAGCAGCGCCATCCCGGCCGGGAGAAGACGGGACGACAGATGACGGTCTCCAGCGACCTGATCTACGACGTGCTGCGCAGCCATGAGCCGGACCACATCCTGCTGCAGGCCACGCGCGAGGATGCGGCAACAGGGCTTTTGGATATTGGCCGGCTTGGCGATATGCTGAGACGAATCAAGCGCCACATCATCCACCGGCCGCTCGATCGCGTTTCGCCTCTGGCCGTGCCGGTCATGCTGGAAATCGGCCGCGAGGCCGTGCCCGGCGGCCATGGGCAGGACCTGCTGCTGGCGGAGGCCGCCGAGGATGACCTGCTGACGCAGGCGATGGCCGAGGGATGAGGGCGCGGCGGACAGGAACAGGGCATGCCGGCCAGGCCGCGCCACCCTTTCGAACGGTGAGACTGAAAACGCGCATGCCCTTTTCCTCCGCGGGCCCCGCCCCGCAAGCTCCCGGCCTCAACGGGCCGGTCCCGCTTTTCGAACGCATTCTCATCCAAGGCGTGGAGGCGCTCTGCGATCCCTCGGGCGCCTTGTTCCTGCCGGCGCAGGCGATGCTGATCGTTTCCGACCTGCATCTGGAGCGCGGCGCGGCCTTTGCCCGGCGCGGCAGCCTGCTGCCGCCCTATGACACGCTGGCGCAGCTTGCCCGGCTGGAACAGGTGATCGCCCGCCACGATCCCAAGCATGTGCTGAGCCTCGGCGATACCTTCCACGACCGGCGCGGCGCGGCCATGATGCCGACGCATTTCCGCGAGCAGCTCGACGGCATGATGCGCGGGCGGGAGTTCATCTTCATTCTCGGAAACCACGATCCCGACGGCGTGGCCGATCTGCCCGGCGTGGTCGCCAGCGTGCTGCATCTCGATGGCCTGACCTTCCGCCACGAGCCGAGCGCGGGGCAGGCCCCCGGCGAGATTGCCGGCCATCTCCACCCCTCAGCCTCCGTCACCCGCCGCGGCGGCACGGTGCGCCGGCCCTGTTTCGCCAGCGATGGCCAGCGGCTGATCATGCCGGCCTTCGGCACGCTGGCGGGCGGGCTCGATCTCGATCACAAGACCATGCGCGGCCTGTTCGACCGCCGCCGCCTGACCGCCCATCTGCTCGGCCGCGACCGGGTCTATTCCGTGCGCTACGACAGCCTCGCCGGCTGATGGCAGGCTGGTCGTCGGCGCTTATACCGCGTGTCGATGATAGGACCCCATAGGTGACCGCCAGCGACACCCGCTCTTACTCATAGGCGTAGGGCGCGACCGCCGTCATATCCAGCTTCGGGCGGGAAAGCGTCAGAAAGGTCTCCAGCGGGCAGGCGCCCTCCACCGTCTCGGCCTCGCAGCCCGGCACGGCGGAGATGGCCTGGATCGGCGGATGGGCGGCATCGATCGGCCCGGCCGTGCGGATCTGGTCGAGCGAGGGCGCGGTGAAGCCGAGGCGCACATAGGCCTTGCCCTCAGCATCATGCAGCCGCTCGAAGCTGAGCGCGCCGGTCGGCGGGGTCTCGTCGTCGAGATAGGGCGGGATGTGCCAGTGCAGGCCGAGAATGGCGGCGATTTCCGCCTGCTGCGTGTCGCTGCCCATGAACAGGAGCACCTTCGCATTGGGCGGGCCGCCGGCCGTCTCGTCCCGTGTGGGATCGATGGCGAGCGCGATCAGGATCTGGTTGAGGAAATTCGAGGCATCGCGGGCGGCGAGATAGGGCACGCGGTTGCCGACGTCATATTTGAGCTGGCGCAGTTCGGAAAGGCGGATGATGTCGGCGGCGGTGGAGGCCTTGCCGAAAGCGACCTGATCGGCCGGGAAGCCATTGGCATATTGCAGCAGGAAGACCTGCACCAGGGTCCCGGCCTTGGCGAGCGGGCCCTTGAGCGAGACGCTGGCCGGCTTGTCGCCCTCCCCCTCCTTCACATCGATCTGCCAGTCCTGCGCCGAGAGCGGGCAGCCCTTGGCGCCGGTCTCGCAGCCGAGAATGGCGTCGAGCTCCTTCAGAAGCGGAGCGGCGCGGGCCTTGAGCCCGTCGAAACTGCCGCCGGCAGCCTTGAGGATCGCTTCTTTCGCCTGATCGACATCGATTGCGCCGAGTTCGGTTTCGGAGGCATCGTAGAGCGGATCCGGCCCTTCCATCGTGGCATAGCCGACACCAAGGCCACAGCCGGGAAACATGGTCGTCAGCAGCACCTTGCCGGTATCGATGGTGCGCTGGACCGAGCGATTGGCCCAGCCGAAGACCGTGCCCTGCACGGGGCAACCTTCGGCGGGCACCAGCCCTTTGGCGGCGAGCATGCCACGCTGCCACGGCGCCAGCGCTTTCACCGCCTGGATGCCATGCGCCGTCAGCTGGCCATCGGCCACATCCCATGTCGGCCAAGCCTTCGGCGAGAGCTTGGCCAGCTCCTTGCTGTCGGTCTGCGGGCGCACGCCATGGCGCATCAGCAGGATCATCTTGTCGCTGACCAGGCCATCGGCGGCATGCGCCGCGCTCGACAGGGCCGTGATGGGCAGGGCCGTCGCGGCACAGAGGCTAAGGGCAACAAAAGCGCTCGAGAAGCGGGCGGAAACAGTCAGACGGGAGCGGATCGGCATGGCGGGTTCATCCTTCACGGTCGCGCAGAGCGGCAGGCGGCGCACCGGCCGCCCGGGCGCCTCGTTCAGGGTGCGCCCGGCGCCAGCCGGCGCAGCCAATGCCGCTTGCCGGCTTTGATTTAGAGACTGCTTATGACCGAAACATGACGCTGCGACCCGTGGTTTTGGCCCTGCATGTGGGGGTTATCCCCGCATGCGATAGACGTGCAGCCGGGTCCGGCGGCCGTCCTCCACCTCGATCACCCGCTCGGGCGCGACATCGGGCACGATGAAGCTGTTGGAGACCAGCAGCGTGCCCGGCCGCATCTCGCGGAGCGCCTTCTCGTAGAGCCTGGGCATGGGCACGGGCGACAGGAAACAATAGACGAGATCATAGGCCGCGAGATCCTCGTCCCACAGGCTGCGGTAATGGATGCGGGCATTGCCGGCGCGCGCAAGCGCCACGCGCAGGCGCGACAGGGCGAAGGCGAGCGGCGCGGTCTCGATGCCGGCCACCGCAACGTCCGGACAGGCGCGCGCCACGCGAACCACCACATCGCCCAGCCCGCTGCCGAGATCGGCGAGGCTGCGCGCCCCGCGCTCGCGCGCGAGCGCGGCAAGGGCTGCCGCCGTGCGGCCATTGGTCAGGTAGAGCGGCACCTGCTCGGTGGCGCTGTTCCAGTAGAGCAGCAGGCAGAGAAGAAAGGCCACGAGATAGGCCCAGCCCGGCAGCGCATCGGAATAGAGCACGAGCAGCGGCAGAAAGAGCTGGATCGGCAGGAAGATGCGCGGCAGGCGCAGCACGAGGCCGATAAGCGCGGCCAGAGCGCCCTCGAACAGCAGCACCCAGCCCGGGCCGAAGCGCCAGCCCTCCGGCAGCATGGGCAACAGGGCCAGCACGATCGCCAGCGCCAGCCCCTGGCACAGAAGCACCTTGAGCCAGGGCAGGAGGTGACGGCGGAACATCAGCATGGTCTTGGGCGACCCTTTCGAGCGTGGGAAAAGCGGGCAGCAAACCGGAACTGGCCCGCGTCTCCGGCTTTTTGCACCGGATTGCGCAGGATTTTCAGTCGAATACGCTAGAGCATCAGACTGAAAACCGCACGCAGTCTGATGCTATAATTTTTTGTTTTTGCATCGGATTTTTCCGAAAACCGGTTCCCACTTTTCGGTCCGATGCTCTAGAACGCGTTGAAGGTCAGCGTGGTCAGCGAGCGCTGCACGCCCGGCACCAGCGCGATATTGTCGTTGACGAACTTGCCGATATCCTGCCCCTCCCCGACATAGATCTTGATCAGGAGGTCGTAATCGCCGCTGGTCGAATACATTTCCGAGACGATCTCCTTGCGGTAGATCGCATCGGCCACCTCATAGGTCTTGCCGGGGGCGCATTGCAGCTGGACGAAGATCGGCTTCATGAACGGGTTCCTCTGCTGGCCCTGATAGGGCCGGGTTTCGGGTGCCCTCCCTTACTGCATCTCGATGCGAACCGGAATCGATTTGATGCGTCCGGCCCGCAGCCCGGTCAGTCGCGACGGAAGACGACGCTGGCGATCCAGCCAGTGACGACGGCGAGCAGCACGGCGAAGATCCCGTAGAAGAAGGGTTGCTGATGCGCGGCCTGGGTGATGGCCTGTTCGAGGCCGGTCTTGACCACCCGCAGCTGCAGCGCGCGGGCAGAGACGAACGTGCCATCGCGGAAGAGATAGGCGCGCACGATGTGGACGCCATTGGGTACATTGGCCGGCAGGCGCACGGTGGCGCGAAACAGGCTGGCGCTGATGAACTGCACGCCGCCGGGATCGCGCTGGTAGATGCCCGAGGCCTCCTTCAGCCGGCGGAAGGCATCGCGAAAGGCGCCGACATTGCTGCCATCGCCAAGGAAGCCGACCGGCTCCAGCCGCATGTGATCGACGCCAATGCCGATATTGTTGATCTGGTCGGCGGGCGCAATCACCTCGACCGGCCGGGTGCTCGACAGCGAATAGGATTGCGGCACCGATTCGAAGGTTATGGAATGACGGTTGATCCAGATGCCGAAGACGCGCTCCTTGCGCCTGACGGTGGCATTCTCCTTCGGCCCTTCCAGCGCCACGACGATGTCATACTTGCCCTGGGCGAGCAGGCGGGGATTGAAGCCGTCGATGGCGCCGAAGATCGTCAGATCCGCGCCGCGAAAATCCGAGGTGATCGCGATCTCTTCTGTCGATATGCCGATGTCGAGATTTTCCGTCGGCTCCGGGGGCGGCGTGTCGTCGGCCGAGATCATCGGCCCGGCGCCGCCCGACGGCACGCCGCCGGTGATCGGCACGACGGGCGGAAGGGCCTGAGCCTGGGCCGCAGCCGAGGCCAAGAGGAGCGGCGGCAGGAGCGCGGCGAGGAGGAGAAGAGCGTGGCGCATCAGTAGCTCGCCGCTCCCGAAACGATCGAGTAGATTTCCGCCGGCGGAATGACAAGTTCCACGGCCAGGCGGATGCCGACCGCGAGAACCAAGAGCGCCAGCAGCGCGCGCAATTGCTCGCCGCGCAGCTTCTGGCCCACGCGCACCCCATATTGCGCGCCGACCACGCCGGCGATCATCAGAAAGAAGGCCAGCACGATATCGACGGTATAATTGGCCGTCGCCTGGATGATGACGGTATAGGCGGAGACAAAGATGATCTGGAACAGCGACGTGCCGACCACGACATTGGTGGGAATGCGCAGGAGATAGATCATGGCCGGCACCATGATGAAGCCGCCGCCGACCCCCATGACCGAGGTGAGCACGCCGATACAGAAGCCGAGCGCGATCACCGGCAGCACGCTTAGATAGATCTTCGACTTCTTGAACCGCATCTTCAGCGGCAGCCGGTGCACCCAGTTGTGATGGCCGGGCCGGCGCAGCGGCATCGGCTCGTTGCGCGCCGCTCGGCGCAGCGCGCGCAGGCTTTCGGCCAGCATCAGCCCGCCGACCGTGCCGAGCAGGATGACATAGGCAAGCGAAATGACGAGATCGAGCTGACCGATGCGGCGCAGCAGCGCGAAGATCCAGATGCCGGCAGACGCCCCCGCCAGACCGCCGCACAGGAGCACCGTGCCGAGCTTGATATCAATCGTTCCCCGGCGGAAATGGGTGATGGCGCCGGAGATCGAGGAGGCCACCACCTGGTTGGCGCCGGTGGCCACCGCAACCACGGGCGGGATGTTGTAGAAGATCAGAAGCGGCGTGATGAGAAACCCGCCGCCGACGCCGAACATGCCCGAAAGAAAGCCGACGGCCGCGCCCATTCCCAGGATGATCAGGATATTGACCGACAGTTCGGCGATGGGAAGATAAACGGTCACGCCACGCATCCGATCCAGATGACGACCGCCGCCGGCTGCCACAGGCCGGCCCGGCGATCTCCCGGCGTTTGGGCGCGCCGTCCGCCTTAGAGCATCAGACTGAAAATCGCACGCAGTCCGATGCTCTAATTTTTTTGTTTTTGCATCGGATTTTTCCGAAAACCGGTTCCCACTTTTCGGTCCGATGCTCTAGGTTTATCAGGGCCGGCCGTTGCAGGCCGCCGGAGATGGCCTGCCCGCCGGAGCGGACAGGCCTCTCATCGTCTGATGCCGCGTCGGCCCGCCGCGCGCAAGATGGAAGCGACGAAAATGGCGTGAGATCGCTCCGCCCCGCCGCCCGTCATGCCGGATCGGCTGCCTGCGCTGCATCCAACGCCGACGCGGCGCGATGCAATCATCCCTGGCGGGCGTTGCGCTTGAGCAGCTCGTGCACCAGCTGGTCGGTGATCTGGCCGGTCGGCGCCTGGCCGATCGAGGTCTGGAAGGCCTTGATCGCGGAGACGGTCTTGGCGCCGATCTCGCCATCCGGGCGGCCGGCGTCGAAACCATTGTTGTTGAGGATCGCCTGGATGTTGCGGATCGCCTTCTTCATGTCGACGGAGCCGGTCGGCTGGGCCTTGCCGAGCCAGGCATCGGGCGCCACCGCTTCGTTGGCGGTCGCGTCCAGCGGCACGGGCTTGAAGGCAGCGGCCTGGGCGCGAGCGCTTTCCAGGTCGGCCGGTTTCATCACCTTGGCCACGTCGTCGCGCTTCTGGGCCGCATCGGGATCGCCTTGCGCGGCGGCTGCGTCGAACCACGCCCAGGACTGTTTCAGATCCTGGCGCACGCCATTGCCGCGAGCATAGAGGATGGCGAGATTGAACTGGCTGTCGCGCACGCCGTGCTCGGCCGCCTTCTGGAACCAGACGGCAGCGGAGGCGAAATCCGGCGTGCCGGCACGGCCGCCGGCGATCAGCACGGCGAGATTGTGCATGGCATTGGCATTGCCCTTTTCGGCCGCCGCCTCATAGAGCGTGCGTGCCCTCGCAAAATCCTGCGGCACGCCGCTGCCCTTTTCATAGAGACTGCCCAGGCGATATTGCGCCGGTGCGAAGCCGGCATCGGCGGCCCGCTGATACCATTGCGCGGCCTTGGCGAGATCGACCGCCACGCCGCCGCGCCCGTCCGTATAATTCGCGCCGATCTGGAAGAAGGCGAGCGGGTCGCCCGCGCGCGCGGCATCGGCCAGCGCCGGCGGGCCAATCTCGGCCGGCACCTCGATGGCGGCCTGCTGATCTGCCTGAGCGGCGGCGGGCGGGGTGACCGCAACCGTCGTCACCGGCGTGACCGGCGCGGAGCGGCCGAAGGTCACCGGCGCGCTGTCGGTCGCCTCGCCCTCTGCCGGATCCCGGGCCGCTTGAGCGGGTCCTGCGGCTGCATCCGGGGCGTTGGCGCCGGCCTCGCCCGTCCCATCCGGGGTGGCGGCGGCGGGCGCTTGGGTCTCGGGGGAAGACAGGGTCGAGGAGGCACCATCCGAAGGCGCAGCCGGAGCCGTCTCCTTTTGCGCGGCATCCGGAGCATCCTGCGGCGCGGCGGGCGCAGCCTGTTTGGGCGCGTCGATGACGGCGGGGGGAACGGGCGTGCTCTTGTCGCCGCCGATCAGGGCGCCGGCCAGCGGATAGGCGAGGATCGCCATGAGAATGGCGCCGACGGCAATCAGGATCGGCTTGCGATGGCGCGCCAGACGGCCGCCCTTCGTCAGGCCCTGCGCATCCTGCGGCAGGCCCTGCACCTCTTCGGCGGCGAGTTGGGCGGCGCGGCGCGCGGCGGCGATGAAGTCGGTTGTCTCGCCGCGTTCGGCTTCCGCCTGGGGGCCGCGCGCCTGCTGGCCGGCCCGCACGCGGGCGAGGATCGTCTTGACGTCGGGCACGCCGGAGCCGGGCTCCAGCAGCTCATTGGCGACGTCCTTGCCCATGAGGTCGGCCGGATCGAGCGAAGGCGCCGTGTCCAGCATCGGCCGGGCGGCGGTTGACTCCGCCTTGCGCGCGGCAAAGCGGCGGGCAAGGCCGGACATCAAGCCGGCACGTCCGCTCTCGGTCTCGCTCTCGCGCGCCTCCGCCTCGTCACGCAGCAGCGCCAGCACAGGCAGCGCCTCGCCGCTGTCGCGCGACACGGGCGCATCGATTCGCGGGCTTGCGGCAGCCGCGTCGCGGGCTGCCGGCATTTCGGGCGGGCGAAGGGTAGCGGCCGGCTGCTCCAGCCGTTCCAGCTTGCCGACGATATCGACCAGCGTTTCATGCAGCGATTCGAAGGTCCGGGCGGTCTGCTCCTGGCTGGAGCGGCTCATATCCTCCAGCGTCTTCAGATCGTCGGCCAGGGCGGCGATGGCGGCCATGTCGCCGCCGGCAACCGGTGCGCCATTGCCCCGACCATAGGAGTCCATCACCGCTTCGGCCGCCTGGCGGGCGGCCTCGATGATATATTCGTCGCTGGTGGACAGATAGTCTTCCAGCGCATGCATGCGGCTTTCCATCTCCGCCGGCAGGCCGCCGGCGTCGCGCGGGCTGCGCAGAAGATCGGACAGGCCGGCGATCTGCTGATGCAGGCCGCGCAGCATGGCGTCGTCGACAGGGGCCGCCTGCGCCGCCTCGATGCGCTCGGCAAGACCGCCAAGGCGCTGTTCGAGCCGGGCGAAGCGGGCCTCGTCCTCGCCGGTGGCATGGTTCAGCGCCTCGATCCGGCGCGCCAGCCCGTCCAGCCGGTCGGCCAGGGCATCATGGCCGGCACCGGCCTCGAGCGCGTCGATCTTGCGGGAAATATCGAGCAGATGACGGCTCAGCTCGCGCTCCTGGCTGGCGCCGCCCTCGCGGCGCTCGCCCTCTGCGCGCTGCAGCATCTCGGCCAGCGCGTTGAGGCGCGCCTCCAGCCGGGCGGCGGCGTCCTCGCGCGAGAGCGCATCCATGCGCGCGGCCAGATCCTCGATCCGCTCCGCCAGCTCGGCGGCCGGCGAGGGAATGGCCTCGATCTGGCGGGAGAGATCGCCTAGCCGGGCCTCCACGCGCGAGACGGCAGCGGCATCGCTGGCCGAGCGTCCGCCGGCAACGATGGCGCGGGTGATTTCGTCGAGCCGCTGGTCAAGCGCGGAAAACTGGGCCTGCACGGCGGCATCGCCCGGCCGGATCTGCCGGCTGAGCACGTCCACGGCCTGGGCCAGGGTCACCAGCCGTCCCTCGACGGCGGCGAGCGCAGCGGCGCTGTCCAGCGCGCCGATCTCCTCGGCCACTTGCGACAGGCGGCGCTCCAGCGCCTGCATCTGATCCTGCAGCCGGGTGTCGGGCCTGAAGCCGGTGGTCTCGATGGCCGAGACCAGCTCCGCCACCCGCTGCTCCAGCGTGGCGAGATCGGGCTGCGCCGACAGGCGCTCGATCTGGGCCTGCATGTCCAGAAGCCGGCCGTCGAGATCGCCCAGCGCGGAATGAAGACGCCGGTCGTTCGGCGGCATCTGGATGGCGATGGCTTCCACCGCATCCATCACCCCGCCAAGCCGGTTTTCCAGACCTTCCAGCGCGCCAAGGCTGTTCAGCCGGCCCATCTGCAGGCGCATGTCTTCCAGGCGGCGGTCGAGATCGGCGACATAACCCTGCAGGCGGCGGTCGGCTGGGGCGATCTGGGCGGCCAGCGTGTCGACGGCGTCAAGCACCCGGGACAGCTTGGCCTCGAGCGCGTGGATCGCCGGCCCGGACTGCGCGGCGGCGATCTGCGTCTTCAGCTCGTCGAGCCGGCGGGCGAGCGCCACGAGCTCGTCGTCCCGCGCGCTGTCGGACTGGACGATCCGCTCCTCGACGCCGGACCAGCGGCCCTCGATGCGGCGCATGCTTTCCTCGCGCGCCAGCCCGTCCATCATCCGGCGCAGGGCGTCGAATTCATCGCGCAGCGCCTCCGCGACCGGGCCCGCCGGCGCCTGACGGCTCAGCGCGGCGATGCTGTCGGACAGTTTCTGCAGATCGGCGCGGATGTCGCGCGCGGCGTTATGGTCGCGTCCGGCATCGGCCACGAGGCCGCGCATCTCGCCGCGCAGCGACTGGATCTCGCGGGCGACCCCCTCGGCGATCTCGTGCTTGAGCTCATGACGCAGGCCGACAAGCGCTTCGGCCAGATCGGGCGGAGAGAGATCGGGCCGGGAAAGACTAGACTGGGACGGTTCGGCGGCAGGGCGCACGGCGCGCCCAGCCTCCCGCAGGGACCGGCGCGGCGGGGCGTCGTAAACGGCGGACTGGTCCTCAACGGCTGCCGCTTCGGCGCGGTTGCGCCGTTCGGCTGCCGGCATGCGCGCATCCGCACGCGCCTGCCCGTTGGATCCGGCATCCAGCCGCACGGCCTCGCTGCGGGTAAGCAGGGCCTTCTGGCGGGCGATGATTTCGGCAATGGCACCAGCGCGCGCGCCGAGATCAGCGGCGGCCAGCTCGGGCATCGGCACCGTTTCGGGATTTACCCGGTCGGGCATTGTCCGGTCAGAAATTGTCGGGCGCTCGCGGCGCGGGCTCTGGGCGCGGGCGGGCGGTGCGGCCTGTTCGGGAAGGACGCGGGCGGAAAAATCACGGGCCGACGACGCGCGCGAGGCGGCATCCGCGGACAGGGCTTCGGCGGACACGGATGCGCGGGCGCGATCGCGCGCGGCCTCCATCAGCCCCTCGATCCTGGCCTCGAGCCCCTCGATGGTCCGGCTCAAGGTCTCGAAGGAGGATCGGGCGCCAGCCTCCTGGTTCGACGTCTGCTGATGCGATCGTGATCCGTTCATAATGTCCCGCGCCTTCTCGTCGGCTTTTGTCGGACACGAGACTTGCCTCAGCCTATCGGCAAGCCCGTTTGCCCCGGGCATCCGCAAGCCGCACCCCCTCGGGCACGACAGGCCTTCCGCTGATTCGGCAAATCCCTGACTTGCACAAACTTTCGCCGCACATGGTAAATGAAGCATTAACCCGACGACCGCTCGGGGCTGTGCCGCCGATAAGGCCCGACCACGCAACCGCTTTGTGGATCGACCCGTGAACATCGTCCCACATGTCCTGCCTCGAGGCCGCAGACCCACCGGAATGGCCTTCACGGAAAATCGACCGTATCTCAAACTTTGACGTTTACGCAAACGTCAAAGTTTTATAGCATCCCCACCGAGAATGACGAACGCGGCCTGGACCGGCCGATCCCGCGACGGGATATGCGTATCGTCGACGGATCGGCAGCGCTGCGCTCAGCCCTTGAAGGGTGCCCGCAGCGGGAAGCGACAAGGACTTGGCCGGCGGGAACCGGTCGACAAGGAGGCAGGGCAGCCGCAGGCTCCGGGAGGCGGAGGCCGGGCCGCTCTATTCAGGCGAGGAACAGGACATGCCCATCTACAAGGCGCCGACCGACGATACGCTCTTCGTGCTCAACGACGTGCTGGGACTGGAGCGCTACAACAACCTGCCAGGATTTGCCGATGCCACGCCCGACATGCTCGAGGCGATCCTCGGCGAGGCGGCGAAGCTGGCGGAAGATGTGCTCTTCCCTACCAACCAGGACGGCGACCGCGAGGGCTGCCTGCGCCACGAGGATGGCACGGTGACGACGCCGAAGAGCTTCACTGACGCCTATGCCGCCTATTGCGACGGCGGCTGGCTGGGGCTTGCCGTGCCCGAGGAATTCGGCGGCCAGGGCCTGCCCTATACGCTGCACAGCGCGGTCGGCGAATATATGTCGTCCGCCAATATGGCGCTGATGATGTATCCCGGCCTGACGCAGGGCGCCATTGCCGCCATCCTCGTCCATGGCACGCCGGAGCAGAAGCAGACCTACCTGCCAAAGATGGTGGAAGGCCGCTGGACCGGCACCATGAACCTGACCGAGCCGCATTGCGGTACCGATCTCGGCCTCTTGCGTACCAAAGCCGTGCCTCAAGGCGATGGCAGCTACAGGATCAGCGGCCAGAAGATCTTCATCTCCGCCGGCGAGCACGACATGGCGGAAAACATCGTCCATCTGGTGCTGGCCCGCATCGAGGGCGCGCCCGAGGGCACCAAGGGGATTTCGCTGTTCATCGTGCCGAAGATCGCGGTGGAAGCCGATGGCAGCCTCGGGGCACGCAATGCGGTCACCTGCGGCGCGATCGAGCACAAGATGGGCATTCACGGCAATGCCACCTGCGTGATGAACTATGACGGCGCCACCGGCTTCCTGATCGGCGAGGCCAATCGCGGGCTCGCCGCCATGTTCGTGATGATGAACGAGGCCCGGCTCGGCGTCGGCCTGCAGGGCCTGTCTATTGCTGAAATTGCCTATCAGAACGCCGCCCAATATGCCCGCGAGCGGCTTCAGGGCCGGGCGCTGTCGGGCGCCAAGGAGGCCGGCAAGGCCGCCGATCCAATCATCGTTCATCCGGATATCCGCCGGGTGCTGATGACAATCCGCGCCTTCAACGAGGCCGGCCGCGCCTTCACGCTGTGGACCGCGCTGCAGTCCGACATCGCCCATCGCTCGCCGGATGCCGCCGCACGCCAGCAGGCCGATGATCTTCTGGGCTTGATGACGCCGATCCTCAAGGGCGTGATGACCGACAAGGGCTTCGAGCATGCGGTGATGGCGCAGCAGGTCTATGGCGGCCATGGCTACATCGAAGAGCATGGCATGAGCCAGTATGTGCGTGATGCGCGCATCGCCATGATCTATGAGGGCGCCAACGGCATCCAGGCGCTCGATCTCGTCGGCCGCAAGCTCGGCCTGAATGGCGGGCGCGCCATCATGGCGCTGTTCAAGGAGGTCGGCGACTTCTGCGAGACCCACCGCAATGACGAGGCGATGGCGCCCTTCACCAAGGCCTTGAAGAAGGGGCTGAACGACCTGCAGGCCGCTACCATGTGGTTCATGTCCAATGCCATGGCCAAGCCCGACAATGCCGGCGCCGGCTCGACCGACTACATGCACCTCTTCGGCCTCGTCGTGCTCGGCTATATGTGGGCGCGCATGGCCAAGGCGGCGCAGGACGGGTTGGCCAACAGCGATCCGCGCCAAGCCTATCTCGAAGCCAAGCTGGTCACCGCCCGCTTCTTCATGGAGCGCCTGATGCCGGAAACCTCCCTGCGCAAGGCCCGCGTCGAGGCCGGCGCGGAGACGATGATGACGCTCTCGGCGGAGGCCTTTTAATTGCCTGACAAGGGCGGAAGTTATATTCTAATATAACTTTCGAGGAGACAACCATGGCGACGTCGACCCTGCGCAATGTCGGAGGCTCCGTGATGATGACGATCCCCAAGCCCGTTCTCGAAGAACTGGGCCTTGGGGCGAATGCCAAGCTGGAGGTTTCCGTCGAGGAAGGGCGTATCGTCGCCGCCCCTCAGAAACGGCAGAAATACACGCTGGAAGAACTGCTGGCGCAATGTGATGCGGATGCCGCCGTCACGCCGGAGGATGAGGACTGGCTGAACGACCGCCCGGCGGGCCGCGAGGCGCTCTGATGGAGCGCGGCGACATCTGGCATGTCGACCTCGAGCCAATCAAGGGCCGGGAACAGGCGGGAAGCCGGTATGTGCTTATCGTCAGCCAGGCGAGCTTCAACCGGCTGGGAACGCCCATCGTCGCGCCGATAACGACAGGCGGGCAGTTCGCGCGCTTCCAGGGTTTTGCCGTCTCGCTTTCGGGAACGGGCACGCGGAGCGCCGGCGTCGTCCTGTGCAACCAGGTGCGGGCCATCGATCTCAAAGCCCGCAGCGCCCGCTTCATGGAGCGGGCGCCAGATTTCATCATCGAGGATGTGCTGGCACGCATCAGCACGATTTTCGAGTAACGATCCCTCGGGACAAAATGGCGCTGACGCGCTTATGGGAGAGGACCGCATGACCGAAGCCTATATTTACGACCACGTCCGCACCCCGCGCGGGCGCGGCAAGAAGGATGGGGCGCTGCACGAAGTGCCCTCCGTGCGTCTGGCGGCGAAAACGCTGGAAGCGCTGCGCGACCGCAACGGGCTGGACACGACCCAGGTGGACGACATCATCATGGGCTGTGTCGATCCCGTGATGGATGCCGGCGCGGTGATCCCCAAGGCGGCTGCCTTCGAAGCCGGCTATTCGACCAAAGCGCCGGGCATGCAGATCTCGCGCTTCTGCGCCTCCGGCCTCGACGCGGTCAACCTGGCCGCCGGCAAGATCGCCGCAGGCGCCGACGAGATCGTCATCGCAGGCGGAGTGGAAAGCATGTCGCGCGTCGGCATGGGCATGTCCGGCGGCTCCTGGTACATGGACCCCTCGGTCAACTTCCCCTCCTTCTTCATGCCGCAGGGCGTCTCGGCCGACCTGATCGCCACCAAATACGGCTTTACCCGCGACGACGTCGATGCCTATGCCGTGGAAAGCCAGCGGCGTGCGGCAGCGGCCTGGGAAAAGGGCTATTTCGCCAAGTCCGTGATCCCGGTGAAGGACCAGAACGGGCTGACCATTCTCGACCGTGACGAGCATATGCGTCCCGGTACAGACATGCAGGCGCTCGCTTCGCTCAATGCCTCCTTCCAGATGCCGGGCGAGATGGGCGGCTTCGAGGCCGTCGGCATCCAGGCCCATCCCGAGATCGAGCGCATCAACTACGTTCACCACGCCGGCAATTCCTCTGGCATCGTCGATGGTGCGGGTGCGGTTCTGATCGGCTCGAAGGCCGGTGGCGAAACGCTGGGGCTGAAGCCCCGCGCCCGCATCCGCGCCTTCGCCAATATCGGCTCCGAGCCGGCGCTGATGCTGACCGGCCCAGTCGATGTCACCGAGAAGCTCCTGAAGAAGACCGGAATGTCGATCTCCGACATCGACCTGTTCGAGCTGAACGAGGCATTTGCCGCCGTGGTGCTGCGCTACATGCAGGCCTTCGAAATTTCTCACGACATCATCAACGTCAATGGCGGCGCCATTGCTATGGGCCATCCACTGGGCGCCACCGGCGCGATGATCCTTGGCACGGTGCTGGACGAGCTGGAGCGGCGCGATCTCAACACCGCGCTGGTGACGCTCTGCATCGGCGCCGGCATGGGCACCGCCACCGTGATCGAACGCGTCTGAGACCCGGAAGGATTTCGAGGATGAGCTACAAGAATTTCACCATCGAGACCGACGCCGACGGCATTGCGCTCGTCACCTGGGACATGCCTGAGAAGTCGATGAACGTCTTCACCGAGGAGGTGATGAACGAGATCGACGCCATCGTCGACGCCACCGTCAAGGACGAAGCCGTCAAGGGCGTGGTCTTCACCTCGGGCAAGTCGACCTTCTCCGGCGGCGCGGATCTGACCATGATCCGCGGGATGTTCTCGCTGCTGCAGGACGAACAGGCTGCCGATCCCGATCAGGCCATGCAGAAACTGTTCGAGGTGGCCGGCCGGATGACCTGGCTGTGGCGCAAGGTCGAGACCAATGGCAAGCCCTGGGTCTCCGCCATCAACGGCACCTGTATGGGCGGCGCCTTCGAGCTGTCGCTCGCCTGCCATGGCCGCGTCGCCTCCAACGCGAAATCGGTGAAGATCGCCCTGCCGGAAGTCAAGGTCGGCATCTTTCCGGGCGCCGGCGGCACCCAGCGCGTGCCGCGCCTGACCAATGCGCAGGACGCGCTGCAGATGATGACCACGGGCCAGACGCTCACCCCCCAGCGCGCCAAGGCCATGAACCTCGTGCATCAGGTGGTCGAGCCCGACCAGCTGATCCCGGCTGCCAAGCAGATGATCAAGGACGGGCTGAAGCCCGTCGCGCCCTGGGACGAGCGCGGCTTCAAGGTGCCGGGCGGCGGCATCTGGACGCCGGCGGCGGCCCAGCTCTGGCCGGCCGCCCCCGCCATCCTGCGCCGCGAGACGGCGGGCAACTATCCCGGCGCGCTGGCGATCCTCAAATGCGTCTATGAAGGCCTGCAATTGCCCTTCGACACGGCCTTGAAGGTGGAGCAGCGCTATTTCACCCAGGTGCTGCGCACCACCGAGGCCTTCTCGATGATCCGCTCGCTGTTCATCTCCATGCAGGAGCTGGGCAAGGGCGCACGCCGGCCCGCTGGCATCGAGAAGCAGAAGCTGGCGAAGATCGGCGTGGTCGGCGCCGGCTTCATGGGCGCCTCCATCGCCTATGTCACGGCTGCCGCCGGCATCGCCGTCACCCTGATCGACCGCGACGAGGAGGCCGCCGCCAAGGGCAAGGCCGTCTCGGAAAAGCTGGTGGCCGACAGCGTCGGCAAGGGCCGCATGACCAAGGAGGACGGCGAAAAGCTGCTGTCGCTCATCACCCCGACGGCCGATTACGCCACTCTTTCGGACGTGCCGCTGGTGATCGAGGCGGTGTTCGAGGATCGTCAGGTCAAGAAGGATGTGATCGAGAAGATCGAGGCGTTGCTGCCCGAAGGCGCGATCTTCGCCTCCAACACCTCCACCCTGCCGATCACGGGTCTGGCTGAAAACTCCAAGCGGCCGGAGCAGTTCATCGGCGTGCATTTCTTCTCGCCTGTCGAGAAGATGATGCTGACAGAGGTGATCCTTGGCGAGAAGACCGGCGACAAGGCCCTGGCCGTTGCGCTCGATTACGTCGCCCAGATCAAGAAGACGCCCATCGTCGTCAACGATACGCGCGGCTTCTACGTCAACCGCTGCGTCTTCCGCTACATCAACGAGGCCTATGACATGCTGATCGAAGGCGTGCCGGCGGCCATGATCGAGAATGCCGCCAAGATGGCCGGCATGCCGGTCGGCCCGCTCTCACTCAATGACGAGGTGGCGGTCGATCTCAGCCAGAAGATCATGAAGGCCTCGATCGCCGATCTCGGTGCTGCATCGGTCAAGCCCGAACACATGACGCTGATCGACAAAATGGTGAACGAGCTCGACCGGCGCGGCCGCAAGAACGGCAAGGGCTTCTACGATTATCCGGCCAAGCCGGCGAAGAAGTCGCTCTGGCCGGGCCTGAAGGAGCTCTATCCGCAGAAGAGCCCCGGGGATGTCGATGTGACCGTTCTGAAGGAACGGCTGCTCGTCACCATCGCGCTCGAAGCCGCCCGCACGATCGAGGAGGGCATCGTCACCGATCCGCGCGAGGCCGATGTCGGCTCCATCCTCGGCTTCGGCTTCGCGCCTTACACCGGCGGAACGCTCTCCTATATCGACGGCATGGGCGTGAAGGCCTTCGTGGCGCTCTGCGAAAAACTGGCCGCAAGCTATGGCGACCACTTCCAGCCGACCCCGCTCCTGAAGGAGATGGCCGAGAAGGGCGAGACCTTCTACGGACGGTTCGACCCCTATGGGGCAGAGAAGAAGGCGGCTTGAACAGCCTGCTCAGCAAAGCGCATGAAAAAGGGCCTTTCGGGGCCCTTTTTTATTGTGGAAGATCGGAAGAGAAGCCGCGTTCGTTTCAGGAAAGGCATGAGCGCGCGCTCTACTTCACCACCTTGTAAAGCTGGGCAAACCCCTTGTCGGCCACCAGTGTGAGGTTCGCAAGGCTTGGCATCGGGCCGTCGATATTCGGCATGTCGGCGTTGACGACGAGGATATAGTCGAAACGATGCGGCCAGTCGGCCATATAGGGATAGTCGTTCGCGACCGGCTTGCCCAGGAGATCGACGGTCGGCGGAATGCCTTCGGGCACGGAAATCTCGGTGTAGGGCGGCAGGACGGTGATCGGCTGCTTGCCGGCGGCGGTGAACAGCGTGGGGATGAAGGCTTTCTGCCGCACCACGGCCAGGCTGCCGAAGTGCCAGTGGATCGGCATGTGGCGGCCGAGGAAGCGGCCGGGCGGGGCAACGGGATCGAGCGCGCGCTCGTTGGTGTGCTGCATCGGCAGCACGGTGGCGCCCGGCGGCACGCTGGCCAGCGCCTCCTCGACAGCGCGCATGTTCTTCTCGCCGGCCAGCCAGACGCGATCGACAAGCAGCATGCGCGAGGCCACGACCACCAGCGCGAAGGCCGAGATCGCCATCAGCGCCCGCCGGCTTTCAAACAGAGCGGGACGCAGGCCGGCCGCCAGCGCCAGCGCCATCATCGACGGCAGGCGGAGATCCATCGCCCCGGTGGCGAGATAGGCGACGGGCATGAAGGGCGAGACCAGCGCCAGAAGCGCGGCCACGAGGATCAGCCCCCAATGCACCGCCAGCCGCCGGCGCAGATAGGCGATGCCCAGAAGGGCGACGAACAGAGTCAGATAAATCGCGTCGCGCTGCGGATCATAGGTCTTGAAATAGGTGAGCAGCACAGAGGCGGCATTGGAGAGCGACCATTCGCCCCAGACGGCGCCGCCGCGCCCGGCCGGCATTTCCGTTCCCGGCAAGGCCGGGCCGAACAGCATCAGCACGATCAGCGGGACGAAGCAGGGCAGGCAGAAGGCAAGCATGCGGCCAATGGTGGCAGCCCATTCGCCGGGGCGGGCCAGAAGGCCGAGGCGCGGGCCGAAGGCGAGCGCTGCCTGCAGCAGGGCGAAGAACATCAGCGCGAAGGGATGGGCGATCATCAGCACGCCGGCCGCCGCCACGCGATAAAGGAGCCGCACCGGCTGCGGGCGGGAACTCAGCCAGATCTCGCCAGCTGCAAAAAGAAGGGCCAGACCAAGGCCGATCTCGAAATTCAGGAAGCCGGCGAGGAAGATGAAGTTCCAGATCAGCATCACGCAGAAGACGGCCCACCAGTGCAGTCCGCCGAACAGCGCGCCATTGAGCGCGGCAATGCCGATGGCCGGCATCAACAGGCCGATCGAGAGCAGGATCGGGCTCAGCACGGTGATCGGCACGGCCGGGCCGATCAGGCCGGCGATCATGTCGATCAGCACATTGGTCCAGGCCACGCCCCAGTCCACCCGGTACATGCCGGAGAGGGCCGGATCGGCTGCCCCGCCGGAGATCAGCCAGAGCCGGGCATAGTGGTTGGGGTAGTCCGGCAGCGGCGGAATGGCGACGGACAGGACCGGATAGAGCGAGATCAGCGCGGCGAGGAAGAAGAAGCCGGCCATCAGCGCATCATGGCGCCCCGATTCCCGTGCGCTGGCCGGAACGGCGGGAGAGAAGAGCGGGGATGGCGCGGGCTCAGCCATGGGATGTTGCGCTCCGGAAGGTGACGAACTTGTTCAGGCCGAAGCCGATGGCGAAGGTGAAGACAACCGAGACCAGCTTGGCGGCGATCTCCGACAGGCCGAGCGCGATCATAGCCGCGAGGCTCGCCTGCGAGACCGCCAGCGACAACGCCGTCACGGCGGCAAAGCGCGCCACCAGGCGCAGCGAGTAGCGCGCGCCGGTGCCGCGGAAGGTCAGGCTCTTGTTCAGCACCAGGCTGTTGACCGCGCCCAGGCTGAAGCTGAGGAGATTGGCAAGAAGCGGGGCCAGCCCCAGCCAGACGAGCCCGGCGAAGGCAAGCACATCCACGGCAGTGTTGAGCACGCCGACAAAGGCGAAGAGCCCGGCCTGGAGCCAGGGCGCCAGCGCCCTGCCCTTCTCACCGCCCGGGTCATGACCCTGCGCGCTGCTGGCCATCAGCAGGACGCCTTGCGCAGCTGGGTGTCGAGCAGCGCGCCCTGTTCGGCGGCGCCCATCTTGTAATAATCGGCCGGCAGCGGCGTGCTGACGCCGGCCTGGCGGATGGCGGCGATGGTGAAGAGCGGGCGGCGCTTGACCTCCTGCACCACCCGGCCGAGATATTCGCCGAAGACGCCCATGACCACCAGCTGCACGCCGGAGAAGAAGGAGATGGCCACCAGCGAGCTGGCCCAGCCGGGAACGACATTGCCGAGCATCCACTGCACCACGGCATAGGTCAGGATTAGGAAGGCGAAGACGGCCGACATCAACCCCAGCCAGACGGCGAGCTGCAGCGGCACGGTCGAGAAGCTCGTCAGCGCATCGGTGGCAAAGGACACCATCTTGCGCAGCGGATATTTGGTCGTGCCGGCAAAGCGCGGCTCGCGCGCATAGGGCATGGCCACCTGCCGCCCGCCGATCCAGCTGACCATGCCGCGGATGAAGCGGTGCTGCTCCGGCATGCCGCGCAGAATATCGACCACCGTGCGGTTCATCAGCCGGAAGTCGCCGGTGTCGCGCGGGATCGGCACGGCCGAGAGCCGGTTGAGCATGCGGTAGAACAGCGAGGCGGTCGCGAGCTTGAAGGCGGTCTCGCCAGAGCGCGAGGCACGCTGGCCATAGACGACATCCGCGCCGCCATCCATGATCTGCATCATCTGCGGCAGAAGCTCCGGCGGGTCCTGCAGGTCGGCATCGATCAGCAGCACCCGTGAGCCCTTGGCGATCGACAGGCCGGCGGTAACGGCGAGCTGGTGCCCGTGGTTGCGGAACAGCCTGACGCCGACGATATGGGGATCAGCGTCCGCCAGCTCCTCGATCAGCGGCCATGTCCGGTCGGAAGAGCCGTCATCGACGAGCACGATCTCATGGCTGTCGCCGCAGGCCGCCAGGCAGGCGGCGGACATGCGGCGATGAAAGTCGCGCAGCACCGCCTCTTCATTGTAGCACGGCGCCACGACGGACAGTTTGATCTCGCCCATGGAGGATGACCTTCGAGAGAGGAACCTGAAATGCATGCAAAGGCCCTGCAGTGCAATATAACCGCGCGGGCCGGCAAAGACCATGACAGCCGCAGGTGAGTTTCGTCTCAAGGTAAATGGTAAAAAAGATCCAACGCAGCGCGGCATCGCGCCTTTCCACTGTGCCACGACGTGGGCGGCCCCGGATGTGCGCGGCTCGTCCGGAAGAGGATGCGGACAGGTGCGGTGGCTTACCTCGGCTGAGGAACGGCCTCCTGATCTGCCGTGAGGGTCGGATGCGCCCCCGCGCCACAGTCTGGTGGCGACAGGAGCGGCAACTGGCCCGGGACGGGCAGCCTCAACGCAAAACGGCGGCCATAAGGGCCGCCGTGCAAGGATCATGAAAGGGAAGAAGCGAGCGTCAGGCCGCCTTGGTTCCCTGGATGGCGGAGACGCGCCAGTCGCGCTCGCCCCGCTTGCGCAGGAAGGTCCAGACCTCGGTTGCCTCGGTCGGGCGCGCCGGATCGCCTTCGATGATCCGGCCGCTGTCGCGGTCGCGCATCACGTCGACGCTCTCATAGCGCATAGCGACGGTGGCATAATCCGCATCGCCCTCGCGCCAGGCTTCGGCCAGATCGCCCTGCAGCAGGCGCACGGCGGAGACCTCGTTGCGCACGCCGCTGGTGGCGTTGTCGCTGAGTTCCTCGGCCAGATAGGACATGGCCTCCGGCGTCGTCAGCTTGCGCAGCGTCGCGTAATCCTCGGCGCCATAGGCCTTCTGCACGTCCGCAAGCATGGCTTCGAAGCGATCGAAATCCGCGCCGCTCAAGCCCACTTCGTCGGTGCCGGCGGCAACGGTCGCCGCCGCAGCCGGCGCGCCTGCGCCATAGGAGGGCGCACCATAAGCGGGCACGGCGTTACCAGACGGCGCAGCCTGGGGCCCACCGGCCATGCGGGCATTGGCGCCTGCATAAGACCCGGTATTGGGACGCGCGCCATTGCCGGCATAACCCGGCTGGCGGCGATTGGCGAGGAAGCGCATCAGCAGCATGATGGCGCCGCCGATCAGCAGGATCTGCAGCAGCATGCCGAGGAAGCCGAAACCGCCGCCGAAGCCATGGCCCAGCATCATGCCCAGAAGACCGCCGGCGATCAGGCCGCCGACCATGGAGCGACCGAAGCCACCGGCGCCGAAGAAGCCGGGGCGGGCCGCCTGCTGCGTCTGCTGCATGCCCGGGTTGGTGCGGGTCGCGCCCGGCTGGGCTGCGGTGCCGGGGTTGGTGTTCGGCGTCATGCTGCGGTTGATGGTCTGCGTGCCGGTTGGCGCCGTCTGCGTCGTCGGCGGCGCCGAATAGGTGCGCGTGCCGCGGCTGCCGAAACCGCCGCCGCCGGCGCGCCGTGCCTCGGCCACATCCGCGACCGTGATGCCCAGCGTGAGGGCGACCGCCGTCAGTGCGAATATGCGTCGAAAGCGTGACATGAACTGCAAGTCCTCCGAATGATCGTTGCCCCTGATATGGGGAGGCCCCCGCCCGGATGGCAAGGGCTCGGACGCCACAATGCAGACTTGTCGCCCGGGCGTCCTTTCACGAATATGTCAGTCGCGCGCGAGCAGGCCTCCGGCGGCGGAAATTTCCCTCAAGGGTTAATGAGTGAGACCGCCGGTGCCGAAGAAGGTGTCGATCAGGAGCTTGACGTTCAGCACCACGATCAGGCCGGCGATCAGCCAGGCGGGGATGGCCAGCCAGCGGGGCGCAACCAGCGTGCCCATGATGCGCCGGTTGGTGACGAAGCTGACCAGCGGAATGACGGCGAAGGGAAGCTGCATCGACAGCACCACCTGACTTAAGATCAGGAGATCGGCCGTTCCCTTTTCGCCATAAAGCCAGGTGACCACCACGACCGGAACGATGGCGAGCATGCGGGTGATGAGGCGGCGCGCCCAGTTGGGGATGCGCAGATGGAGGAAGCCCTCCATCACGATCTGGCCGGCCAGCGTCGCCGTGACGGTGGAGTTGAGACCAGAAGCGAGAAGCGCCACGGCAAAGAGCGTGGAGGCCAGGCCGAAGCCGAGCAGCGGCGAGAGAAGCTCGTGCGCCTGCTCGATCTCGGCGACATCGGTGCGCCCGGTGTCGTGGAAGGCCACGGCGGCGACGATCAGGATCGCGGCATTGATGAACAGCGCCAGCATCAGGGCGATCGTGCTGTCGGCCACGGCGAAGCGGATGGCTTCGCGCCGGCCAGGTTCGGTGCGCTCATAGGCGCGGGTCTGCACGATCGAGGAATGCAGGTAGAGATTGTGCGGCATGACGGTGGCGCCGATGATGCCGATGGCGATGTAGAGCATGGCCGGATTGGTGACGACCTCGCTCGACGGCACGAAGCCGGACAGCACGGCGGCAACCGGCGGCTGGGCCGCGACCATCTGGGCGATGAAGCAGACGGCGATGATCGTCAGGAGCGCGATGACGAAGGCTTCGAGATAGCGAAAGCCCCGGCTCATCAGCATCAGCACGAGAATGGCGTCTGCGGCCGTGATCAGAGCGCCGGCCAGGAGCGGAATGCCGAACAGGAGCTTGAGCGCGATGGCGGTGCCGATCACTTCCGCCAGATCGCAGGCGATGATGGCCGCCTCGCAGGCCAGCCACAGCACGAAGCCGACAGGCCGGGAATAATGCGCGCGACAGGCCTGGGCGAGATCCTGGCCGGTGGCGATGCCGAGCCGGGCGGCCAGCGCCTGCAACAGGATGGCCATCAGATTGGACAGCAGGATGACCGAGAGCAGCGTGTAGCCGAACTGGGAGCCGCCGGCGATATCGGTCGCCCAGTTGCCGGGGTCCATATAGCCGACGGAGACCATGTAGCCCGGGCCGACAAAGGCGAGGAAGCGGCGAAACCATGTGCCGCCCTTGGGCACGTGGATGGTGGCATGCGCTTCCGACAGGCTGGCGCGCGATGCCTTGTCCATCCGCCCCCAGGAGGCGGGTGTCGTCTCAGAAAGATCGGATGCGCTCATCGTCGGAAAGCCTGTGATTTGAAGTTGCACCGTCGTTCCGGAAAGCTAGGGCCATCCCCCTAATTATGCAATAGGCTATATTTCATCGACATGGCTTTTTATTGCGTCGCACGCTGCGGCATGGCCGCAGCGCAGGCACGGGCGCGGCATGGCGGTGCGAAGGCTGCCGGGCCTTGAGGTGGGACCTCGCCTGGGGAGAAGCCGCGGCCTGCCTTTCTGCCCGGGCGCCGGCCGTGTTAAGGAGGCGGATCAGGAACTTTAAAAAGAGACAGGTTTTGGTGCGCCGAACCATCCCCCGCTCCGACCCGCTGCCGGACGCCGACACGCATTCGGAAGGCTTCCGCCAGAGCCGCGAGGCCCAGCGCGGGGCGCTGGTGGAGGACTATGTCGAGCTGATCGCCGACCTGATCGAGGATGGCAACGAGGCGCGCCAGGTCGACATCGCCGCACGCCTCGGCGTGTCGCAGCCGACGGTCGCCAAGATGCTGGCGCGGCTCTCGGCGGAGGGCCTGGTTTCGCGCAAGCCCTATCGCGGCGTATTCCTGACGGCCGAAGGGCAGAAGATGGCCAGCGAAAGCCGGCTGCGTCACCAGACGGTCGAGGCCTTTCTGCGCGCGCTCGGCGTCAGCCCGGAAACGGCGCGCATCGATGCCGAGGGCATCGAGCATCATGTCAGCGAGGAAACGCTCTCGGCCTTCCGCCGCTTCATCGACAAGCGGGATTGAACCGCCGCCGCGCTACAAGCCCAGCGCCGACAGCATGATGAAGGTGGCGAAAAGCACGAAATGCGTCATGCCCTCGATCGCATTGGTCTCGCCGTCATTGAGGTTGATGGCAGCGACGATCAGCGTGATCGTCACCATCACGGTCTGAACCGGCGTCATCGCCATGATGAACGGCTGGCCGGTGAACAGCGCGATCGCCTCCATCACCGAAACCGTGAGGATGACGGTGGAGAGCGAGGCGCCGAGCGCGATGTTGACGACGGCCTGCATGCGGTTGGCGAGCGCCGCGCGCATCGCCGTCATGATCTCGGGTGCGGCGGAAATGGTGGCGACGACCAGCGCGGCCAGCACCGGCGGCGCGCCGCTGTCGCGCAGGCCCTCATTGAGCAGGGCCGACATCACCTCCGCGAGAATGCCGATCAGCACGACGCCGACGACCAGGATGCCGATCGACAGGCTGGCCGAGGCCTCCTCCCCGGGATGGCTGCCCTCCTCATCCTCCACGGCCGCCGCCGGCTGGCTGCTGCCGGCCGAGGCATTGTGCGCAGGGGCTGGCGCCGTTGCGTTTGCAGCGGATGGTGCAGCCGGGAGCGGCCTCTCGGGCGCCTGGCCTTGCCCGACTGCCGGACCAGGCCCGCCAGCAGCACGGGCCGCCTGTGGCGGCTTGCGGCGGGTCTTGTTGGGATAGCTGTAGCTGAAGAAATAGCTGTGCGCACCCACCTGCATGCGCAGGAACACGGCATAGAGCGTGACCATGGCGATGATGGTGAAGGCGGAATAGAGGTGCCATTTGGCCTCAGGCACGAATTCCGGCACGATCATGGAAATGCCCATGGCGGTGAGGATCATCACCGAATAGGTGCGGCTGGAATCGTCATTATAGGGCTGCTCGCCGTGCTTGAGCCCGCCGAGCAGGGCGGCGAGGCCGAGAATGCCGTTGATATCCAGCATGACCGCCGCATAGATCGTGTCGCGCACCAGCGTCGGCGAACTTTCCCCGCTCATCAGGATCGCCAGGATGATCACCTCGACCAGCACGGCCGAGAGCGTCAGGATCATCGTGCCATAGGGATCGCCGACCTTGACGGCGAGGATCTCGGCATGATGCGCCACGCGGATCGAGGTGGCGATGATGGCCGCGACCAGCACGCCGGCGCCGGCAAGCGCGGCGATGCGGCCGGCCTCCATCAGCATATGTTCGACGGAAAAACCGAGGATGGCCGCCGCCAGCGCGACCAGCAGGATCCATTCGGAGCGGAGCGAAGACAGGGACACGGGAGGACACTCTTTGCTTTGAACGTGACGGGCCCTGGAAACCCGTGGGCCTTAGAATTCGATGGGCCTTGGAAACCTGCCAGGCCAAGCAGGGACAGGGGCGGGCAAATGCGGATAGGTGGCGGTAGGACATGAGGCCGGACCAGACCAGCCGGGTATCTGTCGCAAAGGGTAGAGCCGTCCGTCGGCAAGTCAAACGCTGCAGCGCAATCGGCACCAGACAGGCCATGGAAAAGGATTATTTTCCTCTCAATCTTGCCAAATTCCGCCAATGTCGTTAGATTGTCGGCATTTCTTCCGCATCCCATACGGCTCGTCCCGATGACACTGCCCGACCGAGGACTTTGCCCGATTGAGGACATTGCCCGATCGAGCCGAGGGAGCTGACCGTCAGCGCGCGCATGGCCGCAGGTCGGCGCCCGCTTTGAGGCCTGCTTCTTTTCTGTGCGGTTGCGAAGGGGAAGCCGTGTTTCTTCTTGAAGCGTCCGCCTTTTTCAGGCCACGCTTGTGCTGTTGCCTCCGGCTGCGCGCGGCCTTCTGCGCGCCCGGCTTTCGATCTGGGGCCTGACGACGATGCTGTCACATGAGGGGATCTGGAGCGCGATCGATGCGCTGGCTGAGCGTCATCGCCTGACGCCTTCGGGCCTGGCGCGCCGCGCAGGGCTCGATCCCACCGCCTTCAACAAATCCAAGCGCCGCTCGGCCGACGGGCGCGAGCGCTGGCCCTCGACCGAATCGGTGGCGAAGATCCTCGAAGCGACGGGGGCATCGATCGAGCAGTTCGTCGAGGCGCTGCGTGGAGAGCGGGCGGCGCCTTCGCCCACGCCGCCGGCCGCCCTTCCCGCCATTCCGCTGATCGGTTTCGCCCAGGCCGGCGCCGGCGGCTTTTTCGACGATAGCGGCTTTCCCGCCGGCCAGGGCTGGGACATGGTGGATTTTCCGACCACCGCCGGCATCAAGCAGGGCGTCTATGCGCTGGAAGTTCAGGGCGACAGCATGCTACCGCTGTATCGCGACGGCGATGTCCTGATCGTGGAGCCGGGCGCACCGGTGCGCCGCGGCGACCGTGTGGTGGTCAAGACGACGGAGGGCGAGGTCATGGCCAAGATCCTGATGCGCCAGAGCGCGCGATCCATCGAGCTGCATTCGCTCAATCCCGATCACCCCAATCGCTCCTTCGAGCTGGCGCAGGTCGAATGGATCGCGCGCATCCTGTGGGCGAGCCAGTAAGATGCGCCGGTCGCTGATTTCCGCCGGCGGCGGCCTGGCCTGCCTTCTCGCAACCTGCCTCATTCTGTGGGGCGGCGCGGCCTCGATCCGCGCGCGCGACGCGGCGGGCAGCTCCACGCTGTCGCTCGAAACGCCCGACGCGGCTGAAGTGCCGGCCGATGCCGATCCGCTGGCGGCGATGACGCAGGAGGAGGTGCCTGCCCTCCCCGCGGACGAGGCGGCCTCCGCCGAGACGGGCAGCGACAGACCGGCGCAGGATGCGCAAGGCGCAGGTCCCGCGCCAGGCAGCGCCCTGCCAGCGACCAGCGCACAGGTCACCAGCGCGCCGCTGGCGCCCCCTGACGGCACCGCGACCGGCGATATGGCCCAGGCGGCACCTGCCCCCGCCCCGGCATCCACGCCCACGCCAACCGGCGATATCGACATGCTCGCCTCGAGCGAGACCCGCAATGTGGTGCTGCGCCATCCCATCGTGCTGTCCGCCGGGCTGATCCGGTTCCCGAGCTATCGCGTCCAGCTTGCCGGCATCAATCCCGAGGAACAGCGCCGGCGCTGCGGCACCGGGCGCGACAGCTGGCCCTGCGGTGCGCTGGCGCGCACGGCCTTCCGCAATTTCGTACGGGCGCGCACCTTCGTCTGCAGCCTTCCCAAGGACCTTTCGCTGCCGGAGCATCAGCTGGCGCGCGATCCGGCGATCGTCGCCAAATGTTCTGTCGGCGGCGACGATCCGGCCGAGTGGCTGGTGCGCCATGGCTGGGCCGAGGTACCGGCGGGCTCGGATCTCGCGCCGCTGATGGAAAAGGCCCGCCAAGAACAGATCGGCTTCTTCGGACCCGATCCGCGCAAGGA
Organism: Xaviernesmea rhizosphaerae; assembly: GCF_001938945.1. Classification (GTDB taxonomy): domain Bacteria; phylum Pseudomonadota; class Alphaproteobacteria; order Rhizobiales; family Rhizobiaceae; genus Xaviernesmea; species Xaviernesmea rhizosphaerae. The sequence continues at coordinate 93,277 of NZ_MKIO01000040.1, forward strand.
CGAGGCAAAGCGCATGCAGGATGCACTCGACACGGCACCGGCAGACATGGCACCGGACGCGCCAGACGGCGAGGACAGCGGCGATGCGCCTGCCGCCAATCCCTGAAACCCTCCTGATGCCGGAGGCTCCCGCAAACCGGCAAGCCCTTCACCACCCGCCGCCCTGCTCTTGTCTTCTCCCTCCGTGATGCGATGCCCACCTCTGCCAGCCCTCAGGATGCCCTCGTCTATGTCATGGTGATGGTCGCGGCCGCTGATGCGGTCATGGCCGATCCCGAACTGCGCCGCATCGGCCATATCGTCCGCTCGCTCCCGGTCTTCGACGATTTCACCGATCACCGGCTGGTGCGCGCCGCGCGCGACTGCGCCACGCTGCTGGCCGGCCCTGAAGGTCTCGACATCACGCTGGAAGTGGTGCGCGAGGCGCTTCCCACGCGGCTTCATGAAACAGCCTATGCGCTGGGCGCCGAACTGGCGGCGGCCGATGGCAGGCTGCGGCTGGAGGAAATGCGCCTGCTCGACATGCTGCGCGAGCGGCTCGGCCTCGACCGGCTGGTCTGCGCCGCGCTCGATCGCGCCGCCATCGCCCGCAGCCGGCGCGCTCCGTCTCAGACGACGTGAGAGACCGGGCTCTTCCTGGCGGCCTGGCGCAGGTCAAGCAAGCACGACAGACAGAGCGTCTGCGTCGTGCTGCGCGCGAAGGCATTCGATCAGTAAAGCCCCATCGGGAAATAGCGCAGCGCCAGCTCGTTCAGGCGCCCGCTGCGCGACAGCTCCAGCAGCGCATGGTCGATCGCCTGCTTGAGCACGGCGTCGTCCTTGCGCAGGGCCACCGTCAGGCCTTCGCCAAGGAAATCCTCGGAGAGATAGGCGCCGGGCAGCATGGCGCAGCAGCCACCGGCCTCGGCCGAAGCGGTCCAGAAGCCGAGCTGAACGCCATCGCCGAAGACGGCTGCGACCGATCCGTCCTTCAGGGCGGCCATCAGGGCGGCGCGGTCGGGAAAGGGGCGCCGGTCGAGCGTCGGAAAGAAGGCCTTGGCCATGGCCTCATGCACCGTGCCGGCGACCACACCAACCGGCTTTCCCTGCAGCGCCGCCACGGTCAAAGTCTCGCCCATGCGCGTCCGGTTGCCGGCAAAGCGGGCAGGCAGCATCATGAAGGGGCGTGAAAAGCCATAGCCGCGCCGCAGCGCCGGCGTAACCTTCACCCCCGACAGGACCGCCTCGCCCTGCCCCTCGCTTAGAGCCGGCAGCAATTCGTCAAAGGTCAGGGCCTGCACCTGGCAGCGCGCCTCGATCGCCAGCACCCGGCAGATCTCGCGGGCGAGATCGATGTGGAAGCCGGCAAGGCGCCCATCCTGATCGATGAAGTTGAACGGCGGAAAATCGACCGTGGTGAGAAAGCGCAGGCGGGTGAGGCCGGACAGATCCGGCTTGGTGATGCGCTCCCGGCTGTCGAAGGTCATCGGCAGGGCTCGCACAGCCTCTGCGGCCTTCGCAAAGCCCGGAACGCACAGACATATCAACACACCGAAAAACAGCAGTCCCTGAAACTTTTGCCGTGCCATGCCGGAGAAACTGCGTATGATCGCGGGAAGAATGGGGCTGCCCATACACCCCTCGCGGGTATGCGCGGGATGGCCCCGCCCTGATGATGCTCGCATGATGTCGCTGACAGACCTGCCGTTTTCATCGACATGCATCCGCGACGGCGAACGGAGTGTGCATGCACGGAAAATTCTATCCTGCAATGCCGCCGATGGCCACAGCCGTCCGGACACAATCGGTCGCTGATGCGGTCCCTGCAGCGGAAATCCCCCGCTTTCCCGCCACGCTTCTGCAGGAAGGGGCGGACCTTCTGGCCTTGGGCCTGCCGAAACCGGTGATCGCCCGCGCCATGCGCGCCGCCCTCGAACATGGCACCTCCGTGGAAAGCGAGTGCTGTGCACTTGGTGTCGCGGAAGAGCTGCTCTACCATCAGGCTCTGGCAAAGGCTCTGGACCTGCCCTTCATCGCCGCGCTGCGGGCAGGCACCCTGCATGACGGCGCGCATCTCGACACCCAGCTGCTGCGCCCGGAAATCCTGCGGCTCCACCATCCCGGACAGGCGCCGACGCAGGTTATCGTTCCCCGGCTCGCCGATCTCGACACGATCTGGCGGCAGCTCGAAGCCAAGCCCGGCCTGCGCCGGCTCCTGGCGGTAACGACGCCGCGCGCCGTCAGGCAGGCCGTGTGGGAGGCCGGGGCGGAGCGGCGGCTGCGGGCCGCGACCTCTCACCTGTTCGAAAACTGGCCGCTTCTCAGCGCGCGGATCGTGCTCTGGGGAAAGCAGGGCTTCGTGGCGGGTGTGGCCACGGGAACGCTGGTCGCCGGCTGTCTGGCCCTGCCGACGATCACGCTGATAGCAACCCACCTCGTCCTCGCGATCATTCATCTTGCCGGCTTCGGCCTGCGGCTGAGCGCTCTTGTGGCGGCCCAACGCCTGCCCGCCATCGCCCCGCCGCCGCCCTCGGCCGCCACGGGGGCTGACCTGCCGATCTATTCTGTGATGGTCGCGCTCCATCGCGAGGAGGCGGTGGTGGGGCAGTTGATCGCGGCGCTGGATCGGCTCGAATGGCCGAAAAGCCGCCTCGACATCAAGCTGATCTGTGAGGCGGATGATCACGAGACGCTGCAGGCCCTGTCGCGGATGGTGCTGGGCGGACAATATGAGATTGTCCGCGTGCCGCCGGGCCTGCCGCGCACCAAGCCCAAGGCGCTGAATTATGGTCTTGCCGGCGCGCGCGGATCGATCGTCGCCATCTATGATGCGGAGGATCGCCCGGCCCCGCTCCAGCTCCTGGCGGCCTGGGCGCAGTTTCGCCACGCGCCTGCCGAGCTTGCCTGCCTTCAGGCGCCGATCGTCATCACCAATGGTGCGGCCGGCGCGCTGCCTGCCTTGTTCGCGCTGGAATATGCCGCCCTGTTTCGCGGGCTGCTGCCCCGGCTCGCCGCCGCCCGTCTGCCCTTGCCGCTGGGCGGCACCTCCAACCATTTTCGCACCGAAGCGCTGCGGCGGGCGGGCGGATGGGATCCGTTCAACGTGACGGAGGACGCCGATCTCGGCCTGCGGCTGGCGCGAATGGGCTGGCGGACCGGCATGATCGCACCCCCCACCTATGAGGATGCGCCGACCGACATCCCCGTCTGGGTCCGCCAGCGCACCCGCTGGTTCAAGGGCTGGCTGCAGACCTGGCTCGTCTGCATGCGCCGGCCGCGCCACCTGCGCGCGCAGCTCGGTTGGCCCGCCTTCATCACCCTGCAGATCCTCATCGGCGGCCTCCTGATCGCGGCGCTGAGCCACCCGCTGATCCTGGTGTTTCTGGCCTATTTCCTCTGGCTGCTGACGCTGGACGCCCCTGCGGGACGGGACCTTCTGACGATCTGCCTCTTTACCGTGGACGCTCTCAACATCGTCGGCTGCTACGCGATCCAGATTCTCCTGGGTCTTCGATCCATGCGGGAATGGGAACGACGGGCGGTCGGGCGGCGCTGGGCCCTCATTCCGCTCTACTGGCTTTTGATGTCCTATGCGGCATGGACGGCGGTGATCGAGCTGCGCAGCACGCCCTTCCGCTGGAACAAGACGCCGCACAAGCCGGTGCAGCCGGCCTAGAACATCGGACCGAAAAGCGGGAACCGGTTTTCGGAAAAATCCGATGCAAAGACAGAAATTCGGAGCATCGGACTGCGTACAGTTTCCCGCAGATGCACTCGATGTGGACGTCTGACTGAGCCCGATTTCAGTCCGACGCTTCAGGTCGTTACGGCTTCAGCCGCCGGCCCTCGCCATAGCCGGCCGTGCGGAAATGCTCTCTCGCCGCTCGCTCCGGATCGGGCTCGTTGCGGAAATGGGCGAGGTCGGCATTCGCCCTGACATAGTCGTCCCAGTCGAAGCCGTGATAGCCCGGGAAGCGCCCTTCCCTCAGCCCATGCGCCCGGAAATGCGAAAAGCCGTCGCGAAAAAGTCCGCGCTGAACGGCGTCGCCGATATCGGGGTTCGCCGCGAGGTAATCCTGTTCATCGAACAGCATCAACGCCCGCAGCTGGGCTTCCAAGTCATTGCGTTCAGAGCTCGCACGCGAAAAAGAGCGAAGCACGGGGTACCCTCCAACGATCCATTCTGTCAGTTAGAATCTCAGGTTGCATTTCTCAAAGCTAACATCAAGAGGTGTAAAACGAAAAAGTTGTACACTTCGAAAGCTAGCTAAATAGTTGCACCCGCTTGCACAGGCACCCGTTGCCCGGCGTCTGTCGCGCAGATGCAGTCATCGGCCCTGCCATGGCGACATGTGACAAAACAAAGACTTGAAGCGTGCGAAGCACATCTGAAAGATCGCAAAGGGCTTCAAGGCGCGAGGGGTATCTCTGTCATCGCAAACGCAGATGCCGGTATCGTAAAAGAACAGAGAAGAGGCTTTGCGGAGAGGAAAGCACCGCGCGCTACACGCTCACCATGACACACAAACTTGCAGGAACGCCGCGATAAACACAGATGCCGCAGCTTAAGCTTGCCATCATCAGGTGGAGCGGGTAGCGGGAATCGAACCCGCGCGTTCAGCTTGGGAAGCTGACAGGCTACCATTACATCATACCCGCAACCGGCCTGTGGGCGCAGGTTTCTACCATCCACTGCCGCCTGTCAAGAGCGGCCCGTGTCTCACAGTCTGTCCAATAATCGCCGTTGACCGCCTGCAAATGGCAATTTCTGCGCTTCTGATGCTCACGTATCTTAAGGACGCTGCGCTCCGGCTCTCGAAATCACCATGTTCGTCAGACCAACAGCAAGTCTTGAAAAGACTGTCAGCCTTCGCTGCGGAAATGCTTCGAGAGCTTCAGCCCCTGGGCCTGGTAATGCGAGCCGAGGCCGCTGCCATAGAGGCTGTCGGGCCGCTTGAGCATGTGCTCATAGACAAGCCGGCCGATGATCTGCCCATGCTCAAGGATGAAGGGCACCTCATGGCTGCGCACCTCCAGAACGGCGCGGCTGCCGCTGCCGCCGGCCGAGGCATGACCGAAGCCCGGATCGAAGAAGCCGGCATAATGCACCCGGAATTCCCCCACCAAAGGATCGAACGGCGTCATCTCGGCCGCATAATCCGGCGGCACATGCACGGCCTCGCGCGAGACGAGGATATAGAATTCGTTCGGGTCGAGGATCAGGTCTTCGCGGCCGCGGCTGTAGAGCGGCTCCCAGAAATCATAGACGCCGTGCTGCCCCTTCCGGTCGACATCGACCACGGCCGTATGGCGCTTGCCGCGATAGCCGATCAGCCCGTCCTCTCCCGTCCCGCGCAGATCGATGGAGAGCGCGACGCCGCCGCCGGAGATGTTCGGCCGCTCGCTTGTCACCAGCGTCTCGCCGGCATGCAGCGTCATCAGCTCGGCCTCGCTCAGGAGCGCGAGCCCCTGGCGGAAGCGGATCTGCGACAGGCGCGAGCCGCGGCGAACGATGATGGGGAAGGTGCGCGGGCTGATTTCGAGATAGAGCGGGCCGCGATAGCCTGACGGAACCTTGTCGAACTCCTGCGCCCGATCGGTGATCACGCGGGTGAAGATATCCAGCCGGCCGGTCGAGCTCTTGGGATTGGCCGAGGCCGACAGGCCTTCCGGCAAATCGAGGCTTTCCATCAGCGGCACGATATAGACGCAGCCGGTTTCGAGCACGGCGCCCTGGGTCAGGTCGATCACGTGCAGCTTCAGCCGGTCGAGCTTGTCCGCCACGAGATGGGAGGGACCGGGCATGAAGCTGGCACGCACGCGGAACGCGATCGAGCCGAGGCGCAGATCGAGGCTCGCGGGCTGGATCTGGCCCTCGTCCAGCGGCGCCTCGCTGACGAGCCGGCCGGCCGCAAACAGATCCGCAATGGCACCGTCGGCCAGAATACCGCTTTCGCGCGTCATGCGTTACGTCTCCTGAGCGCATCGGGCGCGACAATGGAAGCCGGCTTTCGGCTTGCCCGATGCGAAAACAAAAATCGAGAGCATCCACCGTGACCGAGTTTTCGGCGGAACACTCCGGGAGCCGACGGCCGAAAACGGGGCGCGGCCTTGCCTTCAAGCCGCTTCAGCCGTTCGACCTTGCCGGCCTGTGATGTGAAAGAGACAAAATCAAACTCCGGCAATTGACGCAAGGACGGCAAGCGTCTAAGCCTCGCTCATCCCGTGGTGATTTGGCCGGTCGGCTTGCAGCCACGTTAAACAAGTGGCTAAAGAGACCGGGGCGTTGGAACCGGTCTGCTTTGCGCGGCCGGTTTTTTTGTGTGTGAGAACGCAAACCATGAGCAGCTCCTGGCGTCCTGCAACCCAACTCGTCCATGGCGGGACCACCCGCTCCAATCACGGCGAGACTTCCGAAGCCATCTTCCTCACCCAGGGTTTCGTCTATGATACCTCGGCAGCCGCCGAGGCCCGGTTCAAGGGCGAGACCGACGGCTTCATCTATGCCCGCTACGGCAGCCCCACCAACGACATGTTCGAAAAGCGCATGTGCCTTCTGGAAGGCGCCGAGGATGCGCGTGCCACGGCTTCGGGCATGGCCGCCGTCTCCGCCGCCATTCTCTGCCAGGTGAAGGCCGGCGACCACATCGTCGCCGCGCGCGCCCTGTTTGGCTCCTGCCGCTGGGTGGTCGAAACGCTGGCGCCGAAATATGGCGTCGAATGCACGCTGGTCGATGGCCGGGATATCGCCAACTGGGAGGCCGCCGTGCGGCCGAACACCAAGGTGTTCTTCCTGGAAAGCCCGACCAATCCGACGCTGGAAGTGGTGGATGTCGCTGCCGTGGCGGCGCTGGCCACCTCGGTCGGGGCCAAGCTGGTGGTCGACAACGTCTTCGCCACGCCGCTCTTCCAGAAGCCGCTGGAACTCGGCGCCCATGTCGTCGTCTATTCCGCCACCAAGCACATCGACGGCCAGGGCCGGTGCCTGGGCGGCGTGATCCTGTCGAGCAAGGACTGGATCGACGAGAACCTGCACGACTATTTCCGCCATACCGGGCCGGCGCTGTCGCCGTTCAACGCCTGGACGCTGCTCAAGGGCATCGAGACCCTGCCGCTGCGCGTGCGCCAGCAGACCGCCAATGCCGCCGCGGTCGCCGATTTCCTGGCCGGCCACCCCAAGGTCGCCAAGGTGATCTATCCGGGCCGTGCGGATCATCCGCAGGCCGACATCATCGCCCGGCAGATGAGCGGCGGCTCGACGCTCGTCGCCTTCGAAATGAAGGGCGGCAAGGCCGCGGCCTTCGCGCTGCAGGATGCGCTCGACGTGGTCAAGATCTCCAACAATCTCGGCGATTCCAAGAGCCTGATCACCCATCCGGCCACGACCACGCACAAGAACCTCTCGGAAGAAGCCCGTGCCGAACTCGGGATCTCGGCCGGCACCGTGCGCCTGTCCGCCGGCATCGAGGACAGCGCGGACCTGGTCGAAGATTTCGCCCGCGCGCTGGACGCGGTCGCCTGAGACCCAGCTTCCTCAGAAGCCTTCAGGCCATGTCGCCGCAGCCGCAGGCGGCATGGCCACCGATCCGCCCACCACCGGCCCGCTGAAGCCGCAGCAATCCTCCGGATTGGCGGCCCGCGCTTTAAGTCTTTGTTTTTCAGCGTCTGCTCAGAGCAAGGCCGATTCTCCACTTGCGCGACATACTGTGGAAAACCGGGACGATCCCGGCTGTGAAATGCTCAGTTTTTCCACGACTGTTCCATGATTTGCTGTTATGCGAAACGAAACCATCTTGCGGTAAGATGAGGAAAAACCTGAAGGTGATGCCCATGTATCGCGCGCTAACACGAGAGATAGAGGTCACGGTCGAACCCTACTACCTTGAAGAACAGTCCGACCCCGAGGACAGTCGCTATGTCTGGGGCTACAGGATCATGATCGTCAATCATTCGTCCAAGGCCGTGCGTCTGATGACCCGCTACTGGAACATCACCGATGCCAACGGCCAGGTGGACGAGGTCAATGGTCCCGGCGTCATCGGCAAGCAGCCGGTGCTGCAGCCAGGCGAATCCTATGAATATTCCTCGGGTTGTCCGCTGGACACGCCGTCGGGCGTGATGTTCGGCCATTACTCGATGGAAACGACCGACGGAGAGGTTTTCGAGGTGGCGATCCCGGCCTTCTCGCTCGACACGCCGGGCCTGAGCCGCGTGCTCAACTGACGGAAAACGGCCCGGTTTTTCGACCGAGCCGTCATGTCTTGTCCGTCGCGCGCAAGCTGCGCGGTCTCTTGCTCTGATGGAAAAGCCCGCCCTTATTGCGGGCGCACTTCCGTCGCCTCGAAGCGATAGGTCGTCGAGCAGAACTCGCAGGTGACAGAGATCGCCCCCTCTTCCACCGTCTCGTCCAGCTCTTCCTGGCTCAGACTGGCCAGAACGTCGCGGATCTTCTCGCGCGAGCAGGCGCAGCGATCATAGACGGCCTGCGGCGGATAGACCCGCACGCCGCGCTCATGAAACAGCCGGTAGAGCAGGCGCTCGGTGCCAACAGTGGGGTCGGTAAGTTCGTCCGCATCGATGGTTTCCACCATCACCCGCGCCTCGTCCCAGAGATCGTCGATCTCCAGCTCATGCTCCTGTGCGCCATCGCCGCCGGACAGATCCGGCTGGCGCATGCGCTCCGGCGCCTCGGGGAGGAACTGCGCCACCATGCCGCCCGCCCGCCAGCGATGGCGCGGCTTGCCCTGTTCGTCACGGTCGAGAAGCTCGGCCACGCCGAGGCGCACCTTGGTCGGGATCTGTTCCGACTGGCGGAAATAGACGCCGGCAATCTCTTCGAGCGAGGCGCCGTCCAAGGGCACGATGCCCTGGTAGCGCTGCATATGCGCGCCCTGGTCGATGGTGAAGGCCAGGATGCCCTCGCCCAGCAATTGCTGGGGCAGCGTCTCGCCCTTGTCGATGGCGGCCTGCAGCGCCGCCTCGTCGAAGCGGGCATAGGCGCGCACCCGGTCGGGCGTGGCGAAATCAGCCACCACCAGATCGACGGGCCCGTCGCTCTTGGTCTGGACGATCAGCTTGCCCTCGAACTTCAGCGAGGTGCCGAGCAGCACCGTCAGCACCACCGTTTCGGCCACGAGACGGGCTACCGGCAGGGGATAGTTGTGGCGTTCGAGAATGGCATCGAGCATCGGGCCAAGCTGCACCGCGCGACCGCGCACGTCGAGGCCTTCCACCTGGAACGGGACGACATGATCGTCACCGGCAAAATCGAATTGCCCGAGGCCGGGAATAGTGTCCATCATCTTCCATCCTGGGCCACGCCGACCCCGCCCAAGACGCGGAACACGCAGCCTCTTCCTTGACAAGCCGCGCGGCGCAAAGCGGACCGGCAGACCTCTCTCTTGTCCTGTCGCAGCCGGTCGACCCGGCCACAGCTCTTGGCCGCCCTCCTCTTCGGACAGCAGACCGACGACAAAGCATACGGATGCGCCCGGCCGATACCGGACACAGCCCGCAGGCATCTCCCGCAACGATGCGGGCTACCGCGCATTTTTGGGGTTTCGGACCATTTGTCCAGCCCGTTCGGTGCCCCAGCCGAAGCATGGGGAAACCGGACCGTCCGCCAAAGCACCGCACTGTCCTGGCGAGATCCCACTGTCCTGGCGAGATCCCCCGCCAGCACAGCTTGTCGTCTTCGCCCCGTTAGATCGGCGCGCGCAACGCGGATTTCAAGGCTTGGACTTCAAGGCTTGGACAGCAGACCGGCGTGAACCCGAGCAAAGCCGGCGATCAGATCGCGCCGAGGCACCAGGCCAGCACCGACTTCTGCGCATGCAGCCGGTTTTCCGCCTCGTCGAACACCACGGACTGCGCGCCGTCGATCACCTCGTCCGTCACCTCTTCGCCGCGATGGGCGGGCAGGCAATGCATGAAAACGGCGCCGGGCGCCGCACGCGCCATCAGCGCGGCATTGACCTGGAACGGCTGGAAGACATTGTGGCCTCGGGCGCGGTGCTCCTGGTTCATCGACACCCAGGTATCGGTCACCACGCAATCGGCGCCCTCGACCGCCCGCTCCGCCTCATGGCAGAGCATGACATTGCCGCCATTGTCGCGCGCCCAGTTGAGGAAGCGGTCATCCGGCTCGGAGCCGAGCGGGGTCGCCATGGTCATGCGATAGCCGAAACGGGCGGAGCCCTCGACGAAGGAATGCAGCACATTGTTGCCATCGCCCGTCCAGGCAATCGTGCGGCCCTTCACCGGCCCCTTGTGCTCCTCGAAGGTCATGATGTCGGCCATGATCTGGCAGGGATGGGTGGCATCCGTCAGGCCGTTGATGACAGGCACGGTCGCATGTTCGGCAAGCTCCAGCAGCCGGGAATGGTCGGTCGTGCGGATCATGATCGCATCGACATAGCGCGACAGGACGCGGGCGGTATCGCCAATCGTCTCGGCCCGGCCGAGCTGCATTTCCGTACCGGAGAGAAACAGGGTCTCGCCGCCGAGCTGGCGCATGCCGACATCGAAGGAAACGCGCGTGCGGGTGGACGGCTTCTCGAAGATCATCGCCAGCATCTTGCCGGCCAGGGGCTTGTCATCCGTGCCCTGTTTCGTCGCCGCCTTTCGGATGCGCGCGTCGTCGATGATCGACCGGAGGTCTTCGGCCCCCATGGCCGAAAGATCGAGAAAATGCCGTGTGCTGCCCATCATGCGGTTCCATCTGTCGTTCAACGCAGGGCCGCCCTTCGCCGTCCGCCGCCACCCTTTGGGCTAGGGGCTCGAAGGATCGCGCCCCATGCTGGTCAAAAAGGGACGAGCGGCAGGCCGGGATGGCGCTGCCGCTCGTCGGCAAGATCAGGCGATAGGCGGTGTGGCCATCAGGCCGTTGCCCTCATCGGCTGTGCAGCCTGAAGGCGGGAGGCTGCCTTTTCAAGCCGGTTCAATCCTTCCCGTGCCTCCTCGGCCGTCGTGATCAGCGGCGGCAGGATACGCACGACATTCTCGCCGGCCGGAACGGCCAGCATGTTCTCGGCGCGGATGGCGCCCAGCAGTTCCGCCGCCGGCACGCGGGCCTTGACGCCCAGCATCAGGCCCTCGCCGCGGATTTCCTCGATCACGTCGGGAAAACGGTCCGCCAGCGAGGCGAGGCCCTGGCGCAGCACCAGCGCGGTGTCGCGCACCTGCTCGAGGAACCCCTCTCCGAGAACGACATCCAGCACAGCATTGCCGACAGCCATGGCCAGCGGATTGCCGCCATAGGTCGAGCCATGCGTCCCCGGCACCATGCCGGAGGCCGCATCCGCCGTCGCCAGGCAGGCGCCGAAGGGGAAGCCGCCGCCGATACCCTTGGCCACGGCCATGATATCCGGCGTGATGCCGTAGTTCTCATGAGCGAAGAATTTGCCCGTGCGGCCGACGCCGCACTGGACCTCGTCCAGGATCATCAACAGGCCCGTTTCGTCGCACAGCGCGCGCAGGCCCTGAATAAACTCCCGCGAGGCAACGCGGATGCCGCCTTCGCCCTGGATCGGCTCGATCAGCACGCCGGCCGTGTTCTCGTCGATCGCGGCCTTCACCGCCTCCAGATCGCCGAAGGGCACCTGGACGAAGCCCGGCGTCTTCGGGCCGAAGCCTTCGAGATACTTCGCCTGGCCACCGGCGGCGATGGTCGCCAGCGTGCGACCATGGAAGGCTCCCTCGAAGGTGATGATCGTCGAGCGGTCCGGATTGCCCTTGGAATAATGATAGCGCCGGGCGGTCTTGATCGCGCATTCCAGCGCCTCGGCGCCGGAATTGGTAAAGAACACCTTGTCGGCGAAGGTCGCGGCCGTCAGCCGGCCGGCGAGCTTTTCTTGGCCCGGAACCTCGTAGAGGTTCGACAGGTGCCAGACTTTGTCCGCCTGATCCTTGAGCGCTTCCACCAGATGCGGATGCGCATGGCCAAGCGAATTGACGGCAACGCCAGCGGCGAAGTCGAGATAGCGCGACCCGTTCTCGGCGATCAGCCAGACACCCTCGCCTCGCTCGAAGCGAAGGGGTGCGCGCATATAGGTCTCGTAAAGCGGCGTGGCAGTGGCCATGGCGCGATCTCCAGCTCGGTGGTCGTCTCGACAGGCCCGGGTGCCGACCCGGCAATCCCAGGGCCATTTGAAAAGAAAATGCCGCCTTCCGGCGGCGGCCGCACTATCGGCATTTCAGGGTGCGCTGTCAATAAAACCGCCGGAAATGCCTGCCGCAGCGCGAAATTTTTTCAATTTTTCGCTTGATGAGACATCTTGCAAATCCGTCACACTCGGGCAGCAAGTTGGGGAAAACCGGAAAATCGATTCGGGTCGATTCCGGGGACTCTTGTCACGGAGTCTGCCCGACTCTAGGTTAAGCGTCATTACTAGACGCGTGCGGCGGACCTAGTCACCAAAACAGTTACGGCGTTTCAGGCTCCGGAAGACGGCCCGGGCCAGGGTGGCGGATTCTGTCCGCCCGGGACGCACGAAATGGAGACGAGAGCATGAACTGGACCGATGAGCGTGTTGAAAAGCTCAAAAAACTCTGGTCCGAAGGCCTGAGCGCCAGCCAGATCGCCGCGCAGCTGGGCGGCGTCAGCCGCAATGCAGTGATCGGCAAGGTTCATCGTCTCGCCCTTCCGGGTCGCGCCAAGGCCGGCGGCGCCGCGCCTGCGGCCGCCAGCGCCCGTCCGAAGCGGCCTGTCCCGCCCGTCGCCGCACCGCAGCGCCCGCAGCAGGACACGCTGCGCGCCCCTCAGCGGCCGCTTGTACGTCAAAACGATGTCGCCCTGATGAAGGACGACCAGACGCCCGACATGATCGAGGAAAGCGCGCCGGTCGAGACGCCCGTGGCCGGCAATGTCGTCGTGCCGATGACCCGCAAGCTGGCGCTGACCCAGCTGACGGACCGCACCTGCAAGTGGCCGATCGGCGACCCGATGAAGGACGAATTCCACTTCTGCGGCAATGATTGCTCGGAGGGCTCGCCCTATTGCACCTATCATGCCCGCCTCGCCTATCAGCCCTCGGCCGAACGTCGCCGGGTTCGCTGAAGCGGACCTTCGACCAAAGATCGAATGCGACGAAAAGCCGCCGGCTCCGAAAGGAGCGGCGGCTTTTCTTATAGTGGCGGATTGAGGGCCAAGCGTGCCACTTGGATGGATGCCTGACAATGGCGCGCGAGAGCATCGGACTGAAAACCATACACAGTCTGATGCTCCAAAGTTCTGTTTTCGCATCGGATTTTCCGAAAACCGGTTCCCACTTTTCGGTCCGAAGCTCTAGAGAAATGCTGAAGACACAGCGACCCTTGCCCGAAGCGGGCGCTTCAGCCCTCGAGCGAGTAGCCGGCGCCGCGCACGGTGCGGATGACATCCTGCATATTGGCGAAGTTCAGCGCCTTGCGCAGGCGGCCGACATGAACGTCGACGGTGCGCTCGTCCACGTAGATGTCGTGACCCCAGACGCCGTCGAGCAGTTGCGAGCGCGAAAACACCCGGCCCGGCGAGGACATGAAGAACTCCAGCAGCCGGAATTCGGTCGGGCCGAGGCGAACCTCGCGGCTCTTGCGGTGGACGCGGTGCGTTTCGCGGTCGAGCTCGATATCGCCGCATTTCAGCAGCGTGGAGAGGACCTCGGGCTTGGCCCGTCGCAGCATTGCCTTGACGCGCGCCATCAACTCCGGCGTGGAGAAGGGCTTGACCACATAATCATCAGCGCCGGTCGCCAGGCCGCGCACGCGTTCGCTCTCTTCGCCGCGCGCCGTCAGCATGATGATCGGCAGGCGCTCGGTCTCCGGCCGCTGGCGCAGCCTGCGGCAAAGCTCGATGCCGGAGACGCCCGGCAGCATCCAGTCCAGAATGAGCAGATCGGGCAAACGCTCCTGCAGGCGGATTTCGGCTTCGTCGCCGCGCAGGATCGCGTCCACCTCAAAGCCTTCCGCCTCGAGATTGTAGCGCAGCAGAACGCTCAGCGCTTCCTCATCTTCGACAACGGCAATTCTGGGCACCATGGCATGTCACTCCGAGACTGGTCTTGCTGGCTGGCGGTCACGCAGATCCGTGCCCCCAGCACATCCGATCGCTGGCCGGCCCGAACATCTCGTGGCCGGCGCCTTCTGCCGTGCACCGTGCCAAGGGTGCCCGGCTGCGGAACGCAGTGCGGCAGGCTGGCCGCACATCGTTCCATTCTTCTTTCAGCATTCTGACAAAAACAGGAATGGATCCCCTGTTTCTGCCAATGCTCTGGACTATCGTTCAAGCATCGAGCGGATCGCAAAACCGGTTCCGGCTTTTCGGTCCAATGCGCCTGCACATCGACCAAAGCGCATCGCGATCGTTCGGATCGCTTCCTGCGCATTGAGTCCTCTTCCTGTCGTCTTTCGTCAGCGCAAGGACGGTGATCCCTTCTGCGCGACAGGCTCAAGAGAAAAACGGGCGGATGCCGGAGGACCGGCACCGCCCGCCTCCGATATCAGCTGTTGATCGCGCCGACGGTGTTGGCGGAGTCGTCCTTCGGACGCTCCCCCGCCGGCTGCGAACCGGTGGCCATGTAGTAGATCGTCTCGGCGATGTTGGTCGCGTGATCGCCGATCCGCTCGATGTTCTTGGCGCAGAACAGAAGATGCGTGCAGGAGGTGATGTTGCGCGGATCCTCCATCATATAGGTCAGGAGTTCGCGGAACAGCGAGGTGTAGATCGCATCGATCTCCTCATCGCGCTCGCGGATGCTGTTGGCCTTTTCCGGCGAGCGCGAAGCGTAGACATCCAGCACTTCCTTCAGCTGGGTCAGCGCCAGCTCTGCCAGATGTTCGAGCCCACGCGCCAGCTGGCGCGGAAGGCTGGTGCTGGTCACGGCGATGACGCGCTTGGCGGTGTTCTTGCCGAGGTCGCCGACGCGTTCGAGATCGGCGGCGATCCGGATGGAGCCCATGATCTCGCGCAGGTCGCTCGCCACCGGCTGGCGCTTGGCGATCGTCACGATCGCCTTCTCGCCGATCTGGCGCTCGGCCTCGTCGAGAAGGACGTCGTCGGAGATGACCTTCTGGGCGAGACCAAGATCGGCATTGACCAGAGCGCGGACCGATTCCGCGACCATCTGCTCAGCCAGGCCGCCCATTTCGGAAATGCGGCGCGCCAGGTACTTCAGGTCTTCGTCATAGACGGATGCAATGTGAGTCGACATATACCTTCTCCCCTAGAGCGGGAGGGCGAAAACTGTGCTCGGCTCTCGCCTACGATCCCGCTCTAAAATTTTGATTTCGTCGTGGTTCAGATTTAGGACCGAAGCGGTCCTAAATCTTCATGATCGGGCGATGCAGTTGACGGACCCTCGGCTCAGCCGAACCGGCCCATGATGTAGTCCTGCGTGCGCTGGTCGTCAGGATTGGTGAACATCTTGTCGGTGTCGTTCTCCTCGACCAGATGGCCGAGATGGAACATCGCGGTGCGCTGCGAGACGCGGGCGGCCTGCTGCATCGAGTGGGTCACGATGACGATGGTGAAGTTGGCCCGCAATTCGTGAATCAGCTCCTCCACCTTGGCCGTGGCGATCGGATCGAGGGCCGAGCAGGGCTCGTCCATCAGGATCACTTCGGGGCTGACGGCAATGGCGCGGGCGATGCACAGGCGCTGCTGCTGGCCACCGGACAGGCCGGTGCCGGCTTCGTGCAGGCGGTCCTTCACCTCGTTGAAGAGGCCGGCCTTCTGCAGGCTCTGCTCAACGATGACATCGAGATCGGCCTTGCTGCGGGCGAGACCGTGGATCTTCGGGCCATAGGCGACGTTTTCCCAGATCGTCTTCGGGAAAGGGTTCGGCTTCTGGAAGACCATGCCGACGCGGGCGCGCAGCTCGACCACGTCGATCTGCGGGTCATAGATATCGTCGGTATCCAGTGTGATCTTGCCGGTGACCCGGCAGTGGTCGATCGTGTCGTTCATGCGGTTCAGCGTGCGCAGGAAGGTCGACTTCCCGCAGCCCGACGGACCGATGAGCGCCGTCACGGTGTTTTCGCGGATGTTCAGGTTGACGTCGAACAGCGCGCGCTTCTCGCCGTAATAGACGGAGACGTCCTTGCCGATCATCTTGTAGGGAGCAGCAGTCATTTTCTGGTCCAGCGCCTTTTCCACAGCAGCTTCGGTCATCATGTTCATGGCCTTCATCCTTTCTACCAGCGACGCTCGAAGCGCCGGCGCAACAGGATCGCGCCGAGGTTCATCACGATCAGGAACGCCAGGAGCACCATGATCGCGCCCGAGGTGCGTTCAACGAAGGCGCGCTCCGCCTCGTTGGCCCACATGTAGATCTGCACCGGAAGCGCGGTGGAGGGCTCGAGCGGCGAGCCCGGATAGTCGACCACGAAAGCCACCATGCCGATCAGCAGCAGCGGCGCGGTCTCGCCCAGGGCATGGGCCAGGCCGATGATCGTGCCGGTCAGAATGCCGGGCATGGCCAGCGGCAGAACGTGGTGGAAGATCGTCTGCATCTTCGACGCGCCGAGGCCCAGCGCGGCGGAACGGATCGAGGGCGGCACCGCCTTGAGGGCCGCACGGGTAGCGATGATGATCGTGGGAAGCGTCATCAGCGTCAGCACCAGGCCGCCGACCAGCGAGGCCGAGCGCGGCAGGCCGGCGAAGTTGATGAAGATGGCCAGGCCCAGCAGACCATAGACGATCGAGGGCACGGCGGCGAGATTGTTGATGTTCACCTCGATCAGGTCGGTGAACTTGTTCTTCGGCGCGAATTCCTCGAGGTAGATCGAGGCGGCGACACCGATCGGCAGGGCCAGCACCAGAACGATCAGCATCATGTAGAAGGAGCCGAGCGCAGCGACGCCGATGCCGGCGGCTTCGGGGCGGCTCGATGCGCCATAGGTGAAGAGACCGGTGTTGAACTCCTTGGTCAGGTCACCCTTCTGGCGCAGCTGGTCCATCCAGGCGAGCTGCTGGTTCTTCACCTTGCGGTTTGCCTCGTCGGCGGTCAGGTCGATCTGGCCCTTGTTGGCCGAGTCGATATTGCCTTCCGCCAGAAGCGCAACCGACATGGTCGTGCCGATGACGCTCGGATTGGCGACCACGATGTCACGCAGCTGGGTGCGGGAGCTGGCCGAGACCATGTCGGTGGCGAGCTTGACCTTGGTGCGGTCGTTGGGGTCGATGCCCAGTTCCTTGATCAGGGCGTCGCGCACCAGCAGCGGATAATTGGCCGCCATCAGCTTGGCCGGGTTCTGCGCGCGCTCGTTCTTGGGGTCGATCACGCTTTCGGCAAAGGTGATCGGCAGGGTGATCACCGTCTGCTGGAATGCGGTGTAGCCGTTGGAGATCACGGTCCACAAGAGAACGGCCAGGAAGAAGACGCCGACCAGGATCGCCGTCACGCCATAGGCCCGGAAGCGACGTTCTGCGGCATAGCGTTTGCGGATGCCAATGTCGCGGCGGGGGCGCGCTGCACCGCGCGCCTGGAAAGCGGATGAGGTAACGTCGCTCATTCGTACTGTTCCCGGTATTTGCGCACGATGTAGAGCGCGTAGATGTTGAGGCAGAGCGTGATGGTGAAGAGCGTGATGCCCAGCGCGAAGGCCACCAGCGTCTGCGGCGAGGTGAATTCCAGGTCGCCCGTCAGCTGGTTGACGATCTTGACGGTCACGGTCGTCATCGGCTCGAACGGGTTGAGCTGCATGCGGGCGGCCACACCGGCGGCGAGCACGACGATCATGGTTTCACCCACGGCGCGCGAGGCGGTGAGCAGCAGCGCGCCGACGATGCCCGGCAGTGCCGCGGGCAGCACGACGCGCTTGATGGTTTCGGAGCGCGTGGCGCCGAGCCCGAGCGAGCCGTCACGCAGCGAGCGCGGCACCTGGGTGATGATGTCGTCGGACAGCGAGGAGACGAAGGGGATGAGCATGATGCCCATGACGATCCCGGCCGTCAGAACGCTCTGCGCCTGAATGAAGTTGGTGTAATTGCCGGTCACCAGGCCGTTGAGCTCGGCCGATATGTCGCGCAGGAAGGGACCGACCGTCACCAGCGCGAAGAAGCCGTAGACGATGGTCGGGATGCCGGCGAGGATTTCCAGGAGCGGCTTGGCGATCGAGCGCACCGGCCGGCTGGCATATTCCGACATGTAGATGGCGGCAAACAGTCCGACCGGCACGGCGAACAGCATGGCCACGAAGGCGATGTAGAGCGTGCCCGCCAGCAGCGGCAGGAGACCGAACTGGCCGGAGCTGCCGGTCGAACCGGCGGCGGCGAAGCGCGGATCCCAGACGGTTCCAAAGAAGAAGCTGGTCGGCGAGACCGACTGGAAGAAGCGCAGCGCTTCCGACAGCATCGAGCCGACAATGCCGACCGTGGTCAGGATGGCGATCGACGAGGCCACCACCAGAGCGGCGAGGATCACCCGCTCCACCCGGTTGCGAGCGCGGAAGCGCTGGCTGATCGAGCGCAGCGACCAGAGAGCGCCGGCCACCGAAAGGGCCAGGACCACGGCCGTCATGGCGATGGTGCTGGTGCCCGACAGGGCGTTCAGCTTCTGCGCGGACTTGATCATATAGGGCTGGGTATCGCCGGCAAGCGCAACGCCCTTTGTCGCGAGCGTCGCGCGCACGTCGAGCGTGCCGGCCTCGAGCGCCGCGCGCTCGGTGTCGGTGAGCAGTGGCAGCCCCCGCGCCACGGCCCGGACCTGACCCATGGCCAGCTCGACCGGGGCAGCGCCCTGCTGCAGAACCTCTGTCGGCAGCGAAAGGCGGGCTTCGCGGTCAATCATCTGCGGCCCGACCAGGCTCCAGACGATCAGCACCAGCGTGGCCGGCAGGATCGTCCAGATCGCCACATAGGCGCCGTGATAGCCCGGAAGGGAGTGAAGCGAGGCTGAGCGGCCCTGGGATGCCGCGATGGCGCGTGCGCGCGCCATGAGATAGGCGCCAAAGCCTATCAAAAGAACCAGAAGAAAGAGAAATGATGCGCTCATCTTGAAAGCGGTCCCCCGCGCCGTTCGGTTATCGAAGGCTGCTGTCCGTATTCCCGCAACGGATCCGTCCGCTGCGGGCGCCATCTTCTTGATTTCGGCGCAGTGCCCCGCCCCGCGGAGAGGCATGCCACCATGCCGGGTCGCTATCCGTCGCGCTTCGTGCGCAAGCCTTTAGAGGCCAACGCTGCATCATCCCCGCCGTGTCGAAACCGGCAGGCAAGGCGCATGCGCAACAGGGCGAGCCCCATCATATCGCCGGCGCCGAGGCCCCGGCCTTGCCCGCGACCAAGCCCGCACACCCCCTCTTGAGCTGCAGCGGCCATGAAGTGCAGGGCTGTATTGAAAGACGGGCACCGGGGACTGTCCCCGATGCCCTGATCCATGGCACGCGCAAGGCGGGCCTTCAAGACGGACGTCTTAGAGGGTCTTGCCGGATTCGAAAGCCTTGCGCATGGATTCGCGCTCGCTTTCCGGAGCAGCAACCAGGCCGTAGGCAGCCAGCGGGCTGTCGGGGCCGATCATCTGGTCGTCGAGGAAGAACTCAACATATTCCTTCAGGCCGGGGATGACGCCGATGTGAGCCTTCTTGACGTAGAAGAACAGCGGGCGGGAAACCGGATACTTGCCGGAAGCAACCGTTTCGGTCGACGGAACGACGCCGCTGACGGTGGCGACCTTCAGCTTGTCGGCGTTGTTTTCATAGAAGGACAGGCCGAACACGCCGATGCCGGACTTGTTGGCGGCGATGCGGGCGAGCGTTTCGCTGTAATCGCCGTCGATGTCGACAGCCATGCCGTCCTTACGGACCGCGATGCACTTGCGCGCCTGATCCTTCTCGTCCTTGACGGTTTCCTTGATCACCTTCTCGGCGCCCGAGTCGGCGCAGCCGGCATGCAGGACCTTCTCTTCAAAGACTTCGCGCGTGCCGTGCTTTTCGCCCGGGATATAGGCAGCGATCGTGGCGTCGGGCAGCGACGGGTTGATTTCCGACCACTTCTTGTAAGGGTTGGCAACCAGCTTGCCGTCCTTGACGACTTCAGCGGCCAGACCGAGGTACAGGTCCTTCGGCGTCAGCTTGAGGTCCGGATTGCTGGCGTCGGTAGCGAAGACGATGCCGTCATAGCCGATCTTGACTTCTTCGACTTCGGTTACGCCGGCCTTCTTGCAGGTTTCCAGCTCGCTGTCCTTGATCTTGCGCGAAGCGTTGGCGATGTCGATCGTGTCGGCGCCGACGCCCTTGCAGAATTCCTTCAGGCCAGCGCCCGTGCCGCCGGATTCAACGACCGGGGTCTTGAAGTTCGGGAAGGTCTCGCCGAAGGTTTCGGCAACGATCTTGGCATAGGGAAGAACCGTCGAGGAACCAGCAACCTGGATCTGGTCGCGCGCGGCAGCCGCGCCGACGAAGGCAACGGAAGCGACGAGGGTCGCAAGGGTGAGCTTGAAAGACGTCATAAGGTCAAATCTCCCGTAAGGGCTTTTGGTTGAAGCATCCCTTCAAGGACGCTTGCGGTCGCCGCAATCATCGGCCGTCCGTTAACTAGACCCCGATGACGCCAGCTTTTATGTCAGTTTGATAAAAGTTTTATGACAGCCCAAATGACTGAAAAAATTGTGTTTTCAAAAACAGTATGAATCCCCTGTGGTACAGCTGTCAAAATCGAACGATGAACGTCGTGCCCTGTCCCAGCTCGGACTGGATGATCAGCCGGGCGCGGTGGCGCGTGAGGATATGCTTGACGATGGCAAGGCCCAGGCCGGTGCCCTTCTTCGACCGGCTGGCCTCGACATTGACACGGTAGAAGCGCTCGGTGATGCGCGGCACATGCTCGGCCGCCATGCCCGGCCCCCAGTCGCGCACAAAGACCTCGACCGGCTTCCCCTCGCCGCCGGTTAGCCGCACCTCGACGCGCTTGCCGTCCTGCCCGTATTTGCAGCCGTTCTCGATCAGGTTCTGGAACACCTGGATCAATTCGTCGCCGTCGCCGCGCACCGTCACCGGCCCCTCCGGCAGGATCAACTCCACCGTCACGTCGAGCTCGCCGGCCAGCGGCAGCAGCGCATCGCGCACATGGCCGAGCAGGGGCACGAGGTCCACCAGCTGATTGGGCGCGATATGGGCTTTGAGCTCCAGCCGCGACAGCGACAGGAGGTCGTCGATCAGCCGGCTCATTCGGTTGGTCTGCTCCAGCATGATGCCGAGAAAGCGGGCGTGGGCCTGCGGGTCGTTGCGTGCCGGACCGAGAAGCGTCTCGATGAAGCCGCGCAACGAGGCGAGCGGCGTGCGCAGCTCATGGCTTGCATTGGCGATGAAGTCGGTGCGCATGCGCTCGATGCGCCGCGCCTGCGAGACATCGCGGAAGGACAGGACGAAGAGCGGCGGCTGGTCCGCCAGGCCGGCCATCACAGGGGCGGCGCGCAGCGTGTAGACGGTCTCGGCCGGCAGGCGCTCGGCATATTCGATCTGGTTCGGCCGGCCGGTCGCGATGGTCTCGCGCACGAGGTCGAGAATGGCGGGCGAGCGCAGCCTTGCGGCAAGATCGGTCTGCGGCGGGATGACGCCGAAGATCATTTCGGCCGCCTGATTCTGAAACACCACCAGCTGCTCCCGCGAGATCACCAGCACCGGCATATCCAGCGCATCGAAGGCGGCGGCCAGCGGATCGAACTGGACCACGGCTGAGGGGGGCGCGGCCGGCGCATCGGCAAGCGAATCGGCCAGGAAATTTTCCGGCTCCTCGGGCAGGGAGGAGCGTGGCCCGCCCAGACAGACGAACAGGAGAAAGGCGACCCAGAAGCCGCCGACCAGCGCCAGCGGCGCGCCGCCCGCGCCGAGCAGCCCCGCCAGGGCGAGCGAGAGAATCAGCGTCCAGCGGTCGGCATAAAGCCGCGCCACCAGCCCAGTCGAGGCGCTTGTCGGATCCTTTGTCACACTTTACCCCTTCCGGCCGGCCACCTCCGGCGACCGCCTCGCGCCTGTCGCGGGCTTTGGTCCGCTTCGCCATCACGCCTCGCCGCCTGTCCATAGCCGGCTTTCATGACATGACGGTCACGGCCCCTGTTGTTCAATGGCTCATCGACGATCCTCACGTCATTTTCGCGACCGGCGCGCGGCCAACAGCGCCTGCTCCTGACTGCTCTTGCCAGGCGACGGCCATGCCTTACCTGCTAGGGCAGATTTCCAGCCGCAGCCGCCAACAGGAGATGACCGCCGCATGTCACTGTCCGAAATCAAGCCCGTCGATCTTCTCGTCGGCAAGACGCCGCGCCGGTTCGACATCGACGATCCCGTCCTTCCGGCATGGATCGAGGAACAGGCGCTGACATCGGGCGACTACCCCTATGATCGAAAGCTCGATGGCGACCGCTACGAGGCCGAGCTGAAGGCGCTGCAGATCGAGCTCGTCAAGGTCCAGTTCTGGATGCAGGCGACGGGCCGGCGGGTGATCGCGCTGTTCGAGGGCCGGGACGCCGCCGGCAAGGGCGGCGCGATCCAGGCCACGCGCGCCTTCATGAACCCGCGCTCCGCCCGCATCGTCGCCTTGTCCAAGCCGAGTGAGACCGAACGCGGACAATGGTATTTCCAGCGTTATGTCGCCACCTTCCCCAGTGCCGGCGAGTTCGTGCTCTATGACCGCTCCTGGTACAACCGCGCCGGTGTCGAGCCCGTCATGGGCTTCTGCACGCCGGCCGAATACGAGGATTTTCTGGTTCAGGCGCCCCGGCTGGAAGCGATGCTGGCGGATGAAGGCATCGTGCTGTTCAAATTCTATCTCGACATCGGCCAGGAGATGCAGCTCAAGCGCTTTCACGACCGGCGCCATGACCCGCTGAAAGTCTGGAAGCTCTCGCCAATGGACATTGCCGCGCTCAACAAGTGGCAGGACTATAGCGAGAAGCGCGACCGCATGCTGAAGAAGACCCACAGCAAAGAGGCGCCCTGGACGGTAATCCGTGCCAATGACAAACGCCGAGGCCGGCTGGAGCTGATCCGCCACATGCTGAAGGCGCTGGATTACGAGGGCAAGGACAAGGCGGCCATCGGCAAGACCGATGACAAGATCATTCTCGACGCCCTGGATTTCCTCAAGGACAAGTGATGCCGCACGGCCTGGCGCTTCGGCATGATCCCGCGGCGGCAGGCACGACACCCCTGCGGGAGCAGACAGGCCGCGAAACCGCTTATGGATCGGCGAGAACCCGCACACCGTAGAGATTGAGGCTGAGGCCGCTGCCGGTCACGTCGCTGTTGATCAGGAAGCGGCCGGGGCCGGTCGGGGCGCGGGCGGAGAACACGGTCTTGAACAGGAGATCGCTGCGCTCGTCATTGATGGTGAAGCGATGGCGCCCGCAATTGCCCAATGCGCCGAAATCGCATTCCACGGAGAATTGCGTGCTGGAGCCGCGATCGGCCTGGACGGTGACGGCGATGGTCGCCGATTTGCCGGCGAGATCGCGCATGATCTCGACGGGAATGGTCACCACAACGGCGCCATCGTCCTCCGGCGAGGAGGAGGTAATGCGCAGCCGCTGCCCGCCCTCGTCGCTTACGGCGGCGGCCACGGCGCGCGGACCGGTGGTGACGCCATGCGCCGCCTGGTCCGGGGCGAACAGGATCTTCCAGTCGGCCGAGAAGCCCGACTTGCTGTTGAGCTGCCGCAGGCCCTTGGAGGGATCGTAATCATCGCCGCGCACGGAAATCTGTCCGATCACGCCCTCCCGCGCCGCCTTCATCAAACCGCCATTGATCGCCCACCAGCCGGCCAGACCGAAGGTGCCGACAAGCGTGACGAGAACCAGAAGGAAGGAGAAGAAGCGGCTGCGCCGACGGCGGCCGGGCTTGTCGATGCGGCGGCTGGCGGGGCCGACGGGTGCCGGCTCAGGCGCGAGCAGGCGCTCGGCCATGGCGCGGTCCTCATCCGACAAAGCGAGGTCGTCGTCCAGTGCGTCGAAGCTCGGCTCCTGCGGCTCGGCGCCGCGCCGTGGTGCAGGACGTGCAGCGCGCACGGGCGGAATGGCGGATGCGATCTCAAGGCCGTCGTCTTCCGCTTCGCGCCGGCGCTGGTCGACATCGGGCATCATGTCCAGCCGCCCGGCATCGCCATCGCTAGAGCGGCCGGCGGAGAGACCGCGCTCGGCCCTGAGGCCGGCCAGAGGATCCTCCGGCATCGGCGCCGAAGGCGGGGCCATGCCCTGGCGGGGCGCGGCCGCCCGCGGTGCGGACGGGTGTGCCGGTGGGGCAGAGGCAGAAAAAGGAAGATCGGCGGCGCTCGGCGGCGTGCGCGCAGGTGCGGCCGGCTTGGACCCTGCAGGAGCCTGCGGCGCACTGGCGCGCTCCTCGCGCTCGATCGCGTGAATGGCGACCTCCAGGCGATGGCGCTGCTGCTCCACCACCTTGGCATCGGTGACGTTCTGCTTGCGCAGACCCGCCTCCAGAGCATTGCGTGCAGACTGGTAGATCCGCGCGCGGATTTCCGGGCTGCGACGATCCGAGCGCGCAAGCGCCTCCCGTATTGCCGTCTCCAGTCCGCTCACGCCATCCGTCCTTCCAATGCCATCGTATTCCGGCCCATGCGGCAAGGGCGACAGCGCCACCCGCGACCCCGCGCCATCAAGCAAGCTGTGCCTGTGTGTCTCGGTACAAGCTGGCGGGCCGATCCGCAAGCCTTGGGCGCGTGCCGGCGGCATCTTGCCAAGCCAAGGGTGGGGCGGTTATCTTACGTTTACGCAAACGTCAATTTCTCATTGCCCTGGAGATCCGCGATGCCGCTGCCCGCTGTGCTTACCGAGCGCCTGACCGTGCCTGTCCTTGCCGCGCCGCTTTTCATCATCTCCCATCCGGCACTGACGATCGCCCAGTGCAAGGCCGGGGTGATCGGCGCCTTTCCGGCGCTGAACGCCCGGCCGCAGTCGCAGCTGGACGAATGGCTCGATGAGATCACCTCGACGCTGTCAGCCCATGACCGGGAACATCCGCAGCGCCCGGCCGCGCCCTTTGCCGTCAACCAGATCGTGCACAAGTCGAACACGCGGCTGGAGCAGGATCTCGCGCTCTGCGTCAAATACAAGGTGCCGGTGGTGATCTCCTCGCTCGGCGCGGTGCCGGAGGTGAACGCCGCGGTGCATTCCTATGGCGGCATCGTGCTGCATGACGTCATCAACGACCGCCACGCCCGCTCGGCCATTGCCAAGGGCGCCGACGGCCTCATTGCAGTGGCGGCCGGCGCCGGCGGCCATGCCGGCACGCTCTCGCCCTTCGCGCTGATCCAGGAGATCCGCGCCTGGTTCGATGGCCCTCTCCTGCTCTCGGGCGCCATCGCCACCGGCGGCGCCATTCTCGCGGCCCAGGCGATGGGGGCGGACATGGCCTATATCGGCTCGCCCTTCATCGCCACGCCGGAGGCGCGCGCCAGCGAGGCCTACAAGGCGATGATCGTCGAGAGCAACGCGGCTGACATTCTCTATTCCGCCACCTTCACCGGCATTCCCGGCAATTATCTGCGTCCGTCGATCGTCCAGGCCGGCCTCGATCCCGACCATCTCCCACCGCCCGGCCTCGCAAGCCTGGATCTGGACCGCACCGAAGGCGGCCAAGGCGCGAAGGCCTGGAAGGACATCTGGGGCTGCGGACAGGGCATCGGCGCGATCAAGGACATTCGTCCCGTCGCCGATCTCGTCGGCCGGCTCGCCCAGGAATATGGCGAGGCGCGCGCCCGGCTCTGCTGCACCGGCGCCGCCTGAAGCGCGGCATCGGCGCGCGGCCGCAACAGCCCTGCCTGCGGCCGCGACAGTCCTTGCCGCGGCATGCCGCACCGGCAACGCGACCGGAGATCCTAACGGTCCCGTTTCGCGGGCAGCCAGACGCTCCCCGCAGACAGAACCTCGCCTGTGCTTTTTCCACATTCCCGCACAGTGACCGCTTGAAATCCTCCGCCTTTGCCTGTATCAGCCCCCTCACACCGCGCTGGCGCCGCCCAACGGCGCCTGCTTCGCGAGGGCCGCTTTAGCTCAGTCGGTAGAGCACATCATTCGTAATGATGGGGTCGCAGGTTCGAGTCCTGCAAGCGGCACCAATCACATGTCCCTGAAATAACTCATAATTTTCGCTTGTTCGGGATGCGGGAGAGAGGTCACGTCTCCTGAAATGTCTCCCGATTGGTTTCCAACAAGCTGTTTACGTTCGGGGGTAAGGTCGGCAAGATGCCGTAGTGGGCTTTGCATTACACCTCCCAGATTGTCTCCGTCGCTAGATATTCCCAGATCACTGTGCGCACGGTGAGGCCATCCGACCAGTCGAGCGCATATCGATACCGTCCTTCTTCGACCACAACCCAGCCGCCGGCCATCGACGATCCGTCGATAACTCGGAGAAGCATGCGACTGCCAACCTCAGGCCAAACGTCTGATCCGCCGCCAATTTCTTCAAATGAATCGCGCTGTTCTTGGCTCATTTGGGAAACAGGCAGAAAAGAAACCTGGGCCGGCGGGTCTAGTTTAGGCTCTCCCAGCTCGTGATATGCGTGTCCTTGCGCATTCTTCAGGACCACTCTCGATATCCTTTGAGCATCGGGATAGAGAGTGAACGGTTGCAAATTGTCGAATAGTTGCAACTGCCCATCTGGATGCTGCTTCAGCGAACGAACTATGGTCCGGTTGCTTCTCAAGATGGTCGCCGCCTCAGCATGTGTGGCTGGATTCGGATATAAGGAACCTGCCATAACAGCATGCAAGACGCACAACAGGTATGTTTCATCCAAGGAAAATCCCGAATTGCATTCTTTGCAAACTACGACCTGAGGGAGATAACCATCAGGGACGTCTTCCCCAGCATCGAACCTGCGACCCTTGTCCCGAAGGTTTTTGGAAAGCAGCGACTTGGTGGGCACGTGATCGCGATTGACATCCAACCCGGCAATGGCCTTACCACAATAGATGCACCATGCCTTATGTCTGCTATCACTGAAATCGTCGCTGTATTCCATTTGCTTCCACTAGCGCCAACAACCCGCATGATCTCAGCAGAATTCTAAGTCGGACGATAGGTCCTCTTTGCGCACAGGCCCAACGTCTACGCGTAGAAGCTCGGCGCTCAGTCACCCTTCCATGCGGGGCGTGGATCTCGACGCCGCATTCCCGGCCGAGTAGAAATCAAATGGACTTGTGGCGATGAGGCAGTCGGGCATGGATCTGGACTTCGGCTACCTGATGAGGCTTGCTTCCCGGTGAATGGCGTGGACGAGCATCGAAGCTGGACAATGTCCCAGGTGAAGTCGAAAGACACGACCCCGGAGATCGTCGTCAGGCGCCTGCTGCACTCGATGGGCTATCGATATCGGCTCCATGGCGCGCAGCTTCCGGGCAAGCCCGACCTCGTGTTCTCCGGGCGCAAGAAGGTACTCTTCGTCCACGGATGCTTCTGGCATGGGCACGACTGTAAGCGGGGCGCCAGGATCCCGGCGACACGTCAGGAATACTGGCTCGCGAAGGTCGCCCGCAACCGGGAACGGGATGTCCGGAACGTGTCCAGCCTCGTACAAGCGGGGTGGAGTGTGATGACTGTGTGGGAATGCGAGCTGAAGGCCGGCCTTGCGCTGGAGGAGAGACTTCGCTCTTTCCTCGGTGAACGGTCGCGGAGGATTGGAAGCGCGGCAGCCACAGAGCATGTATTCGGCAGAGGACCGGAATAAACCTCTGGAAAGAGAACAAATCGTAAACTAATAGGGTTCTATTCTCATCCGGCTGTTGATAACCTATGAAAAAGAAATCGGGAGCGATCATGTCCAAGCCAACGTTTTACGAGTTCTTCGCCGGCGCCGGGATGGCGCGTGCTGGCCTCGGAAAGGGCTGGGAATGCGTCTTCGCTAATGATTTCGACCGGAAGAAGGGACTGACCTACCAGTTGAACTGGGGGCTCGGTGGCGAGCTCGAAGTCGGCGACATTCGTAAGGTCACTATCGACAAGCTTCCGGGCGTGGCCGACCTCGTATGGGGCTCGTTCCCCTGCCAGGACCTGTCGCTGGCTGGTGGCGGCGCGGGTCTCAAGGGCGAGCGCTCAGGAACGTTCTATCCCTTCTGGGACATCATCCGCGACCTCCGGGAGGACGGCCGCGCGCCCCACGTCATCGCTCTGGAAAACGTCAACGGCGCCCTGACCTCGCACGGCGGTAAGGACTTCGCCGCAATCTGCGAGACCTTCACGAAACACGGCTATCGCTACGGCGCGCTCGTCATCGATGCCGCCGTTTTCGTTCCCCAGTCGCGTCCGCGGCTCTTCGTGGTCGGAGTCCGAGACGACATCGAAATCGATCCTGCTCTCGTGGCGCCGGGAGCGACGATGCCGTTCCATACGCGTGGCCTCCGCAACGCCGTCGAGCGCGTTCCTGCGAAAGCGATGGAGAACTGGGTGTGGTGGAATCTGTCGATGCCCGCCATGAGAACGAGTACGTTTGCCGACATCATCGAAGAGAATCCGGCCTCGGTGGAGTGGCACACGCAGGCCGAGACGGCGAAGCTGCTTGACTCGATGTCTTCCATCAACCGCGCCAAGGTCGAGGCTGCCAAACGGGCTGGACGGCGGATGGTCGGAGGCATCTACAAGAGGACTCGTCAGGATGCCGAAGGTCGGGGCGTGCGCGCCGAAGTGCGCTTCGATGACGTTGCCGGCTGTCTTCGTACGCCTGCTGGAGGCTCGTCGCGCCAGACCATCATCGTCGTTGACGGCAACGTGGTGCGCAGCCGCCTGATCTCCACGCGGGAGACAGCCCGCCTCATGGGGCTTCCGGATTCGTACAAGCTGCCGAAACCGTACAACGAAGCGTATCATCTCATGGGCGACGGCGTCGCCGTGCCCGTGGTTCGCTTTCTTGCTCATCATTTGCTGGAGCCACTCGCGGGTGTAGCAACGTCGGTCGAATCAACCGACGGGATCAATGTGGCATGACGGCAGAGTCGCCGATTCCTTGCATAGCGAACGCGGATCTGCGGAGGCAGATCGAGACGTTCGCGGAAGTTCTGAAGACCGAATCCCACAAGCTCGGGGACCACGGACTGGACGAGAAAGAGTTTTACAACAGCGGTCTCTTCCGCGGTGCCGTCGAGCGGGTGCGAGGACAGTTCTCCGCGACGATGTCCGAGAAGAGGGAGTTCGTCCGACACGTCCTGAACCACATGCAGGACCAGGGCGCCATCGCCGAATGGCAATCTGCCGGCGAAGCGAACAGGCACGACTACGTCGTCGAGTTGTTGGACGGCAGGAAGGCGGCCATCGAGCTGAAGGGCTGTCTCGACGGCAACAACACCAACATCTTCGACAGGCCGCCCCACGTACAGGAATTCATCATCTGGTCGGTGTGCTCGAACCCCGGCGCTTCGCCGCCGCACAATGCATGGTCGGGAATCCACACGCGGCTCTCGGCCGAAATTATATCCCGGAGCCAGCGCGTCGACGGGCTGATCATCTGGGATTGGGCGTGCGGAACAATCGGCCGTCCATGCCCCAAGGTCGCCGCCGGCGCAGCGCCGGTCACGACCATTGGACCCTACGAACTGCCTCCACCGTGCATCTACCTGTTTCCCGGCACGATCCCGGCACCGCGAAACAATCCCTCTCCTCCGCCTCAGACGATCGATCAGGTTGGCATCCTCAAGGCATTCCACTCATGCTTCGGCGGGAACGATCACCACCTGCATCAGGTGGGTTTTACCGTCGAGTATCAAGGGGTCGAGACAGTCAGGACGACGACTATCACCCGCGACGGCAACGTCGTGAAGCAGTCGGCGCCGTCTCCGATCAAGAGAACATAAGAAGCGCTGTTGCCGGCATCATTCATCCGTTTCCCCAGTTTCTTCGTCCTCGTGGCCCTCTTCGACCCCAGCCTCGCCGCCTAAAGCGAAAAAGCGTTGCTCCGCCAGCCAGCGCATCCGGCTCGCCTGAGCCAGCAGGACGCGCCTCAGTCCCAGTCCTTTGAGCTCCCGTTCCGAAATAACCTGAGCGAGTTTGGAGACGGTAAGGGCCCGACGCGCCAGCCTGATATCGGGATGGCCGCGCAGGTCACGGATCTGCTCATTGAGGATCGTGCCTCTGAACGAAGCCGGTTCCTCGATCTCGACCTTCGGAGCGGGCGGGTCTTTTTCGTTGAGGATTACCTTGAAACGGCTCTGCTGGCGGAGACGCGTGAAGATCATGTGCTCCAACGCGTTCAGATGGTCGTTCGCCTCCTTGTACTTCGGGTGCTTGCTGCCGACACCCTGGAACTCGGGAAGCGGCCAGACTTCGATCTCAGCTACCTCGAATGGATCAAGAACGGACATAGCGACCGCATCGGTCCGCTGGTTCGTCAGATGGCGGCCGACGCGGCCCGAGAGCTTCTCTTTCGTCTGCCCTACGTAGATCGGTTCGCCATCGTAATCATAGAACGCGTACACGCCCCATTTGAATCCGCCGACAGCGCGCCTGAGGCCCGCTTCGTCTTCATGAAACGTTTCGCGGAAGAACTTCCGGATGCCCTTGCGTAGCTCTTCGGTCTCCATCGGCGGCTTCTTCGTCGCCGTGATGTCGACGCCGCCTGCAGCTTTCGATGGTTTGCTTCCTGTTGCGGAGTTTGCAGGCACGAACGCTTCCCCTCATAGAATCATCGGTTGCGGTGAAGGCTATCATTCGGTTTCGAGGAGATCGATCGTGCTTTCCCTATAACCCGGTGCAGACCGACGAGCGAACGCTGCAGCTCGGTACGGTCGGTTCGGCTCGGAGTTAGGCTTGATATCGGCCGGCGCCGAAGAACATCTTGATCCTCTCCCAACGGAGCTGCCATCCGTTGAGCGTGGCGAGGTACTCGGACTGCTTCCTCCGGCATTCGTCGAAGTAGTTCTCGCTGTCGAGAACGGCATCCTCGAGCTTCGCAAGGTTGAGATAGCGACCGTGTTTGTCGCTCCAGACGGAGACCATTGTTTCCTCGGATGGTGTGAGTGGCTGCCGGTCCATGCCGGTCGGCCGGCTGTATGTCGACTCGCGGCGTCGAAATCACGAAGGATTCGTGGCCGAAGGTTAATGGAATCCCGAAGACACGGCGTCGCTTGCCTCCGGTCCGCCGGTGACTCACCATTCTCCCGTCGAGAACAAAAGAAGACGGAGGACGACATGCCGAAACTGAAGTGGGAGAAGGGGAGAACGAGCTGATCCTGAAGATGCTGAAGGACGGCCGGCAGCCGGCGGAAATTCTCGAGCATCTACCCGACCGCACATTCGGTGCGCCGCAGACTTACATGACGCGTGAGGGTCTTTTTCATCTTGCTCCACCGCCTCCTGTTCGTTCGAAGGAACGGAGCACGACGGCCGGTATTCGCAGGTGCATGTGCTTCCGAAGGAACTTTGGTTCAGAATGGGTGGGGAGCCACATTTGCGGGCAGTGCAAGGAGACGAGCGAGTGCAGAGCTGCTTAACCGGCCTTTTACCCACCGTCTTGACGCCGGCGTCTCGGGCTCTCTGGTAACTTTTCCCTGGATCTTTTCCGATCGGATGTCGGTCGAACAACAGGGAGACGTATCGATGTTTGATTCCCGAAACCCCGCAGGCGTCGCCGCTCTTCAGCTCGGCCTCATCTCCACCGTCATCGCGACGACGATGACCGATGCCCTCGCCGCCGGCTTCCAGGCCGCCGACGAGCGTCGCGAATGCCGGGCGGCATACAAGTACGCCTGCGAGTTGGAGGAGGCGCGCGGGAGAGCCGACGATCTTGGACGTGTCGCTGTCCGCGCCGTCCGTCACGTTGCGTCCCTCGAAGCAGAGGTTCGACATCTCCGGAACGCCCTGCAGCAGCGCCAGGACCTCATCGACGGCATCAAGTCCGGCAAGATCGCGGTCGCACGATGACGACGGACGAGGAAAAGCAACTCTACGATCGCTTCAGCGACATACTTCACGAGATCCCCGGCCTGGACGAGGCGATCCTTCGGTTCGAGAAGAGCATGCGTCCTGAGCGCGAAAACGCCGCCCAGAGGCGGCCTCTGCAGTCTATCGGCGTGCGTATGTCAGCGACGGCGTCTCGTCGTCTTCGACCCGCCAACGACGAGCTTGCTGCCGACGCATGAACGCGTGCGACACGACCTCCTCCTTCGACGGCTCCGGAGCTTCCGGGGCCTTCTTCTTTGTCCGTGGGAACTTGCCGCCGCCCAGGTGCCACTTCGCACAGAGCGATCGATCTCCGGCAAGCCGAAGCAGGTCGAGGTCCGACATGAGCATCAGCGCGTGCCGCTGCGGCTCGGGAAGAATTCCGAGATCGATTTCCGTGCGAACGCGGGCGTCGGCATGTGCGTACCCCCAGATCAGAGCCACCCGCGTCTCAAGGTCGTCTGGCTCTGCTATGCTGGCGCGATCTCTGGCGTTCTGGAGTTCCTGCTGAACATCCTCCGTCGACAGGTTGTCGTGCTTCGCCTGGGGCACCGGCGGGTAATGCCCGAAGAGGCGAAGAACGCCCCATACGAGCCCGTTGAACGTGTTCCAGAACCCCCACCAAATCGATCTCAGAAAATTCAGCATATTCGTCCTCCCTCCGTGTTGTCTCGAGAAGGATGTCCGTCGGCATGGCAAGTAGCAACGACATTGCGGCAGCTCTGCTCGGGACCGTGCAGGATGCGAGCCAGCGAATATCGCAGGTAGACGATGCGGGGCTGCGAAAATCAAAGCCCCGGTGATTTCTCACTGGGGGCTTACGCTAATCGCTGATCTTGTGCTGGAAGTGGAAGGGAGGAAACCGGTTGCGATAGCCTTGCTGAGGTCGAAGCCGATGGGTTGCAGGCTCCGGCTGCGATGCCGAAGGCTCTGGATTCCTGCCCAGCCTGTTCCGGATCGCGTCCTCCGACTTCTTTCGCGAGAGAGCCGGGCAGATCGACGAGTAGTCCCGCGGGAGGTCGAAAACGCGGAGACAGTCCTGCCAAGACATCCAGTGCTGCTGGCGGAGCCACCGCTTGAGGCCTCTGCCGCTTTTCGCCGTCGGCGACACAGACGAGGTGATCTTCCTGGATCGCATCCTGCGGTCGCAGAACGGTGCCGACTTGAACACAGCTTTGAGCACAGCCTCCCCTTGAGCAGGCAGAGTTGCATCGATGATGCTTTTGCCGTGGAATTATTCGGACGAACAAACGGATGAAGTCTGCTGTCGGCCCATTGCGGTCATCACGGGTCGAAGGGATAAGGGCAGCTTCGCGCCTCCAAATCGGTCGTTGAGGCCGTCTTGGCACCTACCTGAAAGCGGACATCGTCGTGGCAGCGGCGTCACTTCACTGGTGCGCCTCGGCATAACTAGCCGATTTTCAAGAAGGTCATTCCAGCTCGCATAGCACCCTTGCCGTCAGTCTCCGGGTTGTCTCCGACCATCAATGTACGGTTTGGAGAGGTGCCGAGCAATTGGGCCCCGGCAAGGAAAATGCCGGGTTCGGGCTTTCCGACTATTTGGTGAGGGACCGGCCCAGTGCAGGCCAGAATTGCTGCCACAAGCGCTCCAGTCTCGGGAACAATGCTCCCACCTCGGCCAGGATGAGTGCGGTCCGGATTACAAACGACGAGTTGCGCACCGGCCAGTACGGAATTGGCTGCCGATTGGATTGTATCATATGAAAACGTCCGGTCGCGGCCGATCAGGACGACATCTGGCCGTTCCCGAGATATGTTTAAACCGAGGCTTCGCGCATACTCTTGAAGTGACTCGCTTGCCGCCATGGCAATCTGCGCCCCTGGCATTTTCTCCGCCACCATCCGGATCGCCGCCATCCCAGCGGTTACAATTCTTTCTTCAGCCACGGCAAATCCGAGCTGGTCCATCAGAATTGCGATTTCGAAAGCAGTGTGCTCGGCGTCATTGGTGACGATCGCGAAATTTCCTCGGCTAGCATCAATGAGATCGTGCGCCCACGGGAGGGCTTGGCCTCCGCTGATGAGCGTCCCGTCCAGATCGAACAGGACACCGTCTACGTTTAGAAAATCATCCATTCCGTGCGCTCAGGCAATGGAGACCCAGCGCAGGAGCTTCTCCCTGCGTTCGGGTATCGTGGAAATTGAAGATCATGCCAGACCTACTCCGCTGGAAAACCGAGTGCGTAGTCGCGGCCCTTGATTTCATAGCCGTCGAGCGGGAAGCGCCGCGACTCTTCAAGGAAGTAATTCAGATGCACCACGACACTGTCTGCGTTGATTGAGACTACAGAATAGGCTGGCGGTTCGTGGCTGCCGGGGATGTCTTCGCCATGCGGTGACAGTTCCAGCGGCACCTGGTGGTTGAGGCCTGGAATGAGGGAAAACGAGATGCCGTGCCAGTTGCCAGAAATCGGGCGATGGACATGCCCCAGGAAGATGTGGCGGATGCGATGCGAATGCGGCTGAAGCACCTGCCAGAGGGCGTCGGCATCCTGCTGCGTGATCGCGTCCATAGACGAGATGCCGGTCAGGATGGGCGGATGATGCATGAACATAAGGATAGGCTCGTTGCTCTGGGCGAGCTCCTCGGCAAGCCATGTCAGCCGTGTTTGGCAATAGGCTCCCGCATGACTGCCTTCCTGCTTGGTATCGAGAAACACCAGCCTATGACCGCCTTCGATGCGGCTACTCTGGACGAAGCCGTTGCCATCATCCATCGCCTCGGGAAACACGGTTCGCAACGAGGCCCTGTCGTCATGGTTGCCGACCATCATCACCACAGGGACCTTGAGGAGATCGATACGCTGGCGAAGTGCCTGATAGGCTGGAACCTCGCCCCAGTGAGCCAGATCGCCAGTGATGACCATGAGATCGGCGTCGGAATGGTCCGCATGGATGCTGACAATCGCTGCATCGAACCGCGCGCACGGGTCGAGCCCGTACAAGGTTGCCGGCTGCGGCACGAGGTGGATATCAGTGACATGAACGATCTTCATGGTGACCTTCCTGATGGTGAGGCTACGTGGCCGATTGGCCACGTAGCGGGAGGTTGGCAGATCAGCGACGCGGCAGGAGAGCCTGGGTGTCTGCTGCCATGTCGGCGAGAACCGCCTCGGCTTCCTCGGCGCGACTGCCGTCCATGACCGACTGCAACCGGTCCTTGATCACGTCTGTGATCTTTAGGCCGTTATCGCCGGGAAACGCGTACCAGCCGGTCAGATAGGGTAGCTGGGAAAGAGCAACCGCCTGGTTCGGGTTCTCGGCATAGAAATCTTTCAGGAGGTCGGCCGCCTTGGTGTTCGGCGCCATGTACCCGGTGGTCTTGACCATGATTGCGCCACCTTCGGGGCCCGTCGCGAACTTCAGGAATTCCCATGCTGCCTTCTGCTTGTCCTTGTCTTTGGCCGTGATTATCGCGACATTGCCGCCGGCCGGCAGACGCGAGACGCCTTCTTTCAGATCCGGATAGTTGCCGGTCTTTAGTTCGAACTTGCCGCCGATCTGCTTGGTGACGGCATTGACGCGAGCCGTTGTGGTTACCATCATACCGATTTTGCCGGCGGAGAAAGCCGCCAGCATCTCGTTCGGCGTCATGTTCGGCGACTGCGCCTCGATCACGAGACGTGCCAGTGTGCCGATCGCTTGTTTGCCGGCCTCGCCGTCGAAGGCGACCTTGGTTTCGTCCTCATTGAGCATCGTGCCCCCATTTGCAAACACCAGCGCCTGCCACAGCCAGTTTCCGGTGATCGCCCATTCGGTTTCGATACCGTCAGCCTCGCCCTGAGCCTCGATCTTCTTGGCGAGCGCGATGATATCGTTCCAAGTCTTGGGAAGGCTGTTTTCGTCGAGACCGGCCTTCTTCACGAGATCCATATTGTAATAGACGATCGGCAGTGAGATGGCATAGGGAAGGCCGTAAACCTTGCCGTCGACGGCGCCGGCCTGGCGCATGCCGTCATGATAGCCGGCGGCGTCGAAGTCCGTTTCGTTGGCGATGAAATCATCGAGCGGAACGGCGATTTCCTTGTCAGCAAGAACGCGTACGCGATTGAGGCCTTGGAAGGTGACGTCCGGTACATTACCGGTGATGCCTTCGCGCAGCACGCGCTGGGCGGCGTCCTCATAATCCTTGTAGGGCGTGCGGAACTCAACCTTGATGTCGGGATGCTTCTTGCTGAAGGCTTCCAGCATCTCCTTCTGGGTCGTGTCGAACAGTTCCGGATAGGCGTACTGCACGGTGATCGTAGTAGTATCGGCC
The DNA here is from genome assembly GCF_001938945.1 of Xaviernesmea rhizosphaerae. Classification (GTDB taxonomy): domain Bacteria; phylum Pseudomonadota; class Alphaproteobacteria; order Rhizobiales; family Rhizobiaceae; genus Xaviernesmea; species Xaviernesmea rhizosphaerae. The sequence continues at coordinate 129,389 of NZ_MKIO01000040.1, forward strand.
ATCGCTGCGGATGCCATCAGGGACAGGGCTGCGGCGGTCAGGATCGTTCTCATGGACAAGTCTCCGGTGGTTGGGGGGGTGAGAGGACTGCTACTTGATGCCGGTGAAGGCGATGCCTTCGATGAACCGTCGTTGCGCCAGCAGGAAGAGGCAAAGAAGCGGGGCAACAATGATGGTCGCGGCCGCCATCAGCGGGCCAAAGTCATTTCCGGCCTCGGCATTGCGGAAGGCCATGACGCCGAGCGGCGGCGTGAAGTACTTGTCGCTTGATACGGCGACCAGAGGCCAGAAATAATCGTTCCAGTGAGTGACGATCGAGAAGACGCCGAAGGCCGTGAGCGCCGGGATGGCGGCCGGCAGCATGACCCGCCAAACGATCGACAATTCAGACATGCCATCCATACGGGCCGCATCGACCAGATCATCCGGAACGCCCATGAAGAACTGCCGCATCAGGAAGATGCCGAACACTGAAATCGTGAAGGGCAACACCAGCGCGCTGTAGCTGTCGAGCAGGCCGACGTAGTACAGTAGGATGAACAGCGGCACAGCAATTGCCTGATAGGGGATCAGCAAGCAGAAGAGCACGAAACCGAAGGCTAGACGGCGACCGAAAAAATGCAGTTTGGCCAGTGCATAGGCTGCCGGCAGCGTGACGAGCACCTGCAGGAAAAAGATCGCTGCCGTAACGACGACGCCGTTCATGAGATAGAGCATCAGCGGGGCTGCTGAAAATGCTTCCGTATAATTCTCGATGACGGCGAGTTTTTGCGGCCACCAGCGCAACGTTTCGGAAAAGATCTCGTCGGCTGGCTTGATCGAGGTCGAAACCATCACGGCGAAGGGCAGAAGGGCAAAGGCAGCAATCAAGAGCAGTGCTGTGTGGCGAAGCGCCGAGCTTACAAAGGAACGAGCCGTCATGCGCCTTCTCCATTCTTCTTGAGGGATACGAAGCGCAGCAGGCTGACGCTGACGACGAGCAGGATGAAGACAATCGTGATCGCCGCCGCGTGACTGCTGCGGAAGAACTCGAAGCCTTCGGCATAGATCGTGTAGAGCAGCACTTCGGTCGCCTTGTTCGGCCCTCCTTGAGTGAGTGCATGAACCGTGTCGAAGACCTGGAAAGAGCGGATGGCGGAGGTGATGGCGACGAAAACGGCGACAGGTGCCAGCAGTGGCCAGGTGATCAGCTTGAACCGCTCCCAGGCATGCGGTGTGCCGTCTAGCTCGGCTGCGTCGTATAGATCGCGCGGGATGGCAGAAAGACCGGCCATGAAGAGCACCATGTTGAAGCCGAAGCTTTGCCAGATGCCGATGACCGCGAGCACGTAGAGTGCGATGTCGCCATCCTTGAGCCAGTTGTGCGAGGCAAATCCCAGGGCCTTCGCCGTCGTGTTGACGATGCCAAAGCTCGGGTGCAGCATGAACTCCCAGACGATGGCCATGGCAAGCAGGCTCGCCATCACCGGCATGAAAAAGGCGGTGCGATAGAAGGATCGTAACGAGGTTCCTGCGTCGATCAGAAGCGCACTGACCAGGCCTAGCAGCATCGAGCCGGGCACGACGACGGCAGAGTAGATCAGCGTATTGCTCAACGACTTCCAGAAGACCGGGTCATCGATCAGCGCTTGAAAATTTTCGAAACCGATAAATCTCAGCGAGCGATCACCGAGCTGATAGTCGGTAAAGGCCAGCACAAGAATCGAGGAGAGCGGCGCAATCAGGAAGATGATTGCCAAGATGGACGCCGGCGCGATGAGGGCAAGGCCTGCTCGGTTTTGGCTGGCGGAAAGGCTCATAGGGGAGCCTCCAGTCGGTAGCTGCCTTCTATTCGCCGGTTGTCTGTGCCGAAGACATGCAGGCGCGCTTCATCCATCACGATCCCCACTTTGTCGCCGATGGCTGGGCGGATGCCGCCCGGATCGCAGCGCACAACGACGAGGTTGCCGCCAGCGGTCATGACTTGGACGAAGAGGTCGGCGCCGAGATTTTCGATGTGGTGGATAACGCCGGCAAGCGGTGCGTTGGCTATGCCTGCTAGTCGAGCCGCCTCTGGACGAAAAGCCGCCTGCACCCGGTTGTTCGCGGTATCGGCGAAGGTGAAGGATAGGACGTCACCTTCAGTCAGAGCCGCCTGAAGAACGTTGATTTTGGGACTACCTATGAACTCCGCGACGCGAAGATCCAGGGGCATCTGGTAGATCTGGTCAGGCGTATCCACCTGCAGGATTTCGCCACCCATCATCACTGCGATACGATCGGACATGGTCATCGCTTCGGCTTGATCGTGGGTGACATAGATAAAGGTCGAACCCAATTGGCGGTGGAGCGCGGCAATCTCGCCTCTCGCCTGTACCCGCATCTTGGCATCGAGATTCGAGAGCGGCTCGTCCATCAGGAAGGCGCTCGGTTTACGCACCATGGCGCGGGCAAGTGCCACACGCTGGCGCTGGCCGCCTGAAAGTGAAGCAGGCTTGCGGTCCTTTAGCATAGAGATTGATAGGGCATCGCAAACTCTGCCCACTTCCCCTGCGATCTCCTTGCGCTTCGCCTTCGCCGACGGCAGAAGAGTGCCGAGGAGCGACCGCTCAGTGGTGTTCAGGCGGCGCATGACGAGCGGTACGGCGATGTTTTCCGCCACCGTCAGGTGCGGATACAGTGCATAGGACTGGAACACCATGGCGAGGTCGCGGTCGCGTGGCCGGATCCTATCGACAGTTGCACCATCTAGTAGGATGCTGCCCCCGCTCTGCTGTTCGAGGCCGGAAATGATGCGCAATAGAGTGGACTTTCCGCAGCCTGACGGGCCAACCAAGGAAATGAACTCGCCGTCCCGAATATCCAGATCGATCCTTTTCAAAACATGGGTCTCCCCGAATGTCTTAACGACAGATCTGATGTTTACGCTTGCCATGAAGGAAGGCCCAAAAAAATGTGTTCAATGGCTGGCCAGATACTTCATAGATTTTACATTACAATGACGCATTATAAATTCAGGTTATACCGCCCATCAGGTAGACACCTCTCATTTTTCGTGAGGCTCAATGCGTTCCAAGCTTAGCTATGCCCAGTTGCGAGCATTCAATGCGGTTGCAAAGGAAGGCAGTTTCTCGTCTGCCGCGCGTCGCCTCGGCCTCAGTCAGCCTGCCATAACGGCGCAGGTCAAAGCTTTGGAACAGAGCTACGGCGTGCTGTTATTCGAGCGCAGGGGGGACGGTGCAAGGATGACGCCACTCGCCAAGAGCTTGTTTCAGGAGACACAAGAGCTGCATGTTATAGAGGCTGTAGCCGCCGATATCCTGGGTGCATCGAGCGCGTTGAAGACGGGTGAACTCAACATCATGTGCGGCGCTCCGAATCCGGCAATGGCGCTGATTTCCGAGTTCAGGCGCCGTTACCCCGGTGTCCGGGTTACCGCCAATTTTGGTAACTGGCATCGGGTCACGACGGCACTTTATGAGCAACAATGCGACGCGATCATCCTGACAGGCGTACCGGACGACGATAGCCTGACGCGCATTCCGTACATGGAGCAGCGAGCGGTCGCGCTGGTGCCTGCCGGGCACCCGCTGGCAAAGCGAGGCAAGCCCCTTTCGCTGCATGAACTTGCCGATCAGCCACTCATTTTTCGCAACGACCAATCTCTCACGCAATCGGCGCTGAACATGGCAATAAGGAAGTCTGGCGTAAACCTTGAGCCAGCTCTCTCACTCGGCGAGCGTGAGGCGGTCTACGAGGCAGTGCACCAAGGACTGGGAATAGGATTCATGTTCGAACTGGCGGTCAGCCGGGCAGAAAGCAACGTTGTCCGCCTGCCCATAATGGAGCTGAACGACGTTTACGTTGAGCACGTCGCATGCTTGACCCGGAACATGAGACGGCGCGAAGTTCGGGCACTGATGGCGCTGGTGGAATAATACCAACCTTCAGTGAATGTGACTCTCGTGGGGATTCCCAGCAGCCGACGAATCTGAATCTTTGTTGCAAACAGGAGGTTGCGATGGGTTCAGCGCTTTCATTGCGGTCGGATTTCGACGGGGCCAGGTTGCGGCGTCTGGCTCGCCAGACACGGGATGCCAATCAGGCGCGACGGCTTCTGGCTCTTGCATCGATCTATGATGGCGGCTCGCGCGCCGATGCCGCCCGGCTTGGCAGCGTGACAGTTCAGATCGTGCGCGACTGGGTGGTCCGCTTCAACGATCGCGGTCCAGACGGTCTGATCAATGGCAAGGCTTCGGGCAAGCCTTCTCTCCTGAACGACGAACAGCGAGCGGCCTTGGCGCAAGCCATAGAGCGCGGACCGACACCGTACTGGATGGCGTCGTTCGTTGGCGTCTGTGTGATCTGGCGCAATGGCTCTGGGAAGAGTTCCGCATCTCGGTGAGCCAGGAGGCCCTTGGTCGCGAAGTGCGTGCCATGGGGTAGCGCAAGCTCTCTGCTCGCCCAAGACATCATGCTCAGGATGCCGAAGCGGCCGAGGCTTTTAAAAAAACTTCCCCGCCGCTGTGGCAGAAATTGCCGCCGGCCCCGCCAAGAGCAAAGTGATCGAAGTCTGGTTTCAGGACGAAGCTCGTATAGGCCAGAAGAACAAGATCACCCGCCGCTGAGCCAAGCGGGGAACAAGGCCGTCTGCGCCACACGACCAGCGAACCAAGCCGGCCTATATCTTCGGTTCCATCTGCCCCAAACAGGGCAAGGCTGCCGCTCTCGTCATGCCGTGGTGCGACACCCATGCCATGAACCAGCACCTGATCGATATCCCGTAATGTTGCAGATAACGAACATGCCGTCCTCATCATGGACCAGGCTGGATGGCACATGTCCAACAATCTCGTCGTCCCAGAAAACATCACCATCCTGCCACTGCCGCCCAAATCACCCGAGCTGAACCCGGTCGAAAACATCTGGCAGTTCATGAGGGACAACTGGCTCTCAAACCGCGTCTTCAAGTCCTACGAGGATATCGTCGACCATTGCTGCTACGCTTGGAGAACACTCCAGGACCGACCATGGAAGATCATGTCGATCGGCAGACGCAAATGGGCACAAGGGTTCTGATCAATGACGGTTGGTATAATACCTTCGTCGCAATATTCGTTTCCGCAAAGTTCAGATTGCTGAAACGTCTCCGCTTCGCGCCCGAGGCCTTCGTGTGCCTGCCTGAAAGTAGACATCGGCTGAAACCTCGCCGTCATACATCGATGTCCGCCTTCGCGTAGGTGCCCTAGCAGCGGTCAGTCTGCCATCGGCCCCGGACTGGAAATGATTTCCGCTATGCGCCTCCATGTCGGTCATAGAGGCTGTCGTGTCGTCGTGCGTGCCTAAAAGCAGACATAGCCTCGGCGCCCGCGTCACGTCGCCTTTACGCCGATAGTGTTGAAAAACTCCGCTGAGGGTCGACAAAACAACTCACTGCCGTGACTGTCCGGAATGGATTTCCGATGATCTTAGCTGACTGAAACGGATTTGCGGCAGAGTGGGTACAGAGCTTCCTCTAAGCAATGTCATTTCAGCTAAAGCTTACGAGAAGCTGCCCACGGGAGTATTTCAACAGTATCCGCCATAAGCGGACGTCCGCCGACGCATTATGAAGGACCTGTTGCCACCCCATTCAGGTCCGCCAGTCTTGATACGAGCTGACCTGGAAGCAGACGTAGGACTCGTCATCTTCTGCCTGCTAAAGAGCTTTCGCGTTGGCCCGTCTAACGAACTCATCCACAACAACCCGGATCCGGGGAAGTATCGCACGGGTCGTTGGCCACACAGCGTTAAATGGCGATTGCACCTGGCACCGATCCGGCAGCACCTCGACCAATTCTTTCCCATCGATGTAAGGCTGCAGGAGAGACTGTGGCATTTGGCATAAGCCGAAACCAGCAACCGCCATATCGATGACCACCTCTCCGTCGCTCACTAGGTGAGCGGCCAGCGGATCAAGCGACTTTACGCGCCCGCCCTCCTCCAGGAAGCGCCAGGGTGCGGCTCTGCCTGGCCTGCCTCCGAGGATACAGGCGTGGTCTTGTAGATCACGTAGGCTTGTTGGTGCCCCTGCTTCACTAAGATAGCGTGGTGCTGCACAGAGAACGAGGCGCTGTGTTCCGAGCGGTCGGGCAGAGATGTCAGTTCGGTCAGGCAGCTCGCCGAACCGCAGACATAGGTCTACCCCATCCTCGACAGGGTCTATAATACGATCAGAGAAGCTGGCCTCCAAACGGAGTCCGGGATGGGCCCTGAGGATATCCAATAGGATCGGCATGGCGATCCGTCGGCCGAACGCCACTGGCATGTCCACCCGCAATATTCCTCTAACCGCGCTGGCCTTGGACCGTGCGAGGTCTTCTGCTGACCGGAGCTGATCAAGTGCGGCTTCGGCTTGCACAAAGTAGGCCTGACCATCGGGCGTCAACGATAGCCGACGTGTTGTCCGATGCAGAAGTTTGACGCCAAGCCGACCCTCCAACTGGGCCACCGACTTGGCGACGGCCGACTTGGTGATGCCAAACTGTGCCGCCGCCGCAGTGAACGACCCGGCTTTCACCACGGTGATAAAGATTTCTACGCCACCGAAGGTGCTGGTAATAGCCATTCTGCAGGCACTCCAATTGACGACTTGAAGTGTACAGTCTGACAACCGGAAGGACAATTGTCTCCAGACAGAAGCAGAGCCATATCTGCGCTAAACCAGGAGATATCGATGTCCCGTTTGTTCGATCCGTTGAAGGTTGGGGCTCTCGAGCTGCCGAACCGCGTTATCATGGCCCCGCTTACACGCAAGCGCTCCGGCGTCGAGCGCGTACCCAACGCGATGATGGCCGAATACTATCGGCAACGGGCTGGTGCCGGATTGATTCTGAGCGAAGCGACTTCTGTGTCCCCACAAGGCGTTGGATATTGGGGCACGCCTGGTATTTGGAACGATGCCCAGGTCCAAGGCTGGCAACACGTCACGCGGCAGGTTCACGAAGCCGATGGTCGCATATTCCTGCAGCTCTGGCACGTGGGCCGCATCTCCGACCCCGAACTTCTCGATGGCCAACTTCCCGTAGCGCCGAGCGCAATCGCCGCCGCTGGTCATGTCTCGGGACTACGCCCGAAAAGGCCGCATCCTATTCCACGGGCTTTGGAAACGAATGAGATACCGGGAATCGTTGAGGACTTTAGACAGGGCGCGGAGCGAGCAAAGGCCGCTGACTTTGATGGCGTCGAGTTGCATGCTGCCAATGGCTATCTGATTGATCAGTTCCTACAGGACAAGACCAACAAGCGCACCGATTGCTACGGTGGCACAGTCGAGAACCGCGCTAGGTTTCTCCTTGAGATTGCGGATGCAGTGACTGAGGTTTGGGGCGCTGATCGTGTCGGCGTGCACCTTCGACCTCGGGGCGAGGAACACGATATGGGGGACAGCAACCCCAAGGCAATTTTCGGGTACGTCGCCGACGAACTGGCAAGACGGAAGATTGCCTTCATTTTTGTCCGCGAAATTGAAGCCGAAGACAGCCTTCTCGGTGAGATCAAGCGTCGGTTCGGGGGGCCGGTCATAGCCAATGAACTTATGTCAAAGGAAGATGGGGAGCGACTTATCGAGTCCGGTCATGCCGACGCCCTGGCATTCGGTCGCGACTATATCGCCAATCCGGACCTCGCAGAGCGCCTTCAGCAGAACTTTCCTCTGAACACACCGAACAAGGTGTTCGGCATCTCCTTCGGCTATCCCGACGCGACTCATGCCGCGAACACCTATCGGATCGGCAAGGCACCGATTGAGGAAAGCGTGACGTTCCACGGATGAGTTCCGGCGAATGTAGAACCCGCTCATGGCGCTTCTGCGCCATGACGTTTTTGCATAGAAGAACGCGGCAAACGAAAAGCTCAGGCGATTGCTTCGAAGAGTACACGGCGTGCTTCCGTGGGCGGAAAAGCGAGAGGTCAATGACCAAGCAGATGATGATCGGCGTTGCCCTGGGCAACGGCTATGGTGCGCAAAACAGCGCGTGGCGGATGCCTTGGGTCGATCCGGCAAACTACACAAGTTTCGACAGTCAGGTGCGCTACGCCCAGGCCGCCGAGCGGGGCAAGTTCCAGTTCCTGTTCTTGCCCGACTACCCTGCGCTTAAGGGTGACGTGGCCATGGAGGCTCCCTGGGTTTCGCTTGAACCTATGCTCACACTTGCCGCAATCGCCCGTGAAACCAACCGGATCGGTCTGGTCGCCACCGGATCGACCACCTTCAACGAACCCTACAACCTCGCACGCCAGTTCAAGACACTGGACATCATGAGCCACGGCCGGGTGGGATGGAATGCCGTGCCCTCCTGGGACCCTGCTGTCGCCGCCAATTTTGGCCGACAGCTACCTCCGCGTGAGGAAAAATACCAGCGGCTCCATGAGGTCGTCCAGTTGGTCCAGGCTCTATGGGGAAGCTGGGAACGGGATGCCTGGGTGCTCGACACAGCCTCCGGTCAGTTTGCCGATCCCGCGAAGATCAAGCCAATCAATCTAAGCGGGCGGCATGTCGGTGCACGCGGGCCGTTGCCGCTCCCGCCCTCCGAACAGGGGCAACCGGTAATCTTTCAGGCAGGTGGCGGTGGGAACGGGCTGGAAGTAGCCGGACGTTATGCCACCGGCGTGATGGGGGCACCCCAGACGATGGAGGATGCCCGCCACCAGCGCTCCGAGCTAAGGGCGGCTGCTCAACGTGCAGGGCGCGACCCGGACGAGATAAAGTACTTCGCTGGCATCATGACGACGGTCGCGTCGGACAGGCGTGCGGGGCTCGACCGCCGTATCCTGCTAACGGAACACACTTTCGCCGACCGCGTCGTCTACCTGGGGCAGATGCTTGGGCTGCGGCTCGAATCCGCTAGTCTCGACGCACCGTTGTCTCCTGAGCAACTGGCCGCAGCCCGCCCATCCCCGGCTGACCCTCGCTCGGTCTATGCATTGCAGGTCGCTCGCGAAGGCTGGAACTTGCGCGATGTACTGGCGCACGGAGTGATCGAGTTTCACCCAGCCATCGCAGGACCCTCTATCGAAATTGCCGACTTCATGCAGGCATGGTTTGAAGCTGATGCCGCCGATGGCTTCTGGGTAGTCCCAGACGTGTTCGAGGACGGGATCGACGCCTTCGTGGACGGCGTCGTCCCAATCTTGCAGGAGCGCGGGTTGTTCCATCGCGACTATGAGGGGCACACCCTACGTCATCATCTCGGTGCACCCGCCCAATACGGTACTGATACACGTGTGCTGGGCTGAGCGCGGCGCTGATGTCCGGTAAGGGCCCGACAGCGGAAATGATTTCCGCTTCGCGCCCTCAATTCAGCCGTTCACCGATTGTGCGGTCGATCCCAAAACCTGCCGTTCTTTCATCTCCCGATGCTGCGTTGGCTTCGACCCACTTTGGCACAAACCCGTCATTTCAGCCTGGATCTCTTCATGTCGGCTTTCCAACATAGAGCAGAGATTCATCGCTCGACCCATTGGCATCCAGCACGACAGAATGGCCGAAAGCAGACTGGCAGTATTGGAGAAGGCCGGTGCAAGAAGCGGGCACGCTGCCGCTATCCTAGACGGGCGCAAACTCGATCGTGACGCTGCCGGGCGTGCACAAAGTCAGGCGCCGTCCGCGACCTGGCTCGGCGTCCGCACACACCGTGCCGCAATTCCGGACTGATCAGACGAGCCGATGGCCGGGGACGGCCTGTGTTGGATGAGGCCGCGCCCCTCGATGCTCTGATGGCGGGCTGCTCTGAAATCGCAAGGGACGTGAACGCGGCGGCGAAATGATATTGTCGCCGTCGTGGCGGCGACCAGAACTTAGCTAGGGATCGATCCAGCCGTCGAGCTGCGGGTCTGGCTGATTCATCGCTTGTTCAATAGCCTCGCGCTCGGCAAATATTGCTGCGCGCCGCTCGCGAAGCAGGGTGACGAGCTCGGCCGTGTCGACCGTTGCGTGCTCGAGCCACCTGAGCAGGCGATCGCAGGTGCCGAACAGCAGCGGCGGGCGCTCATGGACCAAGAATGCCAGCACCTTGACAGCGTTGTCCTGCATCTCGCGGGCGTCGACATCGTGGGGCGGATCGAAGACGATCTTGGCCATCTCCAAGGGCCGAAAATCGTTCTGGAGTCGGTCCAGCATGCCGTGGAGATCGCCATCGTCGCTCAGCCAATCTCTCAGATCGTAAATGTCGTCGAGAATCGCGGGCGACGCCTCGGCCATCCGGTCGAGCCACAGTTCATATTCGTCCGAGTCGGCGGCGAGGCGGAGCAGCGTTGCCCAGGCCTCCGGCATGAAATTGCCGGTGCACCTCACCTTGAGCCTTAGCATAACGCCCAGCGTGCGTTCAGCGTTCGTCGCGCCAAGGGCACCGACGATGCGCGCCACACGCTTGCCGTCGCCGTTATAAGTGATGTGATCCCACGCGAGCTCGAATAGCGGGTGGTCAGGCCGGCACGCGATGATCTCCACAACCGGTTCCCAGACGGCCTCGCCGCTGTGATGCGTGCCGAGCCACCACAAGGGCTGAGGCTGACCGCAGTAGACATGGATCGCAGCCTCAATCAGTGAGGGCGGCGCCATGTCGATCAATCGCGTGGGCGGCTGTGAAAGGTCGATGCCCTCGGGGAGCAGCGTCACGACGACCGCGTCGGGGACCTCCGAGCGCGTCAAGGTGACGGCCTGAAGCCAGCGATCATCCGAGCGGCCGCTTTTCAGGCGCTCAAATACCGCGGCGCGTTCGTCGTCACGCAGCAGCGACCAGTGGTCGATGAGGTCGGCTATGAAGGTGATCTTTGCGCCGGTTCCCGTGAAGTCGAGCAAGCGCGTGACCAGGGTTTCACGGCGTTCCGGCTCCGCCGCTGTCGCCTGCAGCAGGATCTCCGCGACACCGAGCGAGAACTCGCTCGGCAAGCGCCCGGCACGCTCGTTGCGCTCCAGCCAGTCGATCCAACCGTCGCAGAGAGCGACGAGCGATGTCGGCGACAGCGCGCCCAGGGCGCTGCGTGCGACGGCAAACAGTCTGGCGTCGATGAACGCGGCGTTGTGCGGCAGGGCCGCCATTACGATGGGCATGAGCCGCTCGAAGATCGGCCAGGGCGGGTGCTCGCCGGTATGTTCTTCGCGATCGAAGACGACGAGAAAGTCGAGCATCGCGGCCGCGGCTGCGACGTTGTGTGCGAGAGTCGCGAGACCGTCGAGGTGCCGCGCCCGCCGATCGGCTGTGCTGGCTTCCCAGCCCAGTACGGTGCCCTTCAGCGCGGCGAGCGCGCCGCTTGGATGATCGTCGGCGAAGATTCGGTCGAGGATCTCGTCGTCACCTGTTCGTGGTCGGCTCAACCAGAGTTTTGTCGCCTCGGCCCGCAACGCCGCCTCGTCGTAGCTAAGCAGGCGCCCAGCCATTGTGAGGGTCATGGCCTCGGGAGAGGCGGCCAGGAAGCGCAGGACGGCGGCGGCGCGCTCGGGGCCGACCAAGCCCTCGGGCGCGTCGAGTAGGGCCAGTTCGGCCGCGACCTCGCGGCGGTGGACGATCCGGAAGGCGCGTTCGAAATAGTCGGTCCCAAGCTGCTCGCCATAGGGAAGATGCGCCTCGCCGTCGCTCCATTCGACGTCGTCGAGCGTCACCGACGTGACCGAACTAATCCATCTCGGCAGCTCTCGCTGGGTTTCGGCGGGTAGGTCGGACAGACGGTTGACAAGGAAGCCGAAGCAGAGATCGCGCGTCGCTGGGAAGAACGAGCGCAGCCCCTCGGTGGCCTGCTCAACGAGGGACGCACGCGCGGTCGGACGCGCTTGGAGGCGGTCGAAGATCCAGTCGAGATTGCGCGCGGTGGCGCGCGAAGTGTGCGGCGACAGGCAGAACAGCCCGCGTTGTAACGCGTGACCGATGGCTTGTGCGGCGTGATGGGTAGGCGCCTCAAGCAGCGTCTCGGCCGCGGCGCGGTAGAAGGGATGCGCGAAGCCGACGGTCGGCTTTGCGTCGATTGTGACGAGCCGTCGGCGTTCGAGGTCGTCGAGGCCCGTCTGGTCGGCGACGGCGAGCTTGGGAGGCTCATCATAGGCGGGAGCGGTCGCGGGTAGGATCGGCGGGCCGCCGATCGCAATTATCGTGCCCAGTGCCGTGCGCTTGCCTGGCAGGCCCGCGCCGCCGCTGCCGCGCACATAAGCCAGGTCGGAAAGCTTGATCGGCTCGCGCGGCGCGGTCGCCACCGCCAGGCTGACCGCGAGGTCTTCCAGCCCGTCGGCAGCGAGCATCTGGCCGAGTTGGGCGGCGTCTTCACGGGCCAAGCGAGTGATATCGGCGATCGACGCTGCCAGGCGGAGGCGATCGGCGTTGGCGGCAAGGTGCTCGAGACAGCCGGGCTCCAGCACCAATTCGCCGGTCACGAGCGCGTCGGTCACGCGCGCGGCAAGCGCGTCGTCAATCGCGAAGGTCGCCACCAGCGCTTGCCAAAGGCTGGCCAGAAACGCCGCTTCGAGGTCGCCGATGTCGCGCCAGCGCCGTTGCGCCGTGATGGTCTGGGCGAGCGATGCTGTTCGGCTGGTCGCGAGCAGCGGTTCGAGCCCTTGCGCGACGAGGAGCTTGCGCTGCGGGCGGGTGCGGTCGATCAGCTTGGAGAGACGCGCCAGCGATCGGGTCGCCTGCGCCTCGACTTGCGAACCCCCGAGGGGGTCATCAAGAAGCGCGAGCCGCGGCGCTGCTCCCGGTTCGAGCAGGAAGCGCTCCGCCGATTCCACGTCGACGAATTCCTGCACGTCGTAGCCGTGCGGGGTGAATTCCGCCGCGACATAGCGGGCCGTGTAGCTCTTGCCGACCCTGGGCGTCCCGGACAACAAGAGGACGTTGTCCCGCGAGAGAGCGTCGACGAGAGCGGCTTCGTCGCCCCTCGCAAGATAATCGGTCGGGCAGATTGACGGTGGTGAGGCCCGCGCGAGGATGCTCCGCAGCAGGGGGAAGGCGTCCGTCTTATTCGTCTTGGCCTCGCCGATTGCGGCGCGTAGCTCGAGCAGGACCGCCGCTGTGCGGTCACTGGGGATCCCGTGGTCGCGCCTGAGGCGCTCCGCGCAACGCGTCTCTAGCCCGTCCTCGTCCGTCTGGTCGAAGATAAGGGTTCGACGGAGGGCCTCACGGATGGCTGCGAGGTCTGCCGATGCGGCGAACGCCGCGTTGTGCGCTTGTCGTTTGGCGTAAAGCGCGCCGCCGTCGCTGCCCGCCACTTCTGCGATGGCGAAGGCGGCGAGCAGCTCTGCGGCGTCTGTGGCTTTGATGCGCGACACGGTGTGCTGCTCGCCATGCCAGGTGCTTGAACCGCGATAGACCGCGCTCGCATCATCGGCGCGGCCGGTCATCACGAGGAGGACGAGACGATCAGAATTGCTGATCACACGCTCGAGGAGCGTCGGCGCAGTGCGCCGCGGCGGTGCATGGGCGAGGCATGCGGCGACGTCGGCGAGCGCAACCGTGCCCGCTGCGCCTTTCACCTGGATCTCGCAGTGGACCGGCCGGCCATAAGCGGTGAACCTCAGTTCGGCGTCCTCGCCGCCGTCAGGCTCGACAAGCAGTGTGGCATCGTCGTGCCCGCAGAACCGCAGCATGATCTCGATGCAGACCAGGTCTTGAAACGCGAATTTCTGCGGTGCGGTGATCGCTATCGACATGGAGTCGCTATCCGGCCGACTTCGTGGCGCGCTCGAACTGACCGTATGCGGGAATCGGCAGTTCAATGCACCCAACGAGATCGGCTAGAACTCTCCAATCAGATCGGGTTGCATGGATAGGCGTTTCTGATCTCAGCATTGAAGAATTGTCCGATAGAAGAGGCTTCCACCAGCCGCTCGTACATGAACTGAGGGACGTTGTAATATTCGTACACCTTGCCGGTAGCGACGAACTCCACCTCAAGTGTCTCCGAACCTGGGTCATAGCCCACCGAAGCCAAACTCGACGAGCTTACTGGCTGTCGTTCCATTCATTCCTCCGTCCATCGTGGGTTCTGTGATCGCCACGCAGCCGTGACGTTCACGTAATTCTCGTTGCCGCGTTCCTTACTCCAGTTGTGTGCAACGCGCGGATCCTCGCTAGTAGGCCGCTTGCCTTCCTCGGGAAGCGTAATCCTGCATCGCACAGGCAGCTTTGCAGCCTCGCCGGTGATTACAGCTTCGCCCGTACGAAGCACAGGCAAGCTGTCCACGATGCCGCTCAGGCTGTCAGGCAGGGCGGCCTGAACCTTGCTGCGGTCCGACGAGTTGGAGAGGCGCAGCGAGAAGAACGTACCGCACTGGGAGAGAATGGTCTCGTCGATCTCGGACGGGCGTTGGCTCACGATCATCGCGCCGAGGCCGAACTTGCGGCCCTCCTTAACAATGCGCTGGACGGCATCCCGCGCAAGGTTGGCGTCGTCCCGGCCTAGGTAGCGATGTGCCTCCTCCATAACTACGAGTAGGGGGCGTGCCCGCCCGCCCTCAGGCATCTCGCGGCTCCAGAAGAGGGCCTCGTAGATGATGTTCAGGATGCCTCCAATCAGTCGCATAAGGGTCGAGCTTGGCACGCCCGACAAATCCAGCACCGTGATCGGTCTGTCGTGCCCGAGCCAGCTCTCGAGCAGTTGGGGCAGGTCGTTCTGCGGAGCCCCGTCGAGGCTCGGTTCCCAAGGCCCAGGGTGGAGCATGAAGTCGTACTGTCGATCCAGTAGCCGTGACCGGAACTGTTCGAGCTGTCGCCGGATTGACAGCACGTTTGTCTTGTTTGCGAACGGCGGCGTATTGCCTTGACCAGGCAGTGGATAGGTAGGCGCCGTAAGTGTTTCGGCATCGCCCGGAGCGGTCTGAGCCGAGTTCTGCTGAGTGTTCTCCATCCACGTCTTGATTTCTGGGTCGATCAGGTGGAACCAAAGCGATTTCAGGCTAAATGGTAGAGGGCTGTCGGCGGTCAGCGAGTTGGCATCGACACCAGGATAGTTCATCTGGGCCGAGACTGCTGTTTTTGCTCTAAGAATGCGGTCCTGAATCGCCGTTAGTGCCTTCTCCTCGGTCTTGCCGAGCAGGAAGGTCAGCAGGTCATCGAGATTGAGTGCCCAATAGGGAACGTAGAGGCGCTCCTCATTCTCTAGCGGGTTAACGCGAAAGACTTTGGCGACCTCGCCAAGCGCGCGGCCGTACTCGCCGTGGATGTCCATCAGCAGCACCCGCGCGTTCGAAAAACCCGAGTGGTCACCCTGGCCGACCGAAAGTGAGCGTAGCAGGCTTGTGACCGTTGTCGACTTGCCAGCGCCTGTCGACCCCAACACCGCGGAGTGGCGGGTCACGAGCTTGTCCAGATCGACACGGACGGGGATGCTCTCAGCTCCCGACAATCTGCCGATGGTCACCTGACCCGTGTCGGCAGTGCCGTAGATGCGGGCGAGATCCTCCTCGACTACGAGGTGCACCTGGTCGTTGATTGCGGGATACTGGCTGATCCCGCGCTCGAATGTCGCCTCCAAAACCTCGCCAACGAGTTGCACCTTAATCCAGCGGTCCCCTCTGGCTCCGCTGTCGACCAGTGTCTCAGGCGTGGCCGTAGCACCGACATCAGAGATGATACCGTACAGGTCGTGATAGCCCTGCGGGATACGGACGAAACTGCCGACCTGGCCGATGCGGTAACTGCGGCCGCCAATTATAGCGATACCTGAGGCGGTTCCCTCGAACTGTCGCACGTTAATTGTCGCGCCTGCAACGGCTCCTACGTGGCCGAGAAGAGTTGGTGCACTCATCACGCCACCGTGGAGACGGGCGCGGCCGCCGCAGGGGGTGCGGCCGGTGTAACGAAGACCTGTGTGGAACGTGATGCGGAGAAGAATCGCGCGAACGGCTCGATCGCTCCGAGCGTGAACTCATGCGGGCCGCCCCCTAGCGGTTCCGACCAGTACGAGGACCGGATTGGTCCCCAGTCCTTTGAGGGTAGCTCCGAAGGAACACGCCACGGGCCCTCTGAACCATTCACCAACGCCGCGTCGCGCGCATAGACGCTGAAGTTGGGCAGTCGGCGACCGAGCTCTCTAGCGCAGGTCTCGTTGGCAAGCTTCTGGAACTGGAACGCAAACACGCTCGCGGATGGGTTTGCCGCGAGCCCCTCATCGATTCGCGCCGAGATATGAGCGTCGGCGAACGAGAATCCGATCGAGATCAGCAGCGTGTCCGGCGTGGCGAGGAAGGCGCGCAGCCTGTCGAGGAGAGCTGCGTAAGGTGCCTTTTGGGTCTGCTCATACTTGAGGTGCTCGGGGAAAACGAGGTGCCGCGCGTTGTCCTTCCCGGAGCGGATCACCTCGTCCTTGCTGTTAGAGCACCACCCCAGCGACCCGTGCAGCTTCCAGAGACGCGTCCATCTTGCAGGGAGGTCGTTGTTGGAGACCGTGACCGGGTCGAAGAAGGGCTCACGACCGCCCGTGAAGCCGTCGAAGTACGGCGCGCGCACGCGCTCGAACGCTTCCTCGAGCAGCAGATCGTAGTTCGTCGTGAAGATCTCAATAGGATTATCACGACCGGCGCCGGTGATCCATGTCACGATGTCGCTGTAGGCGGAGCCGCTCGCCGGCAATGTTACTGTGACGACCTTCCCGATCTCCTCGCACACGCGCTCGCCAAACTGTGCATATCCCGGTCCGTCCAACTCATGGATCTTGGCCGGCCCTATCACCTTCGCAAGCGACCTAATCCTGGACAGGAGAGACTCGATGTCGTTTTTGGGCGCGAGCTCCTTCATCAGCTCTGCGATCTGCTTCCCAAAATCTTTCTCGAGTTCATCAAGGACAAGTTTGGTCAAACCGGCGACTGCCGGGATCAGGGGATAGGTTCCATCCGCTTTCTTCATTCCTGCCGAAGCGCCGGCGCCCAGCAGTAGTCCGATCCTCTTCCGGCCTCCGGCGATAATCGTGCGGAGTGCCGTCATGTATTGATCTGGATTGTGTACGATCTCGCTTGGCATAGTACCTCATAACGACTACGGCACTTTCTTACTCTCAACGATAAATTGATTCTTTCAAAAATCACACCACACCATACTGAACGAGCACAATTTACTCAGATTGTGGTCGACCAGCAATTTCTGAAATGCCTGAAGGCAGAGAGACAGCCCGCTTGAAGGCCAGCGCTAGGAGTGATTATCGCGTCCGCTAAAGCAATAAGAGCGCTAAAAGCAGCCGGTCAACTTGCGGCCCCAAAGCGGACTTTCTCGCTCGCAAAGACGTATCGGCAGGTAGGCCAGTCCAGAACGACTATCAGACTCTCTTTGGGAACTAGAGGCTTGTTAGAGTGCTCAGCAGTCGAGAACGACGTCCGAGGGTTTGAAATCCTCCCCAATCCCACCGCATTCGAAGGGCACATCTATTCGCACCGCTGCAAGCACCTCGGGTTTCAGGAATAGACGCGAGAGCCAAAAGTATTGAAGGATGCTACCGACCTGCCACCGCCGTAGGCGATATGGAGCCATTGCTTCCTCTATCCGGGGGAAGGCGATCTTCTCGGGGGCATCGTTATCCCAATTATGTACGATGAATGCTTCGGCCGCTTCCACGGCGGCTGATGGAATGGCGTAGACTGCCTCAAACGGATCTGGTCGCCGCAGCTTTTCCAGCTCTGAACGATTCCGCGTTGGCGCCATCCTCTCCTGATAGGCGTAAGCGAGAGCCTTGTGGATGTTTTCCGACCCGTTGCTGAACGCTTGGAGCATCGTGGTGCGCCGCTGCTCATATGTTGCCATCAGCAGGTTATGCTCGGCTTCATTCCTGTCAGCGGGCGTCACAGAGGCGTGGGAAATCACGGCTTCGGCATTATTTGCGCCCATCGCTGGCATGAGATAGGTGCTGGCGTACTCGCTGTATCCGTTTCGGTAGTAGAAGAGAGAAGCCAGCAGACTGATTTTCATCCTCGCATCTGCACCATAGCGGTGAGCCATTTCTGCTAGACTGTCGATGCGGGTTTGGGGCAGTTGTAGGTTGGCCAGCAACCGATAAGGCTCATCCCGGTATTCCGGACGGCTGACTCTCAGCTCGCCGAACCGGTCGCCCGGCCAGATTGTAAACTCAACCTCGCTGAAGGTCTGGTTGATCGTCTCGTCTTTGTCCCCGCCCGGCGTGCCCTTGGCGAAGTTCGACCACATGATGTTGTCATCAACGATCTTTCCCTTGCCCCTGATGTAGTGCCCGTCGTTCAAAATCGGCGTAATGCGTTCCGCCTGCGCCGCCTTGATGTCTTCCATCCCATGGTGCGACAGGGGAAACTCTGGAAGATCGTCATAGCCACGGTCGTTGGCTCGCAGCATGTATGTGAGTTCAAATTCGGTGACCTCAATCAAGAAACTTACCCAGTCTTTCTTGAAGTGGGGTTCCTTCTCGGAAGTGCCCCCACCTGAGATGAACCCGGCGGATACCCAGCGCCATTCAATATCACTCATGAAATCCCCCTGTTCACTCCAGTAACTCGAACCGATCGGCAACATTCTGACGCCTGAATTCAGATAGAATACCAGTCTCTCTCGGATGGATAATTTCCAACGTCCTGCAACATAGTGACGGTCGCGTCAGCCAGTGAGGTTATATGATGGTGGGCTTCGATCAATCCTTTCAGATCGATATCCATTGCTTCGAATGGATCGCCTCCAAGAGCCGTCGGGTAGCGAAATACTTCCCCGGTAGGATCGACCTTATTGATATGAACTATGACCTTGCGGACATGTATCGACCACTCGTCATCGCCCTCAATCATACCCTTTTCCAAGAGGAAGTCATTCAGCCGGTCATAGAGCACGATGAGGCTGTGACCGTCAGTCTTCAACGGTGCGTTCGCAAAAAAGGTGCACTCATTCAAGGCATGCTTAAGTGCAAGCTCCATGCTGTGACGCGCGAGCTGCATCAGTGGGATGAGGAGGTATTCCTGCGAAGGATAGCGCCGGCAGTAATCCTCCGCCATGATCTCGAAGGCACGATCGAAGGCGAAGGCGTAGTAGCCCCAGGACTGGCCATAGGCACCGGGATTTTTCCGTGGCGTCAGGAACCGCCGCATCTTCGGCGGCAGCTCCATACCCAGATTCTCGTCTAGGATCGCGTTGAAATCTATCGGCATGTTCCGCCCATATTGTTCCCGGAATAATGATGTTGCAGCCCTCGAAACTAAGTAACTACTTCTGATACAACGGTCGAGAAGCTGGACTCGCCTGATGATTGATGAAGATCTGAACGATACACAGATGTGCGGCGGCATGAGTGTTGTGGCAGTCGGTGCAATCACACGCAGCAGACGAAAATGATGGGGCCAGCCGATGCCTTCCATTCTCAATGTCCGCTATTGGCGCTTCTTGCCATCAATGTGGTAGCGGCATTTCTCGAAAGCCCAATCGAGCTTGGTCAATGTGCGAGGAAAACACCGCTTACCCTTGAGCATTCACGATCTGCGCTGAATAGATGCTGGACCGTCTCTGTTGTGCGGCCAGTACCGCAGCGATATCGCCATCCTTCGTGTGCGCGACAATGGCGGGTCCATCGTTGATAGAGAACGCGATCGGAGTAACTGGCGAATTCTCTCCGGCCCCAGCACCATGGCGCTCCGAAATCTTCTCAGCCGCCTTCGCGACCTCTCCCGCGATGCCGCCAAGCCATGTTCCGAAAGAGTCCATCGAATGACGGAATGCATCGCGGGCCTGCTGGAGCTCCTGCTCCCGCTGGAGCCTCGACTTAACCTTCTGGAGCTGGTCGATAGCGGCTTAGACTTCGTTCAGGTCGTGGAGCGACCTCATATCAATGGAAATCATTAAATTCCTCCCGTGTTCCCAGGAGGATTATTGTCGGTGGGAGCGCGATCTCAAATCCCCGGCGGATTGGCGGCTTCTTCTCGGGCAAGAAGCTCATCGACGCCTTCGAGTGCATCGTCCCATTCGCGACGCTTGCGCTCCCAGACCAGAGCCGCTTCCTGTTGCCCCGCGTCGTCGGCGACAGGGTTCTCAAGCTTTTCGAACACATCGAACTGCGGCGTCGGCATAAGAGCTCCTCGATAACCGCCGATCCATAGGATCTGGGACGAGACGTACTCCGTGATCAGAGCGAGGTCTCGAATGGCGGCGGCGACGGTGCCGTTGGCGATGGCAACGCTCTTGACAGCTTCGCGATCGAAAGGTGCTCCGGCATGCGCCAGATAGGCGTGGCTCCATTCCGCTATCCTAGCCGCTCCGCTAGAAAGCAACAGTTGTTCAAGTCCTGACAAGGTCGCCTTCGGGATCGTGTCACTACGGCTCCTGTTAGGGTGATGGTGGCCGGATACCCTGTCGAACTTCCTGTGAAGTCGCTCGGATGTCGACCAAGCCCGAGGCCCGGTGGTGTGTCCCCATCTGACGCCCGGCGTCATCTCCGCCCATTCTCTTGCCTCCACCGCCTCATGATCGAAGGGGAGACCGTCGAAGCAGACGATGTTCTCACGAGTGAGAAGTTCTCTGTTAGATCTCACGTCAACGACCAGACGGTACAGCGAAATGCGGTTTCGTCCCTTGTCCATAAGCCGGCGGATCGCAAGCACCTGCTGCGCAACGTGCCCGCCGATCAGCGACTCGGCTATCAAACTGGTGTTCAGTGGTCCTTCTGGATTGTCCTTCGCGAGCTGTCCGATCGTCGCGAACTGCACATCGCGCCAGATCAGCTCCTGAACCGTCCTCCAGATCGCATGGTCAGGATCGTCGTCAAGCCAGTCCTTCCACTGCCGCCGCTTTTCGCGGAACGTGCGCAGCTTCACCTTGTCTTGGACATCGCAATCGTCGACGGAGTATGTGTAGTCGCTATCCACCATCGCGCAACAATAGCCGAGGCCCACAGGGAGGCAACATGTCCGAGAATACCGTCCTTACAATGTCGTCATGGCGCGACGTCCACGAAATCATCGTCAAGACGAAGGAAGGGCGATCGTGCTCGATCCTCATTCACGACGACGGCGGTGGTGCGTTCGACACGGACATCTTGATCTCCGGCCTGGTAGGTTCGGCTCGGCCCGCGATGTCCTACGGCCTGAAAAGTACCACTCCCACATCAACACCGAAGGAGCACTTCAATGACTCCTTGCTGTTGATCACCGCCCATCTGAAGCAGTATGCGCCCACCGACGAGATGGCCGATTTCTGGAACCCTTGCAACACACCCTTTGTGTCGCAACTCGAGCAGAACGAGGTGCTGGCCGCGCTGGGCATCGGGCAGGTCGTCCGTGTGAACTGAACCACAAAGCATGATGTCACTATGGCGGGGCACTGCTGGTGGACCAAAATCTGGTTCGGATAGTCCTAGTTTTGGACTAGGGCTGCCAGCCACAGTGCCGGGCACCCCAGAGGTTGTGTTGGAGAACCTCCCGCTTCGTCTCCGGAGACATCGTCATGATGTCGGACGGCGACGGTCTAATGGGGCGTGTTCCGGAACAGCCGTCAGCCGTCGTGACGCACCCAGCGAGACAGCTCGCGGTCAAAAGCAGCGTTGTCCATCTGGCGAACTTTGTCATCGATCGTCTCCCGATCCTTCTGCGCGGCGATGTCGTCCGCAATTCGCTTCGATCGTTCGGCCGCGGCGCCGTCTGCGTGGATCTTCCAGTAGACGGCCGCGGCGACCGCCGCGAACCACATCCACTTGGCGACGGTCTTGCCGATGGTCGTGGAGAACCAGGTGAGGACGGCCGTCAGCATGATTTACCCCTTGCAGACCCACGTCTATCCGCCCTCGACGACCTCTTCGCCTGGCTGAAACTTCTTCCTGCCAAACCGCCAGCCTTCACCCGTCCGCTCGTAGGCGGCGTACCCGAACGTCACGAGAATGGCGGCCGCGCCGGCGAGCGTTGATGTCGTCCGGCGAAAGCTTGGTGTCGGCGAGCACCATGGTTGCGCCGATCGTGATCAGCGTCTTGATGAGATCGGAGAACCTCGGGTTCATGCTGTTGCTCCTTCTGAAGCGATGGCGGCATAGGCGTCGGCGCGAGCCTTCTCCTGCCGCGAACGGTGAATGAGGTAGAACGCGAGGCCGACAAAGCCGACAGCGACAAGGATGAGGACGGCGGATTCGAGCGCCGTGATGTTCGACCAGTCCACTTGATAGGCTGAACCACCAGCGCCCGCACCGGACACCTTCGAGGTCGTTGCGGCAGACTTTGCGTTCTTCGATGCCACATCGGACTCGATGTCGAACGCGACATTCTGGGATGCGGCAGAGGTTCCGCGCTTCTCCATCGCCATTTTCACGCTCTTGGCCTCGACTCTTGCGATACGGGAGAGCCAGCCCCTGCCAAACACCTTGAAGGTTACGAGGCCGGAGACGAACGACGTCCTGGCCGACGCGCAGTGCCTTCTGCAGCCATTTCGAGCCACGAGACACGCCCGGTTCACCGCCGCGTCGAAGGTTGCGTAGTCGATGCCTGCGGGCAGTTCATTGTAGCGGGTCTGGTAGATCTCGGCGACCTCGGCCTCCGTGATCAGCTTGACGGATCTCTTGGGCAGTCCCCTCGATGCACGGTACTCGTCATAGACGGCCTGCGTCACGCCGAAGTTCGTTTCTCGGCCGGATCCTTGGGATGGTTTACGTAGCCACATTCCGAAATCTTCAGGTCCGCGATAGCAAGCGGGTATGTCCAGGCGACCGTCGTCGGCTCCTTGTTGAATCCAGACTTTGTCGGGGATGGAGATGAAAGCGAGAAGCGCCGGTTGGTCTGCGCTGGGCAGCTTCGGCTGTAACGTTTCTGCTATTTCGTTACAGCGCAGCGGCGACCCGACTACGATGCCTCCGGCAGTTCCATGTACTGATTGCCGGACCGCGTCTGGCGATCGGCGCAGGCGCGGTGGCATCCGTCCGGATGCAAGATGAGCAAGGCCCGTGCGCCGTAGGAATACAGCACGGTGTGGGCTTCCGTGGTCGGGCCGACATTAAAGCCGCGGTTCAGTTTTCCGGAAACCCCGCCGCGGTAGACGCCTCCCGCGATCTGCGGAGTGTGACTGTGCTCTGCCGTGATCCTGTACCCATCTTGCGCATGCTTGTCGTCGAAGAGGAACTGCCGTTCGTGCCCTGGTAACCGTGAAGGCCGTTCTCGATGCCGGCCACGACGAAGGAGCCTCCGACAGGCAGGTACCGGAGGGCATCGGGAGAAGTGGCAGCGGCTTTAAGGACCGCCCCAGCATCAGCGTTTCTCAGGAATGCCTCAAACTCATACGATACTCACCGCTGACCCGACCGTCTGAATCCTTCCGGACGGCATCCGAAGGGCTTGCTGAAGCGTTGATCTCGACCGCTGCCTCGATCAGGCGCCTGACAGCGGACGACAGTTTTCTGTCTTCCGCTGAGCCGCTCGAAAGCAGTGCCACGGCGCGCGACACCCGCGGGTCCTCAACAACAACACCGCTGTGCGCTACGCTCTCGTGCCGAACGTAGTCCGCCTCGATGATGATGCCGCCGGTCAATGCGACGACTGCCTTTCCGTCTTCCAGGAGGATGTCCTCAATCTGCATTGGTAGTCTCCTTCTCTCGGCTCTCCGGCCGCTGGTTGCCGTTCCGGCGGGGAACGGGGGTATGCCGCCCGATGTCCCCCGTTCTATAACGGGAGACGCCGTGAGGCATGTGCTGGGTCATGCTGCGCTCTGCCGGATGAGATCGTATCCCTGCGCCCGGACTTCCTTCCTGATGCGATCGAGGACTTCCCCCCGGAGCAGGTCGACGACGAGCTGCGGCGGTGTCGCCGGGTGCGACGGAGACCGCCAGGCCTTAACGGTGGCGGCTGGACGTCCGACGAATGCGGCCAGTTCCTCGCGGTCGAGCCGGAGCCGGTCCGCGAGAGTGATGAAATCTCGCTTGCGGTTGTCCATCACGCGGCCTCGTTCAAGGATCTGCTGTCAAGGAAGCTTCGCATCTGGGCGATGATAGCCTCCTCGATAGCGGTTGCCTCAAGCTCCTCTTCGAGATCTTTGGTAAGGAGGAGAAAGGGCCACCCTGTGCCGTCCGGCCGGTAAAGACCCAACGTGGTCAAGAGTGATTCCGGACCCGTCTCAAGGATGTCCCGGTTCGGGCAGTACAGCTCGCTCGCTTTGAACTGATCGCCGTCGATCTCGACGCAGCAGGAGATGATCGCGAGATCGTCGTAGTCGGCGACGTGAAAGTTGCTGAAGGCCATTTTTTTCGACATGTAGTGTCTCCTCTGGAGTTCTTGGCCGGGAGCCGCCCGGCATCGGGAGCGATGTCGCTCTCTGTCCCCTCCGGCTGCCGGAGGGGACAAGGCGGGGCATCAGGCTGCGAGAAGATGTGTGCTGACAACTTCGGTGACGGGGGTCTGAATCCAATCGCCGACGACCTCTCCATCTCGTCCGTCGGTGCCGACCATCGGGAGGATATCCATTGTCCCGCTGAGGATGCCCTCGCACTGCTCGTCATCGGTGCACTGTCCGAGGAGCTTGACGGCCAGTTCCCGTGCAGCTTGCTGCGCATCGGGAAGCGTGTCGTACGCGCCGCCGTCGTAGCTGCCCTGCTCGTTCTCGGAGGACCAGTAGACCTGCCAGCGAGAAGAAAGCGGCACATAGTCTCCGGCGAGGAACGCATCGCGTTTAGCGAGTAGCTTACGCAGAATGCGGTTGAGCGAGGAACACTCGCTGGGGTGTGCGTAGTAGTCGACAACTAGGCGCAGTGTCATGTATGCGTCGAGCCACTCCTGCATCTCTGCCCGGACCGCCTCGACGTCGCAGTCCACCCATGCTGCCAAGTTGCTGTCGTTGAGGTCGACGAGTCCGACCCGGAGGACCGCTTCTCTCTCGCCATAGACGGCGGCGATCTCGATCTCGACCAACTCCGTGTGGTCGACCTGCTGCAGAGCGAGGGCCCCGTCGAGCGAGACGATTTCAAAGGTGGAAAATCGCGTCATGTTGTTTCTCCCTGTTTCTCATTTCATGGCGTGCCGGGTTCCCTCCGACACCGGTTGCGTTCGCTCCCGATGAATAGAGGATGTGTCCTCGGCGGACATGGCGCAAGAGGAAATACAGGGAATTCAATTACTTGTACTTTGCAAATTACAAAGAACTCGGAATGCCTAGGGAAGGTCAACGAACTTTTTTACGCCAGAGAAAGAAAACGGCCGGATCAATGACCGGCCGCTGGATGATCTCGTGGACTTACGTTCATGCCGCTTTCTTGGCGCTTGTCTTCCTAGCCTTTACGGCCTTCTTCAACGGTGCCTGCCGCCGTTCCTGACGGAACTCCGCGTGCAGACGAAGTGCAACTCGCAGGGCGCTCTGCGTCTTCGCCGGAAGCTCCTGAAACGCTGCCGCTCCCTCCAGCTTCGCTACCTCGGCCGCGATCTCAGACATGATGCGGCCACCCAGAAGGCGCCGCGCCCGGTTCGCCTTTGCTCGGACATCCTCGACCGTCGAAGGAGCATGGCCTCGGTCTCGGAGCCACGAAGAGAAATCTCTCTCCAGAGCGGGCTGGGTCTCGCCGCGATGGCGCTGCAGGATGACAGTCGCGATGGCGCGGGCCAGCGGAACGGGTACCGCGTTTCCTCCCATGCGGTCTCGGTCCTCTAGGCCGCACGACGACCAGTCGAAATCGGCTGGGAACCCCTGCAGTGCGGCGACGAGGTCTCGCGTCAATTCGGATGGAGCACCGTCACCCTGGGCATCCGTTGAGATCGGTACGTAGTCTGGGGGAACTCGGCGAGCATATGTCGAGCGGACGGTCGGCGCGGGTTCGTCTGCCGACCAGATGCGTTTCTTGTGCATGTAGCGGGGGTGGACGTAGAACCGATCGCCGATGGCGTCACCGAGAACATCCCGTGCAGTCGTCGGCCTCCGTGATGCCGCGGCGACAAGCGCGTCCGTCAGGAAACCGTCTTCCTCGCCGAGGCGGCCGACGACGATCAGTCGTTCGCGGGTTTGGCCGACGCCGTAGAACGCGGCATCCAGAAGCTGGATCGTGAATCCATAGCCCGCGTTACGGAGGATCGCCTCGGCCTGCTGCCACGCCTTCGACTTCAGGGCGCCAGGCACGTTCTCCATGACGATCCACTCAGGCCTGACGATAGCGATGAGCATCGCATATGCGGCTGTGAGACCAGCCCGATCTCCTTCCTGACGCCCGCCCGCGGAGCTGTAGTCCTGGCACGGCGGGCCGCCCGCGATGACGTCGGGGCGCAGGCCGAAGAGGATCGGCGCGACCTCGGCGATGTTCTTGAGGTCAGCCACCCATGCATGCCGGCCGACATTGCGGCGGTAGACCTCGACCGCCTCTGGCCACGCATCGAGCGCGTGGACGATCTCGAACCCCGCCTGTTTGAATCCGATCGACATCCCGCCCGCTCCGCAGAACAGTTCCACCACTCGCATCGAAATACCTCTTCATGCCCCAGTGATCTTTCACTGGGGCGAAACCTCTGAAGAAATGGTGAGTCACGAATCCTTCCGGCGCTCCTTTGCCTCAGCAGCACCGCTGCGACGGTGCTCGTCGCGATGGGGACCACTGATCTGGAATGGAGTTGTGGTCCGCTCTTCCCAGAACGGAATCGTGGCCTGTCTAGACCGGTGGTTCGTCTCGACCCGTTTCCAGAGAATGTTCGCCCTTCGAACCAGCGGGTGCATCCTCTTTAGTGCTGCCTGGGAAACCCTCGTCTTGTCCGTGTGCGGCTTCTGCGCGTTCTCGATGACGAAGGCGATGGCTTCGTCGGCGGTGAATATGTTGGTCGTGCTGTACTGCATGCGTGTCTCCCTTTGGCGTTCAGTTGGTGAGGTTCCGGTTCCGGAGCCGCGCCTTGACAGGCAGCTTCCACGGAGCGGGTTCGTGATCGTCGGCAGCCGGCGGCGCGACGAAATTGGGGTTCTCCAAGACGCGGATGGAGGCCTTCGAGCCGTTGGGCTTCGGGAGGAATCCGCGAAGCTCCGCATAGAGATCAAGGCCGTCGTAGACGAGCTGGCTGACCTTGTGGCGGGACAGGACGTGACGTTCTGCGATCTGGCGGAGCGAGTGGCCGATGGCGAATTCTTCGGCGAAGGCATGATGAAGGCACTTGTGGTCACAGGCGTTGCGCCAGCGGTCGAGCCAAGTGCGTTCGACCAGAAGCCGGTCGAGCGGCGTCGGCTGCGTGATGCCGGAGGAGGCGCCCGACGTCATGCCTATGCGGACCATATCGAGAGCCTTGCAGCCAATGCCTTCTTCGAGGGCCGTGCGGATGCGCATGCCCGCGGGGATGCGGTGCGCATGGAGGCTGTCGGACATCAGGGGATCAGGAGTGAGGCGGCGGCGCGTCTCGCCGGTGCCGCGGTCGATCTCATCGTCCGTCACGCCCAGGGAGATGTTCTTCCCCTTGCTCTTCCGCTTCTTCGCCATGCCATTCCCGCCGTTCCCTCACACGAGGCTCCGGCGGCCGGCTGAAAGCTACAAGGAGAAGTTATTCGCGGGGCAGGACAACGCTGAAGGCGTGCTGGAGGCCGCGGAGGAAGCCGTAGGTGTAGTTGAGATCCGACTGCGAGCGAGCGGCGACTGCAGCGTCGGCAAACTCCTGCCGCGTCAGAAGTCGCGAACCGTGCGCCAAGCCTTCGTAGTGACCGGTCCTGTAGCTCCTGCCATCGTCGCTGCAAGAAGCCGCAAAAGCGCGGGCCGTCTCGATCAAGTGCATGAGAGCCGGGTGCGGGGGACGTTCGCCGGTCACGCAGCCTCCGGTGCGCGCTGACGGAACGGAACGATCGTGTCGTCGACTGATTTCTCGAGGACGCCGATGAGCTGCCGTACGGTTGCTTCCTCATCAGAATTCAGGAGCGGCGGTGCCTGGTAGCCGATGAAGGCGCCGGCGGCGTCGCTGTTCATCATGTCCCGGAGCTCTCTGCAGCCCGCTATCAGCTCACGAAGAGCGGCAGGGTGAGCGTAGACCGCGACATCCGTGTCGCCTGTCCGAGGATCGACGACCACATCTTCAACGTAGAACGTCTCTCGACGCGCGCCTCGGAGGACATCTGCGATTGCGCAGAAGCCGTCGTCGCAGTCCAGAAGCTGGTGTCGCTGGAAACGGTCCCACGCAGCGAGAAGATCGTACCACTGCCAAGCGAAGCCCACCCGATGGTAGATTATGCGCTCGTCAAGATCGTGATGAAAATAGTGCCGCCCGTTCGCCGCAATCTGGCGCATGCTACCCTCCCGTTCCCTGCATTAACGTTGTGACCGCCGGCGGAATGGCGCAACAGGAAAAAAGAGGCCGGGACAGGCCCGGCCAATCGGAAGGAGAAACGCGACCCCCCGGAGGAGGTATAGGCAATATGGTGGCAGCCGGCGGCGGGCGCCGCAAGGTCATTCGAATAGGTTGATCTGCCTGAGCGCGGATGCCTGACCGCGATAACGTGCCGCCAGCTTTAGAACCTGTTCCGCGGTCGTGCGGTCTTTCATCAGCCGGTCGACCGGGATACGAGACAGTCGGTGACCAAGGCTGGAATCCGCCTTGTTGAATCCGACGCCGTTTTGCTGCCGCGCTCCGTCCGCATCCTGCGCGGCTACGGATGTCAGGACATCGAGAGCCGCGGTGAGAACCGTGCGCCGACGTTCTTGCCGTTGATGTTTCTCGACCACCGACTGCGGTATGGGCAGGATGGGCAGGACGGCACCCATGCTCGGAACTGCGGTGTCGCTCGTCATCGTCAGCCTGTATTTCTTGCCTTTTGCACGCGCTGCGATTTTCTCGAGTGCAGTCTTCGGGCGCTTGAGGGTTACGCGCCGGGGCCCGAAGATTGCATCCAACGCGTCTCTACGAGCTTCGACGGATTCTCGATTCTCGGTTGCGGAGTAACGGGTGGAAGTGTCGTCCAATTCAGGACCCCGTAGTGACGATTTTCGACGGAGCCAGCATGCCGCGGAGTTTAGGGAGGTCCTTCCGGAACTGGAGCCGCTCGTGCGTCTTCCGCTTGGCGGCCTTTGAGTCGAAGCCGCGCGCTTCCAGCATACTGATCGCCGTCGTCACGACATCGAACAACGGTGCCGGAGCCTCATTGCGCTGCCCCAGTTCAACTAGCGTCGCTGCGAAGGCCGCTGCCAGCGCGACATCCACATGAGCCGCCTCTGGCCGCCGGATGGCTCGCTGCCCTGCACGCCACCGTTCGGTCTTCAGCCTCTTCGCCCCGTTCTCCGGCTTCGCTTCCCTCGGCATCTCGCACCTCCGCGTCCCTACGTGACGGTACCTACCGTCCCTACGAGACTTTCGGGCACGGAGCCGCAAGAGACAAAACCGCCGGCGTATCAATCGTTCGAGGAAGTCCGCCGTCCCTACGCGAGATTCCACCGAATGGCTTTATCCATGCCGCCGGTTATCCAACAGTCTTATCCTCTTCGGCGGCGTCGGAGACTTCACGGCCGCGAGTGCTGACTGGGCCTCCACGGGCGCACGGCAGTCGCAGTGCGAAGCACCACGAGGCCGAAGGCCGACCAAGCGGCAACCAGAAAAAACCCGATCCGGATACCCACCAAACGATGCCTCCGGGCCTTATCTACTTGGTATTTACGCGCGCGTACGCGAGAGGGGCCTGAAACGCCTTGCGCGGCGGGGATTCGTCCACATTCTTATCGTCCCACAATTCCCGACATTAGCGATACCTCACGGATGTCTTCGTCCCAAGATTCCCGGTTTCTCTGTCCAGAGAGGTATCATCGACGGACGAAGACGCAGATCCTGTTCGGTAAATTTTGGACGAAACCCTGCGCCAGAAGCTTTCGTCCTTAACGTAGCAGACTCGGGACGAAATAACGTCCATCGTTTCGTCCCCTCATACGAAAATATTGGACGAAGACCTTGCGCTGTGTTCCGCCGGCGACAATCATAGGTGCAAGAGGAGATCGGCCATGACGAAAACAGCATTCGCCCCCGGCCCGGTGGGCAGCCTTCTGAAAGCGCTGGGGATGCCCGGCCAGATCATGAGAGTCGCTCCAGAGTCCCCGAGGCCCGTCGAACTGCTGAGCAGCCTGACGGTGACCGGCGGGACGACGATGACTGCGGACGACGCCGCTCTGCACGAGCTGCTGATCTCCTTCGCATACGAGATCGACCGCGGAATGAACGGAGAGACGTCTGCGATCCCCATGAGCCACGTGCTCCGCTATTTGGGGCAGGATGCGCGTCGCGACCACGTGAAAGCGTCGCTCAATCGGCTGAAGATGACAACGGTCACTTTTCGCCATGACGGCGCTGTCTTCGAGGACGTGCCGTTGCTCGTGTCCTGGCTCCGAACGACGGATACGGCTGACGACATCGTGTTCCAGCTACCGGAGCCGCTTCGCATCGTGATGTCCGACCGCGCGCGCTACGCATATGTCGAGCTCGCGGCGCTTCCGGCAATGTCTTCCACTTACTCCTCGCGGGTCTACCGTCGTCTGGTTGCTGCCATCGCCGAGAGCGGCAAGCGGTGGGAAGCCGGCGGAGACAACGTCTTCCAAGTAACCGTCACTCCGGCGGAGCTGGCGGAATGGGTCTCTTTTCCTCGGAGCCGGGACGGTAGCCTGCATGTTGGCAAGCTGCGTGAGCGCGTCCTGTCCGTGCTCCCGAGGGACTTCGCTGCGGTCAACGCGTTCAAGTTATCTCTACTGACGCACGCGGGCAAGGGGCGAGGGAATCCGCTCGAGCGGATCGAGTTCCGACTTGAGCTTGCGGCACCCAGCAGGTTCAAGACCCGGCTCACAGTCGAGAAGGAAGACCTCCGGTACGTGGGCGGAAGAGACGTAGAAGATCTGCATGTCGAGTCGCTGCTCTGGATCAAAGCGGCCGCTCAGTTCGACGTCCCCGGCCGCAAGCTGCTCACGCCTCGCGATTGGTGGGAGTTATGGCTAGCTGCGCTGAACGAGATGAACAGCGGCGTTCCGCTGTCCCGGCAGTGTGATCAGCGTGTCTACCGCGGCGAAAGCCTCCGCGAAAGGATCGCCGCCGTCGGCGCCGACACCGCAGCCTGGGGCTTCGTGGCCGAAGAAGCCGCAGAACCTGACCTGTCGCTTCGGTCCCGCGATCAGATCCGCGACCTCGGCGCGGTCGGGCGTGAGGCTCGGGCAAGCCGCCTGACGGCAACGACAACGGCACCGGAGGAATCCGTTACATCTCCTGTAGCCGTCGGCTTCGACGAAGCGCGCGAGATCATCATCAATGTGGATCCGAGGCTCGACGCGGCGTCTCAGACCGCGCTCGTCTTCAAGCCGATCACTGATCACGTCTGGCTCGGTCGCTCTGCCGGTGCTGACAAGAAGACTCTCCGCGTGCGCTTCCTGGACGCGGGGCAACAGGACGAGTGGGAAGTCGAGCAGCCGATGATCGAGGACGACGTCACCGCTATCCTCGGGAAGATTGGCCCCTATCTCGTGGGTCAGCAGGAGTACGCAGCATGACCAAGACCACCCCGACTGCCGCTGAGATCCGTGCGAAGCTAGATGAGATGGCAAGGCCACTGCAGCGCGCGCACGTCCCCCCGTTTCTGCGGCCTCTGCTGTCCGATGCGGGGAAGGAGGAGATCGACCGCCTGTACGTCATCCTGCGCCGGTACACAGAGGATCACCTGCCGGGCTACCTGAAGAGCTGGATGAACACTCTCGTCTCCGGATGGCCCGACAGGTTCCCCGCGATCCACGCGGCCGACATCGCCCTCGACGGCATCCTGTCGAAGTCACTCCTGTCGTTGTCCGAGGGACGCCGCGTACCGTGGTATATAGTGCACGGGAGCTATAGCTGGATCGACGAACTGCGGCTCGGCCGTCCCAACGCGGTCTCTCTTCGGATCAGGGCAGCGTGGATCCTCAGCCACGGCGGCGGGCGGCTCAGCGCGGACGAGGAGATCGCCGCGTCTCTGCCGGATACCGTTTACACCGGCGAGTACGGTAGCCGGCGAGAGAAGAAGGACCTAGCCAAGCTGGCCCGGCAGACGACCCCATCGACCCGCCTGGACGAGGACCTGAAGCGCGTGGCTCAGATCGAGCGCCACATTCAAGACGACTCCCAGCGACGTCGGTACGAACAGCGCATCGCCGCGCTGACCGGCCGCCCCTTCTCCGCTGGAAGTCGCCCGGAGCCGGAACTGAAAGCAATCCTTCGCGAGGCCTATTTCGGAGCGAACCCCGACCGCGTAGGCCAGCCCCTGATGCGCCACGAGCTGTGGGGCTGGGGCGAGTAGCTCCTTGTTGACGCCCGACAAGAATGGCGTCTTATTGCCGGTCCCCAACTTCTAAGGAGACCGGCATGCCTCAGACCGCACCTTCTCCCCTGCAGACGAAGCCCTTCCGGAACAGACCGAAATCAGTCCCGAGGTGCAGGCCGTCGTTGACGCCTTCTTCGACCTCTACGACTGCGAAGAGCGCATTCGCGCGATCCAGGAGGAAATCCGCCGGCACCCGCACTTCAACGGCGACGATCGCGAATTCTTAGATCTCGCCGGCTAGAGTGCGGTGATGGAGATTAGGAAACCGACAGACGAGGAACTGGCTGTCGCACCACTGGTCGAGGAATGGGAACTCGTCCCTGCGGCGCTGCGGAAGTCCTTCGACCAGACGCGGCTGCACGGAGTATTCTACGGGCATCCGGAGATTGGTGAAGGACATCGCGGGTATTCGTCGGATGTCCTTCGGCTCGACGACCAGGAGCCGCCGCGGTGGGCTGTTTGCAGGAGCAGGATGTATCGTCTCGGACGGCGAAAATAGCGGGCTCCCAAGCATGCGGGGACCTGTTAGGTAAGGCGAAGAGAAGGAAAAGACGAAGATGAAGGTACTCCGAATAGCACCGATAGCCTGACGCCCACGCGGCGGCCGCTTTCGTATGTTCTATCCAGGAGTTCCGCATGACTTACGTCCGCAAGTTCTACACCTCTGACACCCATTTCGGTCACACCAATATTCTGACTATGCAGCCGCGTTTGTTCGCGAGCATCGAAGACCATGACGAGTTCTTGATCGACCGGTGGAATGCCGTCGTTGGCGAGGACGACATCGTCTTTCACCTGGGCGATTTTGCTATGGCGCTGCACGAGCGCGCTGACCGCGTGCGGTGGATTTTCTCTCGGCTCAACGGCCGCAAGTTCCTGATCGTCGGCAACCATGATGTCGACAGGCATGGGAACGCGCACGAGACGCTGCTGTCGTTGGCCTGGGAAGCGCCGCCAACCGGGTTCCGATTCACTGACGACGGTGGGCGCCGGATTGTGATGGCTCACTACGCCCAACGCTCTTGGCAGCACCAGATGAAGGGTGCCGTCCATTTCTATGGGCATTCGCACGGGCACCTTCCGGAGACCGGCCTGAGCCGGGATGTCGGCGTCGACATGCCGGACGTCGCCTACACCCCTCGAACTTTCAAAGAACTCACTGCGCACTGGGGGCTGAAATGACCAACGGCTTTCCGAAAGGCTTCGACCCCGACCAGCACCGCCTCCTCCGCACGCTCTACGGCGATCTCGTCCCGCCGCTGGAGATGATCTCCGTCCGCTCCGGCCTTTACGCCCTCGTCGACCATATGTTCGCACAGATCGGACGCCTGCCGCACCGTCGGGATCTCCGGGTGGTCCGGATCGAGAGCCGCAACGCCGGCTGGCTGGAGATTGTCACGACCGGTGGAGCTGCTGGAGCCGGGGACATCATCGCGGATGCCGAGGAGGCCGCTCGCCGCACATGCGAGCACTGCAGCAAGCCCGCCCGCATGGTCGTCAAGGTAGGCCTCGAATCCTTGCTGTCTGCTCCCGATGTCGTGCTGGGCGACCGCCTCCTGTGTACTGACTGCGCCGACGCCTTCCGGAAGGAAATCGGATGATCGAGCTTGAGCGAATTCGTCCGGAGGTGCTGCGGGGATCCTTTCCGATGGTCTGCGGTGACTGTCGGTACACTGACGTCGGAACCGGATGGCGCGGGATCGTTTGGCAGATGTGCTTGGATCTCGAGCGGCTGCCTGCCGGATCCGTAAAGATTACCGAGCTGGGCGAGAAGATGGGTGGTCTGCGTGTGTCGATGCACACGGATGGGCTCTCGCCGGAACAGGAAGCCGCGGTGCGCCTCGCGAAAGTCCTCGCCGAGGAGCGCAGCCGCTATCTGTGTGAGGTCTGCGGGGAGATCGGCTCCATCCGTCGGCCGCCGGACGGTAGTGCTGAGTGGCTCCGTTGCCGCTGTCATCGTCATATGCCCCGCGACCAGACGGCGTGGCCTATCATTCGCCGAGAGCGTCGACATCGTATCGGTGGCCAGTACTGGGTCTACGATCATCTCCTGGACCGGATGCGCGTTGACGAACTGACTGCGGAGAAGATCTACCAGACCTACCGTGGCATCCTCTCGGTGGGCGCCGTCGACCACGTCCCAGTCGGCTGGCTAGCCATCCTCGACGAATACCTTCGTGCCGCCGCAACGTCGATGGAAGGCGCTGACTTCCGCATCCAGCGGATCGTTGAAGCCCATGGGGGTCTTGATCTCGAGTCTACGTCGCGGCCGATGTCCATGACCGATCCGCGCTTCGATTCACTCGAGCGCCTCGGCATCCTCCTCGAAGCGAGGAGCCTGACGACCTGTCGCGAGTGCGGACGGCGCGGGCACGGCTACGCAATTGATGGAGACATCCAGACACTCTGCGACGACCACGCAGTGGGGACGCTCATCCGGGAGCGCGACCTGGGATTCGTGCGTGCTACGCTCGACGGTTTTGTTCGCTACGACATCGAGACGGATTCTCTCGTGGACGTCGAACATCCGGCTGGAGACGCGTAATGACCGGGTCCCGCGCAATGTTCTCACGCCATCCGCTCGCTCAAGGTAGCCTCTACGTCTCGTGCGACGACGGTTGGCTCCCGGTGATTGACGATTGCCTAACGCGTCTTGAATCCTTCGGCGTCCCCATCGAGATCCGGCGCATCCGAGAGAAAATGGGCTGCTTACAGATGTCCATCGTGGCACCAACCACGCTTCCAACGGAAAACAAAATCCGCTGGGCGGACATCATCCGAGCGGCGGAAGAGACAGCGCTGAAGACCTGCGAAGTTTGCGGTGCGCCGGGGCGGCTCCGGGTGTCGGAGACGGGTACGTACGCGACCCGATGCGATCTACACGAGGTGATCTGATGACTGTCGCGATCCGACGAACATCGCGCGAACTGCTGCATGCGGCAATAGAACGCCATGTCCAGCACCTCCTCGACGTGCACGTGGAGGATTTCGGCAAGGAGGACGATGTTGTCCTCAGAATGGTCGGATGGCACCTAATCAACAGCGGCGACAGGGAAGCTTTCCGGTCGGGTCGGAAGTTACTCGATAAAGCCGCAAACGGGCGCCTGCACCCGCCGCCGCACCCTCGGTGGTGGGTAGGACCGTCTGCTGGTGCGCTCGATCTCGCCGGGCTTCTTGACCCATATTCCGTCGAGCTGATGTGGATCGACGGCAGGCCCCAATGTCGAGTGGGGGGCCGGCTATGGGTTCGTGATGATGACCGTGACTGGCGATGGTATCCGCTCCTGCACGTCGACAGGCATGCCGACGCCGCCCGTACCGATGTCTTCTGGATCCGGCTGGGAAGGAGGATGCACCATGCAGTCTGATCTCGACTACACGCGGCTCATCGAGCGGATGACGCCTGCGATGCACGACTGCGTCCGCGGCTTCCTTCTCAAGTACACCGGTGACCCGGCTCCGCACGAAGAGGACATCGAGCAATGGGTGCGGGACGATCTCGACAACCATGTCGATGAGCTCACATTCGAGGAGCGAGAACTCGTCGAGGCTCGTCTCCTGCGCACGATCCGGATGCGTCTCAATCACGGAGGTCTTCGTGGCGTTCATTAGCCTGCAAGAAGCCGCCGGCCGCCTCGGGGTATCGCTGTCGTATCTGCGCGATCTCCTCGACCGCGTCGACAGGATCCCGACCGTCCTCGATGCCGAAGGCGCCGATTTCTGGACATCGACAACAGGTGTGATCCACGAGCGCGATCTCCGGACATACGAGCACATGCTCCGCCATCGTCGCTTCGTGAGGCTCCGCGAGCGATATGCGGATGTCCTCGTCGAAGACGCCGTGCTGGCGATCCGGCCGGGATGGAAATCGATACTCGAGCACGTCTGCGATCGCATTCGCTGGATGCCAGCGCAGTGGAGCATGCGGCTCCGGAAGGCGAAGGAGCAGTCGGGATACCTAGTGCTTGGGTTCGAATATGATCGGGATCAGCCGGCCGCGTACAATGAACTCGAGCGGCTCCGGGAGGAGATTAGACTGATGTCGCTCGCTGTCTGCGAGGAATGCGGTCGTCACGGAAGGTTCCGATACAGCCCGAGCCGGAGCCTTACACTGTGCGACAAGCATGCGCGGCTCGCGGAGCCGGTGCTGCCGGGGGATGGAGTGATCGCAGACCCTGCATCCGACGGCGCATTGTTGTCGGAGCTGCCGCATGATTGAGATCAAAGTCGGTCGCGGATGGAGTGCTATCATTCTTGATGCCGTCGTGATGGCCTCCGCACTGGGAGCTTGGACTTTGACGAGGGCCACCCGCGTTCATGGTGCTCTTCATCTGTCTCACACAGGTCTTGTTTATCTTACAGACAAAGAACTCGATAACCTGGAAGGCTGGAGACAGGTCGCACGCCTCCGGTCGTACTACACATGCGAAGTCTGCGGGCGTCCGGGGCGGCTTCGGATC
The DNA here is from genome assembly GCF_001938945.1 of Xaviernesmea rhizosphaerae. Taxonomy (GTDB): domain Bacteria; phylum Pseudomonadota; class Alphaproteobacteria; order Rhizobiales; family Rhizobiaceae; genus Xaviernesmea; species Xaviernesmea rhizosphaerae. The sequence goes on from NZ_MKIO01000040.1 coordinate 166,014, forward strand.
GGAAAGACCCGCGCACGCGTCTTCTGCGGTGGACATGCCCACCTCGTAGGCGAGCTTTGGCCGGAGCACGATGGCAAGATCTTCGAGCTCGACAACGCGTGTCAGCGGTTCTCGCCGCCGGCCGGATACGGCGACGAGATCCAAGAGCGAGAGGATATCCTGCGCCGTTGGTCTGAGGGACAGGCAGAGATGCGCGACGTCTGCGATTTTCTGCGGATTGACCGAGCGGAGGTCTATTACAGCTCCCTCGAGCTTGGCTTCAGGATTCATCTGGTTGAGCACCCACATGACGAAGAGCATGACGAAGAGCTTGCTCAGCTCCTCGGTAGCATCCCGGAAAACACTCGGCACTGATGAGGATGGACGCCGTCTCGCCCCATTGGTGCTGCATGTCGCCAGCCGCGCGCAGGAAGAAAGGATTCACCTTACTTCAGCGTTCACCAAACCGGGGAACTTCTCGAAAACCGTTTTCATGTTCAGTCGCAAGCGAAAGCAGGAGACCGAGTATGCCGCTCAGAATGGACCTACGACGTTACCTTCCTGGTGACGACGACTACTTCTACGACGACGGGAGGCCGGACGGAGATTCTGATCTAGTCGATGTCGATGCTGAGATGGCTGCGGTGGCGGAGGAGTTCGACCGCATCGCGCAGCGTGACGAAGACAACATGCGGGAGGCGTTCGACCTTGTAGAAGTAATCCGTAGGTCTCTGGATGAGCCCAAGCTTCGGGAACCGCACGAGAGCGAACCGCTGTCGATCGCGGAGGCCTGCTGTCTGCCGGAACTGGGCGGCAAGCTTTACGTGGAACACGAAGGCATCCCCAGTCGGCACATCACGGCCAAGGCGCTCTACGAAGAAATCAAGGCGGGGCGCCTTCGGCGTGTCCCGCCATTCAAAGCCGGGAAATTCCTGGTCTCGCGTCAGACGATCAAAGAGTGGACAGAATGCCAAGACGACGCCAGCCTCCGCATCTCATTTGGATCAAGCCGAAGTACAACAAAGACACCGGAAAGCTCCGGGCGCACGGCTACTGGGCCATCGCCGATGGAACGACCCGAATTAGCACAGGCTTCGGCCTTGAATGTCGTGAACAGGCTGAGGCAGCGCGGCTCAAGTACGAAGTAGAGCAGCACGCCAAGAGGTCAGTTCATGAGATTGTCGAAGAACGCGGCCGAGGCGTGCGCGAGGTCTTCGTCGTGGATCTCATTCGATTTTTCATCGAGCGCCATGAAGCCAAGATCCAGGCGAAATCGAAGACGAAGCTCCGTGATTACCTGAATATGATAGAGCGGCTGATCAAGTTTTGGGGTGGCAAGACAGTCTATCAGATCAACGAGAAGACGATCGACGAGTATCAGAAGAAAGCCCGTGCCGGGAAGCCACTAGCTGCATCAACAACGCTTCGTGAACTGGCCGAACTTAAGTCGATCATCAACTACGGGATCCAGAAAGGGCTGTGTGAGCTGCGCGGTCACATCGTCGATTGGGAGCTTCCACCTCCACCCGAGCCGCGGATGACATTCTATACCAGATCGGAAATCGCCAAGCTCGTATGGACCGCATACCGCCGAAAGAACATGGCGATGGGAAAGCCTGGGATAGGTATCCATACATCGAAGCACATTGCCCGATTCTTGCTGATTGCAGTCAAGACGGGGACCCGTGCCGAGCGCATCGAGCAAGCATCTTTTAAGAACCACGCCGACCGACCATGGATCGATCTCGAGAACGGGATCTTTTACCGTGCTGGAGTGGCAAACAAGTCTCCGGTCAACAAGCGCGCGGATCCCGTTCGCATCCCTGACGACCTTCTGTCGCACCTTCGGCGTTGGGCGAAAGAGGGAGACGACGTCATCAAGTCCACGCGTGGAGTAGGTTCCACGCGCAAGGGTTTCTTCAACCTTAAGCATGAGGTCCTCTCGAATGAACGTGCGAAGGTCGTCAACCGTCACACATGCAAGCACACCTGCGCCTCATGGCTGATGCAGAAGCGGGTTCCGCTGTCGATCATTGCAAGTTACCTATCGACGACCGAAGAAGTGATCCTCCGGCACTATGGGCACTTCTCGCCTGATTTTCACAAAGAGATCGACGATGCGCGACGGACTGCACGCCGTCAGCAGATAGACAAACTCGCACAGAAGAAAGCTGCATGAAGCTTATGAACGTATGGCAAGGTACTGCTACATTTCTGTTGGGCGTAGCGGTCGGGGGTGTAGCGATCGCAGCAGATGGTTACCACCCCGCTCCGGTATGCGGCCTTCGGTAAATTCGACCCCACATTTGTCGAAGTCCAGGATGTCGACCGAACTAAGACACCCAGTGTGCAGGGTCGCTCGTTCAACAACGAGTGGACTGCTGTCGGTGTCGCTCCCGGCGACTTCCAGAAGACTGGGCTACGATCACCAACTACCATCGTCTTCAACGGCAAGCCGGTCCAGAACCTGACAGCTCTCATAGACACTGGTGCGGATTAAACTTACGTCGACGAACGGATTCTTATCGGAACCGGTGCCAAGCCCCTCGACGAAGGAATCACGACCGGCGGCCCCAACAGCGCTCCAGTCGTATCAAAGGTGTATGAAGCCGAAGTCTGGCTCCCTGGCGAGAGGCTGTTCCGGACAAAGGTACTTTCCGCACAGTTTGGAAAGCAGGACCAAGTGCTTATCGGCCGGAATTTGCTCGCCCATATGCGGCTTGAATGGGACGGTCCGCGGAACCTTGCGCGGATCGCCTATCCCGAATAACAGAAGACCACGTCTCCGGATATCTCCGGAAACAGCGTGAAACAGCGGGAATCAGGAGCAGTTAGCGGTGACGAGAATCCCAGACTTCTGGGGTTTCTAGCTTAAGACCCCAACCTTCGTAATGATGGGGTCACGTGTTCGAGTCACGTAAGCGGCACCATTCCATCCTGTGAAATAGACCGGTAAAGTGATATCCGTCATGCATCATGACAGGATCGCCGCCCGCGCGCTAGAGCACCGGACTGAAAACAGTCCTCAGTGTGATGCTCTAGATTTTTGTTTTTGCATCGGATTTTTCCGAAAACCGGTTCCCACTTGTCGGTCCGATGCTCGAGGCGGGGGTGAGAGGGCGCGTCTGCCGCGTTGCCCTGTCGTTCCGACGTTACCAGCGGCCGATCTCAGCCTGCGTCGTCCCGCCTGCCCGCTTCCAAGCCGCCGCCGCTGACGCCGCCACGCAGTTCACTCTTGGATTTCTTGAGAACGGGAACGGTCGCAACGGGCTCGTCGTCCTGGTCGCCATCCTGCGCCTGGAGCGTGTCGAGCCGATGCCGGATGGCAAGGGCGTAGATGACGTCGAGCACATGCTTGTCGTTGACATCGGGATCGGTCAGCGCCAGCAGCGCCGCACGCACGAGCTTCTTGCTGGTCGTCTTGGGCACCCGCTTGCGGACATGGTCATAGAGCTGCTGACCGCTCAGCCCGTCGGTGGCGCCGTCGATCAGCGCCTCGTAAATCTTCTTGCGTGTCTCGCTCATGATCCCTCCTTCGTCGCGAAAAGTCGCACGGGCACAATGCGCTCGCCCTTGCAGGCGTTCCACAGTGCCGGGTCACGGAGCATAGACATGGATTGCGCCGGACCGGAAGGCGGGCTTCCGGTCCGGCATCGCGATCCGTCGCTTGAGGATCAGAAATCGCGCTGCAGGCGGATCGTGCCGCCAAAGGCGTCGCCATCGCCGCGCAGGCCGTGGAACTTGGTGTAGGTCAGTTCCGGCTGGAGGCTGAGGCCGCTGGCAACCGCATATTTGACATTGAGGGCGCTGGCAAATGTGCCGTCTTCCTCGTAGGCGACCTGGCCGTTCAGCGAGGCCTTCGGCGTCATCTTCGCGGTGAAGCCGCTCCACACGGCCCAGTCGCCATTCCAGGAGGCAAAGAAGTTGCGCATGCGGGTGTTGCCCGGGCCGCGCTCATTGTCCCAATCCGACTGATAGCCACCCATGACGAAGATCGAGAAGGCTTTCGTCAGCGTCAGATCCAGGCGGGCCTTGCCCGCGAAGGTTTCCGCCTCGGTATCATAGCCGCCGATCAGCGAGAGACCACCCCAATCCTGCTTGAGCTTCAGGCCGGCCAGCGTGTGCGGCCAGTCATTGGCGCGGTAATAGCCGGTCGGCTCGGCGGCATCGCCGGTCTTGTAGGAGCCATTGCCCTCTTCGAGACCGACCAGGGCGCTGAAGCCGTTGGCGCCCTTATAGACGTAGCTGATCTGGTTCGTGCGCGGCGGCGAGTAATCGATGACGTCGTCATTGACCACGTTGCCGGCCGAATCCAGCCACTTGTCGAAGCGGGAGTCGGAATAGCCGGCACGGAAGCCGCCGAGCTCGATATAGGTGCTGATCAGCGTGAACTTGGAATCGCCGTTCTGCACGTCATAACGATGCTCCATGAAGCCATGAAGTTCGCCATATTCGGTGTCGGAAGCCGCATCGAAGCGCAGCGTCGCGCGCGTGTGCGGCGCCCATCCCCGGTTGATGCCGTCAAAGGGGCTTTCCCCATTGATCGAGTCGAACCGCACATAGCCGCCGACTTTCAAGCAGGTTTCCGTGCCGGGAATGTAGAAATAGCCTTTGCCGAAGGCGTCGCAGACGCGGACATAGCTCATCGGCTCTGGCGAGGCGGCAACGATGGCGTCAGCGGCAAAGGCCGAACCTGCAAACAAAGAAATGGCCGCCACATTGGCAAGCAAAGCGAATTTCATCATATGTGCCCCCTGTCCTGGCGCCGGGCAAACCACAGTCCGAACTGGTTCGCGCCCGCCGTGTAAAGGCGCTTAAGCTTCGGCCATGAAGGGCGGATGACAGATCCGTGATGCTGCAAGAAGCGGCGACGGCGTGTCACATATTTGGCACGGCGCCTGCGCCCAGGCGGTGTGATGATGGCGAAGGTCACAGAGAAAGCCCCCTACCCCCAAACTTTCCCAAAGGTCAGCATTCCTTCTGCTGGCCTGGGCGCAGGTTAAGACCTCCTCAAGGCAGCTCGGATCGAAGCGGATCGACCTGAATGCGGCGTAGCCTTGCCGATCCTAAGCAAAATTTCCTCCCTAAAACTAACGATGACAGCAAGATTCGGCTTAACCGCCGATTAGCGAAATTTTCCTAACGATCTATAGCAGAATTGCAGCTTGTTTGCTGCTATTGACTAATCTTTCTCGAGGGCCATCATGTCCATACTAGAGAATATGCGCATCCAGACAAAGATACTGGCAATCACCATCCTGTTTTTTGCCGGAGGTTGCACCGGCGCTTCTTTGATAAGCTATCGCTTTTATAAAGCGGACGAGGCTTATTCTGACTTCATCAGCCAGGATGCAACCGTGACCATGCTGATGGCCCGCGCCGGGCAGCGCATCTTCGCCACGGCCTACAGCGCATACGAGATTATGGTCTATGACGGAGCATCTGCCGAAGCGGCAGCTGCGCAAAAGGCCTATATCGACCACAAGGAAGCGCTGGGCAAACTGCTGCGCAGACTGCCGGAGCTTCTGCCGCAAGAAGCAGGAGCCTTCTCGACCTTTGAAAAGGAGGCGAACACAATCCTGGCACTGACGGACAAGGCCGTTGCCGTCAGCCTGCTCAACAAGGATGAAGAAGGAAAAGCCCTTCTGGGCGAAGCCGATCCGCTGATCTCTCAGCTGACGACGCAGATGCGCAAATGGAATGACGACCATATCGCCAGGGTCCAGAAGGATTCCGACGCCATGTCGGACCAGACGGTCTTCACCATCAAGACGACGCTGGGCGGCCTGCTCACGATCTTCTCGCTCGGTCTCGTGGCCGCCATCCTGGTCTCGCGGCGCGGCATTACCCAGCCGGTGCACGCGCTTCGCGCCCGCATGGCCGCGCTGGCGGCCGGCGATGCCGACAGCACGGTGCCGGGGCTTGAGAGAAAGGACGAGCTGGGCGAAATGGCCGCCGCCGTCGCCATCTTCCGCGACGCCGCCGTCACGCAGAAGCGCATGGAGCAGGAGGCGACGGACACACGCCAGCAATCCGACCGCGACCGCGAACAGCGCGACGTGCTGCGCCAGCGCGAAGCCGCGCAGATCCGCTTCGCCATCGACAATATCGCCTCCGGGCTGACCGCTCTGTCCGACGGCGATCTGGACTATCGCCTGGATACGGCCTTTGCCGAAGACCTCGACCAGCTGCGCCAGGACTTTAACCGCGCCATGAACACGCTGCGGCAGACGGTTCAGGGGGTGAGCGAGAGCGCCCGCGGCATCGACGCCGGCGCACGCGAGATCCGCACCGCCGCCAATGATCTGGCCAAGCGGACGGAACAGCAGGCGGCTTCCGTGGAAGAGACGGCCGCGGCCCTCGAACAGATCACCACGACCGTTCGCGATGCCACCGCCCGCGCGGAGGAAGCCGGCGCCCTGGTGGCCCGGGCACGAGCCGGCGCGGAACGCTCCGGCGAGGTGATGGGCCAGGCCGTTTCCGCCATGGTCGAGATCGAGAAATCATCGGCCGAGATCTCCAACATCATCGGCGTGATCGACGAAATCGCCTTCCAGACCAATCTTCTGGCGCTGAATGCCGGGGTGGAGGCCGCGCGCGCCGGCGAGGCCGGCAAGGGCTTTGCCGTCGTCGCGCAGGAGGTGCGCGAGCTGGCCCAAAGATCGGCCCAGGCCGCCAAGGAGATCAAGGCGCTGATCTCGACCTCGGGCAATCAGGTGCAGAATGGCGTCGATCTCGTCGGCCGCACCGGCCAGTCGCTGCGCCAGATCGTCACCGATGTCGAACAGATCGACCGCAATGTCCGCGCCATCGTTGAGTCCGCGCGCGAGCAGTCAACCGGTCTGCAGGAGATCAACACGGCGGTGAACACCATCGACCAGAACACCCAGCAGAACGCCGCCATGGTCGAGGAATCCACGGCTGCCAGCCACAATCTCAGCCAGGAAATCGACACGCTGACCGGCCTTCTGGCGCATTTCAGGATGCAGGGCGGAGGCGGACAGACTGGCGGGCGGCGGGAGCCCGGCCTTGCCGCGCCCGCGCGCGGCGAGACGGCGCCGCACGCCTATCAGCAGAAGCTTCGCGCCGCCTTCTCCAGGTAGCGGACGACCGATATCGGCCGGCGCACTTATCCGCGCCGGCCGACGGACCGAAAGGCATCCGCCGGTCTCATTCGGTTATGACGCCCGGCCCCAGGGGCACACTCAGGGGCGGGTTCACCGGGTTGCGGGAAACGCCACCCAGCGCGCGGCGCAGTCCGGGGCGGATGGCTGCTCCCCTGTTACGGCCATTGGCTTCGGCATAAGCGGGGACAAGGCTACGGGCGGTGGCGGAAGAAGGCCGCCTGGCGCAGCGGCGATCTGCGCATTCTCCACCTGCCAGTCGACGGCCGGATCGAAGCGGACGCCCTCGAAGCGCACGTCGAGCGGATGGGCCGCATCATAGCCGCGCAGTACCAGCGTGCCCGTTCCTCCCGCGACCGCGCGCAGAAGAATGTCGCGATAGACCGGGATCGCCGTTCCCTGCGCCTTCTCGTCATAATGCGTGTCGAAATCGATCGGCCGACGATTGCCGCGCAGGCAGACATTCTCATAGCGGATATTGCTGACGAGCCCGCCACGGCTGACATCGCTCTTGATGCGCAGCCCCGACGTGGCGCCGTCAATGGTGACGTCGCGCACCAGCACATCGCTGACGCCAGCAAGCGTCTCGCTGCCGATCGACAGGCCGTGACCCCAGTAGAAATGATCGTCGATCAGGGACACATGCCGTGTCGGGGCGCTTCCGGCCTTGATGGCGATATTGTCATCGCCCGTGCGCACGAAACTGTGCGCGATCGTCACATCTTCGGAGCCGGCGGGATCGATGCCATCGGTGTTGCGGGCGTCGGCCGGCGTGTCGATGCGCACGCCCCAGAGCGTGGCGCCCTTCACGCCGTTGAGCAGGATATGAAAATTCGGCGAATTCTTGAGCGTGACCCTGTAGAAGACGAGGTCCGCGCCGTGATCGACCTGGATCAGGCGCGGAATGTTCTGCTTGCCGCCCTCGCGCTGGGCCCGGCGGGCGAGCTGCCACCAGGTTTCGCTGCCGCCCGCCATGGCCGCTCCCCCCTGACCATCGATCACCCCGTCGCCGACCAGACCGGCCCCTTGCGTCTGCGAAAAGAGCAGGAAGGGACGGCAGCCCTGGCCCTTGGCATCGATCCTGCCGCAAAGGCCTTGCCCCCGGTCATAAGCCTTGGGGTCCGCCACGGCGGCCAGCACCACGCCCCGATCGAGCCAAAGCGTGACGCCCGAGCGCAAGGTGAGCGGCCCGCTGACGAAGCGCCCGCCGGCGCTCCCGGCCACCAGCTTGACCGCCTTGCCGGCCGGGCAGGCATCGATCGCCGCCTGAAGCCGCGCCGTATCCGTGGCCGCATCCGGCTCTGCTCCGGCCTGCGCCTCTCCGGGAGCCGGCAGAGTGGCGCAGAGCTGCGCCGGCAAGAGGGGCTCCGTCACTGCGCGACGGTCGCCCTCGGCCAGTGCGGCATGGGCAGCGAGGCTTGCCGCGAGTGCAAGACCCGCAACACGGCAAACGGCGTTAGAGAAGAAGGCACGGCGCGGGGTCTGGATCATGTCTTTTCAGGTCCTGTTTGAACGGGCTTGGGCCAGCCCGCCAAGCGGCACCACATCAAGCCGTGCATTTTTATGACAGCATCATGCTTTCGAGCTGCCTCTTGCACATCGGCCAACCGACAAGGAACAAAGCGGCCCGGCCATGGTTCGTTCTTTATCGCGAGCACCCTTGGCGGCAAGCGCCGGCCAGCTCCCGACGGGAGAACGATCATGGACAGCATCGCCTGGCTCTTCGCAATCGCAGGCGCAGCTTTCGTTCTTGGCGCGATCATCGCCTTCGCCCGCACGCGCCGGCGCAAGCCGCGGCCGGACGGGACGCAGACAAGCGATGCGACGATCGACAGCTTCTGTACGAAGCCCCGCTGAGCCGCCGCAAGGCGGTGGATGCGCAAGCATTGATGAACTCTTCCAACCGGCGAACGGGCAGGATCCGCAGGACCGCTTCCCGTCTTCGCCCACACTAGGAGACGCAGATGGTGAAGCTCGACCAGAAGAGCCCGCAGCCGGGCATGCCCGGCACCACCGCCCAATCGCCGGTATGGGAGGGTCCGCCGGAGACGCGGCCCAGCGGCTACCTCAAAGCAACCGACGACCCGATCCATGACCGCGACGCCCTTGGCGAGACCCTGGAAGATCCTGAACGGCGCAACCTCAGCGAAGCCGTAAAGGTGAAGGGCGACGATGATACGGGCGAGCGCACCGGCGCCGCTCAGGCTGAAACCCGAAACGGAAAACCGCAGGCACAGGGTACCATTCGTGCGGATGTTGCAGGAAAGACAGGCTCATGAAGGACAAATCCAATCCCGGCACGGGCGCGGGGGATAGATCCGCGACAAAAAGCGACGCCGCCGGCCAGTTCGCCAAGGGCATCACGTCAAGCGACAACAATGGCGTCCACAGCGCCAAGCCCACGGTCATCACCGGCTCGGACGATGCCACCGCAAACAAGCGGCCGGACGGCAAGCGTGTCGGCACCGAGTTCTCGCCGCGTTATGACGAGCGCGACATGAATGAGGGAGAGTTTCGCGGCTGAGCAGCGCTGGAGCGCGCGGAAGGCTTCCGGGTCCGATAAAGCCCGAAGGCTTTCCGCACGCCTTTCACCGCGCCATTTGATCTTAGGCCGCCATCAGATCAATGCATCGAACCGCGTGGCCTGACTGGTAACACGTCTCTGTAAAACTGCGACGCTGCGCTTTGCCCGTTACGGCAGCAGCGCCGGCCAATAGAGGTCGTCGCGATAATCGGCGGGAATGGCCGCCAGTCGGCCGAGCGCCTGAGCCACGAATTCGATTTCGCGGCGCTTGCGATCAATGTGGCGCGGCACGGGCAGACCCGTGGCCTTCAGCCTTGCGTCCCAGCGGGCCATATTGAGCGGGGCCAGCCTGCGGGCCATCTCCGCATGCAGATCAGAAAGGCTCGGAACAAGGCCATCGCTTGGCGAGAGTTGCGACGATCTCTCCCCCGTCGCACCGCACTCCACCCCTTCAATGACCCGCAAAGCCGGCCGTGGCCGGCAGCCCTCCGGCAAAGTCGGCAAGACCGACGCTCCCGCGCCGCCCGCGATCACGCGCAACCCCATGGCATGAACCCCCGTCGTTTCATTCCCTGCCGATCCGCCCCCGGATCGTCCTGAAATGCCGTGCGCTCCAGACAGAGACGCAAGCGGGATCATTCTGCCGAAAATCCTTTGTCGGCTCAATGCCCTTGAAGTCGCGAGTGCCCGGCGCAGCCTGCGCCATGCTTTTGCCGCAGTCGATGCGCCGGCCGGCGCGCGACGGGACACACGAAAAAGCCCGGCGTGGCAGGGACCGCGCCGGGCTCTTGGATTCAAGCAGATAACGGAGTCAGATGATCGGCTTGCCGCCGGTGACCGCGATCGTCGCGCCCGAGACGTAGCTCGACAAGGGATCGGCCAGCATCACATAGGCGGTCGCGAGCTCAGCCGGCTGTCCGGGGCGCTTCATCGGCACCTGCTTGCCGAAATTCGACACCTTCTCGGCCGGCATGGTCGAGGGGATCAACGGGGTCCAGATCGGGCCGGGCGCCACGGCATTGGCGCGAATACCCTTTTCGGCCAGCATCTGCGCAAGGCCGGCGGTGAAATTCTGGATCGCGCCCTTGGTGGTCGCGTAAGCCAGAAGCGACGGATTGGGATTGTCGGCATTGATGGAGGCCGTGTTGATGATCGCGCCGCCTTCCTTCATATGCGGCACGGCGGCCTTGGTCAGGTAGAACATGGCATGGATATTGACCTTGAAGGTCAGTTCCCATTCCTCGTCCGGAATCTCGCCGATATCGCTGAAGGTCGCCTGATGCGCGGCATTGTTGACGAGGATATCGATTCCGCCAAGCTCCTTGACGGCGGTGTCGATGATGCGGCGGCAATGTTCGGCCGTCTGGATATCGCCGGCAACCAGCACGGCCTTGCGGCCGGCCTCCTCAACGAGGCGTTTGGTGTCCTCGGCATCCTCATGTTCGTTGAGATAGGCGATCAGCACGTCCGCGCCTTCGCGGGCATAGGCAATGGCTACCGCGCGGCCGATGCCGCTGTCGCCGCCGGTGATCACGGCCTTCTTGCCCGCCAGCCGGCCGGAACCCTTATAGCTGGTTTCGCCGTGATCAGGCTTCGGATCCATCTGGCCGGTCAGGCCGGGCATGGGCTGCTGCTGGTCGGGAAAGGGCGGCTGCGGATGGGCGTTCATGGGCGTTACCTCGTCTCGGTGAGCGGATCTGCAGGGAAAAAGGGTGGCGACGGCCCCTTAAGGCGCGGAGTGGCCACGGCTGTCCAACGTGCCGGTCCCGGCATGGTTCCCACCAAAGGTTTTTGCCGCTTACATTTCCCGGCGCCCACTGCGCAGGTCATGCCGAGCGGGCCTGTCTGAAACCAGAGGGGCGGACGCCAGTTCTAAGAGCGAAAAAATGTCTCCGGAGGTGGCCATGGCACAGAGTTTCGACCGAGAAGAACAGGGCGACTGGCGTCACCTCTGCGTGGACATGCAGCGGCTGTTTTCCGAGGACACGCCTTGGCATGTGCCGTGGATGGCGCGCATCCTGCCACAGGTCTCGGCCATTGCCGGCCGCCATGCCGAGCGCAGCCTCTTCACCCGCTTCATCACGCCGGAAAAGGCGGAGGACATGCCGGGCGCCTGGGTGGATTACTATCGGAAATGGCCGATGATGACCCGGGCCGCGCTGCCGGCGGAGATGCTGGGGCTGATGCCCGAGCTTGCCCGCTTCGTGCCGCCTGGGCGGCTATTCGACAAGGCGGTCTATTCACCCTGGGCGGACGGGCGGCTGCATCCGCTGCTTCAGGCCGAGGGCGTGCGCCGGCTGGTGATGACGGGCGGCGAAACCGATGTCTGCGTCATGGCCGCCTTGCTCGGCGCGGTCGACCTCGGCTACCACATCACGCTGATCAAGGATGGCTTATGCAGCGGCACGGATGCCACCCATGACGATTCGCTGGAGCTGCTCGGATCACGCTTTTCCGTGCAGGTGGAGATCCTCACGGCAGAGGCCTTTCTCAGCCGCGCGGGGTGAGAAAGGTCCTGCGCGGGATCAGGGCACGTTGCGCTTCAGCTCGTCGATCCAGGCGCGGGCATTGCCGTCGGAGGGCGCGCGCCAGTCGCCGCGCGGCGAGAGCGAGCCGCCGGAGGTGACCTTCGGGCCGTTCGGCGAGGCCGAGCGCTTGAACTGGCTGATGGTGAAGAAGCGGAACAGGAAGGTCTCGAACCAGCGCTTGATCGTCGCCAGATCATAGGCCTGCCGGCTTTCGGCCGGGAAGCCCGGCGGCCAGTCTCCGGCGTTTGCATCCCGCCAGGCGTGATAGGCGAGGAAGGCCACCTTGGACGGCTTCAGGCCGAAGCGCGTGGTGTAATAGAGCATGAAATCATGCAGGGCATAGGGGCCGATCTTGTCCTCGGTGCTCTGCATCTGCCCGTTCTCGTCCGCCGGCACCAGTTCCGGCGAGATGATCGTGTCGAGCACGGCGCCCAGCACCTCGTTGGTGTCCGCCTTGAACAGGCCAGTGCGGATCATCCAGCGAATGAGATGCTGGATCAGCGTCTTCGGCACCGAGGCATTGACGTTGTAATGGCTCATCTGGTCGCCGACGCCGTAGGTGGACCAGCCGAGCGCGATCTCCGAGAGATCGCCGGTGCCGAGCACCATGGCATCATAGCGGTTGGCGGCGCGGAACAGGAAATCGGTGCGCAGGCCGGCCTGGACGTTTTCGAAGGTGATGTCATAGACCTTCTCGCCATCGGCGAAGGGATGGCGCAGATCCTTCAGGAGCTGATGGGCGAGCGGCTTGATGTCGATCTCTTCTGCCGTGATGCCCAGGCTGTCCATCAGCGCCCAGGCATTGCTCTTCGTCGCATCGCCCGTGGCAAAACCCGGCATGGTGAAGCCGAGAATGCCGGAACGCGGCAGGCCGAGCCGGTCGAAGGCATTGGCGGCGATGAGCAGCGCATGAGTGGAATCGAGCCCGCCCGAGACGCCGATGCACAGCTTCTTCAGCCGGGTGGTGCGCAGGCGCTGCATCAGGCCTTCCACCTGAATGTTGACGGTCTCGTAGCAATCCTGGTCGAGCCGGGCGGGATCGGCAGGCACGAAGGGATAGCGCGAGATCGACCGCTCCAGCCCGATATCCGCCTCCGGCGGCGCAAGATCGAAGCCGATGCGCCGCATCGTCGTCTCCGGCCGGCCGTTCATCAGCCCGGCATCGTTGAAGCTGCCAGTGCGCAGGCGCTCGAGCGCGAGCCGGTCGACATCGACATCGGCGACACACATCTGTGCGCCGGCGGGAAAGCGGCTGGTCTCGGCCAGCAGGCGGCCAAGCTCGTAGATGCAGGCCTGGCCGTCCCAGGCGACATCGGTGGTGGATTCGCCCGGTCCGGCGGCGGCATAGACATAGGCGGCAAAGCAGCGCTCCGACTGCGCGGCGCAGAGCAGATGGCGCGTGTCGGACTTGCCGACGGTGATGTTGCTGGCCGAGAGATTGGTGAGGATCAGCGCACCGGCCAGCGCCCCGAAATCGCTCGGGCAGGCCGGCAACCAGACATCCTCGCAGATTTCGACGTGGAAGACGAAATTGGCCCTATCGCGCGCGGCAAACAGGAGATCGACGCCGAAAGGCACCGGGCGGCCGGCCACCGTGATCGTCTCGCCGCGAATGTCGCGGCCGGGCGCGAACCAGCGCTTCTCGTAGAACTCGCGGTAATTCGGCAGATGGGTCTTCGGCACGACGCCGAGGATGGCGCCGCGATGGATGACCACGGCGCAATTGTAGAGCTTGCCATTGTGGACCAGCGGCGCGCCGACCAGCAGGACCGGCATCAACTCGCGGCTCTTTTCCACGAGACCGGCCAGCGCCTGATCCACCGCCTCGTGCAGCACGGCCTGGCCTAAGAGATCGTCGATCGAATAGCCCGAGATGCCCAGCTCTGGAAACACCATCAGCCCGGCCGCGCGGCGATGCCCCTCCTCGGCCAGCGCCAGGGTCGCGGCGGCATTGGCGGCGGGATCGCCGAGGCTCACGACCGGCGTGCAGGCGGCCACGCGCACGAAGCCCTGATGATAGCTGGAGAAGAAGGACATGAGGGACGGACCCTTTCATTCTGTGGCAGCCGCCATAATGGACATCATGGCGCGCGCGGCGGCGGGAGCCGGCAGAACAGCGAGAACGGCGGCAAGTTTCAGGCTGGGCACGACTGTGCCATCCTGCCCGGGGCATGGACACGCCTTGTCCTGGGCAGGGAATGGTCTAGCCGATCCGGCGAAGGGGCGAAACGGCTTTCGTGCAGAGACAGAAAAATCCGGCGCGCCGGCGGCCATCGCTGCCGGCGACAATCGTCGGCAGACGGCCCTTCTCCTCACCATGGGCATAAAGGGCGCGTCGCAGGCTCGGTCCGTTACCGCGTCAGCGGCGGCTCGGACGAGGAGGATGACGTGATGATCGCCGGCGACGGGCGCATCGGGTCGGGCTGCGTCGTCACCTCGTGCAGCCATTCGCGCCAGACAGCGACGATGAGCGCCATCAGCACGGGACCGACGAACAGACCAAGGAAGCCCATGGTCTTTACCCCGCCGACCAAGCCGAAGAAGGTCGGCAGGAAGGGCAGCTTGATCGGGCCGCCGACGAGGCGCGGACGCAAGGTCTTGTCGACGATGAACAGCTCCACCGTGCCCCAGACGAACAGGGCCAGGCCGTGGAAGGGCGAGCCGCTGGCCACGAGATAGACGGAGACGAGGATGAAGCAGAGCGGAGCGCCGCCGGGCACAAGCGCCATGAAGCCGGTGATGATGCCGAGCGTCACCGATGACGGCACGCCGGCCGCCCAATAGGCCAGACCCAGCACAATGCCTTCGCCGATGGCGATCACGCCCATGCCCGTCACGGTCGAGCTGATGGTGAGCGGCACGATGCGCGAGACGCGCTCCCAACGCATCGGCAGGATACGCTCGCCCAGACGGTCGAGCTGCGCGACAAAGCCTTCGCCGTCGCGATAGACGAAGAACAGCGTGATCAGCATGAAGAGCAGCGTCAGGAAGGAATTGAAGGCCGAGGCACCGACAACCACGAGGCCGCGATAGATATTGCCGATATTGGACCCGCTGACGAGCTGGACCAGTTCGCCCAGTGCGCCGGGATGGCCGATATAGCGCGCCCATTGTTCGCCGAGCCAGGGACCGCCGGCCGGCAGTGCCAGCACCCACGGCGGCACGGGCGCACCGTTGGCATTGGCCTGGATCGCCCAGACGGCCCAGGCGCGGAATTCGTCCACCGCATAGATGGCGGCAATCGACACCGGCGCGATGATGAAGGCAATGACGAGAACCAGCGCGATGGTGGCGCCGAGCGTGCGGCTGCCGCCGATGGCGGCCAGCAGGCGACGGTAGAGCGGCCAGCTGGCAAAGCCGATGACCAGCGCCGCGAGAACCGGCACCAGAAAGCCGTGAAAGAAATAGACGCCCGCCAGAAGAACGAAGGCCAGGAGCCAGCGCGCCGCCGAAATCGGGCCGATCAATGCCGAGCGGTCATAGGCCGGCCGGCCGAAGAGCCGAGGCTCAGCGGGAAAGTCCCGTTCCCTGGTGCTCATATTCACCTTCGATGTCCTCTCCCTACGGCCCGGCCCGCAACGATATGCCTTATCGCGGAGGCCGGCGCGTCTTGGGACCCGCGACCGTCACGCGTCCATGCCGCATGGACGCTCGCCGCGTTCTAGTTGGTAGAGACGACAATTCTATAATGGAAGCCAAAATAAGGCGAGCACCGGCCGAAAAATCGCCGGTTGCGCCGCCCGAAGGCCGAGATGCCGGCGACGCGCCTACCAGCGGCGGCGATCGCTGGCAATCGCCACGCCCCAGACTGCCAGCGCGGCAAGGGTGACCGCTGCGCCCACGAGGCCGGTCGAGGTCCAGCCATAGCCATGGGCGATCGACACGCCGCCAGCCCAGGCGCCGAGCGCATTGGCCAGATTGAAGGCGGAGTGGCTGAGCGCTGCCGCCAGCGTCTGCGCCTCGCCGGCAACATTGATCAGCCGCAGCTGGATGCCCGGAACCAGGAGGAAGCCGCAACCGACGAGGAAGATGTTCAGCGCGGCAATCGCCGGATTGCCCATCGTGAAGGCAAAGAGCAGAAAGGCGCCGAGATTGAACAGCAGCGCCACGCCGAGACCGTATTTCAACGACCGGTCGGCCAGCCGCGCGCCCAGAAGATTGCCCGCGATCATGCCGGCGCCGAACAGTGCCAGCATCAACGGCACGCCGGAAAGCGGCACGCCGGCCACCTCGGTCATTGCCGGGGTGATGTAGGTGAAGACGGCAAACATGCCACCGCCGCCAACGGCGCAGATGGCGAGCGCCAGCCAGACATGGGGATTGGCCAGCGCGCCGAGTTCGCGCAGCGGCGAGGCCCCGGTTTCCGGCTTGTCCCTGGGCACGAAACGCAGCGTCATGGCCATGGTGATCAGGCTGATGAGGCCGACAATGGCGAAGGCGGCCCGCCAGCCGACCATCTGACCGAACCAGGCGGTCAGCGGCGTGCCAATGAGCGTGGCGACCGTCAGGCCCATCATGACCCGCGCCACGGCACGCGCCTTTTGATGCGGCGGCGCCAGACCGGCGGCGACGATGGCGGCAACGCCGAAATAGGCGCCATGCGGCAGGCCGGTGAAGAAGCGGGCGGCGATCAGCGTCAGGAAGTCCGGCGCGAGCGCGCTGGCGAAATTGCCGAGCGCGAAGATCGCCATCAGTGCGAGCAGGACATGCTGCCGGCTGAAGCGCGCGGCGAGCACGGCAATCACCGGCGCGCCCACCACCACGCCCAGCGCATAGGCGCTGATGACCATGCCGGCCGCAGGAACAGAAACGGCCGTGTCGCGCGCAACGTCGGGCAGAAGACCCATGATGGCGAATTCGCCGGTGCCAATGCCGAAGCCGCCAAGCGTCAGCGCGAACTCGGCCGGGCTCATCATGGTCGAGCGCACAGGCGGCGCGGAAGAGAGAACAGTGTCCGCCATGGGATCAGAAGCCGTCAGGAAGGAGGTCGGGAGCGCGTGCTGGCCTGGCCCTCGCCCTCAGCGAAGCGAAAGGCTGAGCCCAAGCATGATCGAAACGATTCAAGGCAAATGCCGAGGGTTCCATTATGCCGCAATGCGGCATGAAGAGCTATGCGCATGCCTCTCATCTTCCATGCTGCGAAGACATAGCTTATTGACGTTTACGTTCAGGTCATTTACCTCTTCAGGAGAGGAGACGGCGGCGGGCAAAGCCCCCCGGCGATGAAGGAGGATGCAAGAGGCGCGCCGGTCTGGAGGAAGACGCGCACGCCGAACCGCAGCCGTATGGACCTGAGGACATGCCATTCCCCCGATCGCCGGCGCAGCCGCGGATTGCGCTTGCCGCCCTGCCGCAACGGCGTCATCTTCGACGAAGGAAAGGATCGGGAGGATCATGATGCTGGACCCCACTGCCACGGCGAGTTCACCGGCGGTTAGCAAGCCCTGGCTGAAGTCCTATCATGCCAGTGTGCCGGCAACGATCCCGCCGCTCGACCACGGCACGATCCCCGATCTCTTCGATGCCTGCTGCGCCCGCTATGCCGAGAGCGCAGCCTATTCCTGCATGGGCAGCACGCTGAGCTTTGCCGCACTCGCCCGCGATGCCGGACATCTGGCGGCCACGCTGCAATCGCTCGGGCTGGAAAAGGGCGATCGTGTCGGCGTGATGATGCCGAACGTGCTGCAGAACCCGATCACCCTCTTCGCGGTGCTGAAGGCGGGTCTCGTCGTCGTCAACATCAATCCGCTCTATACCGCGCGCGAACTGCGCCACCAACTGAGCGATTCCGGCGCCAAGGCGCTGGTAGTGCTCGAAAACTTTGCCGCGACGGTGGAGCAGGCGCTGCCGGGCACGGATGTGCGCCATGTGATCGTCACCAGCCTGGGCGATTGCCTGGGGCTGAAGGGCCTTCTGGTCAATGCCGTGGTGCGCCATGTCAAGAAGCTGGTGCCGCGCTGGTCCCTGCCCGGTCATATCCCCTTCAAGCAGGCGCTTTCGCGCGGGCGCGGGCTGACGCTGAAGCCAGTGGCGCTGGCGTCTGGCGATACCGCCTTCCTGCAATATACCGGAGGCACGACCGGCATCTCCAAGGGCGCCATCCTCACCCATGGCAATCTGCTCGCCAATATGACGCAGCTCGGCCTCTGGCTCGACACCGCCTTCGTCAACCGCCCGCGGCCGCAGCGGATCGTCTTTCTCTGCGCCCTGCCGCTCTACCATATCTTCGCGCTGACGGTGAATGCGCTGATGGGCCTGAAGCTCGGCGGACTCAATGTCCTCATTCCCAATCCGCGCGACATTCCGGCGCTGGTCAAGGAGATCGGGCAGAACCGCATCACCGTCTTCCCCGGCCTCAACACCCTGTTCAACGCGCTCTTGAACAATCCGGATTTCCGAACGCTCGACCATTCCAGCCTGGCGCTGACTTTCGGTGGCGGCATGGCGGTGCAGCGCCCGGTGGCCGAGCGTTGGGAGGCCGTCACCGGCTGCCCGATCAAGGAGGGCTACGGCCTGTCGGAAACCTCGCCGGTGGCCACGGCCAACCGGCTGGACCTGCCGGATTTCACCGGAACGATCGGCTTGCCGCTGCCGTCGACGGAGGTGGAGATCCGCGATGAGGAGGGCCGCAGCCTGCCGCCTGGCGAACCCGGCGAGATCTGCATTCGCGGGCCCCAGGTGATGGCCGGCTACTGGAACATGCCGGCGGAGACGGCACGCGCCATGTTTGCCGACGGCTTCTTCCGCACCGGCGATATCGGCTTCATGAGCCCGGAGGGACTGACCAAGATCGTCGACCGCAAGAAGGACATGATCCTCGTCTCCGGCTTCAACGTCTTCCCCAACGAGATCGAAGAGGTCGTCATGACGCTCGACGGCGTGCTGGAATGCGCCGCCATCGGCGTGCCGGACCCGCATTCGGGCGAGGCGGTCAAGCTGTTCGTGGTGCGCCGACGGCCGGATCTGACCGAGGATGAGATCAAGGCGCATTGCGCCCGGCATCTGACCAATTACAAGCGCCCGCGCCACATCGAATTCCGCGAGGAACTGCCGAAGTCGAATGTCGGCAAGATCCTGCGGCGCCAGCTGCGCGGCTGATACCAGGTCCCAATCATCGACACTCGGCATGACAGGCGCATTGCTGTAACGGGCGCATGACAGGTCCTGCAAAGCACATGCAATATTTCCCGTGCAAACCGATTTTGATTTTCCGGTTTTTGCAGTAGCGTGCGCCGCGAAATCAGAAGCGGGAGTACCCTGATGAAAGCGCTTGTCGACAAGCTCAAGACCCTTGCCGCGGAGACCTCGGCCACCGATCTTCGCGCCGCCTTCGCCGCCGATCCTCAACGTTTCGACCATTTCAGCGTCGCGCTCGACGATCTCCTGCTCGACTACTCAAAATGCGCCGTCAACGAGCAGATCCTCGCCGGGCTGGAAGAGCTGGCCGATGCCGCCAAGGTGGCGGAAAAGCGTGATGCCATGTTCTCGGGCGCGCCGATCAACTTCACCGAGGGCCGCGCCGTCCTGCACACCGCGCTGCGCAACCGCGCCAACACGCCGGTTCTCGTTGATGGCAAGGATGTGATGGGCGACGTCAATGCCGTGCTCGACGCCATGGGCGCCTTTGCCGACGGCATCCGCTCCGGCGCGCTTGCTGGCGCCACCGGCGAGAAGATCACCGATGTCGTCAATATCGGCATCGGCGGCTCCGATCTCGGTCCTGTGATGGCTACGCTGGCCCTTGCCCCTTATCATGATGGGCCGCGCCTGCATTTCGTCTCCAATGTCGACGGCGCCCATATTGCCGACACGCTGAAGCTGGTGTCGCCCGAGACCACGCTGTTCATCGTCGCCTCCAAGACCTTCACCACCATCGAGACGATGACCAACGCCAAGACGGCGCGGGCCTTCATCGCCGACAAGCTCGGCGAAGAGGCGGTCGGCCATCATTTCTGCGCCGTCTCCACCGCGCTCGACAAGGTCGCCGCCTTCGGCATCGACGCCGCCCGCGTCTTCGGCTTCTGGGACTGGGTCGGCGGACGCTATTCGATCTGGTCGGCCATCGGCCTGCCGCTGATGATCGCCATCGGCAAGGAGAATTTCGGCGAGTTCCTCGCCGGCGGCCATGCGATCGACACGCATTTCCGCACCGCGCCGCTGCGCCAGAACCTGCCGATGCTGCTCGGCCTGATCGGCTTCTACCATCGCAACGTGCTCGGCTATCCCTCGCGCGCAATCCTGCCCTATGACCAGCGCCTCTCGCGCTTCCCGGCCTATCTGCAGCAGCTGGACATGGAATCGAACGGCAAGGGCGTGACGATCGACGGCACGCCGGTCGAGGGCGACAGCGGCCCGGTCGTCTGGGGCGAGCCTGGCACCAATGGCCAGCACGCCTTCTACCAGCTGATCCACCAGGGCACGAGCATCATCCCGGCCGAGTTCATGATCGCCGCCAACGGCCATGAGCCGGCGCTGCGCCACCAGCACGATCTCCTGATCGCCAATTGCCTGGCGCAGTCGGAAGCGCTGATGAAGGGCCGTCCGCTGGAAGAAGCCCGCGCCCAGCTGGAAGACAAGAAGATGCCGGAAGCCGACATCGCCCGCATCGCCCCCCACCGCGTCTTCACCGGCAACCGCCCGTCGCTGACGCTGGTCTACGACAAGCTCACCCCCTTCGCGCTCGGCCGCCTGATCGCGCTCTACGAACACCGCGTCTTCGTCGAAGGCGCCCTGTTCAACATCAACTCCTTCGACCAGTGGGGCGTCGAGCTCGGCAAGGAACTGGCCACCGGCCTGCTTCCCGTCGTCGAAGGCAAGGAAAGCGCTGAAGGCCACGACAGCTCGACGGCAGGGCTGGTGAAGGCGCTGCTTTCGGCGAAAGCTTAAGCTGAAAGTCTGCAAAGACCGCCACGGGCAGTTTGCAGGCCCCTTAAGATACTCGTCATAATGGAAAAACCCGCTCGACAAATGATCGAGCGGGTTTTTTATCAGATTGCGTCTGGTTGCGTGGCTCTTACAGCCCGATCTCCCCCGCCCAAGGCGGGTTTGCCCCCGCACGCGACACGGTGACTGCGGCGGCCTTGGCACCGAGCGCGAGGGCGGCGCGCACGGCATCTTCGGAGAGGTTGGCGACGGCCTCCTTGGTCAGAAGGTTGTTGAGCTTCAGCGCGGCCAGCACGCCCGCATCGAAGGTATCGCCGGCGCCGACCGTGTCGACCACGGTCACCTTCTCGCCGCCGACGGAGACCTTGCCGCGCGTGGTGTAACCATCCGCGCCGTCGGCGCCCTTGGTGATCACCACCAGCTTTGCGCCGCGCGCCAGCCACTGGCCGGCCAGTTCCTCATGGCTGCCTTCCATGCCGAACCAGTCGAGATCTTCGTCGGAGAATTTGACGATGTCGGACATCGCGGCCATGCGCAGCATGCGGGCGCGGTGGGCCTCCTTGTCCTTGATGAAGCCGGGGCGGATGTTGGGGTCGAAGGAGATCACACGCTTTTCATGCTCGCGGGTCATCAGCGCCTCATAGGTCGCGCCGCAGGGCTCGGGGATCAGGCTGATGGCGCCGAAATGCAGCGCCTCGCAGAAATCGCCGAGCTCGGGCAGGTCGGCCTCGGTGATCATGCGGCCGGCCGTGTTCTCGTCGAAGAAGGCATAGCTCGCATGGCCGTTGGTCAGCTTGACGAAGGCCAGCGTGGTGTGCAGGTCGGAGGTGGCGCAGGGGGCGAAATCGACATTGCTCGCCTTCAGCGTCTCACGCAGGATGTCGCCGAACATATCGGTCGACAGGCCGGTGAAGAAGCCGGTGGGAATGCCAAGCCGGCCGAGCGCGATGGCCGTGTTGAAGACCGCGCCGCCCGCATAAGGCGCAAAGGCGCCCTCGCCCCGGTCCGATTGGCGTGGCAGCATGTCGATCAGCGCTTCTCCGCAGCAGATGATCATGGTCGCAGGTCCCCCAGCAAGAATTCAATCGATTAGATCGACTTAAGCCATGGCCGAAAAAAAGGCCAGCGGCAAGTCATGGACGGCAGGGTCCGGGATTGGCTCCGGCCCGCCTTATGGCATCACAGCGTGGCCACGCCGCCATGGCGGGCCGACCAGTCGAGCGGGGCGTCGAGGAAGCTTTCGACTTCCGCCAGTCTGTCCGTCTCGAAGAGCTGTTTCTCGCGGGCCACTGCCAGCACGTCGCGCCAGGTGGCGATGTTGTGCAGGGTCACGCCCTTGTCCTGCATCTCGCCGCGCGCCGCGGGGAAGATGTCGTAATAGAACAGCGCCATGCCATGATCGACAATGCCGCCGGCCGCGCGCACGGCATTGATGAAGGTGAACATCGAGCCGCCGGCGGTCGTCAGATCCTCGATGACGAGGACGCGAGCGCCTTCGGCCATATGGCCTTCGATCTGGGCGTTACGTCCATGGCCTTTGGGCGCCTTGCGCACATAGATCATCGGCAGGGCCAGACGCTCGGCCAGCATGGCGGCGAAGGGAATGCCGGCCGTCTCGCCACCGGCGATCACATCGAACTGCTCGAAGCCGGCCTCGGAGAGGATGGTGGCGGCGGCGAAATCCATGACGGCCGAGCGGATGCGCGGATAGGAGATCAGCTTGCGGCAGTCGATATAGACCGGGCTCGCCATGCCCGAGGCTAGCTTGTACGGCTGCTCCGGCCGGAAATGGACCGCCTTGATCTCCCAGAGCATGCGGGCAAGCTGGTTGGCCATGAAGGCCTTGTCGCAGAAGGGGGTCTGGATCATCGGGCGGGTCCTCGTCGATTTGCGTCTCGGCCGGCGGCAGGCCGTTCAGTCGTTGCGCTGGCAGAAGGTGATGCGGTTGGCGAAGGGATCGGTGACCGTCACCTCCAGCCCCCAGGGCACGGTTTCCAGCCCCGGCCGCATGAAGGGAAAGTCCCGCCCTGCCAGTTCGGCCTGCAGCGCCCGGGCGTCGCGAACCGGCACGAAGATGCGGGTGCCGGGCGTCGTATCGCCGAAATGCTCGCTGAGATGCAGCATCAGCCCCTCGCGCGTGATCTGGCAGTAAAGTGGCATGCCGGGCTCGAAGCGGTGTTCCCAGTCGAGCGTGAAGCCGAGAAAGTCCAGATAGAACGCCATGGCCTTCTCGACCGAGAAGATCCGCAGGATCGGGATCGCACCGGCGATGCCGACAGGCTCAGCCATGGGAGGCCTCGACCACCCAGTGCAACGGGAACATCGGATCGAACACGGTGACCGGACCGGCGCCCGTCTGGATCTTGTCGGGGAAGGTCACCGGCGTCTCGCTGCGCGTCAGCGTGATGCTCTCCGCATTGACCGGAAGGCCATACCAGGCCGGGCCATTGAGGCTGGTGAAGGCCTCGAGCCGGTCGAGCGCGCCCTCCTCCTCGAAGACATGGGCGAGACAGCTCATGGTGTTGATCGAGGTGTAGATACCGGCGCAGCCGCAGCCGCATTCCTTGAGCGGGTCCACATGCGGCGCGGAATCGGTGCCGAGGAAGAAGCGGGCATCGCCCGAGGTCGCGGCCTTGCGCAAGGCAAGCCGGTGGCTCTCGCGCTTGGCGACGGGAAGGCAATAATAATGCGGCCTGATGCCGCCGACGAGGATGGCATTGCGGTTGATGATCAGGTGATGGGTGGTGATCGATCCCGCAAGATTGCGATTGGCACCCAGAATATAGTCGACCCCGTCCTTGGTGGTGACATGCTCCATGGTCACCTTCAGCTCCGGCAGGCGCCGGCGCAGCGGATCGAGCACCGTCTCGATGAAGACGGCCTCACGGTCGAAGATATCGACCTCCGGCGTGGTCACCTCGCCATGGACGCAGAGCGGCAGGCCGATCTCGGCCATGCGTTCGAGCACCGGCATGACCTTGTCGAGATCGCGCACGCCGCCATGGGAATTGGTGGTGGCCCCGGCGGGATAGAGCTTGACCGCCGTGATGAGCCCGCTCGCTTTGCCGGCGGCGACGTCGTCGGCCGCCGTGTGCTCCGTCAGATAGAGCGTCATCAGCGGCTGGAAGCGGCTGCCGTCGGGCAGCGCGTCCAGGATGCGGTCGCGATAGGCCTCGGCATCGGCCGTGGTGACGACCGGCGGCACGAGGTTCGGCATGATGATGGCGCGGGCGAAGTGCCGGGCGCTGTCGGCGACCACGCCGCGCAGCATCGCGCCATCGCGCAGATGCAGATGCCAATCATCCGGACGGCGCAGGGTGAGCGTCTTCGGGGCATCGGCGGGCATCGGCGTCTCCGGGCAGGCGGCTTTTGGGGAAGATGGCTGTCCGGCTCGGATACCACCCTTCTCCGGGGCATGACAATTCCCCTTGGCCGCAAAGGTCACAAAGGCAGGTCGATTGCCTCGATCGCGAGATCGGCGGAGCGCTGATGGGCGCGGATCCGGTCGCCATTCGGCAGATCGTTGCCTTCGACCTTGCGGGCGATCGCCGCCGCATCCAGCCCGTAATAGGCCCAGCGGGCGCGCAGGCGCTCTTCCAGGATGGCGCGCGGCGGCAGGAGCATGATCGTCAGATCGAAGCAATCCTGAAGCCGCGACCACGGCGCCTCGTCGAGCAGCAGATAATTGCCCTCGGCGATGATAATGTGCGTTTCGGGCGCGATCGGCCGGGCCGAGGCGATGGCGATCTCGCGCGAGCGGTCGAAGACCGGCACCAGCACCTCCTCGCCGCCGGCGCGCACCGCCTTGAGAAGATCGGCAAAGCCACGCACGTCGAAGGTTTCCGGCGCGCCCTTGCGGGCCAGCAGGCCGCGCGCCTCGAGGATGCCGTTGTCCATGTGGAAGCCGTCCATCGGCAGCACGACGGCCGTCTCGCCTTCGGCCGAGAGACGCTCGGCCAGCACCTCGGCCAGCGTGGACTTCCCGGAGCCCGGCGGCCCGGCAACGGCCACGATCATCCGCGCCAGGCCTTTGGCACGGCCCAGCACCGCCTTTACGAGATCGTCGAGCTCCATCCGTCATCCTCCCGAACCGGGCCTGCCGCGTGGCGGCAGGATCGCAGCTCTCATGACGGGATTTGCGCGGGGATTCAAGCCTCGCGGCGAAAGGCAGGCGCGCGCGGATCAGGCATGCGGATCAGGCGAAGGATGCGCCGGCCCGGCGTGCATCGATGGACAGCGCCCCGGGGCCGAAAGCCGACAGGATCAGGAACCCGCCGGCCATGGCGAGGTTCTTCTGGAAATTGATCAACTGCATCTGATCGGCGAAATTGGCATGGGCGATGAAGGCGGTCGCCACGCAGAAAGCCGCCAGCAGAACGGCGACAGGACGCGTGAAGACACCGAGCAGGATGGCGATGCCACCGCCGAGCTCCACCAGCGAGACGATGACCGCCGTCACCATCGGCACCGGCAAGCCTTGGGCCGCGAAATAGCCGGCGGTGCCGGCAAGGCTCGTGATCTTGCTGAAGCCGGACAGCACGAAGATGATCGACATCAAGACCCGGCCGGCCAGGACGATTGCGCTCTTGGACATGAAAAACTCCATCAGGTTACATAAGGCCAATGTAGCGCCGCATCATTCTAGGCATAGCGCATGGGATGACGACTCACCGTTCAATCGCGACAGACGGCCACGCACCCCTGCCCGTCATGCCCTGCCCAGATTTTTCCACAATCGGCCGGGGCGAAACGGATCAAATGACGGGCTGGCGCGTTGTTATCGCCGGATAGAGGGGCCCGGAGAGAGAGATCACGTCATGTTTGCGCGCTGCTGCTGCCTTGCCGTTCTGGCCGGGTTGACCCTTGCCCTGAACCAGTCCGTCGCCATCGCCTCGCATGCGGGCCATGGCAGCTCGGCCGAGGCTTGTGATGCTAGCGCCGGCGATCCGCGTGACCTCGAGCGCAACCCCTCCTTTGCCCCCATCACCCTCGGCGAGATCCGCATCGGCGAAGCCCTGTCGGCCTGCCGCGAGGCCTATCGCGAGCGCAGCGGCCCCCGCCAGACCTATCAGCTGGCCCGGGCGCTCTACCGCTCCGGCGCGCCGGGCCGGGCGCTCTCCATGCTGCGCGAGGCGGCAAGCGGCGGCCATCGCCTCTCCGCCCAGTTGCTTGCCGCCGCCAAGGACGATATTGCCGAGATCGACACGGCTTTCAGCGATCCCTTACGCACAGCGGCAGTGACGCAGAGCGCGGCACCCGCGTCGGCCATCAGCGCGCGCTGAAGCTGAAGAGGCCTGTTCGGCGCAATCAGCGGATCTCGCCGGCCTGCGGTCCCCAGGTGTCGGTCATGGCGAAGCCGTCCGCCAGCGGATCGAATGGATCGAGCGAGACCTGATGCAGGCCAAAGGTCCAGCCGCGACCGGAAATGGTCGGCACGATCGCCGGGCGGCCGGCCACTTCCGTGACGCTCTCGATGCCCGCCTGGAATTCCGAGCCGATGATGGAGCGCGAGGTGAAGACATCGCCGACCTTGGCGAGCCCGCGCGCGTGCAAGGTGGCCAGATTGGCCGAGCTGCCGGTGCCGCAGGGCGAGCGGTCGGCCCGGCCCGGCCACATAGTGGTGCAGGTGCGCACCGCGCCATCCGGCTCGCGGTCGCGGAACATCACATAGGCGACACCCCGGATCTCCGGGATCTCGGGATGGACCAGCGGCACGGCCTTGTTGACCAGATCCTTCAGCACCATGCCGGCCTCGACCAGCGTGCGGGCATTGGCCTTCTCGATGGTGGTGCCGATCTGGCCGACATCGACCAGCGCGTAGAAGATGCCGCCGAAGCAGAGATCCACCTTGATCCGGCCCCATTGCGGCGTGTCGATTTCCACATCCAGCGCCTCGACGAAGGAGGGCACCATGGTCAGCGTCACGCGTTCGCAGCGCCCGTCGCGGCAGGTGGCCGTGGCCTTGACCAGGCCGGCGGCGGTGTCGAGCATCACCACCGTTTCCGGCTCCTTCATCTCGACCATGCCGGATTCGAGCAGCGCCGTGGTGACGCAGATGGAATTGGAGCCGGACATGGCATGGGCCTGGTCGGCCTGCAGGATGATGAAACCGAAATCGGCCTCCGGCCGCTTGGCCGGCACCAGGAGATTGACCGAGCCGATGGAGCCGGACCGCGGCTCCAGGCAGAGAAAGCGGCGCAGGCTGTCATCCACCGTATTGATATGGTTCAGCTGCTCGGCAATCGAATTGCCTGGGATCTTCGGCACGCCGCCGATCGCCACCTTGCCGATTTCGCCTTCGCAATGAACGTCCAGAAGCTGGATCGTGCGCTTCCATTTCATCGGTCTTCAAGCTCCCTCAAGCACAGAGATTGACCCCGCGCGATTGTCTTATGGGTCGCCGCATGCAGGGTCGCATGGTCACGGTGATAGCGAGGGGAAGCTGCTTTGCAAAGGCAAGTTTCAGGCCTGCATGCAAATTGTCGCCAAGCAACGGAATTGCCTCGGAAATGCCGCGGGCGGCATGGACTTTAATAGGCTAGAAAGACCGCAGAGATCGCGCCTGCGCCAAGTCACCGGCCGCCCGCGCGAAGCGTCCACCCCTGATCGAGTAACCTATGACACAAGCCACGCCTGACATCATCACCCCACCCGCCGACCCGACCGCCGTCGCGCGCATCTTCCTCTCAGGCGAAGGGCTGAGGACGGAGGATTTCGACTGTCAGGCATGCGGTGCCTGTTGCGCCTATTCCGAGGAATGGCCGCGCTTTTCGCTGGAGAGTGACGAGGATCTGGCGAAAATCCCGGAGGCTTATGTCTCGGCGGATTTGAGCGGCATGCGCTGCGAGAGCGATCGCTGCGTCGCGCTGGAGGGCACGCTGGGCCTGCATGTCGGCTGTCGGATCTATGCTGTCCGTCCCATCGTCTGTCGCGACTGCATGCCGGGCGATCCCGAATGCCTGATGGCGCGCGACCGCCTGACCGAGACGCTGCAACAGCATCTGCACGGGGCAGCGCAGGAAACCCCGGGAGAGCCTTCCTGAACATTCGATCAATCGGCTATTCTCTTTTATCACCGTTTAAATCACTACTTATTACGGATTAAATAGCGATTTCATCCATGATTTCTAAGTTTATCCGGATCGTCATTCGGCGGAAAGCGCGCTATGATCGCGGGCAATGCCGGCCCCTGCCGGCCGGGTCGCCGGTGGCGCCCGCTGAACCCCTTGAGGATCGACCGTCATGTCCCTGCCCCAGACCACCGGAAGCCAGCCCCTCGACCTGCCGGTCCGCAGCGACGATCCGACCCCGCCGGCCTTTGCCGCCTTCGCCCCGCCGGTGTCCCAGCCGACGGCACTGCGCGCCGCCATCACCGCGGCTTACCGGCGTGACGAGGCGGAGGCGGTCGCGCCCCTTCTCACTGAGGCCAGCCTGCCGGACACAGACAAGACGGCGATCCGCGAGATTGCCCGCAAGCTGATCGTCGCGCTGCGCGCCAAGCACAAGGGCACGGGCGTGGAAGGGCTGGTGCAGGAATATTCGCTTTCCAGCCAGGAGGGCGTGGCGCTGATGTGCCTTGCCGAAGCGCTGCTGCGCATTCCCGACATGGACACGCGCGATGCGCTGATCCGCGACAAGATCGCCCATGGCGACTGGCGCTCCCATGTCGGCGGCGGGCGCTCGCTCTTCGTCAATGCCGCCACCTGGGGCCTCGTCGTCACCGGCAAGCTGACCTCCACCGTCAACGACCGTAGCCTTTCCACCGCGCTCACCCGCCTGATCGCGCGCGCCGGCGAGCCGGTGATCCGCCGTGGCGTCGACATGGCCATGCGGATGATGGGCGAGCAGTTCGTCACCGGCGAAACCATCGAGGAAGCCGTCAAGCGCGCGCGGCCGTTGGAAAGCCGGGGCTTTCGCTATTCCTATGACATGCTGGGCGAGGCCGCGACCACGGCCGCCGATGCCACCCGCTATTATGCCGATTACGAACATGCCATCCACGCCATCGGCAAGGCAGCGGCCGGGCGCGGCATCTATGAAGGGCCCGGCATCTCCATCAAGCTCTCGGCCCTGCATCCGCGCTATTCCCGCGCCCAGGCCGCCCGCGTCATGGCCGAGCTGCTGCCGCGCGTGCGCGCGCTCGCCTTGATCGCCAAGGGCTACGACATCGGCCTGAACATCGACGCGGAAGAGGCCGACCGGCTGGAGCTGTCGCTGGACATACTGGAAGCGCTGCGTCTCGATCCCGCGCTCTCTGGCTGGAACGGCCTCGGCTTCGTGGTGCAGGCCTATGGCAAGCGCTGCCCCTTCGTGCTCGATTACATCATCGACCTCGCCCGCCGCTCCGGCCACCGCATGATGGTGCGGCTGGTGAAGGGCGCCTATTGGGATGCCGAGATCAAGCGCGCGCAGACCGATGGCCTTCCCGGCTTCCCTGTGTTCACGCGCAAGGTCCACACCGACCTCTCCTACATCGCCTGCTCCCGCAAGCTGCTTGCCGCGCGCGACGTGATCTTCCCGCAATTCGCCACGCACAATGCCCAGACGCTCGCCACCATCCATCATCTGGCCGGCCCCGACTTCAAGGTCGGCGATTACGAGTTTCAGTGCCTGCATGGCATGGGTGAGCCGCTCTATGACGAGGTGGTGGGCGAGGCCAAGCTGAACCGTCCCGCGCGCATCTATGCGCCCGTCGGCACGCATGAGACACTGCTGGCCTATCTGGTGCGCCGCCTGCTTGAAAACGGCGCCAATTCCTCCTTCGTCCACCGCATTGCCGATCCGAATGTCTCCGTCGACGAGATGATCTCCGATCCGGCCGATGTCGTGCGGGCCATGGCGCGCCCGGGCGCCGGCCATGAGAAGATCGCCCTGCCGCGCGACCTCTATGGCGCGCGGCGCAATTCCGCCGGGCTCGACCTGTCCGACGAAACGGTTCTGGGCGAACTGAGCGCACGCCTTCAGGACAGTGCGGCGATCGACTGGCGGGCCGCCCCGACCGGCCTCGCCTTCGATCCGGCCCGTGCGGTGACGGTGACCAACCCCGGCGACCGGCGCGATCCGGTCGGCCAGGTTCAGGATGCGACCCCGCAGGATGTGGAGGCCGCGATGGCGCGCGCGCAGGGTGCCGCCGCCCGCTGGGCCGCCACGCCGCCCGCCGCCCGCGCCGCCTGCCTGACGGCGGCCGCCGATGCGCTTGAAGCGCGCATGCCGATCCTGCTCGGCCTGATCATCCGCGAAGCCGGCAAATCCGCCGCCAATGCCATCGCCGAGGTGCGCGAGGCGGTGGATTTCCTGCGCTATTATGCCGAACAGGCGCTCAAGACCTTCGGCCCGGCCCATCAGGGCCTCGGCCCCGTCGTCTGCGTCAGCCCCTGGAACTTCCCGCTCGCCATCTTTACCGGACAGGTGGCCGCGGCGCTGGTGGCCGGCAACCCCGTGCTCGCCAAGCCGGCCGAGGAAACGCCGCTGATCGCCGCCGAGGCCGTGCGCCTCCTGCATGCGGCAGGCGTGCCCGAGGATGTGCTGCAGCTCGTCCCCGGCGATGGCCGGGTGGGCGCGGCTCTGGTGGGCGCGGCCGAGACGGCGGGCGTGATGTTCACCGGCTCCACGGAGGTCGCACGTCTGATCCAGCGCCAGCTGTCCGAACGGCTTTCGCCCGCCGGGCGGCCGATCCCGCTGATCGCCGAGACCGGCGGGCAGAACGCCATGATCGTCGACTCCTCCGCGCTTGCCGAACAGGTGGTGGCCGATGTCATCGCCTCCGCCTTCGACAGCGCCGGCCAGCGCTGCTCGGCCCTGCGCGTTCTCTGCCTGCAGACCGACGTGGCCGACCGCGTGCTCGCCATGCTCAAGGGCGCGCTGCACGAGCTGGTGATCGGCCGCACCGACCGGCTGGCCGTCGATGTCGGGCCCGTCATCACCGAGGAGGCCCGCGCCACCATCGAGACCCACATTGCCACGATGGCCGCGCGCGGCCACAAGGTGGAGCGCATCGCCCTGCCCGAGGGCACCGCGCATGGCACCTTCGTCGCCCCCGCCATCATCGAGATCGCCACGCTCGCCGATCTCGAGCGCGAGGTTTTCGGCCCTGTCCTTCACGTCGTGCGTTTCCGCCGCGACGGGCTGGACCGGCTGATCGACAGCGTCAACGCCACCGGCTACGGCCTCACTTTCGGCCTGCACACAAGGCTGGACGAGACCATCGCCCATGTGACGAGCCGGGTGCGCGTCGGCAATGTCTATGTCAACCGCAACATCATCGGCGCCGTGGTCGGCGTGCAGCCCTTTGGCGGGCGCGGCCTCTCCGGCACCGGACCGAAGGCCGGCGGCCCGCTCTATCTCGGCCGCCTCACCCCGGTGGCGCCGCTGCCGCCGCAGATCAATTCGGTCACGGTCGATCCCGGCCTGACGGATTTTGCGCGCTGGCTGGATGGCAAGGGCCGCGCGCAGGATGCGGAGGCCGCGCGCGAGATCGGCGGCCGCTCGGCGCTCGGCTTCGTCACCGAACTGGCGGGGCCCGTGGGCGAGCGCAATCTCTATGCGCTGCATCCGCGCGGCCGCATCCTGCTCAAGCCCAAGACCGAGACCGGCCTGATGCGCCAGCTTTCGGCCGTGCTCGCGACGGGCAACGAGGCGGTGGTGGATGGCGCGGCCGGTCTGGACTCAAGCCTTGCCGGCCTGCCGGAAAGCGTGGCGCGGCGCGTGAGCCAGGCGACAGACTGGTCGGCGGCCGGCCCTTTCGCCGGCGCGCTGATCGAGGGCGAGGGCCCGGAGCTCGTCGAGGCGCAGCGGCGCATTGCCAGCCTGCCGGGCCCGCTGCTCTTGACCCAGGCCGCCACCAGCCAGGCGCTGGCCGCGGATCCCGAAGCCTATGGCCTGAACTTCCTGCTGGAGGAGGTTTCGACCAGCATCAACACCACAGCGGCCGGCGGCAATGCCAGCCTGATGTCGATCGGCTGAGAAGGCCAAGTCAGCGGACGAGGCAAAGCCGGCCCGCGCAGGTGGGCCGGCATCCCCTCTTCGCAGAGCCTGTGCCAGTGCGTATAAGCCGGGGATCATGCTGACCCTTGCCGAACCCGTGACCCTGGAACAGGAGGTGCGCAAAAGCCGCTTTCTCGCGGCCTGCGCCCCCATTGCCGATGCCGAGGAGGCGCGCGTCTTCATCGACAGGGTCAGCGATCCCGCCGCCACGCATAATTGCTGGGCCTATCGCCTGGGACAGGTCTACCGTTTCAGCGACGATGGCGAGCCGGGCGGCACGGCCGGCCGGCCGATCCTGGCGGCCATAGACGGGCAAGGGCTGGATCAGGTCGTGGTGGTGGTCACCCGCTGGTTCGGCGGCATTTTGCTCGGCAGCGGCGGCCTGGTGCGCGCCTATGGCGGCACGGCGGCCATGGCGCTCCACTGCGCGCCGCGCATCGAGCGGATCGAGACGGTGAGCAGCTCGCTCGCCGTCGGCTTCTCCGATCTCCAGCGCGTCAAGGCCCGCCTGACCCAGCAGGGCGTGACCATCACCGCCGAGCACTTCACCGGCGAAGGCGCGACCCTGGAGCTCGCGCTGCCGGTCACCTCGGCGGAGGCGATCGCCGAGCTGGTGCGCGACCTGACCCGCGGCCAGAGCCTGCTCGCCTTTGACTGAACAGAGCCCGGAACGCCCGGCAATTCCACACGCCAACGTGAATCCTCCGCCTACCCCGCCCTGCCTTGTCAGAGAGCGCCAGAGGATGAGATGCCCGCGTCCGCGCGGGAGAATTGTTCGGAAACACTTACCCTTCGCGAACCAACCGGCCGCCGAAACGTTAGAGCACCGGACCGAGAAGCGGGAGCCGGCTTTCGGAAAAATCCGTTGCGGAAACAAAATCCTGAAGCATCGGACTGCGCCCGATTTTCAGCACCCTTCTCCAGGCGTCCGCACCGAACCTGCGCGTCGATGCATGAGAGACGAGGCAGACCATCCGGCTTGTTGCGATGGCCTGGCCTGTCAGGCCTGAGCGCTTCGGCAAACCGTGCGGGAGCAGATCCCGGGTGCATGTCCCAGACATGAGGACCGGCAGCGTTTACGCACGGGATCGGCAAGGCAATCAAACGGAGAGAGGCGATCATGGCAGCGCTGCCGCGCATTCTTTACAGTCAGAGCGAGAGGGTCGCGGCCGGGGCACAGAAGGACGTCTTCAACCTGGCCCGCTTCATCGACGCCCAGAACCATGTCTATCCCACGGTGCTTGCGGAGCTGCAGGCCGGGCGCAAGCAGACGCATTGGATGTGGTTCATCTTTCCCCAGCTTGCAGGGCTCGGCCGCTCCTCCACCGCCCGCCATTTCGCGCTCTCAGGGGCAGCGGAGGCCTTGGCTTATCTGGCCCATCCCTGCCTCGGCGAACGGCTGATCGCCTGCACAGAGGCGGTTCTGGCCCAGGACGATACAGCGACCGCGCTGACGATCTTCGGCACGCCCGATGCGCTGAAATTTCACTCGTCGATGACGCTGTTTGCTGCGGTGGCCGAAACGGCCGGCCTCGATGCCGACAGGTTC
The DNA here is from genome assembly GCF_001938945.1 of Xaviernesmea rhizosphaerae. GTDB lineage: Bacteria > Pseudomonadota > Alphaproteobacteria > Rhizobiales > Rhizobiaceae > Xaviernesmea > Xaviernesmea rhizosphaerae. Next base: position 199,584 of record NZ_MKIO01000040.1, read on the forward strand.
AAAATGGCCATCCGGCGCTTCTACAACGGCAAGCCGGATGTCATGACGATCGATTTGTTGAACCAGCACCGGTGATGGCAGCATCATCGGCCCGCTCTTACGACCGCCGCGCCTGAATGATTAGCGCAAACCCTTTGAAAGGGCTGCATCATTTTATTTTCGTAATTGAGAAGAAATGGCGCACCCGAAGAGATTCGAACTCCTGACCCCCAGATTCGTAGTCTGGTGCTCTATCCAGCTGAGCTACGGGTGCGTGTGGCAGCGGGCTGAACCGCTTGCGTGGCGGTTCTCTACAAATTGCCCCGGACCTTTGCAAGCGGAAATGTCACGAAAAATGCAAAAAACACGGACAAAATCCGCATGTCTTTGAAAATAATGGATTTTTAAAAGTGCTCTTTTGCTCCCTCTGCGCGCTTGCCTGCCACGCGCTAAGGCGCGCCGCCGTCCGCGGTCCACGGTCGGCATCGAAAAGTTTCGGCTGAAGATTGCGGGCATCGAGACATCCGCTAGCGGCCCTCCCGTTTCACAGCCTGTCGGCTCATGACGACGCAGCCTTTCCTCCCGGGCAGCTGCGCAAGACGCCGTGATCGCGCAACCGCGTCTGGGCGACGGCCGCGACGCGTCAATGGCCCGAGCGCGAGCGGAACAGGTCGAGGGAGACGGGGCTGTCGGGGATCTCGATGCGGAACTGGGTGCCGCGCGTTGGCTTCTCCACCAGCGCGATGGTGCCGCCATGGGCGAGAACCAGCTCGCGGGCGATCGCCAGACCGAGGCCGGTGCCGCCCGAGCGGGCCGAGCCGCGAAAGGCGGAGAAGAGGTTTTCGCGCGCCTTCTGCGGCATGCCGGGCCCGGTATCGTCCACGGTGATGGAGACAACGCTGCCGGTGCGGTTGGCGGCGATGGTGATGACGCTGTTGTCCTCGGCATGCTCCTGTTGCAGCGCCTGCAGCGCGTTGCGTGCGAGATTGTGCACCACGCGAAAAAGCTGCTCGCCATCGGCGTCGACCTCGATGTCGCCATCCATCTGCAGGCGCACCTCGATGCCCGAGCGCGCATCGACCGCCAGAAGCTCGACCACATCCTGCACCAGCGGCTTCAGCTTCAGGCAGCGCCGGTTGGGCGCCTTCTCCTTGGCCCCGCCATAGGACATGACATGGGTGGTGTAGGACACGGCGCGGTCGATGGCGCGCAACAGCGTCGGCGCGAAGCGCTTGACCATGGGATCGTCGACATCGGTCAGGCGGTCGGAAATCAGCTGCGCCGAGGAGAGCATGTTGCGCATATCATGGTTGATCTTGGACACGGCCAGGCCGAGATCGGCGAGGTTCTTCTGCTCCTTCAGCGTCTTCTGCAGCTCGCGCTGCATCTCGGCCAGATGGCGCCCGGCGGTCGCCAGCTCATCACCACCGGGCGTGGGCGCCATCACCCGCCCGGGATCGTTCGGATCGGCGGCAAAGGCCTGCATATTGTCGGTCATCCGCCGGATCGGCAGGATCATCATGCGGTTGATCGCGACGAAGATGAAGATGCCAGTGATCAGCGAGATCACGATCGAGATCAGGAAGACATTGCGCGCATAGCGCAGCATCGCCTTGCGCAGGGTCCTGTCCTGCATCACCAGCTCGACCACCGTATCGCCGCCATCCTCATCGATGGCGCCGTAGACGCGGATGATGCGGTCGCCACCGAAGATCAGCGTATCCAGCGCGTCGCGGATGGCCAGCAGCGGGTTGTCGTCATCGAGATCATATTGGCCGTCGACCTGCGGCGGCATCTCATCGGCAACGATCAGCCGCGATTCGTCCTTGTGGCGCAGGGCGATCGCGAGCGCGCCCGTCGTGCGCAGCGTATCCTCGCGCACCTTGCCGTCGAGCTGGATGTTCTGCAGCCCGTCCACCACCACGGCGGCGGCGGCGGCCGTGTTCAGCCGGTCGTCCAGCCAGCGAATGCGCATGGCGGAGATGGAAGGCACGAAGATCAGCACTTCGGCGACCATCACGAAGATCACCGTCAGAAGCAGGAGCTTGCCGGAGAGGCCGCGGAAAAACAGCGGGCGCGCGGAAGGCTGCGCCTGATGGCGCGCTTCTTCCTGTTGCGCGGTCGCATTCTCCATCACCTTCGTCCACACGTCCCCTGTTTTCACGCCATCCCTGTCACGGTGGATCCCTCAAGGCGATGCCGGCACCCCGCCGCTTGCGCGAGAGCAGAGCGTTGATGCGCGCTGCCGCAAGGCCGCGCTCTCAAGAGCACGGAACGGCATTCGCGCTTCAGATTCCGTGTTGCCTGCTGCATCTGTCTGCCGACTCTGCCTGTCACCTCTGCGGGGTCGGCTGACAGCCTGCAAAGCGAACTCGGGCTCGTCCGCGATCTCATGCACCTCTCGCCGATAGCAAGCTCTCAAGCTCCAGCGGCGCTTGGTTGCATCATCTCTACGGTGGCAGAAAGTATGGCGGATTGGCGACGGTAAAAGCCCTCCGGCTCAGCTTTTCCCGAGAAAATCACGCGGGGGCGATCAATGCCGGCCGGCACGCGCCCTGGTAATCCGTCGCGGGGCGACGATCGCCGGTGGCGCGCATCGGCTATGGGCGCCCCTCGGGCGCTTTGGGGAATGGGGGGCGACCGGCTTGCAAACCGGTCGAGCCAGGACGCGGCGGGAAAAGTCGGGCCGGCCGGTGCGGGAGGACAGACGGTTGCCGCGTTTCGATGCCGCGGCACTTCCGGTCCTCAGAATTCCTCCCAATTGTCTTCGGCCGGCTTGGCGCTTTGGGCCGGCGCGAAGGCCTTGGCCACGGTCTTCATCATCTGGCGGGCCGGCGAGACGACGGCGCGGCTCGATTCGGACGCCGGGGCGACGCGTGGCGCCTTGGCGCGGCCAAGCCTCAGGCCGAAGCCGGATGCGGGCCGCCCGGGCGCCGGGGCGGCGGAGGAGGACGAGGCGGAGCTCGTGCCCCGTCCGGCAGCGGGCGCGGGCGTGAAGCCGGCGCGCTCGGAGCGCGCGGTGGGGGACAGTGGCGGCGGGGATTGAGAGGCGCGCGGGGCGGTGGCGGGGCTCGCCGTGCGATCGGCGCTGTGCGGCGCCGGCGCAAAGCCCGTGCGGGCGCCAGCGCCCTCTTCGAGACGGAAGCTCGCGACCATGTCGGACACATGATCCGCCTCGCTTGCCAGCTTGTGCGTGGCCGCATTGATCTCCTCGACCATGGCGGCGTTGCGCTGGGTGACCTGATCCATCGCATTGATGGCGGTCGAAACCTCCTTCAGCCCGGTGGACTGCTCGCGCGCAGCCGTCGCGATCTCGCGGATATAACCGTCAACGGACTGAACGCGCGCGTCGATCGAGCTCAGCGCCCGGCCGGCCTCCTGGACAAGACGCACGCCGCTGGACACCTCGTTGCCGGAGCGGGCGATCAGGCCCTTGATATCCTTTGCTGCCTTGGCGGCGCGCTGGGCCAGCTCGCGCACCTCCTGGGCGACCACCGCGAAGCCCTTGCCTGCCTCGCCGGCGCGCGCCGCTTCCACCCCGGCATTGAGCGCCAGAAGATTGGTCTGGAAGGCGATCTCGTCGATCACATTGGTGATCTGGCCGATCTCGGCGGAGGCCTGTTCGATGCGCTGCATGGCATCGACCGCATCGCGCACGATCACGCCGGACTGTTCCGTGCTGCGGGCGGCGTCGGTCATGACCACCGCAGCCTCCTGGGCGCGGTCGGTCGACAGACGCACGGCCGAGGCGATCTCCTCGATCGCCGAGGAGGTTTCTTCCAGCGCGGCAGCCTGCTGCTCGGTGCGGCGCGACAGATCGTCGGAGGCCTGGCGCAGGCCGGCCGCCCCGCCGTGAATGCCGTCGGTGGCGCTGCGCAGGTCCTGCATCGTGGTGCGCAGCTGCGACAGCGTCTCGTTCATATTGGTCTGCAATTCGGCGAAGGCGCCGCGGAAATTGCCGGTCATGTTCTGGCTCAGATCGCCTTCCGCGAGGCGGGCGATGACATGGCGGGTTTCGCCAATGCCGGCCTCCACGCTTTCCACCAGCGCGTTGACGCTGGCGGCGAACTGGTCGAGCGCGGGATCACCGCTGCGCTCGGGCACGCGGCGGGTAAAATCACCGACGACAGCGGCCGAAACCAGGCTGGCCACATGGGTCTGCAATTCCTGGGCGCGGGCGCGCTGGCGGGCTTCTTCCCGCGCCTGCGCGGTCATGGACAGACCGTTGCGCTTGAAGACTTCGACGGCGCGGGCCATCTCGCCCACCTCGTCCGTCTGCTCGGCGAAGGGCACGGGCGTCTCCAGCTCGCCGCCGGCCAGACGCTTCATCGTGTCGGACAGCGTCAGGATCGGCCGGCTCAGCCGCCGCGCCATCATCAGGCCGATTGCCATGCTGACGATCAGGCCGAGGCCGGCGGCCAAGGCGATCAGCAGGGTGGCAAAAGACACGAGCTCATCGCCAGCCTTGCGGATGTTCTCCAGGCTCCGGCGATCCTGATCGACGATGCCGTCGATGGTCGCCTGAAAGGCCTTGCGATTGGCGCGGTTGGCATCATTGTTGCCCTGGACGCTGGCAGCCTCGGGTGAAACCTCGCGACCGAGCCGGATCGTCTCCTGACGCACCGTGCGGAATTCCGCCGCCTTGCCGAGCATGGCGTCGAAGGCAGGGCGTTCGGCATCCGGCACCAGCCGGCGCCAGCCTTCGAGCAGAAGGTCGATATCGGCCAGCGCCTTTTCCATTCCGTCGGCAAACTTGGCGGCATCCTTCAGCGACTTGGCCGCATAAATGCCGCGCGATTCCATGACGACAGCCGTGACCAGACGGTTCATGCGTTCGCCATTATAGACGCGCTCCGTCAGGCTCACATATCGGTCGAAGTGGTTGTCATAAAGCCGAACGACCATCATGGCCGTGGCGGCCACCAGCAGGGTCACGATGCCCATGACGGCCAAGATAACGTTGATTTTACCCCTGATGCGCATCGCCCCTCGCTTCGCCCGGGTCCCCGCCCAACGGCGCCCCTCAGATAAAGGCGGCCTCCCGACGGCCCGAAGCGACATGCTTCGCGCAAACAACCAAAGAAATCATGAAGAGCATGCCGGCAGGCAGACACCCGATCCGCGATCGCATGCGCAAAGCGCTAGCCGGCTCATGAGCGGCCGGCCGTTGCCAAACCCGGGTCCAGCCCCCGTCGTGCCCCTGCCGCACCCTTGCCGAGCCCTTGCGCAGATTGACTTTCGCCGCAATTTCCACTTATAAGCCGCGCGTCCGGCCCCGCTCTTGCCCATGAGGCAGATTTTGCGGGGTCTTTCACCACGCTCAATTGCCGGCAACGGCAAATCAAGAAGGGCCGCACACCGCGGTATTAAAATAAATGACGAAGCGTACCTATCAACCGTCCAAGCTGGTTCGCAAGCGCCGGCACGGTTTCCGCGCCCGCATCGCCACCAAGGGTGGCCGCAAGGTTCTGTCTGCCCGCCGCGCACGCGGCCGCAAGCAGCTGTCCGCTTAAGAATCCCGTCACGATGCCCGCATCCGCCGTGAAACGACACAGCCGCGGGCCTCGGGGAGCTTTGCTCGGAGCGCAAGGATCAGCCGCATCGCGGCGGATCGAACGAGGAGCTATCGGGCGATGACCTCGATCCCTCCCAAGAAGACTGCCGGGCGGCTGAAAAGCCGGCCGGAGTTTCTCGCCGTCCGCGAGGGCGAGAGGCGCAAGGGCCCGTTCTTCCTTCTGGAGGTGCTGGACCGCAAGGCGCCGGAGACCGGTCCGCGTGTCGGCTTTACCGTGACGAAGAAGCACGGCAACGCGGTGGAACGAAACCGCATGCGGCGACGCCTGCGCGAGGCCGTCCGGCTTTCGGCCGATGACGCCATGAAACCCGGACATGACTATGTGATTGTCGCCCGGCGCGACGTGCTGAGCGTGCCCTTCGACAGGCTGAAGCGGGCCCTCGTCGAACGAATCGACGGCAAGACCCGACAAACGCGGCCCGAAAAAGCCGGCTCCAGGAAAGATTAATGGAAAACAACCGCAATTACTTCGTGGCGATTGCCCTGTCCGTCTTGATCCTGATCGCCTGGCAGTTCCTCTACATCAATCCGAAGATGGAGCGCGAACGCGCCGCCGAACAGGTGCGCCAGGCGCAGATCGCCGAGCAGCAGGCGGCCAATCCCGCCGCCGGCCAGGCTGGCCAGCCCGCACCCGGCCAGACCGCAAACGGCGCGGCGCCCGCCGGCAGCCCGCTGGCCACAGACCTTTCGCGCGACCAGGTTCTCGCCCGCACCCAGCGCGTGGCGATCGACACCGAAGCGCTCGCCGGCTCGATCAACCTCACCGGCGCCCGTCTCGACGACCTGAAGCTCAAGGAATATCACGAGACCGTCGACAAGAAGAGCCCGATCATCACGCTCTTCAGCCCGGGCGAAACCGCCGACGGCTACTTCACCGAGCTCGGCTATGTCGGCACCGCCGAGACCGGCGCCGTTCCCGGCCCGCAGACGGTATGGACCGCTCCCGAGGGCGCCAAGCTCACCAGTCAGACGCCTGTGACGCTGACCTATACCAACGACAAGGGCCTGACCTTCGCCCGCACGATCTCGATCGACGAGCACTTCATGTTCCAGGTGGTCGACAAGATCACCAATGCCTCCGGCGCGCCCGTCTCGCTGCAGCCCTATGGCCGCGTGACGCGCAACACCAAGCCGGCGACGCCGAGCGTCTACGTTCTGCATGAAGGCTTCATCGGCTATCTCGGCGATCATGGCCTGCAGGAAATCAAATACACCAAGGTCGAGGACGACGTTGCCGTCAAGCCGGGCAAGGCGACCGGCGGCTGGACCGGCATCACCGACAAGTACTGGGCCGCAACCATCGTTCCGCAGCAGAACCTCGCTTATGAGGCCAGCTACAACCACTTCACGCAGGGCCGCCCGAGCTATCAGGCGGACTATCGCCAGGATGCGCTCACCGTCGGCGCCGGCCAGACGCAGGAGCTGAAGACGCTGGTCTTCGCCGGCGCCAAGCAGGTGCCGCTGATCGACGGCTATGAGGCCAGCTACCAGATTCCGAAGTTCGACCTGCTGATCGACTGGGGATGGTTCTACTTCATCACCAAGCCGATGTTTAAGCTGATGGACTTCTTCTTCCGCTTCTTCGGCAATTTCGGCGTGGCCATCCTGATGACCACAATCGTCGTCAAGCTTCTCTTCTTCCCGCTCGCCAGCAAGCAATATGCGTCCATGGCGAACATGAAGAAGGTTCAGCCGAAGATGGAGGAACTGAAGAAGCAGTATGGCGAAGACCGCATGGGCCTGCAGCAGGCGATGATGCAGCTCTACAAGGACGAGAAGATCAATCCGGTGGCTGGCTGCTGGCCGATCCTGTTGCAGATCCCGGTGTTCTTCGCGCTCTACAAGGTCATCTACGTGACCATCGAAATGCGCCATGCGCCGTTCTTCGGCTGGATCCAGGATCTGTCGGCCCCCGATCCGACCTCGCTGTTCAACCTGTTCGGCCTGCTGCCCTATGACGTGCCGCATGCGCTGATGATCGGCGTCTGGCCGATCGTGATGGGCATCACCATGTTCCTGCAGATGCGCATGAACCCGACGCCGCCGGACCCGACCCAGGCGATGATCTTCACCTGGATGCCGCTGGTCTTCACCTTCATGCTGGCGAGCTTCCCCTCGGGCCTCGTCATCTACTGGGCCTGGAACAACACGCTCTCGGTGATCCAGCAGGCGATCATCATGCGCCGCCACGGGGTCAAGGTGGAGCTGTTCGACAACATCAAGGGCCTCTTCAAGAAGCCAAAGCCGGCGGAATAGGCCGGGTTTTCCCGGAGCATCGGACCGACAATCATCAGCGGTCCGATGCTCCGGATTTTCGTTTCTGCATCGTATTTTTCCGGAAACCGGTTCCCACTTTTCGGTCCGATGCTCTCAAGACCCCGGGCCTCGCGCCCGGGGTTTTCGTTTGGCGAAGACATTGCCCGGGTGCTGGACGCAGCCCGGGCGATGCCGCACTGTGAAGACCCGCAAGGAAGACGAGACATGACCGAGACCGATCGCCCCACCGACGACAAGCCGCTCTTCGGCAATCCCTGGATCTTCATCCGCGGTGTTCCTTCAATGCAGTTCCTGCCGCCGGAGGGCCCGGCCGAAGTCGCCTTTGCCGGCCGGTCCAATGTCGGCAAGTCCTCGCTGATCAATGCGCTCACCGGCCAGCGCGGGCTGGCGCGCACCTCCAACACGCCGGGGCGCACGCAGGAACTCAACTATTTCGTCCCGGACGGCTTTTCCGGCGAGGGCGCGGACCTGCCGCCCATGGCGCTGGTGGACATGCCCGGCTATGGCTATGCCCAGGCACCCAAGGCCCAGGTCGATGCCTGGACCAAGCTGGTCTTCGACTATCTGCGCGGCCGCGCGACCCTGAAGCGCGTCTATGTGCTGATCGACAGCCGCCACGGGCTGAAGAAGAATGACGAGGAGGTTCTGGCCCTTCTCGACAAGGCGGCCGTTTCCTATCAGGTCGTGCTGACCAAGACGGACAAGATCAAGGCGGGCGCCGTGCCACATCTAATGGCCGACACCCAGGCCCGCATCCTCAAGCGCCCGGCCGCCTTCCCCGAGGTGATCGCCACCTCCTCGGAAAAGAACGAGGGGCTGGATGCGCTCAGGGACGCCATCCTGACCGCGATTGCCCGCTGAATCATCGGGCAGCCACTCCGGCGCGGTCTTATGCGCGAATGCGACACGGGCCGCGCTGCGCGGGGCCGTGAGAACGCGATCCTCTGTCACGCTCGCCTTATGAACACATGGCACTAATTCCTGCGTCGCACGACTTTTCCCGGAAAGCCGGCAGTCTCGATTCATAAAGGAACAAGGCCATGTCCGATCTCATCGTCGTCGGTTTCGACACCAAGGAAGAAGCCGACAATGTGCTTCTGAAGCTCAACAGCCTCAGCAAGGAATATCTGGTCGATCTGGAAGATGCCGTCGTCGTCGTGCGCGACGAAAGCGGCAAGGTGCATCTCAAGCAGAGCATGAACCTGACCGCGATCGGCGCCACGTCGGGCCTGCTCTCCGGCTCGCTCTGGGGCGGCCTGGTCGGCCTGCTCTTCCTCAATCCACTGGCCGGCTTCGCCATTGGCGGCGCGATCGGCGCCGGGGCCGGCGCGCTCTCCGGCTCGATGGCCGATTACGGCATTGACGATGACTTCATCAAATCGCTCGGCGAGACCATTCCCAATGGCTCGTCCGCCCTATTCATCCTGGTGCGCAAGGTGCAGCCGGAAAAGGTGATGGCGGAACTGACCGGCTTCCGCGGCCGGGTGCTGAAGACCTCGCTCTCGCCCGACCAGGAGGCCAAGCTTCAGGCCGCCCTGTCCGGCACGTCGCTGCCGACGCCCGCCGGCGTCTGACGGCCTCGGGCTTTCGCGTTTCCGACCCCGCGTTTCCGGCGCCAAGGCCGGAAACGCCCTGCGATGCCCCGCCGTATGCGGCGGACCTTACGGCTCGGCCGGCATCTCTCCGGGCACGAAAGCCAGCGCCAGACCATTGATGCAATGGCGCTTGCCCGTCGGCTTCGGGCCGTCGTCGAAGACATGGCCGAGATGGCCGCCGCAACGCCGGCAATGCACTTCCGTGCGCTCCATTCCCGCCGAAGAATCCTTGCGCAGGCCCACGGCCTGCGGCAGCGCCTTGGTGAAGCTCGGCCAGCCCGTGCCGCTGTCGAATTTCGCCTGCGAGCTATAGAGCTGCTGGTCGCAGCCGGCACAATGGAAAATGCCCTCGCGCTTCTCATTGTTGAGCGCGGAGGAAAAGGGACGTTCGGTCTCTGCCTGGCGCAGGATGCGGTATTGATCGGGCGTGAGCTTGGCGCGCCATTCCGCATCCGTGCGGGTGATCTCGAACTCCTCGGCCCGCAGGCGGCCCGCGCCAACCGAGGCCAGAAGGCCGAAGGCGGCGCCGGACAGGAGGAGATGGCGTCTGTCGATCATGAAGGCTCCTGACGGATCATAGGACCCGCAAGGCGGGCGTTTGCTGGCAATCCCTGCATAATTAGCGCAGTTTGCCGCCCGGCAAGCCTCGAACCGGGCCCGAAAACCTCTGCTCTCTTCTCGCGCGTCAGGCCGCCGGGCTGAGCCGGCGGCCTGACGTAGCAAGGTTGGCAGCGCGCGCCGGAAAAGGCAGCGCGCGGGAGGCCGGGGCGGGTTTACGACTTCGGCAGCAGCACCTTGTCGATCACATGGATCACGCCGTTCGACTGCTTGACGTCGGCGATGGTGACATGGGCGACCGTGCCGTTCTCGTCAGTGAGCGTGATCGACTTGCCGTCCTTCTTCGCCTGGAGCACGCAGCCGCCCACCGTCTTGACCGGGTGGGTGCCGCCGTCATCGGCGATCATCTTGTTGATGGTCTTCGACATGGCATCGGCCGCCACGACATGGCAGGTCAGGATCTTGGTGAGCTTGGCCTTGTTTTCCGGCTTCAGCAGCGTTTCGACCGTGCCGGCCGGCAGGGCGTCGAAGGCTTCGTTGGTGGGTGCGAAGACGGTATAGGGGCCCTTGCCTTCGAGCGTGCTGACCAGGCCGGCGGCCTTGACGGCGGCAACCAGCGTGGTGTGGTCCTTCGAATTCACGGCATTTTCGACGATGTTCTTATTGGCATACATCGGCGCACCGCCGACCATCGGGTTCTTGGCCTGGACGGCAACCGGCGCTGCGAGTGCGGCAATCAGGCCAGCCACGAGGGTGGTGCGCTTGATGGAGGTGAACATGGATCTCTTCCCTTCCTTGAGGTCCGCTGCGGACATGGCCGGCAGCGGCGCGTCGTTGTCCTCCCCGTCGATGGGGACAGAACGAACTACGGAAGGCGGAAAAAGAAGTTTCAGCGCCCGTGCGGGCGGCTCGGATTTTTTTCCATGCCGCGCCTGTCACCTTTGGAGCGCAGGGCATCGGACTGGAATTCCTCCCACAGGACACGACACCATGGTTTGCGCGCCGTGTTGGCCCCTCATCTGCCTACCGGCATCTTCTCCCCGGCGGGGAGAAGATGCCGGTAGGCAGATGAGGGGGCCGGACGAGCTCACAGATCATTCTGTCCTGTACTGTGTTCCTGCTCAGTCTGATGCTCTGGACTTTTGTTTTCGCAACGGAATTTTGCGAAAGTCGGAGCCTCACGGCATCCGGGCGACGGGGCCCTGCGCGATCACGGGGCCGGTCACCTTGCCCGTGGGCGAGCCGCCCGGCGGCTCGATGCTGACGGCGAGCGTGGCGCCAGGGCCGAGCGCGCGGCGCAGATCGGCGGGCACGATCAGGCCGCCCTCCCCGCTTTCGGGCAGAATGCCTAGAGAGCGCGGCGCCTGCCCGCCTTCGACAAGCCAGAGCTCGAGCGAGCGCGCACCCTCCTGGCGCGCGGCGACCGGCCGCACCATCAGCCGCCCGGAAGCGGCCTGATAGGCGGCGATCAGGTCGATGCCCGTGCCGGTGACGGCCATCTCCGCCGAAAGCGTGGGCGCCGGTGCCGGACGAGGCGCGCGTTCGGAGAGGGCGACCATGCCGCCAAGCACGGCAATGACCGCGATGGAGGCAAAAGCGCAGCCGCGCCAGAAGACCAGCGAATGCCACAGCGACGGCTGCGGCGCCGGCGCGCCGAACACGCGGCGCTCGATCCTGCGGCGCAGATGCGCCGGCGGCGTCACCGGCTGATAGGCATCGTCGAGCCCGGAAAGATTGGTCTGCCAGCGGCGGACGGTGGCGGCGAAACGGCGATCGGCCGCCATGCGCGCCTCCACCTTGCCACGATCTTCCAGCGAGAGAATGCCGAGCACATATTCGCCGGCGATCAGCTCGTCGCGCCGCATCGGCCCGCTGTCTGCCCGTTCGCCCTCCGCGCCGGGCCCATCCGCATTCTTGTCCGTCATCGCTCCAGGCACTTTCTCAAGGTCAAAAGGCTGCGCCGCAGCCAGGTGCGCATCGTGTTCAGCGGCACGGCGAAATGGTCGGCCAGCTCCTGATAACTCGCTCCCTCCACATAAGCGCGCCGCACGGCCTCCGCCCGCGCCGCCGCCAGCTCGCCGAGACAGACATCAATGCGTCGCCGTTCACCGGCGGCGACGGCGCATGCTTCGGGATCATCGGTGGAATCAGCCAGATCATAGGCCTCATCGATCGCATCCGCCACTGGCTTTCGCGCGCGAAGACGGTCGATCGCATGGTTTCTGGCAATGGCCTGCAGCCAGCCTGCCGGGCTGGTTTCGCCCGGAACGAAGCTTACGGCACGCTCCCAGATCTTCACATAAATGTCCTGCAGCGCCTCCTCGGCATCCGCCCTGTCCTTGAGAATACGCAGGCAGATGCCGAAGAGTTTCGCGCTGGTCTGCCGATAGACGAGCGCGAAGGCCTCCCGGTCGCGCAGTCCGATGCGCGCGATCAGCAGCGCCAAGCCGTCCTGTGTCATGATGTTCCGCCATGTGATTGCCCGGACGTCCGGGGCCGACCGGTCTGCCGCGTCATGGTCGCCCGCTCTGCCCGCAGGCCGCTCTGCAAGCCGGGCGTCATTACGGCTTTATATTCATGGCGGATCATTCCATCGCTGGGCAAGTTGCGCTAAAAGCAGCCGCCCTTGCCGTCCGTCCTTTAAGGTATCCGACATGTCCCCATCCGAAAGCGAACTCCAGGCCCGCCTTCTCGCCCAGGCGCTGCCCTTCATGCAGCGCTACGAGAACAAGACCATCGTGGTGAAATATGGCGGCCACGCCATGGGCAATGCCGAGCTGGGCAAGGCCTTTGCCAGCGATATCGCGCTCCTGAAGCAGTCCGGCGTCAATCCGATCGTCGTCCATGGCGGCGGCCCGCAGATCGGCGCGATGCTGACCAAGATGGGCATCGAATCGAAGTTCGAGGGTGGCCTGCGCGTGACCGACGCCAAGACAGTCGAGATCGTCGAGATGGTGCTGGCTGGCTCGATCAACAAGGAAATCGTCGCTCTCATCAACCAGACGGGCGAATGGGCCATCGGCCTGTGCGGCAAGGATGGCAACATGGTCTTCGCCGAAAAGGCCAAGAAGACCGTGACCGATCCCGATTCCAACATCGAGCGCGTGCTCGATCTCGGCTTCGTCGGCGAAGTGGTCGAGGTGGACCGCACGCTGCTTGATCTGCTGGCCCGCTCCGAAATGATCCCCGTGATCGCCCCGGTCGCACCCGGCCGCGACGGCGCCACCTACAACATCAATGCCGACACCTTCGCCGGCGCGATTGCCGGCGCGCTGAACGCCACGCGCTTGCTGTTCCTCACCGATGTTCCCGGCGTGCTCAACAAATCGGGCGAACTGATCAAGGAACTCTCCGTCGCCCAGGCCCAGGCGCTGATCGCCGACGGCACGATCTCCGGCGGCATGATCCCCAAGGTCGAGACCTGCATCGACGCGATCAAGGCCGGGGTGCAGGGCGTCGTCATCATGAACGGCAAGACCGCCCATTCCGTGCTGCTCGAAATCTTCACCGAGCATGGCATCGGCACGCTGATCGTTCCCTGATCCGGCTCAATATCTTGAAAAGACAAGCCTCCGCCCATCCGGGTCGGAGGCTTTTTCGTGCAAGATTGTCAGTTCAGGAGCAGACCGAGAATGCCTGAGACGATCAGCAGGCAGCCCAGGAGCTCCAGCCGGTTCACCCGCTCCTTGAACAGAAAGAAGGAGGCGGCGAAGGTGAAGACCAGCTCGACCTGCCCGAGCGCGCGGACATAGGCGACCGGCTGCAGCGCCATGGCGGTGAACCAGCAGGCGGAACCCAGAACGCCAGATAGCCCGACCAGCGCAGACGAGCGCCAGGACTGCGCCACCCGGATGATTTCCTGCCGGTCGCGGATCAGCATCCAGATCAGCATATAGACGGTCTGGAAGCCGGTGACGCAGGCAAGCGTCACAGCGGCCTGCATCACGGCATTGGGTCCTTCGAGCGCCAGCGCGGCGCTGCGATAGGCCACGGCGGACATGCCGAAGATCGCGCCCGAGGCGATACCGATCAGCGCGGTGCGGCCGAAGAGCGCCGCGCCGAGCGTGCGCCAGGACAGCGGCGCGCGGGCGATGGAGATCAGCATGACGCCGACGACCCCGACGGCGATCGCCATGACCGCGCCGGCCGACAGCCGCTCGCCCAGAAGCAGGAAGCCGAACAGTGCGGCCTGCACCGGCTCGGTCTTAGAATAGGCGGTGCCGACCGCGAAATTGCGCAACGAGAACAGATGGACGAGCAGGATGGTGGCATAGATCTGCGCCAGCCCGCCGATCACGGCCCAGAGCGCGAAATCGAGCCCCGGCACCGGCAGGCCATAGCCGAGGCCCAGATGCAGCGCGGCGACATAGGCGAGCGCCAGGGGAAAGCCATAGCCGAAGCGCACGAAGCTGGCGCCGCGCGTGCCGAGCCTGCCGCGCAGATGCTTCTGCAGCGCCGAGCGCAGGTTCTGCAGGAAGGCTGCGGCAATGGTGATGGGGATCCAGGCGTCCATGATCCCCGCCCGTTAGCACCACAGACGAACTGCGCCAAGCAGCGCTGGCGGGAATTTGCCGCGCCATGCCGGTGGCGGACCTTTCCTTTCGGCCGGTCGCGCGGCATATAGGCGCCATGGCACCGCTCACCACCGCTCCCCGTCCCGCCGATTTCGCCCATGTCCGAGACTGGGTGTTCGATCTCGACAACACGCTCTATCCGCATCATGTCGATCTGTTCGCCCAGATCGACCGCAACATGACGGACTATGTGGCAACGCTTCTCCAGCTTGCGCCGGATGAGGCGCGCAAGCTGCAGAAGGCCTATTACCGCGATCACGGCACGACGCTGCAGGGGCTGATGCTGCATTATGGCGTCGATCCCAACGACTTCCTGCAGAAGGCCCATGCCATCGACTATACGGTCATTCCGGCCGATCCGGCGCTCGGCGCGGCGATCAAGGCCCTGCCCGGCCGCAAGTTCATCTTCACCAACGGCACGGTGGCCCATGCCGAGATGACGGCGCGCGCGCTCGGCATTCTCGAGCATTTCGACGACATCTTCGACATCGTCGCCGCCGAATATGTGCCCAAGCCCGCGGGCGCGACCTATGACAAGTTCATGGCGCTGAACCGGGTGGACACCACCCATGCCGCCATGTTCGAGGACCTGCCGCGCAACCTCACCGTTCCCAAGGCGCTGGGCATGACCACGGTGCTGACGGTGCCGCGCAATCTCGAATATGCCTTTTCCGAGATCTGGGAGCGCCATGACGGCAAGAGCGACGAGATCGACTACATCACTGAGGATCTGGCCGGCTTCCTGCAGCATCTTATCGACTGAGACGGGAAGAGCGTTACAGAAATTTAACTGGGGATCGCAGCCTTATGAGGCTATGCTGATGATCGGATCATTCCGTTCGCAGGAGCCGCTTGCCTCATGAAGACGATCATCCAGCTTGGACGCGCCGGTTTTCTCACCGCCTTCCTCGCCATGTCAGCCTTTGCCACCCCCTCTTTTGCTCAGGACAAGCCCGCGCCTGCAACCGGCGCGGAAAACGTGGCGCCGGCCACCAAGCCGGAAAAGAAGCGGATGACGCGCGAGGAGCGTGTCCAGCGCATGATCGCCCGCTTCGATGCCAATGGCGATGGCAAGATCACGCCCGAGGAATTCACCAAGGCCGCCGACACCGCCTTTGCCGCGCTCGACACCAACGGCGACGGGCAGGTGACCAAGGAGGAATTTGCCAAACGCGCCGAGGCGATGAAGGCTGCGCGCAAGAGCTGGACCGCGGCGCGCCGGAGCGATGCCGCCGACCAGGACCAGAAGAAGGCCCAGTTCGAGGCGCTGCGCGCCTTCCCGGGCTGGCGGGCGCGCATGTTCGAGCGCGCCGATGCCGACAAGAGCGGCGGGCTGAGCCGCAAGGAAATGGAAGACCGCGCCGCCGCCTATTTCAAGCGCCACGACCGCAATGGCGACGGCGTGCTCGACGCCTCGGACTTCGCCCGCAAGAGCTGATGGCGACAGGTCATCCGTAGAACGCCGTGTGCCCCTGGGCGCGCGGCGTTCTCTTTGCGCGCCTTACCGCAGGCCGGAGGCCAGCGGAACGGCGGGATCGACCGAGGCCGGCTCGACCTTGTCGTAGAAGTCGGCGATGATCTTCCAGGCCGCCTCCGCCGTGTCGACGAAATGAATCAGGTCCATATCGGCGGGGGCGATGGTGCCGAAATCGGCCAGCGCCTGGAAGTCGATGATCGAGCGCCAGAAGCTTTCCCCGAAGAGGATCAGCGGCACCAGCGCCATGCGCCCCGTCTGCATCAGCGTCATCGTCTCGAACAGTTCGTCCAGCGTGCCGAAGCCGCCGGGGAACACCGTGACCGCCTTGGCCCGCACGAGGAAATGCATCTTGCGGATGGCGAAATAGTGGAAGTTGAAGCTCAGGTCCGGCGTGACATAGCGGTTCGGCGCCTGTTCGTGCGGAAGCACGATGTTGAGGCCGATCGAGGGCGCGCCGACATCCTGCGCGCCGCGATTGCCGGCCTCCATCACGCCCGGACCACCGCCGGTCACCACCACGAATTCCTTGTAGTCGAAACGCGCGGCATGGTTGGAGCAGAGCCGGGCGAATTTGCGGGCTTCGTCATAATAGACCGAGGCCGCTTCGAGATTGCGCCGCTGCGTCTCGTTCTTGGCGGCCCAGGCCTCCTGGCCGGGGGCGGGAATGCGCGCGCCGCCGAACATGACGACGGTCGAGGCGATGCCGCGCTCGGCCAGCGCCATCTCGGTCTTCAACAGTTCGAGTTGCAGGCGGATCGGGCGCAGTTCCTCGCGGCAGAGAAAGTCCGCATCGGCATAGGCAAGACGGTAGGTGGGCGACAGCGACTGCGGCGTCGGCGGCACGCCGGCGGCGCGCTCGCGCGCCTGCGCGCTGTCGGCCAGCGGATCCCAGACACCATCCTTGCGGCGCAGCTTCGGCTTTTTCATTCGTGACATCGATTGCAACTCCAGTGCTGTTTCCAGCCGGGACAAGGCCTCCCCTCCCGGCTGAAAACGCTTCAACTTTGCACCATCATGATCTAATCGGGTTATAACAAGTCAGCATAAGCCCACCAGTTAAAGGAATCCTGATGACCGAGGAAATTGGCCAGCTTGAGGCCGTCATCGAAGCCGCCTTCGAAGCGCGCGACGGCGTCAACATCCACACCCGCGGCGAGGTGCGCGACGCGGTGGAAGCGGCGCTCACTTTGCTCGACAGTGGCAAGGCCCGCGTGGCCACCCGCGGCGATGACGGCAGCTGGACCGTGCATCAGTGGCTGAAGAAGGCCGTGCTCCTCTCCTTCCGCCTCAACGACATGCAGGTCGTCAAGGGCGGCCCCGACAATTCCACCTGGTGGGACAAGGTGCCCTCGAAATTCGAGGGCTGGGGCGAGAACCAGTTCCGCGCCGCCGGCTTCCGCGCCGTTCCCAATGCGGTCGTGCGCCGCTCGGCCTATATTGCGCCGAACGCCATCCTGATGCCGTCCTTCGTCAATCTCGGCGCCCATGTCGGCGAGGGCACGATGGTCGACACCTGGGCCACCGTCGGCTCCTGCGCCCAGATCGGCAAGCATGTGCATCTCTCGGGCGGCGTCGGCATCGGCGGCGTGCTGGAGCCGATGCAGGCCGGCCCCACCATCATCGAGGACAATTGCTTCATCGGCGCGCGCTCGGAAGTGGTGGAAGGCTGCATCGTGCGCGAGGGCTCGGTGCTCGGCATGGGCGTCTTCATCGGCAAGTCGACCAAGATCGTCGACCGCGCCACCGGCGAGATCAGCTATGGCGAAGTGCCACCCTATTCGGTCGTCGTCGCCGGCACGCTGCCGGGCAAGCCTTTCCCGAATGGCGACCCGGGCCCCGGCCTCTATTGCGCCGTGATCGTCAAGCGCGTGGACGAGAAGACCCGCTCGAAGACCGGCATCAACGAGCTGCTGCGCGACTGATCCCGCGCCTGATTGCCACAACGAAGAAAGGCGGCCGTCACGGTCGCCTTTTCTGTTCAGTGATGCGGCATGGAGAAGGTAAAGCGGGTTTCGCGCGCGTCGGAGGCCACGCTGATGGTGCCGCCATGGGCCTTGGCGATCTCGGCGGCGATGAACAGGCCGAGGCCGAGACCGGTGCCCGATCCGTTGCCGCCCCCGTTTCCACCCATGCGCACGAAGGGCTTGAACAGGTCCTGCTGCAGCTCGGGCGGGATCGGCGGGCCGCCATTGGCGACGCTGAGGCTGAAGCGACCGTCGGTGACGGACGCCTCGACGCTGACCGGCAGATCGGCCGCCCCATGGGCGATCGCATTGGCCAGCAGATTGGACAGAAGCTGGCTCACGCGCCCGGCATCGCAGCGCACCGGCAGATCCGTCAGCTGAGCCTCGATCCGGCGGCTGGGATGGGCAAGCCGCAGTTCCTCGATGACATGGCCGAGCGCCGGCGCCAGCGAGGCGGGCGCGGTCTCGTCCAGCGCCAGGCCGCTGCCCAGGCGTCCGCGGGCGAAATCCAGCATATTGTCGATCAGGCCGGACATGCGCTCGATGCTGGCCCGCATCAGTTCCACCACGCCTTTCGCGCGCGGGGTCAGCTCGGTCTTGGCCAGCATGCGCGTGCCGGCATCGAGCGAGGCCAGCGGATTGCGCAGATCATGGCCAAGCACGGCGATGAAGCGCTCACGCAGCGCCCCGGTCTCGTCCTGCTCCACTGCCCGGCGCTGGGCGTCGATGTGAAAGGCGAGCAGCTCGGCAAACAGCGTGAACAGACCGGTGACCTCGGGCGTGTTCAAGCGGTGGGGCTTGGCGTCCACGGCACAGAGCGTCCCGTAGAACGTGCCATCCGACAGGATGATCGGCATGGCGATATAGCTTTGCAGCCCGTAGATCGCCGGCGTGTGATGCGCGGCATAGGCCGGATCCTGCGAGACATCGTCAATGACGACGGCCGTGCGATGGCTGCGAATCTCGTGGCAGATGGTGGTGTCCACCTTGAGCTGGCCGCCGGCCTTCAGCCCGAAATCCGACTGGTCCAGCACCTGCGTGGCGATCCAGTGCGTTTCCGTTACGCGGGCGACGGCGGCAAATCCCATGCCGGTCACCCGGCAGCACACGTCCAGCAGCTTCGGCACGATCCCGATGCGTTGAATGAGGTCGATCGCTTCCCGCGCCTCGTCCGGACCTTGCGGCACTGGCACAGGAACAGCCCCGCCGACCTGCCCGCCCGGCAGGGGCGATATGAGATCTGCCATTCGCCAATCCTTTAGACCCATGCCTGTTCATCAGGCGTCCGGTGGCCGACATGTCTTGCCTCGGCCGAAACGATTTTAGGCCAGACAGGCCCGGCGAACAATGGCCAATCGCGCAGAGGCGCACACCTAGGGGCCGCCCGTCATCCCGCCCCTCGAAACGGCTTCAGGAGCGGGACGATGCACACCATGGCCGGCGTAGCGGCATGCTGCGCGGGCCAATGGCTAGGAGCATCGGATTTTCCGGCAACCGATGCCCAGTTTTCGGTCCGATGCTCTCGTTCCGGCGTCAAGCACGCGCAGCCTTAGTCCTTCTTGGGCGGCGTGAAGGGGCCGGGACGGCGATTGGCGCCCTGACGGGCGAGCATCCAGCCGGGATATTCCGGCGGCAGGGTGCTCACCTCGTCCAGACGGCGCATCTCGTCGTCCGACAGCGTAACATCGACAGCCTTGAGATTGTCCTCAAGCTGCTCCAGCCGCTTGGCGCCGATGATCACCGTGGTGACGAAGGGCTTGGCCAGGATATAGGCGAGCGCCACGGCGGCCACCGTCGTGCCCTGCGCCTCGGCGATCTCGCGCATGACGGCGACGCAGGCCCAGGCCCGGTCCTTTTCCACCGGCGGGAAGTCGAAATTGGCGCGGCGCCCCTCGCCATTGCCCGGCGCACCGGGGCCGTATTTGCCCGAGAGCAGCCCGCCCGCCAGCGGCGACCAGACCATCAGGCCCATCCGCTCTTCCTGCAGGAGCGGCACGATCTCGCGCTCCAGATCGCGGCCGGCGATGGTGTAATAGGCCTGCAGCGTCTCGAAGCGGGCATAGCCGCGGCGCTCGGAAATTCCCAGCGCCTTGGCGATGCGCCAGGCCTGCCAGTTCGACACGCCGACATAGCGCACCAGCCCGCGCGAGACGAGATCGTCCATGGCGCGCAGCGTCTCCTCGATCGGCGTCACCGTGTCGGTGCCGTGGATCTGGTAGAGGTCGATGTGGTCGGTCTGCAGCCGTTCAAGGCTCGCTTCGACCGAATCCATGATATGGCCGCGCGAGGCGCCCCGGTCGTTGGGCTTGTCGCCCATCTGGCCGAAGGTCTTGGTGGCGATGACCACGTCCTTGCGCGGCACGCCGAGCGTCTTCAGCGCCTGGCCGAGCAGGCGCTCGGACGCGCCGAAGGAATAGACATCGGCCGTATCGATGAAGTTGACGCCGGCTTCGAGCGAGCGCTCGACGATGCGGGTGGCGCCGGCCTCGTCGAGATCGGCGATGGCGCCCCAGGGGGAGCCTTCCGCCGCGGCACCGAAGGTCATGGTGCCCAGGCAGAGTTCGGACACGAAAAGGCCGGTCTGGCCCAGCTGATTGTAGCGCATGAAGCAATCTCCTCGGCGCGGGCGGCCGGCACGGCTTGCGGCATTCACGGGGGAATCGGCAAGGTGGTCGCGCACGTCGGACAAGGTGAGAAGGACAATCGGCCTCTCCTAAATTAAGGAGGGCCCTCACAGCATATAGGCAGAGGACGGGAAAAGGAAAGCGCTGGTTTTGCCGTGCCAGGGCCAGAGCATCCGAGCGAAAAGACAAAGCCGTGTTTCGCATCGGTCCGGCGTGGAAACAGGAACCCAGAGCCTCGCAGCGATGACACTTTTTCGGTCCGATGCGCTGGCGTTAAAAGTCGCCTCTCCCCGGGATTGCGTGACAGGCGCGGGCGGATCGGCTAGAGGCTTTGGGTCTCACGCCGTACGGTTCCGTTCAGGACCGATGATCCCGCCACTGATCGCCTACCGACAATCGCCCTCTGATGATCCCCCTCTGATGATCCCTATGTCCGCCACCGATCCCATCGCCAATCTGGCCGCGCTGATCCGTTGCCCCTCCGTGACCCCGGCCGAGGGCGGCGCACTCGCCGTGCTCGAAGAGCAGCTCCGGCCGCTTGGTTTCACGGTCGATCGCATCGTCTCCTCCACGCCTGATACGCCCGATATCGAGAACCTCTATGCCCGGCTGGGCACGGAAGGCCCGCATCTGATGTTTGCCGGCCATACGGATGTGGTGCCGCCGGGCGATGCCGCGCTGTGGCGCCATCCGCCCTTTTCGGCCATGATAGAGGACGGCATGCTGCATGGCCGGGGCGCCGTGGATATGAAGGGCGGGATCGCCTGCTTCGTCGCCGCCATCGCCCGCCTGCTTGCCGAGGGGCGCAAGCTGCCCGGCTCCGTCTCGCTGCTGATCACAGGCGACGAGGAAGGCCCTGCCATCAACGGCACGCCGAAGCTGCTCGACTGGGCGGTGGCCCGCGGCGAGCGCTGGGACGCCTGCCTGGTGGGCGAACCCACCAATCCGGACCGGCTCGGCGACATGATCAAGATCGGCCGGCGCGGCTCGCTGTCGGGCATCGTCACGGTCACGGGCGTCCAGGGCCATGCCGCCTATCCGCATCTGGCCGACAATCCCGTGCGCGGCATCCTGGCGCTGGCCCGGGCGCTGATGGACCCGCCGCTCGACACCGGCACCGAGAATTTCCAGCCGACCAATCTGGAAGTGACCTCCATCGATGTCGGCAATCCCGCCACCAACGTCATCCCCGCCAGCGCCACGGCGCGCTTCAACGTGCGCTTCAACGACACATGGACCGCCGACAGCCTGAAGGACGAGCTGATCCGCCGCCTGGATGCGGCCGCCAGGGATGAGGCCCTGCGCCCCGGCCGCGCGCCCGTCAGCTATAGCCTGACCTTCGCCGAGCGGCCGAGCCATGTCTTCCTCACCCGCAACGACCGGCTGATCTCCACGCTCTCCTCCGCCGTTGAAGGCGTTACCGGGCATGTGCCTGCGCTGTCCACCACGGGCGGCACCTCGGATGCCCGCTTCATCAAGGATCATTGCCCCGTGGTCGAATTCGGCCTGGTCGGCCAGACCATGCACATGGTCGACGAGCGGGTCGCGGTCGCCGATCTGGAGACGCTGACGCAGATATACATGCGTTTCGTGGAAAGCTGGTTCGCCGATGCCGCAGCTTGAGGAAGTCGGGATCTATCTCAAGGGCCTCTGGCTGCTGATCCTCGGCAAATCCGAGGGCTTTGGCTGGCTGGATATCAGCGTCTCGGGCGTCTGGCGCTCCTTTGCCGCCATCCTCTGGTGCCTGCCGGCCATGATGGTCTCCTGGGCCTCTTGGCGGCTCGCCTATCTCTCGGACATGCCGGCCGGCACGCCGACCGGGCTCGCCTTCATCGCCAAGCTGATGATCGTCGATCTCTTGAGCTGGATCGTGCCGCTGCTTCTGGTGGCGGCGCTGTCGCGCCCGCTCGGCTTCGACACGCTGCTGGCGCCGCTGATCGTGGCGACCAACTGGCTCTCGGTGCCGACCTATTATGCCATGGCCGTGCCCTCGGCGCTGCGGCTGCTCCTGCCGGAAGCGCAGGGCCTGAGCGGGCTTCTCTCGCTTCTCGCGCTGATCGGCGCGCTTTTGGCACTGTTTCGCGTGGTGCGCGCCGTCACGGGGGAACAGGCGCTGCTCTCCTGGGCGCTCTCGGCGCTGCTGGTGCTGCCCTCGCTGATGCTGGGCGATCTCCTGCAGCGCAGCCTCGGCCTTCTGCCGGGGTAATACGCCTGACAGGAACGTTCACCGTCCTTCCAGGTCGTGAACAGCCTGTCAGTAATCCACCTGCATGAAATAGAGCCCGTCCGGCGGCGCTACGGGGCCGCAGGCGCGGCGGTCGCAGGCATCCAGCGCCGCGCGCACATCCGCCACGCTCCACTTGCCCTCCCCGGCAAGCTTCAGCGTGCCGGCCAGCGAGCGGATCTGGTTGTGCAGGAAGCTCTGGGCGCTGGCGCGGATCTCGATCATCTCGCCGTCGCGGGTCACATCCAGCCGGTCGAGCGTGCGCACCGGGCTGTTGGCCTGGCAATGGGCCGAGCGGAAGGTGGTGAAGTCATGCTTGCCGACGAGCGTCTGCGCGGCCTCATGCATGCGCGCGGCATCGAGCGGCCGGTGGACCCACCAGACCCGGCCGGCTTCCAGCGCCGGCGGCGCGCGGCGGCAGAGGATGCGGTAGAGATAGTGGCGGCGCAGGGCGGAAAAGCGCGCGTCGAACTGGTCGTCCACCGCCATGACCTCGAGCACCGACACCCGCTCGCCCGCCTGGCCGAGATGGGCGTTGAGCGCATTGCAGAGCTTTTTCGGCGCCCAGACCCGGGCAAGATCGGCGTGCGCCACCTGGCCGCGCGCATGCACGCCAGAATCCGTGCGGCCGGCGCCGCGGATCGACACCGTCTCGCCCGTCAGCCTGAGGATCGCGCCCTCGATCGCGCCCTGGACGGATGGGCCGTTTTCCTGGCGCTGCCAGCCGACATAGGGAATGCCGTCATATTCGACGGTCATGCGATAGCGCGGCATTCAGAACACCCGCGTCCCGGCAGGGATCGGCAGGCCCCGGCGGAAATCCTCCGCGTCGAGCACCTTGCCGCCGGCGCGCTGCAGGCGCGTCAGGCGCACGGAGCCTTCCGAGCAGGCAATGGTCAGATCGTCGAACAGCGCCGTGCCGGTCTCGCCGCCGGCGGTCTCAAGCTCGCAGGCCAGCACCTTCACCCGCTCGCGCTTGCCGCCAGCCTCCACCTCGAACCAGGCGCCCGGCGAAGGCGACAGGCCGTGAATATGGCGCAGAACCTCTTCTGCCGGGCGGGCAAAGGAAATCCGCGTCTCCTCCTTGGCGATCTTGGCGGCGTAGAGCACACCGGCCTCGCTCTGGGGCGTCAGCGGCAGGTCGCCGGCCTCAAGCCGCGCCATGGCCTCGACCATCAGTTCAGCACCTGTGGTCATCAACAGGTCATGCAGCAGGCCATAGGTGGTGGCATCGTCGATCGGCACGCGGGCGGTGAGCGCAACGGGGCCGGTGTCCAGCCCCTTCTCCATCTGCATCACCATCATGCCGGTCTCGCGGTCGCCGGCCATGATCGCGCGCTGGATCGGCGCAGCACCCCGCCAGCGCGGCAAGAGCGAGGCATGGCCATTATAGGCGCCAAGCCGGGTGCCGGACAGGATCGCTTCGGGCAGAAGCAGACCATAGGCGACGACCACGGCCACATCGGCATCGAGCGCGCGGAAGGCCGCGCGGTCTTCTTCCGCCTTGAAATTCAGGGGGGTGCGCACCGGCAGGCCGAGCGTCTCGGCCGCCTGATGCACCGGCGACGGGGTGAGATCCAGTCCGCGCCGGCCGGCCGGGCGCGGCGGCTGGCTGTAGACGGCAACGATCTCGTGACCGGCCCGCACCAAGGCTTCGAGCGTGGCGACGGAAAAGGCCGGCGTGCCCATGAAAACGATGCGTAGCGCCATCCGTCCCTCCTTGCGATCATTGATGCCCGCCCCATGAGGCGGGCGGAAACGGGCGTGGAATGCGGCCAGATCCAGCAGGTGCCTGTGGGGGCCCGCCCTGCCGTCAGATCGCCTTCGTGCCGCGCAGCTTCGAGGCCTTGGTGAACTTGCGGATCACCATTTCGCGCTTGAGCTTGGAAATATGGTCGATGAACAGCACGCCGTTCAGATGGTCGATCTCATGCTGCAGACAGGTGGCCAAGAGGCCGTCGGCCTCCAGCACCTGCTCGCGGCCCTCGAGATCGACATGGCGAACCGTGATGGCGGCGGGGCGCTCGACCTCGGCATAATAATCCGGGATCGACAGGCAGCCTTCCTCATAGACCGAGCGGGCATCGGACGACGTCAGGATCTCGGGATTGATGAAGACGCGCGGCGCCTTCTCCTCCCCTTCCTTGGCCACGTCGATCACCAGCATGCGGCGCGGCACACCGATCTGCACGGCGGCCAGGCCGATGCCGGGGGCGTCGTACATGGTTTCGAGCATGTCGTCGGCCAGCCGGCGCACGGCGTCGTCAACGGTTTCCACCGGCGCCGAGATCTGGCGCAGCACCGGATCAGGCAGAATGATGAGCGATTTGATGGTCATGGCGCTCCCTTAACCCAAACTTGAACCGGAGGGAATTCGCTTTGCGCCGGCTTGGGCACGCTCCGCCCCTCTTTCCGCGGAAAGATGGGGCTTGTTCTTGTTTTGATCTAGTGGTCACCGCGAATTCTGCTAGGTTCCATCGCCAGGCGCCGCGCCCTTGCGGGTCATGCGCGCGCCCTCTCCTCATGCGTTCCAGGTGCCATGTCCCGCGATTCCCTCAGCTTCGATACCGTGCTCTTCATCCTCGGCGGCCATCCCGTCACCCTGGGCCTGCTGCTGGCGAGCCTTTGCGGCCTGCTGCTTCTGACGATGCTGCTGTCAACGCTGCGGCGCGGGCGCGCCCATGCCGCCGAGCAGGAGCGCATCGACCGGCTGCTGACCGCCCAGGCGGAGATGCAGAGCCGCATGGCCACGCTGACCGAGGTGTTCGGCACGCGCCAGAGCGAGCTCAACCGGGCGATCGGCGAGCGGCTGGACGGTATGGGCCAGCGCATCGGCAGTTCCATCCTGCAGCAGACCCAGGCGACGCATGAAAACCTGCGCCGGCTGCAGGAGCGGCTGACGGCGATCGACAGCGCCCAGGCCAATATCCAGACGCTGGCGCGCGACATGGCTGGGCTGCAGCAGATCCTCTCCAACAAGCAGACGCGCGGCGCCTTCGGCCAGCAGCGCATGGAAACCATCGTCGCCGACGGCCTGCCGCAGGGCGCCTATACCTTCCAGGCAACGCTGTCGAACGGCGCGCGGCCGGACTGCACCATCCGCATGCCGAACGGCCAGCCGGCGCTGGTGGTCGACGCCAAGTTTCCGCTGGAGGCCTGGAACACGCTGCGCTCGGCCCAGGACGAGGCGGTGAAGCGCCAGGCCGCCCAGCAGTTCCGCCGGGATATGGAGGTGCATATCCGCGATATCGCCACGAAATATCTGCTGCCGGGCGAAACCCAGGATACGGCCTTCCTCTTCGTGCCCTCGGAATCGATCTTCGCTGACATTCACGAGCATTTCGAGGCGATCGTGCAGAAGGCGCAGCGCGCCCGCATCGTCATCGTCTCGCCCTCGCTCCTGCTGCTATCGATCCAGGTGATCCAGGCGATCCTGCGCGATGCCTCGATGCGCGAGCAGGCGCATCTGATCCGCGACGAGGTGGTGCATCTGATGGCCGATCTCGGGCGGCTGGACGAGCGGGTGCGCAAGCTGCAGGGCCACTTCCTCGCCAGCCAGCGCGATGTCGAAGACATCCTGATTTCCTCCGACAAGCTGCGCAAGCGCGGTGGCCGGATCGAGGCGCTGGAGCTCGACACGCAAGGCCCCGCCCCGGTCGCAAGCCCGCCGCCGGCCCAGCCGCAGGCGACGCCCTCCTCCTCTGCTTCGGCCCCGCAGGGCCCCGGCGATCAGGGCCGCCCGCGCCAAAGCGCGCTGAAGCTCTGGGTGGTTGACGAGGACTGACGCGAAAGGCAGTGTGCCGCCGCATTCGCGCGTGCCGGGAGGGCTCACGCATCCGCGCCGGGGCAGGCATGGGCAGGCTGCTGCGGCCCCTCCCGCCTCAGGCTCGGCGCGAGCGGAACGACCCTCCCGCGAATGGCGGATCCCGCAATTTCAGGCCCGCTCTCGTGGCCGAACGACATGACGAAAAGACACGGCATCGTGCCTGCGCCCTTGAGGCCGGCGATGCCTCCTTCAGGAGGAAACCGCCCATGATCACCGTTTTCGGTTCCATCAATATGGACCTCATCGCCACCACGGCGCAGCTGCCGCGACCGGGCGAAACGGTGGCAGGCCATGGCTTTTCCACCGCTGCCGGCGGCAAGGGCGCCAACCAGGCGCTGGCTGCCACGCGGGCTGGCGCTGCGGTGCGCATGGCGGGCGCGGTCGGCGCAGACAGCTTCGCCGAGGGCGCTCTGGCGCTGATGGCCGAGGCCGGCACCGATCTGTCACTGGTCGGCACCGTTGATGAGGCCACCGGCACGGCGCATATCCTGGTGGGCGACGACGGGGAAAACATGATCGTGGTCGTTTCCGGCGCCAATGGTCGGATCGGCGAGAGCGAGGCGCGCGCCGCGGTCGCCAGCCTGTCGGCCGGCGATCTGCTGATGCTGCAGCTCGAAGTACCGGCCGCCGCCGTCGAGGCCGCGCTCAAGGCCGCGCGCACCGCCGGCATCACCTCGCTGATCAACACCGCGCCGCTGACGCCGGAAGCCGCCGCGCTTTCGCGGCTCGCCGATATCGTTGTCGCCAATGAGCATGAATTCGAGCGCCTCGCCGGCCGCACGGGCCTGTCGCCGGAGGAGCGTCGCGCGGCCATGGCGCGTCTCTCGGGCGAAACCGGGCAGACGCTGGTGGTGACTCTCGGCGCCGACGGCGTCATCGCCATCCGCGACGGCCAGTTCTATCAGGCCGCAGGCCTGTCGATCACCCCGGTCGATACGGTCGGCGCCGGCGACACCTTCTGCGGTTATCTTGCCGCCGGGCTCGATGACGGCCTCTCCTTCGAGCGGGCGCTGCGCCGCGCCGCCATCGCCGGCTCGCTCGCCTGCCTGGCACCCGGCGCTCAGCCAGCCATTCCCATGGCCGCCGATGTGGATTCGGCCGAGATCGAAGCCGCCTGAGAAAGCCTGCCCTCCCCTGCCGTCAGCGGAGCCATCCTTTTTCTTGATCAGCAAAGCGTGATGGAACCAAGCCCGGTCCATCACGTTTTCAGGCCGAACCCGCGACTTTCGCTCTGCAGCATCGACCGCCGAGAGACTGTGCGCATGAAGCCGGCACGGTCCCGATCCCGCCAGACGGCCGCTGCCTCGAACCCAAGGAGATTGTCATGGCCCATAACGGCATTAACCCCGAACAGGACATCAACGCCCTGCGCGACGAAGTGGCCCGCCTGTCGAAGATCGTTTCGGCCCAGGGCGCCAAGGCTTACAGCGACACTCGCGCCAAGGCCGAGGAAGCGCTGGAAGCCGCGGCACCCGCCGCCCGCAACGCCGTGCGCCAGGTCAAGGCCGAAGGACAGGCCATCGCCGAAGTTGCCCGCGAGCATCCCGCCGCCACCGGCAGCGTTCTGGCGCTCACCGCAGCCCTCGGCCTTCTGGTCGGCTATGTCATCGGCGCAGCCAGCCAGCCGCAGCCGAGCTACACCAAGTGGTGGCGTTAAGCCGTCAGGCCATTCCCACGCCCATTGCGGCGTCGAGGCCCTCCCCAACCGGGAGGGCCTTTTTTTGCGTCAGAGCGTCGCCAGACGCTCGGTCAGCAGTTCGAAGAAGCCTTCGGCATCGACCTCGCGCATGACGAGCGCATTGTGCGGCCGCCCTGTCACCTGCCACCAGTCGACCACCGTCATGCCGACGGTCAGGTCCGAGACGGTTTCGATCTCGACATTGCAGGCCTGGCCGCTGAAGAGCTCGGGCTTCAGGAGATAGGCGATCACCGTCGGATCATGCAGCGGGCCGCCATCGCTACCGTACTTTTCCACATCGAACCGCTCAAAGAAATCCAGCCAGCCGGTCATGGCGTCGCCGACCCGCGTGCCCATAGTGCGGAAGCGATCGACGCGGCGCTTCAGGGTCAGCACCTGATGCGTGACGTCGAGCGGCATCATCACGATCGGAACGCCTGACTTGAACACGATCTCGGCCGCATCGGGATCGACATAGATGTTGAACTCGGCCGCAGGCGTGATGTTGCCGCCCTCGAAGAAACCGCCGCCCATCATCACCAGTTCGCGGATGCGCGGGGCGATATCCGGCGCCCTGGTCAGCGCGGTGGCGATGTTGGTCAGCGCACCCAGGGTGCAGAGTGTGATGGTGCCCGGCTCGGCGGACCGCAGCGTCTCGATGATGAAATCGACCGCATGGGCCTCCTCGACCGGCATGGTCGGCTCGTCCACCTCGAAGCCGTCAAGCCCGGTCTTGCCATGGACATGCTCGGCGGTGACGAGCTGGCGCTTCATCGGCCGGTCGCAGCCGGCATAGACTTTCACGTCGCGCTTGCCCGCGACCTCGCAGACGACCCGGGCATTGCGCGTCGTCAGCGTCAGCGGAACATTGCCGGCGACGGTGGTGATGGCGAGGAGATCGAGATCGTCAGGGCTGGCCAGAGCCAGAAGCAAGGCGGCAGCATCGTCCTGCCCCGGATCGGTGTCGATGATGATCTTGCGCGGCGCCACGGCGTTTCCCTTCCTGTCTGGATCAGCTCTGTCCGTCCTGCTTAGAGCATCGCACCGAAAAGTGGGAACCGGTTTTCGGAAAAAACCGCTGCAAGGACAAAAACGGGATCATCGCTCGAAAAAGGAAATCCGGTTTTCGCAAGGGGCAGGCCGCAGGTCCGGCAGGCCTTGCGTCACCTGGGGACGAGCCATCGGGCAATCTTGCAGCGGTCTTTGGCCATGCCCATATTCCCCCTGCCGGGCGCTTGCTTGAAAAGGCCCTGCAATCGTCGCTTTGAACTGCCGCAGGACGGGAGAGACAGCCGTTTCGCTTGGCGCTCCGGTCCTCATGGCCAGCTGCCGGGACCCTGCACCATGACGCGCCTGCCTCCTTTCACCAGTCCGTTTCTCGTCGGTTTCGATGCCATGGGTCAGACGATCGAACGCGTGGCCAAGGGCAATGACGGCTATCCGCCCTATAATATCGAGCGCATTCGCGGCGACCAGAACGAAGCCGACCGGCTGCGCATCACGCTCGCGGTGGCGGGGTTTTCCGAGGAGGATCTGGAGGTTTCGACCGAGGAGAACCAGCTGGTCATTCGCGGCCGGCAGACAGAGCCGGGCATCGAACGCGACTACCTCCATCGCGGCATCGCCGCGCGGCAGTTCCAACGCATGTTCGTGCTGGCGGACGGAATGCAGGTCGTCAAGGCCGAACTTCGCAATGGCCTCCTGTCAATCGACCTGATCCGCCCAGAACCGCAGCGCATGGTAAAGAAAATTAATATTTTGGTCCCAGACTGATAATCCTGTGAGGCCGGGCCTTGCAGGTTTCGGGCGGTTGATTCGGGGACGGATCATTCGCACGCCCGAAGCAAAAACGGAGACGGAGGCGCCAATGGCAGGGACTGTCAAAAGCGCTGAAGAACGGAGCATGGGACCGATGGGATTGAAACACGTCAGCAACCGCCTCTCGAAGTCGGATCTTGCGCATCTGGGCGCCGGTGAAGTCGGCTACATCCGCAAAATGCGTTCTGACGAAGTCTCCCGCTGCTTCCCCGAAGCTCCCAACATGGAACCCGGCCTGGATCTCTGGGCGCTGTTCGGCGCCGACGGCACGCCGATCCTTTTGACCGACAACCGCTCCTCCACCTTCTTCAAGGCAGCCGAAGACGATCTGAAGACCGTCACGCTGCATTGATCCCTGACTGAAACTCATGCCTGACCGGCGGCGCAGACGCCTCGCCGGTCACCTCGGGCGACCCTCGTGTCGCCCGTATTTCTCGGGGCCCGCCTCAGTCCCTCGTTCCCTCGCGCGGGCCACCCGAGTTCCTGTCTCCCCTTTTTCAGATGATCGAGAGCGGCGCCGCGCCTTGCGGTCGCCGCTTGACGCATCGCGCGCCCATGCTCAAGGGCCAGCGGCGCCACGCGAACGCCCTGCGCACAAGGCGTACAGCTTCGCGAAAATCGGTGTCCACTTTTGGGTCCGAGGCTTTAGACCCGCTTGAATGTCAGATAGGCGGAGGAGCGACCCTCGCGGCGGGCCTTAGCCTCGTAGCGCGTGCTTGGCCAGTTCTCGAAGGGCGTCAGCCAGTCCGGGGAAGCCTTGGCCGTCCAGGCGAAGGCCTCATGGTCGCGGCAGTGCAGCAGCGTCCAGTTGACATAGGTGTCGATGTCGGAGGCGAAGCAGAACAGGCCGCCGGGCTTGAGCACGCGGGCGAAGCGGTCGAGATTGACGCTCGAGACGAAACGCCGCTTCCAGTGCTTCCGCTTGGGCCAGGGATCGGGATAAAGAAGATCGATCTGGTCGATCACGCCTTCAGGCAGCCAGTCCAGCACCTGGGTCGCGTCGTCGTCGTAAAGACGGATATTGCGCGCGCCGGCCTCCTCGATATGGCCGATCAGCTTCGCCATGGAATTGACGAAGGGCTCGACGCCGATGAAGCCGGTGTCCGGCTCGGTGATAGCGCGGTGGATCAGATGCTCGCCGCCGCCAAAGCCGATTTCCAGCCGCAGGCGCGAGACAGGCACGGGAAACAAGGTGGCGAGATCGCCGGGCGCGGGCGTGGAAAGGTCGAGCTTGAGATCCGGCAGGCGGGTTTCCAGATGGGAGGCCTGCATGGGGCGCAGCGGCTTGCCCTTGCGCCGGCCGAAGAAGGCCTCGGTCGATCGGCTGCCGCGTTGCTCATCACTCATGTCATAGGTCCCTTCGAAGCGCGCCGCCCCGCGAGAGCATCGGATTTTCCCGAAAACCGGTTCCCACTTTTCGGTCCGATGCCCCAGATGGGGCGCGGCGCGGCTTCCTTTCGTCCATGCCGCCCCGCCCGTCAAGGGCAGAGCGCAAGGGCAAGGCTGCCGGCAGGCATGGCGCAGGCGGCTCAGGCCGCCTTCAGCGCGTCCTTCAGCGGCTTGACCAGATCCAGCCTCTCCCAGGAGAACGAGCCGTCACGGCCGGCCTTGCGGCCGAAATGGCCATAGGCCGAGGTCTTGGCATAGATCGGCTTGTTCAGGTTCAGGTGGCGGCGGATGCCGGAGGGCGAGAGATCGATGGTCTTGCGGATTGCCGCCTCGACCTGATCCTCCGTCACGCGGCCGGTGCCGTGCAGGTCGACATAGATCGACAGCGGCTGGGCCACACCGATGGCGTAGGACAGCTGGATGGTGCAGCGGTCGGCCAGATTGGCGGCCACGACGTTCTTGGCGAGGTAGCGGGCGACATAGGCGGCCGAGCGGTCGACCTTGGTCGTGTCCTTGCCGGAAAAGGCACCGCCGCCATGGGGCGCGGCGCCGCCATAGGTGTCGACGATGATCTTGCGGCCCGTCAGACCGGCGTCACCGTCCGGTCCGCCGATGACGAACTTGCCGGTCGGATTGATGTACCACTGGCAATCGTCTGCGATCTCGATGTCGTGCAGCGCTTCGCGAATATAGGGCTCGACGACCTCGCGCACCTTGACCGAATCCCAGCTCTCGTCGAGATGCTGGGTGGACAGGACGATGGAGGCAACGGACACCGGCTTGCCATCGGCATAGCGCACGGTCACCTGGCTCTTGGCATCGGGGCCGAGATGGGCAGCATCGCCCTCGCCCTTCTTGCGAGCCTCGGCCAGGAGCGCCAGGATGCGGTGGGAATAATAGATCGGCGCCGGCATCAGCTCGGCGGTCTCGCGGCAGGCATAGCCGAACATGATGCCCTGGTCGCCAGCGCCTTCGTCACCCTGGCGGTCGGCGGCATTGTCGACGCCCTGGGCGATGTCAGCGGACTGCGAGTGCAGCAGCACGTCGATCTTTGCGGTCTTCCAATGGAAACCGTCCTGTTCATAGCCGATCTCGCGGATCGCCTTGCGGGCGACGGCCTTGAACTTGGTCGGGTTGATGACCTCGTTGCCGGCCTTGTCGGTCTTCATCAGGCTCTTGGGCAGGCGGACCTCGCCGGCGATGACGACCCGGTTGGTCGTGGCCAGCGTCTCGCAGGCGATGCGCACTGTCCAGGGATCGACACCCGTGCGGGCCGCTTCCCGATAGACCAGATCGACGATTTCGTCCGAGATCCTGTCGCAGACCTTGTCCGGATGGCCTTCCGCCACGGACTCACTGGTGAACAGATAATTTGCGCGCATGCGGGACGTCCCCTCAATGAAAAATCGCTCCGACGTTCCTAGTCCATCCCCCGAAAGGATACAAGGACATATATATATCTTTATATGCTGTGATGGAGATGGTTTTTCCCCGCTGTTGCAAGGTCGCCATCGACGGGGCGGATGGATCGCCGACTTTCACCTAGCGCGCCGGTCAGGAAGGCCTGAAGCCCGGGCGGTTTTTGCCCTTTGGCGATCAGGGCGGGGCGAATTGCGCCGTCAGACAGTCGAATCCGTCGGAAAAAGGCCGCTCGGCCACTTCGGCCTCCGGCAGGAGCCGGCAGGTCGGCCTCTGGCAGGAAGGCACGTCGCGGGAAAGGCTCCCGCGACGTGGAGGGGTCATTCGCCGTCACTCTCCGATGCCAGCGCCTTGACGAGGTCGACCAGCTTGCGGCGCACTTTGGGATCGGCAATCTTCACGAAGGCGCGGTTCAGCTGCAGACCCTCGGAGGACGACAGGAAGTCGACGACATAGTTGGAGCTGGCGGCTTCGGCCATGCCGGACGGGCTGGCTGCATTGCTTTCACCCGGAGCGTCTTCAAAGAAAAAAGAAACCGGTACATTCAAAATCGACGAAATATTCTGAAGGCGGCTGGCGCCGACGCGGTTCGTACCCTTTTCGTATTTCTGGATCTGCTGGAAGGTGATCCCCAGGCTTTCGCCCAGCTTCTCCTGGCTCATCCCCAGCATGGTCCGACGGAGCCTAATCCGACTGCCGACATGAATGTCGATCGGATTGGGCTTCTTCTTGTTCTCAATCATTGTGGGTTCCTATCAATCGATGCGCTTTCTTTCCCCTCCGACCAACAGACAGAAAGCCGCCGTGCCAGCCGTCCGCAACTGACAAAGCAAGGCCCCCTGCCTCATAGAGGTTAAGGCTTTAATGGCGGCGGCCACTATGCAATCTCATGGGTTTTCGGTCAATTCTCTCGAAAAACAAAACTCATGCGCGAAAAAATTGCAACCGCAAGCGCAATCAATTGAAGAATAAGACCATTTCTGGCCTGCCCCGAAGGGGGGAAGATCGGCGCTGCACGCGGTGGCAGATCGACATCGAAAGCGCCGGCAACACCGAAATTCAGCCCTTTTTGCACGCGTCCGAACGGATCGATCGATGCGGAGATGCCGCTATTGGCCACGCGCACCATCGGCACGCCGGTTTCAACGGCGCGCAACCGGGACTGGAGGAAATGCTGATAAGGCCCGGGCGTGTCGCCGAACCAGGCATCATTCGTGACGTTGAGAAGCGCTGCGGAGGCCAAAGCATCGTCGCCGATCTCGGCTGGAAAGATCGCTTCGTAGCAAATCAGCGGGTAGAGAATGCGCCCGCCCGGCAGGGTCATCGGCATGCGCTGGGCGGCCGCGGAAAAGCCGCCGGGCATGGCGGCGGCCACCGCATGCAGGCCGGCGGCGGAAATCAGATCCTCCAGCGGCAGATATTCGCCGAAGGGCACGAGATGCACCTTGTCGGCCGCGCCGATGATCTGACCCTGATGATCGATCATGATCATGGAATTGTAGTAGCGCGGCGGCAGGCCCGCTCCGGCATCCTCCGTGCGCACGGCGCCGGTGACCAGCACCTGCCCCTCCTGCAGCACCTCGGCGATCCGCGCCAGCGCGTCGGGATTTTCGGTCAGGATGAAGGGCACGGCCGTTTCCGGCCAGACGATCACATCGGGCCGGCGGCCGCCCTCTGCCGGAGGGGCGGCACTGAGAGCCAGATGAGTTTCGAAGATTGCTGCGCGCGCCGCATCATCGAGCTTTTGCGCTTGGTCAATCACCGGCTGAACCACGCGCAGGGTCATTGGCGGATCGAGCGGCGGGCCGGAGGGTGTGGAAAGCCGCCACAGGCCGAAGCCGAGATGGCCGGCAACCAGCAGGGCGGCAATCATGAGGCCGAGAGCGAGCCCGCGCCGCGTGCCGACGAGCGCCGGCGCCGCGAAGACGAAGACCGCGGCGACATTCATGCCCATCAGCCCGATGAGGCTCACCGACTGCATGGCCAGCGGCACCGGCATGGCGGCATAGCCGATCGCATTCCAGGGAAAGCCGGTCAAGGCGGTGGCGCGCAGCCATTCGGCCAGACCGAAGCTTGCGGCCAGCGCGGCGATCCGCCCCCAGCCTTCCGACCAAAGGATGCGGGCGAGGAGACCGGCCAGACCGTAATAGATCGCCAGAACCGCAGGCAGGCCGAGAACAGCGAGCGGCAGAGCCCAGGCAAAGGTGTCCGCCTCCACAAGCAGCGCATTGCCCAGCCACCAGAGCCCTCCGGCCAGATAGCCGAAGCCGAAGCACCAGCCGGTCCAGAAGGCCGGCAGATAGCGGCGTAGCACGCCTCTGGCGGGGTCGGCCGGCAGACCGTCGATCAGCCAGACCAGAATAGGGAAACTGATGAAGGGCGCGGCGAAGATGGAGAAAGGCGGCAGCGCCAGGACCGTCAGCAGGCCGGCCGCGATCGCCAGTGCCGCACGGCGCCAGCCGGAGAGCAGCATGATCCGCCCTGCAATCCCATCCATCGCGTTCGTCTCCCTGCGGGTCTCGGCCTTGGCGTTTCGCGCGGCCGATGCTTCAGGGCCTCGTGCTTATATTCGCCCGCTTGCGCAAGGCCGATGCGGCTGCATGGCCCCGTCCGGACGGCGATCTGACGGAAGGCGCTCGACGTCGCAGGCTGTCGTGATGGAAAACCGCATCGGGAGCGCAGCACGCCGCGCTCCCGGAAGGTCTGGCAGCATCAGCCCTGCGACCCCGTGCCGGCCTCGCTGGCCAGCTCCTGACCGTCCGCCATGCCGTCACGCGGGCGGCGGCGGGCAGGCGGGATGCGTTTGCGCACGATGCGCACGCGCTTGACCCTGCGCGGATCGGCATCGAGCACCTGAAACTCGAAGCCGGGAATCGCCTGGACGACCTCGCCGCGCGCCGGGATGCGGCCGAGCGTGTTGAAGACCAGGCCGCCAAGCGTATCGACATCTTCGAGCTGTTCGCGCACGTCGAAATCCGGGCCGATGGCGGCGGCGATCTCCTCGAGCTCGACGCGGGCATCGGCAACGAAAATATCATCGGAGGTCCGCGCGAACATCACCTCCTCCGAATCATGCTCGTCCTCGATATCGCCGACCACGAGTTCGACGATATCCTCAAGCGCGATCAGCCCATCCGTGCCGCCATATTCATCGATGACCAGCGCCATCTGGATGCGGGCGGCCTGCATGCGCTGCATCAGATCGGAAGCATGCATGGAGGGCGGCACGAAGAGAACCTGGCGGATGATGCCCGCTTCCTCCACCGTCTTCATCAGATCGACGCGGCCAAGATCGAAGCTCGGGCGCGGCTGGCGCACTGGCTTTTCGGGCTTGTCCTCGCCATTGGCGGCGGGCGCAGCCGGCCGGTTGGAACCTCGACGGCGATTGCGGGCCTGCTTGGTGATATAGGCGAGAAGGTCGCGGATATGGACCATCCCGCGCGGATCGTCGAGACTTTCGTGATAGACCGGCATGCGCGAGCGGCCGGACTCCTCGAACAGGATCAACAGATCGCCGAGCGTGATCGAGAGATCCACTGCTTCGATTTCGGCGCGCCGGATCATCACATCCTCGACGCGCACCTCGCGGAACCGCAGAATATTGTTGAGCATGGCCCGCTCGGCGGGCGAAAAGGCCGTGTCCGTGCCGGGATCGGCCATCAGCGCGTCTGCGAGGTCTTCGCGCAGATTGGGCGCGGAGGCGCCGCGCCAGATGCGCGCGGCCCTGCTCCAGAAGGAGACGGCCGGCTTGCTCGGCTCGTGCCGGGCGAAGTCTGACCTCGCGGACTCTGGCCGGGCGCCCTCCTGCCGTGTGGTCGTCTCACTCCAGGCGCCATCCTGCGCGGCGCCGGTGATGCTACTGCCCGTTTCGTCCTGACTGGCGGGATCCGCCTCGTCCGTAACAGCCGCGGCCGGCTCTGTCCGAAAATCGCTCATTGTTCCAGTTCGTCAAACGGGATCACTATCCCCATAGGGATCAGATAGGCCAATTCCGATCAAAATGCTACTCTCAAGGGCCTCCATCTCCTCCGCTTCCTCGGCATCGATGTGATCATAGCCGAGAAGGTGGAGAAATCCATGAACCAGCAAATGGCTCAGATGTTCCTCGAAAGGCTTGCCGAGATCGATGGCTTCGCGCGCGATCGTCTCCTGCGCGAGCACGATATCGCCGAGCATCGGGCCCGGCATATCGCCCGGCTCTACCGGAAAGGCGGGGAAAGACAGCACGTTGGTCGGCTTGTCCTGCCCGCGCCACTCGGCATTGATCGCGCGCACGCTCTCGTCATCGGTGAAGACCAGCGACAGCTCGGACGGCGCCTCCTGAAAGGGCTGCCCCTCCGCCACCGCCAGATGATCGGCGGCGGCCTCGATCACACGGGTGGCGAGCGCCTCGAGCGCCTCTTCCGGCGCCCAGGCGTCCGCCTCCCGGCTCAGCTGAATGTCGAAGCGTGACATCAGCCGTTCCGGGGCGACGGGGAAAGGCTCGCATCCGGCACGGCCGTCTGCGCCTCATAGGCGCGCACGATGCGGGCGACCATGGGATGGCGGACCACGTCGGCATCCTTGAAGCGGATGACCGAGACGCCCTCGACTTCCCTCAGGATCTGCAGCGCCTCGACCAGGCCGGAGGTGACGCCGCGCGGCAGGTCGACCTGGCTCGGATCGCCCGTGACGATCATGCGGCCGTTCTCGCCCAGACGGGTGAGGAACATCTTCATCTGCATGGTCGTGGTGTTCTGCGCCTCGTCGAGGATGACGGCGGCATTGGCGAGCGTGCGGCCGCGCATGAAGGCGAGCGGCGCGATTTCGATGACGCCGGCGGTGATCGCCCGCTCCACCTTGTCGCCGGGCATCATGTCATAGAGCGCATCATAGAGCGGACGGAGATAGGGATCGACCTTCTCCTTCATGTCGCCCGGCAGGAAGCCCAGGCGCTCGCCGGCCTCGACGGCCGGACGCGAGAGGATGATGCGATCGACAACGCCGCGCTCCAGCAGCTGGGCGGCATAGGCCACGGCCAGATAGGTCTTGCCGGTGCCGGCCGGGCCGACGCCGAAGACCAGCTCGGAGCGCTCCAGCGCGCGGATATAGGCATCCTGCGTCGGGGTGCGGGCAGCAATGGTCTTCTTGCGTGTGGTGATCTGCGCCAGATTGAGCTTCGCCTTCTTTTCCATGGTCGGCAATTGCAGCTGGTCGTCGGCGGCAATCGCCATGCGGATGGCGCCCTCGACATCCGACGCCTCGATGCTGCCACCCTTCTGGACGCGGCCATAGAGATAATCGAGCGCGCGGCGGGCCTGATTGGTGGCCACCACATCGCCCGAGATCGCCACCGAATTGCCGCGCGGGCGGGCCTCGACATGAAGCGTCTGCTCGATGAGCTTGAGGTTCTCGTCGAACTGACCGAACAGCGCGCTGGCGAAGCGATTGTTCTCAAAGGTAAGCACGAAGTGATTGACGTCGGTCGCAGAGGTCTTCGACTGGCGCGGCGAGGAGGAAACCAATTCGTGTCCGTTCAAGCAGCAAAGCTCCTTTGAGGAATGTGAGCGAAACGGCCAGGTCCTCCTGAAAGCGGGGACCGACCGTCCGCGTCAGCCTAACACGTCCGCAAACAGACTGTTAGGGCCGGCGCCCGTGATTCGTACCCTGATAATGTCACCGATTTCCACGCCCTTTGCATCAACATTCACCGACTGAAGCCAGGGAGAGCGGCCGATGAGCTGGCCGGGCATGCGGCCCGGCTTTTCCAGCAGAA
Organism: Xaviernesmea rhizosphaerae; assembly: GCF_001938945.1. Taxonomy (GTDB): domain Bacteria; phylum Pseudomonadota; class Alphaproteobacteria; order Rhizobiales; family Rhizobiaceae; genus Xaviernesmea; species Xaviernesmea rhizosphaerae. The sequence goes on from NZ_MKIO01000040.1 coordinate 238,316, forward strand.
GGTCGATGGTGCGGCCGATACAGCCTCTCGCGAAATCCTGCTGCTGGCTGAAAAGCAGCGCCTGCAGCCGCTCCAGCCGCTCGGCTTTCACCGCCTCGTCCACCTGGTCGGCAAGATCGGCGCCAGGCGTGCCCGGCCGGGTGGAATATTTGAAGGAGAAGGCCTGGGCATAGCCGACCGCCTCGACCAGATCGAGCGTGGCCTGAAAATCCTCCTCCGTCTCACCGGGGAAGCCGACGATGAAATCGCCTGAGAGCGCCAGATCCGGCCGTGCCGCGCGGATGCGCTGAACCAGCGCCACGTAATCCGCCGCCTTGTGGCGCCGGTTCATGGCTTTGAGAATGCGGTCGGAGCCGGACTGGATCGGCAGATGCAGATAGGGCATCAGCGCCGGCAGATCGCGATGGGCCGCGATCAGCGTATCGTCCATGTCACGCGGATGGCTCGTGGTGTAGCGCAGACGGGCAATGCCGGGAATTTCGGCGAGCCGGCGCAGGAGATCGCCAAGCCCGAGCTCCTTGCCGGCATCGTCCACGCCATGCCAGGCATTGACGTTCTGGCCAAGAAGCGTCAGCTCGCGCACGCCGGATGCGGCCAGCCGCTCGGCCTCGCCGACCACGCGCGACAGCGGGCGCGAGACCTCGGAACCGCGGGTATAGGGCACCACGCAGAAGGTGCAGAACTTGTCGCAGCCTTCCTGCACGGTGAGAAAGGCGGTGACGCCGCGCGCGCGCGTGGCCGCAGGCTTGGGCGCCGGCAGATGCTCGAACTTGTCTTCGAGCGCATAATCAGTTTCGAGCACGCGCTCGCCCTGCTTAACCCGGGCCAGCGCCTCCGGCAGGCGATGGTAGGTCTGCGGGCCGATCACCAGATCGACGGAGGGCGCGCGGCGCAGGATCTCGCCGCCCTCGGCCTGGGCGACGCAGCCGGCCACGCCGATGGTCATCACCTTGCCCTCTGCCGCCTTCTTCTTCTTCAGCTCACGCAGACGCCCAAGCGCGGAATAGACCTTCTCGGCCGCCTTCTCGCGGATGTGGCAGGTGTTGAGCAGCACGAGATCGGCCTCGGCCTCGCTGTCGCAGGGCTCATAGCCATCGCGGGCCAGCGCATCCTGCATGCGCTCGCTGTCATAGACGTTCATCTGGCAGCCATAGGTCTTCAGAAAGACCTTGCGCGGCGCAGGCGTTTCAGGGGCCGGCGCATGGTCCGGGTCCAGGGTCGGCTGGGGGGCCGGCGGAGCGGCCAGAATGTCGGAGATCTCGGTCATGGCGCGGCTCATAGCGCAAAAATGCCCGGAAATGAAGGCGGCGCGGAGAAAGGCCGTGCGTGGCAAGGCCGCGGCGGCGCCATGGGTGTCAGCGTCCGCGCAGGCGCGCCGTCAGCATGGCGCGGATGGCACCTTCCACCATGCGGCTCGTGGTCTTGCGGTTGCTCTTCGCATCATAGGGCAGCGCCGGAGCCAGATCGACCTCGACATCGATCGCCCCTTCCCTCAGCACGCCGAGAAGATGCGGCACGAGTTCTACATCGCCTGGCCAGGCGGCGATCGGCCGGTGATAGCGGCCCATGGGCATGCCGTGGACGCGGGTATAGGCGATCGAGACCGGCTGGATATGGACGATGCCGGTGGGCGAGGCCGGAAGCGCGGAGGTGGCGGCCCCGAACAGCGCGCTCTTGATCTCCAGGAGCCGATTTCCGTCGGAGGTCGTGCCTTCCGGAAACAGGACGACGATCTCGCCGGCCGCCATGCGCCGGCCGATCTCGTTCGCCTGCTCGCCGGCCCGGCGCTTTTCCTCGCGTGCCACGAAGATCGTGCTCTGCAGCCGCGCCAGCACGCCGAAGACCGGCCAGTCGCGCACCTCCGCCTTGGCGACGAACACCACGTCGGCAATCGCGCCCAGAACCAGAATGTCCTTCCAGCTGACATGGTTGGAAACCAGCATCAGCGGCCGCTCGGTCTCGACCCGCCCATGGACATGCACCTTCAGCCCCAGAAGCCGGCAGGCGATGCGGTGCCAGAGACGCGGCAGTCGCCGGCGCGCGGGCCAGTCACACCAGAGAAAGATCAGCTGGGCCGGCAGGAGAAGCGCGGTGACCAGCACCAGAGTCAGGAGCACGAGCGCGATGCGCAGCCGGTTGACCATGCCGCCCCCTCAAAGATCCAGCCGCATGACGAGTGCGCCGGTGCGCGTGCCGTCGGCGCCCTTGTAATAGGCCTTGCGGGTGGCGACCGTCTGAAAGCCCAGCCGGCGATAGAGGCCGATGGCGGGCTGGTTGGTCTCGTCCACCTCGAGGAACAGGCTCTCGGCCCCGCGCCGACGGGCCTCGCCCAAGGCCGCGCGCATCAGCCGCCAGCCGATCCCCAGCCGGCCGTAGCGCGCATCCACGGCGATGGTGAGGATCTCCCCCTCCCCGCCGGCGGCGCGCGTCAGCACGAAGCCACCAAGCGCGGGGCGGCCGAGAAGCGCATTGGTCTGGCGCGCGACAAAGCCGAAGACGGTAGCCTGCCCGGTCAAGGCGTGAATCTCGTCCTCACCCCAGGGATGGGGGAAGCGGCCGGCATGGCAGAGCGCGACCTCGGGCAGATCGGCCGAGCGCAGCGCGACGATCTCGAAGTCGGGCTTTCGCAGCCATTGGTCGATCAGCGTCATGCCCCACCCTCTTGCTGGGCAGACGGCTGCCGGGCGATGGCGAAGCCCTCCTGCGGCTTGGCATCCGGCCCGCGCAGATAAAGCGGGCGGGCGGGCGCCGCAGCGGGATCGGCAAGCGCGCCGAGCCGCGCCAGGGCCTCGATCTCGACACTGTCCTGCACCGTCTGGCCGCTCACCACATCGGGCGCGCCGGCGAGCAGGGCCGCGCCGGAACCGACGACGGATCCTTGATAGCCGGCAAAATAATCGCGTGCCTGGGCAAGCGGCCATAGCGCCGGACGGCTGGCGGGCGCACCATCGGCCCCGAAGGTCTGGCAGAACAGATCCTCGCGCCGACCGTCGATGGCGACCAGCACATCGCCGGCCTCCTGCTGTTTCTGCGCCGTCCAGGCCAGTGTCGAAAGGGTGGAGATGCCGACCACGGGGCGCTCCAGCGCCAAAGCAAAACCGCGCGCGGCCGCCACGCCGACGCGGATGCCGGTGAAGGAGCCGGGGCCGACCGCCACGGCGATGCGATCGACAGCGGAAAGATCGAGGGCGGCGCTGTCGAGCGCCGCATCGATGAAAGCGAGAAGGCGCTCGGCGTGCCCCTTGCCGATGCGCTCGCCTGCAACGGCCAGCATCCGGCCGGCATCGGCGTCAAAAAGCGCGGCGCGGCAATCCGCGCCCGCCGTATCCAGTGCAAGAACGATCATGATCGTCTATTGCCCCGCCGGAGCCGGTTTTGGCAACCGCTGTTTCCGGTCTTTTGCCGAAGCGAGGATGGGGGCGCGGAAGGAAATCCGCGCCGGGCTTTATCGGCCCGTTTCAGACGGCCTCGACCGAGCGCACTTCCGGGATGAAATGATGCAGCAGGTTCTGCACGCCGTGCTTCAGGGTCGCGGTGGAGGACGGGCAGCCGGAGCAGGCGCCCTTCATGTTGAGAAACACCGTGCCGTCGCGGAACCCCTTGAAGGTGATGTCGCCGCCATCCTGGGCCACGGCCGGACGCACACGGGTTTCTAGCAGCTCCTTGATCGTGGCGACGATGGTCTCGTCGCCGCTGTCGAAGAACTCGCCTTCGGCATCCGTCGCCTCGGCGCGCGGGCCGGCCATGACCGGCTGGCCGGACATGAAATGCTCCATGATCGAGCCGAGAATGGCGGGCTTGAGATGCTGCCAGTCCTGCCCGTCCTTGGTCACGGTGATGAAGTCATAGCCGAAATAGACGCCGGTGATGCCGGGCACGCGGAACAGCCGCGCGGCCAGCGGCGAGCCGGCATTGGCCTCATCCTCGTCGCGAAACTCGGCCGTGCCGGTTTCCATGACGACGCGCCCGGGCAGGAACTTCAGCGTGGCGGGATTGGGGGTGGATTCGGTCTGGATGAACATCGCTCGATCGCGCTCCGGTCGCGGACAGGCGAAGAATGCCATGTCCTGCGGGGTTTAGAAAATTTCTAAACTGGATATACGCCTCTCGCCGCGCAGCTTCAAGATGGGGATTGCAGTCAAGTTTTCCGGCGCAGTTGAAGACACGACCCCGCCGGCCCCACAAGCAGCGCTGCACTCACGTCAGCGCGTCGATTTCCGCATCCGTCAGCGCATCGGGGATGACGGTGACGGGGATCGGGAAGGCGGCGGCCTTGCCGGCGATGGAGGAGACCAGCGGGCCCGGGCCATCCTTGGCGGAGCCGGCAGCCAGAACGAGAATGGCGATGTCGCGGTCCTCGTCGATCAGCTTGTTGATCTGCTCGGTGGCGAGCCCCTCGCGAATCGCCATTTCCGGCTCGATGCCGATGGTCTCGCGCACGGTCTGGGCGATCCTCGCCAGAGTCGCCTCGGCCTCTGCGCGCGCTTCCGCCCGCATGATGCCTTCGACCCCCAGCCATTGCTGGAAATCGCCATCGGGAATGACATAGAGAAGAACCAGCGCGCCGCTTGAATGCTTGGCGCGCCGTCCGGCATAGTGAACCGCCCGGCTGCATTCGGGCGTATCGTCGATAACCGCCAGGAATTTCCGGCGATGGCCTTCCGCGCGGGAGAGTCTTGTCGAAACCATGGCTGGACTGTGGCAAAGCCGGCGGCGCCCCGCAAGGGCGGATTTTCGCCGCCCCCTGATTTCACGGGGTCAAGCCAAGGGCTCCGCGCCGAGGATCAGCAGTCGGGGATCAGCGCAAGAAGCCGACGACCTCACGCACCATGGCCATGGTTTCTGCGGCCCGGGCGCGGGCACGCTCGCCGCCATCCTTGAGGATGGCGTCGATATGGCTGGTGTCGTCCATCAGACGGCGCATCTCGGCCGTGATCGGCGCAAGCACTGTTACGGCCAGATCGACCAGAGCCGGCTTGAACACCGAGAACTGCTGGCCGCCGAATTCGGCGAGCACATCGGCCTTGGTCCGGTCGGAGAGCGCGGCGAAGATGCCGACGAGATTGTCAGCTTCCGGCCGGCCGGCAAGACCGTCGATCTCGCTCGGCAAGCCATCCGGATCGGTCTTGGCCTTGCGGATCTTCTTGGAGATCGTCTCGGCATCGTCCATCAGATTGACGCGGGAGAGGTCCGACGGGTCGGACTTCGACATCTTCTTCGTGCCGTCGCGCAGCGACATGACGCGCGGCGCCGGACCGTCGATCAGCGGCTCGACCATGGGAAAGAGCGCATGCACCGGCTCATCACCGACGGTGATGTCGATGCCGTAGCCCGAGGCGCGGATCTTCTCGGCAAAGTCGAGATTGAACTTCATGGCGATGTCGCGCGCCAGTTCCAGATGCTGCTTCTGGTCGTCGCCGACGGGCACGTGCGTGCCGCGATAGACGAGAATGTCGGCGGCCATCAGGCTCGGATAGGCATAGAGCCCCAGCGAGGCCTGCTCGCGGTCCTTGCCGGCCTTGTCCTTGAACTGCGTCATGCGGTTCATCCAGCCGATGCGCGCCACGCAATTGAAGATCCAGGCCAGCTCGGCATGTTCCGGCACGGTCGATTGGTTGAAGACGATGTGCTTCTTGGCGTCGATGCCCGAGGCAATGAAGGCGGCGGCGATCGAGCGGGTCTGGCCGATCAGGTCGCCCTGCACCAGCTGGGCGGTGATCGCATGCATGTCGACCACGCAATACATGCAGTCATTGTTGTCCTGCAGCGCCACGAACTTGCGGATCGCGCCGAGATAATTGCCGAGATGGAGATTGCCGGTCGGCTGGACGCCGGAGAAGACGCGCGGCGGAAACTGGGACATGGTGAGGACCTCGGTCGGCTCGCGAAGGGCCGCGACGAAAAGGGTCGCTGCACCGCTCGCATCGTGTTTGTCATGCCATCGTCGCGCCTGCCCCGGACCGGCCATCGGGCACGGCAATTCCGGCACGCGGCAACGTGCGCCTGCTTGCCGGCGCTTATGCATGACGGCCCCGGGGCGATCAAGAGGCAGGCGGCGTTTCGGCGTAGCGAGGTTCAATCAGATCCCAACGGTTGCCATAGAGATCGACAAAGACGGCGACGGTTCCGTAAGCCTCATGGCGCGGCGGCTCCTCGAAACGAACGCCGCGCGCCAGAAATTCTGCGTGGTCGCGCGCAAAATCATCCGTTTCCAGGAAAAAGCTGACGCGCCCTCCAGTCTGTCGCCCGATCGTCTCTTCCTGAGACGCGCCATCCGCGCGGGCCAGCAAGAGACCGCTTTCGGCGCCTGTAGGTGCAATGACAACCCAGCGCTTGCCATCATCCAGCATCACGTCCGAACGGCACTCGAATCCCAGTGCATCGCAATAGAAAGATTTGGCGCGATCATAATCATCGACAACCAGCGTCACCAGCGAGATCCGGCTGACCATCTGCTGCGCCCTCCTATGACTTTTCTACTGCCCCCTTGCGCTTCACATTGCGCCGGATGATGCCGAGATCGGCGCCGCCGATCAGGAAGGCGAGCGAGAAATAGACCAGCATCGACAAGCCGATCAGCGCGCAGAGTGCGCCGAGCTGGTGAAGGAGCTTGGAGCCCGGCTGCAGCCAGGGCTGCAGCGCATCCGAGGCATAGGCTAGCACGACGCACATGACGCCGGTGGCGATGCAGAGCCGGATGGCGCGCGAGAACAGCGCCTTGTCCCAGTCCCAATGGCCGCGCCGAACCAGGGTGACGAACAGCATGATGGTCGTCAGCCAGCCGGAGGTGGCCTCGGCCGTGGCGATGCCGCGTTCGGCGAGAATCGGGAAGAGCGAGACGGCCAGCGCGCAATTGACCATCACCGAGATCCCGGTGATGCGCATTGGCGTGCGCGTGTCCTCGCGGGCGAAAAAGCCGGGGGTCAGCGCCTTGATCATCACGAAGGCCGGCAGGCCAAGGCCGTAGATCGCCAGCACCGAGGCGACCGTCTGCGTGGTTTCGGGCGAGAAGGCGCCGCGCTCGTAGAGCACGCGCACGATCTGGTCGGAGATGACCCAGAGCGCGCCAGCGGCCGGCAGCGTCAGGAACAGCACGAATTCGAGCGAGCGGTTCTGAAGATTGCCGGCCTCCTTCAGATGCCCGCCGCGCAGGGCGCGCGACAGCTCCGGCAGGAGCACGACACCCACCGCGATGCCGACGACGCCGAGCGGCAGCTGGTAGACGCGGTCGGAATATTGCAGCACCGCGATGGCGCCCTCCTTGGTGGAGGCGATCATCTGGCCGATGATCTGGTTGATCTGGGTGATGCCGCCGGTCACGGCCGCCGGCAGGGCCAGCACCAGCAGGCGCTTCACATTGGGCGTCATGCGCGGCCGCTTGAAGGAAAGCCGCATGCCGGCATGGCGCACGCCGGCATAGAGCACGGCCATCTGCAGAAGGCCCGCCACCAGAACGCCCCAGGCCAGGCACCAGGCAGTCGTCAGCGGGTCCGCCCCCGTCCACAGGCCATAGCCCAGCGCGCCGATCAGCGCGACATTGAGGAAAACAGGCGCGATCGCCGCGGCGAAATAATGCTGCAGCGAATTGAGCATGCCCGAGAGCATGGCGGTGAGCGACATGCACATGAGATAGGGAAACATCACCACGGCCAGCTTGACCGTCACGTCGAACTTCTCGGCATCGCCGACGAAGCCGGGGGCGATCACCCAGGCGACGATCAGCGGCATGGCCAGTTCCATGACGACGGTGATCAGCAGCAGCACGGTGAAGAGGACGCCGAAGACCTCTTCTGAAAAACGCTTGGCGCCGTCCACCCCATGGGTCTCGATCTCCTTGGCGAAGAGCGGCACGAAGGCGGCGTTGAAGGCGCCCTCGGCAAACAGCCGGCGGAAAAGATTGGGAAAGCGGAAGGCCGCATAGAAGGCATCGGCCATCGGACCGGTGCCGAGCGCGGCCGCCATCATGGTTTCGCGGGTAAAGCCCAGAATGCGGCTGCCCAGCGTGGCGCCGCCGACGGTGGCGAATTTCTTCACAAGGCTCATGTCGAGAGCAGCTCACTGTTGCGCGCGCCGTGGCGGGACCGGCGCAGCCCGGAAAGACGATGGCATCCGCGCGCGCCTCAAAACCACAAGGCCATGCAACGCGCTGCGGACGCACCTCATAAAGCATGCGACGCGAACTGTGCAGCGGTTTTGTGGTGACACTCCAGGCAAAACAGGATTTGCGCAAAGCGGGCATCCATCCGGCAGCGCGCTGCGGACCTTCAAGCCTCCCGCCCGAAAGGGAAATCCGGCTCCCGGTTTACAGGCCCGTCACGAACAGGCCCGCAAAAGCGGACACCGGCTCGGCCTCCGTCAGGCCTTCGCCTTGCGCGCGGCCACCCGTGTGGCCGGCTGCGGCGGAGTGATGCCGGAGGGCAGGCGCGCGCGGGCCTCGTCCGTCTCACCCGCCAGAATCGTGCGCAGATGCTGGGCGATATGGGCCTGGCGGTTCTCGTTGGTGACCTTCTGGCCGACGAGATCGGTGACATAGAAGGTGTCGATCACCTTCTCGCCGAAGGTGGTGATGTGGGCCGAGGTGATGTCGAGCGAGAGATCGGCGAGCGTCGCGGTGACTTCCGAGAGCAGGCCGGTGCGGTCGAGGCATTCCACCTCGATCACGGTGAACTTGTTGGAAAGGGTGTTGGACAGAGTGACGGAAGGGGCAAGCGTGAAGGTCTTGTTGCGGCGCCGTCCCTTGGTGCGGCTGGCGATCACCTCCGGCAGGCGCTTGCGGCCCGCCAGAACCTCCTCGATCAGCTTGCCGATATTGGCGGCGCGGCGCAACTCGTCGGCCTCCACGGGGAATTCGCGCGTGACGAGGATCGTATCCAGCGCCCGGCCCTCGGCCGTGGTGAAGATCTGGGCGTCGACGATGTTGGCGCCGGCGGCCGCACAGGCGCCGGCGATGATCGCCAGCAGGCGCGGATGGTCTGGCGCCAGCACGGTGATCTCGGTGATCGCATGGAATTCATGGGTGCGCACCATGGTCGCCAGCGCCCGCCCGTCGATGTCTGCCTCGCGGATGAAGCGGGCGTGGCGCAGCTGGTCCTCCAGCGCCACCGAGAGCAGGTAGGGCTGGTAGTGCATGGCAACATAGGCCGAGCGCGCGGCCGGATCCCAATCCGTCAGCGCCTGTTCCAGGCGGCGCGCGGCATGGGCGGCGCGCTCCTTGCGCGGCGTTTCGGAGAAGCCGCCGGAGAGCAGCAGCTCGGTCTCGTAATAGAGTGTGCGCAGAAGCTGGCCCTTCCAGCCGTTCCACACGCCCGGGCCCACCGCGCGAATGTCGCAGACTGTCAGCACCAGCAGCATCTTCAGCCGCTCGAGCGACTGCACGCGCTCGGCGAAATCGACGATGGTCTTGCGGTCGTTGAGATCGCGCGTCTGCGCCACCATCGACATGGTCAGATGTTCCTCGATCAGCCAGGCGACCAGTTCCGTCTGCTTCGGCGTCAGGCCGAAGCGCGGGCAAAGCCGCCGCGCGACCCGGGCGCCTGCGGCGGAATGATCCTCCGGCCGGCCCTTGGCCACGTCATGGATCAGTACGGCGACGAACAGCGCGGTGCGGTCCTCGACATGGGGCATCAGCTCGACGGCGAGCGGATGGATGTCCTTGTCCTTGCCCTGGTCGATGCGCGCCAGCGTGTCGAGCGCGCGCAGGAGGTGCTCGTCCACCGTATAATGATGGTACATGTTGAACTGCATCATCGAGACGATGCGGCCGAAATCCGGGATGAAGCGGCCCAGCACGCCCGCCTCGTTCATGCGCCTGAGAATCAGGCCGGGATCGCGCTTGGAGGTGAGCATCGACACGAAAAGGCGGTTGGCCTCCTCGTTTTCGCGCAAAGAGGGCGTGATCAGCCCCAGCGAGCGGGTGATCTGCTTCAGCGCGGCGGGATGGAATTCCAGCCCGTTGACATCGGCGATGTGGAAGAAGCGGATCAGATTGACCGGATCGCGGCGGAAGACGTCCGGGCTGGCGAGCGCGATGCGGCCGCCATCGTCGACGAATTCGAGCGAGCCGGGGATCTTGCGGGTGCGCCGCCGGAAGCGCGCCAGCGTGGCGGCAAAGCCCGGCAGTTCCTTGGCCTGCTGGTCTTCCAGCGCGGCGCAGAAGATGCGCGTGAGATCGCCGACATTCTTGGCCACGTGGAAATAGTGCTTCATGAAGCGCTCGACCGCGGTCAGGCCCGGATGGGCCTGATAGCCGAAGCTTTCGGCGATCTGCGGCTGGATGTCGAAGGCCAGCCGCTCCTCCGCCTTGCCGGTCAGGAAGTGCATGTGGCAGCGCACCGCCCAGAGAAAATCGTCCGACTTCAGGAAGAGATTGTATTCCTGTCGCGAGAGAACCCCGAGCTTGATCAGATCGGCGGCGTCACGCACGCGGTAGTAATATTTGGCGATCCAGAAGAGCGTGTGCAGGTCGCGCAGGCCTCCCTTGCCCTCCTTGACGTTGGGCTCCACCAAATAGCGCGTGTCGCCGGCCTTCTGATGGCGCTGGTCGCGCTCGGCCAGCTTGGCGGCGATGAAGTCGGGGCCGGTGTTGCGGATGACCTCATGGTCGAAACGCTGTTCCAGATCGGCGGCGAGCGGCCGGTTGCCGCAGATGCAGCGCGCCTCCAGAATGGCGGTCCGGATGGTCATGTCCTCGCGAGACAGCGTGATGCACTGCTCGATGGTGCGGGTGGCATGACCGACCTTGAAGCCGAGATCCCAAAGCGCGTAGAGAATGAATTCGATCGCCGGCTCGCTCCAGGCGGCCTTCTGCGCCGGCAGCAGGAAGAGCAGATCGATATCCGAGCCCGGCGCCAGCGTGCCGCGGCCATAGCCGCCGACGGCCGCCACGGCGATGCGCTGCGCCGCCGGTGTTGCCAGACCGTTGAACACATGGGCGAGCGCGAAATCATGAAGGACGGTGATCAGCTCGTCCTGCAGCCGCGAGATGCGGGCTGCACAGGCAAGCCCGCTGCCATCCTCCATCAGCATGCGGCGGGCGACCTCGCGCCCCTTGAGATTGGCCTCCTTCAACAGCGCCATCAGCGCCTGGCGGCGCTGGTCCGGCTGATCGGCATGGACGGAGGCGATGAACTCGACCCTGGATTTCAGCGCGGCAAGATCGATCAGCCCTTCCGGCAGGGTCGCCTCCCGGTCCGTCGCCATCTGCTCGATGCGTTCGGGCGCCATGGCCTGCCGCGGCTTTGACATGCTGATCCAACCTTTCGCCCGTCCATGGCGTCGCTTGAGCGGCGCCCTCTCCGATCGATCGCGGGCCGCATCGATCCCGGCTTCTCAGGGCTTATAACGCCCAATGCCTTGCCAACAGATTTCAAGTCCCGTCAGCCTCTGCCCCATCGGCGAAGCTGGTGACCAAATCATGACCCGAAGCCACGGGGCCGGCCGATGATATGGGGACGATATGTTCGCGCTGCGCCTCGCGGTCAAGCGCGCGCGGCAGCGCTCCTGCGCATCTTCGCACGATATTGCGACGGGGAGAGCCCCGTGACACGGCGAAATTCGCGATTGAAGTTCGATTTGGTGGAAAAGCCTGCCTCCAGCATCAGAGCGGTCAGGGGCCGGTCCTCCGTCTCGATCAGGCGGCAGACCTCGGCCACGCGGCGGTTGTTGACGAATTGCGAGAGATTATAGCCGGTCGCGCGGTTGATGACGGCCGACACCGTGCGCGCCGGCAGGCCGGCCTTGCGCGCCAGCCGGGCGAGTGTCAGGGCCTCGTCGCGGAACGTGGCATCGAGCGCGGCATTGATCTGGCGCAGCAACGCGGCATCCTCTGCCGCCTCTGCCGGTGTGGCGACAGTAGCAGGCGTCGCGTCGGGCGCCAGACCAGCGTCGGAACGGGCGGAGGGCGCGACGGCGACCGGCGCCAGATAGGACAGCAGCGCCAGCACGATCGCCCCGATATTCATCAGCCCCACAGCCATCGGCACGACCGCGCGTCCGGCAAACAGCGTGTAGATCGACAGCATGGCATCGGTCAGCGCGAAATAGAGCATCAGCACGGCGGTCAGCCGCGCCGTGCGCAGGATTGGCAGCATGCGCGAGATTTCCGCCTCGGCCGCAGCCGCCTCGCCACCGCGCGCCACCCGCCAGAGCGCCAGCCCGTAGGTGACGAACGTGGCGAAGAGCACAATATCGACGGCAGGGGGAAAGAGCAGGACGCCGAGCCCGGCCAGCACCGGTGGCAGCGCATGCAGCCAGAGCCTTTGCGGCGGGCGGTCCGCCAGCATCAGGAAGGCGAGCGCGGCGAGCGGCGGCATGGCCGCCGCCGTCACCGGCTGCACCGGCGCCAGCGCCTCCACGCCATAGCCGAAGCGCAGGCCGACGATGAGCCCCTGCAGAGCATAGAAGATGAGAAAGGCGGTGAAGACCCAGCGCGGTCCGGGCGCCGAGACGCCCTTGAGATTGGCATGCAGCGTCAGCGCGATGACGAGGCCGGCGAGGAATGGCAGGGGAATGGAGAGCACGCGCACGACCTCGATCATGTTCCGGCACGGCCTTTACCATGATCGCGGTCGAAAGGAAGGGGACGAAACGGCAGAGGGTCCCTGTCTGTCATATCATTTCAAGGACTGTCGCTGCCAGCGTTGCCGGGTCCGCAAATCCGGCTACTGCCCGTCAGCTGTCAGCCCATCTGACGCTTCAGCGCATAGAGCGCGTCGAGCGCTTCGCGCGGGGTCATGTCGTCGGGGTTCAGCGCCTTCAGCGCCGTCTCGACCTTGGAGGGCTCGGCGCGCCGGCTCTCCTCGCGGCGCAGCGCCACCTGGAACAGCGGCAGGTCGTCGATCAGCTGGCTGGCCGGGTTCTTGCGATCGGCATCCTCGAGCTTGTTCAGCACATCGCGCGCCCTGGTGACGACCGAGGGCGGCAGGCCGGCGAGCTTGGCGACCTGAATGCCATAGGACCGGTCGGCCGCACCAGGACCCACCTCGTGCAGGAAGATCACCTCGCCGTCCCACTCCTTCACCCGCATGGTGACGTTGGACAGGCGGGCGAGCTTTTCCGAGAGCACCGTCAGCTCATGGAAATGGGTGGCGAACAGGCCGCGGCAGCGGTTGACCTCGTGCAGATGCTCCACCGCCGCCCAGGCGATCGACAGCCCGTCGAAGGTCGCGGTGCCCCGGCCGATTTCGTCCAGAATCACGAGCGACCGCTCGGTCGCCTGGTTGAGAATGGCGGCGGTCTCGACCATCTCGACCATGAAGGTGGAGCGCCCGCGCGCCAGATCGTCCGAGGCGCCGACGCGGGAGAAGAGCCGGTCGACCACGCCGATATGCGCCTGCCCCGCCGGCACGAAGGAACCCATCTGCGCGAGAATGGCGATCAGCGCGTTCTGGCGCAGGAAGGTCGACTTGCCGCCCATGTTCGGGCCGGTCAGAAGCCAGATTGCGCCATGGCCCTCGCCATCGCCGCCGGCCTTTGGCTTTGCGGAGAGATCGCAATCATTGGCGACGAAGGCCGGGCCGCTGCCGCGCCGGAGCACCTGCTCGACCACGGGATGGCGGCCACCGACGATGTTGAACTGCAGCGACCGGTCGACCACGGGCCGGCAATAGGCCTGTTCCTCGGCCAGGACGGCGAGGGCCGAGGACACGTCGATGACGGCAAGCGCGGCCGCCGCCGCCTTGATCGCTTCGCCTTCCGCCAGCACGTCGGCCGACAGCGCATCAAAAGCGGCAAGCTCGATGGCAAGCGCCCGGTCGGCGGCATTGGCGATCTTGGTTTCCAGATCCGACAGCGCCGTTGTGGTGAAGCGCATGGCATTGGCCATGGTCTGGCGGTGGATGAAGCGGGCCTTGGCCTCCGGCCCCTCGGTGAGCGGTCCCGCCTGGGGTGCCGCCACCTCGATGAAATAGCCGAGCATGTTGTTGTGCTTGATCTTCAGCGATTTGACGCCGGTCTCCTCGCAATAGTCGAGCTGCAGCCCGGCGATCACCCGGCGCGACTGGTCGCGCAGCGCGCGGACCTCGTCCAGTTCGCCATCCGCCCCCTCGCGCAGGAAATTGCCGTCGCGCTTCAACAACGGCAGGTCGTCGGCCAGCATGGCGGCGAGGCGGGTGCCGAGCGCTTCGGGCAAGGCATCAAGCACTGCGCGGGCCGCATGAAGCTCCTGCGGCAGATCGGCCCCGGCAAGCGCCGCACCGACGGCCCTTGCCGCCGAGAGACCGGCGAGGATGGCGCCGAGATCGCGCGGGCCGCCTCGGCCGAGCGCCAGACGCGACAGCGCGCGCGGCATGTCCGGCACCTGGCGCAGCGCCGCGCGCAGATCGGTGACCAGACGCGGCGCATCGATGAGCGTCGAGACGGAGTCCAGCCGGGCGCGGATCGCCTCGGGATCGGTCAGGGGCGACATCAGCCGTTCGGCCAGCAGCCGGGCGCCGCCGCCCGTCACCGTGCGGTCGATCGCCTTGAGCAGGGAGCCTGCGCGCTCGCCGGAAAGCGTGCGGGCGATTTCGAGATTGGCGCGGGTCGCCGGATCGATGAACAGCGTGGCTGCGCCGGCTTCCCGCTCGGGCACGGAGAGCGCCGGGCGCTCGGCCAGCTGGGTCTTTTCGACATAGGCGACAGCGGCAGCGGCGGCGGCCAGCTCGGCGCGGGAATAGGTGCCGAAGCCATCCATGGTGGCGACGGAGAAATAGCGCGCCAGCCGCTCGGCCGCCGTCGCGCTGTCGAACAGCACGGCCGGCTGCGGCACCGCCACCCGACCGAGCGGATCGATCGACGGGCGCAGCTCGGCATCCTCGAACAGGCTGTCGGCGAGGATCAGCTCGCGCGGATCGATGCGCAGGATATCGGCCAGGAGCCGGGTCTGCGTGGTTTCCGCCACGCGGAAGACGCCGGTGGAAATATCAATCCAGGCGAGCGCGAAAGCCGGCTCATCACCGGCGCGGATGCGGGCCAGCGCCATCAGGTAATTGGCGTCACCTGGCGAGAGCAGCTTGTCCTCGGTGATGGTGCCGGGGGTGACGAGCCGGACCACATCGCGCTTGACCACCGATTTCGCGCCGCGCTTCTTCGCCTCGGCCGGATCCTCGATCTGCTCGCAGACGGCGACGCGGTAGCCGAGCGCGATCAGCTTCTGCAGATAATCGTCGGCCGCATGGATCGGCACGCCGCACATGGGAATGTCCTGGCCCAGATGCTGGCCGCGCCGGGTCAGCGTGATCCCGAGCGCGCGCGACGCCTCCAGCGCGTCCTGGAAGAACAGCTCGTAAAAGTCGCCCATCCGGTAGAACAAAAGCGAGCCGGGATTGGCCGCCTTGATCTCGATATACTGCTCCATCATCGGCGTGGCCGAGGCACGGCTGTCATCGGAGATGAGCCGGGCATCGGAGAGAACGTCGGACTGCGGATTGAGCTGCATATTCAAGGAAAAGCTGTTCCAAGGTAAAAAACTGGTGGCACAGTACCCATCGCTGTTTATAGAAGACAACCGGAAAGAACGTCCGCCCACGTGCCGCCCACAGAAGAAGCAGCTGGAGAAGACCATGGAGATGAAGGAATCGGTCGGCCGCAAGCCCACCGGGATCACCGACCAGGAAGCGCTGGATTTTCACGCGCGCGGCCGCCCGGGCAAGCTGGAAATCACCCCGACCAAGCCGATGGCCACGCAGCGCGATCTCTCGCTGGCCTATTCGCCGGGCGTCGCGGTTCCGGTCAAGGCGATCGCTGCCGATCCGGCGACGGCCTATGACTATACCGCGCGCGGCAACATGGTGGCCGTCATCTCCAACGGCACGGCGATCCTCGGTCTCGGCAATCTGGGCGCGCTCGCCTCCAAGCCGGTGATGGAAGGCAAGTCGGTGCTGTTCAAGCGCTTCGCCGACGTCGATTCCATCGACCTCGAGGTCGATACCGAGAATGTCGACGAATTCATCAATTGCGTGCGCTTCCTCGGCCCCTCCTTCGGCGGGATCAATCTGGAAGACATCAAGGCGCCCGACTGTTTCATCATCGAGCAGAAGCTGCGCGAGATCATGGACATTCCGGTGTTCCATGACGACCAGCACGGCACCGCCATCATCGCCGCCGCCGGCCTGATCAACGCGCTGTCGCTGACCGGGCGCGACCTGAAGACCACCCGCCTCGTCTGCAATGGCGCGGGTGCTGCGGCGATCGCCTGCATCGAGCTGATCAAGGCCATGGGCTTTGCCTCGGAGAATGTCATTCTCTGCGACACCAAGGGCGTGATCTATCAGGGCCGCACCGAGGGCATGAACCAGTGGAAGTCGGCCCATGCGGTGCCGACCGAGCGGCGCACGCTGGCCGAAGCGATGGACGGCGCCGATGTAGTGCTGGGCCTTTCGGCCAAGGGCGCGTTTTCGCCCGAGATGATCCGCTCCATGGCCCCGCGCCCGATCATCTTCGCCATGGCCAATCCCGATCCGGAAATCACGCCGGAGGAAGTCTCGGCCATTCGCGACGATGCGATCGTGGCCACCGGGCGTTCCGACTATCCCAACCAGGTCAACAACGTTCTGTGCTTCCCCTATATGTTCCGCGGTGCGCTCGATGTGCGCGCCACCACCATCAATGAGGCGATGAAGATCGCCGCCGCCCAGGCGCTGGCAGACCTTGCCCGCACCGACGTGCCGGATGATGTCGCCGCCGCTTATCAGGGCAACCGCCCCCGCTTCGGCGCGAACTATATCATCCCCGTACCGTTCGACCCCCGGCTGATCTCGTCGATCCCGGTTGCCGTGGCCAAGGCGGCCATGGACAGCGGCGTGGCCCGCCGGCCGATCGCCGATCTCGACCATTATGCCCGCCAGCTTTCGGCCCGGCGCGACCCGATCGCCGCCACCTTCGCCACGATCCACGAGCGGGTGCGCCGCCATCCGCAGCGCATCGTCTTTGCCGAGGGCGAGGAAGCCCAGGTCATGCGCGCGGCGATCTCCTATGCCAATCAGGGCTTCGGCACCGCGCTTCTGCTCGGCCGCGAGGACCGGATGCTGGAAACGGCCGAGCGCGAGGGAATCGACCTCGACCGCCCCGGCATCCAGCTGGTGAACGCCCGCATCTCCACCCGCACGGCGGCCTATACGGACTATCTCTATGCCCGCCTGCAGCGCCAGGGCTTCCTCTTCCGCGATGCCCAGCGCCTGATCAACCACGACCGCAACCACTTCGCCGCCTGCATGGTGGCGCTCGGCGATGCCGACGGCATGGTCACGGGGATCACCCGCAACTATGCCACCGCGCTCGACGATGTCAGCCGCTGCCTCGACAAGAAGCCCGGCCACCGCGTCATCGGCGTTTCGCTGGCGCTGTGCCGTGGCCGCACCGTGATGGTGGCCGACACGGCCGTGCATGACATGCCCTCGGCGGAGGAGCTTGCGGAGATCGCCATCGAGGCCGCAGGGCTTGCCCGCAAGCTCGGCTATGTCCCGCGCGTCGCCTTCCTCGCCTATTCCACCTTCGGCCATCCCTCGGGCGAGCGGTCGCAGCGCGTGCGCGAGGCGGTGAAGATCCTCGACGGCAAGCGAATCGACTTTGAATATGATGGCGAGATGGGCGCAGATGTCGCGCTGAGCGAAGAGGTGATGGCGCAATATCCCTTCTGCCGTCTCTCCAGCCCCGCCAATGTCCTGGTCATGCCGGCGATCCACTCGGCCTCGATCACGACGAAGATGCTGGAGCAGCTCGGCGGCGCCACCGTGATCGGCCCGCTGCTGGTCGGTTTCGACAAGCCGGTGCAGATCGTCAGCATGGCGGCGCGCGAATCCGACATCGTCAACATGGCCGCGCTCGCCGCCTACAAGGCCACGAGCTAGAAACAAAAGAGGGGCGGATGCCTGGCACCCGCCCCTTGCCCATTCATGTGACTTGGCCTGTTTATATCACCGGGCGTGTTCATGACGCCAGACCGGCGATCCGACGCATGCGGATCCTAAGCCGGCAAAGCAATCACAGCATTCAGGATTCCTGCGCGCCGAAACGATTGGCGTCGGCGCCGTAATAGGACAGGTAGCGCCCGGAAATGCTTTCGATCGGCAGGACGATCAGAACGTCGGTCGAGCCGAAGGCGTGATCGACGACGGCCTCATGGCCGACTTTGGCGCCGAGGCGGATATAGCCCTTGATCAGCGGCGGCATGGCGGAGAGCGCCTTGCGGGTGTCGATCGCGTCGAGCGGCATCAGGTTCATCGACGCGGCCAGCGCCGGCAGGGCATGGGCTTCCCATTCCCCCTGCGCGGTCAGGTGATGATGGAGGAAGGACAGCGCCAGCGCATGGCTTGCCGGATCGGTGCCGTGGAAGGAGGCGCAGCCGAACATCACGTCGATGCGGTGCTTGAGCGCATAGGCCCAGTTGCCCTGCCAGAGCAGTTCCAGCGTGCGCTTGGTGCGGTAGGCTGGCAGCACGCAGGAGCGGCCGAGCTCCATGAAACGCTTGCCCGGATGGCGGGCGATCAGCGTGTTGACGTCGAATTCGCTCTGACTGTAGAAGCCGGCGCCGCGCTCGGCGACATCCTGGCGCAGCAGGCGGTAGGTGCCGACGATCTGGTCGGTCGTGTCGCCCTCGATCGCGCGGTCAAGCACCAGAAGATGGTCGCAGACATCGTCCCAGGAGTCCACGTCGCGGCGGCGCGCAGCATGGTCGCTGGCCACGCCGGCATGCATCTCCTCGACGAAGACCTGATAGCGCACGGCCTGGGCCGCATCGACCTCGGCGGCATTGCGGGCAATCCGGGTTTCGAGCGTGCCGATGCGGCCGAGAAGATCGGCATCGGCCAGATGCTTGGTCGGCGTCAGAGCCGAGAGCATGTCCACCTTTGCCAGGCCTTCGGCAGCCGCAGGTCTTGCCATCATCATTGCATCGCTCATGATCTGTCCCCTTTGTCTGCCGTTCTGGTCCTTCAGCACGCCTTCGAGACGTCGCCAAACAGCCCCCGCTGCCTTTGCCGGCTTAAATCACGGTTTGGCGACAAAAGCATGACGACATCGGCAAGACAGGGCGAGACAGGACAGGCTCCCAGAGCGGCCCAACCGCCATCTGACTGAACAGGCTGGACTTCCTGGCGGAGCTTGCGATGCGGGCCGTGAGCCGGAACAGGACTATTGCGAACCTGACGCTATCAACGGTCCGGCCTGTCCAGCAATCTCTCCAGCAGCAGCGCGAGGGCGTCGGCATTAGCCGGCTTTGCCAGAACGGCAGAGACGCCCTCCGCCTCGAGTTGCGCCAGAACGGCGGCGTCGCTGTCGGCCGTCTGCACCACGAGCGGCAGCGGCCGCCCGTCCGGGGTCAGGGCCCGGGCGCGGATGGCGCGGATGAGCTCGACGCCGCGCCCGCCCGGCATGTTGAGATCGGTCAGCACCAGAACCGGGCGCACGGGCAGGCCGTCGCCCGGCAGCAGCGCCGCCAGAAGCGATGGCGCATCGGTGACGAGATGAACGCGGTGGCCGGCGCGCCGCAGCATGGCCGACAGCAGCATGCCCTGAACGGCATCGTCCTCGGCCACGAGAATGCCGGCCGGTCTGTCCTGATTGGCGACCGGCGGTGACATGGTCGCGGGCCCCTGACCATCAGGAGAGCGGCCAAGGGAAGACGGGCCGACAGAAGAGGGTGCCGCGGCGCGGAAGACCGGCTGGTTGTCGTTGATCGCGTCACGCACCTCGATGCCCTGCATCCGCCCGCTCAGCACTTCGATCAGCGATCGTTCGCGCAAGGGACGGACGAGCCAGCTGCGATAGCCGTCGCGGCGGTTCAGCGGTCGCACGATCCGCTCCTCCGGATTGACCAGATAGGTGCGCCGCGTTTCCACCCGTCCGAGCGCCGGAAAGGATACGAGAAGCTCATGGAAGACGGCCGCCACGCGATGATCGACGATGATGTCGGTGACCGTGCCCCCCTCCTCCAGCGCATGCCAGGCCGCGACCGCCTCGTCCTGTCGTGTGGCGGACCGGCACAGGCCGCCGAGCGTGGCGATGGTGGCGAGCAGCGCCTCGCGCGCCGGACCTTCGGGCGCCAGCACCAAGACGCGCGACGGCACGAGGAGCCTCGCCCGGTCGCGCTGCGACGTGGCGTCCCCCTCGGGACGGCAGGGGAGCTTGAGGAGGAAGGTGCTGCCCTCTCCCAGCCGGCTCGTCACGTCGAGCGTGCCGCCGAAGGCCGCAACGATGCGCCAGGCGATGGAAAGACCGAGGCCCGAGCTGTCGAGCGTCTGGCGGCCCGCCTCGCCGCGCTCGAAGGCCTTGAACAGACGCGCCTGTTCGCCATCGCTCATGCCGGGGCCGCTGTCGCGCACGGCGATCGCCAGCGCCCCGTCCTCATAAGAAACAGAAACCAGCACGCCGCCGTGCCAGGTGAATTTCACCGCATTGCCGACGAGATTGAAGAGGATCTGGCGCAGCCTTGCGCCATCGAGCAGGAGATGTTCGGGCACCGATGCATCCACGGTGGAGGCCACCTCGATGCTCTTGGCATGGGCGCGATAGGCGAGCATCTCCACCACCTGCTCCACCAGCACCCGGATTTCCGTCGGCACGGCCGTGAGCTCGAAGCGCCCGGCGGCCAGCGAGGAGAGATCGAGCAGATCATCCACCAGCCGGGAGAGCGCCGCGCCGCTGTCGCGCATCTGGGTGAGGTAGTTGCGCT
Source organism: Xaviernesmea rhizosphaerae (assembly GCF_001938945.1). Taxonomy (GTDB): domain Bacteria; phylum Pseudomonadota; class Alphaproteobacteria; order Rhizobiales; family Rhizobiaceae; genus Xaviernesmea; species Xaviernesmea rhizosphaerae. The sequence continues at coordinate 258,963 of NZ_MKIO01000040.1, forward strand.
GCTCCGCATTGAGCGGTGTTTCCGAGAGCAATTGCCCCATGCCGAGAATGCCGGCAAGCGGGGTGCGCAGTTCATGGGCGACGGTGGCCACCAGCCGCGCGCTCATCGGCGCATCCTGCGCAGGATAGGACGGCTCGCACGCCCCCTCCTTGTCCTCCGCCTTCTGGCCCGCGGCAAGCGCGCCGGGGCCCGCGGCCGCGTCGAGCGCGCCGCGCCAGCCGGCCCGTGCCGCGCGCGCGGCCCGGCGCAACCGTCCGATCAGGGAAAGGGCTGAGGCGTTCATAAGGACTGCATAACAGAGCAGCCTTTCGATTTCCCTTCCAAGCCCAGCCGGCGGCAGGCGATGCCGCCTCCGCAACCGTCAATCGCCCGTCTGTGCCTTCGCAGCCTTGACCCGCCGGGCATGGAGGATCTCGTCGATCACGATCGCGCCGGCGCCCAGCGTGATGAAGCTGTCCGCCAGATTGAAGACGGCGAAGGACCAGGTGGCCGTATAGAACAGCACATAGTCGATGACATAGCCATGCAGGAAACGGTCGATCAGATTGCCGATCGCGCCGGCGATGATCATGGCATAGCCGAGATGGGCGAAGAACCGATCCTTCGGTGTGCGCCGCCACAGCCAGAGCACGAAGGCGACGACGAAAAGCCGCATGCCGACGATGAACCAGCCTTCCATTTCTGACAGCATGGAGAAGGCCACGCCGTAATTATGCGTGCGATAGAGCGCGAGCATCGGCATGACATGCACCGCCTGCTCGAAGGGCAGATATTGGTCGACCGCCCATTTGATCGCCTGGTCGAGCACCAGAGCCACCAGAATGAAGAGCGCGATCGGGAGCGGGCGGGAGAAGAGCGTGGGCTTGCCGTCCGCCGTCATCCGCGCGCCTCCAGGCTGAGGAGATGGCGGCGCGCCTCGAACAGCATGACGCCGGTGGCGATCGCCAGGTTGAGACTGTCGGCCCGCCCGGCCTGGGGAATGCGCGCCAGCGCATCGGCCGCCTTGGCCAGCTCGTCGGGAATGCCCTGCTGCTCATTGCCCATCAACAGCACGACGGGCTTCTTCTTATAGTCGATGGTGCGGTAGTCCACCGCACCGGCCAGATGCGTGGCGACGATCGAGACGTCGGCCTTGCGGCGCCAGGCGAGGAAATCCGCCTGGCTGGCGCGGATCACCGGCACCGCGAAGACCGAGCCCATGGTGGCGCGCACGGTCTCCAGCGAGAAGGGATCGGTGGTCTCGCCGATCAGGATCACGCCGGAGGCGCCGGCGGCATCCGCCGTGCGGATGATCGTGCCGAGATTGCCGGGATCGCGCACCCGGTCGAGCGCGACATAGGTCTCGCCCAGTGTCGGCCGCAGGCTGTCGAGCTTAGTAAGCTTCTGCTCGAAAATGCCGACGACCATCTGCGGATTGTCGCGCCGGGTGATGGCGCCGATCACCTTGGCGCTGACCTCCAGCACCAGACCGCCCTTGGCCACGGTGCGGACGGCGACGTCCTCCACCTGCGGCTTGCCCTTGGCTTCCTTGGAGTAAACCAGGGTGCGGATGGTCCAGCCGAGCGCCAGCGCGTCGATCACCAGCTTCAGCCCTTCGGCCATGAAGCTTCCGGTCTCGTCGCGCGTCTTCTTCAGCGCCAGCGCCTTGATGTCCTTGATGATCGGGTTGGAGAGGCTGGTGATTTCCTTCACCTGGCCGACCCGTCCCGGGCCCTCCCCGGCGCGTTCATTCGTCATGGGCAATCCATCGGCTGAAGAGAGAAGTGGACAGAGCGCGGCCCGGCTCGTCGCCGGCAAGGCCTGCCTCGCGCAGAATGAGCTCGCCCGATTCGACCCGCCCGCCGGCGCCGCGCATGGTCTCGCGCATCAGTTCGTGGATCGAATAGAAGCTTGCCCGGATCGAATAGGCCGTCAGCACCAGGCCGATCGCCTCGGGCGAGAGGATGGCGCGGCAGAGGTCGAGCATGCCCGGCAGATGATCGAACAGCTGCCAGACCTCGCCATTGGGTCCCCGGCCGAATTTCGGCGGGTCGGTGAGGATGATGTCATAGCCCGAGCCGCGCCGCTCCTCGCGCTGGATGAACTTCATCGCATCGTCGCAGATCCAGCGGATCGGCAGCTCCTCGGCCCGGCCGAGCGCCTGGTTCTCCCGCGCCCAGCCGATCGCCTTCTTCGAGGCATCGACATGGGTGACCTCGGCGCCGGCTTTTGCCGCGATCAGCGAGGCGACACCGGTATAGCCGAACAGGTTGAGCACGCGCACGGGCCTCGCCCGCCTGGTCTTCGCCGCCTCCACCTGGTCCTTGACCCAGCGCCAATGCGCCAGCTGCTCGGGAAAGACGCCGACATGGCGGAAGGCGGTAAAACGGCCGAGGAAATCCGTGTCGAGCAGGCGCATCGGCCAGGTCTCGCCAAGCGGCGCATCGAGAAAGCGCCAGCGGCCCATGCCGTCCTCGTCGGTATCGCCGGTGAAAACCGCATCGGCCCGCGCCCAGACCGCCTCGTCCAGCCCCTTGGGCCAGAGCGCCTGGGCCTCGGGACGCACGATGCGATAGGGGCCATATTGCTCGAGCTTCAGCCCGTCGCCGCTGTCGATCAGATGATAGCCGGCCCCTTCCCCATTGCCATCAGCAACTGTTTCGAGGATCACCGGCACGCGCTCGGCAGGCTTGTCGCCCGTCCACAGGCGGCGCGGCGGCAGCGGGGGCATGGCCTCCCGCGTCTCGGGGGCATGGCCCTGCTCCGGCCGGCCCTTGGCCTCCGCGGCGATCGGCGCGTCGGGGCGCGGCCCGCGCGCAGGCTTCGGGACCTTGGGTTCGCTTAGGGAGGGCGAGAAGGCTTTGCCGGGGCCGCGCAGCGCGGCAGGCGCGTCCGAGCGGCCTTTGCTGCCGGCGGGTTTGTCGCCCGCGCCTCTGCTGCCGGGACCCTTCGCACTCGCGCTTTGCCCATTGCGGCTTTTCGCGTCGCGACCCTTGCCGTCGCGCTTCGTCCTGTCCTTCACGGCTGGCGTCGTCTTTCTGTCTGCCGTCGATCGCGGTGCGGATACGGCCTTCTTGTCGATGGGGCGACATAGCATCACCCGGGGGAAATGGCAAAGCTCCGGCCCTTCCCGCCGGCGGGGTCGAGCGTCTGATGTCCCCCCTGCGATCGGAACTGGCGAGCGGGATTGGCAAACGCGAATGGCCGGCGGGCCGAAGCCTCGTCGGGCGGCAGCCGGAAACGCATTGTCTTTCCGCCGAGGCTGCACGATATCTGCCCTTCCGGGCGGCGCCATGCCGCCTGCAGAGCCAATGAAGGAGAGGCTATGGAACTGTCGGGCGAAGAGCGGATCCCTCTGCCGCGCGATGCCGTCTGGGCGGCGCTCAACGATCCGGCCGTGCTGAAATCCTGCATTCCGGGCTGCGAAACCCTGGCCTGGACCTCGGATACGACGCTCGACGCCCGTGTCAGGGTAAAGATCGCCTTCATCCCCATGACCTTCGGCGGCACCATCACCCTGTCAGAGCTGCGCCCGCCCGAAGGCTACAAGATCGATGCGCAGGGCCATGGCGGGCTTGCCGGCTTTGCCAAGGGGTCGGCGGATGTCGATCTCCAGGAAAGCGGCGGCGATGCGCAGGCCGAGACGCAGCTGACCTACCGGATTCACGCAGCGCTTGGCGGCAAGCTTGCCGAGCTGGGCGCCTCGCTCGCCCAATCCAGCGCGGACCGGATCGCCCGGCGCTTCTTCGCGGACTTCACCGCCGCGGCCCGGCGCAGGATGGCCGAAGGCTGACGCAGCCGCCCCTCCTGAGCATCGGACCAGCCGAAAGCCGGCCGCCGTTTTCGGCGCGAAACCTAATGCGAGGAGGACGACGGCAGAGCGGCCTGCGGTGCGGAAGGCGCCAGTGCGGGGGCGTTTCCATTGGTCGCGCGAGGCGCCGGTGCCGGGTTTGCCTGCTGGGCCACGACGGCGCGCTTTTCGGCCAGCGTCTGCCACTTGATCGCCTCGCGCGCCTCAAGGCGCGAGCGGCGGCGATGCTTGCCCTGCTCCATCCACATGACGGCGCCACCGATCAGGATGCCGACGATGACGGCGAGGAACAGGAAGGCGAAGAGCGGGCCCGAGACCGACAGGGTCTGGTCGGAGGGATCGAACGGATTGAGCGCCAGGCGCACCTCATGCCGATTGGCGACCGACAGCACGATCAGCAGGATGGCGAGCGGCACGAACACCACGATATTGACGATGCGTCTCAGCACGTTGACGATCTCCTGAACAATCCCATTTCCTTGGCGCCGCAGCCAGCGCCAAGAGCCTGATGCGGAACCGGCCCGCGGATGATCACCCGGCCCTTCCACCTCGGCATGACGGTCAAATTAGGCTTTTCGCAAGCGGCGTCCAGCCCAGATCCGGCGCTTCTCCAGCTTTTGCCCTGCGATCGCATCTTGCGATCCCATCAGAGGCGGCAACGACGACGAAACCAAGGCTTCGCCGCGCGCGGCAAGAGTGAGACGCGCGGCACGAGCAGGTCGGAAAATCTTCAAAAACGACAGTGGCCCGGCTTTGCGCGCCCCATCGGCCTATCGACGGACGAGCCCGGACATCCCGGCGCGAGGATCAATCCTCGTCTTCGTCTTCGACCGCATCGGCATTGCCGGGGTTCAGCCGCTCGCGCAGCTCCTTGCCCGTCTTGAAGAAGGGCACCCACTTCTCCTCGACGAAGACCGAATCGCCGGTGCGCGGATTGCGACCCGAGCGCGAGGGGCGGTTCTTGACCGAGAAGGCGCCGAAGCCGCGCAGTTCCACGCGATTGCCGGCTGCCAGGGCATCGGTGATCTCGTCGAGGACGGCATTGACGATGTTCTCGACGTCGCGATGGTACAGATGCGGATTGCGCGCTGCGACGATCTGCACCAGTTCCGACTTGATCATGGTCGCCCCTTGTTCCGATATGGCTATCGATTGCGGCCTGCCGCATCGCTGCGGTCGCGGCCTTCGGCTTCTAGCGCCTGCGTGCGACGGCCCATGCCGCCACCCGCCTGTCTTCCGGCTGCCCGCGTGCAGGCATGCCAGCCTGTCGCTTATAGCCGACCATTGCCTGCAAGTCGTTCAACGCATTGGCGAAAGCCCTGCTATCGGCACCTTGCCTCAGCGGGGGTCAAACTGCCAAACGGAAACCAGACCGTCAAGAAACAACTTCTCCCGCGCCACGCTTTCAAGGCCGGAAAGACCCGGCAGAAGCGCCTCCAGCGCTGCGCGCGCCGTGGCCGTGGCGCCGAGGCCGAGGAAGCCCTTGCTCGGCGCCTCCCAATCGACGATCGTCAGCGTGGGATCGACATTGCGGCTCTTGAAATAGGCCTTGACCGCCTCGTCGCCGCCGAGCTCGTCGATCAGCTTGGCCGAGAGCGCCTGACGCCCGGTCATGATCCGCCCGTCGCCCACCTTCAGCGCCTCCTCCCGCGGCATCTTGCGCCGGTCGGCGACGAGATCGACGAACCAGGCATAGCTGTCGTCGATCATCGCCTGGATCACGGCGCGCGCCTCCGCACTCGGCGGATGGAAGGGCGTGGGCTCGGCCTTGAGCGGCGTGGACTTGATCTCCTCCAGCGAGACGCCGAGCTTTTCGAGCAGCGGCTGGATCTGCGGATATTGAAAGATGACGCCGACGGAGCCGGTGATCGAGGTGTCGCCGGCGACGATATGGTCGCCCGCCAGAGCGATCATGTACCCGGCCGAAGCGGCGAGCGTGCGGATATCGCTGACGACAGGCTTCTTGGCCGCCACCTTGCGGATCGCCTTGTAGATCGCCTCGCCGCCAAACGCGGTACCCCCGGGCGAGCTGATGGTGACGATCAGACCCTTGGCCGCATCGGTGCGGCCGATGCGGTCGATCCGGTCGAGAAGTTCGCGATCGTCCTGGATCAGGCCGGTGATGGCGATGCGGGCGATATGCGGCGCGGCCGGACCGGCTGCCTGGCCGGAGCGCCCGGCAATCCAGACGAGACCGGCCCCGGCGATGATGAGGACGACGAAAGCGACGCGCCAGAAGGTGAGTTTCCGGCGCATGCGGCGCTGCCCGGCCAGATTGGAATCGTCCATGGTGCCCCTCATCGCTCGTCCGGCTGGTCAGTTTCTGCCGACGGCCGACACTTGTGTGCTGCCATTTACACCGGATCGCAAGATTTTCGAGCCTTCCATTGTCGAGCGGTCGAAAAATCTCCATATTCCAGCCGTCCAGACGGCGGGCTCCTGGCTTACCGGGAGCGGCCGTTGGGGGCCGCCAGAACACGGAACTTCTTTTTCATGGTCAATGACGTGCAATTCGACGGCGCCCTGGCGCAGACCAGCGCTCCTGTCGCCGATGCCTATCGGCGTGCCGTGCGCCACTCCCAGCGCGTGCGCCGGCTGAAGATCGTCCTGCCGATCGCAGCCCTCGTCATCGCCGCCGTCTTCCTGGTGGTTTCCGTGGCGCACACCTTCCTGCCCGAGCATCTCAACATCGAGAGCGCAACGATCGAGGATGGCAAGATCGTCATGCAGAGCCCGGCCATCTCCGGCCGCAATCCGCAGAACATCAGCTATTCGATGAAGGCCCAGCGCGCCCTGCAGGATATCGCCAATCCCGACCAGATCACGCTGGAGAACATCCAGGCGGAAATGCCCGTCAACGATACGACGATTGCCACCGTCAATGCCAAGAGCGGCATCTATGACCGCGGCAAGAACACGCTGGATATGAACGCTCCGTTTACCGTCTCCATGAACAATGGCCTGCTGGCAGAGTTTAACTCCGCCTATCTCGACATCAATGCCGGGGAAATGCGCAGTGACAAGCCGATTGCCGTGCGCCTGAACGGTGGTTCGATTGTTGCGAAAAAGCTCGACATGACCGATAAAGGTCACAACATCATTTTCGAGGGCGATGTGAAGGTCGTGGTGGACCCGAGCGCACTTCGTAAGACCTTAAATTAGGATTTCCGTTTCCATGTCGGTCACCTTGCGCACTGCTTCCTTCGCCGCCAGAACGGCGCTCGCCGCGGGCCTGTCCCTGACCTTGGCCGCAGCGGCCCTGGCGCAGGGCGCGGCACCTTCCGGCGGATCGAGCCGGATGACGGGCATGAAGCTGTCCAACGACCAGCCGATCCAGATCGAGAGCGATCAGCTGGAGGTGAAAGACGCCGAGAGCAAGGCGATCTTTACCGGCAATGTGAAGGTGGTGCAGGGTGCGACCACGCTGCAGGCCGGCACCATGGTGGTCTATTACAAGCCGGCCAGCGGCAGCGGCGCCAAGAACACGCCCGGCGGCTCGCTCACCGGCGGCAATGCCCAGATCGACCATATCGAGGTAGACAAGAAGGTGTTCATCTCCTCCGGCACACAGCAGGCAACAGCCGACAGCGGCGTCTTCCAGATGGACGCGCAGACGCTCGTTCTCAAGGGCAAGGAAGTCGTACTGTCGGAAGGCGCAAACGTCTTTACCGGCTGCCAGCTCGACGTGGCCATGAACACCGGCGAGGCCCGGCTGCAGGCCTGTGGCGGCCGGGTGCGCATCCAGCTCGACCCGAAATCGCAGCAACAGCAGCAGCAACCGCAACGCACGACCAATTAAGCCTGCCGAAGCGCGCTTGCGCAATCGAATGGCGGCCGAGTGGCCGCGATCGATTGCGCAGCGCCGGATGGCGCGCCAGCATGCCGGCGTGATCGAGCCGATCGCCACAACAGGCCATCGGTTTTCATGACCGGCGATCGACGATATGGACCGGTCCTGCAGGCTGCAGCGCGAGGGCGATTGCCCGGCCTCGGCGGATGACCACAGTTCGAGACGGAACCCTTGTCACTCTTCTCCTTCCTCAAAGATTCGCCCCGTAAATCCGAGCCCGCCGCGCAACCGCGCGCGATCGTCATCGAGGGCGAGGAGGGCGACCGCGCCCGTTTCGACGGCACGCTGATCGCCCGCAACATCACCAAGTCCTACAATGCGCGCCGTGTGGTGCGCGGGGTGTCGCTGGTGGTGCGGCGCGGCGAGGCCGTGGGCCTGCTCGGCCCGAACGGGGCGGGCAAGACCACCTGCTTCTACATGATCACAGGGCTTGTGCCGGTCGATGAAGGCGCGATCGAGATCAACGGCAACGACGTGACCTCCATGCCGATGTATCGCCGCGCCCGCCTCGGCGTCGGCTATCTGCCACAGGAAGCCTCGATCTTCCGCGGCCTGTCGGTCGAGGACAATATTCGCGCGGTTCTCGAATTCCACGAGAAGGACAGCGCCAAGCAGGAAGCCAAGCTCAACGATCTTCTGGACGAGTTCCACATCGCCCATCTGCGCAAGGCGGCGGCGGTCTCGCTGTCGGGCGGCGAACGCCGGCGGCTGGAAATCGCCCGTGCTCTGGCCACCGACCCGACCTTCATGCTGCTGGACGAGCCCTTCGCCGGTGTCGACCCGATCTCGGTTGCCGACATTCAGGCGCTTGTGCGCCATCTCACCTCGCGCGGCATCGGCGTGCTGATCACCGACCATAATGTCCGCGAGACGCTGGGGCTGATCGACCGCGCCTATATCATCCATGACGGCGAAGTGCTGACTCATGGGCGCGCCAATGACATCGTCGCCAATCCCGACGTGCGACGCCTGTATCTCGGCGACAACTTCAGTCTTTGACCCATGCGCATGCGGCCGCGCATCTTCGCGGCCGATCTTCTCAGTTAAGCTTATATTTGTCCTGCCGCACAGACGACTTGACCTCGCCGAAAACTTGCGCGAGGCTTGCGCAGTCTGAATGTCCGCCCGGTTTCCGCTCCTGCCCCTGCCTCCGACCCGCCTAATGAGGCTGGACGTCGCGCTTTGTTGCCTTTTGCACAGGCGCATGCCCCAAAAGCAGGCAGGATTTTCGCGCAAGAGACCTATTCTTCCCCGCCGCCGCTTGACCAAACCTCCTGAATAAGCAATTTTTGGGCCAACTGATTGAGACCGGATGCATGGCTGAAAAACAGCCCGCCGGTTCGGACGGTGAAGGGGAGTTTCGCGTCCACATGGCACTTTCGGCCAGCCTTTTCCTGCGTCAGAGCCAGACGCTCGCCATGACGCCGCAGCTGATGCAGTCGATCCAGCTGCTGCAGATGACCCATTTCGAGCTGACGCATTTCATCGAGCAGGAGCTGGAGAAGAATCCGCTGCTCGAACTGGCCGGCTCCGATGTCGGGCGCGGCGGCGACAGGATGGCCGAGAGTGAGGCGGCGGAGGATTTCGCGCCGGAAGCCCCTGCTTTCGATCCGCTCGGCGACGTGTTCGACAGCACCCGCCAGGATCTGGGCCCCGGCATGGGCGACCAGCTCGACGCCGATTTCAGCAATGTCTTTCCCGATGACGGCGCGCCTGTCCGCGCCGATGCGCCGGAGCTTCTCGGCCAGTGGCGCTCCATGCCCGGCAGCGACGGTGACGGGGCGGAGGGCTATGATCTCGACGATTTCGTCGCCCAGCGCCGTTCCCTGCGCGACGTGCTGACCGAGCAGATGGCGCTCAGCCTGCGCGGCGAGCGCGAGCGGCTGATCGGCCTGCACCTGATCGATCATGTGGACGCCGCCGGGTATCTGCAGACCACGCCCGAGGCGCTGGCCGAGCGGCTGGGCTGCGGCCAAGGCGAGGTGGAAAAGGTCCTGGCCCGGCTGCAGACGCTCGATCCGCCAGGGGTCTTCGCCCGCTCGCTGGCCGAGTGCCTGAAGATCCAGCTGCGCGCACTCGACCGGCTGGACCCGGCCATGGAGGCGCTGGTCGATCATCTCGACCTGCTCGCTCGGCGCGATTTCGCCAGCCTGAAGCGGATCTGCGGCGTGGACGAGCAGGACATTCTCGACATGCTCGCGGAGATCCGCGCGCTCGACCCCAAGCCCGGCACCCGCTACGACACCTCCCCGACAGAGGCGATCGTGCCCGATATCGTCGTGCGGCCGGCGGCCGATGGCGGCTGGGCGGTGGAGCTCAATCCCGAGACGCTGCCGCGCGTGCTCGTCAACCATGTCTATTATGCCAAGGTGGCGCGCCACGCGCCGGGCGCCGGCGACGATCCGGCCTTCCTCTCGGAATGCCTGCAGAGCGCCAACTGGCTGACGCGCAGCCTGGACCAGCGCGCCAAGACCATCCTGAAGGTGGCGACCGAGATCACCCGCCAGCAATCGGCCTTTCTCACCCATGGGGTGGAGCATCTCAAGCCATTGAACCTCAAGGCGATCGCCGAGGCGATCAAGATGCATGAATCGACGGTGAGCCGCGTCACGTCGAACAAATATATGATGACGCCGCGCGGCGTGTTCGAGCTGAAATATTTCTTCACTGTCTCGATCGGCTCGGCCGAGGGGGGCGACGCGCATTCGGCCGAGTCGATCCGCCACCGGATCCGCCAGCTGATCCAGACCGAAAGCGCCGACAGCGTGCTCTCGGACGACGACATCGTCGATATCCTGAAAAAGGCCGGTGTGGATATTGCCCGGCGAACGGTCGCGAAATATCGCGAGGCCATGGATATCCCCTCCTCCGTCCAGCGCCGGCGGGAAAAGCGCGCGCTCGCCAAGATCTCCGCCTGAGCGCCTCCCCAATCCTGGCGAGAGCCTCGAAAAATGGAACGCAAGGTGGGTGATCGTCGAAAATCCGCAGGATAACAATAAGTTGAAACCGAAAGCGCCTGTCGCGCATGCCTTCAGCCGCGCGGATGAGACGCCTGTCTTCTGCATCCTTGGTTGCGGCAGCACGGTTGACTTCGCGTAAATGATCCATTAACCCGCGCCCCAACGAAAGCCCGGCGCCGGGTTTTCATGGTACAAGCTCGCGGCAGGACAGAAACGCGTTATCCCGCGTCCAGCCGATGGGGAATGGCTTCACCCGAAAGCGGCGTTGGAATAGACTGGTCACGCAAATCATGAAAGAGAGGAAACTCCATGAGTGTGCGTGTATCCGGTAAAAACATGGATGTCGGCGATGCGTTTCGGACGCGGATCGAGGATCATATCGCTCAGGCCGTCACCAAATATTTCGACGGAGGATATTCGAGCCAGGTCACCGTGGCGAAGTCCGGTGCGGGGTTCAGCGCGGACTGCAAGGTTCATCTCGATACGGGGGCGACCCTGCAGGCCAATGGCGAGGCCAATGACCCCCAAGCCGCTTTCGACGGCGCGGCGGAACGGATCGCCAAGCGCATGCGCCGCTACAAGCGGCGTTTGAAGGACCACCACAATGGCAATGGCCATGCGGCCTTCTCCGAGGTCTCCTACCGCATCATGGACTCCGTGCCCGACGAGGACGAGGAGATTGCGGAGGATTTCGCGCCCACGATCGTGGCCGAAAGCTCCAAGCAGGTGAAGACCATGTCCGTGGCCCATGCCGTGATGGCGCTGGATATGACGGACGATCCGCTCGTGATGTTCCGCAATGCCGGAAACGAGCAGATCAACATCGTCTACCGCCGCAACGACGGCAATATCGGCTGGATCGACGCGGCCGCGATCAAGAGCTGACGACAGACCCGCACGCTGCCTCGCCTCGAAGCTTCGCTTCCTGTGCGGCGCGTTCAAAGCGCGCGGCTGTCGCCGACATCATCCAAGGGGATGCCCGCCCGCCGGCGGGCAGCCTCTCTATCAGGCGAAAGCCCGTGCCGCTCCGGTCCCGCCAGAAGGACTGGGCGGCGCAGGCGCCAACGGGGACGACGAATGGCGTTAGCAGGACTGCTGGAACAGGATGCGATCATCCCGGCACTCAAGGTCAATTCGAAGAAGCAGCTGCTTCAGGAAATTTCCGCCAAGGCGGCCAGGCTGACCGGCCTGAACGAACGCGAGATTTTCGACGTCGTTCTCCAGCGCGAACGCCTGGGCTCGACCGGCGTCGGCAATGGCATCGCCATTCCCCACGGCAAGCTCGCCCCGCTTCCCGCCATCACCGGCCTGTTCGCCCGGCTGGAAACCCCCGTCGATTTCGAGGCGCTGGACGACCAGCCGGTCGATCTCGTCTTCCTGCTGCTCGCCCCCGAAGGCGCCGGCGCCGACCACCTCAAGGCGCTCTCGCGCATCGCCCGGGTGCTGCGCGACCCTGACATGGTCTCGCGCCTGCGCGGCACGGATTCCGCCAGCGCCATCTATGCTTTCTTGAGCGAGGCGCATACGTCGCACGCGGCTTGAGGCTCGCTGTTGATCGGCGTTCGGTCGGATGAGACCGACCAGCGGTCGTGACATGCATGGCTTTCGGCGCGACACAAACGGCGACAATGCGCCCCGCTCTCCAGCCGGGCGCATGAGGCGCAGTCAGCACGTGACGGGATTTTCAGAGCTCAGCTGAAGCGCTTCGCCCCGGCAACGCAAAGAACCACGATCAGCGTCGAGGCAATCATCGTCCAGGCGATTGGCTCACGCAGGAAGATCGCGGCGAGCAAAAGGCCGAAAAAGGGCTGGAGCAATTGCAATTGCCCAACGCCGGCAATTCCGCCAAGTGCAAGGCCGCGATACCAGAAGATGAAGCCAACGAGCATGCTGAAGATCGAGACATAAGCGAGACCGAGCCAGGCGGGCGCGGTCAAGACCGGCAGGCTTGCCGGCAGGCTGGCGAGCGCGATCACCGTCATGACCGGCAGCGATAGAAGCAGCGCCCAGGAAATCACCTGCCAGCCGCCCAGCCGGCGCGAGAGAGCCGCCCCTTCCGCATAGCCGAGGCCACAGAGCAGGATGGCAGCGATCATCAGAAGATCGCCCTCAAGCGCGCCGCCTTGCTCGCGTGACAGCGCGAAGCCCGCGACCGTGGCCGCGCCCAGAAGTGAGAACAGCCAGAACGCAGGCTTTGGCCGCTCGTCACCGCGCAAGACCCCGAAAATCGCCGTCGACAGCGGCAGAAGACCGATAAAGACAATGGAATGGGCAGCGGTGATCTGTTGCAGCGCCAGCGCCGTCAAAAGAGGAAAACCGACGACGACGCCGGCGGCGATCATCGCGAGCGATGAGAGATCGGACTTGGCCGGCCGCTTTTGCCTGAACAGGAAGAGAAAGATCGCGCCGAGAATGGCCGCGATGGCGGCGCGTGCCGAGGTGAGAAAAATCGGATTGAAATCCACCACAGCCACGCGCGTCGCCGGCAGCGAACCGCTGAAAATCATCACACCCAGGAGCCCACTGCCCCAGCCTGCCATCGATCGCTGCATGAAACCTCGCTTTCAAGACGAAGAACTACCAGCCGGGTCCTGGCACACACAGGCACAGTCCCATACAATCTCGAAAAACCGTATGGGTTAATTCACCCCTACAGTGGGAGGTATGCGCACTTGGTCACGCAGACGGAACGGGTGATGGCGGCAATCAGGGGCAAGCTTGCGAGCCGGGCGCTTGCCGCAGGCGACCGTCTGCACTCGGTGCGCCGCTTCGCCGAAATCATGGGCGTGTCGCCCTCGACCGTGGTGGAGGCCTATGGCCGACTGGAAGCAGCCGGCGTGATCCGCGCGCGGCGCGGCTCCGGCTTTTATGTGGCTGGACCAGAGACGCCGCCTATGGCGTTAAGCGAGGCTGCGCCGGCGCGCGAGCGTGCGGTTGATCCCTTCTGGGTATCCCGGCAGGCGCTGGACGCCGATGAGGATGCGCTGAAGCCCGGCTGCGGCTGGATGCCGACCGCGTCGATGCCGAATGCGGCGATCCGTAAGGCTTTGCGCAATGTGAGCCGCAGCGATGGCGCGGTGCTTTCGGACTATGGCAGCACCCGGGGATCGGCACGCCTGCGCCGGCTGCTGCTCGGTCGCTTTGCCGAGGAGGGGCTGATGCTTTCTCCAGATCAGCTCATGCTGACGGGCTCCGGCACCGACGCAATCGATCTCCTCTGCCGGCTTCTGTTGCGTCCCGGTGATACGGTTCTGATCGACGATCCTTGCTATTTCAATTTCCAGGCCCTTCTGCGCGCGCATCAGGTCACCATCGCCGGCATTGCCTATACCCCCACCGGGCCTGACATCGCCGCCTTCGAAGAAGCCGTCAGTCGCCTCCAGCCGCGTCTCTATATAACCAATTCCGCGCTTCACAATCCGACCGGCGCGACGATCTCGCCGCAAACGGCCCATCGTCTCCTGCGTGCGGCCGGCGCCGCAGGCTTGACCATCATCGAGGATGAAATCTTTGCCGAGTTCGAACCCGCCCCCTCCCCTCGTCTGGCTGTTCTCGATGGGCTGGAACAGGTCATCCGCATCGGCAGCTTCTCCAAAACCCTCTCCGCGTCGATCCGCTGCGGCTACATCGCGGCGAGACCTGAATGGATCGAAGCGCTGGTCGACCTTCAGGTCGCCACGCGCTTTGGCGGGCCAAGCCCTCTGGCAACCGAGATCCTGGCGGAGGTCATGGCCGGAGGCACCTATCGCAAGCATATAGAGGCATTGCGCAACCGCCTGACGCGCACACGCCGAGACGTCGCGGAGCAGCTCGCCTCGATCGGCGTTGTTCCCTGGATCACGCCGCGCGGCGGGTTCTATCTCTGGTGCCGTTTGCCGGAAGGCAAGGATTCGACCATAATCGCCAAACGCTGCATGACCGAAAAAATCATTCTGGCGCCGGGCAATGTCTTCAGCGCCACGCAGTCGGCCGCCGCCTTCATGCGCTTTAACGTCACGCAGATGGCCGAAGCACGCATCCTGCCCGCTTTGCGCCGGGCAATGGAATGAGCCGCTCGACTCCGCACAACCCATCCACGAAAAAGGCCGGGCAATGCCCGGCCTCTCACGCGTCATAATTCTCACCCGCAGGCTCAGCCCGCAGCCGGCGTCTCGGCTTCCGCTGCGGCCACCTTCGGGCCGCCCTTGGACACGCCGACCATGGCCGGGCGCAGCACGCGCTCGCCGATGGTGAAGCCGGCCTGGACCACCTGCACCACGGTGTTGTGCGGCACTTCGGGATTGGGCACCTCGAACATGGCCTGGTGGAAGTTCGGGTCGAACTTCTGGCCGACGGGTTCGAGCTTCTTCACGCCGTGGCGCTCCAGCGCCGAGAGCATCGAGCGCTCGGTCATGTCCACGCCTTCCACCAGCGTCGAGAAGCCGGGATCGCCCGAGGCCAGCGCCTCGGTCGGGATTGCTTCCAGTGCGCGGCGCAGATTGTCCGACACGGCCAGCATGTCGCGGGCGAAGGAGGCCACCGCATAGGTCTTGGCATCCTTCACGTCGCGCTCGGTGCGCCGGCGCAGATTGTCCATCTCGGCGGCGAGCCGCAGATAGCGGTCGCGCAGCTCAGCATTTTCGGCCTTGAGCGCCTCGGCCGGATCGGGAGAGGCCTCTGCGGCGGCCGGGGCTTCCTGAACGCCCGCTTCCGGCGCGGCGGTTTCGGCAGCGGTCTCGGCGTGGGTCTGCGCCAGATGCTCTTCCGCCCCGTCTGCTGGACGCTTGTTCGTTTCGTCGGTCATGGACGTCTCCGCATTGTCCGTCATTGTCGATTTTCGGCCCCGATATCGAACTTCGGCGGGCAAAAATCAAGGGTTGACGGGCGTTTCGCGCCGTCTCTCGCCTGTCTCGCGCGCAAGGCGAGCGGTCGAAAACGGGCAAGGACAGGCTAAGGCAGGAGACACGCCCTCCGTGCAGGATCGTGTTCGGGATGGGAAGCGCAGCTCAGCGCGCCAGCCGCGACATCAGCTGGGCGGTGTAATCCACCATCGGCACGATGCGGGAATAGTTGAGCCGGGTGGGGCCGATGACGCCGACGGCGCCGATGATGCGGTTTTCCTCGTCGCGATAGGGCGCGACGATCAGCGAGGAGCCGGAAAGCGAGAACAGCTTGTTTTCCGAGCCGATGAAGATGCGCACGCCCGGCCCGGTTTCGGCCAGGTTGAGGATTTCGATCAGGCTGTCCTTCTTTTCGAGATCGTCGAACAGAAGCCGCAGCCGGTCGAGATCCTCCGCGCCGGCCAAGCCCTCCAGCAGGTTGGCTCGGCCGCGCACGATCAGCCGGGTGGGATTGTCCCCCTCCCCGCCGCCGGACCATATCGCCAGCCCGCGCTCCACCAGATCCTGGGAGAGCGTGTCGAGCTCGCGCCGGATGGTTTCCTTGACCTTCTGCATCTGCCGCTTCAGCTCGCCCAGCGTCTGGCCGGCAAGATGGGCGTTGAGGAAATTGGCGGCCTCGGTCAGCTGCGCGCTAGTGACCCCGCTCGGCAGCTCGATGATGCGGTTTTCCACTTGGTCCTGCGCGCCGACCAGAACGGCCAGCGCCTTGTTGGGCGCCAGCCGCACGAATTCGACGTGCTTGAGCATGGTGTCGGACTTGGCGGTGATCACTAGCCCAGCGCCGCGCGACATGCCCGAGAGCATCTGGCTCGCCTGGGTCAAAAGGCCTTCCACCGTGCGGTCAGGCTCGGAGCGGCGCACCTGCCGGTCGATCGAGGCGCGGTCTTCCTGCGAAAGGTCGCTCACCTGCATGAAACTGTCGACGAAGAAGCGCAGGCCGCCCTGCGTCGGCAGCCGCCCGGCGCTGATATGCGGGGCATAGATCAGGCCGAGATCTTCCAGATCGCTCATCACATTGCGCACGGAGGCAGGCGAGAGCGACATCGGCAGCAGCCGGGACAGGCTGCGCGAGCCCACGGGCTCGCCGCTTTCCAGATAGCTCTCCACGATGCGGCGGAAGATCTCCGCCGAACGCTCGTCGAGCGCGGACAGTCTCTCTCGCATCGTCGCAGGGTCACGCAACATATCGAACCTGTGATCTCCAGATGCCGATCCGGCCCCGGACGGGCCCTGTGTTCAAACGTTCAATATAATGGCGCGGCGCACAAGTTCAAAGAATTTCCGCTGCCGCCGCGAGATCGCCGCCGTGCGACCGGGCGGCGCTTTCCTTTCCGGCGCAGGCGCACTAAAAGACGCGACCAGAAACAAACAAGGACAATGACGACGATGCGGCCCTCCGGCAGAAAAACCGACCAGATGCGCAAGGTGAGCTTCGAGCGCCGGATCTCCAAGCATGCGGAAGGCTCCTGCCTCGTCAAGTTCGGCGATACCCATGTTCTGTGCACCGCCAGCCTGGAAGACAAGACGCCGCCGTGGCTGCGCAACAGCGGCAAGGGCTGGGTGACCGCCGAATACGGCATGCTGCCGCGCGCCACCGGCGAGCGCATGAAGCGCGAGGCTGCCTCCGGCAAGCAGAGCGGCCGCACCCAGGAAATCCAGCGCCTCATCGGCCGCTCGCTGCGCGCCGTGGTCGACCTGCAGGCGCTGGGCGAGCGCCAGATCTCGATCGACTGCGACGTGCTGCAGGCCGATGGCGGCACCCGAACGGCGGCCATCACCGGCGCCTGGCTGGCGCTGCGCGACTGCCTGGCCTGGATGGAAAGCCGCAACATGATCAAGCTCGAGAAGGTGCTGAAGGACCATGTCGCCGCCATCTCCTGCGGCATCTTCGCCGGCCAGACCGTGATCGATCTCGATTATCTCGAGGACTCCACCGCCGAGACCGACGCCAATTTCGTCATGACCGGCTCGGGCGGGATCGTCGAGATCCAGGGCACGGCCGAAGGCGCGCCTTTCAGCGAAGAGCAGTTTTCCGCGCTGATGGGCCTGGCCAAGAGCGGCATCGGCGAGCTGGTGGCGCTGCAGAAGGCGGCGCTGGAGGGCTGAGCCCGGCAGGATCGAGCGAAGGAGAACGTGAGACCATGGCAGCGCTGGACGGCATTCTGGAAACCGCACTCTATGCCGAGGATCTCGATGCCGCGGCCGCGTTTTACGGCGGCCTGCTCGGGCTTGACGAGATCGCCCGCGTGGCGGGCCGGCATGTGTTCTTCCGCTGCGGCCCGTCCGTGCTGCTGATCTTCAATCCGGAGGCGACCATCAGGCCGCCCTCGCCCGAGGTGGCGCTGGCCGCGCCGCCCCATGGCGCCAAAGGCCCGGGCCATGCCTGTTTCCGCGCATCGCCGCCCGTGCTCGATGCCTGGCGGGCGCGGCTGATCGACAAGGGCGTGCCGATCGAGACGGAGATCACCTGGCCGAACGGCGCGCGTTCTCTCTATTTTCGTGATCCCGCGGGCAACAGCCTGGAGATCGCCGAACCGAAACTCTGGGACCTTGGCTGACAACGGCCAGGCTTTTCCCTCTTGATGAAGGTCTCATCCATGCGCAAGCTCGAAGACAAGGTGCTGATCGTCGCCAGCCACAATGCCGGCAAGATCGCCGAAATCCGCGACCTGATCGGCCCGCTCGGCTTCTCGGCCAAATCCGCCGCCGATCTCTCCTTCGCCGAGCCGGACGAGACCGGAACCACCTTCGAGGAGAACGCGACGATCAAGGCGCTGGCCTCGGCCAGGGCCTCCGGACTGCCGGCGCTGTCGGACGATTCCGGTCTGGTGGTGGATGCGCTGGGGGGCGACCCCGGCGTCTACACCGCCAACTGGGCCGAAACGCCTGAAGGCAAGCGCGATTTCGCCATGGCCATGGGCAAGGTCGAGGATGCCCTGCAAAAGGCCGGCGCCACCACGCCGGAGGCGCGCACCGCCCGCTTCGTCTCCGTGCTGTGCATGGCCTGGCCGGACGGGCATGTGGAGCTGTTTCGCGGCGAGGTCGAGGGCGAGATCGTCTGGCCGCCGCGCGGCACCGCCGGCTTCGGCTATGATCCCCTGTTCCAGCCGGCCGGCCACACGCGCACCTTCGGCGAGATGACGGCGGAGGAAAAGCACGGCTGGAAGCCCGGCGATGCGGACGCCCTGTCGCACCGCGCCCGCGCCTTCAAGCTCTTCGCAGAGACCTGCCTCGGTGCTTGAGGCGCGCGACGCCATGGCCGGGACCGCGCGGATCATTCCCCTGACGGAGGCGACGGAGCCGGGCTTCGGCGTCTATGTCCATTGGCCCTTCTGCGCGGCCAAATGTCCCTATTGCGATTTCAACAGCCATGTCCGCCACCAGCAGGTGGACCAGGACCGTTTCGTCGCGGCCTTCAAGGCGGAAATGGCGACGACGCGGGGCATGTCCGGCCCGCGCACGGTCACCAGCATCTTCCTCGGCGGCGGCACGCCCTCGCTGATGGACCCGGCGACCGTCGACGCCATTCTCCAGGAAATCGCTTGGCTCTGGCATGTGCCCGACGGGATCGAGATCACCATGGAGGCCAATCCGTCGAGCGTGGAGGCCACGCGCTTTCGCGGCTATCGCGCGGCGGGCGTCAACCGCGTCTCGCTCGGCGTACAAGCGCTCAATGACCGGGACCTGAAATGGCTCGGCCGGCTGCACGATGTCGATGATGCGCTGAAGGCGATCGGGCTGGCGCGGGAGATCTTCCCGCGCATGTCCTTCGACCTGATCTATGCCCGGCCCGGCCAGACCGCGGACGCCTGGGCGGCCGAGTTGCGCCGCGCCGTGGATCTGGCGGTCGATCACCTCTCGCTCTACCAGCTGACGATCGAGGAGGGCACGCCCTTCTTCGGCCTGCACAAGGCGGGCAAGATCGTGGTGCCCGATGGCGAGGCCTCGGCGGCGCTCTACGAGGCGACGCAGGCGATCACGGCCGAGATCGGCATGCCGGCCTATGAAGTGTCGAACCATGCCATTCCGGGCGCGGAAAGCCGGCACAACCTGACCTATTGGCGCTATGGCGACTATGCCGGCATCGGCCCCGGCGCCCATGGCCGGCTGAGCGTTGGCCCTGACAAGATCGCCACGGCGACCGAGCGCCATCCCGAAACCTGGCTCGCCCGGGTGGAAGAGGAAGGCCGCGGCTTTGTCGACTGCACCATGCTGGAGCGCGAGGAACAGGCCGACGAACTGCTGCTGATGGGCCTGCGCCTGCGCGAGGGCGTGGATCTCGCCCGCTGGCAGGCCTTGTCCGGCCGCGAACTGGACCCAGAGCGCGAGGATTTCCTGATCCAGCAGGGCTTCATCGAGCGGCTGGGCAATTCGCGCCTGCGCTGCACGCCCTCCGGCATGCTGATCCTCGATGCGGTGGTGGCCGACCTCGCCTGCTAGAGCATCGGACCGAAAAGTGGGAACCGGTTTTCGGAAAAATCCGATGCAAAAACAAAATCCTAGAGCGTCAGACTGCGTCTGATTTTCAGTCTGACGCTCTAGGGTATCAGACTGAAAGTCGGACGCCACCACGCCGATGACATCCCGATCCTGCTTGATCGGACGATCGGTAACCTTCAGGCCATCGCCCGGAATGCCGGGCGGGCGGCGACGAAGGTGGTCATCACGCGCGGGGTGTCGGCCTCGGGCCATTCCAGGAGCAGGAGATCGGCGCGCTGCCCCACGGCGATGCTGCCGCGATCGGCAAGGCCGCAGGCACGGGCCGGATTGCGCGCCACCAGCGACCAGAGGTCATGAAGTGGCGCGACCTTATCTGCCTCGAGCCGGGCGAGCGCCAGAAGCAGCGCCGGATAGTAGTAATCCGAAGCGAGGATGTCGCACAGGCCCCGGCGGATCATCTCGGCGGCATCGGGCGAGGCGCCGAGATGGCTGCCGCCGCGCGCGGCATTCGGCGCGCCGAACAGGATCATGTCGCCGGCCTCGCGCGCGGCGATCGCCACCGTCTCGCTCATCGGAAATTCGCTGATGCGGGCACCGAGACCACGATAATAGTCGCGCGTCTCGATCTGGCTGTCGTCATGCGAGAGCATGGCCACGCCGGCCGTGCGGCCGAGAAGCGCCACCCGCTCGATCACCTCGGGCACCTGCGGCCGCCGCGCCCAGACGGCATGCAGCATTTCCTCCGCCTCCGTCGCCGTCACCTTCATCCGCCGGGCCCGTTCCTCCATCCGCGTTTTGAATTTCGGGTGATCGGGCGAGATCACGGGAAAGTCGGGCGAGAATTCAAATGGCCGCTGCTGCACCGGCACCTCGGCCGCCAGCATGGACATGGAGGTGTGATCGTTGAAGGCGATGGACGGCTGGAGCGGGCCTTCCAGCGCCGCCTCGATCAGCCCGACCGCCTCAAAGCAGAAGCTCTCCCAGCGCAGCTGCAGCCGGTTTTCCACCAAAAGCCGCGGCGCCAGCCGGTTCACTGCCTCCAGCACCGACCACCCCATCTCCACCGAGCGCAAGCCCGGCTCCCAGCTGAGCGTCAGCGCGTGATAGGCGGTGGCCACGCCGTTGGCGGCAAGTTGGCGGTCCGTTTCCAGGAACGCTGCCGGCAAGGGCAACATCACGCCGGGGCGCGGCATGACCTGACGCTCGAAGGCATCGCCATGCATGTCGACAAAGGCGGGCGCGAGCAGGAGGCCGGATGCGTCCAGATGATCGCCATCCCCTGCCGGCCCGTCGATCTCGGCGATCACGCCGCCTTCGATGCGCAGCCGTGCCGGCGCCAACCGGTCCTCGAACAGGACGGTCGCGCCGTCGATCACGAGCGAACCGGACGGGGACGCGAAGCCAGCCATGATGTTTCTCCTCGACGGATCAGGGATTTTGAAAAGGTGCGGGCCGCAAAAAGCCCGACCATCCGGGTGCTCGAACCGGTCGCCTGAGGGCGGCGGTTCAGAGCCGTGCCTACACCCTTTGCCTGACCGCCATGCGACAAAGCCTGTGCGCAGGCGCGCCAGAGCATGAGCCCTGCCGCTTGACCGGGCTCATGCGAAACATGCGTCATCCGGCGTGGATCAGACCCACTCGCCCTTGCGCATCACCGGCTTGGCGCTGCCATCGGCGGCAATGCCGTCGATATCGACCTTGTCGGAGCCGATCATCCAGTCGATGTGGATCAGGCTGGAATTGCCGCCACGCGCCGTGATCTCGTCCTGCGACAGCGATGCGCCGTTGAGGAAGCATTTAGAGTAGCACTGGCCGAGCGCGATGTGGCAGGAAGCGTTTTCATCGAACAGCGTGTTGTAGAACAGGATGCCGCTGGCCGAGATCGGCGAGGAATGCGGCACCAGCGCCACCTCGCCCAGGCGGCGCGCGCCCTCGTCGGTGTCCAGCACCTTGTTCAGCACTTCCTCGCCCTTCGCCGCATGGGCCTCGACGATCCGGCCGCCTTCGAAGCGCACGCGAATGTCGTCGATCAGCGTGCCCTGATGCGACAGCGGCTTGGTGGAGGCGACATGGCCCTCGACCTTCAGCGCATGCGGCGTGGTGAAGACCTCTTCGGTGGGGATGTTCGGATTGCAGGTGATGCCGTTCTTGGCGGTGGAAGCGCCGCCATGCCATTCGTGCTCGTCTGCGAGCCCGACGGTCAGATCCGTGCCCGGACCGACAAAGTGCAGGGCTGAGAAGCGCTCGCCATTGAGCCAGGCGGACCGCTTGGCCAGCTCGTCATTGTGGCGCGACCAGGCCGCGATCGGATCCGGCTGATCGACGCGCGAGGCGGCGAAGATCGCCTCGGCCAGCTTCGAGACGGCCACCGCCTCCGGCTCGTTCGGGAAGACCTGCCGCGCCCAGGACGGATTGGGGAAGGAGACGATGTTCCAGTTGATGTCGAAGTTGGAGATCTTCTCGAGCGCCGGCTTATAGGCGATCGAGGTGGCGCGGTTTGCGCGCGCGACCTTGGCCGGATCCTCGTTCGCCAGCATCATCGGATTGTCGCCCGAGATCGCCAGGCGCGCGGCATTGCCGGCATAGGCCTTGGCCATCCCCTCATAGAGCCAGCCGGCCGCCCGGTCGAAGCTTTCATCGGGGGCGTGGCGGTAGCGCGCGAGCGTCGCCTCCTCATCGGCGTAGAAGGTCGTCACCAGGCCGGCGCCGGCCTCATAGGCCTTCTGCGTGATCAGCCGCACCAGCGCCACGGCATTCAGCGGCGCGGTGATTACCAGATCCTGCCCGCGCTCCAGCCGAAGCCCGACCTTCACGGTGACCTCGGCGAGTTTCTCGAGCTTGGCGGCGTCGATGGCGGCAAGGGGGGCAAACGCGTTCATGGAAGCAGTCTCCGGGACAGGGGCGTCGGGATAGTGTTGCGATGAGAGTTAGGCGTCTTCGCGGAGAAAATGAAGAGGGCGCGTCGAAAGGCCCTGTCACGGCACCGTCTCGGTGCCGTCCTCATGGTCAGCACAGGCGTCGCCGAGGCCATGCCGCGGGGCAACATGCGCCTTCAATTCGCCGGAATGTTGCCCTAGCCCTGTCCTCTCGCCCATACCTCTGATATGAATGCTGGCTGGCGGCTTTCGTCGCTCTTCCCGCATGGGCTGCAAGGAGATCGGATGAGCACGTCTGCGAAGCTGGACACCGGCAAGAACAAGCAGGGGGAAGGGTCCCTTGTGCTCAGGCTCGACGAGGTTCGGCCCAACCGCATTCCGGCCAAGCGCCAGACCGCGCCCGAGCTTCCCTCTGCCCGCCCTCGCAAGACGGTCGTCACCTACAAGACCGAGAAGATAACCGGCTTCGTCAAGGCTGCCAGCGGCGGCATTTCCGGCACGGCGATTTCCTTCTTCCTGATGGTCGTCCTGCCGACCGTGATCGGCGCAATGTATTTCGCCTTCGTGGCCTCGCCGCAATATGTCTCGGAATTCCGCTTTTCCGTCCGTCCCTCTTCCACGAACGGCTCCATGGCGGCTGAGGCGGCGCTGATCATGTCCAACAGCTACATCGTCTCCGACTATGCGATTTCACGCGACGCTGTCGAAGCCTTGGACAAGATGGTCGGGCTAAGGCAGATCTATTCCAATGAAAATATCGACGCGCTCTCGCGCATGTCACCAGACGCCTCGATCGAGAAGATGGTCACATACTGGAAGCGCCGCGTTTCCACGAGCTACGATCTGACGACCGGCATCAACATCATCGAGGTCTCGGCCTTCCGTCCGGAAGATGCTCAGCGCATCGCCGCCGGACTGAAGACGCTGAGCGAGAAGCTGATCAACGAAATCTCGGAAAAGGCACGGCAGACGCAGATGTCCGTGTCGAAGACCGAGCTCGACCGTGCCGCCGAGCGGCTGCGCGATTTGCGCCGCGAGCAGACGGCGTTGCGCATTGACCAGGGCACGATCGACGCGCGTAAGGAGGCCGACGCCAAGCTGCAGATCACCTCCAAGCTGCGCTCGGAGCAGGCTGCGCTGAAATCGGAATATGCCTCGCTGTCGAGCTATATGGACTCGAAGTCCCCGAAGCTCAGCGTGTTGCGCAGCCAGATCAAGGCGAATGACGATCAGCTCAAGCAGATGCAGTCGCAGATCACCACCTCGGACGACAAGAACGGCGCGCTCGACGGCGCCAGCCTGGTAACGCGCTATGACGAGCTCGAAACCGACATCGACATCGCCACGAAATATTACCAGTCGATGCTGACGAATTTCGAGAATGCCCGCATGCAGGCGAGCAATTCGCAGATCTATCTCGCCACCTATGTCCAGCCGGGCCTGCCGCAGATCGCGTCCTATCCACGCGTGGTGTTCGACACGATCCTGGTTCTCCTGTCAGCCATCGGCATCTGGGTCGTTCTGACGCTGATCTATTATAGCATTCGCGACCACGCCTGACGGTCGGCGACGGGACAGGGAGACAGGGCTCCTCCATGACGCAAAATGCCGTTCTGCTTGGCACCTCGCGCCAGCTGCGCATTATCAGCGCGCTAACCATCCGCGAGGTCCGGCTGCGCAACAGCAAGCACGCCTTTACCCAGCTTTTCGACCTGGGTGAAGCGCTCGTTTTCATTATGGTGCACTGGGTTATCTTCACCGTGATGCACCGTCAGTTGCTGATCGGCGACAGCTTGCTGATTTTCATTTCAACCGGCATCATGCCGGTGCTGCTGTTCCGAACGATATCCATTCGCGCCGCCTCAGCCGTCGAAGCGTCGAAGGGCGTGACCTCCATTCCGCTTGTCGGCGCACTGGATTACTCCATAGCTCGATCCTTTGTTGAATTTCTATCGTTTACGTTGACCTTCTGCTTGTTTTTTACACTAGCATATGCCTTTGGCATGTCACGCTTTGCCTTGCCATTTGACTATCAGCCAATTATCGAGTTTGCTATCTTGATTAGCCTATTCTCATTCGGCATGGGGTTAATCAATTCTTTTATTACTTATCTATTCCCTCTTTGGAAATTTCTATGGGGAGGATTTTCGCGCGTGCAAATTTTCTTCAGCGCGGTATTTTATATTCCCGAATACATGCCTCCTGAGCTTAAATATTACGTATCATTCAACCCCATCATGCATTTTGTGTCGTTGTTTCGCACTGGCTTTTATCCGACCTATCCAACACATCTAATTTCGATGACTTACATGATTTCATGTACTGTGGCAGTACTTGTGCTTGGCTTGGCACTTGAGCGTTCACTGCGCAATCATCGTCATCAATAGCGCAAGTCTTAAGCTGATAGACAATGGCCGTTATTGCTATCTGCAGATATATAGAGACCAATACGACTTGATGCGCGTTGTCGTTACCACAGGACGAGCGATAGGAAGGATATCGCTGACTTGCCCGGGAATAATTCGCGCACATGACGATCGGTAAGCTTGCAGATGCTTGTGGTAACCCACTTTGCAAATGCCTCAGTGCGAGACCCGCGTTTCTTCCTCTCATGTCGTTGCATTCTGATGGCCGCTAAGAACATCGCGCCGTGCTTTAGAGCAGCGGACTTAAAATCATACGCAGTCTGACGCTCTAGATTTATGTTTTTGCATCGAATTTTCCGAAAGACGGTTCCCACCTTTCGGTCCGACGCTTTAGCGTCGGTTCTCCTCCATAACGGGCGAAAGACATCCACTTCGCCAAGCGCACATCTGAAATGGCGGCTCCAATGATCGCCAAGGGCTTTAGTGGCTCTCTGCCTACAGATGCAAATAAAGCAAAACGCCGGGCTTTCGCCCGGCGCATTTCGATGATCTTCAATCGGAAGCGTTGTCCTAAAGCTATTTGGTCGCGAGATTGTTGACCACGCTGCCGATCGCGGCAGCCTGGGCAACAGGGGCTGCCGTGGTGCTGACCAGCGTCGAGAACTTGCGGATCTCGGCGAGCGAGGAGTTGGCGATGTAGATCAGGTCGCGGTTCTGGACGCGGAAGCTCTTCAACAGGAAGAAGCCGTTGGGGTCCTTGAGGTCGATTTGATAGATGACGTTCACGAAGGGGCCGGCACCGGCATAGGTGCGGCCGGGGGCGATGCGCGCCACCGCCGAGGCCTGCTCTGTGCGGTAGATGAACACGCCCTTGGCGTCGGCACGCTCGTCCGAGAGACCGCCGACCTTGGCCAGAGCCTGGTTCAGATAGAGCTCGGGCTCGTCGAACTGGACCGAGGAATTGGCCATGGCGGCGCCAAAGACGGTGAAGCTGCGCGGCTGGCGAATAAGCGCGACAATATCGTTCGGCTGGACGAAAATATTCTCGCGCGGATCGGAAATCAGCTTTTCCAGCGCAATGGTCTGCGAGCGCGAGCCGCGCGTGACCTGCACCGCCAGCGCCTGCGATTCCGAGCGGGGGCCACCCGCCAGCGCGATGACGTCCAGGAGGCGCGAGGCGCGAGGCGACAGCGAGACGAGGCCGCTCTGCGCCACCTCGCCCGTGACTGTGACGGTGTTGGCCACGTTCTTCGAGACATGGACGAGGACCTGCGGCTCGACCGCCATCCGCGTCAGCGCCTTTTCGATGTCGAGCTTGACCTGCTGCGGCGTGCGGCCAGCGGCGCGCACCTGACCGGCATAGGGAACGGAAATCATGCCATCCGTGCCCACGGGCTGCTCGGGGATCTGCGTGCCGCCCGACTTGCCGCCGGTTCCGTTCGAGAACAGGCCGTTATCGGACGCTTCCCAGATGGACACCATGACGATGTCGCCGATGCCGATCAGCGAGGCGCTCTGCTGCCGGCCGCTGCCGAAGGTGGCGGACAGCTTCTCCGGGTCCGCCGTCGACATCAGGCTGAGCGTCGTGGCCGTGACGGGAATGAGGACATAGGGCGCCGTGCGCTCACTGCTGGCGCTCGAAATCGCGGATGCGCTGGGTCCGGAACTTGGAAGCCCTGTGCAGGACGACAAAGCGAGAGACAGCGAGATCGCCAGAGGACCGACGGTTTTCTTCGTAATTTTCATAGACTTACCAGTTTACCGAAGCCCTTGTCGCTCGCCGAGAACCAGCGCAGGCGCACTTTGCATAGCCCAAAGCCCTGCACTCTTCAACGGCAACCAGCAGCACACAGTCTTCCAGCCCCGCAAAGGCCGCGAACTGTCACCCACTTGCCTCAAGACAGCACAGCGCTTCATGCCAAGACCTTGGCGAGGGCAGGTTAACAAGAGCTTTCGATGACAAGCCGCTCAAAGGCGGGATGACGAGATCATTCTCTAATAACCATTTGATTAGACATGATTTAGTCGATCTTAACCATGAAACTGAAGAGCCGGTGGCCGCTGTGGATTTTCCCGCACCTCCCCGATCCGCCGCGTGGGCGGAATGGACCCAGCGAGGCTGGACGGCGGGGCGCCACGGAGAAATTCCGCCGGGACCGCGCCCCACATCCTGTTCCGGTTTTCCTCCGGCTACGCTAAGACGAAGCTTGGCAGCCGAAGCAGGGCACGATGCGGGACATTCTGGAAACAAGCGCGATTGCGGCCGGGCTGGAGATCATGGCGATCTACCGGCGCGGCGCGGAAGTAACGATCAAGGCGGATCGATCACCCGTGACCGATGCCGATGAGCAGGCCGAGGCGCTGATCCTCGCCGATCTCGCGCGGCATTTTCCGCAGATCCCCGTCGTGGCCGAGGAACAGGCGGCCCAAGGCCATGTCAGCCGGATCGAAGGCGAATTCTTCCTGGTCGATCCACTCGACGGGACGAAGGAATTCGTCGGGAAGCGCGACGGCTTCACGGTGAACATCGCCCTCATTCGCGACGGCGTTCCGGTGGCGGGCGTCGTTTATGCGCCGGCGCTGAACGTCGGCTACAGCGCCGTGGAGGGCGTCGCCGAAAAGTTTGTGACGGATGAGGCCGGCAACCGCTCGCAGCGACGCAGGATCGGCGTGCGGGCCTGCCCCGAGCAGGCGGTGGTGCTCGCCAGCATATCCCATTGCACGCCCGAAACAGAGGCCTTCATCGATCGCTGCGGCTTTTACGAGCGCCGGTCGATCGGCTCTTCGCTGAAATTCTGTCTGCTCGCCGAGGGGCTGGCCGATGCTTATCCCCGCTTCGGGCGGACGATGGAATGGGACACGGCCGCCGGAGATGCCATCCTCCGAGCCGCGGGCGGCAGCGTGCACGCGCTGGACGGCAGCCTTCTGCTCTATGGCAAGCAGCACCAGGCAACGGATGCCGACTTCGCCAACCCCTCCTTCATCGCGTGCGGCACGCATCGGGCGATCTATTTTCCCGATCAGCCAGCCGTATGAGGGGGTGCGCATTCCTCTTGCGAGGATCGAAGCAGAGCCGGCCGATCAGGCGCCCTGTTGACGCTTGACGTTTTCGATCAGGGTCATCACCAGCGCGAGGAGAAGGGTCAGCGGCCCGTCGCTGGCCGAGTGCGAGCCGGGATTGTGCTGGGCATACATGCCCACCTTTGAGACCGGCTTCTCCTCCACCCGCATGCCGCTCTTGCCGAGCGTCCACCAGCCCTCCTGCATAATGCGCTCGACGATGAAGGACGCGACATCGAGGGAACGGGAGGGGGAGCCTGGCGGAGGAATGTCGTCCGCGCCGGGCGTGCGTGTGTGCACCACGCTATAATAGAGGCGGCGGATGCCGTCATCCAGTTCGTCGTCGCCGACTGTCACGGCATTGATCTTGCTGCGCAGCCTGCGCAGATCCGTGAGCGTGATCGGCCCGCCTTCGGCAGCCTGCTCCACCTCGCGGGAAAAGCGCTCGATATCCTCCTGCGAGCGGTTCATCAGCCCGGCGAGCGCAGAGCCTTCGGCGGCCTGCCGGTTGCGGATGACCTTGGCGGCACCGCGAATACCTTCCTTGAAGCCCTCGCGCCGGCTGTCGGCCAGTTGCGCCCGCAGGGCGCGGACCTCATTGGCCAGCGCAACGAGAAGGGCGGAGGCCGGCGCCTCAGGCTGGGCGGCGGCAAGGTCGCGGGCCTGCGTCAGCAGGTCGTCCGAGGAAGCCAGCGGCGCGGATGCATCTGTCATGGCTGGACTGTTCTTTCCTTGAAGGGCGGCCGCCGGCGAAGGGCGGTGCGGGCTGGCGACCGCACCGGCTTGCCGGCCGCGATCCTATACCAGTTTGCCGTAAAGCTCCGCCAGCCGCATTTCATAGCGCTCCGGGGAGAACAGCTGTGCCTGCTGCGTGCCCAGTGCTTCGTAATGCGCGACCATGGCGTCGTCATTCTGCATGTCGCGCAGGCTCTGGGCGATGGCGCCGACATTGTAGGGATCGACCAGATAAGCACTCTCACCGGCCACTTCCGGATTGGCGCCTTCCCTGCCTGTGATCACGGCCGTGCCAAGCTGCATCGCCTCGAGAATCGGCAGGCCGAACCCTTCATAGAGCGAGGGGAACACGACGGCGCGGGCGCAGCGGATCACCGATGCCAGCAGGCTCAGCGGCAGATAATCGAGCCGTACCACCTGCGAGGAGCGCGAAATATGGGTCAGCGTTGGATCCGGTGGCGGCTCGTCGCGCGAGGCCCGGCGGCCGGGTGGAGTTGAGGGAACACCGAGAAGGCGCAGTTCCTTGGCATCCTTCCATACCAGCTGGCCAACGACGACAAGCGGATAGCGCACCTGGCTCGCCAGATAGGCCTCGATAATGCGCCCGACATTCTTCTTCGGCTCGATAGCACCGAAGAAGAGGAAGTACTTCTTGTTCTCCAGCCCGAAGATCGCCGAGACCTCGGTCGCCACCTCGTCATGGCCGCGGTTGAGAATGGCGGCCGGCAGGCTGACGGCCTGATAGGTGTTGGTCACCCTGCTTTCATCGACCCCCAGAAGGTCGATGATGTCGCGCTTGGACACTTCGGAGACGGTGACGATGTGATCGGCCTTCTTGGCGATCGTCTGCACCGTCTTAAGAAATTCCCGCTTGTCGTCGAGCGTGGCATAGGGAAGCCTGAGCGGCACGAGATCGTGGATCGTGTAGATATTGGCCGCGCCCTTGAGCTTGATCGGCAGAGGATAGGTCCAGTGCGCGACCGCCGCCGGCTGCTCGTACTGCGTCGTCATGAAATTGCCGAAGACGCGGAAATGCCATTGCGAATAGCGATAGAGGTTCTTGGCGTTGAAGATCCTGTCATTGTCGGGAATGCTGCCTTGCGCCGTGCGCGCGATGACCTTGCCCGTAATGGGAACCTCACGCGCCGGCACCGGCCGGATCCACGAGTTCGACAGCGCGCGCACGACCTCATGCACCTTTAATGGCTTGGTCGAGGGATCGAAGAAGTTCACTTCGGCCAGCAGCTTGTCCTTGCCCACGCCCCGGCGCAGCCCGTAGAGAAGATCGACCTTGTGGCCCATCTTCGTCAGCTGGCTGGAGAGGTTGCGGGCATAGGTGGCAATCCCGGTGCCCTTTTCCAGCGCCAGATTATAGCCATCCACCATGATTCGCGGTTTGGTCATTCCACTCCGATCCTTGAAGACCCGCAGCGCCCGCCTCACTGCGGCGGGGCGAGGCCCTTTCGTCTTGCCGGCATCCGGCCGTGCCAGATGCATGGCATGTTTTGCGCCAGCATTCCAGTTTTCGACGCGCGATGGCCGGTTTTAGATGTCTGAAAGCGAATCGTGATTTGCGTCAGGCGGTTAGCGCGGATTCCGAGAGTCTTCTCATCGTATTGTCCCCTTCATGCCTTTTGGCGAACCACAATCCCTAACGTCAACCGGACCGGCATCGACACCATTTGCGGGAATCGATATCCAGTCCCCTTTGGCGCAATCCAGCCCGTCACCGTCCCTGTCCCGGGCCTTGAGGCCAGGAAGCCTTTGGCCGAACCATCATGGAAACAGGCACCGGCCCAACCGTCTGAGGGACACCTCGGGGCGCTCCTGAAAGAAGTTCTTCGGAAAGGCGCGGAAATAGGCGGCATCCTCCGCCGTCCCCACGCGGGCGATCACGGGCGAAAGCAGGCGGGCGCGCAGCTTGGTCCAGGCGCCCAGGGCGGGTGCGCCCTCGAAAGGCGAGACGGTCCCACTGGGCGTCTCGTCGCGCTCGGGCTGAACGAGCCAGCGCAGCGCCTGTTCGAAGTCGATGGCCGCGCCCGTCCGCGGATGAAAATAGCGGGGATAGAGCAGATAAGCCCCGGCAAACAAGGCCTCGATCGACAGATGGCGCTGCCGGCGGCGCAGGCTGGCGCGATCGTCCGTCAGTCCCCATCCCGCATAGAAGGGATAGCCTGCGACCGTCACGGGAATGCCGCGCATCAGCGCCTCGAAGCCGGCCAGGGAGGTCAGCGTATAGACGCGGTCGATGGTCGAGAGCGCCTCGGCGATCGGCGCCGGCGCGGTGGAGATCCGACAGATGCGCGCCAGAGCCTTCCAGTCCACTGCCGTCGGCCGCACGCCCGCGACCACATCGGGATGCGGGCGGAAGATCACCTCGGCATCGGGATGCTCCGCAACCGCGAGGCGCACCAGATCGTCCTGCCGGCGCATATCCGTGCAGCCGAAGCGGATGGAGGCATCGCCATCCACCTGACCGATCACCAGAATGCGCGGTCGCGACTTCGGACCATAGAGCGCGCCCGGGGCGGAGGCGGCCGCGCCATTATATTTGCTCAGACCGCGCTCCACCATGGCGCGCATACCGGTGACGGCGCGCGCCATCAAGGCGGGATCTGCATCGAAATCATGGGTTTCCAGCAGCACTTCCAGATCGGAGGCCTGGCGGGCGTCAAAATAGGCCGTGCGGCTGTCGAGCGCCAGCGACAGGGGCGGCGTGCGGCTGGCATTGGGTCTGGCGGAGCGGATGAAGCCATCTTCCATGACCAGCACGCTGAGCTGCTCGGCCCGGGCAAAAGCGTCGAGAGCCGGCGGCAGGTTGAGACTCCATACCAGGATGTCGGGCTTTTGCGCCGCGAGCGCCGGCGTCAGCCAGTCGCGCCGGAGCTGCGCCTCGCTGAGGTGAAACGGCAGGAAGACGAAGCGCCGCTCGGGAAAATAGCGCCTGACAATCGCCTGCTTCCAGGCCTGAATATGGACGCCAAGCGTCAGCCGGGCGGGCGTGCGCGCGCCGTCGCCCTCCTCCGGCAGATCCCGCTCATGGCCGGCAGCCGCTCTGTCCATCAATGCAGCGCCGTATTGTCGACGCCTTCGACGCCCTCGGCATAGCCGTCGCCATCGCGCAGGCGATCCGCGCCGAGCCTGTCCTGCGCATCCTGGATCGAGGCGGCGGGATGCAGCGCCATATTGTCCATGACCAGGAAATTCGCGCAATGCTTGCCCAGAAGGCTCGGCGAGGAGGAGATCATCAGGAAGCCTGATGTGCGCATGCGCTCGGCAACCAGTTCCTCGCATTTCTGCCGGAAGTTGGCGCGCCCGCCCACCAGCGTGCCATCGACGATATAGAGTTCGAAGGGAATCGCGTAGACCGCCGTGAACATGATGCGGGTACGCTCGTCACGGTTCAGCGAATTGAACGGCTTGTCGATCGCCTTTCCCACCTCGGCGAAATCGATGATGAAGCGGATGATCGGCACGGGGTCGAAGCCGAAGACGCGGCAGAGAAAAGCCAGGTTTTCGCGCCCGGTCAAAAGCCCGTTGAAGATCCCGCCGCTCGCCACCGGGAAGGACACGAGCGAGTTGCGGCTGATGCGGCCTTTGTCGGCATTGAACTTACCGGTGCACAGCGAGGCGAGCGTCGTCTTGCCGCTGCCGGGCGGGGCCAGCACGCCGGTGATCTGGTCGGCGGGAAACTCGGCGCTGGCATCGACCAGAACCGGCGTGCGGTCGGTCTTGCGTCGCAAGGTCTTGTGTACGTGAGAGAAGATGATCGACATGCCCTGTCCTTTTCCGGCACCTGGCCTTCCGCCGGATCCCTGCTCAGCGCGCTGCGCGCGCCTGGATCTCGCGCATCCAGCCGAGACCGTCGAGCGGGCTGAGGAACACCGTTCCCTCGGGTGCGATCTCGCGAAACACCGGAAGGTCGGAGACCACCGCGGGCACGCCGAGCGCCGCAGCCTCCAGAAGCGGGATGCCGAGCCCCTCGCAGAAGGAGGGAAAGAGCAGCGCGGCCGAGCGCTTCAACAGCTGCTGGACCTCGCCGTCCGTCAGCCCGTCGAACTCGACGACATGGCCTTTCAGATAGTCGCAACGGTCGAGCATGTCCACAATGTTCTCATTCTCCCAGCCGCGCTTGCCCAGCACCAGAAGGCGCGGCGGCACGCCCGCCAGCGCCATCTCCCGCCAGATCTCCAGCAGCAGGAGATGGTTCTTGCGCGGCTCGATCGTGCCCAGCACGGTGAAGAAGGGGCGGCTGTCGGCGAGAAAGGCGGCAACAGGGGGGCGAACCGGCCCTTCGGGCTCCGGCGTGAA
This sequence comes from Xaviernesmea rhizosphaerae, assembly GCF_001938945.1. Taxonomy (GTDB): domain Bacteria; phylum Pseudomonadota; class Alphaproteobacteria; order Rhizobiales; family Rhizobiaceae; genus Xaviernesmea; species Xaviernesmea rhizosphaerae. Next base: position 292,231 of record NZ_MKIO01000040.1, read on the forward strand.
TTCGAGCCTTGGAATATTGACGAAGAAATCGCGCACGGGCCAGCCGCGCCGGGCGGCGAAGGCCTGCAGGCGGCGGTCGGTGTCGCGCGAATTGCTGACGAAATCGAGCGGCGCCTCCGCCAGCGCGCTCAAATAGCGATCGAAGGCGGGCGCGGTTTCCGGCCGCTGATATTCGGGATATTCGAGCGGAATGAGATCATGGACATAGACGAGGCGCGCCATGCGGGCTTGCGGGTCGAGCCGCCGCAGCCCGCCCCTCAGCTTGGCGAGGCCGGAATGGGAGGCCACGACATAGGTCGTTTCCCCTGTCACCACGCTGCGGTCGATCGGCAGCGCGCGGCGCAGGAAGGGCAAGGCGGCAAGGCTAAGCGCGCGCTGCCCCGCCGGCAGCGCCCTCGCGTCGCCGCGCCAGGCGCGGTCGAGATCCAGCAGAATTTTCGCTCCCAGCGCCTGCGGCAGCAGGACGATGCCATGGATGCCGGCATGAAGAAAATGGCAGTCCTTGCCGAAGCGGGCAAGCAGATCGAGCCCGATGGCGAGATCGATCCGGTCGACGCCGGTGCCGAAGCGCCGGCCGCGATTGCGATAGAGCCGGGAGATATCGAAGAGCACCCGCGGGGTGCGGATCGTCAAGGGGTCGACAAAGAGCCTGTACATCCGCGGTCTGCCGTCTCCTGCCTGTCCTTGCGCCGGCGCGAGTGGGGCGCAGGGTTTTTGCTCAAAGGCGCGCCGAGCCGGCCGCTTGGGCTCAAATCCGGCGCGTCCCGGTGTTAGAGCAGAATGCGGCCGGAAGGAAAGCGGGCCGGCAGAAATAAGGTGCGTGCTCGGCGGCTGCACCCTGTTCCGCCTTCGACAACACTTACAGGCGCGCCCGCAGCCGGGTCGGCGCCATGCGGTCGGCCTCCTCGATGTCGGGCGCCGGCCGGCGCGGCTTTTCGGCCACCGGCATCAGCGTGAAGAGCTCCTGCGCCGCCTTGACGCCGCGCAGCGCATAGCGGCCGAGCGAGACCACCTCGCGGTCGGAGGGCGGCGGCGCGCTGGCGACGAAGGGCGAGGACATGACCACCGAGCGATCCACCACCCGACAGAGCGAAGCAATGCGCGCGACCTCGTTGACCGCCGGGCCGATCACGGTGAAGTCCAGCCGGTTGGCGCTGCCGATATTGCCGTAGAAGACATCGCCGGTGTGCAGGCCGAGATAGACCTCCGTCGTCGGCTTGCCCTCGGCCTGGCGCCTGGCATTCAGTGCGTCGATCTTGTCGCGCAGGATATGCTCGGCCTTTAGCGCGCGGTGGCAGGCCTCCTCGTTTTCCTCGGCCTTGAAGATGGCCATGACGCCATCGCCGATCAGCTTGAGCACATTGCCTTCCGCCTCGTGGATCGAGGTGATCACCGCATCGGCATAATCATTGAGAAAGGGAATGATTTCGTCGGGCGGCAGGCTCTCGGTGATGCGGGTATAGTCCCGCAGATCCGAGAACCAGAGCACGGCGGAAATCCTGTCGGTGCGCCCGCGCGAAATGCGCCCCTCCAGCACCCGGCGCGCGGCATCGCGGCCGAGATAGACCTCGGCAATGGTGCGGGAGATGCGGTCCAGCGTGCAGGATTTGATGGCCAGCGCCAGATAGGGCACCAATTCGCGCAGGGCCGCCAGATCCGTCTCGGCAAAACCATTCGCGTCGCGCGTGGTCCAGTGCGAATAGAAGCAGTCCATATCGCCGATATGGCTGGCCTCGGCGAAACGATGGATCAGCGCGACATAATCCATGTGCCCTCCTTCCTGCAGCAGGTCGAGCTTGAAGAAGTCGGCCGGCTCGCCGAAGCCGAGGCGCCGGCGCAGCTCGTTCTGATGCGTCTTGCGCAGGTGATGAAAGGCGGTGCGGCGCCAGTTTTCCGAAGCCTCGCCCTCTGCAGAGGACATGTATTCGAAGGTGGAGAGCACCGGCTCGCTGCTGTCCCACTGAAAGGCGCGGCCTTCATAGACGGGATGCAGCGTATCGATCAGCGCCAGGCCGCGATCAATCCGTAGGCCGGCGGCGCGGCATTGCATGCAGAAGCCATGCAGGATGGTGAGTTCATCGACGCCCTTGAGGCCCTGGGCCGTCAGCCAGGAGGCGATCCGGGCGATATCGGAGATTTTCATAACAGGTCGTCCCTTCGCCGCACCATGAACGCCTCCCGGAGAGGCCGTCAGATCTGCGGACGACAGGGAGATGGCGGCAGTCCCGCTTTTCAGATTGACGTCGATCATCCGGCCGGTCTCGGGCGGGATAGCACCGAAATCCTCCTGATCGCGATGCATCGACGGTCTTGAGAATGACCGCGCCCTGCGCACCGGTGACGTTCAGGCCCGAAGCTTTGCGCCGATCATCGCGGCAAGATCAAGGAGAAACCGTTGCGAATCACTTCTCACATGACAATTTAATGACGAAAGCGACATGATTCACACAAAAAAGCCGCCGGAAGCGGCGGCTTTCTGGTCTTGTGCGGTCGACTTTCTGAACCGGATGATCCGAAAACCGGTCGCCACTTTTCGGTCCGATGCTCAGGGCTTCACGCATCGGATGATCCGAAAACCGGTTCCCACTTTTCGGTCCGATGCTCAGGCACCGTCCCCGCCGAGAAACCGCTCGAGTGCGGCCACCTCGTTCGGCCGAATGTCATGGCCACCATCGTGCCACTCCGTTTCGACTGCAGCACCCCGGCCCGCAAGATGCGCGGCGAGAGCTTCCGTCAGCGGAACGGGACATATGGGGTCGCGCCGCCCGGCCGTGACGAGCACGCGCGTGCCCTTGAGCGAGGCGGAAGCGGCGGGCTGGAACGGGATGAGCGGATGCATCAGCACCGCCTTCGACACAAGCCCGGGCTCCTCGATCAGCACATTGGCGAGAATGTTCGCGCCATTGGAGAAGCCGAGTCCATAAACCGCGCCGGCCCCATGTTCGCTCGTCAGACGGCGGATGAAGGCCACCATCTTGGTGGTGGCGCGCGCCAGGTCGGCCATGTCGTAGACGCCCTCCCCCGTGCGGCGGAAGAAGCGGGCCGCGCCATGTTCGGACACGTCGCCGCGCGGGGCGACGATGGTCGCCTGCGGCAGGAGCCGGCTGGCAAAGCCGAAGAACTGGTTCTCGTCGCCGCCCGTGCCATGGAAGACGAAGAAAGCGGGCGCGCCCGGCGCGCCGGCCCTGACCAGATGATGATAGTCCCGATCGTCCATCGGCTCAGCCTTCCAGCTTTTCGAGATGCTGCTCCAGGATCGGACGCAGATGCTTGTGCTGCTGCGGCAGCTTCAGCGCCTCGCCGAGATGGGCAACCTCTTCGTCGCGGGCAAAGCCCGGCTCGTTGGTGGCGATCTCGAACAGCACGCCGCCCGGCGTGCGGAAATAGATCGCCCAGAAATAATCACGGTCGATGACGGGCGTGACCTGGTAGCCGGTGTCCATCAGCGCCTTGCGCACGGCAAGCTGGGCCTCGCGATTCTCCACGGCGAAGGCAACGTGATGCACGGAGCCCGCGCCCTGCCGCCCATGGGCGATGTTGGGCAGGGTTTCGAGGTCGATGACATCGGCCTTGTTGCCGCCGGGCACGGCCAGACGCGTGACGCCCTCATGGGTGTCGACGGGCTGGTAGCCCATGAAGCCCAGGAGTTCGCGCGTCGCGCCCTCATCGCGCAGCCGCAGGGAGACGGAGTGGAAGCCGCGAATGGCCTCGTCGGCGCCGACGCCATTGCCGGTCCAGGGCTGGCGCGGATCGTCCTCGGCCTCCACCAGCGCGAAGCCATCGCCATCAGGCCCGGCGAAATGCAGGCGGCTGGCGCCGAAGGCCGTATCCTGGCTCAGACCATCGACCTTGTGGGCCTCCAGGCGCGACCGCCAGAAGTCCAGGCTTCCCTTCGGCACGGTAAAGACCGTGGTGCCGACCTCGCCGGTGCCGGGACGGCCGCGGGCGATGTTGGGGAAGGGAAAGTAGGTCATGACGCTGCCGGGCGTGCCGAGCTCGTCGCCATAATAGAGATGGTAGACATCGGGTGCGTCAAAATTGACCGTCTTCTTCACCCGGCGCAGGCCGAGCACGTCGGTGAAGAAGGCATTGTTCTCCCGGGCGCTGGCGGCCATGGAGGTGACATGATGAAGGCCCTTGATCTGGTCGAGCATGGCTCATTCCTTTCCGCGCCGGTTCGCGTGCGGCGCCTGTCGGTTTATCGCCGGAGGAAGCATGTCCGCTCTCGGCGATGACGGAGCGGCGTGTCCGCCCCGTCGATGGGCTGAAGATGGGCCTATCGGTGGCGATTGAAAAGCGGACGCCGTCTGCACGGATTGTCTCTGAAAAGTGAACAGCGCTCCCGAATCGTTCACGAACAGGCCTCTGCATCGGACCATCGAGCCTATGGGATTGGCATCTCGAACCGACCATGCCCTGAAAATGACCCCGGGCGCAAAATCATCCCCTTTTTGTCCTGGCGCTTGGAACAAAAGGGTGCGCCGCACAATTTCTGGACGCATCACTTAGACATCGATGTCATCTCCAGGGGGACAAAGCGCGTGGACGCTCAAGTGAACACCTATTCGATCGAGGCCGGCAGCTGGCACCGGCTGGGCGCCCATCCTGACAAGGATGGCGTCAACTTCGCGCTGTTTTCCGCTCATGCCGAGCGCGTCGAGCTCTGCCTGTTCGATGACAGCGGCAAGATCGAGATCGCCCGCCTGACGCTGCCGGAATATACCAACGAGATCTGGCATGGCTTCGTGCCCGGGCTGAAGCCCGGCCAGCTCTATGGCTACCGCGTCCACGGCGCCTTCCGGCCGGAAGACGGGCACCGCTTCAACGCGAACAAGCTGCTGGTCGATCCTTACGCACGCGAACTGGTCGGCGATGTTGCCTGGTCGAAGGACCATTTCGGCTACATCATGGACTCGGAAGAGAAGGATCTCTCCTTCAGCGAGACCGACAGCGCCGCCGTCATGCCGAAATGCCGGGTGGTGGATACCGGCAGCTATGACTGGAAGGGTGATCGTTCGCCGATCATTCCCTGGTCCAAGACGATCTTCTACGAAACCCACGTCAAGGGTTTCACCAAGCTCAACCCGGCGATCCCGGAAAACCTGCGCGGCACCTTCGAGGGCATGGGCCACAAGGCGGTGGTCGATTACATCAGAAGCATGGGCATCACCTCGGTGGAGCTTCTGCCGATCCACTTCTTCCCCGACGACAGCATGCTGATCGACAAGGGGCTCCACAATTTCTGGGGCTATAACACGCTCGGCTTCTTCTCGCCGGCCAACCGTTACTATGGTCCGAACGGCCGCGACGGCTTCCGTGACATGGTGCGCGCGCTGCATGACGGCGGCATCGAGGTGATCCTCGATGTGGTTTACAACCACACCGCCGAAGGCAATGAGATGGGCCCGACGCTGTCCTTCAAGGGCATCGACAACTTCTCCTACTATCGCACGATCCCCGACAATCACCGCTACTATATCAACGATACCGGCACCGGAAACACGGTGAACACCTCGCACCCCCGCGTGCTGCAGATGGTCACCGATTCGCTGCGCTACTGGGTCGAGGAAATGCATGTCGACGGCTTCCGCTTCGACCTCGGCACCATTCTTGGCCGCGAACCGGAAGGCTTCGACCAGCGCGGCGGCTTCTTCGATGCCGTGACGCAGGATCCGGTCCTGTCGAAGGTCAAGCTGGTCGGCGAGCCCTGGGATATCGGCCCCGGCGGCTACCAGGTCGGCGGCTTCCCGCCCGGCTGGGCCGAGTGGAACGACAAATATCGCGACACGGTGCGAGACTATTGGAAAGACACGGATAACACGGCGCCCGATTTCGCCGCTCGCTTCTTCGGCTCGGGCGACCTCTATGACCAGCGCGGCCGCCGCCCCTGGGCGTCGGTGAATTTCATCTGCGCCCATGATGGCTTCACCCTGAACGACCTCGTCTCCTACAACGAGAAGCACAACGAGGCGAATGGCGAGGACAACAAGGACGGCCATAGCGACAACCGCAGCTATAATTACGGCGCGGAAGGTCCGACCGAGGACGAGACCATCATCGCCGTGCGCGAACGCCAGAAGCGCAACTTCCTCGCCACGCTGCTGCTCTCCCATGGCACGCCCATGGTGCTGGCCGGTGACGAATTCGGCCGCAGCCAGATGGGCAACAACAATGGCTATTGCCAGGACAGCGAGATCAGTTGGGTCCATTGGGAGGATCTGCCGCCTTCTGCCGAGGAACTGCGCGACTTCACCCGCCGACTGATCGCTTTGCGCAACGCGCAGCCGCTCCTGCACCGCGACAATTGGCGCGATGGCATGGTGATCGAATGGGTGAATGCCGGCGGCGGGCCGCAGCTGCCAGAACATTGGGCCGATGGCGGCGGCACCACGATCGGCGCGCTGGTTTCGCGTGCGGATCTGGAAGAGCAGGATGGCATCTGGTCAAAGATGCTGGTGATCTTCAATCCGCATGATGGGCCCGTGCCGTTCGTCCTGCCGGAAGGCGGATGGCGGCTGATGCTGACCACCGACGATCCGACGCTGGAAGACGAGGCGGTCGAGGGCGGCCAGGCTTATGAGATGACCGGCCGCAGTCTCTGCCTGTTCATCCCGGCCTGATAGACCGACAGGCACTCCCAACTGAGTAGACGGCGCGGCGCCCTTGGCGTCGCGCCGTTTTCGCGTCAGAACCGGTCCGACGCGTCAGGAGCAGGAGATTGGGATGAGCGGGAAACGGCACCACTATACTGTCGATATCGTCTGGACCGGAAACGAGGGGACAGGCACGGCCTCCTATCGTGGATACCGGCGTGATCACGAGATTCGCGCCGAGGGTAAGCCGACGATTGCCGGCTCGTCGGATCCGAGCTTTCGCGGCGATCCCGCGCGGTGGAATCCGGAGGATTTGCTGGTCGCTTCCCTCTACGCCTGCCACAAGCTCTGGTATCTCGGGCTTTGCGCCGGGGCTGGCGTGATCGTGCTCGACTATGCCGATCATGCGGAAGGGATCATGCTGGAGGAGACCGGTGGTGCCGGACAGTTCACAGCGGTGACGCTGCGCCCTCGCGTGACCATCTCGGCCGAAAGCGATGCGGCCAAGGCCCGCGCCCTGCATGACGAGGCGCATGCCATGTGCTTCATCGCGCGCTCGGTGAACTTTCCCGTTCATGCCGAGCCCGTAATCCTTGTCGAGACGGCCGCCTGACTGCGCGGGCAGCCGCCTCCCGCCGGAGCCTCCCGAAAGTGTGAACTCACAAAGCCGACGGGCGCTGCGCGATCAGCCGCTCATAAAGCGCGGCATATTGCTCGGCCGAGCGCTCCCAGGAGAAATTGGCCTTCATGCCCTGGTTCTGCAGCCGGGCCCATTTCTTCGGGTCACGATAGGCGTGGAAGGCGCGGTGGACGGCGAGGCGCAGATTGTCGGCAGTGACGGGATGGAACTGGAAGCCGGTGGCCACCCGCGCCGACATGGCCGCATCATTGGCGTCGATGATCGTCTCCGACAGGCCGCCAGTGCGCGAGACCAGCGGCACGGCGCCGTAGCGCAATGCGTAGAGCTGCGTCAGCCCGCAGGGCTCGAAGCGCGAGGGCTGCACCATGACATCGCAGCCGGCATGGATCAGATGGGCGGTGGCCTCGTCATAGCCGATGCGCACGCCGATCTGCCCCGGGCGCCAGCCGGCTGCCAGGATCAGCGCGCGTTCCACATCCTTGGAGCCCTGGCCGAGAATGACCAGCTTGCCGCCGAGATTGCAGATCTCGTCGGCCACCTCGGCCAGCATATCCGCGCCCTTCTGCCAGGTCAGGCGCGTGACGGCAGCGAAGATCGGCCCGGGCGTATTGTCCAGGCGGAAGGCGTCGATCAGCGCGGCGCGGTTGCGCTGGCGCAGGCGGATCTGCTTGTAATCGTAGTTGGCCGGAATATAGGGGTCGGTCGCCGGGTCCCAGATTTCCGTGTCGATGCCGTTGACGATGCCGGAAAAATCGCGAAGCCGCGACAGGAGCGCACCGTCGAGGCCCATGCCGAGATCGGTGGACAGCACCTCGCGGGCATAGGTGGGGCTGACCGTGGTCACGGCGCTCGCCGTCTGGATGCCGCCCTTCAGGAAGCAGAGATCGCCGTAATATTCCAGGCAGTTGATGTTCATCGCCTCCGGCGGCAGGCCGATCTGGCGGATGAGCTTGGCGGGAAACTGCCCCTGGAAAGCGAGATTGTGGATCGTCAGCACCGAGGGAACATCGGCCGCATTGCCGGAGTATTTCATGTAGACCGTGGTCAGCGCCGTCTGCCAGTCATGGGTGTGGACCAGATCCGGCCGCCAGTCCGGCAACAGGCCGCCGGCAACGGCGGACGCCACATAGGACAGCACGCTGAAGCGGCGCCAGTTGTCGGGATAGTCGACGCCATCCGCGCCGACATAGGGACCGCCCTTGCGGTCGTATAGACTGGGCGCGTCGAGGATAAGGAGATCCAGCCCGTCATGCTGCGCTTCCAAGAGCGTGGCGGGCGCGCCAAAGAGATCGCTGAAGAAATGCACCGGGCGCACCTGTTCCACCTTGGCCAGCACGGTGGGATAGCCAGGGATCAGCGACCGCGTCTCGCAGCCCAGATGACCGAGAATTTTTGGCAGCGCACCCGTGACGTCGGCCAGGCCGCCCGTCTTGATCAACGGAAAAATCTCCGACGCCACCGAAAGTATCTTCACGCAAACCTCGTCCCGGCCTTTTCGCCGATCCGTGCACCCGGCACCGAACAGCGCAAGCCCCTTTTTTGTGTCTCAGATGTCGCCCGCATCGCCTCAAGCTCCAGCGCAGAGGCTCTGCGATAGCGCTTCGAGGCTTGAATTCGGGCAGGATGATGGCTTCCGCTTCAGCGGCCCCGTTGCCGCATCGACCGAATCCCAATGCTCCGACTGTAACCATGCCGGCCAGGAAAAGAAGCCGGCCCGGTCATTTTCTGCGGCCTGTCCACCGCACCACGGCAACGCGCCGCGGTTGTGCGCTTGGGCCAGAACGGCTGCGTCCCGGTCTGACCGGAGGCCTTCACCGGCCTTTGGCGTTGATCGCCACCGGGTGAAGACGCAGGTCAGACGCGCGCCGGATCTCCTCCACAAAGATCCGGCTACCCCGCCTCACGCCGTCTCGGTCGCCACCTTGCCCCGGCGCTTCGGCTGCGGCGCCTCGGCCGAGACGGTCTCGGCGATGGGCGCCGAGGGAGTCAAATCGGCGGTGACATCCACGCCCACGGCGGCCGGCACGATGTCCTTCGCGGCCTTTGCCTTGGACGTAGCGGACTTTGCAGAGGCAGGCTTGGCAGCAGCAGCCTTGGAGGTGCCCATCTTCGCTTTTGCCGCCTTCGGTTCCGAAGACTTCGGCGCGGCCGCCTTGACGGCGCGCGCCTTGCGTTCAGCCGGCTGCGCCGGGGTCTCTTCGGCGGCGGAAGCGATCTCCGGTGCGGCGCTCGTCTCTGCCGCTGCACTCTGATCTGTCATTTCACTCTGGGGCGATCCGCTCTGGCCGGCCACTTCGCTCAGCGCCTGTTGCCAGTGGTGATCATGGCGACCCTGAGGGCGGCCTTCTTCTTCCCAGAGACGATAGGCGCGGGCCCGGATCTTGTCCTCATCGATGCTCATCGTCGCTACTCCCTTCAAACCACGCGCTGCAGGACGTCCAACTGCGGCGTGGACCCATTGGTTCCGGCGGCTGCAATGGGGCAGACGCAGGAGGCGAATCACTCCAAGTCTCGGTCGAGCCTAGCCCAGGCTTTGCTGCGGTGCGACCGGAATGCACCGGCGCTGCGGCGCGTCCATCGGCACTGCCACCGGCATGCGCATCAAAAACCCTGCAGCTTCAGGAACCAGATCGGCATGTCATGCGTTTGAAAACGGTCTCGAAAGAGACAGGTTCACGGGGAATTTCATGATCAAGAGAATGTGCACGAGACTGGCTGCGGCTCTGATGGCGGGCGCCGTGCTGGCGCCCCCGGCTTTTGCCCAGGCGCCGGGCCTGGTGCCGGCCGCCCAAGCAACCATCGAGGACGCCTGCAAGGCCGTGACGCAGAACCTGCTGCTGGCCGCCACGCTGCATACCGGCGTGGTCCAGGCCTTCCCCGAGCTGAAGCCGCCAGGCGTGCGCATGACCTATTCGACGCGCGACGGTGTCGAGCCGAAGAACATGGTCGACACGATCGAATGCCAGTTTCAGAACACCAAGGCGCCCTTCAACATCCAGCGCTTCTGCGTCTCGAGCACCTGCTATTCTCCCGATGAACGCAATGCGGAAAACAAGCGGCGCTTTGAAGAGGTGCGCACCATTCTGCAACGCGCGGGCTACTGAGCCGACCGATTGGGCGGACGGCTCATACTAGATAGCCATCACTTACATGTTTGCGACGGGGTGGCGACAGCCACCCCGCTTTTCGCATGGATTGGCGCTCAAGCCCGCCGGCTTCGGCGCAACCAGGCAAAAACCGCTTAGTGGCCGACGCCCGCCTCTTCGACCCGCGCCGCATGGGCGGAGATGGCCGCGCGACAGGCGCGCTCGAAACGTGCGGCGGGGCCCTGGTCACCGGTCGCGATGCGACTGACCCGCGCGCCTTCGAGCAGCATGGACAGGGTATCGGCCAGAAGCTCCGGCTCGCTCAGCCCCGCCTCGCGACAGAGCTCTTCCAGGCGCTGGCGCTGGGCGGTCTTGAAGCTCTCGATCAGCGCATGGGCGGGATGGTCGCTCTCCTTGAGCTCGACCGCGGCATTGGCCAGATCGCAGCCATAGGGCTCGCTCGCCAGACAGTCGACACGCGCGCTGACCCAGCCATCCACCTGCGCCCGGGGATTGCCGGGGAAGCGGGTCGACAGATCGTCCCAAAGCGCTGCAGCCTTGGAGGAGGCCACCTTCAGGGTTTCGCAGACGAGATCGTCCTTGGAGCCGAAATGACGGTAGAGCGTCATCTTGTTCGTGTCGGCCGCCTGGGCGATGGCGTCCACGCCGATGCCGCGAATGCCATGGCTGCGAAACAGCGCGCAGGCCGTGGACACGATCCGCTCACGCGGGCTTGTTTTGGCGTCCGCCTTGGCGGTGCTCTTCTTCACAATAGCGCCACCTTCGACGGGTTTATTCGCATTCGTGCTTGACATAGGTGTGACCGGTCGGTAACAAGCATCATGTTACCAATCGGTAACAGGCCGTTTCGGTCTTGTCAAGCTTGGGGCGTCGGACCGCCCCGTATCGGCCCCTGCCCGGCCCAACCGGCGGCGGGGACCAGGTCCGAATATCGCTTTGAAGCTCCACGGGCCGCGTTCAGGGATCGCGGGGCTTCCCGTCAGTCAGAGCCAAGACAGCCTCCCGGCGCCGCATGGGCCGGGACAGTAAGGGCTTGGCCTTGAGGTTGAAGAGGAAACTGCCATGAACCAGGCGCATGACGATTTGACCCTTAACGACGTTCTGACCGATCCGATGATCCGCATGATGATGCGGGCGGATGGCGTCACGACCTCCGAGATGAAGACGCTCCTCTATTCCGCAGCCAGCGCCATGAGGAGCGCACAGTCTCAGGATGGCGGCGCCCGTGCTGTCGCGCACCGGCTGATGACCGCGCCCAAGCGCCGGCTTCTGTCGATGGTGCATCCGCTCGCCGCCCGCGGCGAGGTGTGCATGGCCTGCTGAAAAATCGGACCGGAAGCAGCCTCCGCTTTTCGGTCCGATGCGCGCAGGACAGATGCGCTCCGGCCCGCCAAAGTGGCGCCCGCCCTTCAGGACGGCGCCGGCGGGCCGTAAAAGCTGCCATCAAGGGCGACACCGTGCGCAAGAGGCGGGAAAAACCGTCCATTGAACAAGATTGCACCAGTTTGAACGCCAAGGTTGTTGTCGCGCCGCTTTTTTAGACTAGACTAAAGATTGTCTAGCAGGCAATTGCATTGCGTTGCGGTTCTGCCTTTGCGTTTCCCGCGGACCTGTCCGCGAGCCGAAGCATGATGCTGCGGAGGAACGAGAGGAGCCGCGGCGCATGGCCTGCTAGACGCCCTCCTCCCGCTTCGCGCGCCCATGCCGATCATGGCGGAATGATCAAAGCCTTTCACCTGCCGGGAGCGGATCGATCACGACCAGCGGATCAGGGCCCGCTCCGCGAGATCGACAAGGCCGATCAGCAACAGCGAGGTCACCGCCGAGACGAAGATCGACACCCACATTTGCGGCAGGTTGAGATAGGCCGTGGCCATGATGATGGTCGCGCCGATGCCTTTGCTGGTGCCCATGAATTCGGACACGATCGAGCCGACCATGGCCGCGGCGATCGCCAGCCTGGCGCCGGCGAAGAGATGCGGCAGGCTGGAGGGCAGGCGCAGGTGCCAGAGCGTCTCCATCTTCGAGGCGGACAGCGAGCGGAAGACGTCCTGCGCATCGCGATCGATCGCCCTCAGCCCCGTCAGCGCGTTGATCAGCATCGGCAGAAAGGCCGAGATCGCCGCGACGATGATGTGCGGCACGGCGTTGAAGCCGAAGGCGACGATCAACGCCGGCGAGATCGCCACCACGGGCGTCACGTTCAGCATCAGCGCGACAGGCAGGATCGCCGCGCGCAGCACCGAGAAGTGCACGATCAGGATCGCCAGCAGGATGCCGATCGCGCTGCCGATGGCAAAGCCGCTCAGGGCGGCCGACAGCGTCACCCAGAGATGGCCGAGATAGAAGCCCGGCCGCGCCAGAAGCTCCAGGCCGACACTCTGCAGCGATGGCAGGATGCTTTTCAGGTTGAAGGCCACCCATTGCCAGCCGGCGGCCAGCAGCAGGAAGACCAGAAGCGGCGCGATCAGCCTTGCCGCGCGCGGCGCGGCGGCGCGGTTGCGGGCGGCACGGGCGGCTTCCTCGCGCATGCTGCGCCCGGTCATTCCTCGCCCTCCCAGCCACGGCGCAGCGTGTCCTTCACCGCCCGCACCCGGGCGTCGAAGGCCGGGCTGTCGGCCGCATCCCGCCCGCGCGGGCGCGGCAGGTCGATGTCGATCACGGCCTCGATCCTTCCTGGACGCGGCGTCATCACCACCACGCGATCCGACAGAAGCACGGCCTCGGCCGCGGAATGGGTGACGAAGACCACGGTCTTGCGGTGGCGCTCCCACACCTCCAGAAGCCGCAGGCGCAGGGCGTCGCGCGTCAGTTCGTCCAGCGCCGAGAAGGGCTCGTCCATCAGCATCAGCGGCGCGCCCTGGACGAAGCCGCGGGCAATCGCCGCGCGCTGGCGCATGCCGCCCGACAGGGCTGCGGGACGATGATGGGCGAACTCGGCAAGCCCGAGCTCGCGCAGCACCTGGTCGGCATCCTCGGGCCGGCTGACGCAGGCCGGATCCCGATCGGCGCGGCGGTTGAGCCGGCGCGACAGGAGCACATTGTCGCGGATGGTCAGCCAAGGCAGGAGCGCGGAGGATTGCGGCACCCAGGCGATGTTCTTGGCGCGCGCCGCCGTCTCCGGCGTCTGACCGAAGAGGGTCACCGCGCCGGCGCTCTTCTCCTCCAGCCCGGCGAGAATGCGCAGAAGCGTGGACTTGCCGCAGCCGGAGGGACCGAACAGCGTGACGAATGCCCCGCGCGGAATGGTCAGGTCGATGCCGCCCAGCGCCTCGACCCGGTCCGCACCAGCACCATAGACCTTTGCAAGGCCTTTGACGGCGATGCTGTCCCGCGCATCCGCGGCGGGCGCCTGATAGGGCAAGGGGCTGGGCATGCGGTCGGGCTCTTTCACATCATCATCCGGCCACGGCGCGCGGCCGTCCAAGGAAGACATCCGCCCAGCCCGCGCCGATCCGCCGTCACGGCGCCGGCCAGACCACCGCGCCATCCTTGACGACGGCATCGATGTAGCGGTTGTCCTGCGCGCGGGCGATGTCGGGCGTGCCAATCAGCTTGAAGCGTGCCAGCGTCTCGGCCTCCGGCGTCCATTGCGCGATGCTTTGCTGGCCGACCGCCATGCCCTTGGGCAAGCTTTTGGCGATGAGGTCCATCTCCACGCCCCAGCGCACCTTGGAGGTCTCGAGATCATAGCCCGAGGTGGACAGCGCGGCGGCAGCCGCCAACGCCTTGTCGAGATTGGCGGGCGACTCGTTGATCCAGGCAAAGGCCTTGAAGGTGGCGCGCAGGAAGTCCTCCACCGCGGTTTGGTTCGCCTCGGCGAAGCGACGGTTGGCCACCAGCGTGTTGAAGGTGGAGTGAACGCCGAAGGCGTCCGGGTCCCATTCGCGGATCTTGTAGCCCTTGGCGGCCAGCGCCTTCGGCTCGTTGGACTTGTAGGCGGCAAGCCCATCGACATTGCCATTGGGCAGGATGATCGGATCATAGCCGACCGACACCCAATTGACCGCATCGCCGGCCAGCCCGGCATCGAGGAACATCGCCAGAAATTGCGGCGGGATGGCGCCCTTATAGCCGACGGTCTTGCCGGCGAAATCCTTCAGCGTCTTGATGTCGCTGTCGGCCATGGTCAGAAGCTCGATCGCCCCGACATTGCCATAGGTGGCGACGCCGACGAGGTCGGCCCCGTGATCGACGGCGACCAGCACATCCGAGGCGCCGCCGAGGCCGGCCATCTGCGCGGTTCCGGCGCTGACCAGCTGGGTGTTGGTGGAGCCGGGCTCCAGGGCCACATCCAGACACAGGGCCTTGAAATATCCGAGATCCCGCGCGGCCACCACGTCGAGAATGCCGGCCGAGGCGGCATAGGCGAAGGAGGTCAGAAAGGTGATCGTGCCGGCGGCCTTGTTCCTGGCGCAGCGCTCGGGGCTAACCGCATCCTGCGCAGCGGCCGGCAGCGCGGAAAGGCCGAGCCAGGCGGCCAGCGCCGTCATCGCCACGGCGCGCAGGCCCCGGCCTGCCCGGCGGCTGGCGTTCCCGCCACCCTGCTCGCCATGACCCTGCAGGCCAACAGCCTGCTCGCGACCGCCTTGCGCACGCGCCTCGGACACGGCGCGCATCCCGTCGAATTTCATCCCCAACCTCCGCACCAGCTTCCCGTCCCGCTTCCGCCGCGCCTGCCTTGGCTTGGGGCCAGGCAAGGAGCGCGCCGGCACCCGCCGTCTCGCAGCGCACGGCTCCCCTCTTGTGCGGCATTGCGCCGCGGAAGCCAAGCACCTGCGCTCTGTCGCAGCGGCTTTCCGCGAAACACCATGCTGCGAGCGCCGCACATGGATGATTGTTTTGCCTCCCTTGGGCAAAAGCTGATCGGTAAACAACAGTCGAAGACGGGACCCTCTCGGCTCCTCTCCTCGACGGTTGATATCAGACCTTCAGCGCCTGCTCGGCGAAATCCTCGCTGCCGAAGAGGCGCAGATAGCGGGCAATCTCCTCCGGCTCGCCCGTGGCCTTGCGCGGATTGTCGGAGAGCTTGACCGCCGGGCGTCCGTTGGCCGTCATCACCTTGCAGACGATCGAGATCGGATCGAGACCGGTGATATGGGTCGGGGCGCAGCCGACGAAATCATTGGTCAGATTGGTTCCCCAGCCGAAACTCATGCGCACCCGCCCCTCGAAATGGCGGTAGGTATCGATGATCGTATCGACATCCAGACCGTCGGAGAAGATCAGCAGCTTCTCGCGCGGATCGCGCCCCATCTTGTTCCACCAGGCGATGATCTTCTCCCCGCCTTCGATTGGCGGCGCGCTGTCGGGGCGAAAGCCGGTCCATTCGGCGACCCAGGGCGGCGCGTTGCGCAGGAAGGCGGCCGTGCCGAAGGCATCCGGCAGGACGATCAGCAGATTGCCGCCATAGAGACGGTTCCAGTCCTGCAGCACCTTGTAAGGCGCGGCCTTCAGTTCCTCGTCGTCGCGCGCCAGCGCGGCCGCCACCATCGGCAGCTCATGGGCATTGGTGCCGAGCGCCTCCAGGTCGGTGTCCATGGCCAGGAGCACGTTGCTGGTGCCGGAGAAGGATTCGCCGATTCCCTCCTTCAGCGCTTCCACGCACCAGCGCTGCCAGAGAAAGCTGTGTCGCCGGCGCGTGCCGAAATCGGAAATGCGCAGGTCCGGATGCTGGCGCAGCCGCTCCACCTTCGACCACATCTTGGCCTTGGCGCGGGCATAGAGCACATCCAGCGCAAAGGGCCCCATATCCTTCATCGCGCTGCGCGAGCGCAACTCGTTGATGATCGCCAGCGCCGGGATCTCCCACATGCTGGTATGGGTCCAGCGCCCCGGAAATGTCAGCTCATACTGACCTTCCTTGCGCGACAGCTCATAGTCGGGCAAGTGAAAATCGGCGAGCCAGGCCAGGAAGTCCGGCGAGAAGATCTGCTTGCGGCCATAGAAAGTGTTGCCAGCGAGCCAGATCATCTCCTTCTTGGTAAAACGCAGCTTGCGCGCATAATCGAGCTGTTCGCGCAACTCCTGCTCGTCGATCTCTTCCGTCAGACGGACAGTGCGGGTGCGGTTGATCAGCGAGAAGGTGGCATCCACTTCGGGATAGAGGCGCCAGATCATCTGCAACATCAGCAGCTTGTAGAAATCCGTGTCCAGAAGGCTGCGCACCACCGGGTCGAGCTTCCAGGCATTGTCGTAGACACGCCGTGCAATATCGGTCTTCGTCATGCCGCTTCCGCGCGCCTTCTTTCTTCGGCCTCTCACGCAAAAAGCGCATCGCAGGCTTGGCTGTCATTCTATCGGGGGCGACCATCGGCGAGCAGGCCGCCGGCGTCAAGCCGATGCAGCGCAACAATCTCGCAACGCCAACATCGCCAAATGCGACTTTCTGCAATCGCAAGTTCTACCAAGCAGAAAGAGTGGCAAACATTAACATATTCCGGCCATAAAGGGGGCCTGGAGAATACGCCGATGACCGACTTCTTGAAAAGCAGGGCTGGACGCCAAGTCATGGGCTTGGCCATTCTGTCCATTTCCATGTTCGCATTCGGCGTCACTTTGGAAGTTCATAATATTCTTTATGGGCTCATGAGCGAATATGACGAATTTGGCATGAAGCAGGCGGTCCTGGCGCTGGCGATCGCCAGCCTTTGCAGCTTCATCTTCTCTGCCCTGCGGATCATGGATCTCAACAGGGAAATGCAGGTGCGCATCCAGGCGCAGGAGACCGCCGACTGGATGGCCCTGCACGACCACCTAACGCGGCTGCCGAACCGCTACGCCCTGGAGCGCCGACGCCAGCAGCATGCCGCGGCGGCAGAGCAGCGCGCGCGTGCGATGCTGGATGCCGACGTCAACGCCGACAGCGTGCAGCGAAGCGATGCCGAGGACGAGATCACCGTCTATTCGGTCAATCTCAGCGGCTTCAAGCGCGTCAACGATCTTCACGGCCACCAGGGCGGCGATGCGGTCCTGTCGCTGCTGGCCAAGCGGCTGCAGGCGCTGGGCGGGGCCGACAATGTCTTCCGCACCTCCGGCGACGACTTCCTGTTGATCTTCACCGGCCGGAGCGCGGAGCAGGATCACCTGATGGCCGAACTCCTGATCCAGGCGGTCGGCCGGCCGATCCGTATCAATGGCGTACCGGCCGAGGTGGGCGCCAGCATCGGCTATGCCAGGGCGAACAGCGCAACGGACGATCTCTCCGACATTGCCGGCCGCGCCGATCTGGCCATGCATGAAGCCAAGGCGCTCGGCCGCAACCGCGTGGCCGCCTACAATATGGCGATGCAGAACAAGGCCGCCGAGCGCGCCCATTACGAGGCGCGGCTGCGCGATGCCATCCGCGCGGGCGACATCGTTCCGCATTATCAGCCGCTGATCAATCTCAAGACCGGTGCGCTCTGCGGCTTCGAGGCGCTGGCGCGCTGGACCGATGGCAATGGCCGCCCCGTGCCGCCGCCCGTCTTCATCGCCATTGCCGAGGAAACCGGGCTGATCACCGAACTTTTCGAGCGCCTGCTGTCGCATGCTTGCGCCGATGCGGCGGGCTGGCCGGCGGAGGTCATGCTGTCCTTCAACATCTCGCCGGTGCAGATGAAGGATCCGCTGCTTGCCGGCCGCATCCTCAAGATCACGGCCGATGCCGGGCTGGCGCCGCAGCGGCTGGAGGTGGAAATCACCGAAAATGCGCTGATCGAGGATCCCGAGCTGGCAGGCAATCTCTTGAGGGAGCTGCATGCCGCCGGCATCCAGATCGCGCTCGACGATTTCGGCACCGGCTATTCCAGCCTGTCGCAACTGGCGCGCTATCGCTTCGACAAGATCAAGATCGACAAGAGCTTCATCGCTACCCAGGACGACGAGCGGCAGGAAAAGATCGTGCTGGCCATGCTGAGCCTCGGCCGCAGCCTGAACATCGCCATCACCGCCGAGGGGATCGAACAGCACCAGCAGCTCGCCTATCTGATGGCCCATGGCTGCGATATCGGCCAGGGCTACCTCTTCGGCAAGGCCATGCCGGCGGAAGCCGCCGCCGCCTATGTGCGCGAACGCCAGGCCATGGCGCAGCCCGCCTAGAGCATCAGACTGAAAATCGCACGCAGTCCGATGCTCTAGTTTTTTGTTTTTGCACCGGATTTTTCCGAAAACCGGTTCCCACTTTTCGGTCCGGTGCTCTAGTCATTGGTGCCGATGCGAAATGCCCGCAGGGCTTTGCAGATGTTTCACGGGAATCGTATCGGGCGCTTGCCGGACCTGCACAGGCGGCTTGCGCGAGCGCACCCTCCCCTTAGGCCACGGCGCACCTATCTCCTGCGTCATGGCAATTTGAACGGTCTTTTCGATGGATCCCCTGATCGTCTCGCTGCGCATCGCCCCGCAGGCGCTCGCGCATTTTGATGCTCTGCGCCGCCGATATTTCCCCCCGGAGCGCAATGTGATCGCCGCCCATGTCACACTGTTTCACAAGCTGCCCGGCGAGGAAGAAGACGAGATCCGCGCCGTCCTTCAAGACGAGGCGGAGCGTACGCTTGAATTTCCGGTGACGGTGCGGCCGCCACGGAGGCTTGGCTTCGGCGTCGCCTATGATCTGGAGAGCGCCGCGCTGATGCGGCTGCGCGCAACGCTTTCGGCCCGCTTTGCCCGCCATCTCGGCCCGCAGGACCGGCAGGGTTTTCGCCCGCACATCACCGTGCAGAACAAGGTAAGCGTCAAGGTGGCGCAGGACACGCTGGCGGAGCTTGCCGCCGCCTTCGTCCCCTTGACCTTCGCGGCGGAGGGGCTCGATCTCTGGCGCTATCGGGGCGGACCGTGGGAGCCCGCCGCGACCCATGGCTTCAGGCGCGATCCGGCGTCCAGCGCTCTTCTTCCACGGTGAGAGCAGCCGCCTCGCGATAGCGGCGCATCATTTCCAGCTGCACTTCGGCCTGGAAATCGAGGATCTGCAGGCGCACGTCTTCCTCGTCGCAGCCAAGACGGGCGAGATCCTCGGCCAGGCTGCGGCAGGTGCCGCGCCAATAGGCCACGGCCTCGTCGCCATGGACATTGTCGAGCTCGGCGGCGCAACGGCGCACGACGCCCCGGCGGCTCGCCAGCGGAAAGGCCATGACCGGAGTGCACGCCATCTGCCGACCGTTTTCGCCCACCTGCTGCATCATCTGATTCTCCATTGTTTCCACAGGATTTAGGAGAAGTTTGGTTAACGCTTCGTATCCGTGGACGAAGGAGGGGCACGCGCGGCCTTGGAAACCTTTGCGTGACCCGGTGCGTTTTCACCGCGGCAGGCGGTCGACACCGACCACCTGCCGCGGATCAGGCGTCGCATCGGCCGCACAGGACAGCGCCTTAAGGCCCATGCGGCGGCCTGACCCAGACCGCGCCCGAAACCCTTTCGCCGGGCGCAGAATTCGAAATGCCACAAGGAGATCACCGATGACCCGCGAGGAGATTCTGGCCGTTCTCGGCCCTGTGGACGAAACCCTCCTGACAGAGATCGCCGCAACCGGCGCCTCCGCCCCGGAACTGGCGCAGGCCTGGGCCTGGGTAAATGCCGACGAGGCGCTCGTCAATGACGGCAGGCCGCTGCCATCGGGACGCGTGGCCGAGCTGGTGGATCTTCTGTCCGAGCCGCAGCAGGACGAGGAGATGTGATGGGCTCTGCCTTGGGCGGAGCGTGCCAGCCATCAGGCCTCCGCCACTGGCACCCCAGGCACTGGCACCAAAGCCACTGGGATCACCTCCAGCCACCGGGACCCCAAGATTCAAGCCGCAGCGTGCTCCTCGCCCCATTCCTTCAGCGCCAGGATTACCGTGCGCAGCGACCGTCCGCGCTCGGTCAGCGCATAGTCCACACGCGGCGGCACCTGGGCAAAGATGGTGCGCGAGATCAACCCGTCGGCCTCCAGCTCCCTGAGCTGGTTGGTGAGCATGCGCTGTGTGACATTGGGCAGCCGACGGCGCAGCTCGTTGAACCGCAGCGTGCCGTCCATCAGATGGTAGAGCACCAGCCCCTTCCACTTGCCGCCAATGAGCGACAGCGTCGCCTCGACCGGGCAGCCGGGACTGCAATCCATCTGCGCATGGCGCGGCTTGGCAGGCATCGACGGTATCCTTTTCGACACTATGTGCAGTTTCCGTGCATTCTTGCACGCGTGAGCGCAAAGGCGCAAATCACTTGCGGCCGGAGAACGACCCGCCGGCAGTTTCGATCACCCGTTCGGCACGTCGGCATCCGGCGTGAGCGCAGCGCGCACGGCTGCGTCCGATCCTGCCCAACCCAATCTTATCCACTCTAGAAGGAGAAACTGACATGCGTGCCATTGGCTACCGCACACCTGGCCCGATCGCGGCCGACGCATCGCTCGTGGAGATCGAGCTGCCGCGCCCCGTGGCTGGGGGACGGGATCTTCTGGTCGAGGTCAGGGCCATTTCCGTCAATCCGGTGGATACGAAGGTGCGGCACCGCGCTGGCCCGGAAGGCGAGGACTGGAAGGTGCTCGGCTGGGATGCGGCCGGTGTCGTCGCCGCCGTCGGCGAGGCGGTCGAGGGCTTCAAGCCCGGCGATGCCGTCTTCTATGCCGGCGCGCTGGACCGCCCCGGCACCAATGCCGAATTTCATCTGGTCGATGAGCGCATCGTCGGCCGCAAGCCCGACAGTCTCGACTTTGCCGCCGCCGCCGCCCTGCCGCTGACGGCGATCACCGCCTGGGAGGCGCTGTTCGACCGGCTGGTCGTCGAGCGCCCGGTTCCCGGGGCCGCGCCGGCCCTGCTCGTCATCGGCGGCGCCGGCGGCGTCGGCTCGATCGCCATCCAGCTCGCCCGGGCCCGCACCGACCTCACCGTCATCGCCACCGCCTCACGTCCGGAAACGGCGGACTGGGCCCGCGCGCTCGGCGCCCATCACATCATCGACCATAGCAAGCCGCTGGATGCGGAAATTGCCGCGCTCGGCCTCGGCGCCCCCGGCTTCGTCTTCTCCACCACCGGCACGGACGGCCATCTCGACGCCATCGCCCGGCTGATCGCCCCCCAGGGCCGCTTCGTGCTGATCGACGATCCCGGCGCCGTCAATATCAGCCCCTTCAAGCAGAAGAGCGTCTCGGTGCACTGGGAGTTCATGTTCACCCGCTCCCTGTTCGCCACGGCCGACATGGCGGAACAGGGCCGGCTTTTGAACGCCATCGCGGCGATGATCGACGCCGGCACGCTCAAGACCACGCTCGGCACGCATTTCGGCCGCATCGATGCCGCCAACCTCAAGCGCGCCCATGCTCTTCTCGAAAGCGGCAAGGCGCGCGGCAAGATCGTGCTGGAAGGCTTCTGACGCGAGGCAAGCACCAAAGAAAAGGCCATCCGGCGGGGGCGCGCGGATGGCCTTTTGCATTGCAGATGGTCAGGCTCCCGGCGCCGCCCGGGCGCTGACGCGTCTCACTCCCACTCGATCGTGCCCGGCGGCTTCGAGGTGACATCGTAGACCACGCGGTTGATGCCGCGCACCTCGTTGATGATGCGGGTGGCCGTGCGGCCGAGGAAGTTCATGTCATAGGGGTAGAAATCTGCGGTCATGCCGTCGACGGAGGTGACGGCGCGCAGCGCGCAGACGAAGTCATAGGTGCGGTAATCGCCCATGACGCCGACGGTCTGCACGGGAAGCAGCACGGCGAAGGCCTGCCAGATCGTGTCGTAGAGGCCGGCCTTGCGGATCTCGTCCAGGTAGATCGCATCAGCCTTGCGCAGGATGTCGAGCTTCTCGCGGGTGACCGCGCCGGGGCAGCGGATGGCTAGGCCCGGCCCCGGGAAAGGATGGCGGCCGATGAAGCTTTCCGGCAGGCCGAGCTCGCGGCCGAGCGCGCGCACCTCGTCCTTGAACAGCTCGCGCAGCGGCTCGACGAGCTTCATGTTCATGCGCTCTGGCAGGCCGCCCACATTGTGATGGCTCTTGATCGTGACCGAGGGGCCGCCGGAGAAGGAGACGCTTTCGATCACGTCGGGATAGAGCGTGCCCTGGGCGAGGAAGGCCGGCGCGCCCTTGCCGTCGGCGGCGATCTTGCCCGCCTCGGCTTCAAAAACCTCGATAAACAGGCGGCCGATGGTCTTGCGCTTGACCTCGGGGTCGGTGACGCCGGCCAGCTGCGTCAGGAACAGGTCGGAGGCGTCCACATGCACGAGCGGGATGTTGTAATGGTCGCGGAACATGCCGACCACCTGCTCGCTTTCGCCCAGCCGCATCAGGCCGTGATCGACATAGATGCAGGTCAGCTGGTCGCCGATCGCCTCATGGATCAGCACGGCGGCGACGGAGGAATCGACCCCGCCGGACAGGCCGCAGATCACCCGCTCGGAGCCGACCTGCTCGCGGATCTTGCGGATCATCTCGGCACGATAGGCGGCCATGGTCCAGTCGGACTTGAGGCCGACGATCTTGTGAACGAAGTTGGACAGAAGCTTGGCGCCATCGGGCGTGTGCACCACCTCTGGGTGGAACATGGTGGTGTAGTAGCGCCGGCTTTCGTTCACCGCGATGGCGAAGGGGGCGTTTTCAGAGGTTGCCACCACTTCGAAGCCGTGCGGCAGCTGGGTCACGCGGTCGCCATGGCTCATCCAGACGGGATAGCGCCCACCGACCTCCCAGAAGCCCTCGAAGAGCGGGCTTTCCTTGCGGATTTCCAGATCGGCACGGCCGAATTCGGCGGCGTGTCCGCCCTCCACCGTGCCGCCCAGCTGGGTGCAGAGCGTCTGCTGGCCATAGCAGATGCCGAGAACGGGGATCCCCGCATCGAACACCGCCTGCGGCGCGCGCGGGCTGCCCTCGGCCGTGACCGACGCCGGACCGCCGGAGAAGATCACGCCCTTCGGCTTCATCGCGGCGAAGGCCGCATCCGCGCTGTTGAACGGATGGATCTCGCAATAGACCCCGGCCTCGCGCACGCGCCGGGCGATCAGCTGCGTCACCTGGCTGCCGAAGTCGATGATCAGAATGCTGTCGGGATGGGCGATCGTCGTCATGCCGGATCTTTCGAGGCTCGGGGAAACATGGCGAGGCTTTAAAGGCACTTGGCCGGCGATGCAAGTTTCGCCCTGCCGAACGCGGCGAAGCCGGGCCCGAAAGGCCTGACACCCCCTGGCTTCACTCAGGGGCAAGGGCTCAGGCCGGCCTGCGCAGCGCCGCCAAGCCGCCCTCGGCCAGCGCGGCCTCCAGCCGATCGATGATGGCGGCGAGCTTGGCGTCGATCACGTCGAGATATTGCGTCCAGTCATCGATATGCGCGACTTCCGTGATGCCGTCGGAAATGCCGCGCAGACCGATGAGCGGCAGGCCGAAGCTCTGGCAGACGCGATAGACCGCATAGGTCTCCATCTCCACCATGTCGGCCTCGATCGTCTCGTAGGCCGCGCCTGAGATCACATTCCCGCCCGTCGATAGCGAGGCCGTGGGCACGCCCGGCAGCGTCAGATCGAGCGGCACCGTCGCCGGCAGGTCGAGAAAGGGCGTGCGGCCCTTCTCGAAGCCGAAGGGCGAGGCGTCCATGTCGCGATAGGCGACCGAGGAAGCCTGATAGACCTCGGCCTGGCTCAGCCGGGCCGAACCGGCCGAGCCAAGCGAAACCACCAGATCGGGCAGCTTCCCCTGAGCCTCCAGCCGGCAGAGCGCGCGGGCGAGCGACAGCGTCGCCTCCACAGGGCCGACGCCGGTCATCAACGGCACGAAGCGGCGCTGCAGCTCGGCGCCATATTCGGCCTTGGCCGCCATCACATAGAGGATCGAGACCGGGCCGGCTTGCTTCAGCTCCACGGGAAGGCTCCTTGATCAATCGGTGAGAAAAGCTGGACAATGACTGTGGCGGCGAGGCTGCGCGCGCAGCCTATGCACGCGACGCCACGCTTACAGCATCTTATGTGCCATTTATCAAATGCAGGCTGTTGTTAAAGCATCCGACCGAAAACTGGGAACCGGTTTTCGGAAAAATCCGATGCAAAAACAAAAAATTAGAGCATCGGACTGCGTGCGATTTTCAGTTTGATGCTCTAATCCTGGATGCCCTGACGGCCGCGCACCACCATCATCGAGCCGGAGATCGAAGCGATCAGCTTGGCCGGCGCCTCCTGCGAGATGGCATAGCCGCGCCCGTCGAAGACGATGATGGTCGTGCCGGGCTTGGTCACCTCGCCGCGAAAGAGAAAGCGCTCGCCGCGCCCGGGCGACAGGAGGTTGACCTTGAATTCGATCGTCAGCAGCGAGGCGTCGGCATCGATCAGCGTGTAGGCGGCATAGGTGCCGGCGGCATCGAGCGCGGTCGAGATGATGCCGGCATGGAGAAGTCCGTGCTGCTGCGTCAGGCTCTCGCTGAAGGGCATCTCGATCTCCACCATGCCCTGCTCGACGCGCATCAGCTCCGCACCAATGGTGCGCATGGCGCCCTGCCGGGCGAAGCTGCGGCGGATGCGCTCGCGAAAATCCCGTTCTGTCTCGTCACTCATCGGTGTCTTCGCCCCCGGCGTGGCGGTGTCGCGCTCCCTGCGGCACGTTACGCCATCGTTCCATTGCCTTGTGGTGCTGCCCTGTCCGGCATCCTTGTCCGGTTGCCGTGTCCTGCCGCCTTGCCCTGCCGCCGCATGGGCCCGGATGGTGATCGCGCCCGGCCCGGCATGCTGCGGTGCGGCATGAACAGTTGCATGACGGCCGGAGGCCGGCAAGTGCTGTTTCCCGTTCTGGAAAGCTTTTGAAGGGCCGTGATCGGGCCGAGACCTCAAGGCCCGGCATCGACGAGGCCGTAATCAGTTCAGGATCATGATCGCGCCATTGAGCAGCGTGGCAAAGGCGACCCAGACGCCATAGGGAATGAACAGCATGGCCGAGAGCCGGTCGCGCTTCATTGCCATGGCGATGAACAGGAGAATGCAGACGCCGAGCGCCAGGATCACCACCAGCGCCAGTTCCACCTGATGGAAGCCGAAGAACATCGGCGACCAGGCGAAGTTCAGCAGCAGCTGCGCCAGCCAGAGACGCATGGCGGAGGAGCGCGGATGATCGAGGAACAGCCGCGCGCCGACAAAGCCGATCATCACGTAGAGCGCCGACCAGACCGGCGCGAAGATCCAGTTCGGCGGATTGAAGACGGGCTTGACCAGCGACTGATACCATTCGCCCGGCGGATTGCTGATGCCGATCAGGAAGCCGATGCCGAGAACGACGGCGATGAAGAGAAGGGTGACGAGCAGACGGTTCATGATTGCCTCAATTAGCGCGCGCTTGGCGTCTGTCCAGATCCGGATGGGCGCAGGCTGGTTGAACGCCGGGCCGACAGGACAAGCATGAAGGGTCAATCGTCATCCCCTCAGCCTGACGACATGCTGGTCCCAGGCGACCGGGCTCTTCACGCCCCCCGCCCGGTCGGTCGCGGCGAACAGGCCGTCATAGGAGGTCACCGCGAAGCCTTGGGAGGAGGCGGCGATGCCGGCGGCGTCCTTGCGGCTGCGGGTGTCGAGAACGCGGCCGGAGTTGGCCTCCACCACCACCACCACGCCCCCTTTGGGCGAGGCGAGGCCGATCAGCCCTTCGGCGCGATTGATCGCGATGGCCCCGACATAATTGGCGAGCGCCTGCGTGGTCTCGTCAGGAAGGTCGAGGAAGCTTAGAGCCTCGCCCGGCGCGAAGGAGCCGGCCAGCGGCGGCCGATCGCTGCGCGGCCCTTCATACTGGCAGGCAAACCAGATGCGGCCGCGATCGCCGAGATCGAGATGGCGGGTGGACAGGCGGTTGAGCGCCGCCGGCAGCGCGTGCCGCTCGACGAGCGCGCCGCTGTCCGTATCGATCAAGGCAAGCGATGGCGCCATCTGCTCCAGATTGAGCTTGGCGCGGCCAAAGTCGGGATGGGTCTCGATGCCGCCATTGGCGACCGCCAGGAAGCGCCCGTCCTCGCTGGCCACCATGTCATGCGGGCCGATGCCATAGGAGGGAAATTCGCCGAGCCGGCGGAAGCCGTCGGTGGCGTCATAGACGCCGATCATGCCGCGATTGCCGTCGAAATCATTCTCGGTGGCGAAGAGCCGGCGGCCATCGCGCGAAAAGCTGCCATGGCCGAAGAAGTGCCGTCCTTCGACCGCGGCCATCGTCACGGGAGGCCGCGACAAGGTGGGGTCCACCGCCAGCGCGAAAATGCCGGGGCGGCGGGCAAAGGCGACCAGCGTGCCATCGGCGGGGCTGACCGCCAGCCCATGGGCACGCGCGGGCATCAGCACCCGGTCGATGAGCGCGCCCTCCTCCGTCAGCGTGGCAAGGCCGAAGCGCCCATCCGGCGCCATGAAAGCGGAGGCATAAACGGCCGGCGCTTGGTGGAGCGCAAAGGCCTCCGCCGGCGCAAGCGTCGCGGCCCAGGCGGCACCGGCGCCGCGCAGGAAGGTGCGGCGGTTGATCAGCCGGCTGCGCGAAAGGCTCTGACCCTGCGCCATCATCGCCTCCCGCTCAGTCGCCATCGGCAAAGGAGAAACCGGCGGTGAGCCCGATGGCGCCGCCGAAATCCTTGTTGAGCTTGTCGAGCAGCGTTTCGACATTGAGCGAGAG
Source organism: Xaviernesmea rhizosphaerae (assembly GCF_001938945.1). Taxonomy (GTDB): domain Bacteria; phylum Pseudomonadota; class Alphaproteobacteria; order Rhizobiales; family Rhizobiaceae; genus Xaviernesmea; species Xaviernesmea rhizosphaerae. Next base: position 319,132 of record NZ_MKIO01000040.1, read on the forward strand.
CACGTCGAGTTGCGAGCGGGCGCTGCGGTCGGAGAGCACCTCCTCCACCGGCCGGTTCAGCGCCTCGGCAGCATTGGTGACCCTGGTGAAGAGCGCGTCGATCTCGGCAGCGACGGTCTGCTTGTCCTGCGGCAGCAGCGTACCGGCCCCGGAAATGTCGAACAGCCGCTTCAGGGCGTTCAGATTGCCCGAGACGGCCGCCATGGTCAGGCCAGAGCGCCAGTAGATCGCCTGCTTCGGCCGGCCGCCGCCCTCCTGCAGCCCATCGGCAAGGAAGGGGCGGATGCGCTGGTCGCGGACATTCTCCACGCCGTGGACGAGCACGCCGAGCAGCCCGGTCGCCGCCTCGCTGGCATCGCGATAGACCGGGTTGTCCGGGCCCGGCTGCTTCCAGGCCTTGGCGACGCCATCGGGCGCCTCCCAGGCGGCGGCGATCTCGTCGGCCGTGCGCTGCACATTGGTGGCGATCGCCGCGCCATAGCCGCAGCGGAAAGCGCCCTCCGCCGTCGCGACACTGTCGGCGCCCGTGCCGTAGAGCACGAATTCGAGCGAGGTGAGCCCCTGCACCGCCACGCTCTTGGCCCTCAGCGTGTCGGGCTTGAGCGCGGTCTGGTCCTTTTCCGCGAGAATGCGCTGCACCTGCTTCAGACCCAGCCCCTTGCGATCGGGGAAGAACAGGATGCGCTCCATGCGCGCATCCTCCATGACCGGGCCGACCTGGACGAACTCGATCGCCGCCCAGCTCCTGACGGTCTCGGCGAAGGCCGCGCGCGCCTCGGCCAGATGGGCGGGCGACGGCGCGGCGCAGAGGCCGCCCAGCGCCTGCGAAAGCTTCGCCGTGCTGGCCCCCATGGCGCGGTAGCCGGGGCGGATGACCTCATCGACCGCGCGCGCCATCACCTGCGGCAGATGGTCCGCCTGCAGCAGATGCGGCACGAAGTTCGGGTCGGGGTCCTGATTGTCCTGCGTGGCGAAGGCTTGACCGCAGAAGAAGGCTGGGCCGCAGACGAGGAGCGCGGCTGCGGCAAGGCCGGCCAGACGCTGGCGGGGAAAAGACAGAAAGGCACGCATCAGAGCGACTCCAGAAATGCGAGAAGATCGGCGCGGTCTTTCTCCGTCGCCGCGAGATAGGCCTTGCGGGCCGCATCGCCTTCGCCGCCGTGCCAAAGCACGGCCTCCTCCGGCGTGCGCGCCCGTCCATCATGCAGAAATGCGCCGGCGGCGGGCTCCGCCATGCGCCTGCCGATACCCCAAAGCGGGGGCGTGCGCCAGTCCTGCGCGCCGGCCAGGCCCACCGGATGACCGCCGGAAAGATCCGCGCCCATGTCATGCAGCAGGAAATCCGAATAGGGCCAGATCAGCTGGAAGGCATCCGCCGGATCACCCGCATCGCGCCGCGTGACGAAACGGGGATGGTGGCAATCGGCGCATCCCATCGCGGAGAATAGGGCCTTGCCGGCCAGCACCTGCGGCATGGCGGCGCGTGGCCGGGGCAAGGGCGCGAGATGGCCGGCATAGAAGGTCACGAGATCGAGCACCGTCTGCGATGCCTCATAACGGCCATAACGCGGCTGGACCCCATCCGGCGCTGAGCGGCAGGCGGTCTCGGCCGCGGTGCAGTCGCCATGGCTGTCAGGCGCCAGCGGCGTGGAGATGCCGATATCGTTGGAAAAGGCATCCGCCGCCTGTGCCTTCAGGCTGGCGGCCTGTGCCTTCCAGCCGAAGCGGCCGAGCACCGTCTCCCCGCTCTGCGGATCGCGCAGCAGCGCCGGACGGCCGGCAAGCCCCCGTGCCTTCAGCACCGGATCATTGGCCAGTGCCAGAATGTCGTCGGGATGGATCGCCTCGATCAGCGACAGGCCGACCAGCGGCTGGGCGATGCGCGCGGAGGGCCGCGTGCGCGGATCGAGCGGGCCATAGCCGGGACCGTCGATCGCCACCATCGGCCGGCGCAGCAGCACCACCCGCCCGCCCGACAGCGTCACCGGCTGCGTCTTAAAAGCGAGGCGCAGCTGACCCTCGGCGACAAGACCGGGCACTGCTGCGGTCTGCAGCTGGTGGCCATAGACCGGATCGTCGAAGGTAAGCGCCATGCCGCTTTCCAGCGCCGCCTGTTCCTGCGGCGTTTCAGGCGCACGCGCCAAGCGCAGCAGGAGCGACGGCGGCACAGGCCCGGCCGACAGCGCCACCCCTCCCCCTCCGCCGACATGGCAGGTGGCGCAGGAGCGGGCATTGTAGAGCGGGCCCAGCCCATCGGTCGCCTGGGTGGATGATGGCGCCGTGACCCAGAGCTTGGAAAACAGCGCCTCGCCCAGATGAAAGCGCTGCTCGTCCTCCGGCCCGAGATTGGCGGCGGGCCGGTGGCGCGCATCGGCTCTCGCCGTCGCCGCGCCGCCGGGCATCGCCTCGAAGGCTTGCGCGCGGGCAAGATCCGCTGGCGGCGCCAAGACGGCGGCGATCCGCGCGCGGTCGGCCGCGCTGAGATCCGGCCGCCCTGCTGGCCGCAGCGCGATGGGGGCGGAAATGGTATCGGCGCCAGCCTGCGCCACGGACCCGCCGGACAGGACGAGGCCCGTCACCAAGGCGGGCAGCAGCGCACAGAACCCGGCCAGCAGAAGGCGCGCCGCCGGCCCCGGAGGGGCCTGACGGCGAGGCCAAGACAGGCGGAAGGAAAGGCGCAGGCGCATCATGATCTGGATCAAGGTTCGGAACGGGCGTTCAGGCGAAAGTCGCACAGGCCTTTCGCCATCCCCTTTCCTGGGCGCAACAGGATCGCCGCCCGTTCAGGGCGGCAGGCGGAAGCCCGCCTGTGCAGAGGAGGCGGGCTTCAAGTCTCGAGTTCAGGCGGACAGTCCGGTTCGGGAGGGCCGACAGAACCTTGCCGGCCAGAGCGAAGGACACGGGCGGCGCTCCGGATTTCTGCTTGTGCACCGGATCCTTGCGAAAACCGGTTCCCGCTTCCGGTCCGATGCTTTCCTGCGCCGCCCGCGAGAGCCTCCTACTTGAAGACGGCGTTCGGGTCGTCGAGGCTCTTGGAGCCTTCGAGCTTGACGGTGCCGAGATCGAGCGCGGCGATGATCCGCTCCACGGTCTTGGCCTGCGATACCAGAGCATCGACGGCGGCCTGGATCAGGGCATTGCCCTCCTTGTTGCCCTCGGCGATCATCTGGTCGTAATGTTCGGTGGTGCGGGCGCGCTCGGCAATCGCCTCCATCGCCTTGACGCTGGCGTCGAGCTTCTCGCTCATTTCCTTGTCGAGCGCCGGATCCTTGGCCGCGACCAGATCGTGCAGCGACGGGCCGGTCAGGGTCTTGCCGTCAAGCGTCTTGTAGATGCCGGTATAGGCCGAGCGGATGCCGATCGCGTCATGCAGATGCGAATTGTGGGTGTTGTCGGAGAAGCAGTCCTGCTCCTCTTCCGGATCGTGCAGCAGCAGGCCGAGCTTCATGCGCTCACCCGCCAGCTCGCCATAGGAGAGCGAGCCCATGCCGGTGAGGATCGCGGTCAGCCCCTCCTTGGGATCGGCTTCCACCGTCTTGGCGGCCTCGCCCTTTGGCGCCCAGTTTTCCGTCATCTCCTTGAGGTCGGAAACGAGCAGGTCGGTCGCGGCCTTGAGATAGGCGGCGCGGCGGTCGCAATTTTCGTGGGTGCAGGCCTTGAGGTCGTAATCCGTGTAAGGCCGGTTGCCGGCGCCCGGCCCGGTGCCGTTGAGATCCTGGCCCCAGAGCAGGAATTCGATGGCGTGGTAGCCGGTGGCCACATTCGCCTCGATACCGCCGGCCTCCTGCAGGCTCTCCGACAGAAGCTCCGGGGTGATCTTCGAGGTATCGACGGTCTTGCCGCCGATGGTGATCGACTTGTTGGCGATGACATTGGCGGTGAAGAGCGGGTTCTCGTCGCTCTCGGTGCCGTAGCTCGGATCGACATAGTCGATCAGGCCTTCATCGAGCGGCCAGGAATTCACCTTGCCTTCCCAGTCATCGACGATCTTGTTGCCGAAGCGATAGACCTCGGTCTCCATGTAGGGGTTGCGCGCGGCGAGCCAGGCTTCGCGCGCAGCGGCCAGCGTCTTTTCGCTCGGCGCGGCGAGGAAGGCATCCACGGCCTTCTGCAAGGCCTCGGCCCCCTTCAGCGCGTCGGCATATTTCGCATGACCGACCTCGGCATAGTGGCGGACGACGGCCGCAGGATCGGCGGCGGACGCCGGTGCGACGGCTAGGAGCGACACGGTGGCGCTGAGCGCCAGAACGGTGCGGCGGAAAAACAGCATGGAACGACCCTTTGCGTCAAACAGGGCGCCGGCCCCCGGTCACCCGCTTCGCCCGTTCTCATGGCGCAAATTTAAACTGGTGTCAAAGAGGAAAGTTTTTCACGGACGGATCACCGAAACGTCATCCCGGTGTCACGAGCCGATGTCATGCCGCAGTGTCACGACGCCTTGCGCGTCATAACACTGAAGAAAAAGCCGTCGGTGCCGGTGGTGGCCGGGGTCAGCGTCAGCCCGCCCTTTTCGCCCGCCCAGGGCTCGGGCGCGCCGGCAAACAGGCGCTGATAGACCGGCAGGGCCGGCTTCTGCTCGAAGTCGGCATGGGCGGCGACAAAAGCCTGGGCCTGCGCCTCGTTTTCCGCCGGCAGGACCGAGCAGGTGATATAGACGAGCGTGCCGCCGGGGCGCACATGGCGTGCGGCATTGGCGAGCGCATCCTGCTGCTGCGACAGGCGCTCCTCCAGGCTGCGCTCGGTCAGCCGCCATTTGGTGTCCGGCCGGCGCCGCCAGGTGCCGGTCCCCGTGCAGGGCGCGTCCACGAGAACGATGTCGCAGCCGTCGTCCAGCGCCTTGAGCTGCTGCGGCCGGTCATGCACCTGCACATTGCGCGTGCCTGCGCGCTTCAGCCGCTCGATGATCGGCGCCAGGCGCTTGCGGTCGGCGTCGAAGGCGTGGATCTGGCCCTTGTTGCGCATGAGGGCGGAGAGCGCCAGCGTCTTGCCGCCGCCGCCGGCGCAATAATCGAGAATCTGGTCGCCGTCCCGTGGATCGACCAGTTCGGAGACGATCTGCGATCCCTCGTCCTGCACCTCGAACCAGCCCTTGGCGAAGGTCAGCTCGGCCGTGACATTGGGAAGCCGCGAGGCTCCTTCGCCTGGCGCGATGCGGATGCCGTCATGGGCGATGGCGGAGGGCTTCGCCCCCGTCTCCTCCAAGGCCGCGATCACCTTGTCGCGCGGCGCTTTCAGCCGGTTGGCGCGCAAGTCCAGGGAGGGGCGCTCGGCCAGAGCCTGCGCCTCGCGGATCCAGGCATCGCCGAAAGCCGCCTCGAAGGCCGGCTGGATCCAGAGCGGAATATCGCCCTGCACATGGGCGGGCGCATCCTCGAGCCTGCGGGTGGAGAGTGCGGCAAGGGCTGCCTGCGGCAGCGCCGGGGCGAAGCGATCGCCCTCGAGCTCGCCGGCCAGCGCCTCGGCCGTCAGGCCCCATTGCCGCAGCAGCACAGCAAAGGCCAGCGCTTCAGGGCTCTCGTCCTCCATCAGCCAGGCATGGCTGAGCTTCATGCGCAGGGCGTCATAGACGATGTTGCCGATGGCCGACCGGTCGCCCGATCCGGCGAAGCGATGGGACAGGCCCCAATCCTTCAGCGCGTCCGCCACCGGCCGACGCCGTGCCTCGATATCGGCCAGCACCTCAATGGCGCCGGCGAGCCTTCCGCCCAGCCGCATGATCCACTCCGTTTTCCTGCCGTGTAACGGCCAAGGTGCGGAAGAGCAAGACGCTGCCGCGGTCGGACGCAAAGGTTAAGAATTTCTTAATGAGGCGCGGAACCTTTTGCGCAGGCCCCGCATTATGGTCGCTGTCAGCCGATGACGTTGTAGCAGACGTTTGCGGTGCCGGAGCTGACCATGCCGATTTCGCGGGCGGCGGCCTTGGACAGATCGAGGACGCGACCCCGGATGAAGGGTCCGCGATCATTGACGCGCACGACCACGGACTTGCCGTTGCGCTTGTTGATGACGTGGATCTTGGTGCCGAAAGCAAGATTGCGGTGGGCGGCAGTGAGCGTTGCGGCGTTCATTTTCTCGCCTGATGCGGTGCGGGACCCCAGAGCGTACCAGGATGCGCCGCCGCAGCCCTGTGAAGCCGCATAGCTGGATGTGCTGGAACCGAGATGAGCCCCCAGAGCGACGAATACCGCCATGCAGGCGGTCAAGACTTTCGCTGACTTCAACAAGTTACCCCTGTGTCTTCATCCGCTCGACTTAGCGAACGAGGGGGTTTGTCTTGGCCAAAAATGGCGAAACGGTGCCTCAACCGTCGGCGTTGCTCTGCACAGCCATCTATACTTCAAACGAATTTAATTGTGACAATTTTTTAATTTATTTTAAAAATTGGCAAAGAGTCTTGATTTCGCGTCACGAATCAAAATCGGCCTAATAAGGGATGAGCCGGCTGTTGGCTGTGGCTGAACCACGGATTCGATTTTTTAAGAGCATGGGGAAAACGCACGAAATTAGAGTAAATTTTTCGTAAATTCGTTTTCAGGTTGCACCCTCGAAGGGCAATCCGCCCATTTCTGCCTCATTTCCGCAGGCTTTCGAAATGGAATTTTCGACTTCGGCATGAAGATGAAATGGCTTTGCGCGCTTGAAGAGCCGGCTAGGCTCTTCAAGCCGCGCTCCCGCATCATCCCGACCAGCGTCCGCTCAGCCAGAGATCGGCAAGCGACATGCGGTATTCCGGGAAGCGGAAGACATAGCCGGCTTCCTTCAGGCGCCGGTTGGAGACCCGCTTGTTCTCGCCATAGAAGGAGCGCGCCATGGGAGAGAGCTCCGCCGTCTCGAAGGCGATCTCCGGCGGCGGCGCGACGCCCATCAGCCGCGCGGCCTCGGTGACGACGTCCTGCGGCGGGGCGGGCTCATCATCCGTGACATTGAAGATGCCGCCCGCGCCCTTGTCGGCGAGGAACAGCGTGACGCCGGCAATGTCCTCAACCCGGATGCGGTTGAAGACCTGGCCCGGCTTGACCAGACGGCGGGCATGGCCTTCGCGGAAATTGACGAAGGTGTTGCGCCCGGGGCCGTAGATCCCGGCCAGACGCAGGATTGCGACCGGCACCCCCTCCTCTTCACCCGCCGCCATCCACGCGGCTTCCGCAGCCACCCGCTCGCGCGAGCGCTGCGAGACCGGCCGGCAGACCATCTCCTCATCCACCCATGCGCCGCCATGATCGCCATAGACGCCGACGGTGGAGAGATAGCCGGCCCAGGCGAGCTGCGGCATCCGCGCCTTGAGCGCGCCACTCTGCGGCCGCATCAGCGGATCGCCGGCGGCCCCCGGCGCGATCGACTGCACCAGATGCGTCGCCGTTTCCATGGCGGCGGCGAGATCGGGCCCGATGGTCTCGCCGTCGAACAGCACGGGCTCGATCCCCTGTTCGGCCAGAGTCCTAGCCTTGTCAGCCGAGCGGGTCGTGCCGGTGACCCTGGCGCCTTCGGCCTTGAAGGCACCGGCAATGGCCCGGCCGGAAAAGCCGGCGCCGAGAATCAGGAGATGCATGCGGGGTCCTCCAGACGTTTCCACTCGCGCAACACCGCCTCATCCTCTTCCGCCGCGATGCGATCGGCAAGGGTGGTGCGGGCCGCAGTCCCCAGAAGCCGTCCGAGCGCCCAGACCGCCATGGCGCGAACGACCGGCGTGGCGTCGTCGAGACAGCGCAGAACCGGCTCCACCAGGGCGGGATCGCCGGAATTGCCTGCCGCGATCAGGCAATTGCGCAGGAAGCGGTCGCGGCCGATCCGCTTGACCGGCGAGCCGGAGAAAAGACTGCGAAACTCTGCGTCGTCCAGGCGAAGCAGATCGGCAAGCGGCGGCGCCTTCAACTCCTCGCGGGCGCGCAACTTCATTTCGGCCGCCTGCGCCGCGAACTTGTTCCAGGGACAGGCAGCCAGACAATCGTCGCAGCCATAGATGCGGTTGCCGAAGCTGGCGCGCATCTCGGGCGCAATCTCGCCCTTGTGCTCGATGGTCAGATAGGAAATGCAGCGGCGCGCATCGATCCGGTAGGGCGCGGGGAAGGCGTCGGTCGGGCAGGCGGAGAGGCAGGCGCGGCAGGAGCCGCAATGATCGCGCTCGGGCGCGTCGATCTCCAGATCCGCCGTGGTGAAGAGGCTGCCGAGGAACAGCCAGGAGCCGAAATCGCGGCTGACGAGATTGGTGTGCTTGCCCTGCCAGCCCAGGCCCGCCTGCTCGGCCAGCGGCTTTTCCATGACAGGCGCGGTATCGACGAAGACCTTGACGTCGGCGCCCGCGCGTGCGGCAAAGCGCGTGGCCACCTCCTTCAGCCTGCCCTTGATGACATGGTGATAGTCCCGGTTCTGCGCATAGACGGAGATGGCGCCGCGATCGGGCATGGACAGCACGGCGCGCGGATCATGCTCCGGTCCGTAATTCATGCCGAACACGACGATCGCGCGCACCTCGCCCCAGAGCACGCGCGGATCGGCGCGCCGCTCTGCCGTTTCGGCCATCCAGTCCATGGTGCCGTGATAGCCGCGATCGAGAAAGTCGCGCAGCCGCGCCGGCGCCTCCGGGATGGAATCCGGCAGGGTGATGCGACAGAGGTCGAAGCCCTTGTCCCGGGCCTCGGCCTTGAGGAAAGCCGTCAGCTTCGCTTTCTGCCGCGCTTCCGGGCTGTCTTTATCTTCAGAAGTCGAGATCCGCATAATGCGACACCGGGGTCAGCCCCCGCACCCGCTCGGCAAGGAGCGGACGGAAGGAGGGGCGCGACTTGATGCGCTGGTACCACTCCTTGGCGGCGGGCGATTCGTTCCAATCGATCTCGCCCATATAGTCCAGGACGGAGATCGCGGCAGCCCCCGCCAGATCGGCATAGGACAAACGATCGCCCGCCAGATAGGTGCGCGACCCGGCAAGCCAGGACAGATATTTCATATGCTGGCGGATATTGGCGCGCGAGGTGCGCAGCATCTTGCTGTCCGGCGCCCCGCCGCCTTGCGCAGCCGTCATCTGCAGCTTGAAGATCCGCTCGCGCACCAGGGGGCGCGTCACGTCGCCCTCCATCTTCTGCAGGAACCACTCGGTCAGCCGCCGGATCTCGGCGCGCTGGAAGGGATCCTCGGCCAGGAGACGCCGATCGCGCTTGAGCACGCCATTGGTCTCGTCGACGAATTCAGCGATCACCATCGGCCCGCAGAGCGCGCGCATATTGTCATCGACAAAGACAGGCAGCGTGGCGGCCGGGTTGAGCGCGAGGAATTCGCGGCGCTTCTCCCAAGGCTGCTCCTCCGTCAGCTCCGGCTGGTAACCGTATTCCGACAGAACGAGACGGATGAACCGCGAGGCGGTCGACATGGGATGATGATAAAGCGTGGGCATTCTGGCTGTTCGTCCACCGAGGCGCCTGGGCGAAGAGAGGCAATCTCTTAAAATTCTACCAATCAGACCTTAACAAATTCATAGGATAGAGACGGTTCGCCACCGCCGCTGCCTGCCTGGGCGAAGCCAAGCCGCCGCAATCTGGGAATTTTCATGACCGGTGGCGAAATCGGGCGTTTTTTTGCCACAGGATTGACGAATGACACTGTGCACTGCAGCAATTGACGCAGCGCGCTCTTAGCCCGTACCAGAGATCCGACCATTCGAACCGGAGACGCATATGGAATATATCAATGTCATCCTGCTGGGCATTATCGAGGGGATTACCGAATTCCTGCCGATTTCCAGCACCGGGCACCTGATCATTGCCGAGCAATGGCTGGGCGAGCGGTCGGACACCTTCAACATCGTCATCCAGGCCGGCGCCATTCTGGCTGTGACCATCATCTACTGGCGCCGCCTGATGGAACTCCTGCTCAACTTCCACAAGCCGGAGAACCGCGACTATGCGCTGAAGCTCATCGTCGCCTTCGGCATCACCGCCGTGCTCGGCCTCCTGGTCAAGAAGCTCGGCTTCGAACTGCCTGAAAACGCCGAACCAATCGCCTGGGCGCTGATCATCGGCGGCTTCTGGATGATCGCCGCGGAATCGCTCGCCGCCAGAAAGGCGCCGACCGAACATATCAGCTGGACGGCGGCGATCCTGGTCGGCATCGCCCAGGTCGTGGCCGGCGTGTTCCCCGGCACCTCGCGCTCCGGCGCCACCATCTTCGTCGCCATGCTCGCGGGCTCCGCCAGCCGCGCGGCGGCCGCCGAATTCACCTTCCTCGTCGGCATTCCCACCATGTATGCCGCCAGCGCCTATTCGCTGCTGAAGACGCTGAAGGAACAAGGCACCGCCGGCGAGAACTGGACGCTGCTGGCCATCGCCTTCGTCGTTTCCACCATCACCGCCTTCGTCGCCGTGAAATGGCTGCTCTCCTACATCCAGAGCAACCGCTTCACCGTCTTCGCCATCTACCGCATCATTCTCGGCGCCATCCTCCTGGGCATGGCCTATATGGGCCTGATCGCCTGACGGTCAGACAATCCCTGAACCCTGAAGAGCGACGGATGGCTGCCATCCGTCGCTCTTTGCTTTTGGGAGACGGCTCGGGCATCGGACATACAGTTCCGCGCAGCGACGCCGCATCCTGCGCCCGACCGCCTCGGCGACCCTTGAAAAGCAAACGGCCCGTCGCGGTTCGCGCGACAGGCCGTGAACAAACTCGTATCGGGAAAGCGATTGAGGCCGGCCGATCCGCCTCAGTTGGACGAGGAGCGGATCGATGCGGTGGTGCAGGGATCGACCCCATAGGCGGGGGCGCAATTGTCGTGATGACCCGCGACCGTGCGCGGCGCCATGAAGGAGCCCGCAACCACTACCAAAGCCGCACACGCAAAGAAGAGTGTAATGGACCTGCCCATTTCCCTGAAGCCTTTCGAGGATGTCGTGAGATCACGCGGAAGCCGTCTTTCGCGCCGTTGCCATGGGTCTATGCCCAGCATGGTCAACAATCAATAACGCGGCATCCTGAAAGAGCGGTAAAGGCTGTCGCCTTTTCGCAGCTGCGGCAGAAGTGCAACGCCTGCCGCAGTTATCAAGGTTAACAAAGGGTTAACACCCTTCTCCAGCCGGTCACTCCGTGCTTATGCCGCCGTGTCGGGCCGGGTGAACTGGCCTTGGGGACGGTAGCGCACCAGGTAGGACGGCAGGACGGCTTCGACCAGGCGCGGCTCGATGCCGAAGGCCGCAAGCGTCCGGCCCTCGGCCTTGGCGGCCTCCGAGACGACATTGTCGGACTTCAGCAGCGTGACCTGATCGGGCGTCAGCGCCGGTGCGCCGAAGGGCACGAGCGAGGCGATGCTGCCGAGCGTGGAGGCGAGACCAAAGGGGATCGACACCAGCGGGTTGGAGCGGTTGATCACCTTGAGCATGATCTCCAGACACTGGCGGAAGGTGAGAACCTCCGGCCCGCCCAGCTCATAGACCTTGCCCCCGGCGACCTGGCCGGCCACAGCACCTGCCACGGCCTCGGCGACATCGGTCACATAGACGGGCTGCAGCGCCGTGCGGCCACCACCAATGAGCGGCAGAGCGGGGAAGAAGCGCGACATGTCGGCGAACTTGTTGAAGAAGCCATCCTCGGGACCGAAAACGATCGAGGGACGCAGAACGATGGCGCCGGGCAGGATGTCGAAGATCGCCTTTTCCGCGCGGCCCTTGGAGCGGGCATAGGCGGATTCGGCATCGGGATTGGCACCGATGGCCGAAATATGCGTCAGCGTCGCGCCTTCGGCACGGGCGGCTTCGGCCACGGCGCGGGCGCCGAATTCCTGGATGGCTTCAAAGCTGTTGGCGCCGCGCTCGAACAGGATGCCGACGCAGTTGACCACGTGATCGGCACCGCGCACGGCGGCATCGATGGAGGCGCGGTTGCGCAGATTGGCCTGCACGAAGCCGATCTGGCTGACATTGCCGAGCGGCTGCAGGAAGCCGGCGAGATCGGGGCGGCGAACGGCGACGCGCACGCGGTAGCCGCGCTTGGCCAGCGCGCGCACCACATGCCGGCCGACGAAACCGGACCCGCCGAAAACCGTCACGAGCGGGGGGTGATTGCCAAGGGTCATGGACGAGCTCCGGTCCTTAGGGAAAACGAGGTGGTTGGACGGTACATAACGCAAGATTGACGACAGGTGAAGCGCCGCCACGCGGCCACGCTTTTCCCGCGGAAATACCCTGATTGCCCCTCGGCGACCTTAAGCGTCACACGCCTTCGACGACGACGATCTCGCCATCGGCCACGGTCTGGCGAATGGCGGCGGCAATCAGATATTCGGGCGAGTTGTAGCAGGCGACGGCGTCCTCGAAGGAGGGGAACTCGATCAGGACATTGCGCGCCCGGCCGGGGCTTTCCAGCACCTCATGCCGCCCGCCGCGCGCCAGGAACACCGCGCCGAAACGCTCGAAGGCCGGCTTGGCGGCGGCCATGTAATCCTTGTAACGCTCGGGGTCGCGAACATCGACGCGCGCGATCCAATATCCCTTGGCCATGATGATGTCTCCCTGAAATGGCGTCTCTCAGTCGATATAGGCATCGGGCCGGAAAACGGGAAACGGTTTCCGGTTAAAGCCGACAAAACCGGAGCAGCGCTCCGCGTGCTGGCTCCTATGCGCCCGGACGGCTCAGCGGTTGGCAGGCCAGGCCGCGCGCAGCATGTCGTCGAGAATGGCGCGGGCGGCGGCGGCGGGGTCGGCGGCATTCATGATCGGCCGTCCCACGACGAGATGGCTGGCGCCGGCGCGAATGGCGTCATAGGGCGTCATCACCCGCTTCTGGTCGCCGGCCTCGGCACCCGCCGGGCGGATGCCGGGGGTGACCACGGCCATGTCGGGACCGACGATCGCGCGCACGGCGCCGGCCTCCTCGGCCGAGCAGACGATGCCGCCCATGCCGGCTTCCCGCGCCTGGGCCGCGCGCTTGAGCACGAGCGCCTCAGGCGTGCCGGCATAGCCGGCCTCTTCGAGATCGTCCGCATCCATCGAGGTCAGCACCGTGACGCCCAGGAGGCAGAGCGGCGAGCCCTTGGCCGCATCCACGGCCGCACGCATGGCCTTTGGATAAGCATGCAGGGTGAGCATGGACACGCCGAGTTCGGCAATGCGCTCCACGCCCTTGGCGACCGTGTTGTCGATGTCGAGCAGCTTCATGTCGAGGAAGACCTGCTTGCCCTCGCCCATCAGCGCCCGCACCAGATCCAGACCGCCGCAAAAGGCCAGCTGATAGCCGATCTTGTAGAAGGACACCGCCTCGCCGATCCGCTCCACCACGGCGCGCGCTTCCTGGATATCGGGCGCGTCGAGACTGACGATCAGGCGTTCGCGGATTCCATCCTTCATAAGCTCTTCTCCTGCCAGGCTTCGATGGGCGTCCAATCGCACAGCACCTGCCGGTCCGCAAGGCGGAAGGCGAAGAGGTTGCCGCCGCCGCCCGGCTGGTCGCCGGTGCGCGAAATCGGTGCGCCCTGCAGGTGACATTTCAACAGCGTGCCGACAGCGCCATGGCCGACAAACAGCACCGGGATGGCCGGATCATGCCCTGAAAGAGCCGCCTCGACCGCGCCAACGATGCGCGCCTGCGCATCCACCGCCCGCTCCCAGCCGCGATAGCTTTCCTCGGGCGCCGCGAAGAACTGGTCGGCGGCGGCCTCGAACAGGTCGGGCGTGAGGAAACCGGTGGCCGAGCGGTCGTTTTCGCCCATGGCCTCGACGGCTTCCGGCGTGACACCCGCCGCCTCTGCCAGGATCGCGGCCGTCTCCACCGCCTTGGTCTCGGCGCTGGAAAGGATGCGGCCAAGCTGGCGCACCCAGGGAGCATGCGCGGCGGCGGCCATGCAGCGCTCGCGCCCCTTCGGCGACAGGCCCCAGAGCGGAACGGGCACGGCCGGATCGATCTGGACTTGTGGATGGGTCAGGTAGAGGGCGAGCATCGCGGATGCCTTTCGTCAGCTCAGGGGCAAGAGAGCGCACCGCATGCGTGCACCCTTGGCCGCGCCTCTAGCAGCACCGATCCGACAGTTTGATGACACGAATGCGGTCGCTATCGTAACCGGCCGCGTCAAGCCCGCGCCGCGGCGCCGCTCAGTGCGTGCGGCGATAGATCCACAGCTGCGCCGGCGGAATGTTGCGCACGACGAAATCCAGATGCTGGATGATGTAGCGGCCGGGCATGGCCACGACGGGCGACATCGGCCCATAGGAAATCTGCACCACCGGCCGGCCGACCGGCAGGCGCGCCAGCAGGTCCTCGATCAGCGCGACACGGCGCGACATCGGGAAATTCAGCAGCGGCACGGCGGAAATCACGCAGTCGAAGGTCGTGTCGCGGGCATCGCCCAGCGTCGTGTCGAGATCGAAAGCGTCGCCATTGATGAAGTTGACGCCCTCGAAGCTGCGCTTCAGATGCAGGTAGAAATCGGTGGAATATTCGATGGAATAGAGATTTTCAGGCCGCACGCCGCGTCCGAGGATCGCCTTGGTGATGACGCCGGTGCCCGGCCCGAGTTCCAGAACCGGGCGGCCCGAATGCGGTTCGATGACGCTGGCCATGCGCCGCGCGGTAATCCCCGAGGTCGGCAGGATGGCGCCGACCGCTTTCGTGTTGCTGATCCAGCCCTTGAAGAAGCGGATCTCCTCATCGAACTTGCGGCCCAGCTTGTCCTTCAAACGCAATGCCATGGACGTCATCTCCTGCACACCTGAACGTCGCGCAGCCCGCCCGTTTGCCAGGCGGCATGCTGCTTCCTCGAACCCGCCGCGATGCCCTGTGAGGTCATCGTTTCACAACCGGCGGCCACTGCGATGGCTGATGAAGGCTCACTGTGGCGCATTTCAGCATCTGTTGTCTTATGTGGGAAAGGCGGGGGTTGCGCAAACAAGATTTCACGAATCTTTCATAATTTCGTCTTGAGCGCCAGCGCATCGACAGGCGCGCGATGCGCGCGCAGGGTGTTGTCGAAGAAGACGAAAATCTCCGATGGCGGCGCCATATCCTCGCCCGGTGGCGCGGCCAAGCCTCCCGCTTCTTCCCCGCGCGATGCGTTTCAGCCGATCCGCCCAGAGATCCAGCGCCGGTTCGTCATAGCCGCTGACATAAAGCTCCCGGTCGCCATGCAGCCGGACATAGGTGAAATCCGCCGTACGGTCGAAGAGACGGGGATAATCAGGCGTATCCGCGAGCACCAGCGCGACATCGAAGCGGCGCAGGAGCTGCACGAACCGGGGATCGCGAAAGCTCTCGTGGCGCACCTCCAGCGCATGGCGGAGCGGCGGCAGGCCCTCATCCTCCAGGAAGACATGGCCCGCCACATGCCCGTCATGGCGCCGGGCGAGCGCCAAAGCGTCTTCCGGATCCTGCGGCAGCAGCGAGAGAAAGACTTCGAGCCGTGCAGGATCGAAAGGCAGGCTGGGCGGCAATTGCCAGAGGATTGGGCCGAGGTTTGGTCCCAGCGCCAGGAGGCCGGACGCCAGGAAATTGGCGAGCGGGGTGGCGGCATCGGCGAGCCTGAGCTCGTGGGTGATGTATTTCGGCGCCTTCACCGCCAGCGGAAAACGTGGCGGCACGGCCGCGCGCCAGCGCCGGAAGGTCTCTGGGCGCTTCAGGCCGTAAAAGGTGGCGTTGATTTCCAGCGCGTCGAAACGGCTGGCGACATAGGCCAGCTCGTCGGCCTGGCGCAGCCCGGTGGGATAGAAGCCGCCCCGCCAGGGCGGATAGGCCCAGCCTGACAGGCCAATACGGATCGTCGCTTCTCCCATTCTCGCCTGCAAGCCTCCCCGCAAAAGCGAAAAGGGCGCGACCATGACAGCCGCGCCGCAGGAGGCGAAAACCGCAACGAAGAGAGGAAGTTCCCCAGGCGCCTCATGGCATCGCACTGAAAATCACAATCAGTCCGATGCCCTGGACGCCTTTCTGCGCATCGACATGTTCAGAAAACCGGTTCCCACTTTTCGGCCCGATGCTTTAGACGCGCATCGGCATCAGCACATAGAGCGCTTCCTCGCCGGCGAGATCGCGCACCAGCGTCGGCGAGCCGGGGTCGGCCAGCATGAACACGGCCTCGCCGCCGGAAAGCTGCGAGGTGATGTCGAGCAGATATTTGGCGTTGAAGCCGATTTCGAGCGGGTCGCTCTCATAGCCGACCGGCAGCTCTTCAGTGGCGCTGCCGGAGTCAGGGTTGTTGACGGTCAACGTCAGGCTGCCATCATTGAGCGCCAGCTTCACCGCGCGGCCGCGCTCGGAGGAAATGGTCGAAACGCGGTCCACCGCCTGGGCGAAGCTCTGGCAATCGACGCGCAGCTCCTTGTCGTTGTTGGCGGGGATCACGCGCTGATAATCCGGGAAGGTGCCGTCGATCAGCTTGGAGGTCAGCACGATCGAGCCGATGGTGAAGCGGATCTTGGCGTCGGAAACCTCGATGGTCACCATCGTGTCCGGCTGGTCGACGAGCTTCTGCAGCTCGCCCACGGTCTTGCGCGGAATAATGATGCCGGGCATGCCCTCCGAGCCGGAGGGCGCCTCCAGATCGGCGCGCGCCAGGCGGTGGCCGTCGGTGGCCACGGCGCGCAGCTTCAGGTCGCCCTTGCTTTCCACCGTGTGGATATAGATGCCGTTGAGGTAATAGCGCGTCTCCTCGGTGGAGATGGCGAACTGGGTGCGGTCGATCAGCATCTTCAGATCCGCCGCCTTCATCTTGAAGCCATGGCTGAAGGTGCCGGCGGTCAGATCGGGAAAATCGGCTTCCGGCAGGCATTGCAGCGAGAATTTCGAGCGGCCCGAGGCGACCGTCATCGCCGTGCCCTCGGCATTGGTGGCCAAGCGCACTTCGGAACCGTCCGGCAGCTTGCGCACGATGTCGTAGAGCAGATGGGCGGGCACGGTGGTGGCGCCGGCCTGCTCGACATTGACGGGCGTCGCCTCGGTGATCTCCAGATCGAGGTCGGTGGCCTTCATTTCCAGGCTGTCGCCGGCAGCGGCGCGCAGGAGCACGTTCGACAGGATCGGAATCGTGTTGCGCCGCTCGACCACGCGGTGGACATGGTTCAGCGACTTCAGGAGATTGGACCGCTCGAGGGTAATGCGCATGGAGAAAACCGCTTTCAGACTGAACCGGAGATCCGGCTCGAACTCGTGACAGACCCTTTTCCCTCCAAGGACACCGGAGGCGGGGTAGGAAGTGGACCGGCAAAATGGCAGAAGTGACCTGCCAAAGGCAAGGCCCGTTCGACACCGCCGCTGGACGCTCCCCATCGGACCGGGCGGCGAGCGGGACGGAGCCGGGATATGAGAACAAGGACGCACAGCATGGACGAGGACAGGATCGGCGCAGAAGCAGCGGCTGAGACCGCGGCAGAGAGCCAGGCGCGCGGCTTCCGCATCGGCCAGGCCAGCCTGCCCGCCCGGCCGCTGGAGCCCGGCCTCTATCTCGTGGCCACACCCATCGGCAATCTCGGCGACATCACCCTGCGCGCGCTGGAAACCCTGGCGGGCGCGGATATGCTGGCCTGCGAGGACACGCGCGTGACCCGGGTGCTGCTCGACCGATACGGCATCCGCAACCGGCCGTTCAGCTATCACGAGCACAATGCGGCGGAGGCCGGCGAAAGACTTCTGGCGGCCTTGAGCGCCGGCAAATCGGTGGCGCTGGTGTCCGATGCCGGCACGCCGCTGGTCTCCGACCCCGGCTACCGGCTGGCGCAATCGGCGATCGCGGCCGGACACCGCGTCGTGCCCCTGCCCGGCGCCTCGGCGCCTCTGGCCGCGCTTCTCGGCTCTGGCCTGCCGAACGACGCCTTTCTCTTCGCCGGTTTCCTGCCGACGAAGGATAAGGCGCGCCGCGACCGGCTGGGCGAGCTCAAGGCTTCGCCCGCGACGCTGATCTTCTTCGAATCGCCGCACCGCATCGGCGCAACGCTTGCCGCGGCGGCCGAGGTGCTGGGCGCGGCGCGGCAGGCCGCCGTCTGCCGCGAGCTGACAAAGACCTTCGAGGAATTTCGCCGCGGCACGCTGGAGGACCTCGCCGCAGCCTATGACGATCTCACGGTGAAGGGCGAGATCGTGCTGGTGATCGGCCCGCCTCTGCCGGAGGCCGCGCCGGATGCGGACACGGTGGACCGGCTGCTCCTGGAGCTTTCCGCCACACTTTCGACGGGCAAGGCGGCCAGCGAGGCGGCGCAACGGCTCAATCTCAATCGCCGCGATCTTTATGACCGGCTGATCGCGCTGCGGCGGGACGAATGAGCCCGGCCCGGCATCTCGACCGACCGGATCCCAACCGGCAGAAGGCGCGGCGGCGCGGCGCGCTGGCCGAGTATCGGGCGGCGCTGGCGCTCATGGCCAGAGGTTATCGGATCCTCGGCTTTCGCGTGCGCACGCCGCTCGGCGAAATCGACATCATTGCCCGCAAGGGCGACCTGATCGCCTGCGTGGAGGTGAAGGCGCGGCGTACGGTCGAGATGGCCGTCTTCTCCGTCACGCCCGCCGCACAGCACCGCATTCGCGGCGCAGCCGGACTCTGGCTGTCCCGGCGCGCCGATGCCGCGCGGCTGTCGGTGCGCTTCGATATCGTCGCCGTGCGTCCCTGGCGCTGGCCGGTGCATCTGCCGGGCGCCTTCTGACCCCCTGACGCGGCATCGAAAGCGGGTACGGACCGCTCAGTGCCGGACGCGCACCCGAAGCTGGTTTTCCACCAGATGCACGCCGATGACGGAGGCGGCACATTCCTCGAGGCAACCAATCTCATTGTCATTGGCCACCTCGCCTGACAGCACCACCGTGCGGCCAAGCGCGATCACGCGCACGTCGCTCGTGTCGATCATGGAAACATAGCGCAGATAGCGCAGGACCTTGCCGGCCAGATCGTCGTCGGTGAGATGCGCCTCGTCATCCGTGCGGCAAAAGAGATGTTCACGCATAAGCCTGCCCCTTTTCACAAGTGGGAGGGCAACGCCGGATTTTTCCGAATGTTCCGCAAGCATCTGTTGGAATTCGAATGGCTAAACCAAGCCTCCGGGCGTGGTTCGCTTCGATGGAATGAGATCGGCGCGCTCAGGCCTTTTTGTTCAGGCATCATCTCAACGATCCTCGCTTCACGCCGGTCGGATCATGCGTCAGGGCGCCGGCACCTGCCGCCGTCCATGCCCCTTCCCGAGCCGCAGGGCGGGCGGGCGTGCCCCCTTGCCGTCAGTTCGGCTGGTCCTGGCGCACATAGATCAGCGCCTCATGCGCGGCGGCGATGAAATCATGCCGTGCATAATCCGGCGCCTGCTCCCCGCGCAGAACATAGTTGCAGGTTCTCAGGGCGATATCGTAAGCGGGACCCTTACCCTCGCCGGGCCATCGGCGCAGCAGAATTTCGGCGGCTTCGCGGGTATCGCAGACAGCTTCAAAGTCGCCGATCCCCCTGAGTTCGATGATCACGGGCCGGCGCCAGCATTTTTCGTTCATTGGCGAACTCCATTTTTCCCACCCGCATCTTCTCCTTTGGGTTGAGAAAACCTTAGAGAACACGCACATAGTGGCGAGACAGGGAAACAAGGCTAGGTCCTCTGGCTTGCGCCAGCCTGCTCACCGGTGCATGTCAGAGGTTCATCCACAGCCTGTGCCGCCGAAAGAGCGTGATGTCGCAAGTCTTCCTCAATGTCGTGCCGATCTTTCTGCTGATCCTGGTCGGCTACGGATTGATCCGGCTGCGCTATCTCAAGCCTGATGTGGGTGAGGCGCTAGGCGACTTCGTGTTTCGCGTGGCGGTGCCGCTTTTGTTGTTCCGAACGATCGCCGAAGCGGATTTCTCCGCCAGCGGCTCGCCCTGGCCGCTGTGGCTCGCCTATTTCGGCGGCGTGGCCGTGACCTGGAGCCTTGGCCATCTGGCGGCAACAAGGGCCTTCGGGCGGGATCAGCGCGTCGGCGTGCTCGGCGGCGTTTCCGCCGCCTTCGCCAATACGGTGTTCATCGGCCTGCCGCTGGTCTCGCGCGTCGTCGGCGCCGATGGCCTGGTTGCGCTGTCGATCCTGATCGCCGTGCATCTGCCGATCATGATGATTTCGGGAACCTTGCTGATGGAGCGGGCCGAACGCCGGGTCAACGGTCGCCCGCCGCAGCCGCCGCTCGTGCTCGCGCGCGGCGTTCTGCGCAGTCTCGCGCGCAATCCGCTCGTGATCGGCCTGTTCGCAGGCGCCCTGTTCCACCTGCTTGGGCTTCCCCTGGGCGGACCGGTGAAGGTGGCGCTCGACCAGCTGGTGGCCATGGCGGCGCCGGCGGCGCTGGTGTCGATCGGCATGGCGCTCGACCGTTACGGCCTGAAGGGCAATCTGGGTCTGGCAAGCGTTGCCAGCTTCCTCAAGCTCGTGCTGATGCCGGCTGCGGTCTTCGGCCTCGCCACGCTGCTCGGCCTGCCGGCGGACTGGCGCGCGGCCCTGGTGCTGACCGCCGCCGTCCCGACCGGCGTCAATGCCTGGCTGATCGCCAACCATTTCAATGTCGGCCACGCGCTCGCCTCCTCGACGATCACGCTGACGACCGCGCTCGGCGTGCTGACCGTCTCGGGCTGGGCCTATCTGCTGCTCTGAGGAAGGGCCGGGAGCCAGTCGCGTGAAGGCGGCGCCGGCTTTGCAATCCCGAGATACATAAAACGCGGAAAGCGCCTGATGCCACTCTGACAGAGCGCCACGCGCTTTGAGGGCAGCGAAGTGCGCCCGCCGCAAGCCGGCAGGCGATCAGCCTGCTTTCACCGGAACGTCGGATCTGCCAGTTCCCGGCCGGGCTCCTCCTCCCGGCGTAGAGTCTGCGCAGGGCCGCTTACTGGCTCGGCGCCTCGCCGCCCGGCAGCGGCACGGGCTGGTCGGCATGGCCGCGCAGCCAGGAAATCAGGCTGGCGCGTTCCTCCGGCTTCTTCAGGCCGGCGAAGCCCATGGCCGTTCCCGGCACATGCTTCTTCGGCGCCTCGATGAAATAGCTCAGATGGTCGTAGGTCCAAGTCTTGTTGGCCTCCGCGAAGGTCTTCATGCCAGCCGAATAGCTGAAGCCTTCATGCGAGGCGATCGGCCGCTCCACCACACCCCAGAGATTGGGGCCGACCTTGTTCGGCCCGCCTTTTTCCACGGTGTGACAGGCCGCGCATTTCTTGAAGATCGTCTCGCCGGCCGAAGCATCGGCCTTGGCCAGAAGCGGCTTGATGTCCACCTCCGCCGCCTCGGCTCCCGCGCTTTCTCCCGAAGCGGCGGGCTCGTCGGCGGCGATGGCGAAGCCGGGCTTTTCCGGCGCTTCCGAATGGAACAGGCCCTCGGACGCGATCGAGATCGACATCAGCACGAAGACCACGCCCAGAAAGGCGCCGATGGCCATGTTCATATAGGCATTCATTCGATCATGCTCCCCCTCATGTCGACAGACGGTACAGGCGACCATCTTGAAATCATCTGAAACCTATGGCTTTTGCCTGCCCGAAGCAACCGGGAACTCCCAGCGCGACAAAGCGGCACAGGCACTTTTTGCGCGCCTTTTTAAGGTCTTCGCATGACAAATGGCAGCGCGCCCCTCGCGCCTCTCCCCAGGACGCTCCTGCTCGTGCCCGCGCGCATGGCCTCCACCCGGCTGCCGGGCAAGCCGCTGGCCGATCTCGGCGGCGTTCCGATGATCGTGCAGGTGGCGCGCAGGGCGGTCGAGGCCGATGTCGGTCCGGTTCTGGTGGCGGTCGATCATCCCGAGACCTTCGCCGCCGTCAAGGCGGCCGGCTTCAACGTGGTGATGACCCGGGTGGAGCATCCTTCCGGCTCAGACCGGATCTTCGAGGCGCTGCAGACCTTCGACCCGCAGGCGCAAGCCGAGGTGATCGTCAATGTCCAGGGCGACCTGCCGACCATCGAGCCGGAGACGATCCGCGCCAGCCTGCGCCCGCTGGTCGATCCGGCGGTCGACATCGCCACGCTCGCGGTCGAGATCACCGAGGAAGCGGAAAAGACCAATCCCAACGTCGTCAAGGTCGTGGGCTCGCCGATCGGCGACACGCGGCTGAGGGCGCTCTATTTCACCCGCGCCACCGCGCCGCATGGCCCCGGCCCGCTCTACCATCATATCGGCCTCTATGCCTATCGCCGCGCCGCGCTCGCCCGCTTCGTCTCCCTGCCGCCCTCGCCGCTGGAGGAGCGCGAGAAGCTCGAACAGCTGCGCGCGCTGGAAGCCGGCATGCGCATCGATGCCGAAATCGTCACCTCCGTTCCGCTCGGCGTCGACACGCCTGAGGATCTGGAGCATGCCCGCCGGATCCTCTCCGCCCGCGGCGCCTGACGCCGTCCCTTGTCCCGACAGTCCGAGAAAGCCTTCATGCCCATGAGCAAGACCAACCGCATCAGCTTCCAGGGCGATTTCGGCGCCAATTCGGACATGGCCTGCCGCGACATGTTCCCGTCGATGGAACCCCTGCCCTGCCCGACCTTCGAGGATGCCTTCGTCGCGCTCGAAAGCGGCGAGGCCGATCTGGCGATGATCCCGATCGAGAACACGCTGGCGGGCCGGGTGGCCGATATCCACCACCTGCTGCCCCAGTCGCGCCTGCACATCACAGGCGAGTATTTCATGCCGATCCGCTTTCAGCTGATGGTGATGCCGGGGGTTTCGCGCGACGAGATCCGCACGGTTCACAGCCATATCCATGCGCTGGGACAATGCCGCAACATCGTGCGCGCCAATGGCTGGAAGGCGGTCGTGGCGGGCGATACGGCCGGCGCCGCCAAGCTGGTGGCCGAGACGGGCAACCGCTCGATGGCCGCGCTCGCCCCCCGGCTGGCCGCCGAACTCTACGGGCTCGAGATCATCGCCGAGAATGTCGAGGATTCCGAAAGCAATGTCACCCGCTTCGTCGTCCTCGCGCGGGAACCCAAGGAGGTCGAGCGGGGCAAGGGGCCCGTCGTCACCACCTTCGTCTTCAATGTCCGCAACATTCCGGCCGCGCTCTACAAGGCGCTCGGCGGCTTCGCCACCAATGGCGTCAACATGACCAAGCTGGAAAGCTACCAGATCGGCGGACGTTTCATCGCCACCCAGTTCTATGCCGATATCGAGGGCCATCCGGGCGAAGCGCATGTGGCGCGCGCGCTCGACGAGCTGCGCTTCTTCTCGGAAAAGGTGCGCATTCTCGGCACCTATCCAGCCCATCCCATGCGCGTCACGCTCTGAGCCGACCAAATAGAAGCCGGACACATCCGGACGCGGGCGGATATCCAGGGCCTCGGTTCGAAAAGCAGCCTCTTATTGACTGACGCGACAAGCGCGCCGGCCTCAGATGCCGTTGTCAATTTCCAGGATCGGCCCCCGAATTGAGCACGGGCCGGAGACGATGACGAACTGTGACCTTAGTGTCACAGATAACGCTAAGATACCAGGCTGCGGCCAAATCGCGTCGATCATAAGGCAAGCTTACTTTCAATCCTGACGAAAACATGCTGCTTTGTGTCTGCACGACTCAAAGCGCCGGCTGAACCTATGGCCTTGAGGGTCGGCGCCCCGGGCGTCGCAGCTGTCTTTCGCAAGACGGCCATGCAGACCCCGCGCATGATGCAGATTTCGAACCCGCCGGCGCTGTTTGCCGGATCATTTTCAGAACGGACCTTTCCATGACTGTTCGCGCGCTTCTTCTCGCCTCCTCTGCTGCCCTGATGCTGTCCCCGGCCGCCCACGCGGCGGATGCGATCGTGGCGGCGCAGCCGGAACCGATGGAGTATGTGCGCGTCTGCGACGCCTTCGGCGTCGGCTACTTCTATATTCCCGGCACCGAGACCTGCCTGAAGATCGGCGGCTATGTGCGCATGGACTCGACCTTCGGCGAGGAACCCTATGAAGGCGTCGATGTCGGCTGGGCGGCGCTGTCGCGCGGCGAGCTGGAATTCGACGCCCGCAACGACACGGAATATGGCACGCTGCGCTCCTACATCGAGCTGCGCGCCGATGCGACGCGCGAAGGCAGCTCGTCCGAGCTTTACAGCGCCTATATCAGCCTTGCGGGCGTGCGCGCCGGCTACACCGATTCGCGCTTCGACACCTGGCTGAACTCGGCCGGCGCGGTCATCAATGACGACGTGATCGACTATACCGGCGACCGCACCAATCAGATCAGCTATGTCTATGGCGATGAAGACAAGGGCTTCTCCGCCCTGATCGGCCTGGAAGAAGGGGCCGGCACCTATACGGCCGGCGGCGCCACCGTCGCCTACCAGAAGCGCAACACGCCGTTCTTCATCGGCGGCGCCAAGTATCAGGACAGCTGGGGCGGCGTTTTCGGCATCATCGGCTATGACAGCCAGGCCGAAGCGATCGGCACCAAGGTCCGCGTCGAACTGGCTGTGACGGACAAGGTCAAGCTCTTCGCCATGGCCGGCTATCAGTCCGACTGGGACAATACCGACGGCCCGAACAACAGCCGCCGCCGCAACTATTATGGCGACTGGCTCGGCGACTGGGCAGCCTGGGGCGGCTTTACCGCCACGTTGAACGAGAAGAGCGCGCTGAACGGCCAGGTGGCCTGGGAAGAGGACGGCACCATCGCCACCGCGCTGAACGTCGAATACAAGATCACCAAGGAACTGCTGCTGCTGCCGGAACTGAACTATACCAAGTTCCACGGCCTGCGCGGCAATGGCGAAGCCTTCGGCGGCACGCTGCGTCTGCAGCGCGATTTCTGATCGGGCAGCGCCGCTCGCGCCGGGCGGCCTCCCGATCCGGAGCACTCCACCGGGCTCTGCGTTCCGCCAGGCATGAGGATGCTCTCTGGAGCCCCTGTTGGCGACCTGCCGCACGCATGAAAGACCGCTCGCAGCCCCGCTGCGGGCGGTCTTTGCATTGAGAGGCAACGCACAACACGCAGCGATTGCTTCTCGCAATCACGAGCCAGCTGACGGTCCGATAGGCCGTGCCTGGCTGCGTGCGGCCGAGCCGGATAGGGCGATCCGAACTTCGTTTCAATTGCAATTCACTAAATCTTTAAAATCCAAAGTTATCGTTAGCCAACAAAGGGAATGCCCTGCGCGAGGAGGCCGCACGGGGCGGTTTGCGTCTGGAAGCGGCAGGCCACCCTTGTTCGAGAGAGCGCGTGCAAGCTGCATAAATCTGCGAAATTGCAGCATGATGTCCTGAATCCATGTTGATCGGGGACTTATGCGAAGAGATCGCCCGCGACATTCAACGTGCATGAGGGTGGAAGTCACGTGTCTTCCACCCAATCCCATTCTTCAGATGAAGGCAGTCCAGGGAAAGGCATTGGCATGACGATCAACCTCCTTCGGCAGGGAATTGGCGCAAAACTGGGGCTGACGTCAGCCATAGGCCTGATCATGACCGCGACGATGCTCGCCGCGATCTGGCTGGGCTTTCGGGCGATCGACCGGGCCCAGGCAGAGGTGACAGTGGAGCAGGCGCGGGTTTTGGCGCTGATCGATGCCAAGGCATCCATGCGGGGTCAGCAAAAGGGCGCATCAGATCTGCTGCTGAGCACCGCCGGCAACGGGACCGCCGCAGCCCTGGATTATGTGAAGCATCGCACGGCCTCCTTCGATCAATATATGCAGATCGCTTCGGAACATAGCGGCGGGCCGGATGACCTTGCGAGGCTGCAGGAAATCCGGGCGCTCGCAGCCAACTGGTCGAAGAAATTCGAACAGCTGGCCGATGTCGTGGCCCACAAGCTGGCGTCCGATGGTGATGCCGCCGCCCTTCTCGAGCGCCAGCAGGCGCTGCGGAAGGAGATGGCGCCACTTGCTGACGGCCTGGCCACGGCCGTCGACGCCAGCGTCAAGGTTGCCAAGGAGCGGATCGCGGCCGCGACGCCGGCCATGCAATCCATCATTCAGACCGCGCTTCTCTCCAGTCTCGGCGTCGGTGCGGCCATGGCGGTCGCCCTGCTGGCCACGGCCCTTTACGGCCGGCGCGGCATTGCCGCACCGATCCAGCGCTTGACCGTGAGCATGGCGCGCCTTGCGGATGGAGACCTTGCGGAGACGGTGCCCTTCCGCGAGCGGCAAGACGAGATCGGCCGCATGGCGGCTGCCGTCGATGTCTTCAAGGCCAACGGCCTTCGCATGCGCGATCTCAACCGTCAGGAAGCGGCGCTGCAGGCCAAGAGTGCCGATCTGCAAGCCAGTATCTCAACGGTTGTGACGGCGGCGGCGGATGGAGATTTCCGCCAGCGGATCACCAAGAGCTACGACAATCCCGATCTCGACAACTTCGCCGGGCAGGTCAATGTGCTGGTCGAGGCCGTCGACCATGGCGTCGACGAAGTCCGCAGGGTGGTCTCAGCGCTTGCCCAGGGCGACCTGACGCAGACCATGCAGGGAGACTTCAAGGGCGCCTTTGGCGAGCTGAAGAACAATGTCAACGCGACCATGGGACAGCTCCAAATCCTCATGGGCGAAATTCGGCAGGCGGTGGAATCTATCACATCGGGCGCAAGCGAGCTCAGCGCGGCATCGGGCGACCTCTCCAAGCGGACCGAGCATCAGGCAGCCTCTCTGGAGGAAACCTCGTCCGCCCTGGAGGAGATTACCGTCGCCGTTCGAAACTCCAAGAGCCGGGCGGCCGAAGTCAGCCACATGGCTGACGAGGCACATGGCAGCACCCGGCAGTCCGGCGCGGTCATGCGCGAGGCGGTCGAGGCCATCACCCGGATCGACCAGGCTTCCCAGGAGATCGGCAACATCATCTCCGTCATCGACGAGATCGCCTTCCAGACCAATCTTCTCGCACTCAATGCCGGTATCGAGGCGGCACGCGCCGGCGAAAGCGGCAAGGGTTTTGCCGTGGTTGCTCAGGAGGTGCGTGAACTCGCCCAGCGCTCAGCCGGCGCGGCAAAAGACATCAAGACGCTGATCTCGCGCTCGGCAGATCAGGTTCAGTCCGGCGTCACCCTCGTCACCTCGGCCGGCCAGGCCATCGGCCTGATCGAGGATCACATGCAGAAGATCAACGGGCATATCCATGCCATTTCGACGGCCGCAAGCGAACAATCCTCCGGTCTCTCCCAGGTGAGCGTCGCGGTGACACAAATGGATCAGGTCACGCAGCAGAATGCGGCAATGGTTGAGCAGTCCACCGCCTCCACGAGCCGGCTGGCGGAAGAAGCGACGCATCTGGCGCAGCTGGTCGCCCGCTTCAAACTGGACAATCAAGGCCACGCAAACCCTCATCGGACGCAACGTGGGACAATGGGCGGGACGATGGGCACGACAGGGGGCGGGCTCCCAACGTCGCGCTACGCCGCCTGAGACCCGCCTCAAAGACTGGAGCATAGGGCTGGAAATCAATACGCAGTCTGATGCTCTAGAATTTTGTTTTTACATCGGATTTCCCGAAAGCCGATGCCCACATGCGCGGTCCGCGGCTGCAGCCCCGCGGACCCCTCGCGCACCAGGTCTTACGCCACCCAGTCCAGCCAGTCGCGCATCAGGCGGTGGGCGATCGCGCCCTTGGGCGGGGAATTGCGTTCGCCTTCCTCGGCGCCGACGCCGGTGGCGCGGGCCAGAAGCTCGGCGGTTTCCGCGCGCGTGAACCAGCGGCAATCCTCCAGCTCGCGCTGATCGAAGCGGATCTCGGTCGATTTCGCCTCGGCGAAACAGCCGATCATCAGGCTATGCGGCATGGGCCAGGGCTGGGACGCATGGTAGCGCACCCGTCCGAGCTGGATGGCCGATTCCTCCAGCGTCTCGCGGCGCACCGCATTCTCGATCGTCTCGCCCGGCTCGACGAAACCGGCAAGACAGGAATACATGCCCGGCGGAAAATGCACACCCCGACCGAGTAGGCAGAGGTCGCGCTCGAGATCGATCGTCAGCATGATCACCACGGGATCGGTGCGCGGAAACAGAGTGTGGCCGCAGGCGGTGCAGACCCGGCGATAGCCGCCCGAGCGATTCTCGGTGGGGCTGCCGCACTTGCCGCAGAAGCGGTGGGTGGCGTTCCAGACGATCAGGCTTTCGGCCTGGGCAAATTGCCCCAGCAGGGGCTCGGGCATCATCTGCTGGCGATAGAGCGTGCGCCCCTCCGTCAGCTTGAAACTGGCCTCCAGCGCCTCCACCGGCGCCTTGACCGGCACGGCCAGGCGCGGCTCGCCATTGGGGAGCGTGCCGAGCAGGATGGCCTCGTCGAGATCCGGCTCGAGCCCGGCAAGCTCATAGGGCGCAAACAGCGGATCGACCACCTGCTCGTCATGCTTGACCACCAGCCGGTCACCGGAGAAGGCCAGAAGATGCGCGCCGGGCTGCTTCAGCGCCTGTGTGACGCAATCCTCGGCCCGGTTTTCCGAATCGCGATGCAGCGGGTTTTCGGCAAAGGCCGTCAGCGTGCTCGGTTCGGGATGCGGCCCGTGCAGGTCGAACAGCGAGCGGATGGTCACGACAGGCGCTCCATCAGCCGGAAGACGAAGCGCTCGCGCTCGCCGTCGTCCCAGGGCTCGGCCGCTCCGACGCCCCAGACCGGATTGGGCCAGGCGGCGTCCGTTTCCAGCCGGGCGATGACATGCATGTGCAGCTGGCGGACGTGATTGCCCAGCGCGCCGATATTGATCTTGTCGGCGCCGGTCACGTCGTTCAGCACCTCGGCGATGCGCACGGTTTCGGCGAAGAACAGGGCCTGATCCTCGGGCCGAAGCTCGTAGACCTCCTCGATCCCGTCGCGACGCGGCACCAGAAGCAGCCAGGGCCAGCGGCAGTCTTCCATCAGTCGCAACTCGCACAGGTCCAGATCGACCAGATGCCGGCTGTCGCGCGCCAGGCGCTCATCGATTTCAAATTGCGTCAAGCCCATCTCCCTCACGCTTTCAAAAGGTTCGCCTTGCCCAGGCGAGACCTTCGTCGCGATCGATAGCAGTTTTTTGAAGGCTTGGCTTGCATTTGCTGGCGAGATTGACGATATGCAGAGCCGGGAGGTTGGTGGTGGACGAGCCACTCGCCAACCGGGTCAGGTCCGGAAGGAAGCAGCCCTAACGAGCTCCGGCACGGGTCGCCGTGCCAGCCTCCCACCCTTTTCCGGCCCCGCCCGCCGCGCATGCCTGTTCACCGCAGGTGGCCGGACAGGCGATGAAGCCGCCCCGGCCCCAGACGGTAACCGTCGACGGCGAAACGGGGCACCGACGCGGCAGGGACGATGAGCGACACCACCCCGACACGAAGCCCGGCCCCGATGGCAGCAGGCGCAGACGAAAAGCCCGCAGCCTATCGCGTTCTGGCGCGCAAGTACCGCCCGAAGGACTTCTCCGACCTCATGGTCGGCCAGGAGCCGATGGTGCGCACGCTCACCAATGCCTTCGAGACCGGCCGCATCGCCCAGGCCTATATGCTGACCGGCGTGCGCGGCGTGGGCAAGACGACGACCGCGCGCATCCTGGCGCGCGCGCTGAACTACAAGACCGCCGACATCGACCGGCCGACCATCGACCTCTCGGTGCCCGGCGAGCATTGCCAGGCGATCATGGAAGGCCGGCATGTCGATGTGATCGAGATGGACGCCGCCTCCCATACCGGCATCGACGACATCCGCGAGATCATCGAGCAGGTGCGCTACCGGCCAGTCTCGGCGCGCTACAAGGTCTATATCATCGACGAAGTGCACATGCTCTCCACCCAGGCCTTCAACGGCCTGCTCAAGACGCTGGAAGAGCCGCCGGAGCATGTGAAGTTCATCTTCGCGACAACGGAAATCCGTAAGGTTCCGATTACGGTCCTGTCGCGCTGCCAGCGCTTCGACCTGCGCCGCATCGCCGCAAGTGACCTCGTCGGCCTGTTCACCACCATTCTGGAGAAGGAAGGCGTTTCGGCCGAGCCGGAAGCGCTGGCAATGATTGCGCGCGCGGCGGAAGGGTCGGCGCGCGACGGCCTGTCTCTTCTGGATCAGGCGATCGCCCATGGCGCCGGCATCGTGGAAGCCGCCGCCGTGCGCGCCATGCTGGGCCTGGCCGACCGTGCCCGCATCGTCGATCTCTTCGAGCATGTGGCCAGGGGCGACGTGGGCGCTGCGCTGGAGGAATTCGCCCGTCAATATGAGGCCGGCGCCAGCCCCTCCGTGGTGCTGACCGACCTTGCCGATTTCACCCATCTCGTCACCAAGCTGAAATTCGTGCCGGCCGCCGCGGAGGATCCCTCGCTGAGCGAGATCGAGCGCCGGCGCGGCGCGGAGTTTTCCGGCGGCATCGCCGTTTCCACCCTGTCGCGGCTCTGGCAGATGCTGCTCAAGGGCATTGCCGAGACAGAGGCCTCCTCGCGGCCCGCCGGCGCGGCCGAGATGGTGCTGATCCGGCTGGCCCATGCCGCGCATCTGCCGGCGCCGGAAGAGGCGGCCCGCAGGCTGATGGAGCTTTCCGGCTCTGGCGGCGGCGCGCCTGTGCATCCCAATGGCGGGACAAACGGCGCAGGCAGCGAGCGGGCGATGGCGCAGGCCGTCGGCAGCGATCTCGGGAACGGGGCGCACCAGCCCTCAGCGCCCAGGGCCTCCCTTGGTGGAGGCGCCACCATGCTGCGCGCGGTTCCCACTTCGCCCGAGGCGACCCCGCAGGCGCGCGGACAGGCCGAAGCACAGGCAGCAGCGCCCAAGCCGGCGGCGCGTG
Source organism: Xaviernesmea rhizosphaerae (assembly GCF_001938945.1). Classification (GTDB taxonomy): domain Bacteria; phylum Pseudomonadota; class Alphaproteobacteria; order Rhizobiales; family Rhizobiaceae; genus Xaviernesmea; species Xaviernesmea rhizosphaerae. The sequence goes on from NZ_MKIO01000040.1 coordinate 349,700, forward strand.
GCGAGGCGGCGGGCAATGGCGTTTCCGTGCGCACCGTCGCCGACATCGCCGAGCTATGCGCCAAGAACCGCGACATCGTGCTCAAGACCAATGTGCGCAAATTCGTGCGCGCCGTGCGCATCGAGCCGGGCCGGATCGAGATGAACCTGCCAGAGGAAGCGCCGAAAACGCTGGTCGCCGAGCTGCAGCGACGGCTGGAGGAATGGACCGGCCGACGCTGGATGGTGATCCTGAGCCGCGAGCCGGGCGAAAAGACGCTGGCCGAGCAGGAGACGGACGCGCAGGAGCAATTGCTGACCGATGCGCGCGCCGATCCCGATGTCGCCGCCATTCTCGCCCGCTTCCCCGGCGCCCGCATCGCCGATGTGCGCATCCGCACGCCGGAACCGGAGATCGAGGAGGACATGCCGGCAGCACCCGCCACGGCGGAATCGGCCGAAGGCGACATCCTGCCGGGCGACGACGTTCTGCCGGAGGATGATTTCGGCGATCTCTGACGGCAAGCTCAGAGCATCGGACCGAAAAGTGGGAACCGGTTTTCGGAAAAATCCGATGCAAAACAAAATCCTGGAGCATCGGACTGCGGATGATTTTCAGCCCCTAGGCTCTGGGGTGCACATCAACAAGACAGGCTGCTCCGGGAAGCCGGCAGCCAGAAAAATCACGACAGCAAGCCACCACAGCAAGCAAGGAGCGGATATGCGCGACATCATGGGCATGATGGGCAAGGTCAAGGAAATGCAGGCCAAGATGGAGAAGATGCAGGAGGAAATCGCCGCGCTCGAAGTCGACGGCACCTCCGGCGGCGGCCTCATCACCGTGCGCCTCGATGGCAAGGGCAATCTGAAGAGCCTGAAGATCGACCCCTCGCTGTTCAAGGAAGACGATGTCGAGATCCTCGAGGACCTGATCGTCGCCGCCCACAAGGATGCCAAGGACAAGGCCGAAGCCGTGACGGCGGAAAAGACCCGGGAACTGACCGCCGGCCTGCCGATCCCGCCCGGCATGAAGCTGCCCTTCTGACGTTCAGCCCTGAAGGCTGGCGCGCAGCTTGGCATGGAGCGGGCTGGCGAGATAGCGGGCCCGGTCCTGCGCGTTCACCCGCTTCGGCTGGAGCGCCAGCAGTTCCGGCATGGTCACGGGCTCGCCCGCAAAGGGCAGGTAGCGCACCGCGTCGCCGGCCTTGAGCGTGCCGCTTTTCAGCACCCGGCAGTAAAAGCCGGGGCGGCTGACGGCCATGAAGCGCTTGGCAAACAGCCTGTCCTCCATGCGGATGGAGAGCGTGGCGCAGGGCGTGCGCGTCGAGGTGACCTCCATGAGGACATCATCCGTCTCGAAGCGGTCGCCGACCGAGACGTTGCGGCTGTCGAGACCGTCGACGACGAGATTCTCGCCGAGCGTTCCCGGCGTCAGCGGCCGCCCGAGCTCCTGCGACCAGCCGTCGAGATCGACGGAGCCGAGGCCGTAGACCGCCTGGTCCTGGCCGCCATGATGCTCGCCATTGCAGACGGCGTCGCCGACGAGCCCGTTCTCGTCCACCAGAATCCCGGCGCGGGTGGCATGCTTGAAAATGCCTGTCTTCATGCGCCGGCCCGGCAGACGCTCAGGCGCGCCGAGACAGATGGCGAGAATCTTCATGAAACCTCCTCCAGAGCATGTTGCGCAAAAGTGCGCAGCGGTTTTGCGACGACAACATGCGAAAAAACAAAAGCCTAGAGAATCGGACTGCCGCTGATCTCCCATCCGAGTCGCTTTAAACCCGCCCCTGACCGGGCGGTTCCGGCAATGCTGATGGTCGGAATGAATAGCGCGCGATGGGACGGAAGGTTCCTCTGCGCTGTCGCCGGGATATCCTCCGCCGCCCGATTGAGATAGAGATCCGCCATGGCAAAACGAGTCACCGGACCCGAAATCGAAAAGCTGATCCAGCTGCTGGCGAAAGTGCCGGGGCTCGGCCCCCGCTCGGCGCGCCGCGCGGCGCTGCACCTCGTCAAGAAGAAGGACCAGCTGCTGGGTCCGCTTGCGGACGCCATGGGCGAGGCCCATCGCAAGGTGCGCATCTGCTCCTGCTGCGGCAATATCGATACGGTCGACCCCTGCAGCGTCTGTACCGACCCGCAGCGGGACCGCTCGGTCATCATCGTGGTCGAGGATGTCTCCGATCTATGGGCCTTGGAGCGCACGGGCGCGATGAACACGGCCTATCACGTGCTCGGCGGCGTGCTCTCCCCGCTCGACGGCATCGGCCCCGACGACCTCAACATTGCAAGCCTTGTCGACCGCGTGGCGGAGGGCACGGTGCGCGAGCTGATCATCGCCGTCAATGCGACGGTCGAGGGCCAGACCACAGCCCACTATATTACCGACCGGCTGGACGGCCTGGAGGTGAAGATCACCCGGCTCGCCCATGGCGTTCCCGTTGGCGGCGAGCTCGACTACCTCGATGAAGGCACGCTGACGGCGGCACTGAAGGCAAGGACGGCATTTTGATCTCGACCCTGTTTCGCATCCCCGCTTCCACCTTCGCCCGCCCGGCTTCGACAAGGCCAAACCTTCAAGCTGACGCGCGGGGTGCCCACTTGCCGTCATCCTCGGGCCTGTCCCGAGGATCTGCCGCCATCGATTGCGTGAAGGAAGTGCCCGCCTGTCAGCCTCGGCAAATGCTCGGCACAAGGGCGAGCATGACGGCAGCGAAATGCGGACAGGCTTTTCGACGGATCATGATGCGGCTGGTCCTCATCCTCCTCGCCCTTCTGCCCCTGCCGGCCTTCGCCGCCTCCAAGGCCGAGGTCGAGGCGCAGTTCCGGCAATGGCTGGCAAGCGATTTCTGGCCGCAGGCGAAAGCCGGCGGCATTTCGCGGGCCCATTTCGATGCGGCCTTTGCCGAGGTGAAGCTCAACTGGAACCTGCCGGATCTGGTGCTTCCCGGCCAGCCGCCGAAGGAGGAAAAGCAGGATCAGGCGGAATTCGCCTCGCCGGGCGCCTATTTCTCGGAAAAGCGGCTTGCCGATCTCGCCGCCACCGGCCGCACGCTTGCTTCCGTCCATGCGGCAACACTGAAGCGGATCGAGAAAACCTACGGCGTGCCCGGCCCGATCGTGCTCGCCATATGGGGCCGCGAAACCGGCTATGGCCGGGCGAAGATCCCCCATCCGATCATCGAGGTGCTGGCGACCAAGGCCTTCCTCTCCCGCCGGCCGGAGCTGTTCCGCAAGGAGCTGGTGGCCGCGCTGCACATTCTCGACAGCGGCGATATCAAGGAGGCCGACATGCGCGGCTCCTGGGCCGGCGCCATGGGACAGCCGCAATTCCTGCCGACGAGCTTCCTGCAATATGCCGTGGACTTCGATGGCGACGGCAGGCGCGACATCTGGAACTCCGTGCCGGACGTGCTGGCCTCCATCGCCAACTATCTTTCAAAAAAGGGCTGGCAGCGCGGGCGTGACTGGGGCACGGAGGTGCGCCTGCCGCCGACCGTTTCCTGCGCGCTGGAAGGGCCCGACCGGGCGCGGCTGACCGGTCAATGGGCGGCAGACGGCATCGCGCGCATCTCCGGCAAGCCCTTTGCCGCGAGCGAGGCGAAGCGCGAAGCGATGATCCTCGTGCCCGCCGGCCGCTCTGGCCCGGCCTTCCTCGTCACGCCGAATTTCTACGTGCTCAAGGAATACAACAATTCCGATCTCTACGCGCTGTTCATCGGCAATCTGGCCGACCGCATCGGCGCCGGCGGCAGCGCCTTTCGCGCGCCCTTCGGCGATGTCGGCCATATGCTGCGCTCGGATGTGCTGACCATCCAGAAGCGGCTGGAGGCCAAGGGCTACGACATCGGCAAGGCCGATGGCCTGGCCGGCTTCAAGACCCGCCGCTCGATCGGCGAATGGCAGGAAAAGGCCGGCCTGAAGCCGACCTGCTTCCCCGATCCGGCGTTAAAGGGGCGGATCTGACACGTCGGATCCGTAAGCCTGTCAATGCGGAATGTCCATCTGCCGGCGGAACTGCTCGTAGGGATGCGGCAGGATGGTCTGGCGCTCGATCATGCGGTGCACCCGCGGTGAGCCCTCGCCGCGATGCAGCGCGTGCAGGCGTTCGTAATTGCTCTTGTCGTCCTGGGTCCGGCGCTGGTTGTGGCGCACATAGTCCGTCCAGGTCGGCACGTGATAGGTTTCCGTCCATACCCGCGGATTTTCGAGATCCCGCATCAGCGACCATTGCCCGGCCCCGTCGCGGATTCGGATGCGTCGCCGCTCGCCCATGATGGTGAGGAAGGCCGGCACATCGGCCTCGTCGATCTCGTAATCGATCAGCACGACGATCGGGCCGGAGCGCGGCGTCAGATCCAGCTTCAGCATGGGCTCGGTGAAGCTGCCCAGCGGATCGAGATTGAGCGCCTCGAATTCCGGCAGGGCGAAGCGCAGGCCGATGACGCCTCCGACCAGCATCAGCGCGGCCGAGGCATAGAGCGCCATGTCAGCCCCATATTGCTCGGCCGCCACGCCCCAGAACCAGCTGCCGGCCGCGATCCCGCCGAAAGTGGTGGTCTGGTAGAGCGAAAGCGCGCGGGCCACCACCCAGCGTGGGGTCGACAATTGCACAGTGGTGTTGAACAGCGACAAAGCGAGAACCCAGCCGGCCCCGGCGCCGAGCAGCGCCAGGCAGGTCAGCGCCCTGTTGCCGCTCCAGCCTGTCATCGCTGCGCTGAGGGCAAAGCCGAGAAAGGCGAGGCGCACAATGTTTTCGCCTGTCAGCCGCTCGCGCAGCCGCGCGCTGATCAGCGCGCCGCCAATGGCGCCGACGCCGAAGGCGCCGAGCAGCAGGCCATAGGTGAGCGGCCCGCCGGCCACGAGATCGCGCGCGACTAGCGGCAGAAGCGCCAGAATCGCGCTCGCCGCCAGGCCGAAAACGAAGCCGCGCAGCAGAACTTTAAGAATGTTGGGCGACATCGCCACATAGCGCAGCCCCGCGCCGATCGCGCGGCCGAGCGATTCGCGCGGCAAGACGCTGTCGATCGGCGCGCGCTTCCAGCGATACAGCGCAAAGAGCAGCGCGAAATAGGAGAGGCTGTTGACCGCGAAGGCCGCCGCCGCCCCGGCCGCCGCAACGATGGCGCCGCCGATCGCCGGGCCGATGCTGCGCGTCATGTTGAAGCCCATCGAGTTCAGCGCCACCGCATTGGGCAGATCCTGGCGCGGCACCATGTCGCCGACGGAGGCCTGCCAGGCGGGATTGTTGAGCGCCGTGCCGCAGCCGATCAGAAAGGTGAAGGTCAGCAGCAGCCAGGGCGTGACGAGGCCGAAATAGGTGCAGAGCGTCAACAGCACCGAGACGACGAACATGAAGACCTGCGCCACCATCATCAGCCGGCGCCGGTCGAAACTGTCGGCCAGCGCGCCTGAAACCAGCGAAAACAGCATGATGGGCGCCGAGGTCGAGGCCTGCACCAGCGCCACCATGTCGGAGGAACTGGAGATCGAGGTCATCATCCAGGCCGCGCCCACCGCCTGCACCAGCCCGCCGAAGTTGGAGACGATGCTGGCGAACCAGATCAGGCGAAACGTGTCATGCTTGAGGGGCGCGAGCGGGGATGACGAATGCGGCACGGGCAAGGCGCCTTTCTGATGCGGCAGGCTATGGGTAAGGAGAAACATCTAGCCCGCACGCCGATTGCGGCAAGCTTTGGGCGTATAGCTCTAAAACGTGCCGTTCCTGCCACAATCGGCATCCGGCTTGCAATTTCGGCGCTGCGGGCGTATAGGAGGCACAAATTCTTGATCGGTAGATGGAGAGTGGGCCCGCAAGGACCCGCTCTTTTTTATTACCGGCAAAGCGGGAGGCTGAAAGCTTTGTCCGACATGACCCAGAGCGGCGCCGCTGAAAGCGCGTCCGAACCCAGGCTGATCACCGAAACCGGCATCGAGCGCCGCGTGGCCGACATCATCGAGCCCGTGCTCGTACCCATGGGCTATCGCCTCGTGCGGGTGCGGCTGCTCGCGCTGAACGGCACGACGCTGCAGATCATGGCCGAGCGCGAGGACGGCTCGATGACCGTGGAGGACTGCGAGGCGGTCTCCATGGCGATTTCGCCCGTTCTGGATGTGGATGATCCGATCGACAAGGCGTATCATCTGGAAGTCTCCTCGCCCGGCATGGACCGGCCGATGGTGCGCAAGTCCGATTTCGTCCGCTGGACCGGCCATCTGCTGAAATGCGAGACCTCGGTTCTGGTCGGCGGGCGTAAGCGCTTCCGCGGCACCATCGTCTCCACCGACGAGGACGGCTTCACGCTCGACCGCGACCAGCCCGCCCCCGGCGAGGATGCCCGGATCGTCATTCCCTATACGGCGCTGGCCGAGGGCAAACTGATCCTGACGGACGACCTGATCCGCGACGCGCTGGCCGCCGACAAGAAAGCCAAGGCCGCCCGCGAGGCCGCCAACGAGAATTTCGAGGACGAGGACGAAGACGCGCTCGACTGAGATCGGCGCCGCCCTTCGCTCAAGGAAAAGACATCGCTTCCAAAGAGAAGCGCCGCTTGGAGACCCAAACAATGGCAGTCAGTGCTAACCGGCTTGAGCTTCTGCAGATCGCGGATGCGGTCGCGCGCGAAAAGGTGATCGACCGCGAGATCGTGCTCGCGGCCATGGCCGATGCGATCCAGAAGGCCGCCCGCTCGCGCTACGGCTCCGAAAGCAACATCCGCGCCGACATCAATTCCAAGACCGGCGAAATCCGCCTGCAGCGCCTGCTCGAAGTGGTCGAGCATGCCGAGGACTACTCCACCCAGATCCCGCTGGCGCTGGCGCGCGACCGCAACCCCGACGCCGCGCTGGGCGACTTCATCGCCGACCCGCTGCCGCCGATGGATTTCGGCCGCATCGCCGCCCAGTCGGCCAAGCAGGTGATCGTGCAGAAGGTGCGCGAAGCCGAGCGCGACCGCCAGTTCGACGAGTTCAAGGACCGCCTGGGCGAAATCGTCAACGGCACGGTCAAGCGCGTCGAATATGGCAATGTCATCGTCGATCTCGGCCGGGGCGAAGGCATCATCCGCCGCGACGAGATGATCCCGCGCGAGAACATGCGCTATGGCGACCGCGTGCGCGCCTATGTCTATGACGTGCGCCGCGAGCAGCGCGGTCCGCAGATCTTCCTGTCGCGCACCCATCCGCAGTTCATGGTCAAGCTCTTCACCATGGAAGTGCCGGAAATCTATGACGGCATCATCCAGATCAAGTCGGTCGCCCGCGATCCCGGCTCGCGCGCCAAAATCGCCGTGATTTCCAATGACAGCTCGATCGATCCGGTCGGCGCCTGCGTGGGTATGCGCGGTTCGCGCGTCCAGGCCGTGGTGGGCGAGCTGCAGGGCGAAAAGATCGACATCATTCCCTGGTCGCCCGAGCCCGCCTCCTTCATCGTCAACGCCCTGCAGCCGGCCGAAGTCGCCAAGGTGGTTCTCGACGAGGATGCCGAGCGCATCGAAGTGGTCGTTCCGGACGAGCAGCTGTCGCTGGCCATCGGCCGTCGCGGCCAGAACGTCCGCCTCGCCTCGCAGCTGACCGGCTGGGACATCGACATCATGACGGAGCAGGAGGAATCCGAGCGCCGTCAGAAGGAGTTCAACGAACGCACCCAGCTGTTCATGAACGCCCTCGACGTGGACGAGATGGTCGGCCAGGTGCTCGCCTCGGAAGGTTTCGCTCAGGTCGACGAGCTGGCCTATGTGGATCTCGACGAAATCTCCTCGATCGACGGCTTCGACGAGGACACCGCAAACGAGCTGCAGACCCGCGCCCGCGAATATCTGGAGCGCCTGGAAGCCGAAATGGACGCCAAGCGCAAGGAACTCGGCGTCAGCGACGACCTGCGTGGCATCGACGGCATGACCGGCCAGATGCTGGTCGCGCTCGGCGAGGACGGCATCAAGACGATCGAGGACTTCGCCGGCTGCGCCGCTGACGACCTCGTTGGCTGGTCGGAACGCAAGAACGGCGAGACCAAGCGGTTCGAGGGCCTGTTCTCCAAGTTCGAGGTCTCGCGCGCCGAGGCGGAGAACATGGTGCTGCAGGCACGTCTCGCCGCCGGATGGATTACCGAGGAAGACCTTGCACGCGAGCAGGAAGAACTCCAAATAACGGAAGGCGATGAGGAGGAGGCCTGAGCGGCCCTCTCCTGATCGGATCGCGAACGCGATGCAGCAGGAAACACCCGCCCCCGTGACGGAACCCGAACGCCTCGCACCGGCCGGCGCATCGCAGGATGCGGCCTTGCCGGGCGATGAGGACACCGTGGACTATCCGGCCGATGGCAAGACCGGCGGCAATGGTCGCCTGTGCATCGTCACGCGTGAAAGCCTGCCGGTCGAGGCGCTGATCCGCTTCGTTGCGGGGCCGGACGGCCAGGTCGTTCCCGACCTCAAGCGCCAGCTTCCCGGCCGCGGCTGCTGGGTGACGGCGCGGCGCTCGATGGTGGATCAGGCCGTCAAGCGCAAGCTCTTCGCCCGTGGCCTGAAAGCGCCGGTCAAGGCGGCCGAGGATCTCGGCGAAGTGGTCGATCGGCTGCTGTGCGCCGACCTCGCCGGCATGATCAATCTGGCGCGCAAGGCCGGCCAGTTCACGACCGGCTCCTCCAAGGTCGATCAGGCGGTGCGCGGCCTTGCCGCGCTCGCCGTGTTTCATGCCAGCGACGCCGCGGCTGACGGCGTGCGCAAGATCAGCCAGGCCCGCAAGGCCTCGAGCTTCGCCGCGGAAGACGGCAGCGAAATACCCGCCTTCCGCTTCTTTACTGCCGAAGAAGGCGATGTCCTGTTCGGAAGTAATTCTTTTATCCACGCCGCGGCGCTTGCGGGGCAGGCGGGTGAAGGTGTAGTGAAGCGCGCAACAATGCTCGACAAGTACCGGGACACTGTAGCGATGGGCGCTTCTCGCCAATTGACATCATGATGCGCAGGAACAGCACACGCAGTTTTTGCGCTCGCACGACGATCATCGAAAAGCGGGGTCAGGTCTAACCGGTCCGACCCTGAAGGAAACGGAACGGAATGACCGATAATAACGACGACAAGACGCTCGGCAAGAAGACGCTGACGCTTCGCCCTTCGGGCGTGAGCCAGGGCACCGTGCGCCAGGATATGGGCCGCGGCCGCACCAAGGCTGTCGTGGTTGAAACCCGCAAGCGCCGGCCGATGCGGCCGGAAGATGAAAAGCCCGTCACGCCCGTTGCTGCACCGGCCCGCCCGGCTCAGGCAGATGTGCGCCCGGCTGCCGTTACGGCTCCCGCACCTGCGGCAGCGCCGGCTGCCGCCGTGTCTGCCCCGGCTCCCGCGCCGGCCGCTGCCGCCGCCGCACCGCAGGCCCCGCGCCCCAGCCAGCCAGCCCAGCCGCAGCGCCAGGGCCATGGCCAGGGCCAGGGCGGCCGTCCGCAGAACCAGGGTGGCCGTCCGCAAGGTCAGGGTCAGGGCCAGCGCCCCCAGGGCCAGGGCGGACGCCCGCAGGGCCAGGGTGGTCGCGATTCCCGCTATGATTCCCCGCGCTATGACTCAGGCCGCCCGGATCCGAACCGCCGCACCGGCGTGGTTCTGAACCAGCTGTCCGCCGAGGAAATCGACGCCCGTCGCCGTGCACTTGCCGAGGCTCAGGCCCGCGATGCCGAGGATGCGCGCCGTCGCGCCATCGAGGAAGAGCGCCGCCGCCAGGAAGAAGCCGAGCGCTTGCAGCGCGAAGCCGAGGAGGCTGCACGCCGCGAGGCGGAAGAAGCCGCCCGTGCACCGGCCGAGCGCGAGGCAGCGCGCCTGGCTGCCGAGGCTGCCGCCAAGGCGGAGGCAGAAGCCGCTGCGGCCGCCGCCGCCGCCGCTGCCGCTGCCGCCGAGGAAGCAGCCCGCGCCCCGGCGCGCCGCGACGATCGCAC
>NZ_MKIO01000041.1 GCF_001938945.1 Xaviernesmea rhizosphaerae
AAAACACATCACTCATCACGGTCTCCTTTCCGAAACCGTGAATCACATCTCAAACCAAATTAATAGGTCCTGAGCCTAGACCGCGCACGGCACGAGCCCGCGCGTCACGGTCGGATAAGTTTTCGCCCCTTATTGCGGGATCCGTTTGAGCCGGCCGAACGGTGAGCGCACCAGAGGTGCGCCGCCGGAAAAGCAAGTGTGTCGTCTGCTGTATCAATTGACAGATCGCGGCAGGCTTTAAGCGCATCCGTCCGAAGGCTGCTTCCAGACCAGAAGACACCTGGCGGGGTGGACACATCGGACCGAACCGTGGGTCGGCCCGATGAACCATGGATTTGGTGCTGCATCGGACCGAAAACCGCTTTCCGGTCCGATTCACTTAAATCGCCTTGCCGTTTCCATCGAAGCGATGGACATGCTCGATCATCGGCGCAAGCACCGCGCGATCGCCCGGACGCAGATCGACCGCGCCATCGGCGCGCACCTGCAGGCGGCCGGCTTCCGGCACGTCCACGCTCAGATAGGTGTCGCTGCCGAGATATTCGGCCGAGGCAACCGTGCCCGTCCAGCCATGGCCGCCATCCGTGACCACCCGCAGATGTTCCGGGCGTACGCCGATCGTCGTGGCCTGCATGCCGGCGGCCAGCGCGCCGGTGATCAGGTTCATCTGCGGCGAGCCGATGAAGGTGGCGACAAAGAGATTGGCGGGCTTGCGGTAGAGCTCCAGCGGATGGCCGACCTGCTCCACCTTGCCGCCATTCAGCACGACGATCTTGTCGGCCATGGTCATGGCTTCCACCTGGTCGTGGGTGACATAGACCGTGGTGGTCTGTAGCCGCTTCTGCAGGTCGCGGATTTCGGCGCGCATGGAGACGCGCAGCTTGGCGTCGAGGTTCGACAGCGGCTCGTCGAACAGGAACACCTTCGGCGCGCGCACGATGGCGCGGCCCATGGCCACACGCTGGCGCTGGCCGCCGGAAAGGGCGACCGGCTTGCGCGCGAGATAGCGCTCGAGGTCGAGAATCGCCGCGGCCGAGGTGACCCGCTTGTCGATCTCGGCGGCCGGCATGCCGGCAAGCTTCAGCGCAAAGCCCATATTCGCCGCCACCGTCATATGCGGATAGAGCGCGTAGTTCTGGAACACCATGGCGATGTCCCGGTCGCGCGGGGCCAGATCGTTGATCGCCCGGCCGTCGACGCGAATCTCGCCCGCCGAGATGCTCTCCAGGCCCGCGATCGTGCGCAGAAGCGTGGATTTTCCACAGCCGGACGGGCCGACGAGGGCCAGGAATTCGCCGTCCTCAATGGTCACATTGATCCCGTGCAGCACTTCGAGCGCCGCATAGGACTTGCGCAAATCCTGCAATTCCACCCGCGCCATATATTCCTCCCACCGTGTGGCTTGACACAAAACAAAAGTGATTTAATCTATTTTTCACGGCCTGGGAAGCACGTTGTTGGGAAGCGGGGAGAGAGGCTGCGGAGGAAATTGATGCCGAACGGCCAGGGGGCTGGCGCGGCGCCACTTCGCACCATCGTCATTGCCATCACGATCGGTCAGCCGTCGTCGCGTTCCTGCTGGAGAGGCAGGGGCGGCGCGCTTCGACGATGAAAATCATTTTTGGGAGGACCTAAGTCCATGACGCCGAAGGCTCGCCTTCTCTCGCTTCTTTCCGCTGCTGCCATCGCAGCTCCGCTCGCCACCGCCATGGCACAGGACACGATCACCGGCGACACCGTCGGCCCGGCCGATGCGGCGAACACGCTTACCTTCCGCATGACGACGGACGGCCCGCGCAACAACGATCCGGCGCTCGCCGCCAAATATGGCAAGCTGTTCAACGACTTCATCGCCAATCACAAGGGCTGGAAGATCGAGCTGCAGATGATGTCCGGCGACATCGGCCAGGAACAGGCGCGCATGCTCGAGCAGGCGAAGTCCGGCAATGCGCCCGATTGCGCCGCCGTCGACAGCTTCGTCCTGCCGCTCTTCAAGAAGGCCGGCGTTCTCAAGTCCTTCTCGCCCTATTTCAAGAAGGAAGAGATCGACCAGCTGTTTCCCTTCGTGCGCGAAGGCGTGACGGGCAAGGACGGCCAGATCTATGCCTGGTGGTGGTCGACGGACCTGCGCGTCCTCTACCGCAACAAGGAGATCATCAAGGACGGTCCGCAGACCTGGGACGAGACCAAGAAGGCCGCGCTCGCCTCCGTCGAGCAGGGCATGGAAGGCATCCTCTTCAATGGCGGCCGTTATGAAGGCACGACCTTCGACTGGCTCGCCAACTACTGGGGCGAAGGCGGCAAGCTCGTCGACGACGCTGGCAAGCCGATCTTCGGCGAAGGCGAAAACCGCGCCAAATTCGTCAAGGCCGTCGCCTATTATCGCGATCTGGTCGAGTCGGGCGCCGCACCGAAGCGCGTGGCCACCATCGGCAATTACGACGACTTCAACGCCGCTGCCGCCGCCGGCACCACGGCCCTGTTCGTGGGCGGCAACTGGCAGCTTTCGCAGCTGAAGGGCGCGCTGGAGCCGGAAGAATTCGCCAAGTGGACCTTCTCGCCCCTACCCGGCGCCACCAAGGACGAACGCTCCACCGGCACCGGCGGCTGGACCGTCGCCTCCTTCGCCAAGACCGACGACAAGGTCGCCATGTGCGCCAACCTCGCCCGCGAGATCTATATGGGTCCCGCCAACGAGATCCAGGAGCAGCTGCCGACCCGTGCCGACTTCTATTCGAAGTACCCGATCTTCTCCAACGAGACGAACAAGGCCTTCGGCGAGGCGCTCAAGGTCGGTCAGGCCCGTCCCGGCGCTCCGGTCTATCCCGAGATCTCCAACCAGATCCAGATCATGATGGGCAAGGTGCTGACCGGCACCGAGGCGACCGAAGCGGCCGTCGACGAAGCCTACAAGGCCTCGCTCGCTGCCTTCGAGCGGCTGTAATCACAGTGCTCAGGCGCAGAAGGACGGTCTTGGGCCAGCCTTCAGCGCCGCGCAGGACGCCCCCTCCCTCGTCCTGCGCCCTTCATCGGGAGCCCTGGCCGTCAAACGCCGGGGCTCCGACCATCCGTTTTCATGCGGTGCCGGAAGCCCCTCTCCGCGGGGGGCGCGGCCATCGCTTCAAGGCTGAACCACCATGTCGATGCTCAATGCCAGCGCCGGCGCCGCACAGGCGCCCCGCCTCGCCCGCAGCGGCGCCAATGAGAAGCCGCGCGTGGCACCCTGGCTGCTGCCGCTGATCCTGGTGCTCGGGCTCTTCTATCTCTATCCCGTGTTCGACGTGTTCCGTCTGGCCTTCATGCGCGCCACGCTGCTCGCCAATGATGGCAGCTACACGCTCTCGACCCTGATCCAGACGTTGACGCGGCCGGAGCTCGGGCAAATCCTCTGGGTCACCTTCGTCTTCACCGGATCGAGTGTGGTGGCGCAGCAGCTCCTCGGGCTGGCGATCGCGCTGGTCGTCGTGCGCGGCGAAAGCCGCGGCCTGTTCGGCACCACGATCGTGCGGACCACGGCGCTGATCGCCTGGGTGGTGCCCGGCATTGCCGGCGGCATCATCTGGAAAATGCTGTTCAACGAGGCGCCCTTCGGCGGTCTCAACAGCATTCTGCGGCTGATGGGCGCGCCGCCGGTGCAATGGCTGTCGGATCCGCACATCGTCATGTGGTCCGTGGTCCTGTCGAATGTCTGGCGCGGCACCGCCTTCTCGATGGTGGTCATGTATGCCGCGCTCAAGGCCATCGACCCCGTGCTCTACGAGGCAGCGGCGGTGGACGGCGCCACGGCGCGCCAGCGGCTGGTCTATGTGACGCTGCCGCAGCTGCGCTCGGCGATCCTGGTCAACATGATCCTGATCACCATCCAGACGCTGAACACCTTCGACGCCATCATCTCGCTGACCGGCGGCGGCCCTGGCCGCGCGACCGAAGTGCTCTCGCTCTACACCTTCAACGTGGTCTTCCGGAACTATGACCTCTCGGTCGGCGCCGTGCTGTCCATCCTGATGCTCGCCATCAGCCTCGGCCTGGCGCTCGTCTATGCCGTCTTCCTGCCGAAGGACGAGAAATAATGAACGCTGCAAACCGCGAACGCCTGGGCGACGTGCTGAGCTACATCTTCATGCTCGTCATCTTCGCCTTCTTTGCCTGGCCGCTGCTCTGGCTTCTGTCGCTGGCGCTGCGCACCCGGCGCGAGGTCTTCCTCGGGGTGAGCCGCTTCATCCCGAAGAACCCGACGCTCGAAAACTTCACCCTGATCCTGCAGTCGGACAAGTTCATCGGCTATCTCTACAATGCGCTGAAACTGTCCTGCCTCTCGGCGATCGGCTGCCTGATCGTGGCGCTTCCGGCGGCCTATGCCTTCTCGCGCTTCGAGTTCAAGGGCAAGGGCGCCTGGATGATGGCGATCCTCTCGGTGCAGATGATCTCGCCGCTCGTCATCATGGTGCCGCTCTATCGCTACATGGCGGCCATCGGCCTGACGGACACGCATTTCGGCGCGACCATGGTCTATATCGCGCTGGCCGTGCCGACGGTGACATGGATCCTCAAGGGCTCGATCGACGGTATCCCCAAGACCCTGGACGAGGCGGCGATGATCGACGGCTGCAACCGCTTCACCGCCTTCGTCCGCGTGATCCTGCCGCTGTCGACGCCCGGCATCGCTTCTGCCTTCATCATCTCGGTCATCGGTGGCTGGTCGCAGTTCCTCGTGCCCTTCCTGCTGATCACCAAGGAATCGCTGACCCCCATCGGCGTCGGCATCTTCCAATATGCCGGCACGCAGAACGATAGCTCGATCCAGCTTCTGGCTGCCGCCTGCCTGGTCTCCGTCGTGCCCGCCATCGTCGCCTTCCTGGCGCTGCAGCGCCTGATCCTCGGCGCCATGACCGCCGGCGCGGTCAAGGGGTGAGGTAAAGACCTGAACCATCGGCGCCGCATGCGGCGCCCTCCCCGCGCGCCCCGAAGTCTTGGGGGCCGGGCCACACATCAAAAACGAAGAGGGCCGAACGGCCACAGGCATCCGGCCCTCCGGATATTTCATCAGATCGGGAATTTGATCATGACACTGACTAACGCCCAACGCCTCGAGCGCCTTCAGGTGCGCATGGCCGAACTGGAATTCTGGCGGGCGCGCAAGACGGCGGTCGTCGATGGCTGGCAGTTCAATGGCGCGCCGCTCGCGATCGGCGCCGATTGGCCGCAGAAGGATGGCGTCCAAAAATTTTCCGGTGAGGTCACCGTGCCCGAGGGCTGGCCGCTGGACGAGGTCAGGCTGTTCCTGCATCTCGGCGGCGAGAGCCTGATCACCATCACCGCACAGGATGGAACGGCGAAGAGCTTCGGCCTCGACCCCTATCACCGCGAATTCACCCCGCCCTCGCGCCAGTTCAAGGTAACCTCCGACACGGTCGCCCGCCTGCCCTTCGGCGAGCCTGTGCGCAAGCCCTTCCTGGAGCGCGCCGAGCTGCTCTGGATCGACGGTCCGGTCGAAAAGCTCTGGATCCTGCTGCGCCAGATCTCGGAAGCGGTAAGCGCCCTTCAGGGCCATGAAGCCGTTCCCTATATGCTCGAAGCCGCCGAGATCGCGCTGCGCTCGCTCGACTGGCCCTCTGCTACGGCCGACTATATCGCCCGCACGGCGCCTGCCGTCATGCAGCAGAAGATCTGGCGCCTGCCGGAGCTGAAGAAGGATCCCGAGGGCCTCAACGATGCCCAGCGCGAAAGCGTCGTCGCCGCCTATGACGCGCTGATGGACCGGCTGGCCACGCTGCAGAAGCGCTTCCCCCCGCAGGGCAAGGTGGCGCTGACGGGCCATGCCCATATCGACCTGTGCTGGCTGTGGCCCTATGACGAGACGCGCCGCAAGATGCGCCGCACCTTCCACACGGCGCTGTCGCTGATGGACAGGTCAGAGGATTTCCGCTTCAACCAGTCGACCGCGCATTACTATGCCCAGATCGCCGAGGACGACCCGGAGCTTCTGGAGCGCATCCGCGAGCGGGCGGCGTCGGGCCAGTGGGAAACCGTCGGCGGTCTCTGGATCGAGCCCGACACCAATATGCCAACGGGCGAAAGCCTTACGCGCCAGGTGCTCTATGGCCAGCGCTTCTTCGAAAAAACCTTCGGCCATCGCCACACGGTCTGCTGGCTGCCGGATTGCTTCGGCTTCTCGGGCGCCCTGCCGCAGCTGCTCGTTCAGGGCGGCATGAAGAGCTTCTTCACGATCAAGGTCAACTGGTCGGAAACCAACCGCGTTCCCTCCGACCTGTTCTGGTGGGAAGGCCTCGACGGCAGCCGCGTGCTGGCGCATTCCTTCGACAATCCGATGGAAGGCTATAACGGCTTCGTCCGCCCGGACTGCATCGTTCCGACCTGGAAGAACTTCCGCCAGAAGGACCGCCATGACACCACGCTTCTGTGCGTCGGCTATGGCGATGGCGGCGGCGGCCCGTCGCCCGAAATGATCGTGCGCGAGGAGCAGCTGCGCGTCTTCCCGGCGATCCCGGAGGCCCGCTGGACCCGCGTTCATGACTTCTTCGAGGCCGCGCACGACACCGCCAAGGCGACCGCGATGCATGTCTGGCAGGGCGAGATCTATCTCGAGCTGCACCGCGCCACGCTGACGAGCCAGAGCGCGGTCAAGCGACTGCACCGCCAGGCCGAGCGCGGGTTGATCGTTGCCGAAACGCTGTCCGGCCTTGCCCATCTCATGGGTGCGGAACGTCCGCGCTCGATGGAAGCCGAATGGCGCGTGGTGCTGAAGAACGAGTTCCACGACATTCTGCCCGGCTCCTCGATCGCCGAAGTTTATGTCGACGCCGCCAACGAGCTGAACCAGTCGATCGCCGATGGCAAGGCCGCGCAGGCCGCAGCACTCGACGCGCTGACTCCGCTCCTGCCCAAGGGAGAGGATGGTGCGGTTCTCGTGGTCAACCCCACGCTGTCCGAGCGCCCGATCCGCCTGCATCTGGAAGAGGGCGTCATTGCTGCCGAAGGCACCATCGCCCCGCTCGGCATCGCCGTTCTGCCGAAGTCGGCGCTGGCGCCGAAGGGTGGCCTCTCCGCGACCGCCCGCAGCCTGGAGAACGACACCATCAAGGTGACGCTTGCCGAGGACGGCACGATCGAAAGCCTGTTCCACAAGCCGACCGGCCGCGAGGCCATCGAAGGCCGTGGCAACCGGCTGATGGCCTATACCGCCGACAAGCCGCGCAACTGGGACGCCTGGGACGTCGAGGACGACTATGCAGCCAGGGGCGAGGAGATCACCGGGATCGAGTCGATCGAGCTCGTTGAGAACGGCCCGCATCGCGCAGCGATCCGCATCGCCCGCGTCTGGCGCCATTCGCGCATCGTGCAGACGCTCAGCCTCACCGCAAATGCCAAGCGCGTCGATATCCACACGGAGATCGACTGGCACGAGCGTCGCGTGCTCTTGCGTTCGATCAGCGAACTGGCCGTCAAGAGCAAGCATGCAACCTGCGAATGCGCCTATGGCGTGGTCGAGCGTCCCACCGGCTCCTCCAACTCCTGGGAAGAGGCGATGTTCGAGGCGCCGGCCCACCGCTTCGTCGATCTGTCGGAGCCGGGCTTCGGCGTGGCGCTGCTCAACGACGCCAAATATGGCCACAGCATGCGCGGCAGCGTGCTCGGCCTGTCGCTGGTGCGTGGCCCCGTCTATCCCGATCCGCTCTGCGACGAGGGCTACCAGGCCTTCACCTATGCCCTGATGCCGCATGCCGGCACCTGGTACGAGGGCGGCGTGCGCGAGGAAGCGGAAGAACTGAACCAGCCGCTGATCGCGCGGGCCGTTTCGGGCCTCTCCGCCGGCAGCTGCCAGCCGATCGTGGCAAGCGGCATCGAAGCCGGCTTCTCGGCACTCAAGCCGAGCGAAGACGGCACGGACATGATCCTGCGCGTCTACGAGCCGGCCGGCGCGCGCGGCGCCTTCGACGTCGCGCTGCCGGAAGGCTGGTCCAACCAGGGCGTGGTCACGGTTCTGGAAGAGCCGATGGCCGATACGTCTGCGACCGGGCTCATGCCCTTCGAGGTGAAAAGCTGGCGCTTCTCGAAGGCGTGATGTCGCAGACGCTCCGGCCGGCCTTCCCGGCCGGCCGGAGCACGCCGATCGCGAAGGATATCAGGCATTTCGACAATTCAATTCCCGTCGCTAGTGCTCTATATTCAAACAGATCTCGACGCGTCCGAGCGTTTCCGGCGCTGCGGTGTGCCACCGCTGGCGCTTTTTCTATTATTTAGACTATTCGCGCATCACGCTGGAAATCGGCGTCAGGCCGATGCAGTAAGGGGATATTTGTCGTGACCTTGGCGGGTTCCAACGGCGAGCAGGCGGCGGCGCAGAATCGCGCGACGATTCTCGCGGCCATCTACCGCGGTGCGCCGATCTCACGCACCGAGCTGGCGCGCCAGTCGCGGCTGACCAAGCAGGGCGTGACCCGCATCGTCGACCGGCTTCTGGACGAGGGCCTGGTGACGGAGGCGCGTCGCCGCAGGGGCCTGCGCGGCCAGCCGGCCATCGAGCTGGAGATCGACCCGGACGGGGTCTATGCCATCGGCGCCAATATCGACCGTGATCACCTGACCATCGTCGCCGTGGATGCGACGGGAACCGTGCGTGCGCGGCTGCACCATGAAGAGCGGTTCCTCATGCCGGAGCGCTTCATTGCGCTGATGGAGGACGCGCTGTCGAGCTTCCTGCGTCGCAAGGTGATCCGCGAGGAGCGGCTGGCCGGGATCGGTCTCGCCATTCCCGATTGGCTGGGCGAGGTGCCTGTCATCGGCCGGCCCGACGCCTATGGCCGCTGGAGCGGCTTCGATGTGCGTGGGGCTTTGGGCAAGATCACGTCTCATCCCGTCTTCATCGACAACGACGCCAATGCCGCAGCACTCGGCGAAATCGAATATGGCGTGGGCACGCAGATCCGCAGCTTCTTCTATATTCTCGTCAATGCCTGCCTGGGCGGCAGCCTTGTCATCGACGGCGTGCGCCACAAAGGGGCGAGCGGGCTCGGCGGGGAAATCGGCTGGCTGCCGGTGGTGATGGACGAGGGGCCGCTGGCGGGCCACAGCCGACCGCTGGGCGACATGTTCTCCCTGTTCATCCTCCTCGACCATCTCAGGGCGCATGGCGTGGCCATATCGACGCCGGCGGAGCTGGTAACGCTCACCGGGCCGGCGCGCGCCCTGGTCAGCGCCTGGCTGCGCCGGGTCAGCGCCAAGCTGGCGGAGGCGATCCTCGACATCGGCATGATCGTCGATCCCGATGGCATCGTCATCGGCGGACGGCTTCCTGTGCTGATGATCGATGAGCTGCTGCTCTATACCAATGAGGAAATGACGCGTCTGGGACGGCCGAGCCTGACCTTGCATCGTGCTGCCAGCTCGGACGATGCGGCGGCCCTCGGCGCTGCGGCAATGCCGCTCGCCCACCGTTTCGGCCTACCCACTGCCGAGCCTGCGCAGCGCGAGCGCGTGCCGCTGGCCAGCCCCGGCCGGCTGCCTCCCGCGGCGCTCATCACATCGTTTTCGGGAGAAGCCGCTCGATGAAGGGCGCGCCGGCAGCACCCAGCGTCACGCCGCCGCCATCGCGCGTCGTCCTGCGAATGGGCGGGATCCAGGAAGCCGCGACGAAATAGGCCTCCTGCTTTTCCCGGTCGCGCGCGGCCTGGTCGATCAGCCGGTCGATCACATAGTCCGGAAGAGCTCCGCCGACCAGCACCGCGCCGGGCGAGACGAAGCCTGATATGGCGACAACGGCATCGAGCAGACGACCTGCCGCGCGGCCGATCCACGCTTCCAGCGCCGCCTCGCCCTCGGCCTCGGCCTGGCGATAGGCCGCAAGGCCGGCCACCTCGTTCAGGCTGGCGTGATTGCGCCCCGGCCGCATCGCGCCGATCTGCCCTGCGCGCCCATGCATGCCGCGAAAGACCTTGCCGCCGATGAACAGGCCGGCACGCACGGTCTCGTCGATCAGAACCACCACCAGGCCACCCTCCGGCTCGCCAAGGCCGAAGAGCCGCTCGGCATTCACGACGGCTTCCGTGTCGGGCATGGAGAAAAGCGGCATGTCGCCAATCATGCCGGCGATCACCGGCAGATCGACCGCGCAACCCGGCGCCAGCGCCACACCGAGGCCCAGCGGCGGCGTGGGGCTCTCGGTGGTCAGCGCCTCCAGCGCCTCGGCCAGTGCGTCTTGCGAAGGCGGCGTGGGCAGGCTGCGCGCCGCAACGATCTCGCCGCCGAGGCCGAGCAGTATGAGTTCCGCGCCGTCCGGCCGCAGGCTGAGGCCCAGCGCATGGGCGCCATCCGGCCTGAGTGCGAATTCCGCCGGGGTGTAGCGTCCCGCATCCACCCGCTTGCGTTCCAGAACCAGGCCATCGGCCAGAAGCCGCTTCATGATCCCCGTGACAGCCGGTTCGGTGAGGCCGAGATGGGCGGAAAGCTCCTGCCGGGTCATGGCGCCATGGGCGCGCAGAAGCGCGAGCGCCGTCCGGCCATTGTGGTCGGCTATATCGCCCGGGCTGATGCCGGTTCCATCCCGCTCAGGCGCCGCGCGCGTGCGCGACAGCCGCCGACCCGTCTTCATCCGTTCCTGTTCTGCAACCATCCGCTCGATCCGGCCTCCCTGCCGGTCCGTTCGATCGAATGGTCGGCCTTTGCCGGCTAGCATAGACGCATCATCAGGGGTTGAAAACGATTCCCTTGCCGCTGTGGGCCATCGATCCCGGATATCTGCCGTCGGCGCGTGCACATCGCCGACGGATGTGTGCTGCGCTGCCTCAAGCATAGGCAAAGCGCAGCAAAATCCGCAGCGGACGGGGATATCCGTCTGTTTTTGATGAACTCCTTGCGGAAAGAGGCTATCCTTCCCGCCACATGTCTTTCGCAGGAACAGGCGTCTGCCGCACGGTCGTCTGTCGCGCAATTTGGTGTCACATCGGCCCTGACGGCACCGCTTGCGTGCCGTTAGGGCTTTTCAGGCGTGAGGATCGCAGGTGGAAAAACAGGCAGAGACAGGCCGCCAGGGCTTTCGCGCGCGGGTTGGCAACGAGACGCATGTCTTCGACGATCTGAAGACGCTGATGGCCTACGCCTCGCCGCGCCGCTCGGGCGACGAACTGGCCGGTGTGGCGGCGGAAAGCGCGGAGCGGCGGGTGGCAGCACGCTACGCCCTTGCCGATCTGCCGCTGAAGCATTTTCTCGACGAGGCGCTGGTTCCTTACGAAACCGATGAGGTAACCCGGCTGATCCAGGATAGCCACGACTCGGAGGCCTTCGCGCCCGTTTCTTCGATGACCGTCGGGGCCTTTCGCGACTGGCTGCTCTCGTGGGAGGCCGATGCGCCGACGCTGACGCGGCTCGCCCCCGGCCTGACGCCAGAAATGGTGGCGGCCGTTTCCAAGCTCTGCCGCAATGGCGACCTGATCCAGATTGCCGCCAAGACCCGCGTCGTCACCGGCTTCCGTTCGACCATCGGCCTGGAAGGGCGGCTGTCCGCCCGGCTGCAGCCGAACCATCCGACGGATGACCCGGTCGCCATCGCCGCCGCGACGCTGGATGGCCTGCTGTTCGGCATGGGCGATGCGGTGATCGGCATCAATCCGGCGACCGACAATGTCGACGCCTGCATCCGCCTTCTCACCATGCTGGAGGATCTCCGGCTGCGCTTCGACATTCCCACGCAATCCTGCGTGCTCTCGCATGTGACGACGTCGATCGAGGCCATCGAACGCGGCGCGCCGCTCGACCTCGTCTTCCAGTCGATTGCCGGCACGGAGGCTGCCAATGCCGGCTTCGGCGTGACGCTGGCGCTCCTGAAAGAATCGCAGGAAGCGGCGCTGTCGCTCAAGCGCGGCACGGTCGGGCAGAACGTGATGTATTTCGAGACCGGCCAGGGTGCTGCGCTCTCGGCCGATGCCCATCACGGCCTTGACCAGCAGACGGTGGAAACCCGCGCCTATGCCGTTGCCCGCGCCTTCGATCCTTTGCTGGTCAACACGGTCGTCGGCTTCATCGGGCCGGAATATCTCTATGATGCCAAGGAGATCACCCGCGCGGGGCTCGAAGACCATTTCTGCGCCAAGCTGCTCGGCGTGCCCATGGGCTGCGACGTCTGTTATACCAACCATGCCGAGGCCGATCAGGACGACATGGACAATCTTGCGCTTCTTCTCGGCAATGCCGGGGTCACCTTCCTGATCGGCGTGCCCGGGGCTGACGACATCATGCTGAATTATCAAAGCCTGTCGCATCATGACATCGTGCGCGTGCGCCACCTGCTCGGCCGTCGCCCGGCACCGGAATTCGAGGACTGGCTGGTCAAGATGAGCCTGATGGACGCCGCCGGCCGCCTGCCGCCGCTTCTGCCGCAGGCGGCGCCGGTCACGCGTCTTCTCCAGGCGGGAGCCTTGTGATGACGGCAACAAGCGATCCCTTCGAGCGGTTGCGCCGCCTCACCCGCGCCCGTGTTGCGCTTGGCCGCGCCGGAGACGGGCTTCCGACCGAGGCGCTGCTGGCCTTCCAGATGGCCCATGCCAAGGCACGCGATGCCGTGCACGGCCATGTCGATTTCGACGCGGTCGCCGAAGCCCTCGCGCCGCTGGAAAGCCTGCGGGTCAAAAGCGGCGCGGCGGATCGCGCCATCTATCTGCGCCGGCCTGACCTTGGCCGGCGTCTCTCTGCCGGGACGGACAGCCTGCCGGCAGGGCCGGTGGATCTTGCCATTGTCGTTGCAGACGGCCTCTCCTCGGTCGCGGTGGAGCAGCACGCGGCCGCGGTCGTCACCCGGCTTGCCCGCCTCCTGCCGGATCTGTCGCTCGGGCCGATCGTTCTGGCGGAGCAGGCGCGCGTGGCCATCGGCGACGACATCGGCGCGCGGATGCGGGCCGGCATGGTGCTGGTGCTGATCGGCGAACGGCCGGGGCTCTCCTCGGCGGATTCGCTGGGCGCCTATCTCACCTTCGCGCCCGAGGTGGGCATGCGCGACAGCGCGCGCAACTGCGTCTCCAACATTCACGACCACGGCCTGCTGCCGGCCGCCGCCGCCGACAAGCTTGCCTGGCTGATCCGCGAGGCGCTGCGGCTGAAGCTGACGGGTGTGGGCCTCAAAGAGGCCGCACCCGGCGCGCTACTGGCCGACGTGGCGGGCGGGCCGATGCTGGATCACGATTGAGCGCAAGGAGCATGGACAGAGAAACGGGGCGCCGGTCGTGCCCCGGTTGCTTTCGTCTGCGCTCGATTGGAGCGTGGGGCTGAAAACCAGGATCTGCCCCGCGCTTCGTTTTCGTGTCTATCGCCCTGAGCGCTGAAGCATCAGACGACCATCCCGAGAAGCAGGATGAAGACCAGCCCCATGACCGAGATAATCGTCTCCAGCGCGGTCCAGGTCTTGAACGTCTCGGCCACGGTCATGTTGAAATACTGCTTCACCAGCCAGAAGCCGGCATCGTTGACATGGCTCAGGATGACCGAGCCGGCACCCGTCGCCAGCACGAGCAACTCGCGATTGACCCCCGGCACCAGCGAGACGACGGGCACGACGATGCCTGCGCCGGTAATGGTGGCCACGGTTGCCGAACCGGTGGCGATGCGGATGACGGCCGCCACCAGCCAGGCGAGAACGATCGGCGAAAGCTGGGCCTGAACCGCCATCTTCCCAATAATATCGCCCACGCCGCTGGCAATCAGCATTTGCTTGAAGCCGCCGCCGGCGCCGACGATCAGGATGATCGAGGCGACAGGCGCGAGGCTGTCGTTCAACAGCCCCAGCATGCGCTCCCGCGTCAGGCCCACCGAGACGCCGAAGGTGTAGAAGCCAAGCAGCAGCGACAGGAGCAGCGCTGTGATCGGGTGGCCGATCAGGTCCATCCACACGCGGATGACATGATGATCCGGCAGGGAAATATCGGCCAGCGCCTTCAGCAGCATGAGGAAGACAGGCAGAAGGATCGTCCCCATCGTCGCGCCGAAGCTCGGCAGATGCTCGGCCTCCCCCTCACGCACGAATTGCTGCATCAGCTCCGGCGAGGCCGTTCCGGGAATGTGGCGGGAGATGAAGGCCGCAAAGATCGGACCGGCGATCGCCGCCGTCGGCAGGCCAACGATCAGCCCGTAAAAGATCGTCTTGCCGATATCGGCGCCGAAGACGCTGATGGCAAGCAGGGGCCCGGGATGGGGCGGCACCAGGGCGTGGACCACCGAAAGCCCGGCCAACAGAGGCACGCCGACCTTGACGAGTGAAACGCCGGACCGGCGCGCAACAATATAGACCAGCGGCACCAGGAGCACGAAGCCGATCTCGAAGAACAGGGGCAGGCCGACGAGGAAGGCCGCCAGCATCATCGCCCAATGCACGCGCTCGCGCCCGAAGGTGCGGATCAGCGTCTGGGCAATCTGGTCCGCGCCGCCAGACTCGGCCATCAGCTTGCCGAGCATGGTGCCGAGCCCCAAGACTATGCCGACAAAGCCCAGCACATCGCCGAAGCCCGTCTGGAAAGATTTCATCACCGTTTCGGTGGCCATGCCCGATGTCAGGCCGAGAAAGCCCGCGGCAAGTGTAAGCGCAATAAAGGGATGCACCTTGAAGCGGGTGATCAGGACGATGAGTCCGATAATGGTCACTGCCGCATCGAGAAGCAGATAGGCCTCCCGTGAAAATCCGAGCATGAAATCCTCCCTCGATGACCGTCGTCGTAGATTGAACTTGGCGCAGCCGTCGCTTTCGTCAAAGCAAGCCGGTTAAATTGGTGCTGGATTGGCAAAGACAGCGCTATCTTTGCTAATCCAAATGAATGTCGTTGTGAACGAACAAAAGAGCCCGCTTCACAACTAACAAACGCAAAGACAGGTCCGTTCGCCGTCCGAAGGCGGCTTCAAACCAATGCGCGCGCCGCGCTCATCGCTTCGGCTCCCTCCTGTGGGGTCTCCGCCAGCGCCTGCAGCCAGTTTTCCGTGTGGCGAACGATCGCGTCGATCGGCGCGGTGGCATCGACGGTCAGGACGGCGGGCTCGTCAGAAGGCCGCTCCAGCGCCGCAAACTGGCTGTCGATCAGGCTGGCCGGCATGAAGTGATCGGGACGCGTGGCGACGCGCATGGCGGCGGCATCGCGGTCAAGATCGAGAAAGAGGAAGCCTATTCCGGGTCCGGCGCGGCGCAGGACGGTACGGTAACGTGCCTTGAGCGCCGAGCAGGCGAGAACCGGCAGGCCCCCCTGCCCGATCTCGGCCGTCATCAGCCCCGACAAGCGATCGAGCCAGCCGGCCCGGTCATCATCGGTCAGAGGCTGGCCGAGCGTCATCTTGCGCAGATTGGCTTCCGGATGGAAGGCATCGCCTTCGATGAGCCGCCCGCCGATCTGCTGCGCGACGGCTGCGGCCACGCTGCTCTTGCCGCAGCCGGAAACCCCCATGACCACCAGACCCGATATCCTCATTTTTTCCTCCCACGCCAGAGATAGCGCTGTCTCAAATCTACCGAGAAATGCCTCCGGTCAGCCTCCGCGACACGGGCGACCGCATCAAACCCTGCCAAAATTCGCTCTTGCGAAAACAGCCTTCCCTCCGGCCGTTTCCTCACCTCAGGCGCTGTGCGTGGCCTCCTTGACCAAGCCAAGCCTCAGCCGTCGATAGCGTGCGCCGGCGCCTCTTTGGCCAAATTTTCCGTGCATCCTCCGCACAAGATAGCGCTATCCTTAACTCTGCGTGCTACACTGCGCAAGTGGGGGATCGACAGCATGGCCAAAACACGAAACAGGGCAACGGGCTTACCGACGCTCGCCGAGGTCGCGGAGCGTGCAGGCGTTTCGCCGATCACCGCATCGCGCGCCTTGCGCTCGGTGCCGACGGTGGATCCGGATCTGGTCGATCGGGTGCGCCAGGCGGCGCGCAGCCTCGGCTATGTGCCAAACCCAGCGGCCCGCACGCTGGCCTCGGCGCGCAGCCGCACGGTAGTGGTCTTGATTCCGGCCCTGTCGAACCATCTCTTCATCGAAATGTTCGAGGCGATCGAGACAGTGCTGCGCGCCCGCGGTTTTGAGCCGCTGCTTGGCCATTATCAATATGATGCGCTGGAAGAGGAGCGGCTGATCCGCACCTTCCTCACCTATCAGCCCTGCGGCCTGCTGCTAACCGGCTTCGACCAGACACCGGCAGCCACCCGGCTTCTGACCGATTGCGGCCTGCCGCGCGTGCATATGATGGAGCTGGGCGAGGAGACGGAGATACCCTCGGTTGGTTTCTCGCAGGATGAGGCCGGCACCGCCGTGGCCTGGCACCTGATCTCGCGCGGCCGCCGACGCTTTGCCTTTCTGGGCGCGCAGCTCGACCGGCGGGTGCTGCAGCGACGCGATGGCTTTCAGCGCGCGCTGTTGGAAGCGGGCATGCAGCCGGCAGTAGAGTTCCTGTCCCCGGACCCCTCCTCCATTGCGCTGGGATGCCAGCAATTCCGCAGCCTGCGGCGCGATTATCCCGATATCGATGCCATTTTCTTCTGCAATGACGATTTGGCCTTCGGCGCCTCCTTCGAGGCGGCGCGGATGGGCGTGCCTGTTCCCCGGCAGATTGCCTTTGTCGGCTTCAACGACCTGCCGGGCGCAAACGAGCTTGTGCCGCGCCTGACCTCCGTGCGCACCCCGCGCGCAGAAATCGGCCGCGTCGCCGCGCGCCGGCTTCTGGCGCTGCTGGACGGGGAAACGCTGTCGCAACCCGCGCTCGACATCGGCTTCGAGCTGATGCCGCGCCAAAGCAGCTGACCCCGCTTCCCCCTCTTGCGTCCCTATGTGCCGTGCTCCTTATAGGATATGCCGGCCGGTGCGGCGCAGGGCCGAAACGGCTCTGGCACTTGGAGCGCATGGCAGGCACCATCACAAGGCTGGGATAAGCCTGCCCGACGATGCTGCGCAGCCGAGGCAGCGCGGCCGGGCAGCCGCCCTCTCCGCTCGCGCATCGCGATCTGCCGGGAAGTCTGAAAGCCATGCTGATCCACCAGGGCGCCGCCCGCAACGAGCGCATCAATGTCTATCTGGCCTGCTGGCTGGCGGGAATCGCCGGCGCGCTGAATGCCGCCGCCTTCTATGCCGTCGGTTTTTTCGCCGCCAACATGACCGGCAATGTCTCCGCCCTCTCGGACCATCTGGCCACGCGCCAGACCATGGCGAGCCTGTTCTACCTCGCCATCGTGCTGACCTTCATCCTCGGCGCCACGGTCTCCTCTCTGATCATCAACGTCGGCCGCCGGCGCGGCATCAACGGCATCTATGCCTATTGCATCCTGATCGAGGCCTTTCTCTTGCTTCCCCTCGGCGTGGCCGATCTCTGGATGGTGGCGGCCTGGCGCAGCACCCTGCTGATCCTCGGCCTGGCCTTTCTGATGGGCCTGCAGAACGCCACGGTCACGCGAATTTCCGATGCGCGGGTGCGCACCACCCATGTTTCGGGCATGGCCACGGATATCGGCATCGAGCTCGGCGTGGCGATCGACATCATCAGGGGCAAGGACGGCATGGGCGACCCGGCCGACAACATGTCCAAACTGCGCCTGCACGCCTATACGATCCTCGCCTTCCTCGCGGGCGGGCTGATTGGCGTGCTGGTCTATGCCCGGGCCGGCGGGCTGCTGATGCTCATCACCGGCGCCCTGTTGCTGGCGCTCTCCCTGACCACCCTGCACCGCGCCCGCCGCGCCGACCGCTCCACCGGCACGCGAAGAGGATGACCGCGCCGCCGTGCAAAGCTTGATGAGTCGCGGCTGGCGAAGGCGCCGATTTCCTCGCCGCTCCCGTCGATGCGCACCAGCAGCCCCGTCGTGATCTCGCGGCACCAGGCCTCGTCCAGCACCGGCTTTGCCCTCATGCGCTTGTTGTAACTGCCGCTCGCCTCATTCTCTCGGTCCGGCAAGCCGGCATGACGGCCGAGAATGGCATAGGCGTTACCTCCGTTATTCCCTTGTCCGCCAGCTGCGCAATCTGACAGACAACCTGCGGTCCGGCAGCCGAGTGAGCGACGGACGGAGCCAGCTGACGGACATAGGCCTGAAATCGCGCATGATACTGTCAAAGATCATGAAAAGGCCCGCCGACAAAATCTTAACTGCGCAATCCGAGCGCATTTCCAAACTCTTCCGCGAGCCGGAAACGTTCATGCAGGTGATCGATCAGCGCCTGCCAGTCGCTTTGATCTTTCAGCGCCCGCTGTGGCCATAGAAACACAAGGATGCTCCCCAGGGAGACCTCTCTCATGAACGAAAAAAGCTTCTCTTCTTTCTCCTTTCACGGATGCGAAGCAATTCACGGCACTGCAGACCTGCAACTTATGAATGTCTTTTCCCACCACTCCTCTTGAAACCTGACACACTCCCGCCGCGGAGGAATTGCGCCCACCGCAAGCCGGATACGCCAGCTCCCCCCTCGCCTGCGCCAGGCTCAGCCCTAGCTGTTGAAAGAAGAAGCCGATCCGAAGTGCCGGGCAAAGGCGCGGGGGATCGCCAGTGAGGGGGAATATCATGCGCCATCGTCCGTCGCTTGCCGCGGCTCTTCTGCTGCCGGTCGCTTTCGTTCTGACAGGCGCCGGCCTGCCGGAGAACGGGCCTCTACCCCCCGGCAAACCGGTGGTCTCAGGCACCCGGGAGCCGGCGCCCGATCCGGCTGAGGTTCCAAAACCCGTTGAGAAACCGGCAGACGCATCCGCCGCACCGGCGCCCGCTAAGGGCGCGGATGCGCCTGCCAGGCCGACGCCCAAGCCGGACATGCCGGCCGATGGCGCTGCGGACACGGGCAAGGCGAAGGACGGAAAGCCGGCAGCAGAGAAGGGGCAAAAGGACGAGGGACAACAGGACAAGGCTGCACCGGAAGGTCCAGGTCGGCCTGCGCCGGGAACGGACAAGGCCGGGCAGAGCGGCTTGGAGAAAGAGCAGGAGGGAGCCGCGGCGCAGACACCCGATGCAGCCCCGGCGCTGACGATCGCCCCCGAACCGCCCGAAGCCCATGCCCAATGCATCAAGGATCTCACCGCCATCGGGGCGCGGTTCGAGGAGCGCGGGCGGATCGATGACGGAAAGGGCTGCGGCATCGACAAGCCGATTTCGCTGACCGCGATCCTGCCGGGCGTGGAGGTGGCGCCGGCGGCGACCCTGCGCTGCGAGGCGGCGTTGGAGCTGGCCCGCTGGGTGAAGGACTCGGTGCTGCCCGCCGCCAAGGTTGCCATGGCAGAGGACGGCGCGCTGACCCGGATCAATCAGGCATCGAGCTATGTCTGCCGCCTGCGCAACAATGCGGCGACCGGCAAGATCTCCGAGCATGCGCGCGGCAATGCGATCGACATCGCCTCCTTCACCTTCCGCAACGGTCAGACCATCGCCATTCAGCCGCGCGACGAGGACGGAACGCTGACAGGCGCCTTTCAGCGCGCTGTCACGGCGACAGGCTGCCTCTATTTCGAGACGGTGCTCGACCCCGGCAGCGACGAGGCGCATGAGGACCACCTGCATCTCGACATTCTCCAGCGCAAGGCAGACTATCGCTATTGCCGCTGATGCGCGCCTATTCCCACCGACCCGAAATGCAGCCTCTGCGAGTTCACCGCCTTTTAAGCCTCGTCTGTCACGTTTGGCGTACATTTTGGAATCCGGCGGGGAGCGCCGGCGGGAGCCATGGCATGATCGATCGTTTGATGTCGCGTATCCGGATACAGACAAAGGTTCTGGTTCTCGTCACGCCTTTCGTTCTCAGCATTGCCGCCGTCGGGCTGACGGGCCTTTATATTTCCGGCCAGTTGCAGGGCCGGATGGAAATTTCCAACGGTATCATGCAGGCGCTGACCGGCTTCAAGCAGGTCTATTCCGGCATGTCGCGCTTCCTGATCCAGCCTTCGACGGAAACGCATCAGGCCGCCCGTGCGGCGCTGGAGGCGCAGATCGCCGATCTCAAGCACATGGCCAACACTATGCGGGCCGAAACGGATGTGGCGCCACTGGACGATGTCGCCGCGCAGTCGGATGCGCTCTTTGCCAACATCGACCGTCTCTGGAGCCTACATCAGGACCGCGAGGCCGCGACGGGCGACGTGAATGCCCGCCTGGATGCGCTCCAAGCCATTCAGGCAGCCGTGGGCAAGCAGGCCTTCGCGCTTCTCGGCGCAGCCAAGCAGGTGGAGAAGAAGGCCAAGACCGGGCTGCGCTCGGCGCTGGCCATCGCCACCCTGTCCGATCAGAGCGAGGCGCTGGCAACCGCAGCCATGATGCTGCCGCGCGCGGAAGACCAGATCAAGGCGATCGCCGCTGGCCTGCCGGGCGTGCAGGAGGCGCTGACGCAGGCGCAGGACAGCATCGCCGGCGACAAGCCGGCGCCGCTTGCCCGCCTGGAAGCCTCGCTTGCCACGCTCGCGCGCGCCGTTGATGCCTTCAAGGCGGACCCGTCGGCCCCGCACGACGTGGCGGACGCGGCAGCCGAAACGCGGATGGCGGCGCGCGCCGTCAAGGATCTAGCCAACGACACGCTGCGCAAGTCGGTCGGCGATCTCGCGGCGGCGGAAGCCCAGATCGCCAAGGCCGATATCGTCGGCAACAAGCTGCGCGGCATCGTCGGCAATGGCAACCAGCTCCGCGTGCTCTTTGCCGAACTCGGCGCCAAGCCGAGCGAAGCCAATGCGAAGCTCATCGAACAGGCGCTCTACAGCTATGGTCAGGCCCTGTCGGGCCTCGCGTCCGCCCTTCCCGGCGAGAAGGCGATGGCGGAGATCCCCGCCCAGGCCAAGGATGCGCTGGCCGCGCTTTCGGCGCAGGCGCTGGCGATCGTCGACCTCGTGACCAAGCGACAGGCCGAATTCACCGTGGCAGGCGGCAAGATCGACCAGCTCTGGGGCATGCTCTCGCAATTTGCCGAGAGCCAGAAGCAGAGCGCCGGCGCGGAGCGCGTCCAGGCCAATTCCATTTCCGTCGGCGCCATGGTTGCCGGCATGCTGATCGCCATGCTGGCCGGCGCCATTCTGGTGATGACGCTCAAGGGTCCGATCGCCCAGATCACCGCCACCATGCGGCGCTTGGCGGATGGCGCGCTGGACACGGACGTCACCGGCGAGGCGCGCTCCGACGAGATCGGCGACATGGCCCGCGCGCTGTCGGTGTTCAAGCAGAGCGCCATCGTCAAGCTGTCGATGGAGGAGGAGGCCGAGCGCAGCCGCCGCCAGAGCGAGGCGGAACGCCAGCGCAACGAGGCCGAGCGCCAGGAAGCCGCCCGCCAGAGCGCATTCGTGGTGGAAACGCTGGCCGGCGCCCTGTCGCGCCTGTCGCGCGGCGATATCAGCTTCAGCATCGACACGCCCTTCGCCCCCCATCTCGACCGGCTGCGCCATGATTTCAACGCCTCCGTTGCGGGACTGCGGGAAACGTTGACCGAAGTCTCCGGCCTCACCGGCGCCATTCACGACAATGGCGTGCAGATGGCCGGCTCTGTCAACGACCTCGCCCGGCGCACGGAGCAGCAGGCGGCAGCGCTCGAGGAAACCTCGGCAACGCTCTCGGAAGCCTCCTCGCTGATCGGCGAAGCCGCCAGCCGCGCCCATGATGTGCGCGGCATCGTCCAGCAGGCACGGGAGAAAGCCGGTTCCTCCGCCGACACCGTGCGCAAGGCGGTGGACGCCATGTCCCGCATCCAGGAGGCCTCGCAGAAGATCGGCCAGATCATCTCGGTGATCGACGAAATCGCCTTCCAGACCAATCTTCTGGCGTTGAATGCCGGCGTCGAGGCCGCTCGTGCGGGCGAAGCCGGCAAGGGCTTCGCGGTGGTCGCGCAGGAAGTGCGCGAACTGGCGCAGCGCTCGGCCCAGGCCGCCAAGGAGATCGGCGAGCTGATCAGGCGCTCGTCCAGCGAAGTGGCCGCGGGCTCGCATTTCGTCCAGGATACGGGCACGGCCGTCACCGAGATCGCCGACCAGATCATCGCCATCGCCGGCCAGGTCGATCAGATGGCCGTGACCAGTCAGGACCAGTCCGGCTCGCTCGGCTCGATCACCTCCTCGGTCAACGCGCTCGACCAGATGACGCAGCAGAACGCCGCCATGGCCGAAGAAGCCAGCGCCGCCACGCAGCAGCTCGCCAGCGACATCACCGCGCTCAGCGATCTCCTGTCGCGCTTCCGCCTGGTCTCCGAAGAAAACCGGGGGCGCTGGGCGGCGTAACGCCTGCGCTTCAGCCAAGCCCGGTGAAGCGCAGCGCCCGGCCATCGGCGGCCACCACAACCTCCATGTCGCGGGCCAGCGCGTCGCGATCGTCCACGCCGCGCAGAAGCCGGCCGTTCAACGGATCGAAGCGGCCGGCGGCGATCTCGGCAATCAGGGCTGCGACGCGGTCGGGCGGGATGTTGATCCCTTCGGCGAACAGGCCGGGAAGATCGGGCAGATAGGTCTTGCCGGCCTGCGAGTTCAGCTGCAGCTCCGTCATCTGCGTGCGCACAAGGCCGGGATCCACCGCGAAGGCATAGACGGCCTTGTCGCGGATGGTGTCGTTGAGGCATTCGGTGAAGCGCATGATCGCGGCCTTGCTGGCAGCATAGCCGGACCCGTGCGGAAAGCTGTTGCCCGTGCCGCCGCCGACGAGATTGACGATCCGCCCGCCTCCCCGCGCCCGCATCAGCGGCGCCGCGATGCGGCAGGTGTTGAAGGTGCCGCGCAGGTTGATCTCGACATCGCCCCACCAGGTCTCGGGGTCGCATTCCCAGATCGGCCCGAAAGCGCGGAAGGCACCGTGATTGTTGACCAGGAGATCGATCGGTCCCAACACCTCTTCCACCCGGGCAAGCCCCTCCTCCACCCTTGCCCCATCGGTGACATCGAGCGCCAGCGGCAGAGCCTGGCCGCCCTCGCTCTCGATCAGCCGCGCGGTCTCAGCGATCTCGGCCTCCGACCGGGCAATCAAGGCAAGGCGCGCACCGCCGCGCGCCTGATGCAGGGCGATCTCCCGGCCGATGCCGCGGCCCGCGCCGGTGACCACGGCCACGGTGTTGTCCAAGGGCTTCATGTTTTCCTCCATCCCATGCAGGGTGAAGCCCAATCTATGGGAGCGCGCGGGGTTGGCCAGGGATAAAAATGCCCTTTGGCACGGGTCTGCTCCTTCGCAGCGAATGGAACAGCCAGGCTCTCCTCCAGCCTCTCCCACGATCACTGGCCGATGGTCCGCCGTCAGCCACTCAGTAGCCGCAGCTCTGGCATAGGCTGTCTCAAGGCTTTATCATCTCGGCCGAAGATGGCGCGGTTTGGCGACCGTCGCTGCAATCCGCATTGCGAACCCGGTTTTGCGCGGCGTGCTGAAACTGATGGGCGTGCGCCAGCGTATAGTCTTCACACAGCCTTTTGCCGGGCAGGCTGCCCGTCAATGGCTGCAAGTCCTTTCAGGCCGTGCTCACGAAGACTTGGCTTTGCGTCTTTGCGGCACGCGCCTATCGGTATCGTCGATCTGCCCACTCTTGCCCGCGCGCCCGCCAAGGAGCTTCCCATGCCGGCCTATCGTCCCCCGCATATTGCCTCGAAGGAGATCACGCCGAAATCGGCCTATCTGTCCCGGCGCAGCCTGATGGCGGCGAGCGCGGGCGGTGCTTTGGCCACGCTGTTCGGACCAGGCGCGGCGATGGCCGAGGCGCTGAAGGCCGTGCCCAGCCCCTACAAGGTGGATGACAAGCTCACGCCGAAGAAGGACGTGACCAGCTACAATAATTTCTACGAATTCGGCTTGGACAAGGCCGATCCCGCGGCGCTCTCGGGCGATTTCAAGCCGCGCCCGTGGACGGTCGTCGTCGATGGCATGGTCGCCAAGCCGCAGCGCTTCGATATCGATGCGCTGATCAAGGAATTTCCGGTGGAGGAGCGCGTCTATCGTATGCGCTGTGTCGAGGCCTGGTCCATGGTCATTCCCTGGGACGGTTTCCCGCTTGCCGCCCTGCTCGACAAGGTCGAGCCGCTCGGCTCCGCCAAATATGTCGCCTTCGAGACGGTGGTGCGCCCGGCCGAGATGCCGGGGCAGAAGGGCCTGTTCCAGTCCCTGCCCTGGCCCTATGTCGAGGGGCTGAGGCTCGACGAGGCGCGCCATCCGCTCACCCTTCTGGCAGTCGGCCTTTATGGCGAGACGCTGCCCAGCCAGAACGGCGCGCCGATCCGGCTTGTCGTTCCCTGGAAATACGGCTTCAAGGGCATCAAGTCGATCGTGCGCATCACGCTGACGGACAAGCAGCCGGTTAACACCTGGCAGGCGGCCAACCCGCAGGAATATGGCTTCTATGCCAATGTGAACCCGGCGGTGGATCATCCCCGCTGGAGCCAGGCGAGCGAGCGGCGGATCGGCGAAGGCGGCTTCTTCGGCGCCGGCCGGCATCCGACGCTGCCCTTTAACGGCTATGCCGATGAGGTGGCGAGCCTTTACAGCGGCATGGACCTGAAGGCGAATTTCTGATGGCGTCCGCGCAGATGAGCTTCATGAAGCGCTGGCAGCCACAGCTGATCTGGGTGCTTTATGGCGTCGGGCTGCTGCCGGCCGTCTGGGCCTTCTATCAGGGCGCCACCGGCGGGCTGGGGGCTGATCCCGTCAAGAGCTTCGAGCATCTGCTCGGGCTCTGGGCGTTGCGCTTCCTCATTCTCACCCTGGCGGTCACGCCGCTGCGCGAGCGTCTGCGCATCAATCTCCTGCCCTATCGCCGGGCTCTGGGGCTGCTCTGTTTCTATTATGCGGCCTTCCATCTGGCGGCCTATATGGTGCTCGATCAGGCGCTAGACCTCGCAGTGGTTCTGGAGGATGTGCTGAAGCGGCCCTTCATCATGTTCGGCATGGCTGCCTTCGTCATGCTGGTGCCGCTGGCCGTCACCTCCAACCGCGCCTCGATCCGCCGGCTCGGCCGCAACTGGATCCGGCTGCACCGGCTGATCTATCTCGCCGCCGCCGCCGCGCTGTTGCATTATGCGCTGTCGACCAAGGTGCTGACGCCGGAGCAATGGATCTATATCGGGCTGATCCTGGTGCTGCTGCTCTATCGCGGCGTGCGCCCACTCCTGCCCCGCCCCATGCCGGCGCGGTCGCGCGCCGGCTGAGCCACGCCGTCAAGCAGCCGCCTCGACATCCTTCACCGCCAGCGCCGCCAGCGCCAGAATGGCCTCGCGCGTGCGGGCGGCGGCAATGAAGCGGCCATTGT
The DNA here is from genome assembly GCF_001938945.1 of Xaviernesmea rhizosphaerae. Lineage (GTDB taxonomy): Bacteria > Pseudomonadota > Alphaproteobacteria > Rhizobiales > Rhizobiaceae > Xaviernesmea > Xaviernesmea rhizosphaerae. Next base: position 25,188 of record NZ_MKIO01000041.1, read on the forward strand.
GGCAGAAGCTTGCGCCGGGCACGCCAGTCACCGCTTCCAGCTCCGCGCCGGTGCGTCCGGCCCAGGCGGCGGGCAGATCGGCGCGCAGCTCGAAGCCTTCATCGGTGCGGCGGATTCCGGTGAGACACCAGTCGGTCTCGCGCGGATGCACGACGAAAAGCAGCTGCTCGGCGCCGGCCTTGAGCACGGCCGAGCGGAACGGCATGCCCATAGGCAGCTCCAGCACCCGGCCCGCGCCGGCAGCCGTGATCGCCGCGAGAACCGTGGCCTCCGCCCGCAATTTCGCCGCCATGCCGCCGATGCGCGCCTCGACGAAGCTGCGGGCAATGGCCAACGCGCCGTGGAAGGCGATGGTGGTCGCCTCGGGATCGGGATCATCGAAGGGCGGCTTGAGGCTTTCCAGCAGCGCCGGCAGGGTGAGGCTGGCGAGAATGCCGGCCGTATCGGTCCCGACCGCGCCATTGTCGACGAGATCGATCGGCAGAACGAAGCCGGCGTCGAAGCTCGCATGCACCGTCTCGACCGCATCAGCCGGAATGCCCGAGGCGGCCAGATAGTCGCGGCCGTAATGCTTCCAGATCAGGCCGAAGGAGCTATAGGGCTGCCCATCCTCGCGCAGCGGCGCGCCGCGCTGGTGATGGTCGAACACCGTGCGCGCCGGATCATAGGCGCCGCCGACATCATAGATGATGCGGTCGTCAGCGGGCGTGATCCACTCCGGCGCGCGGCTGCGCACGATCTCAGCCTCGGGAAACAGCCGGGTAAGAACGACGCTGGACAGGAGTTCGTCCGCATGGAAACCGCCGGAATGCGTCACGAGATATTGCGGGGCCATGCCGATTCGATCCCTTCGTTGCGAAAATGACTGTTCGGCTGATATCTGCTTGAGACGATGATCTCAAGACACGGGATTTCAGGGCAGACCATCGCAGGATGGAGGATCTGAAGAGGGATTCGCGATTGCCAGGGAAGGAGACTTCATGAGCCAGACAGATCGCCGCTTCCATCGGCCGACCGGCGCCAGCGCCACGCTTGGTCGCACCGGCTTTCCGACCATCGTCTCCGCCACCGGTGGCAGGCTCGACATCAAGACCGGCGTCGAGGAAGCCGGGTTCAATCCGCTGGATCTTCTCTACGCGTCGCTCTCGGCCTGCCTCGCCATGAGCGCGCGCAGCGCGGCCGTCGAGCTCGGACTGCGCGATCGCCTGTCCGAAATCACCGTCGACGTGCGCGGCGTCAAGGCACCTGATGACCCCGCCCGCGTCACCCATTTTGAGATCGACATGCATCTGACGGGCGATCTCGATGCGCAAACAAAACAGGCCATCGCCCACAGGGCGGAGGAGAGCCTCTGCACCGTCAGCAACACCTTGAAGGGCACGCCCAGCTTCGGCCTCACGATCCGGGAGTGCTGAGGGGACTACCGCTGCATGGACCGGTTTACCGGTCAGCGCGCAGGCCGCAGCGTGATGCGCGTCAGCTCCGAGGCCGGGCCGAGCCGCAGGGCGAAACCCGGCCACAGCGCCGTGCCGTTGTTAACGTAGAGCTGCATGGCGCCCACCCGATAGAAGCCGGAGACGAACCCGTTATTGGCACGGGCGACGATGCGGTCGAGCCCCCAGACCATGCCGCCATGGGTATGGCCCGAGAGCTGCAGCGCTATGCCCTTTTTGGCGGAGCGCGCGGCATCCATCGGCTGATGGTCGAGCAGGATCACCGGTGCGCCGGCCGGCGCACCGGCAAGGGCGGCGCCAAGATCCGGCGGTGTCGCGCCGAAGCGGCCGGCGGAGCGGTCGGTCACGCCGGCGATGACGAGGGCCGCCTCACCGGGTCTGAGGACGATATGGCGGTTGAGGAGCGGGGTAAGCTTCAGCGCCTCGTACTGACGCATCCAGGCGGCGTAATCGAAGAAATATTCGTGATTGCCGGGAATGGCATAGACCCCGTCGCGCGCCTTAAGATCGGCGATCGGCGCGACATCGCGGGCGCGATGCGCCACGTCGCCATCGATCAGGTCTCCGGTCATGACGATCAGGTCGGCATCGAGCGCATTGGTGCGCTCCACCACCGCACGCGCCCATGTGGCCGGGAACAGGTTGCTGATATGCAGGTCGGTCAGTTGCACCAGACGGTAGCCGTCAAAGGCGGCGGGCAGGCCGAGGATCGCCACCTCGACATCCTTGAGCGGCGGCACCCGCAGCGCCTGCTGGACGCCATAGGCCGAAAGCACGACGGCCAGCATGCCGAGACCATAGCGCACCTGCGGCGGCACCAGCGGCAGCCGGCCCTTGAACAGGGCCAGCACAAGCGCCGTCAAATCCAGCGCGATCTGAAAGACCGCCAGCAGGATCGTCGCGGCCATGGCGAGATTGAAGGCGATGATCAGCGGGCGCGGCAACTCCGGCGCGAAGACCGAGCCGGAGGAGAGGCGGCTGATATAGTGATATTGCGAGGCGACCAGCAGGAGGAGCGCGATCAGCACCTTGATCGCAAGCGGCCAGGGCAAGGGCCAGAGGAAGCGGGTGGCGACGACGAGCCAGGGAAGACCGAACATCAGATGAAACATGGAGACTGCCTGCGGCCTTGCGGAACGGATCTGAAGCAATGTCCGGCCCGAGCGGAGCTGCTGCGGCCTTGGACAATGCGGCGAAAACAGGCCCGGGCTCTCGGTGGCGATCGCACCGGGCCAGCGGGATGCGGGGCGCAATGTAGGGACGCCGGGTGTGTTTGACAAAGTGCAGCCTCCGCCAAAGGCTGCATGAACATGCCGTTGCCGGCGCATCGGAGCGAAAAATGATCCTCGCGCCAATGCGAAAACACATACGCGAAGCGTCGAACTGCGGATGATTTTCAGTGCGATTTTTTCTGGCGGCGACGGCGGAAGAATGGCGCAGCGCAGGACCATGCACAGCATCATGCACCGGCAGGGTGGGAGGGTAAGCAGGCGATGGTGGCCTGAAACCCTTGAGATCGACGCGACCGCATCAGGCTGCGGTCGCCAAGGATTTGCGCGCGGTCAGAAGGACGGGCGCAGAATGGGCGCGCCGTCTTACTCGGCGGTGGCTTCCTGATCATGCGCTTCCGGAATAGGCGCCTCCGCCGGTTCGGCTGCGGCCTTGGCCGGGCGGCCGGGGCCCCGGCCGCTCTTGGCCGGCTTGGCGGCCTTGCCGGATGTCTTGCCTTGCGCAGCGGTCTTGCGGGCCTTGGGGGCCGGCTTCGTCTCGGCCTCGGGCGCGTCCGTGACGGTGTCGCCTTCGACGGATGCGGCCTGCGCCGCATCGCTGCCGGCGCCGCGACGGCCGAGGCCCATGCGCTTGGCGGTCTCGCGGCGCAGTTCGGAATAGGCGGGAGCGACGACGGGATAATCGGCCGGCAAGCCGTAGCGCGCGCGATAATCGGCCGGGGTCAGGCCATTGCGGGCCAAATGCTGCTTCATCGCCCGGTAGGGCTTGCCGTCTATGAGGCTGATGATGACATCGCGCGATGCCAGGCTTTCCTCAACCGAGACGGCCGGACGATAAACCGGCGGCTCGGGCGGTGCGGGCGCGGCCGCCGGCTCTTCCACAGGCGCGGCGGCCGGGGTGGGCGTCGGCTCGGACGGATCGGCCGAGAGCGCGGCGCGTGTGGCGCGCACGAGCGCCGGCAGTTCCTGCGGCGACACGGTGTTGCCGGTCAGATAGACACTGAGCAGTTGCACCGTCAGGTTCGCATAATCAGGTTGCTCAAGGGCGGCCATGTCGATTCCTTCTCTGCTCGTCACCTGTCAAGTTTTTTACCGAAGCATCTGGGATCGTCCAAAGTCAAGTCAATGCTCGGAAGTATTTTCATTTCGGTCATTTGATACTCATGCCGAGATTTTACTTTCGAAGAGCGTCGCACCCTCTGGTTGATCGGACAGAGCGGGCAAAAGGGATCATCGGCTTTTTTCGATCAACATCGCAGGCGAAATAAAGGCGGACATCGCGGGAAACGAGGCAGAAAGACCGCGGCGCGCTTGACCGATACGCTAAAATTCTTCGCAATTCCGCAGCCAGTCAGACGCACGCGGAACTTGTCGTGCTGCAAGGCGGCGCAAGAAATACTGGCGATCGGCCCATCGAATTCCAGGAAAAGTATTTCTGTCCAGAGACAAGTTCTGCGCGAGATACGGCATTGGCGGGTAGCGATGCCCCGCCGCAGATTTCCTAACTCAGATCGACTGGATAAGATGCACGGGTCAGATGAAAGAGCGGATAGCGAGCCCCTCGGCTTCGAACCGCATCCGGATCGTGCGGGCAATGGCGACGGCCTCGGGATTGTCGCCATGGACGCAGATCGACTGGGCGTCCAATTGGATGGTGCTGCCGTCGATGGCCGTCAGCGTGCCCTCGCGCACGAGCTGAACCATGCGCGCGGCGATAAGATCGGCATCCTCGAGCACGGCGCCGGGCTCGCGGCGCGAAACGAGATGGCCTGTCGGCAGATAGGCCCGGTCGGCAAAGGCTTCGGCGACGGTGGCAAGCCCTGCCGCGCGCGCCTGCGCGAGGATCGGCGCCTGGGCAAGTCCCATCAGCGTCAGCGTCGGATCGACGGCCAGGATCGCCTCGACCACCGCACGCGCCTGGACGGCATCGGCGGCGATGCGGTTGTAGAGCGCGCCGTGCGGCTTGACATAACTGACCGTTCCACCGGCGGCCGTCGCCAGACCCTTGAGCGCACCGATCTGATAGATGACATCGGCCACCAGCGCCGCATGACCCACCTCCATGTCGCGCCGTCCGAAGCCGACCCGGTCGGGATAGGAGACATGGGCGCCAATCGCCACGCCCTTTTGCACCGCCGCCTGCACCGTGCGGAGGATCCCCTGGGGATCGCCGGCATGAAAGCCGCAGGCAATATTGGCGCTGGAAACGATCGAAAGCATGGCGCTATCGTCGCCCATGGTCCAGGCGCCGTAGCTTTCGCCGAGGTCGCTGTTGAGATCGATCGCCATCATCCGCGCTTGCCTTCCTTGCCCGACGGCGCAAGGTCTTTGCCCCTGTGCCTGCTCATGTCCGCGCCTATGCTGGCGGGGTCGGCCACAGCTGTCGAGCGGAAAGCATCGCCGGCCCCGTTTTCAGTCAGAGCGGGCGCCGCTTTTCGCTCGGGTCCAGCGCCGCGATCGATCGGATGGCGATGCGGCGTCCGCGAGCGGACCGCTGCAAGTCTCACAGTCTGTTCAAGACTTGCTGTTGGCCTGACGAAAATGGTGATTTCGAGAACCGGAGCGCAGCGTACGTAAGGTCCGTGAGCACCGGAAGCGCAGAAATTGCCATTTGCAGGCGGCCAACGGCGATGATTGGACAGACTGTCAGAATTCCTCCCAGCTGTCGGCCTTCACCGCCGCATTGCCGGCGAAGGACGCCTGTAGCTTTCCAACCAGACGGCGGGCCGGCGAGGCGGCGGGCGCGGCCGGTGCGTGGGAACGAGACACCGGGGAAACAGGCGCGGGGGAAACGGATGCGGGGCGCGTCGTGCGCTCCGGGGCGGGCGCGGGCGCCCGGGCGCTGGTCTCGAAGCGGCCGACGAGGCTGAAGAGCGATTCCGCCTCGCGCGCCAGCGAATGGCTGGCGGCGGTGGACTGCTCCACCATGGCGGCATTCTGCTGGGTGTTCTGATCCATCTGCGAAACGGCCAGGTTGATTTCCTTCACGCCGGTCGCCTGCTCGCGCGAGGCCTCGACGATCGAGAGCACATTGACACTGACCTGCTTGACCTGATCGACGATGTGGCTGAGCGCCCGGCCGGTTTCGCCGACGAGATCGACGCCATTCTTCACATGGCCGCCCGATTTGGCGATCAGCGCCTTGATATCCTTGGCAGCGCTGGCCGAGCGCTGGGCAAGCTCGCGCACCTCCTGCGCCACCACGGCGAAGCCCTTGCCGGCCTCGCCGGCGCGCGCGGCTTCCACGCCCGCATTCAGGGCCAGAAGGTTGGTCTGGAAGGCGATTTCGTCGATGACGCCGACAATGCTGGAGATTTCGCCGGACGAGGATTCGATGGCCTGCATGGCATGAATGGCGCTGTGGACGACGAGTCCAGACTTTTCGGCGCTGTCGCGCGTGGCCTCCACCAGGCGTCCCGCCTCTTCCGCGCGCCGGGTGGTATCGGCAACGGTTGTGGTGATCTCCTCGAGCGCGGCGGCGGTCTGCTCGACCGAGGCGGCCTGATGTTCGGTGCGCTTGGCGAGGTCGTCGGCGGCGGAGCGGATCTCGTTGGAGCCGGCCGCAATCGCCCGGGCATTGCCACCGACTTCGGTCATGGCCGCATCGAGCCGCTCGATCGCAGCGTTGAAATCGACACGGATACGGTCAAGCCGGGCGGCAAAGGCCGGATCGATCCGGTGGCCAAGCCGGCCATCGGCCAGCGCGCCGAGACCTTCCGCAAGCTGATCGACGGCAAACTGCACCTCGGCGGCGTCAGCGGCCTGGCGCGCATCGCGCTCGCTGCGCTCACGCTCGGACAGCGAGCGGTTGGCCGCGGCTTCCGCCTCCAGGCGCTGGCGCTCCTCGGCATTGCCTTTGAATACCGCGACACTGCGAACCATATCGCCGATCTCGCTGCGATCGGCCTGGACATCGAGGGTGACGTCCGACCGGCCGGAGGCCAGCGCCCGCATGGCGCCAACGATGCGGCCGACAGGGCGGGTGATGGAGCCGATCACCCTGCCCACCAGAACGATCAGAAGCATGAAGATCCCCAGCGAGATCCCGAGCGTGACATAGAGGAACCGGCGTTCGCCGGCAGCCGTGTTCGTGGCGAATTGCGCAAGCTCCGCGCCGGCGATGTCCTCGACACCTTTGAGCGCATTGATGCGGTCGGTCGCGGCCTTGTAAAACTCCTCACCTGTTACATCCGCCAGCGAGCCGCCGAAGGGCTGCTTCACGGCGATCTCGCGCAGGGCGTCGATCTTCTTGCCAGCCTCGCCCTTCAAAGCCGCATCCAGCGCCATGATGGCGTCAGGCGCTGCATTATGTCGGAAGGTCGCGAAGTGAACGGATTGCATCGCGCCCAGGCGAACGAACTTCTGGTAGGCTTCGGGCGCGAACTGTCCGGCGGCAAAGGCGGCCGTGCCCACCGAACGCTCCTGGCCCGCGCGTTCCTTGCCCTGAAGCAGTGCGGAGAAGGCCAGCGTCCGGTTCGAGATCTGGCTATGGGTGGCGATCTCGCCCATGACATCGATGGTGGCGATCGCGCTGGCGATCGTCTCGTTGAAGTATGTCGCCGCCTCCGGCACGCCGATCTTGAGGGAGGAGACGTCCTGACGCATCGCGGCAAGCGACTGGAGCCGGCCCTGCACCGCGCGGGCGAGATCCTTCAGCCTGGCGTCACCGGCCTGCGCATCCCCCGTCAGGTCCAGTGCCGTGTAGCGGGCGATCGCAGCATCGACGACCAGGCGCTGCTTCTCAAGAAGCGGCCCGAAGTCTCCCTGACCCTTGGCGCCGATGAAGCCGGAGGATGCGCCGCGCTCCTTCTGGATCTCATGAACCATCGTGCCGATGACCGGGGCGAAGGCGGCGATCTCAGCCACCTGCTCCGCCTCCTGCGCCGATTGCAGAAGACCGACATTCTTGTCGATCACGACACCCAGAAGCAGGACCGTCGGGATCGCCGCGACCATGAGGATGCGGCTGCCGATCTTGAGATTGCTGAGCATGCGATCACTACTCCGGTATGTCCCCCGCTTGCCGCCAGGCAACCATCAGACCGAAACCATTATTTTCGACAGGACTTGTAGGAGAGAAGCATTGAAGCTTTATGAATATGAATATTTTTTAGTCATAAAGAGAACAATATCGGCCAATTTGATCAAAATTAGTGCAGAATGCTTCCGCTGCCCTTGCCTTTGGTCGGGAGAGACCTAGCGAAGAGAGGCGCCACTGAGCCCGGCAATCAGGGATCAGTCGGCGATGAAAAGGGGGTGAGCCCATGGGTTGCAAGCGTGGGTCGCCATGAAGGAGATGGGGCTGGAAGCCCGTTGGCAACGAGGTAAGAGCGTGTCGCCATCTTTAAGAACCGCTTCATATGCTTTAAGTCCGTGTGCAGTGGGACTTGCGATCGCAAAACCGGCTCCCGCCTTCGCGCGGCATTCTCTGTGTGAAAACACAGTCGCTGCCCCAGGTAAGATCGGAGGTTTCATGCTCGATCGTCGCGCCTTTCTGCTGACGGGCCTTCTGGCCGCCCCGGCTCTGGTCGGCCGCGCCTGGGCGGCCGAGACCGCCTATCCTCTCTGGCCATCGACGCCGCCCGGGGCGGGCGGCCCGAGCGGTGCGCCCGAGATCAGCGCCCGCGGCGCGATCACCAATGTCGCCCGGCCCTTCATCACAGCGTTGCGCCCGGGAAAAGCCAATGGCGCGGCCATGCTGATTGCGGCCGGCGGCGGCTATAAGCGCATCGAAAATGCCAAGGAAGCCATGCCGGCGGCGCGCTGGCTGGTCGCGCAGGGTATCACCGCCTTCATCCTGACCTACCGCCTGCCGCGCGAAGGCTGGTCCGAGCCGCCGGTGGCCCCGCTTCAGGACGCACAGCGCGCGCTGCGGCTGATCCGGGCGATGGCGCCGAGCCAGGACATCGATCCCGACCGCCTGGGCGCGCTCGGTTTTTCCGCCGGCGGCCATCTGATGGGCATGCTCGCAACCCGCGCCGCAGCGCCGCTTTATCCGCAGGCGGACCCGGCCGATGCGCTGCCGGCCCGCCCGGCCGTGCTCGCACTGGCCTATCCCATCATCACGATGGAGCCGCCCTATGACGACACCTCGGCGCGCCGCAGCCTGATCGGCCGCCATCCTTCCGCGCGCCAAAGCCGGGAATGGTCGGTCGAGACCCATGTCCGCGCCACCTGTCCCGCGACCTTCCTGGCCCAGGCGGCAGACGACCCGATCGCCGATCCCGCCCACAGCGCGATCATGGCTGATGCCTGCCGCAAAGCCGGCGTGCCCGTTGAGCGGCATCTGTTTTCCGCCGGCGGCCATGGGTTCGCCATGGGCCGGCCGGGAACCCCGACCACCCAATGGCCGGAGATGCTGGCTGACTGGCTGGCAAGACAGGGCTTCAGCCGGGGCTGATCTCTTTCGGAGCGCGCTGCGGACCAGGCGGTGACGGGACGCCGGAGAAAAACAGGGCATAGGACGCCCATGAAAAGTCCTGCACCAGATCGCGTCGCCCCTGAAGCCAGCCTTGCAAAGTGATCGAAAAGGCTTATGTTGAACGTTGGAGATTGTTTACCTGCAGGACATGCTTGATATAGCCGGAATTTCCGGGGCCTGGAATGTTCTGTGATTTTTTACTGTGCGATATCGTGAAGAGACGACATGCCCAATTCCGGGCACGAAATAATTCTGCGCAGATAAATTCGATAGTTTTTCAAAAACTCTCTGATGCCTTCAATATTTTCTGAGGCGCCATAGCCGACGCCTTCGCAGGAAATCAGCGGCCACCGCCAGGGCGCAGCTGCTTCAGGCTTCACCGCCCTGGCCCAACGAAAGGAGGACATCATGTCTTCCGATGTCTATTCTGCCCGACTGTCGCGCAATCTGGTCCGATCGAGCGCATCGACCTACAAAGACAATGTCAATCGCCGAACCGGCGCCGGCATCCCATCGCGAAGCGCGGAGGGGGATCTGTCAGTCTTCCGTTTCTCCGCATTCCCGGATTTCAATCTGGAGCACCGTGCTGTCTGCAGCCTTCGGTCGCGTGCCGCCGGGGACGATAGGCCCCGCCTCGCCCGCCCGATCGTGCGGTTTCTGGCAGGCGCGCTTCGGCCTGCTTTTCTCACCCTGCGCCCTCTTTAGAGCATGTCGCCAGAAGTGGCCGCCGGTCTCATGATCACGCCATGCGGCAGGACAAGCCCCTAAAAGCGCGCGACGCGAAGATGAAAAATCGCGGCGCGCTTTAGCAATCAACAACAGACCGAGCAGCACCAGCAAGGAGACATCCATGGCAAAGGGTCAGATCAAGGGAAACCGCGAGGCGCGCAAGCCGAAGAAAGAAAAGAGCGCGGCTTCGCCGCCGCCAGCACTGGGCGCGCAGGTGAAGCTTTCCGGAGCGCCCGCGGCGGGCGGATCGAAAAAGAAATAAAGCATCAGACTGACAAGCCGGAACCGGTCTTCAGACAAATCTGATGCCAGAGCGAACAGAGAGAACATCGGGTTGCGAAGGATTTCCAGCCCGATGACCGCGCGGTTGCGCGATGACAACAAGGGGTGGGCAAATGACGATGCGTGAAGGCGGCAAGCAACGAGAGAAGAGGTCCCTGGATACAGCGGACGTCGATCATACGGGACCCGCGGGCCTCTATATCGGCAGAAAGCTCAAGGGCAGCAGCGGCATCCGTTATCGACGATTTTCCACCGTCACGGAAGCGCTGCGCTTTGCGATCGAAGAGATGCCCGCCTCGCAATTGCGGGGCTCATGTCTTGAAGTCGAGGAACAGCGCTTCAACGGAGCGCAGATCCGCAGCCTTTATGACGCCGGCCAGATCCCGCGCCTGCGCCAGCCGTTTTGACAGGGCAAGCCCGTTGACAGGCTGGGCGTGCTGAGATGAAATGCAACGCGTGAACAATGAGCCGGCGTATTTCAACCAAAAGCCGCCGCCGGAGCATTGCGTTCTGCATCACCGCAAAGCGCGCGATAGTGTGCGTTTGCCCGCTACAGGAACCGCTTCGCGCGCGTATTTCGGCAGAGGCGAAGTCAGGATAATTGCATTGCGCCCGCAGAACGATCGCTGCGGACCGCATGAAAAACGGCCGACGTTTCCGGAGCATAGGACTGGCCATCGCCACCAGTCCGACGTTCTGAATTTTCGTTTCTGAACCGGATTTTGCGGCAAGCGCTTGCCGGTTTTCTGTCCGAAGCTTTTTCAAGAACTGGATATCAATGAAGATTCGCGCAGGCTTCCAGCTGGATTACGAGTGTCAGCATGACACGCCGATGTTGCTCACCTTGAACATCCACCCGTCGCGGCGGGGCGATCTGCTGAGCGACCAGACGCTGACATTCAGCCGGCCGATCGAGGCCTGGGGCTATACGGATGTGTTCGGCAATGCGTGCAGCCGCGTGGTGCTGCCGCCCGGGCTGACCACCCTGTCCACCGAATTTGAAATCTATGATAGCGGACTGCCCGATCCATGGCCGGAAGATGCCGTCCAGCACAACATTCAGAATCTGCCCGATGATGTCCTGGTCTTCCTGCTCGGCAGTCGCTATTGCGACAGCGATCGGCTTGCCGATTTTGCCTGGAAGACGTTTTCGCATGTCCCCTCCGGTTGGCCGCGCGTCAAGGCGATCCTCGATTTCACCCATCACCAGATCGCCTTCGACTATATGAAGGCTGATTCGACGCGCACGGCCTTCGGCGGCTTTACCGAGAGGGTCGGCGTCTGCCGCGATTATGCGCATCTGGCCATCACGCTCTGCCGCTGCATGAACATTCCCGCCCGCTATTGCACCGGCTATCTCGGCGATATCGGCGTGCCCGCAGATCCGAACCCGATGGATTTCAGCGCCTGGTTTCAGGTCTATCTCAGCGGCCGCTGGTATACGGCAGATGCCCGGCACAACCATCCGCGCATCGGCCGCATCCTGATGGCGACGGGCCGTGATGCCACCGATGTCGCGCTGACCACGGCCTTCGGACCGGCTCTGCTCACCCGCTTCGTGGTGCTGACCGAAGAGTTCAGCTGAGCGCGGCAGGTCCCGCACGACGCCCCCCGTCCCTTTCGTGTCGGAGCGGCGAACGGAGGATCTCCGGGCGGAAAATCGATCGCTTGCCACGCGCGCCTCAGGCCTCCGGCATGTCGAGATAGCTGCGCGGCGAGCGGCCGAGGACGCGGCGAAACATGGTGGAGAAGGCGGCAATATTCTCATAGCCCGCATCCAGCGCCACGGTCGTCACCGGCTCGCCCGCCGCCAGGCGCGGCAGCGCGGCAAACAGGCAGGCCTGCTGGCGCCAGGTAACGAAGCTGACGCCGGTCTCCGCGCGAAACAGCCGGGTAAAGGTCCGCCGGCCGATGCCGAGCGCGCGCGCCCAGTCGTCGATTCCGGCATTGGCGCTGGGCGCATCCAGAAACTGCCGGCATAGCCGGGCCAGCCGTGCATCCGTGGGAAAAGGCAGGCCCAGCGGACGCTCGGCAAATTGCCTGAGCTCGTCCAGCAGAAGCTCGCTCACCAGCTCCAGCCGCCGGCGGCGCTCGGGTTGCCAATCCCCCTTCACCAGCTCCGCGATCAGGTTGCGGCCAAGCGGAGTGACCTCGAGCACGCGGGCGCGCTCGGCCGTGTCGGCCACATAGATCGAATGCATCTCCACATCGGTCACCACCTCGACCTGATGCGCGACGCCGCCGGGAATGAACAGCGCGTGATCGCCCGGCAGCATCCAGCGGCGATCATCCGTGCTGACCAGCACCACGCCGCGCCGCGCAAACCACAGCTGTGCGCGCTTATGCGCATGGCGCGGCACCTTGAAGCCTGCGGGATAGATCCGCTCGAGCGCGAGGATCGGCTCGTTTGCCTGCTCGATCCAGCGAAGCCCCTGCTCATGCAGGTGAAGGTTGCGGACCTGATCTTCGGCTGTGACATGAAGAATGCGCATTTGGCCCACTCGCGAAAGAATTCGACCACAACACAAAAGCGGGCCTGCCACAAGTGGGCTATCAGGGCGGCACGCACGCCAAGCAGCGCCGAGAGGGCTGGAAGAAACGGCAGAGCTGGGAGGAACGGAGGATCAAACATCCGTCATCGCCAAGAGCGATGGGCGGCGTTTTCCTGCCACATTGTCCCGGCCGCGCCGGCCTTCCTGGCGTCTGCCCCTTGAGGGCAGGCATCGGCGCGCGCAGGCCGGGCGGCCGCAGGCTCGCCGGGCGGGCCTGTTATTGCTGTATCTGCCGCCGTCTTGCCGCCAGGGTGAAAAAGCCGGGACCGGACGGAATTTTAGAGGGAAACGAGGGATGGCCAGCATCACCGCCACAGGACACCAGATCGAGCGGACGACCTTCTCGATCATCTTCGCCGCCAGCTTCTGCCACATGCTCAACGACATCATGCAGTCGCTGCTGACCTCGCTCTATCCGCTGCTGAAGGAAAACTACGCGCTCGACTTCCTGCATATCGGGCTGCTCACCTTCGCCTTTCAGGTCACGGCCTCGCTCTTGCAGCCCGCCGTCGGCATCGTCACGGATCGCTGGCCCATGCCCTTCTCGCTGCCGGCGGCAATGCTGTCCACCTGTGCGGGGCTGATCATTTTGGCCTTTGCCGGGCATTTTTCGGTGCTCGTGCTCGGCGCCTGCCTGATCGGCATCGGCTCGGCCATCTTCCACCCGGAAGCCTCGCGGGTGGCGCGGCTCGCCTCCGGCGGGCGTCATGGCCTGGCGCAGTCCTTCTTCCAGGTCGGCGGCAATACCGGCACGGCAATCGGCCCGCTGCTCGCCGCCTTCATCGTCATTCCCTATGGCCAGGGAGTGTTGAGCTGGTTCTCGCTGATCGCGCTTCTGGGCTTCTGCGTGCTTTCAGGCGTCAGCACCTGGTATGCCCGCCACCGCCGCAGCGCCGCCGGCCGCCCTGCGCCCAGCCGCGCGCTGCCGCTGCCGGCCGCGCAGGTGCGCTGGACGCTGCTGATCCTGATCGTGCTCACCGCCACGAAGAATGCCTATCTCGCCAGCCTCTCCAGCTATTTCACCTTCTACGCCATCCACAAGTTCGGCGTGGACGTGCAGCAGGCGCAGCTGATGCTGTTCCTGTTCCTCGGCGCCTCGGCCGCCGGCGTGTTCTTCGGCGGCCCGATCGGCGATCGCTTCGGTTCGCGCGCCGTCATCTGGTTCTCGATCCTCGGCGTCATTCCCTTCGCCCTGATGCTTCCCTATGCCAACCTGTTCTGGACCTCGGTTCTGGTCGTGGTCATCGGCTTCATCTTCTCCTCCGCCTTTTCGGCGATCGTCGTCTTCGCACAGGAGCTGGTGCCTGGCCGTGTCGGGCTGATCGCCGGACTGTTCTTCGGCTTCGCCTTCGGTTTCGGCGGCATCGGCGCCGCCGTGCTCGGCGTCTTCGCCGACCGGCAGGGGATCGAATTCGTCTACAGCGTCTGCTCCTATATGCCGCTGCTCGGCCTGCTGACGATCCTCCTGCCGCGCCTGCCCAGCCATAAGCGCCGATAGGGTCCGGCGGAAAGTCCGCCCGGTCAGGATTGGCCGGCCGGACGGGAACCAGGGTGGACAAGGAGGATTGGAAAGCAGGGAGACTGCCGTCAGGCCATCCCGTTCTGCGAAGAAATGCCTTGGAGCACTGGTCGACCCGATGGAATCAGTGCGGTGCTCCAAGCCTTTTTATGTGAAGCATCATCTGATCGATCCTCGTTTCACTCGGACCGGATTTTGCTTTAGGACCAGGGCCAATCCACAGCCTGTCCTATCCGAAAGAGCCAGCATGTCCCCCGCCTTCTATGCCGATACCATCGCCGATCTGCGCCGGCTGTTCACCGAGATCGACCGCGCGCCCGAGACGGTCCAGACTTGCGCGCTGCGCTTCGAGCTGGCGGCGGCGGACGCCCTGGTGGTCTATGAGACCACGCGGCGCAAGGGGCTGACGGACAGCCTGTTCTATGGCCGGCCGGCGGGCGCCGAGGCCCAGCAGACGATCCCACAGGTCGCCGCCTTCGCCGCGATCGACCGCTTCCTCGCGCTCGGACAGTTCCTGGCGCTGACCGGCGAGGGAGAGGCAGGAAAACCGCTGGATAAGCGCTATCCGCATTGCGCCGTCAGCATCACCTATCGCAGGAAGGGCCAGCCGAAGGCCCGCGCCATGCGCATGGTCTTCATCGGCTTCAACGACGATGCCGATGCGCTGGCCTATGGCGAAGGCGCGGACGATGGGGCGCTGGTCATTCGCCGGCCGCATGTGACTGCCAAAGCCTTCGAGTGGATGTGAGGCCGGACATGGCGCAGGAGAGCGCCCGTCCGGCCTGACACCGGAGCCTCTCGCCAGCATCGGCCGCTCTTCCGAGCATCGGACTGCAGACTATTTTCAGGCCGATATCCGAAACCGCCGGCGGCCTCAGCGTGCCAGAAGCCGCGCGACCATGACGGCGAGGTCGATATCGCGGCGCTCGGCAATGGCGGCGTTGAATTCGGGATCGTCGGAGCGCGTGCTAGAGCTGATCTTCAGCACCGGTATCGCATGAAGATCCACCGCATCGGGGATCGGCTCGGCCAGATCCTTCTGGGTGATCAGCCGTTTCAGGAGCGAGGGGCCCTTGGGCGACAGTTTCGGCGTGCGCGCCCAGATCTCGGCAGCCGTGCGATCCGTGCGCACGACGAATTCGAACATGTGCATCACCCAGAAATAATGCAGCAGCTTGCCGTCCTTGCGCCAGTAGCGGGCCATCTGCGCCAGCCAGCGCGTGACGAGAGGATTGCCGGGCGCGGCGGCCAGAAACCAGTTCTGCATGCAGCGGCCGGGATAGGGATCCTCGAAGGCGAAGAAGCCGCTCTGCATCAGCGGCGGCAGCCAGTCCTCCAGCGGACGCACGCAGAAGGCGGTGGCGTCCACCCAGACGCCGCCATGCGCGGCCAGCAGGGCCACACGGATCATGTCCGCCTTCCACTGGATCCGGCGCGGGCCACGGCCGCTTTGCGGCAGGGTGACATAGCGGACAAGATCCGCATCGGTGAGAACCCGCACATCCCATTGCGGATTTTTTCGCCGCCAGGAGGAGACGGCAGCCTGGACGACATCAGGCGCCTCCTCGAGCGGCTTGTCCCAATAGATCCAGATGATGCGCGGCAGGCGCCGGGGCAGCGCCTCCACACCGAAGCTGTAATTGGCCACGTGCAGCCTGCGCTTGCCCACGAGCGAGCGCCGGAGGGAATGGCTGACCTTTTTCCAGATCAGAAAGACGTCGAAAACGAACATGAGCTTCCCCAGGCATCGGCCGACCGCCGGCAGCAAGGCGCGCCACCCGGCGATGAGAGCGCTGTCATAGAGCAATTTCCGCCGCGCAGGAATTGGGGCGCAAGCCCTGGCCGCTCTCTTGCACCCGAGCATGTCCGACAAATGCGGGCACCGGTTTTGCGGAAAAAGGCGGCCGGCCGTTATCGGCCGGAACGGGGCAAGAAGCGGCGGCACAGCCGGCCTTTGCGATCGCGCATCGGGCTGAAAATTAGAGGCGGATTGATTCTCTATATTTTTGTTTTTGCATAGAGTTTTTCGAAAATCCATGCTCCCTTTTCGGGCCGATGCGCGAACAAAGGCTGCAGGGGCAGAACGTCTGAGTTGACAGGCCCTTCCACCCGCGACGATAAGGCGGCACGCGAACCCCTCACGAAAGCCTCGAAATTTTCTGGAGCCCGCCCTTGACTGCCATTCCCGCCGCCTCAGGCCACCGGACAAAAGCCCGACATCGGCCTGATCATGCAGGCACTTGTTTTCGCATCGGATTTCGCAAGCGGCTGGTGCCCCTTTTCCGGCCTCATCCGCTGACCGCCCTTCTCCTCGTGCTTCTCCCGCAGACCGCTCACGCGCTCAGCAATGAGCGGCTGAACGACCAGCTGATGAAGCTTGATCCGCAGACGCGGCTCGAACAGACCTGCGACACGGAGGTAATGGACCAGATCAACCGCGAGCGGTCGACCTTCAATGTCGACAAGGTGATCGCCTATACCTTCCACGATCCGGTGATCCAGGATGACCTGCTGACGGCGCCCGGCGCCGTGCTGCGCAGCAACGGCCGCTGGTATCGCCTCTCCTACCGCTGCCAGACCGGGCCGCGCCATCTCGACGCCCACCAGCTCAACTACCGGATCGGCTCGGAAATCCCCCGCGCGCAATGGCCCGCGCTCTATCTCTATGACTAATATCAAGGCCCGCGGACAAACCGCCTAGCCGACCATCAGCAGAATGACATAGCTCAGGACCGTGACGACCAGCCCGCGAAAGGCGAGCGTGACGAAACGGTACTTGTCCCTTGCGATGCCGGCCAGGACGTCGGCATTGTCGAGATATTCGCGGAAGAGATAGCCGAGATCACCCTTGAGCGCGGCTTGCGTGAAGACGGCCCGCTTCTGCTCCCAGGCGCCCCAGAACATCGTCGTGGTCTTGGCGCTGCGGCGCGGCAGGATCACGAAGATGGCGCAGATGATCGAGAAGACCGAGGCAACCGCCAGCGCGCCCGAAGCAAAAACGGTCAAGAGAGCGGCTTCTCGGTAGTGGCCGAGCGTGAAGACGCCGCGCCCTTCGCTTGATGAGATCAGGAAGGCCAGCATGAAGGTGAAGATATAGGCCGCCTTCTGGTCGGAGATCTTGATCTGGTCGTAAAAGACCTCGTTGATCTTCTTGATATGCTCGAAGTAGCGGGCATCGGCGAAAGGATGCTCGTCGTCTTCCGCGATCCGGATCGTTTCGCCGGCGTCCAGTGCATCGACCACGTTTACCCCCTCGGTCATGGCAACATCACGTCTTCGGTCGTAAAGTAAAACACTTGGCTGCAACAGGCTCATCTTGACTTTTTCCCGTTGTACTTTCATCCCTGAGATTGTTCGAGGGGACGATGATGACAGGTTGGTGGGCGGTAGGCTTTGCGCTGCTTTTGAGCTGCGGCACGGCGCTGGCGGAGCCGGTGACGCGCGCCGGCGCGCCCGCTGGCGCCGTCATCGCGCGCAAGACCGGCGAGGAGATCCGCTTCGTCGAGAAGGATGGCTGGCAGATCGTCGATCTCGCTCAGGATGTCGTCAATGGTGACGTTCTGCGCACCAATGCCACGGGTCAGCTCGCCATTCTCTTTGCCGACCGCACGCAGATGCGGCTGGGGCGCAACAGCACGCTTCTGGTGCGCGACGTCAAGAGCGGCGGCGCGGATGCCGAGCTGAGCCTGCAGTCCGGCTCGCTCTGGGCGCGAGCCGAGCGCGGCGGCGCCGGGCTCAAGGTGGAAACGCCGGCCGCCACCGCCGCGATTCGCGGCACGGACTGGACGCTTTCGGTCGATGCCGGCGGGCGGACCTCGCTCAACGTGCTCGACGGCACCGTGGAACTGTCCAACAGCGCCGGCAGCGTCTCGGTCACGCGGGGCGAAGGCGCCGTGGCGGCCATCGGCCAGGCGCCGCGCAAGATCATCATCACCAATTCCGACGACCGCGAGCAGATGCTCTATTATCTGGGCCTGCGCGACAGTTTCGGCATGCTGCCGGCATCCCCGCTGAGCGGGCCCGCCCTGCTGGACCGCCACCGGGCGCTGACGGAGCGGCCGCCGGAAGCGCGCTCGGCCGCGGACTGGCTGGAGCTGGCGGAGACGCGTTTCAGCATCGAGGGCTATCGCGCGGCCGAAGCGGCACTGGCCGAGGCCGAGAGGCGCGGGCTTTCGCCGGCGCTGCGCCCGCGCGCCGATTATCTCGCCGGGCTGATCGATGCCTCCTATGGCCGCTATCGCCAGGCCGCCGAGAAGATCGGCAGAGCCAGCGGCAGGCTGGATGCCGCGCGGCGCGGCGCCGCCGCCTATGCCGGCTATTTCGCCCGCGCGCTTGCCGAGCCAACGCGGGTGGAAGCGCCGCCGGCTGGCGCAGGAGGCGCGCAGGCCGTGGCGGCGGCGGCCCTGACCACCGGCTTTCGCCAGTCGATCCGCGCGGCCATTGACGTGCTCAAGCAGGGCGAGGCGCGCTACCCGCAAGATGCACTGCTGCCGGCCATGCGCGGCAAGATCGCTCTGGTCTTGAACGACCAGGCCCAGGCAGAGGAGGCGCTGGGCAGGGCACTGGCGCTCGATCCCGACCAGCCGATCGCGCTGGAGGCGCGCGCGGACCTCAAGGCTTCGCGCCAGGGCGATCTCAAGGGTGCTGAGGCCGACCTGCGGCGTGCGCTTGCGGCCTATCCCGGCGACACGAACCTTCTTAACTCGCTGGCGCTGCTGCAATCGGCAAAGGGCGAGCCGCTGGCGGCGATGGAGACGCTACGTCAGGCGCTGGCGCTCGATCCCGGCGGCGCGCTCGAACATGCCAATCTCGCCATTCTCCTGCTGGACGCCAGCCGCATTCCGGCCGCCAGGGCCGAGATCGACGCCGCCACGGCGGCCGATCCCGGTTTCGACATCCTGCTGGTGGCGCGGGGGCGCTACCATCTGCAGACCGGCGAGACCGACAAGGCGCTGGACGACCTCCTGGCCGGTTCGGTCGCCAATCCCGCCTATGCCCAGGCCCAGCTGATGCTGGCGCTTGCCCATTACGCCCGCGGCGAGCGTGTCGCCTATGAGCAGGCGATGGACAATGCCGAGCGGATCGATCCGAACGATCCGGCCATCGCCTCGGTGCGCGCGGCCGTCGCCGCGCAGGATTTCGACAGCGATGCGGCGGTCCGCCAGGCGCAGAAATATCTCAAGCTGGAGCGCCAGCGCGGCGGCGAGTTTGCGGCACTCGGGGCCCAGCAGGAGGCCGGCAGCGTTCTGAAGACGGCGTTCACGCTCCAGGGACTGACGGCCTGGGGCAATTATTACGGCGACGCCACCTTCGATCCCTTCACCGGCACCGCCTATCTCGATCAGAGCCTGCGCGGCAGCGCCAATCCCTTCGCCAATGCGCTGCTTCCCGGCGGCAATGGCGTGGATCAGGTGACGGATGTCGGCGGCTATTCGGGCTTCCTGCAGGGCCTCCTGCTCAGCCCGCAGATGATCTCCTCCAGCGCCTTGCAGCACACGCTGCTGCCTGCCCCCTTTCTGGAGGGCACGCTCGGCGCCGGCCTCAACCTCAGCCGCTCGGGCCATCAGGAATGGATCAAGTCGGCCGAGATCGACGGCTATTCCAACTTGCCCTTCCCCATCAGCCTTTCCGGCAGCATCACCTGGGAGGACCAGGGGGAGACGCGCGAAGATCCCTCGGGCCTCAATGCGCTCGACCTGTCCTCCGCGCTGCGAAGCGCCAATGGCTTCATCACCGCCTCGCCCACCGAGAACGACCGCATCATCGCCCTGGTGCAGACCAGCCGGTCGAGCACGCTGAATGGCGGCGGCAGCTTCCTTCCGGATGTTCCCATCGATCTCACGGCAGCAACGCCCGCCGCCATCGCCATCCTGACGCAGAATGAGAACAAGACCGAGGCGGAGGAGCTGAAGGCGGCGCTCGGCTGGAGCCACAGTTTCGGCGATACCAATGTGCTGAACGCCGCCCTGTTTTACGACCAGAGCTCGTCAGACAGCCTCAGCACAAGCTATGCCATCACCGATCTGCTCGGCACGATCGACCAGAACACCAGCAGCAATGCCAGCAAGAGCTACATGGCCGCGCTCGGCCATCTCTATGGCATGGGCGATCTGACGCTGCGTACCGGCGTCGAAGGCGGCTTCTTCGACATCGATGCCAGCACGCATTATCAAAGCCTGCTGGTCTCGGTCGATGCCAACGACCAGCCGGTGTTCGAGCCGATCATCGATACCCTGAGCGAGGTTTCCTTCCGCGTCACAGCCGCCAAGGCCTATGTCGATGCGCTCTATGAGGCGACACCGCATCTCAAGCTCGAGGCCGGGCTGTTCGGCCGCGTTTACCAGGGCGGGCCCATCGACGTGCAGCGGCTGGAGCCCCGGCTCGGCATCGCCTGGGAGCCGGTGGACGGGCAATGGCTGCGGGCCGGCTATCTGCGCGAGGGCTTTCTGTCCACCACCTCGACGCTGGCGCCGCTCGGCGTGGTCGGGCTGCAGTCGAACATCGTGCCGCTGGCCATCGAGGGCTACAAGGACACGCTGGCCTTTCGCTGGGACGGGCAATGGACCGACCGCTTCTTCACCGCCGTGGACGTGCAGCATCAGGAGGCCCGCCAGCTTTCGATCGACGATCCGTTCCTCAGCCCTGGAACGAGCCTGGTGGCGGGCGATATCGCCAGGGGCTCGATCGACAGGGCGGCGATCACCGCCAATTACGTGATCGGCTATGGCTTCGGCCTGTCGGGCACCTATGGGCGGCTGCATTCGCGCGATGACGATTCCGACAGCGCCACCCATGGCGGCAGCCTGCCTTATGTGCCGGATGAGGTCGGCCAGGTGGCGCTGACCTTCGTCAATCCGATCGGGCTCTCCACCACGCTTGCCGGCAATTACACCGGCACGCGCCGCGGCCGGGACGGTGCGGATCTCGACGGCTACTGGACGCTCGATGCCGGCCTGACCTATCAGACGCCGGACCGCCATCTCGACCTGACGCTTGCCGCCTATAATCTGCTGGACGAGGATTTCGCCATCGCCACCGGCGTGCCGGGCTGGGGCCGCAGCGTCAAGGCGCTGCTCAAGGTGCGGTTCTGATGACGGACAATCCTATCCGCGCCGGCGCGCGGCGCGGCATTCGCCGTCTGCGCATGCTCGCCGTGCTGATTATCGCCGTCATCGGCGCTGTCGCCAGCTGCGCCATCACGGTTCCCTGGTCGCTGCTCGACCTGCGCGCCTACGACTATCTCTCCACGCTTGCGCCTCCGCCCCTGCCGGCGGACGGGCCGATCGTGGTGGCGATCGACGAGCCGTCCCTGTCGGAGCTCGGCAAGCAATGGCCCTGGCCGCGGGCGATGCATGCGCGTCTCCTGGAAGCCCTGCGGGCGGCGGGCGCCCGCGCGATCGGCTTCGACATCATCTTTTCCGAGCCCGCCGCCGATCCGGTCAATGATGCCGTGCTGGCCGGCGTTCTGGGGCCGGATGTGGTGCTGGCGGGCGATGAAAGCGTGATCGTCACCCCGCAGGCCGAGCAGTTTCTGCGCACCGAGCCGCTGCCGGCCTTCCTGCAGACCGGCGCGCAGACGGGCATTGCCTCGGTCCAGCTCCAGGCCGATGGCGCATTGCGCCGCCTGCCGGAACAGGCCGACAGCTTCGCCGCCGTGCTTGCCCGCGCGGCAGGGCACGCCATCACGGCGCCGGAGGGCGAGCGGCTGATCCGCAGCTTCGGCCCGGCGCGCACCTATCCGACCGTCTCCTATTATCAGGCGCTCGACCCGGCAAGCTTCCTGCCGCCTGACCTGTTCAAGGGCCGCACCGTGATCGTCGGCCTGTCGCTGCAGAACACGCCGACGCTGCAGGCCGGCGGCGCCGACAGCTTCGCCACCGCCTTTACCGCCTGGACCGGCCGACTGACGGCAGGCGCCGAGGTGCAGGCGACGATCTATGACAATCTGGTCCATGGCCTCAGCGTGCACCCGGCCGATGGGGTCTTGAAGCTCGGCTCGATCGTCCTCGCCGCCCTTCTCGGCGGCCTTGCGGTGCTGCGCTCCACCGGGCGGCGCACGGCGGCGGCGGCCCTGCTGGCGCCGGCCCTGATGGTGGCGGGCAGTTTCGCCATCCTGCATGTCTCCAGCCTTTTCGTGCCGCCGGGCGCGCCGGTCGTCGCCTTCCTCCTCGTGGTGCTGGCGCAATCGGCCTTCGATTACGCCGCCGAACAGCGCATGCGCCGGGATATCACCCGCGCCTTTTCCAGCTATCTCTCGCCGGATGTGGTGCGGCAGGTGGCCGAAGATCCGAGCCAGCTGCAGCTTGGCGGACAGCGGCGCACGCTCTCTATCCTCTTCTGCGACGTGCGCGGCTTCACCACCATTTCCGAGACGCTGAAGGACAATCCGGAAGAGCTGACGCGGCTGATCAACCGGCTTCTGACCCCGCTCTCCGACATCGTGCTCGAAAGCGGCGGCACGATCGACAAATATATCGGCGACTGTGTCATGGCCTTCTGGAACGCCCCGCTCGACGTGCCGGATCATGCCTCCCGCGCGGTCAAGGCCGCGCTCGCCATGCTCGCTTCCATGGACGGGCTGAACGCAGCGTTGGAGGAGGAGGCCCGCGCCGCCGGGCGGCCTTACTTCCCCTTGCGCATCGGGGTCGGCATCAACACCGGAGACTGCGTCGTCGGCAATATGGGATCGTCGCGCCGCTTCGACTATTCGGTACTGGGCGACGCCGTCAATCTCGCCTCGCGGCTGGAGGGGGAATCGAAGAATTACGGCGTGCCGCTGCTGCTTGGGCCCGAAACCGCGCGCCAGGCAGGCGGAGAGGTGCCGCTGGTTGAGCTCGACAGTATTACGGTGAAAGGGCGCAACACCCGCTCGCCGATCTTCACCGCCGCGCCTGATGCCTCGGCCGAGACCCTGGCCCGCCATGCCCAGCTGATCGCGCGCCGCTATGCCGGCACGCTTTCGGCCGACGATGCGGAATTCGCAGCGCTGGAAGCGGCCATGCCGGAGCTTAAGGCCTATTACAGGCTGACGCGCGAGCGGCTGGCCTATACGGCCTGATCAATCGCGTCACACATGCTGCCCGCCATTGATGTGGATCTCGGCGCCATTGATATAGGCCGAGCGCTCGCTGCAGAGAAAATGGATGATGTCGGCCACCTCCTCCGGCGTGCCCAGCCGCTTCAGCGGCACCTCGGCCTCCACCAGATCGTCGGTTCCGGGCGAAAGGATCGAGGTGGCGATCTCGCCGGGGGCGATGGCATTGGCACGCACGCCGCGCGGGCCGAATTCATGGGCGAGCTCTCGCGTCAGCGCCGCCAGCCCCGCCTTGGACGCGGCATAGGCAACGCCGGCGAAAGGATGGACCCGCGACCCGGCGATCGAGGTCACGTTGACGATCGAGCCCTGCGCCGTTTCCAGCTCCGGCAGCAGCGCGCGGGCGAGGAGCGCGGTGGACACCAGATTGACATTGAGCACCCGTGTCCAGGTTTCGGCATCGGAGACGGCCACGCCCAGCCGGCTGCCGCCGGGCCCCTTGGGCGAAATGCCGGCATTGTTGACCAGCGCATGCAGCGCGCCGCCGGGCAGCCGCTCGCGCAGCGTGGCGACCAGCCGGTCGATACCGGCGAGATCGGCAAGGTCGGCCTGGATATGGCTTTCACGCGCCATCGGCCAGGGGCATTCGTCCGACACGGGCTGGCGCGAAACGGTGAACAGCCGCCATCCCTTTTCCTGGAACAGCTTGACGGTGGCATGGCCAATGCCGCGGCTGGCCCCTGTCAGCAGCATGCAGCGTTGTGTCATCGGTGAAGCCCTCTCATCGCACGAAGCCTGAGACCGGACATCGGTCTTCGGCTTCGCTTCGCATCGGATCTATCCGAAAATCTCAGACCAATGTCTGGTCCGATGTCGTCATCCACATCACATAGGGCGCCGGACCGAAAAGCGCGAACGGTTTCAGCGCGATCCGCCGGAAAAGCCAAATCTGGGGGTGCGCTTTCAACAGCGTCCACAGAGCACGAGGCAAATGCGTTGTCAGAGCACCACCTCTGGTGCGAAGTCCGTTCGGCTGGCTCGAACAGAGCAGCATTGGAGGGCGAACACCTCTCCGGTCCTCATGCTCGGACTTGCGCCTTCCATCAGCAACAGATTGATTTCATTGACATCAGCAGATCCTCGGGACAAGCCCGAGGATGACGAAAAGGAGAGGTTCCGCCTCATGAAAACGGTGTGCGGAAGCGAATGTCCCAACATCATGGGACAGCCTGGGCAGCGGTAAACACGCGCTTGGTGGCATAGGAGAGATCTGCCGGATGCGGCAGTCCAAAGGACTCAGACCTGCAGCAGCGGACATGCGCGACCGGCGGCCTGCCCTCCGCCAAACGAAACCGCCCTGATCAACGGGGCGGTATGGCGCTTTGGATGGAGCGCTGGCCGCGGCGCAATGAATGGCCGTGGCCCGTGGGGCCTTCTCAGAACTCCTGCCAGTCGTTTGCGGAGGCGCGCATGCCGCCGGCCACCGCCTGGACGAGGCGACGGGCGGGCGAGGCCACGGGGGCAGCGCCTTTCGCAGCTGATGCCGGGCGGGCTGCGGCCGGGCGGGCCGAAGGCTGACCGAGATCGAACTGCGTCATCATCTGGCGCAGGCGCTCGGCCTCGTTGGCGAGCGCGTTGGAGGCGGCGGTTGCCTGCTCCACCATGGCCGCGTTCTGCTGCGTGGTCTGGTCCATCTGGTTGACGGCGGTGTTGACCTCCGAGAGACCGGTTGCCTGCTCGCGCGAGGACGTGGCGATCGCGTCGAGCTCGCCATTGATGGCAAGGACATGCTCATTGATCACCTTTAGCGCGCTGCCGGTGGCCTTGACCAGATCGACGCCATTGCCAACTTCCTGCTCGGAATTGCGAATCAGTTCCTTGATCTCCTTGGCCGCCTGGGCGGAGCGCTGAGCGAGTTCCCGCACCTCCTGGGCAACAACGGCAAAGCCCTTGCCGGCTTCGCCGGCGCGCGCGGCTTCCACCCCGGCATTCAGAGCCAGCAGGTTGGTCTGGAAGGCGATCTCGTCGATCACGCCGATGATGTTGGAGATCTGGCTGGACGCCACCTCGATGCGCTGCATGGCATCGACCGCATTGGCCACGACCTCGCCGGACTTGCGCGCGGCATCATTGGCCTCCTTGGCCATGCCGCGGGCATCTTCGGTGCGCTTGGAGGAGTTCTGGACATTGCTGGTGATCTGGTCCAGCGCGGCCGCGGTCTCCTCAAGGGCTGCGGCCTGCTGTTCGGTGCGCTTTGCCAGGTCGGTTGCGGCCTGGCTCAACTCCTGCGCGCCGCCATCAATGGCGCCGGCGGTGTTGATGACCGAGCCCATGGTCCGCCGCAGGTTTTCCACCGCGCCGTTGAAGTCGGTGCGCAGCCGTTCGAAATCAGGGGCGAAGCTCTCCGTCAGGCGGAAGGCGAGATCACCCTCGGACAGGCGCTGCAGCCCTTGACCCAGACCATTCGTCGCCTGGGACATTTCGGCAGCGCGCTGCTGGTCGATCTCCGCCACGCGGGCGCGTTCAGCCTCGCTCTGGCTGCGCGTGGCCTGCGCCACCTGTTCCAGCTCGCGCCCCTTCACGCCATTGTCGCGGAAGACCTGAACGGCGCGTGCCATTTCCCCAATCTCGTCGCGGCGATCGGCACCCTCGACGGCAACATCGAGATCGCCGCCCGCCAAGCGGTTCATCAAGCCGGTCAGGCGGCGGATCGGCCGGCTGACCGTACGCGCCAGGAACAGGGCGGAGAGTGTCATGATCAGCAGGATCAGCGCGCCGATCGACAGCGCGGTGACATTGGCGGCGGAAATCGTGTCAAACAGGTTCTGCTTGGCCTTGTCGGAAAAACCGCGCGCGTTCAGCAGCGACTGGTCGATGGCCTTGTGGATGTCCTTGTCGATGGCGTTGAGCCGGGGCGCGACAGTCGCGAGATCCTGGCCGGAAGCCGCCGCGTCCTGCAGGGTTTTTTCGTAGCTGCGCAGACTGGTGCGGATGTCCGAGAGAACCTGCGGCTTGGCGGCAATGGAAATCGGGGTTTCGAGCGCGGCCCAGCCAATATCTGCATGCTTCTTCACTTCGGCGAGCGCCGCCGTGACCTGCTGCGGATTGGCACCATGGTCGAGCAGCGGATTGACCGCACCTTCGATGCGGGCGAAAGCAAGGTCGGCCGATGAGACACCGTCTAGGATGATCAGCTCGCGTTTGACCACATCATTGCTCGCAAGGATCGCATTGCTGCTGATCTGCTGATTGACGAGCATGGCAATGACGAGCGTCATACTAAGCGCAGAGGTCGCGATCAGCTTGGTCGAAATCTTGACGTTGCTCAGGGGCATTTCCGTCTCCGGGGGCTTGAAGGTGGGCGGCGGCATGCGGCATGGCTTCCCTGGACGGGATTCGGAAGACACGACGACATCGGGAAAAGTCGCGCAGCGCGAAGGCTGCGTCAGTCGGCATCGCATGTCTGAGCGCCGCAGCGACGTGCCTGCCCCCCGGCAGACCGCCAAACGCTCACTCCCGCCTCATGGCGAGCATCCGGACACAGCGCCCAGCGGTGCCGGATTGACTCATGCATGACCGTTTTAGAACAGAAATCTTAAATGCGCGTTACAATCGCCGCGGCCAGCCACCTCACAGTCAGCGACCCAGCCTTGCACAACCGAGGGAAGAGAAAATTCCAGCTTATCGCGTCGAATTTACCAAACAGACATGATTGCATGTGCTTTTGAACGTAAGCAATTCATGACTGATATCGATCGCGGCCTGATTTACCGGATTTTTGTAATGCCGTAGGATTTTGCGCAACCGATCGGCGAGGGGCCGGACAGGTCGCGCGAACACCATCTGCGGCCGGCTCGGCGTCGGCGGTGGAGACTGTGCATGCGCGCCCCTCAGCTTGATGGCCGACCTCTCAAACGCCGTGTGGACCGGATGCCTCGCTCTTTTCGATCCTTGTTTCTCCTCGCGGCTTGGCTGTGGCTTCACGGTCCGCCTGCCGCGGCCGCGCAGGCGTCAGAGCCCCCTCAAGCCGCGCCACCGGGCGTGACCTGGGCGATCTATGACGCGCCGCCCTTCATGATCGCCGAGGGCGCGGATGCCGAGAGCGGCATCTTCGACAGGATCCGCAACCTCCTGTCGCATCAGCTCGGTGACCTGCCGCAGGCCGTGCTCACCGCGCCCTTCCCGCGCATCGTCACCGCCCTCAAGGCGGGAGCGGACTGGTGCTTCATCGGCGGGGTCAAGACGCCCGAGCGCGAGACCTTCGCGGTGTTTTCCAAGCCGGTCGCCATGTTCTATCCCTTGCGCGTCGTCATCAACAGCGCGGATAGGGTCCGCTTCGAGGCCCTGCAGCCGCTGTCGCTGCTGTCGCTCATGCGCGACCATCCCGAATTGCAGACCAGCGTTTTGAGAAACCGCTCGTTCGGCCCGCAATTCGATGCGCTGCAAAAGGCCTATCCCGCGGCAAACCAGCATTCGGATTTTCTGGAAGCCTTCCGCATGCTGATGAACAGGCGGCTCGATTATCTGGTCGAATACAGCAACATCGCCACCTACAATGCCCGGCGGCTGGGCAAGCCGGACGGACTTGTGCTCTTGCCGATGACGGAGGTGAGCGAGCCGGTCTATGCGCGAGTGATGTGCGCACGCACGGCACAGGGCCTGGCCGTCGTCGACAGGATCGACCATGTTCTGGATCAGGAGCGGAACACGCCCTCTTACAGGGCGATCGTGGAGGCCTGGTCTGCTCCGGCGGATCAGGCAAAGATCCGCGCGATCTACGACTCGCAGTTCCTCACGGCCCGATGAGCAGCCCTTTCGCCCCGACCAATCCCCCATCCCTAAAGCGGATTGACGCCCCGCCCGGTGGTGGCGGCCGGGCGATGCTCGCCACGCGGCTGATGCGCGTGATCTTCGGCTGCTATCTCGGGGTGGCCACGCTGCTCACCTGTCTTCAGATGGGGCTCGAATACCAGGCCGCGAACCGCAAGCTCCAGCAGGATATTGCCGGCCTGGAGAAGACGTTTAGCCCGGGGCTCAGCGATGCCATGTGGCGCTACAGCACCGAGGTGATCTCCGGGATCCTCTCGGGCATGCGCGAAATGCCCGTGGTGACCGGCATCGAGGTGCGCGACGAGAAAGACGCGCTGGTTGCCCGGATCGGCCGGATGAGCGGCGAGCCTTCGGCAGACAGCGCCGCGACGGGCCTTGCCGATTTCTTCGACCAGCCGCTGACGCAGAGCTTCCCGCTCGTGCATGTGGATGGCAATGGCGTGGCTCATCCGCTAGGCCAGTGGACGGTCTATTCCGACCGCGCCGTGGTCTTCGAGCAGCTCAAGCGCACGCTGATCATTGTCTTCATCAACTCCACGATGAAGACCGTCATGCTCTGGCTGATCTTCGCCTGGGTGATCCGGCGCCTGGTAGGGCGCCCGCTGGCGAAGATCGACGCCTTCGTGCGCGAGATCGACGCCGACAATCTGGGCGCGCGTCCGCTGGTTCTGGACGCCGACGGCAACAGCGAGTTGCAGACGCTGGCCGCAACGCTGAACAAGATGGTGGAGCGGCTGCGCGCCACCTTCGCCGAGAATGCCGTGCTCCTGGAGGGCATGCGCGACATGAATTCGACGCTGATGACCAAGGTGGCCGAGCGCACGCGCGAACTGGAGCAGCTGGCGCAGACCGATCTTCTGACCGGGCTTGCCAATCGGCGCAAGCTCGATGACGTGCTGGAGCGCCAGATCGAGACCGCGCGGGCGCAGGGCGCACCCCTCTCCGTCATTCTCGGCGATGTCGACCGCTTCAAGGCCATCAACGATCGCCATGGCCACAAGATCGGCGACAGCGTGCTGGTGGCCTTCGCGGCCATTCTCGGGGCCGATCTGCGGGCGCAGGATACGGTGGGGCGCTGGGGCGGCGAGGAATTCATGCTGATCTGCCCGCAGACGGATCTCGATGACGCGCTTGCCATTGCCGAGAGCCTGCGCCTGCGCATCGAGACGACGCCCCTGCCCAAAGTGGGCTGCCGCACCTGCTCCTTCGGCGCGGCCACGCTGAGACCAGGCGAGACCGCGGACGAGCTGGTGGCGCGCGCCGATGCCGCGCTCTACGAGAGCAAGCATCTCGGCCGAAACCGCGTCGCCGCCAGCCGCTGACGCGGTTTTGCCTTGCCTTTTCTTATCGCTCAGGGGCTCAGGAGGGAACCGACGCCGATTGCGGCGCGTCGTCCACGAGATCGCGCGCATCGCCGGCGCCGCGCCCTGCCGCTCCCGGCGCGGCGGAGATCGGCACGGAGGCCGAGGCTGGCGCCTGCGCCACGGCGCGCACCAGACTGTCGCGCGAAATATCCGACAGCGTCCGCGCCCCCGTCAGCGTCATGGCGACACGCATTTCCTTGGCGATGACATCCAGAAGGTTTTCCACGCCGGCGCGCCCCGCAGCGGCAAGTGCATAGACGAAAGCGCGGCCGAGCAGCACGCCGTCGGCGCCTTGCGCCAGCATGCGCACCACATCAAGGCCGGAGCGGATGCCGGAATCCGCCAGAAGCGTCAGCTCGCCTTTCACCGCGTCGGCAATGGCGGGCATGGCATGGGCCGAGGACAGGACGCCGTCGAGCTGGCGGCCGCCATGGTTGGACACGACGATGCCGTCGGCGCCGAAGCGCACCGCGTCGCGCGCATCCTCGGGATCGAGAATGCCCTTGATCACCATCGGCCCCTTCCAGAAATCGCGGATCCATTCCAGATCCTTCCAGCCGATCGAGGGATCGAAATTGGCGCCGAGCCAACCGATATAGTCCGCGAGCTTGGTCGGCTCGCCGCGATAGGCCGAGATATTGCCGAGATCATGCGGCTTTCCCTTGAGGCCGACATCCACCGCCCAGACCGGATGGGTGAAGGCCTGCAGCACGCGGCGCAGCGCGGCGTTCGGGCCGGACATGCCGGAATGGGCATCGCGGTAGCGGGCGCCGGGAACGGGCATGTCTACGGTGAACACCAGAGTGCGAATGCCGGCGGCCCAGGCGCGCTCCAGCGCGTTCTTCATGAAGCCGCGATCTTTCAGCACGTAGAGCTGGAACCAGATCGGCCGGCCGACCTGGCTCTGCACCTCCTCGATCGGGCAGACGGAGACGGTGGAGAGCGTGAAGGGAATGCCTCGCGCGGCGGCAGCACGCGCGGCCTGCACCTCCCCACGCCGGGCATACATGCCGGTGAGCCCGACCGGCGCCAGCGCCACCGGCAGCGACAGGGTTTCGCCTAGGATATTGGCCGTCAGATCCACCTCGCCCACGCTCTTCAAAACGCGCTGGCGCAGTGCCAGCCCGGCCAGATCCTCGACATTGTGCTTCAGCGTGTGCTCGGCATAGGCGCCACCGTCGATATAGTGGAACAGAAAGGGCGGCAGGCGGCGACGGGCGGCTTCGCGATAGTCGCTGGCGGAGGAAATAATCATCGCAAACGGGTCCTTGAACCGGGAGGGAAGAAAAAACGGGGCATCGTCAAAGGGAACGGTGATCGGCCCTGGCATGGTCGGCCCCCGCATGATCGGCAAGCACGGCGGCGGCGCGGCGGTGGCGGGCATCGGCCTCGGCCAGCGGGCGCAGGCTGAGGGCGACATGATCGAGATGCGTGAGGGCCGCCGCGCGCGCTCGCTCCGCGTCCCCCGCCAGAATGGCCTCGGCAATCGCGCGGTGCTGGCGCGCCAGCGGCTCGGTCGTCTCCGGCTGGCGGTAGAGCGCCCGCAGGCTTTCGGAAATGCTGGCCTGCAGCAGATCGAACAGCCCGGCCATAACCTGGCGCAGCACGATATTGTGCGAGGCTTCGGCCACCGCCATGTGGAAATCGGCATCCGCTCGGGCCTGCGCCTCGGGATCCTGCGGCCCGGCATCCGTCACCTGGTCCAGCGCCGCCTGCAGCCGCAGGCGATCGGCGGGGGTGGCGCGCAGGGCGGCATGGGCCGCGGCATCGCCTTCCAGCGAGCGGCGCAGCTCCATCACATCGAGCCAGTAGCCGGGCTCGCCGGCGGCCCTCTCGGTGAGCGGCGAAAGCGCGGCGGCGATCGCGGGCAGAGCCTGCGGGTCGGCCTTTGCCGCCACATAGGTGCCGCCGCCCTGCCGGCTGACGAGCCGGCCCCGGCTGATCAGCATCTGCAGCGCCTCACGCAGGCTGGAACGCGAGACGCCGAGGGTAAAGGCAAGCTGGCGCTCCGACGGCAGCCGGTCGCCCGGCGCCAGCCCGTTCTCGCTCATGATCGTCTCGATCCGCTCGGCCAATCGTGTCATCACTCCCGCTCCTTCCCGACTGTCGCCACCGACACCCCCTATCGGCAAATGGTCAGACCATTTAGGACAGTTTTGCCTTGATTTCGGCGCTAAAACCGGTGATGACGCGTCCTGTGCGGGAAGTCAAACACTATAATGGTCCGACCATTTTTGTCACCGTCGCGAAAGGTTCGGCTGCGATCCTTTGGGTATGGCCGGAAACGAAGCTCAAGCACGAGACCCGGGACGAAGGAAGAGACGATGCAGGACGGCACGCAGGGCAGAACCAAGAGCCTCGCACGGTTGATCCGGGCGGCGGATGCGTCCTATCAGATGGCCGAGGCCGACAGGCCGGGCGGCGCCGGCGGTCTCAATGCCGCGTTGCGCCGAGCGGCGCGCTGGCTGGAGCTGCGCTCCTTCGGCCTGACGCCGGAGCATTTCACCCTGTCGGAAGGGCTGCGGGCGGCCTTTGCCGTCGCCGTGCCGCTGTTGCTGGTGCTCCTGACCGGGCAGCACCAGTTCGGCTGGTCGGTCTATGCCGCCTTCTGGCTCTGTCTGTGCGATGTTGCCGGACCGGACGGCCTGAGACGGCGGCTTTTGCTGATCTTCGTGCTGGTGGGCACGGTCATCGCCTTTGCCGGGGCCTGGGCCGCCTCCTTCGGCTGGGCGGCGGCCATGATCGCCGGCACGCTTCTGGTCTTCCTCGCCATCGCCCTGCCCTATCGTCTCGCCCATTCTGCCATGCTGGCCACGCTGCTCGCCGTGGTGGCGGTGGTGGCGGTCGGTTATCCTGAGCCGGTGGACAAGGCGGCCATCCTCGCCTTCGCCTTCTTTGCCGGCAGCCTCTGGGCCTATCTGCTGATCGTGGTGTTCTGGCGCATCGATCCGCTGCTGCCGCTCAAGCAGGACACCGTCGCCCTCTATGCCCGCCTTGCCGACATGGCCTTCGATCTGGCGGCAACCGGCAACGAGCCGCATCGCGATGCGCGGTGGCATCCCGAACATGCCGCCCATCGCCGCTCCGTGCGCATCGCCATCGAGCGGCTGCGGCTGCTGCTCGCCCGCTATGACGGCCCGGCCGAAGCCTCCGTCGCGCCGACCCGGCGACTGCTCAAGGCGGGTGAGGCCACGTTCAACGCCTTGATCGCGCTGGAACATGGCTTCATCACCGGTCATGGCGCGGCCGACGAGCGCATCGCCGTGGCCAAGCTTTTGCGCAACACGCTGATCGCGGCGCAGATGACGGTCGCAGGCGTGCCGGACATGCAGGTGCTGCTCGCCCGGCGTCTCAAGCGGCTCGGCCGCGCGCGCGCGACGATCGACGACCCCATGCTTGCCGGCATTCTGGAGGCGGTGCGCCTGAGCCTCCTGCCGCTGACCGGCCAGGGGCAGGCCCGGCCGCTGTCGACGCTCAGCCCGCCGCCCTTGCCCGGTTTTTCCGTGGCCCTGCGCCAGGGCATCCGCCAGGCCGCCTGCGTGCTGTTCGTCTATTCCATCGCCCGCCTCTTCGGGCTCGGCTATCCCTATTGGGCGGCGATGGCGACCGTGGTCGTGCTCCAGGGCAATGCCCGCATCACCTGGACGCGCAGCATCGAGCGCGTGCTCGGCAGCCTCACCGGCGGCTTCGTGGCGCTGGCGCTCCTGGAACTGATCGATGCGCGCGCCATCCTCGTGCCGATCGCCGTGCTGCTGACCGGCTGGACCATTGCGCTGCGCACGGTCAACTACACCGTCTTCGTCGTCACGCTGACCATGCTGTTCATCTTCGTCACCGAGCTTTTGACCCCCGGCGCCGGCATCGCCTCGGCCCGCATCCTCGACAACACACTGGGCAGCCTCGCCGCCGTGCTGGCCGTGCTGCTGCTCTGGCCGGAGCGCGGCCCCGGCCTGCCCGCCCTGATCGACAAGGGACTGGCCAGCAATGGCGCCTATCTCGAGGCGGTGCGCCAGAATGTCGAACCCGAGAGCCTGGAGGAAACCCGCCGCGCCGCAGGCCTCGCCAGCATCGCGGCGGAGGTGGCGCTGCATGATCTCGGCGGGCTGACGCGCCGCTGGTATCGGCTGGACCAGCGCCATTCCGAGGCCCTGCGGAGCCTGCGCCTTCTCGCCGGCGAGGCCGCCTCCGCCTGGCACAAAAGGCTGGGTGGCGGCGATCT
Source organism: Xaviernesmea rhizosphaerae (assembly GCF_001938945.1). GTDB lineage: Bacteria > Pseudomonadota > Alphaproteobacteria > Rhizobiales > Rhizobiaceae > Xaviernesmea > Xaviernesmea rhizosphaerae. The sequence continues at coordinate 58,821 of NZ_MKIO01000041.1, forward strand.
CAGCCGCGATGGTTGACCTCAAGCGCAAGCGCCGGCATTCAGGAGCGCGGGCCGCGGGGCGGCCTGCATCAAGGCCCGCAATAACGCATTGATCTCAATGGGAATAATGCCACTTCAGACGGCCGGCGCCTCGTCCCGGCAGGCAACTTTGCCTTGCGCGGGGGCCAGGCGGAAAAGGCCTTCACAACCCATTTTCCCAAAACCCTGAATTTTGGTCGAGCCTTCCGCGAAAATCTCCATAAATGAAAAAGCCTTCCTCGCGCCCGCCTATTTCTATTGAAACTATAGACAATATAGTTGAACCCGTAGGAGGCACGGATGCGCGAAGCGAACAAGGGCGGCTGGTTTCAGCGCCGGGACATTCTGAAATGGTCGGCGGTCGCCGGCGTGGCGGCGGCCGGCACGACGCTTCTCTCAGGCACCATGGCCTTTGCACAGGAAGGCTCGCTGAAGGGCAAGCGGATCGGCATCAGCACCGCCGGCACCGACCATTTCTTCGACCTGCAGGCCTATAATGCCCAGATCGAAGAGGTGAAGCGGCTCGGCGGCGAGCCGATCGCGGTGGATGCCGGGCGCAATGACGGCAAGCTGGTCTCGCAGCTTCAGACGCTGATCGCGCAGAAGCCGGATGCGATCGTGCAGCTGCTCGGCACGGTCTCGGTCATCGACCCCTGGCTCAAGCGGGCGCGCGATGCCGGCATTCCGGTGCTGACCATCGATGTCGGCTCCAGCCACTCGCTGAACAATTCGACTTCGGACAATTGGGGCATCGGCAAGGACCTCGCTTTGCAGCTGGTCTCCGATATCGGCGGCGAAGGCAATATCGTCGTCTTCAACGGCTTTTATGGCGTGACCCCCTGCGCCATCCGCTATGACCAGCTGGTCAATGTGGTGAAATACTATCCCAAGGTGAAGATCCTGCAGCCGGAGCTGCGCGACGTGATCCCCAACACGGTGCAGGACGCCTTCTCGCAGATCACGGCGATCCTCAACAAATATCCCGAGAAGGGCTCGATCAAGGCGATCTGGTCGGCCTGGGACGTGCCGCAGCTCGGCGCCACCCAGGCGCTGGTCGCCGCCGGCCGCACCGAGATCAAGACCTATGGCGTGGATGGCAGCCCGGAAGTGCTGCAGCTGGTGGCCGATCCCAAGTCTCCGGCCGCCGCCGACGTGGCGCAGCAGCCGGCCGAACTCGGCCGAACCGCCATCCGCAACGTCGCCCGGCTGCTCGCGGGCGAGACGCTGCCGCGCGAGACCTATGTGCCGGCGCTGATCGCCAACAAGGCCAATGTCGGCGAGGTTTCCAAGAAACTCGGCATCGGCTGATCCTCCCCGGCCCGATGTCTAAGGGGTCAGGACCACGCGTTTCTGACCCCGGCGCGCTTCCGCTTCAAAGTCGCGACAATTCCGGCGAGGTTTCTATGACAACTCCCCCATCCGACACCATCATCCGCCTCGATGGCATCGAGAAAAGCTTCGGCGGCGCCAAGGCGCTCTCGGGCGTCTCGCTGGCGATCGAGCGCGGCACGGTACACGGGCTGGTGGGCCAGAACGGCGCCGGCAAATCGACCCTGATCAAGCTGCTCGCCGGGCTGCACCAGCCGGATGCCGGCACCATTGAGATCGACGGCCAGCGGCTGACGCACATCACCCCGCATGCGGTGGAAAGCCTCGGAATTCATTTCATCCATCAGGACCGGCTGCTGGTGCCGACCTTCACCGTCGGCGAGGCGCTGTTTCTCGGGCGCGAGCCGCGCATTGCCGGCACGCCCTTCCTCGACCGGCGGCAGATGCAGCGCCGAGCGCGGGAGGTGCTGCAGCGCTATTTCGGCCTCAGCCTGCCGAATTCGGCGCTGATCGCCGATCTCTCCACCGCCGAGAAGCAGATCGTCCAGATCACCCGGGCGCTGCTCGATCAGCCAAAGGTGCTGGTGTTCGACGAGCCCACGGCCGCGCTGGTCAAGCGCGAGGCCGACCTCCTGTTCCAGCTGATCCGCCGACTGCGCGAGGATGGTATCACCGTCATCTATATCTCGCACTACCTGCAGGAGATCGAGGCGCTGTGCGACCGCGTCACGGTTCTGCGCAATGGCCGCGATGTCGCGACCAAGGCCCTCTCCGAAACCTCGGCCAGCGAGATTGCCGGGCTGATGGTCAACCGCGAGATCGGCGATCTCTTTCCCGTACGCGAAAAGGCGCCGGGCGAGCCGCTTCTGACCGTCGACCGCCTCAGCGCGCCCGGACGCTACCACGATGTCAGCCTGACGCTGCATCGTGGCGAGGTTCTGGGCCTGATCGGCCTGCTCGGCTCGGGCGCCAAGGAATTCCTGCGCACGCTCTTCGGACTGGAGACGGCCGCATCGGGCACGGTGACGGTTCAGGGTCAGGCACCGTGGCAGGCAAGCCCGGTGCAGGCGGCGCGGCGCCGGCTGGCGCTGGTGCCGGAGGATCGCCGCCGCCATGGGGTCGCCCTCGATCTCTCGGTCAAGGAGAACACCACGCTCGCCAGCCTCTCCCGCTTCACCCGGCTCGGCCTGATCGACCGCACGGCCGAAGAGAGCGAAACCGACCGGCTGATCACCCGGCTGCAGGTCAAGACCGAGGGGCGGGAAGCGCTGCTCAGAACGCTTTCGGGCGGCAACCAGCAGAAGGTGGCGATCGCCAAATGGCTCAGCCGGCAGTCCGATATCTACCTGCTCGACGAGCCGACCGTCGGCGTCGACATCGCCGCCAAGGTGGAGATCTACGCGCTGATCGCCGAACTCGCCGAGAAGGGCGCGGGCGTCATCGTGCTCTCCTCCGACCTCAACGAACTGATCGGCCTCACAGATCGCATCCTCATCTTCTTCCGCGGCGAGATCCTGCGCACGGTGACGTCGGAAACGGCGACCGTGGACGCGCTTCTTGCCGATGTCACCGGTTCCTCGGAGTTGACCCGCCATGCTGGCTGAGACCGCCTTCGTCACCCCCGCCACACCCTATCACCCGGGCGAGGAGGCCGCCGTGCCCGCCCGCTCGCAGATCGGCCTGCATGCGGCCAAGCTCGGGCTTCAGGGCGGTGCCTTCGCCGTGTTCGCGCTGGTCCTCCTGATCTTTGCCCTGTCCTCGCCGATCTTTCTCAGCCCCTTCAATCTCGGCAATATCCTGGCGCAGTCGGCGATTTCGGGCGTGCTGGCGATCGGGCTGACCGTCGTCATCATCGCCGGCGGCGGCAATGTCGTCACCGGCGGCATCGACCTGTCGCTGGCCGCCAATATGGGGCTCAGCGCCGCCGTCTATGCCAGCCTGTCGCAGGCCGGACAGCCGGATGCGGTCGCGGCCGGCGCGGCTCTGGCCACGGGGCTTGTCATCGGCGCGGTCAATGCCGTGGCCGTCACCCGCTTCGCCATCGTCCCGCTGCTGGCGACACTGGCGGTGATGAACATCGTCGGCGGGCTGGAGCTGGTGCTGACGCAGAACACGGTGATCCCCGCCGTCACGCCGCTCCTCGAAACCCTCTCCGGCGCCGGCCCGCTGGGCGTGCCCGTGCTTGCCTATGGGCTGATCGGTTTTGCGCTGGTCACAGCGCTCGCGGTGCAGGCCACCCCGCTAGGCCTCAGGATTCAGGCAGTCGGCAGCTTCCCCGAGGCCGCGCGCGCTTCAGGCCTGGCGGTAAACCGCTTCGTTGCGGGCTCCTTCCTGTTCAGCGGCCTGTCCGGCGGCCTCGCCGGCATTTTCTCGGCCGCCTATCTCTCGGGCTCCACCACGGGGGCCGGCGAACTGCTGCTGCCGGTCGTCGTCACCGCCCTGCTCGGCCCGGTCTTCTCCCGCCGGCTGGTGCCCAGCATCACCGGAACGCTGCTCTCGGCGCTGTTTGTCGGCGTGCTGATCAACGGCTTCCAGCTCTTGAACCTGTCGAGCACGCTCGTCAGCGGCATTCAGGGCCTGCTGATCCTCCTCGTCGTTTCCGCCACCACGCTGCTCAAGCGCAAGGAAGGCTGATCCGTGACCGCGCTGTCCCCATCCCTCGCCCCGCAGACGCGCCGCCGTCTGGCCCTCGGCAGCCGTCACGCGCTGCCGGTCGCGCTTGTCGCCGTCTTCCTCCTGTTCTCGGCGCTCGCACCCGGCTTCCTCAGCCTCGCCAATCTGGAGAGCGTGCTGGTCAACAACTTCACCCTGCTCTCGATCGTCGCCATCGCCATGACCTTCGCGATCGCCGCCGGCGGCATCGATCTGTCGATTGGCACGGCGGTGGATTTCGCCAGCTTCAGCTTCGTCACGCTGGTGCTGTCAGGCCAGCCCGTGCCGCTGGCGCTGGCGGCGGGCCTGGGCGGCGGCGCGCTGGTCGGGCTGTTCAATGCGGTGCTGATCGCGGGCATCGGCATTTCGCCTTTCCTCGCCACGCTCGGCACGCTGTTCATCGGCCGCAGCGTGCAGCAGCTTCTCACCAATGGCGGCAACCCCGTCTATCTGCCGCCGGCGGGCGTGCCTGAAAGCTTCCGCTTTCTCGGCCGGGGCACAGTGGCCGGCCTGCCGGTGCCGCTGCTGGTGGCGGGCGCCATCATCCTCATCGCCGGCCTCATCCTTTCGCGCAGCCGCTTCGGCCGCGTGGTGTCGGCCACGGGCACGGAAGCGGAGGTGGTGCGCTATTCCGGCCTGACGCTGAAGGCCCATCTCGCCGGAACCTATGTGCTGGTCGCCCTGATCGCCGCCGTCGCCGGCCTGGTGCTGACCTCGACCGTCACCGTCTACATCCCCTCCTCGGGCAATGCCTTCCTGCTCAATGCCATCGGCGCCGCCTTCATCGGCACGACGCTGCATCCGCATGGCCGGCCCAACATTGCCGGCACCGTGCTGGGCGTGCTGCTGCTCAGCCTGGTGGCCAACGGGCTGTTGATGAGCGGGCTCAATTTCTACTGGCAGCAGGTCGGCACCGGCCTTCTGATCTTCACCGTGTTGGCGCTCAGCTTCGCCAGCCGCAAGGCCTGACACGGATCGCTTCAAACACCATAATCCAGGGAGACCCCTCATGTCCCAATCCTCCTCTCCCCTGCGCCGGGCTCCGGATGCGCCGCATGCCGCTCGGATCACCAGCGAGGCAGAAGCGCTTCAGACCGCGCGCCAGCTGGCGAAGACATTTGCCGAAGGCGCCGCCAAGCGCGACCGCGAGCGCATCCTGCCGCATGCGGAGCTGGACGCGCTCTCGGCCTCCGGCCTGCTGGCCCTCTCCGTGCCCAAGGCCTATGGCGGGCTGGGCGCCTCCAATGCGACGCTGGCCGAGGTGATCGCCATCCTCGCCGAGGCCGACGGCTCGATCGGCCAGATCCCGCAGAACCATTTCTACATTCTCGAGGCGCTGCGCCATGACGGCAGCGAGGAGCAGAAGCGCTTCTATTTCGAGCGCGCGCTGGCGGGCGACCGCTTCGGCAATGCGCTGTCGGAGATCGGCACCAAGACGGTCGGCCAGTACAACACCCGGATCACGGCCGATGGCGAGGGCTTCCGCATCAATGGCCGCAAGGCCTATTCCACCGGCGTGCTGTTTGCCGACTGGATCGTCGTCTTCGCCAAGGACGAGAACGACCAGCTGACCATGTCCTTCCTGCCGCGCGGCACCGAGGGCGTCGAGATCATCGACGACTGGGACGGCTTCGGCCAGCGCACCACCGGCAGCGGCACCACGATCCTGACCAATGTGCCGGTGCCGGCCGGCGCCATCGTCCGCCATCACAAGGGCTTCGAGCGGCCGGGCACGATCGGCGCCGTCGGGCAGATCCTGCATGCCGGCATCGATCTCGGCATTGCCCGCGCCGCCTTCAATGAAACGGTCACCTTCGTGCGCACCCGCTCGCGCCCCTGGACCAATGCCGGCGTCGAGCGCGCCTCGGACGATCCGCTGACGGTCTCGCGCGTCGGCCAGCTGGCGATCAGGCTGGAAGCGGCGACTGCCGTCGTCGAGGTCGCCGGCCGCAAGATCGACCTGGCCCAGGCCGACCCGGCCGAGGCCAACACGGTGGCAGCCTCGCTCAGCGTGGCCGCCGCCAAGGCGCTGACCACCGAAATCGCCATCGAGGCGACCAATGCCCTGTTCGAGCTTGCCGGCACCTCGGCCACCCGCGAGGGGCTGAACCTCGACCGGCACTGGCGCAATGCCCGCACCCACACGGTGCACGACCCCGTGCGCTGGAAATATCATGTGGTCGGCAATTTCCATTTGAACGACACCGCCCCGCCGCGCAGCGGCGCCTTCTAAGAAGAGGAGGCGATCATGAGCAATTCAAAGGGCCAGCGCGAAATCCGCCTCAACGCCTTCGACATGAGCTGCGTCGGGCACCAGTCGCCCGGCCTCTGGCGCCACCCGCGCGACCGCTCGGCCGACTACAAGACGCTCGACTACTGGGTGAACCTCGCCCAGACGCTGGAACGCGGCAAGTTCGACGGTCTGTTCATCGCCGACGTGCTCGGCGTCTATGACGTGCTGAACGGCAATGCCGATGCGGCCCTGCGCCATTCCGCGCAGGTGCCGGTCAACGATCCCTTGCAGCTGATCCCGACCATGGCCTATCTCACCGAGCATCTCGGCTTCGGGCTGACGGCCTCGCTCTCCTTCGAGCATCCCTATCCCTTCGCCCGGCGCATCTCCACGCTCGATCATCTGACCAAGGGCCGCGTCGGCTGGAACATCGTCACCTCCTATCTCAACAGCGGCGCGCTCAACATCGGCCAGGCAGGCCAGCGCCAGCACGACAACCGCTACGACCTGGCCGACGAATATCTCGAGGTCTGCTACAAGCTCTGGGAGGGCAGCTGGGAGGATGGCGCGGTGGTGCGCGACCGCGAGACCGGCATCTTCACCCATCCCGAACGCGTGCATCCGATCGGCCATCACGGCCAGAACTTCACCGTGCCGGGCATTCACCTGAGCGAGCCCTCGCCCCAGCGCACGCCGCTGCTCTACCAGGCCGGCGCCTCCTCGCGCGGCAAGGATTTCGCCGGGCGGCACGCGGAGTGCATCTTCGTCGCCGCCCCCTCCAAGCCGGTGCTCAAGCGCTATGTCGCCAATGTCCGCGAGGCGGCGGAAAAGGCCGGGCGCAACCCGCGCGACATTCTCGCCTTCAACCTGCAGACCGTGATCCTGGGCGAGACCGATGCCGAGGCCAAGCGCAAGTTCGACGAATATCGCCGCTATGTCTCCTATGAGGGCGCGCTAGCCCTGATCTCCGGCTGGACCGGGCTCGATTTCGGCCAGTTCTCCCCCGACGAGGTGCTGCGCCACCGCCAGACCAATGCCGTGCAATCGGCCGTGGAAACCTTCACCACCATCGATCCCGGCCGGGAATGGACGGTGCGCGAGATGGCCGACTGGGTCGGCATCGGCGGCTTCGGCCCCGTCTTCGTCGGCTCGCCCGAGACCGTGGCCGATCTGCTGCAGGAATGGGTGGAGGACACCGATGTCGACGGCTTCAACCTCGCTTATGCCGTCACGCCGGAAACGTTCGAGGATGCGGTGAACCTCTTGGTGCCGGAGCTGCAGAAACGCGGCGTCTACAAGAAGGACTACCGCCCGGGCACGCTGCGCGAAAAGCTCTTCGGCCGCGGCGACCGCTTGGCGGCCCCGCATCCGGGCGCCGGCTACCGTGATCTGGCGCGCTGGGCGGCGCAGGCGGCGGAGTAAGGGCGTAGCAAGACGGTCGGCGGCCTTGTTCGGAATGGGCCGCCGGCATCCTCCGCGAAAAACGGTCGGATGGTAAAGGAACAGACAGAGCCGGGCACGCGTCGGCCCCTGCCGAGCGGACGAAACGAGGCCGGTTCGGCCGCTTGACGAATCGACGGAAGCCGAAGCATGCTGGCTCCGCGTGGCCTGCGCGCAACCTCTTCGGCCTTCCCCAGCATGGCCTTTGTCAGAGGCAAAGGGACTTCAGTCTCAGGTCAATTGTTTTGGTCCGGCCGTTTCGGACGTGTTGCTGGGGAACTGCGTCCGGGACGTGAAAGGCCAGTTCATGACCCGAAATGCCAAGCTCAAGCGTCGCGTTCGCTCCCGTTGCGCCAAAACCGGCGAGTCCTACACAGCAGCATTACGACATTTCCGCCACACGCACGACACGCCTGGGTTCCACTCGTTCCCGATGGCAGTGGCGCAAACACGCTTTTTCGATGATCCCAGCGATCTGCCGGCGCTTCGCGCCAGTGGCGCAGAGATGCGCGATCTCATGAATAAGGCCCGTCTGGAAGGCGCGCGGCTCCTTCATTTTCCCGAGGGCACCCTGTGCTCGCCGAACAAGCGCATCATGTCGTCGCTCGGCCGCAGAGAGATCGGACCATCAGACTGGAGCCGGTGCAACTGGGATGCTTTTCGCACGGAGATCGAGGCGATCCGAGCGCTTGCGGGGCAACTCAAACTGTGGACCGTCTTTGGAGCGGCTCATCGGCTCTCGGAACCGCATCGACCGCATAACAGCCTGTACGTGATCTCTGACCGAGGCGATCTGGTCACGCGCTACGACGAGCGGCTTCTGTCGAACACCAAAATCTCATTCATGTATTCACCGGGAAAGAGGCCCGTGACCTTCGAGGTAGACGGGTTTCGCTTTGGCTGTTCACTTGGGATGGAGTTGCACTACCCCGAGGTCTTCATCGACTATGAACAGCGCGATGTCGATTGTGTGCTCTTCTCAACCACGGGAGAATCGCCTCAGACGGCTTTCGCGGCAGAAGCACTGGGGCATGCCGCGAGCAATTCCTATTGGCTAAGCTTCTCGGCTCATACGCCGCAGAGCATCGTCATGCCCTCGGGGATCGCCGACCCGGCGGGCCAATGGGCGGCACGGTGCCCGCACAGCGAGCATGCCGTCCTGGCTATGGCGCACATTACGATTGATCCAGACTCGCCGGCCAAGCCATGGCGACGCAAGGCGCGATCTGGCCTCTACGCCGCCTTCCAGATTGACGGAGATCCGAGGAGCGACGAAACTAGCCTCTTTTGATGCCCATCGACTAAGGCCGCTCGGCATTTCGCACTGGGCAAAGGCCTCTCCAGCAGGCGGGGCCTAGCCTCGTCTATTCCGGTCGCGACCAACCAGACAGGCAGACGAATGCTGATCATTTTTGGCGGCCTGCCGGCGTCAGGCAAAAGCACGATCGCCGGCGCATTGGCGCGCTCTCTCGGTGCTTGCTATCTGCGGGTGGATACGATCGAGCAGGCCATTCTTGCCCATGCGCCTCTGGCGGAACGGGATGTCGGACCGGCCGGCTATGTCGCGCTTTATCGGCTGGCTGCCGATAATCTCCGGCTGGGCAATATGGTGATCACCGATTCCGTCAATCCCCTGGACGTGACGCGTGACGCCTTCAGGAGCGTCGCGATCGCGGCGGGCAGGCCCTTCATCGAGGTTGAAGTCGTCTGCTCGAATGCCGCGATACATCGGCATCGGGCGGAAACACGGCAAGCCTTGCCAGGCGAGAGCGTCCCAAGCTGGGCAGAGATCGAGGCGCGTCGCTTCGAAGCCTGGAGCGCCGATCTGCGGCTGGACACCTTTCAGCTGTCGGTTGAGGATTGCGTCGCGCAGATCGCGGCGCTGACCAGATCGCGGGCAGATCAAGCTTGAGAAAGAGCCGAAGCCTCCGCAGTGCCGATCCCGTCACCAGGCACGATCAACGCCCCTGGAAGATCCTGATAAGCTTCGGCGTCGGCCGGCCCTGCTTCAGGTCTACAAGGTCCGCATAGGTCATGCGGCCGGACCGCAGGGCCTCGATCAGGCGGCTGCAGACAAGGCGTGGTGCAGCCTTTTCGGACGAGTCGGTCACAATCGCCGCCGCCTTGATATCCCCCGGCCGGGCATCCTTCATGCAGCTTTCCAAGGCCAGTTGACGAGCCTTCGCACTGCCACGAACCGTTTCTTGCATGGCGAGAAATTGCTGCTGGGTCGGTGCGCAGCCGGCAACGACGGTCATGGCGCACAGCGTGGCGATGGCTGGAAGCAGCTTCATGGTAATCTCCGGTGGCTTTCCGGAGGTTGTATTTGGTTGTGTTATTTAAGGCAACAACGAGAAAGGCTGGTTTTTCAAGGCAGGTGATCTTTCCGCAGCCTATGGTAAACGACGCCGGCATGCCGGGCGCCATCCCTACGCAATATCAGATGTCGATGATGGAACCCTGTAGGGCGTACCGAAAGCGAGCGCTTCGGACCGAAATTGATCCGCTGCGCGTTTTTCGTGGTCTTCCTTCGGGGGCGGGGGGGCGCTCCGGCGGCAGGGTGGGGCAACCGGAGCATATATGGCCGTCAACGATGCCGGATCAGCTATACAGGCTCACGGGCGGAATCCGGTCGTTCAGCGCGAAGTCGCCGACCTCGCGGGCCTTGTAGAACACCGGATCGTGCAGGGTGTGGGTGCGGACATTGCGCCAGTAGCGGTCGAAGCGGTGGCGGCCGGCTGTGGCGCGGGCGCCCATCAGCTCGAAGATGCGCGAGGTGATCTCCAGCGAGACATGGGTGGCGTTGACCTTGGATTCGTAAGCCGCGATCGCCGCCTCGCCGCGTTCGCGCGCGGTCACACCGGGGCGGGCGAGCGCCGTCTCGGCCGCTTCGGCCGCGACATCGGCCAGGGCTGCGGCGGCCCTGAGGCTGGCGCGGAATTCGCCCACGCGTTCGAGGATGTGAGGATCGTCGGCCGCACGCTCGACGCCCGAGGTGATCCAGGGCCGGGTGGTGGTGCGGACATAGTCGAGCGCGGTGTCCAGAGCGCCTTCCGCCGTGCCGATGTAGAAATTGGCGAAGACCAGCTGGATCAGCGGCGTGTTGAAGCTCGCCCTGACATCAGCAGGCGCATCCGGCGCCGTGGGGGCGAAGAGGAAATCGCTCTCATAGACGGGGAAATCGCGGAACTCGACGCTGCCGGAGTCCGACAGGCGCTGGCCGATATTGTCCCAGTCATCATGGGCGATATAGCCCGCGCGATCGGTCGGCACGGCGAACTGGGCGATCCTGTCATCGAGCGTGGCGCCGACATTGATCCAGTCGGAAATCCGCGCGCCGGTTGAAAAGCTCTTGCGGCCATTGAGGCGGAAATGGTCGCCCTCTCGCGTCAGCGTCAGGCCTGGGTCCCGCGGATTGACGGCCGCGCCCCAATAGAGGCTCTTTTCCACCGTTTCCTGCGCGATGCGGCGGGCCTTGTCGGCATCGGCAACCGCCCAGAGCACATATTGGCTGTTGACATAGTGATAGCCGAGCAATTGCCCGATCGAGCTTTCGCCCCGCGCCAGGATGCGGGTCAGGCGCAGGCCATCGACCCAGCCAAGGCCACCGCCGCCGATTTCGGGATCATGCAGCGCATTGAGCAGGCCGCCAGCCTTCAGCGCGGCGATCTCGGCCGAAGGCGGCTGGCCGTCCCGGTCGAGCTCGGCGCCGCGCGCCGTCAGGTCGGCGGCCAGCGCCTCGGCGCGGGCGAAGAGCTGATCCCGCGAGGGCACGGATGCGGCATCCGATGCCGCGGGCTTGCGCAGGGCGTGAAGAGGCGACATGAGCGGGACTCCCAATAAGAGATGCAAGGAAAAACGCCGGCAAGGCCGGCAGAGACAGGCAGCGCACGCGGCGGCCTCGTGATAGGGACGGCAGCGCACGCGCCCGGCCGCTCAGGCGTCGGATGGCACGTCATCCTCGGGCCGAGCCGCGACAATCCCTGTTTTCAACTGTTCATGGCTGGGCCGACGGATGAGCGGCTCGGGCCCGATCGTCACCATGCCGCAAGTCTCGCTCTGCGTTAGCCACCATGCGTTTGCAGGCGGTGGTCTGCAGACCGATCCGGCGGGCAAGCCTCGCCGGATCATCCCGGCCGCGCGCGCCTGCGACAGATGCGGGCAGCAGGCGCGAGACGCAGACCATCGTCCTTGCCATGCGGCGATCAGTCGGCCATCAGGGCTTGTAGCCGCTATATTGGCCCTGGCGATAGAGCAGCGGCGTGCCGCCTTCACCCGAGACGGCCACGACCCGGCCGATCAGGATGGCGTGGCTATGGCGCTCGATCGCCTCTTCCAGCACGCAGTCGATGGCAAAGAGCGCATCGGCCAGCACCGGCGCGCCACTGGACAGCACGGTCCATTCGGCATCCTGATAACGCTCTGCGCCCTTCAGCCCGCCCTTGCCGGCAAAGCGATCGGCGATTGCCTGCTGGCTTTCCTGGAGAATATTGACACAGAAATGGCCATGGCGGGCGATGACGGGCCAGGAGGAGGAGGTGCGGTTGATGTTGACGATCATCGTGGCCGGCTCCACCGAAAGCGCGGTCGCCGAGGTCACCGTGGCACCGGTACGATCCTGCGTGCCGGCGGTAATCACGGAGACCGTGGCGGCCACATGGCGCATGGCCGCCTTCAGCGCATCGGCGTGATCCTCCACCGGCGGCAGCGGCTGAGCGGGGAAGAAGAGCGGGGTTACAAGCGTCATGGTCTGTCCTTCCGGCTGAAACAAGAGCCCCTGCGGGCGGCGAAGGAGAACTGAGCGATCTTGCAGGCCGCCGCGCGTTTCGGCCGGTCCGCCTGCGACGCCCGCCCTACACATCCGCGGCACCCGCCTTCCGGCCCCGGCCTCTCTGTTACCGGAAAGAATAATATCGATAAAATTTATAGACAAAGAAGATACCGGCCGAAAAATCAGAGTCTGGCGAATGCCCATTCTAAATTCGGCTGGTTCGAGAAAAGATTATTCGCGCGCGGGAAAGGTGCGGCCTGGACCGATCGCGCTCTGCAGGATCCGAAGCGCGCCGCGCCGTTTCAGAGTCGCTGTCCGCGCCTTGCGGCCGTCCTTGCGTCGCATGTCGTGCTCACAGAGTCGGTGAGCATTTTGCGCGACAGGCTCTGTTGAATGACTTTGACATTTGTTTCCGGGGGTGCCGTGAACGGGTGCAAACGTCGAAAGCACACCGCTAGCCGATCGACAGGATTTCCAGCTCCTGCCCGCCGGCGGTGGCGAGATCGCCGACCGTCTTACCCATCAGGGCCCGCGCCACCGGCGAGACATAGGAAATCGATCCGGCCTTCGGGTCAGCCTCGTCCTCGCCGACGATGCGATAGGTCTGGGTGCGCCCATCCTCGCGGCGGAAGGTGACGCGGCTGCCGAAGGCCACGGCGGCGCCGTCTTCGGGCGCGGGCATCACTTGAGCGGTGCGCACCCGCTCGGTCAGGTAGCGCAGGTCGCGCAAGGGACCGGCGGACTGGCGGCGGCGCTCATTGACATCCTCCATGGCATTGGCGACCGCATAGGCCGCGCGCGCCTCAGCCAGCTGGGCCTCCAGCACCGCCAAGCCCGCCTCCGTGACGAGATTGGGATGCGGCGAGATGGGCCGGTCCGGCAGCAGGGTTTCCGCCGCGGCTTCGGCACTCTCTTCCTTCACAAAGGCAACGCTCACAGTCACTCTCCTCGCCGCGCGGCATCGGCCGATGCGCGCTCATCTGTCGTTCTCGCTCCGGCGCCGCGCCGAGGCCTTGTCCCCTGACCGGCATAGAGCCTTTCCGGCGAAAACGGAATCGCCCTGGCCCTCGCACGGATTAAAGAAAGCCGGCGAACCATCGTCATTGTCTCGGATGAGAACCGATAAGCGCGGAAGCTGCCCTGCGGTTCCGTCGTCGCGCAGAGGTTTCTATCCGTGCGCACAGCAACTGGCGTCCGGCCGCACCGTATAACTCTGCAAACCGCGCAGAAAATTGTCGTGACCCTATAGGCTTTACGGCGAAATGCGGGCTGTGGCTTGGCCGAAGCTTAACAGAGGGTAAGCGGGCCAGGCGGCAGTTAAGGATTTGTTAACCATGAAATTCGAAAATTAACCCAATGGAAACTGATTCTCCGATGGGTGAGCCTGGTGCTAACGTCGACCATAGGCCGAATGGCCACTACCGCTTCGCTGCGCCATGCGATGATCGCCATGGTCCTTTTGTGCCTGCCGGCCTGCGGCACGCCCGGCGGCCTGAAGATGAACGCCATGCCGGCCGAGGTCCCGGTCGAGAAGGCCATGGCCTTTCCGCCGCCGGGCGGCCCCGCCATCGTCAGCGTGGTGGAGCGCAACTATTCCAACGCAGTGGCGCAGGATATCCTCCTGGAAACCAACACGCGCACGCCCGGCGAGAACTATATCAAGGTGCAGTTCTACGGCCCCGGCGCCTCGGCTTTTGAGCGTGCCGACCGCCTGTCCCTGTCCGGCTTCACGACTGATACGATGGCGCGCGACATCCGGGCGCAGTTCCCGACGATGCGCATGCGCATGGCCTCCACCTATCAGCAGAACGGCTATGGCGCCTTCGGCTATGCCTATGGATCCAGTGGCGGCGAGAGCTGCCTCTATGCCTGGCAGCAGATCACCTCGTCCGAGCATGGCCGCAACGGCGTCAACGATCTCGGCATGATCCGCACACGCCTTCGGCTGTGCGACCGGGGCTCCATCGAATCCCTGCTGGCCGTCATGTATCACTACACCCTGTCCGGCGGCTTTGAACATCCGCAGTGGAACCCCTATGGGCCGGCACCGAAGCCCGATCCGCGCATCGGGATGGTCGGCAAGCCGATCTACAGTCTCCCGCCCGCCGGCGCGAGGACACGGGCTGCAGCGCCCCGGCCGGCCACCGCGCTTGCCGCCCGCGCGCAGCCCAGCCTCGAGAATGCCGCCGCGATCCCACAGCTGCCTTCGGCCGCAACCGGCAGCGCCGCCTTCGCGCCTTCCGCACAGACGCCGGCCGTGTTCATTCCGGCGCCGAACCTGCCCGCACCGGCCGATGTCAATGCGGAAGCCCGCACGGTCGGCATCCCGCGCGCAACCGCAATGCCTGCTGCAGCTGCCGCCCCCGCCATTCCGGCGGCCCCCGTCATCCCGGCGCCGTAAGGCGCCGGGACGGGAGCAAGAACCAGACGATGCCCAGGATATTCAAGTGCATCGTCTGGCCGGACGGGATCAAAACCGGTCTGATCTTGCAACCTGTCAGCATCCGCTTCGGCAATGTTTCGTCTGCTGGCCAAGGCATCAGGCAAAACTATGCCGCACTGCAATAGATGAACGAATTATCAATGTGTTCACGCTTACATGACGTGGGCATTGCAAACGACTGTCGAGAAGACCTTCATCCGCCGGCGAATAGCGCGGCGGCTTGACATGCTTCATCGCTGCGAACAGGGAACTTCTTCACCATGGCCAAGGCGGTCAATTTTTTGATCTGGATGCTCGTGTCGCTCTTCGTGCTGACGCTTGTCACCCTGCCAATCAGCTTGCAGACGCATTTGGTGGCCGCCTTCCTTTGCATGGCCTTGCTGGCCATTCTGAAGGTCATGAAAGCGGAGGGCAACTGGCGCCTGATCGGGCTGGGCTTCGGCACGGCGATCGTGTTGCGCTATGTCTACTGGCGCACGACCAGCACCCTGCCGCCGCTCAACCAGCTGGAAAACTTCATTCCCGGCTTCCTGCTCTATCTGGTGGAGATGTATTCGGTCGCCATGCTGGCGCTCAGCCTGTTCCTGGTGTCCATGCCGCTGCCGGAAAAGAAGAAGCGCCCCGGCACGACGGCTTACCGGCCGACGGTGGACGTGTTCGTCCCCACCTATAATGAAGACGCCCAGCTTCTGGCCAACACGCTGGCTGCCGCCAAGAACATGGATTATCCCGCCGACAAGCTGACGGTCTGGCTGCTCGACGATGGCGGCACCGTGCAGAAGCGTTCGGCCACCGACATTCCCTCGGCGCGCGCTGCTGAGCGCCGCCATGCCGAGCTCAGCCGGCTGGCGGCCGATCTCGACGTGAAATATCTCACCCGCGAGCGCAACGAACATGCCAAGGCCGGCAATCTCAACAACGGGCTGAAGCAGTCCGAGGGCGAGCTGGTGGTGGTCTTTGACGCCGACCATGCGCCGGCACGCGATTTCCTGCTGGAGACCGTCGGCTATTTCGAGGAAGATCCCAAGCTCTTCCTGGTTCAGACCCCGCACTTCTTCCTCAATCCCGACCCGATCGAGCGCAATCTCAACACCTTCGGCCATATGCCGAGCGAGAACGAGATGTTCTACGGACTGATCCAGCGCGGCCTGGACAAGTGGAACGCCTCCTTCTTCTGCGGCTCCGCCGCCGTGCTGCGCCGTGAGGCGCTGCAGGACACCGATGGCTTCTCCGGCGTCAGCATCACCGAAGATTGCGAAACCGCACTGGCGCTGCACGGCCGCGGCTGGAACAGCGTCTATGTCGACAAGCCGCTGATCGCCGGCCTGCAGCCGGCCACCTTCGCCAGCTTCATCGGCCAGCGTTCGCGCTGGGCCCAGGGCATGATGCAGATCCTGATCTTCCGTCAGCCGCTGTTCAAGGGCGGCCTGACCTTCGCCCAGCGGCTCTGCTACATGTCGTCCACGCTGTTCTGGCTGTTTCCCTTCCCGCGCACGATGTTCCTCATCGCGCCCCTGTTCTACCTGTTCTTCGACCTGGAGATCTTCGTCGGCTCAGGCGGCGAGTTCCTTGCCTATACGATGACCTACATGCTCGTGAATCTGCTGATGCAGAACTACCTCTATGGCCGCTTCCGCTGGCCGTGGATTTCCGAGCTCTATGAATATGTGCAGACCGTTCATCTGCTGCCGGCCGTCATTTCGGTCATGCTCAATCCGAGCAAGCCGACCTTCAAGGTCACCGCCAAGGACGAATCCATCACGCAGAGCCGCCTTTCGGAAATCAGCGCGCCCTTCTTCATCATCTTCGCGATCCTGATCGCAGCGATGGGCATGGTGGTCTACCGCCTCTATGTCGAGCCGACCAAGGCGGACGTGACGCTGGTCGTCGGCGGCTGGAACCTTCTGAACCTGATCTTCGCCGGCTGCGCGCTGGGCGCCGTGACCGAGCGCGGCGACAAGTCCGCCGCCCGCCGCGTGACTGTGAAGCGCCGCTGCGAGTTCAAGGTGGGCGATGCCTGGTACCCTGCCGTCATCGACAACGTCTCCGTCGATGGTCTGCTGGTCCATGTCTACGACCAGAGCCTGGCGCCGCTGAAGGCCGGCAATATCGAGGCCATCCGCGTCAAGCCTTATAGCGAGGGCATTCCGGACACGATGGCGGTCAATGTCGTGCGCAGCAGCAAGGGCGAAGGCGAAGCGATCAGCGTCGGCTGCACCTTCGCGCCGCAGCGGGCGCTGGACCACCGGCTGATCGCCGATCTGATGTTCGCCAATTCCGCGCAGTGGAGCGAATTCCAGATGGGCCGCCGCCGCAATCCGGGCCTGATCCGGGGCACGCTGAGCTTCCTCGGCATCGCCGCCTACCAGACCAATCGCGGCCTCTATTACATGCTGCGCGGCCTCGGCTCGGCCAGGCCCAAGCTGCCGGTGCCGGCACCGGCGAAGGGACGGTGATCGCCATGAAACGCACGCTGCTCGCCTGCCTCCTCGCCACCGCCCTGCCGGCCATCCTGCCCACGGGCCTTGCCGCACAGACGCTGAAGCCTTTCGACATGACGCCGGAGCGCCCTGCCGATGTCCAGCCAGCCCCCGGCATACCGGCCGTGGTGACCGCGCCGGCCGCGCCCGTCATCGACCCGACAACCCTTCGCCGGCCTTTCCTGCCCTTCGAGAAGCTGACGCTCGCAGGCGAGGACGACCGCCGCAGCTTCACCGTCTCGCTGACGGCGGAACAGGCAGCGGCGGCACAGACGATCACGCTCGGCTATCAGAACGCCATCGTGATTGCGCCAGAAAGCTCGCGCCTGTCCGTCACCATCAACAATGTGACGCTGGGCGAAACGCCGATCGCCTCGTCGGACAGGGTGACCGGGCTGGCGCTGGCCATTCCCGCCGGCGTGCTGCAGCCCGGCGCCAATGTGGTCACCATTGCGGCCCATCAGCGCCACCGTACGGACTGCACCATCCAGTCGACCTTCGATCTGTGGACGGACATTCGTCCGCAGGAGAGCTTCATCACCTTCGCCGCCCCGCTCGTCGGCCGGCTGACGCAGCTGAACGATCTGGCCGCCGTGGCGCCGGACGGCAAGGGGCGCACGGCCATCACCATCGTCGCGCCGGCCATGGCCAGCTCGGGCTCCGCCGACATGCTGATGCGCCTGGCGCAGGCGCTGTCGCTGCGCGTTCACGGCGCCAACCAGACGGTGACGGTGCGGGCAGACCTGCCGCCGGTCACCCAGACCAGCGGCCTGACCGTCTTCCTGGGCACGCAGAGCGAACTTGCCGATCTCGTGCCCACTCTGCCCGCCTCGGCGGCCAGCGGCCCGGCGCTCGGCTATGTGCCCCTGCCCATGGCAACGGCCGGGAGCAGCGGCGCCGGCCCGACGGCGCTTGTCGTCAGCGGCCCGACGCCGAGGGCGGTGCAGACGGCGCTCGACCGCCTGCTTCCCCCGGCAGACGCCGCAACCGAGCGGCACAGCCTGGCCACGGCCTCTTTCCATGCCCCCGATGCACCGCTTCTGACCGGCGAAGCCAAGCTCGCCCTGTCGCGCTTCGGCCTGACGACGACCGAAACCACCGGCCGGCGGATGCGCACGGAATTCCTGGTGGGTCTGCCAGACGATTTCTATGCCAGCGCCTATGGCCAGGCGGAACTGCTGCTCGATGCCGCCTATTCGAGCGCGGTGCGGCCCGGCAGCCGCGTCAACATCTACGTCAACGGCGACATCACCACCACGGCGCCGATCGCGGCCGGCAGCGGCGGCCTGATGCAGCATCTGCCGATCCGGCTGAGCCTGCGCCATTTCGCGCCGGGCGTGAACACCGTGGCGATCGAGGCCGTGCTCGTGACCGACGAGGATGCGGTCTGCGCCACCGGAACGCCGGCGCAGACGAAGCCGCGCTTCGCGCTGTTCGACACGACCGAATTCCACATGCCGGACTTCGCCCGCATCGCCACGAGCCCCAATCTGGCGGCAACCGTCGGCATGAGCGCGCCTTATGGCGAGGACCAGCCGCGCCCGACCGCGCTCTATCTCGACCGGCCGACGGCGGAAAGCCTGTCGGCAGCCGCCACGCTGGCGGGCCGGCTGGCGATGAGCGCCGGCAAGCCGATCCCGCTGGAAACCGTGGGCTCGCCGGAAGGGCTTGACAACCGCAATGCGCTGATCGTCGGCACGCTGGCGCAGCTGCCCCCGGCCCTCGTCGCCCAGATGAAGGTGGCGACGGCCGCACAGGCGAACTGGGGCGACCTGCCGACCCATGCGATCGCCACCGCGCCCTCCGCCATCGACAGCTGGCGCGGCCAGGTGTCCGGCACGGGGCTGGTCGAAAGCGCCAGCCGGGTGAACAATTGGCTGAGGCGCAATCTCGACCTCTCGCTCGACCAGCTGCACATCCTGCCGCAAAGCGAGACCGTCTATCAGCCGCCGCGCTCGGCCGATCTGATCATGGCTCAGGCGGAAAGCCCTCAGGCGGGCGGCATCTGGACGCTGGCCACGGCGCCGACACCGAAGGATCTGGAGCGCGGCATGGCCGCACTGACGGCGCAGGCGCTCTGGAACAAGGTTTCCGGCCGCGTCGCCGCGCTCGACAGCCAGACCGCGACGGTGGCGACCCTGGCGCCGCAGGATATCCGGCTGACGCCGACGCAGCCCTTCTCGATCGGCAATTGGCGGCTGATCGCCGCGAACTGGATGTCGACCAACATCCTCTATTTCGCGCTGCTCTTCCTCGCCGCCTTCGCCATCCTCGGCGTCATCACCACGCTTCTCCTGCGCGGTCTTGGGCGGCGGCACGGATGATGCGCGACCCGTCATTGCCCTGCTCCTCACCTGTTCCGGCGGCAGCGGTGGCCATCCGCCGCCCGCTCGCCGCCGTCGGCCGACGCGCCGGCTCCATTCCTTCGGGAGACGCCCATGATTAAGTCCGGTACCCTCGTTCTGTCCTCCGCGCTGTTCGCGGTGCTCGGCTTTCATGCCGGCCAGTATCTCGGCCCGCCCGCAATGGCCACCGGCGATGACGTCCTGGTGACGGGCAGCCTGCCGCAGCTGCAGACCTCCACGGCGCTGCAACAGCCCGTCGCCTGGCGCCCGCCGCGCGAGGACATGCCCGTTCTCCTGGCCCAGGCCATGCCGCCCGCCATGCCACCCGTCTATGAAACGGATGCGCCCGCCGCCCAGCCGGCCGCAGCCGCGATGGCAGCGGCGGCCGGCCGCACCGACGACAAGCCGGCCAATGGGGTTGTCGACCTCGCTCCGGCAGCGCCCGAGGCAACCCCGGTTGTCGCCGCCGCCGCCAGCGCCATGCCGGATGTCGATGAAAGCGCCCTGCGCTTCTTTGCCCAGCGCGGCGACACCGTGCGTCTCCAGGCGGAAATCGCACGCCTGAAGGCGCTTTATCCCGACTGGCAGCCCCCGGCCGATCCGCTGGCCCCGAAGGCGACGGTGGATGCCGAGCTCGACCGCATGTGGAAGCTCTATGGCGCCGGCCAGTATGATGCCCTGCACAAGGCCATTGCCGAACGCCAGCAGAAGCAGGCCGGCTGGCAGCCGCCGTCCGAACTTGCCAGCCTGCTGCAGCTGGCCGATGCGCGCGAACGTCTGGTCGCCGCCTCCGACGGCAAGCGCTATGAGGAGGTGATCGCCGAGGGCGCGGCCCATCCGGGCCTGCTCGTCTGCGACGAGGTCGACATGCTCTGGCGCGTGGCGGAAGCCTTCGCCAAGACCAACCGCGCCCAGCGCGCCGAGGATGCCTATCGCTATGTTCTCGGCCATTGCGACGTGACGGCCGAGCGCAGCGCCACCATGCAGAAGGCCGCCTCGCTGCTGCCGCCCGAAACCGTGCGCGGCCTGCTCGCCCTGGAGCGCAAGACGCCCGCCGGCACCGGCGAGTTCGACGGCGTGCGCGACGATCTCGCGCGCCAGTTCATGGCCGCCGGCGCCAAGGATGCGACGGCCATCGTTTCGCCCGATGACGTGACCCGGATGGAGAAGCTTGCCGAAACCGAACATCGCGCCGGCGATGCCCTGCTGCTCGGCTGGTACAATGAGCGGCGCGGCAAGATGACCCAGGCCGAGGTCTGGTTCCGCAAGGCGCGCGCGGCCGACGACACGGCCGAGGCCGCCCAGGGTCTGGCGCTGGTGCTGATCGCCCGCAAGGCGCCGCAGGAGGCGGAAGACATCCTTTATCGTTGGCGCGCCGCATCCGACGACGCGCACAAGACCTATCTGGCCGCCGCCGCCAATGTGCTGGCGCTGGATCCGCCGATCGTGCTGCAGCCAGACGTGCTGGCGCGCATGGGCCGCGAGGCCAGCGAAGCGCGGGACGGTGCGCTGGCCGAACAATTCGGCTGGTACGCCCGCGCCTTCAACCAGCAGCCGCTGGCGCTGCAATGGTTCGCCACCTCGCTGACCTGGCAGCGCGACAACGAGCCGGCGGCTTACGGCCTGGCGCTGACGGCGCGCGAGCTGAAGATGGCGTCGGTCTTCGCCCGCCTGCAAAGCGACTGGGGCCCGCGCTCCGCGCGCATCGCCAATATCGGCAAGGCCGGCGCGCGCGCCGAAGCGACTGCCCACGCCATGCCGGTGGTGCTGGCCGAGTATCTGGATGGCCCCCGCGCGTCCGCGGGCGATGGTGCTCCGGCCCGCGCCATCGAAACGGTTGCGCCGATCGCCTCCGCCCAGGCGCGGGAAACCGCAGTCGCAGGCGCGCCGCTGGCCAACGCCCCGCTTGCCGGCACCCCGGCTGCCGTTGCGCCCGCTGCGCCGCTGGCTCCCGTGCGCAGTTCGGCGCAACGTGCGCCGGCGGCACAGCAGACCGCCAGCCTGGCTTACGTCTCGGATGCGGAACCCGCGGCGCAGGCCGCGCCCAGGCACCGCAAGGTTGCCGGCGCCCATGCTGCGGCGCGCAAGGGCTGCACGGGCTTTGCCGATGCCCAGACGCTGGCCCCGGCCGCCGCTCTCCAGCGCGGCTGGTGCCTGATGGAGCTGAACCGCCCCGCCGAGGCCAGCCGCTCTTTCGGCGCCGCGCTGAAGAGCAGCGACAGCCGCACCCGCGGCGATGCCGCCTATGGCCAGAGCCTTGCCTATCTGCGCATGGGCCTGACCGAAAACGCCGCCGCCGCCGCCACCAAGGGGCCAATGGACCAGCACAAGGCCAGCGAATTGCAGGTGGCGCTGCTGACGAACAAGGCCCTGGCCGCCTTCAAGGCGCGGCGCTATTCCGAAGCCCTGCTGCTTCTCGACCGCCGGGCCGAACTGACGCCGGAACGCGCTGATCTCATGGTGCTGCGCGGCTATGCCTATATGTCGATGAACCAGTACGGCAACGCCATCCAGATCTTCGAAAGCCTGGCGGCCACCGGCAATCGCGACGCGATCAAGGGCCTGGCCGAAGCCCGCGAGGCCAAGAACCCGATCCCGGGCGGCTGAGCCGGGCCGACACTGCAACAGGTCTTCGCGCGGCGAAATGTCATAATGCCAGATGCGCGGAGACCAGCCTGTCGGAAAGCGTCGAGAAGGCGGGCAAAACCGCGCTCATCGTCCAGCAAAACAGCAAAGCCCGCCGGATATGGCGGGCTTTGCTGTTTCAGCCGATCGGTTCTCGCTCTTAGAGCATCGGACCGAAAAGTGGGAACCGGTTTTCGGAAAAATCCGATGCAAAAACAAAAAATTAGAGCATCGGACTGCGTGCGATTTTCAGTCTGATGCTCTAGTAGCGCGAGATCGCCAGATCCCGCGCATCGATCTCCGGCGCCTTGCCGGAGACGAGGTCGGCGATGACGCGGGCCGAGCCGGTGCTCATGGTCCAGCCGAGTGTGCCATGGCCGGTGTTGAGGAACAGGCCGNTAGCGCGAGATCGCCAGATCCCGCGCATCGATCTCCGGCGCCTTGCCGGAGACGAGGTCGGCGATGACGCGGGCCGAGCCGGTGCTCATGGTCCAGCCGAGTGTGCCATGGCCGGTGTTGAGGAACAGGCCGGCCACCTTGGTCGGCCCGATCACCGGCGTGCCATCGGGCGTCATCGGACGCAGGCCGGACCAGAAGCTGGCCTTGGCGAGATCCCCGCCGGGGAAGAGGTCGCTGACCGAATGTTCCAGCGTGCGCCGGCGCGCGGGCGCGAGATCGTTGGTGTAGCCCGAAATTTCCGCCATGCCGCCGACGCGGATCCGGTCGCCCAGCCGGGTGATGGCGATCTTGTAGGTCTCGTCCATCACGGTGGATTCCGGCGCGCGCTCGGGCCGGGTGATCGGGATGGTCAGCGAATAGCCCTTCACCGGATAGACCGGCAGCGAAATGCCAAGCGGGGCGACAAGGAGCGGCGAATAGCTGCCGAGCGCGACGACGACAGCGTCGGCCGTCATGCGGCCGCGATCGGTGATCACGGCGCGGATCGCCCCGCCCTCGGCCTCCAGCCGCTCGATTTTGGTGTTCCACTGGAAGGTGACGCCCAGCGTCTCGGCGCGGCTCGTCAGCGCCTGGGTGAACTTGAAACAGTCGCCGGTCTCGTCGGCCGGCGTCAGCAGGCCGCCGACGATCTTCTCGCGCACATGGGCAAGCGCCGGCTCGGCGCGCACGCAGCCGGCCGGATCGAGCACCTCGTAAGGCACGCCATCGGCGGCAAGCGCCTTGACGTCCTTGGCGGAAGCCTCCAGTTGCTGCGGCGTGCGGAAGAGCTGCAGCGTGCCCTGCATCCGCTCGTCATAGGCGATGCCGGTCTCCTCGCGCAGCGCGGCCAGCGAGACGCGGCTGTAATCGGCCAGCCGCAGCATGCGGCTCTTGTTCAGCGCATAGCGCGCGCTGGTGCAGTTGGAGAGCATGCGCGCCATCCAGGAGAGCATGGCGCGATCGAGCTTCGGCCGCAGGATCAGCGGCGCGTGCTCCATAAACAGCCATTTCATGGCCTTCGCCGGAATCCCCGGCGCCGCCCAGGGCGAGCAATAGCCGAAGGAGACCTCCCCGGCATTGGCAAAGCTGGTTTCCAGCGCCGCCGCCGGCTGACGGTCGACGACGGTGACCTGATGGCCGGCGCGCGCCAGCTGATAGGCCGTGGTGACGCCGATGACGCCGGCGCCGAGAACGATGACTTTCATGGCGGATCTCGATCTAGAGGAGCCGGGCTTTGCCGCGCCGGCCTTGGGATGGAGGACATCAGGCTGGAATGTTCGATGCGCCCTCCCCCGACTGGGAAGGGACCAAAGGCAAAGATGGGCTGATGTCAGCGATGGATGCGGCGGTAGCGCTGGCCGAGCCGGGTCAGGATCTCATAGGCGATGGTGCCGGCCTGCGCGGCGATCTCTTCCAGCGTCTGGTGCGGGCCGATGAACTCGACCTGGCTGCCGAGCGTCAGCGTACCCTCAGGCAGAGCGGAGATATCGACGGTCATGCTGTCCATCGAGACGCGGCCGAGGATCGGCAGCCTCACGCCCTCGAAGAACACGGCGCCGCGATCCGACAGCGCGCGCGGAATGCCATCGGCATAGCCGGCGGCGAGCGTGGCGAGGCGTCGCGGCGCCGGCGTCACATAGGCGCCGCTATAGCCGATCCTCGCGCCGGCGGGCACGGTGCGGGTCTGCACCACGGCAAGATCGAGCCGCACCACCGGCTCCATCGGATTGGCGCGGCCCGACACCGGCGCGCCGCCATAGGTGGCGATCCCCGGACGCACCAGCGCGCCGTGAAACGCCGCACCGAGAAACACACCGCCGGAATTGGCGAAGGAAATCGGAATGTCAGGAAAGGCGTCGCGCACGCGGGCAAGTGCGGCGCGCTGCTCGCCATTCTGCACATGATCGGGCTCGTCGGCGCTGGCGAGATGCGTCATGACGAAGAGGATGTCGAGCGGCACGGCCGAGACGAGGGCGACGACCTCGCCCAGGCTGTCCAGCGGCAGGCCGAGCCGGCTCATGCCCGTATCGAACTGCAAAAGCGCCGGCAGGCGGCGGCCGGCCTCGCGCGCGGTCTCCGTCCAGCGGTCGAGCTGTTCCAGCGAATTGATAACGGGCACCACGCCCCGCGCGGCGCAGGCCGCTTCCGCTCCGGGCAGAAGACCGTTCAGCACATAGATCCGGCTGCCGGCATCGAGCACCGGCAGCAGCGCGTCCGCCTCGCCAGATTGCGCGACGAAGAAATGGCGGCAGCCCGCCGCCTGCAGCGCGCGGGTGACGGGAACAGCCCCAAGACCATAGGCATCCGCCTTGACCACAGCGGCGCAGGCCGCAGGCGCCACGCGGGCGGCGAGCGCCTGATGGTTGCGCGCCAGCGCCGCAAGATCGATCGTCAGAAGACCGGGCGCGGCCTCGTCCGCCTCAAGCTCACGGTCATGCCGCAAAAATCCGTCCATGCTCGAACCCCTTTTATTTTTACGCGATGATATTGAAAGGATCGGTGCATGTTCGCCGTTTTAGCGATTGATTTTGCGGATCTGTGGCTATTATTCAAAGGATCGTCGACAAATTGGAACAAGCTTCATGAGCGCGCTTGACGCCACGGACCGCCATCTCCTGCGCCTCCTGCGCCTGAATGCGCGCATGAGCAATGCGGCGCTGGCCGCCGAGATCGGCCTCTCGCCCTCGGCCTGTCTCCGGCGCATCCGCATTCTGGAGAATGAGGGCGTTATCAAGGGCTATACGGCGCTGATCGAGGCCGGGCAGTCCGATCAGGCCATCGCCGTGATCGTCAACATCACGCTGGAGCGGCAGACGGAAGACTATCTCAACCGGTTCGAGGCGGCGGTGCGCCGGCATCCCGAGATCCGGGAATGCTATCTGATGACTGGGGGATCGGATTATCTCTTGAAGGTGGAGGTCGAAAGCGCAGGCGCCTTCGAGCGCATCCACAAGGAGATCCTCTCGGCGCTCCCCGGCGTGCTGCGCATCCATTCCAGCTTCTCGATCCGCAACGTGCTGGCCACGCGGACCAAGGGGCGGCGGTGACGAAAGACGGCGCCGGTGCGAGAAGCGCCGGCGCCGGGATGGGTGAGGCAGGACACTCTTGAGTCTGGTCCGAAAGGGCCTGCCTTTATGATGCGCCTCACAGTCTGTTCGAGAATTGCCGCTGGCCTGCCGAAAAGGGTGATGTCGAGAACCGGAGCGCAGTGTAGTTTCTTACGCGAGCACCGGAAGCACAGAAATTGCCATTTGCAGTCGGCCAGCGGCGATTATTGGATAGACTGTCAGAAGGGCGAGTCGGGGAAGTAGTAGTTCTTGGCGTTGTCCTTGGTCACCAGCGTGGCATCCAGCGTGTAGGTGCCATGGGCGGGGATCTGGTCGTAGAGCGCGGCGGCGGTCAGCTCCATCGCGGTGCCGACCATCGACGGCGGATAGAGCACGTCGACCGGGATCATCTTGTCGCCGTCCATGACCTTCTTGATCATGTCCTTGGAGCCGGCGCCGCCCACGACATATTTGATATCCGTGCGCTTGGCCTGTTCGATCGCCTGCAACACGCCAACGGCCATGTCGTCATCCTGGCACCAGACCACGTCGATGGCGGGATATTTCGTCAGGAAGTCCTGCATGACGCGGAAGGCGTCATCGCGGTTCCAGTTGCCGAACTGGCGGTCGAGCACCTGCACCTTGGAGCCGGCAATCGCCTTGTCGAAACCGTCCTGGCGCTGCTGGTCGATCGGGATCGGCAGGCCGCGGATCACGACGACCTTGGCCTCCGGCGAGGTTTCCTTGATGTAATTGCCCGCGACTTCGCCGAGCGCCGGATTGTTGCCGGCGACGTAGAGGTCGCGCACGCTGTTGTCGTTGACCGAGGGCGCGCGGTCAACGATCGAGACGAAGGTGCCCTTGCCCTTGACTTCCTTGATGGCGTTGACGAGCGGATCCGGGTCGGTCGGCAGGATCACCAGCGCGTCGATGCCCTGAGTTTCCAGGTCCTGCACGGCATTGGCCTGGCTTGCCGGATCGGGCGAGGTCTTGACGATGACCTTCAGGCCCTCATGCTCCTTCATCAGGAGATCGGCCACGCGCTGGGCGTGGTAGACGACGCCGGAGGTCCAGCCATGGTCGGCGGCGGGGATCGAGACGCCGATGGTCTTGGCGTCGGCGGCGTAGACGCTGGTGGCGAGGCCGGCCAGCGCCGTCATGGTCGCGGCCAGCATCCTGAATTTCTTGTGCATGTCTTCCTCCCTGATGATTGTCGGATTGGCCGCGCACGGCCGGTCGATGCGCAAGGCTCCCCTCCGAAAGCCCTGCGGCGCGTCACGCCTTGCGGGCCAGCGAGCGCTGGACGAGCATGGCGATGATGATGATCGTGCCCTGGATGGCGCCGATCAGATATTCGCTGATGAAGTTGGAGAGCAGCATGATGTTGCCGACCAGCTCCAGGATGAAGGCGCCGCAGATCGTGCCCCAGACGCGGCCCGCGCCGCCCTTCAGCGCCGTGCCGCCGACGACCACGGCGGTGATCGCCTGCAGCTCCCAGAGAATGCCCGTGGTGGCCGAGGTGGAGCCGAGGCGCGGCACATAGAGCATGACGGCGATCGCCACGCAGACGCCCTGAATGACGAAGGCGGCGATGCGCACCCGATCGACGGAAATGCCGGAATAGCGCGCCACATCGCGGTTGGAGCCGACCGCCGTGACATGGCGGCCATAGCGCGTGCGGTAGAGCACGATGGCAGCAATCGCGGTGACGACGAGGACCACCAGGATCGGCACGGGCATGCCGAGCACCGAGCCGAAATAGGCCGGGCGATAGAGCGCCTGCTGTTCCGGCGAGCGCAGCGTGATGGCCCCGCCCTGGGAAAGCCAGGTGGTAAGCCCGCGATAGATGCCCATGGTGCCGAGCGTGGCGATGAAGGGCTCGATGCGGCCGACCGTGGTGATCAGCCCGTTGGCGAGGCCGCACAGCGCGCCCACCACCAGCGCCAGCAGCATGGCCGCCGCGATCATCATGCCCGGATCGGCGATCGCGCCGGAGTTCATGAACAGGATCATCAGGCTGGCGACGAAGGCGACCATGGAGCCGACCGACAGGTCGAGATCGCCCGAGGAGATGACGAAGGTGGCACCCACCGCGATCAGCGCGATGAAGGCGGCGCGTGTCGCGACATTGGCGAGGTTGGTGATGCCGATGAAGTTCGGATTGACCAGCGCGCCGATCAGGATCAGCAGCGCCAGCGCCACGAAGGGCGCGACCGCCCTGAGATCGACGTCCCGCCAGCTGCGGCGCGCCCGCACCGGGCCCGTGATGTCCGTGTCCACTGCCATGCTCCTGCCTCTCCCCCGGACGCGCGCCGCGTCCCGCCTCGATGGAATCGTTTCCTGTTGGTGCCTTATGTGCACGAAGCGGCGCTCAGGCCGCCGCCCCGCGCCGCTTCAGCCCGGCGGCGTAGCGCATGATCACCTGCTCGTTGACCTCCTCGCCCTCGAGCATGCCCACCAGCTCGCCCTCGCGCATCACCGCCACGCGGGTGCACAGCCCGATCACCTCGGGCATTTCCGAGGAGATGACGATGATCGAGCGGCCCTCGCGGGCGAGCGCGGCGATGAAGTGATAGATCTGCTGCTTGGTGCCGACATCGATGCCGCGCGTCGGCTCGTCGATGATGATGACGTCGGGCTCAGTCTCCATGATCTTGGCCAGAAGCAGCTTCTGCTGGTTGCCGCCGGACATGCGCCCCGCCTTCACCCGCTCGTCGCGCACGCGAATGTCGAAGCGCCGGCGCGCCCGCGCCAGCGCGCGCGCTTCGGAGGCCGGATCGAGATAATGATGGCGCACATGCTGGTCGATCGACTGCAGCGTCAGATTGGGCGTCATCGGCTCGTCCAGAAGCAGGCCCTTGCCCTTGCGATCCTTGGTCATATAGGCGAGCCCGCGCCCATTGGCCTCACGGAAGGCCAGGGGAGCGAGCGGCGCGCCATGCAGCATGACCTCGCCCGCGATGCGCGGCCGCAGACCGGCCACAGCCTCCATCAGCTCGCTGCGGCCGGAGCCGATCAGGCCGGAAAAGCCGAGCACCTCGCCCTTGCGCAGATCGAAGCTGACATTCTTGACATAGCCTGTCGTCAGCCCCTTCACCTGGAGGACGAGCGCCTCGTCCACATCGGGCTCATGCTTGGCGGGATAAAGGCTCGACAGCTCGCGACCGACCATCAGCTGGGCGATGGCCTCACCATCCAGGGCCGATGTCGGCGCTGTCTTCACCCATTGCCCGTCGCGCAGCACGGTCACGCGGTCGGTGATCTCCATCACCTCGTCCAGCTTGTGGGAGACGAAGACGAAGCTGACGCCCTGCGCCTTCAGCCGGCGCACCTGCTTGAACAGAAGCGCCGTTTCCTCGCGCGAGAGCACGGCGGTCGGCTCGTCCATGAAGATGATGCGCGCCTTGCGGCTGATCGCCTTGGCGATTTCCACCATCTGCTTGTCGGCGACGGCGAGCGAGGAGATCAGCGCGTTTTCGTCGATGCGTGCGCCCAGCTCGTCCAGCACGCGGCGGGCCTCAGCGCGCATGACCTTGCGGTTCAACAGGCCGAAGCGCAGCACCTCGCGGCCGAGAAACAGGCTTTCTGCAACGGTCAGGTGATCGGCGAGATTAAATTCCTGGTGGATGAGGACGATGCCCAGCGCCTCGGCCGCGCCATTCTGCGGCAGCGTCACCGGCTCGCCATCGAGCAGGATGCGCCCGGCGCTCGGCCGCTCGAAGCCGGAAAGGATCTTGACCAGCGTCGACTTGCCGGCGCCGTTTTCCCCCATCAGCGCATGGACCTCGCCGGCCCGCACGTCGAAATCGACGCTGAACAGAACCTGGACCTCGCCGAAACTCTTGGAAATACGCTCCGCCGCAAGCACGGGATGCCCCGGCCCGACCGCCCCATCGCTCATTGTCTTCCTCCCGGCGGCCTCCACCGCTTGGAGGATGGTGTAAACCTTTACATCATCCATGTAAAGGTTTACATTGTGCGATATTGCAGGGGATTATCCGGGATGGAGGTCTTTCCCCGCGCGTGACGAAAGGCTAATCTTCGCCCGCGATCGACATTCGGGCGCAGCGTGGGCAGCCCTGTCGGCGCGCCGCTCGGCTCATCGCCGTCTCTCCTTGTCCTGCCACGACCGCAGCGCCTTTTAGCGTGCCGCCGTGGCGCCTACGCGAAAGCGGGTCTCGACCCATGGCCCAGCCGCCTCCCCTGCCCTCCCCCTCCAGCGCGACGATCGAAGATGTCGCGCGGCTGGCCGAGGTGTCGATCGCCACCGTCAGCCGGGCGATCCACACGCCGGAAAAGGTGGCCACCTCGACGCGCCAGCGGGTGAACCAGGCGATCGCCATCACCGGCTACACCACCAATGCCATGGCCCGCTCGCTGCGGATGGGCCGGTCCAACATGATCCTGGTGCTGGCGCCGGATATTGGCGACCCGAATTTCTCCAGCATCCTGGTGGGGCTGGAAAACGAGGCGCGGGCGCATGGCTATGGCGTGCTGATCGGCCATACGCAGAACGATCCCGAGCGCGGGCTCGACTATCTCAAATTCCTCAATTCCAACCAGGCAGCCGGCCTTTTGCTGTTCACCGGCCATGCGCCCTTCGGCCACCAGACCATGACCGAGCGCCTGCCGCCGACGGTGGGCCTGTTCGAGCCGGTTTTCAACGGGCAGATCTCCTATGTCGGCGTGGACGACACGGCCGGCGCGCGCAAGGCGGCCGAGCATCTGCTCTCCTCAGGCCATCGCCGCATCGCCTTCATCGGCGAGTCGCGCACCCGGCTTGGCCATCAGCGCCGCCGCCGGGGCTTCGACCTGGCGCTGGACGCCGCCCGCATTCCCGCGACGGACCGGCTGGTGCTGGAAGGCGACGGCACGATTGAGAGCGGCCGGCTGGCGCTGGAGCAGATCTTCATGCGCGGCGAGGCGCCCACTGCCTTCATGTGCGTCAATGATGCGACCGCCATCGGCGTGGTCAATGGCCTGTCGGCGCGCGGCTATGAGCTGCCGCGCGATATGTCGGTGATCGGCTTCGACGACATTCCCCAGGCCACTTACGTACACCCGCCGCTGACCACCATTCGCCAGCCGCGCTCGGCCATCGGCCGCCAGGCCATGGCCCTGCTGCTGCAATCGCTCGACGGGCCGGCGCGGCCGCCGGAAGACATCCTGATCATGCCGGATCTGGTGGTGCGCGGCTCCGTCACCTTGCCGCCACGCCGATAAAAACAACCCATGATTGCTCACTGCGGCTGGCCGACGGGAACCCAGGCGCAAGGCCGACGAAACCGTACCCTTTCGCCGTTGCCAAGCCTTTTAAGGCTTGTTTCCATCTTCCGAAAACATGCATAGGCTCGGCGCGAAAACAGATCGACGGGGGTTGATGATGGGGATGGCGCAGGGGGTGCGCGGCACGGCGCGGGCGCTGGGGGCGGCGCTTGGGATCTGGTTCATGCTGGCGGCGGCAGCGCCGGCAGCTGACAGCACAATCACCGTGATCGTCAAGCCGGGCGATAGCGATGCGGCGATCGCCGAGGCCATGCGCGCCGCGGCCGCGACCGGTCTGCCCGTGCGCGTGGAACTGTCCGACGCGGATGCGAGCAAGGCCCCGACCGCCTCGCCGGCCGCAGCCGATGCCGATGCCGATGCACCCGCTTCCCAAACAACGTCGGCCACATCCCCCGCAGCAGCGCCCGCGTCCGGCAAAGCTCCGGCCGCAGCGCCTGCGCCGGAAGCAGCGGCGCCTGAGACCGCATCGGCGGCCCTTGGCACCGGTCTGGATGCCGGCGCGGCGCTGGAGTCGCTGAGCGAGAACCTCGGCACCAGTGTCGGCGCGGCCTTTGCCGGCGTCGACCGTCTCGACGATGTGGCGGGTGTCGTGGCGGCGGAGATCGCCGCCAGCGGGCATTCTCCCGGTGGCATCCTTCTGGCCTTTCTGACGACGCTTCTGGCCGCAGGCCTGCCGGCGCTGGCGCTGAAGCATGGCCTGCTCCGGCTCTTCCGGCCCAAGCTGGAGGCGCGCGATGCCCTGCAGAAGCTCCGGCGGGCCGGGGGGCGGGCGCTGATCGCGATCGCCGCGCTGATGCTGTTCACCGCGCTCGCCTATCTCGTTCTGCAGCGCCTGCTGCCGCGCGACACCGTGATGATCGCGCTGGCGCGGGCGCCGCTGGTCACGGTGGCGATCGGCCTCGGCTACGGCATTCTCGCGAGCTTCCTTTTGTCCCCCCGCCATCCGGCGCTGCGGCTGCTGCCGATCGACCGGGCGCGCTGGCATTGGTTCATGCTGGTCAGCTATGGCACCATCAGCGCGTTCCTGACCGAATGCGTGCGCTTTGCCGGCCGCTTCGGGCTGGATCGCACGGCGATCACCGGCGTCATCCTCATCGGCGGCACGGTTCTGACCCTGCATAAGCTCATCTGGTTCATCGGCGGCCGGCGCGAAATCCGCGCCGCCTTTGCCGGGCCGAATCCGGGGCCGCTGCGCCGGGCGATCGCCTTCGGCCTGCCGGAATTCTACGCGCTCAGCGCCGTGGTGCTCTGGCTCGCCGGTGTCTTGATGCTGAACGGCGATCATCGCGGCGCCTTGGGGCAGGCCTTTTCCGCAACCCAGGCCATCCTGGTGATCCTGCCGATCCTGGCTTTAGGCATGCATGCGCTCATCGGCGTGATCGGCAAGCGCCGGGCCGAGGCGCGCGCCGCGCTCGACACGGCCGTCACCACCAATGTCGCGCTTGAAGCCGCGACGATCCGCAGCCTGCAGACGGCGCTGGCGGGCGTCGTCTGGCTGGTCGGGCTGAATTTGGTCGTGGGGCTCTGGCGCCCGATCCTGTCCGGTCACGACAGGCTGGGCATGCTCGCCTTCCTGGAAACGGCGCAGCGCTTCAGCTTCGCGGTGGTGGCCTGCTGGGTCGGCTGCAGCTTCCTGTGGGGCATTTTCGAGGTCTACAGCCCCACGCCGCGCAAGGCCATGCCGGGCAGCGAGGACGAGCTGCCGCCGGTGCAGGCCAGCCGCCTTTCCACCGTGATGCCCGTCATCCGCAATCTCGCCTTCGGCGCCACGCTGGCGATTACCGTTCTGGTGGTGCTCTCCTCGCTCGGCATCGACGTGGCGCCGCTGATCGCTGGCTTCGGCGTGCTCGGCCTCGCCATCTCCTTCGGCTCGCAGACGCTGGTGAAGGATATCGTCTCCGGCATTTTCTTCATCGCCGACGATGCCTTCCGCGTCGGCGAATATGTCGATACCGGCAAGCTCAAGGGCACGGTGGAGCACATTTCGCTGCGCTCGCTGCGCCTGCGCCATCAAAACGGCTTTGTCCACACCATCCCCTTCGGCCAGTTGCAATCGGTCACCAATTTCAGCCGCGACTGGAGCACGATCAAATTCCAGCTGCGCTTCGATAAGGAGGCGGATCTCGAGCTGATCCGCAAGACGGTCAAGAAGGTGGGTCTGGCCATGCTGGAAGACCCGGAACTCGGGCCCGAATTCCTGGTGCCGCTGAAGATGCAGGGCATCCAGGACGTGACCGAGACCTCGCTGATCATCCGGCTGAAATTCACGTGCCGGCCGGGCCAGCCGACGCTGATCCAGCGCGCGGCAATGAAGCGGCTGTTGCCGGCGCTGCGCGAGGCGGGCCTGCAGCTGGCCTCCAATGCCGTTGTTGTGCGCGGCGGCGAGGCGGCAGCCGATCTCAGCGGAGCGGCCGCCGCCAGCCGCTATGGCATGCAGGAGAAGCTGCTGGCGGAAGCGGAGGCCGTGGCGGAGAAGCGGTGAGGCGCGGCGCGATCTGTGCGATTTGTCGCCCGCCCCTCGCCCTATCGCTGGCCGTCGAACTGCCGGATGAAGGACTGCGTGACGCGATCCGCCAGTTCCTTGTGAATGTCGGAGCGCGGGCGCGTCCCGCCGTCGGCGCACAGGGCATCGGGGTCGCCAAGCGACCTCAGGATTTTGGCGCCGTCCGGCTTGCACTCCGGCAGAAAGCTGAAGTGAACGGCCTGCGGGATATGGATCAGCGATCCGTACGGGGTAAGCCTGGCGAGATCGTCCGCCGCGACCGAGACAGGGACCTTGCCAGCTTCGCCCTGATTGACGAAGAGCAGGGGAATGTCGATAGCTTTCAAGCTCTGCGGATCGAAAGCCCGCGCCATGGAGGGATCGACGAGCACGGCAAAGCGCACCCGGGCATCCCGGTTTGACTGCTCGTAACGTGTCCTGTCGACCGTGCGCAGATCAAGCGGTTCAACAGTCACTTCCGCGCCGCTGACAAAGCTGCGGCGTCCGGCAAACCAGACGCAGTCGGCCATGTCGGGAAAAGCCTCGCAATAGCGCGCATAGGCTTCAAGGCTGACGCGTCCACCCACCAGATCGAGCACTGCCGCACCCCCGAGTGAAAAGCCGAGGGCGCCGACCTGATCGGAATTGATGAAGGGATGCCATTGCGGATCAGCGCTCAGCGCGGTGAGAACGCGCGAAAGATCCTCTGTCCGCTCCCATAGTTTGGGCGTATCCGCCGGTGTCGAATCCCCGCTGGTTGTGCCCGGATGATTGGGACCAGCAACGATAAAGCCAGCCTCGACCAGGGGCTTGGCAAGCCAGGCCATGGTTTCCACCCTGGCGCCCGATCCGTGAGAGAGGAGGATCAGCGGATGTCGGCCTGCGGCAGGGCTGGCACCGACAAAGGCCGGCGTTCCGGCAAATATTCTGCTGTTTCCCATCAGCGTTTCGGCGCCCCCGGCTTCGGCAGGATACCAAATGGTGACGGACAAGGCTTTGCCGCGGGCTGGCGACTGGACTTCGATTTGTCGGACACCGACCTGCTCGGCGGCCAGCACCGGCAAGGCCGAGACGAGGAGCAAGAAGGCGGCGAGACTGTGTCTCCAGGTTTTCATCAGGATTTTCCATAGGGTCGAGGGAGGGACGATGGTGAAACGATGACAGGATCATAGCGTTTGATTTGTGCGTCCTGCGTCCTGGATCAGGTTTCGAGACGTCCTCGATCGCGATCTGATCCCTGCCCAGCTCCTGGCCTTGCGCGTCCTGTTGCAATGGCTTTCGGCTGGCCCGAAAGGGCCGCGCGCCGGATCGACGGCTATGGTGGTCCAGCGCGGTGGGGATGATCACCGCGCGGCGGGCGGGGTGGCGTCCGGCGGCCGCGGGCATGCTTTGCTGAACACTGTGTTTCCCGCCCTTCCGCTCCGCCCGGCGCATCCTCATGTTATGGCCAGAGCAAGACAGGACGGCGCGGGTCGCAAGCACCGGACCGGGCGCCCGAAAGGGCGCCACGGCAAGGGCGAAGACCGGGGCGCCCGTATAAGGATATGACGCATCATGAAGAAAATCGGTTTCCTCTCCTTCGGCCACTGGTCGCCCTCGCCCCATTCCGGCACGCGCTCGGCGGGCGATGCCCTGCTGCAGTCGATCGATCTGGCAGTGGCTGCGGAAGAGCTGGGGGCGGATGGGGCCTATTTCCGCGTCCACCATTTTGCCCGGCAGCTCGCCTCGCCCTTCCCGCTGCTGGCCGCCGTGGGCGCGCGCACCCGCAAGATCGAGATCGGCACGGCCGTGATCGACATGCGCTACGAAAACCCGCTCTACATGGCCGAGGATGCCGGCGCGGCCGACCTGATTTCCGGCGGCCGGCTGCAGCTGGGCCTGAGCCGCGGTTCGCCCGAGCAGGTGATCGATGGCTGGCGCTATTTCGGCTATCAGCCCGATGAGGGCAAGAGCGACGCCGATATGGGGCGCGGCCATGCCGAGGTGCTTCTGGAGGTGCTCAAGGGCCAGGGCTTCGCCGAGCCCAATCCGCGGCCGATGTTCCCCAATCCGCCGGGCAAGCTCCGGCTGGAGCCCTATTCCGAGGGCCTGCGCGAGCGCATCTGGTGGGGCGCCGGCTCCAATGCCACCGCTGTCTGGGCCGCGCAGAAGGGCATGAACCTGCAGAGCTCCACCCTGAAGGACGATGAAACCGGCGAGCCCTTCCATGTGCAGCAGGCCGCCCAGATCCGCGCCTATCGCGAGGCCTGGAAGGCGGCGGGCCATGAACGCAGCCCGCGCGTCTCCGTCAGCCGCAGCATCTTCGCGCTGGTGGACGACCGCGACCGCGCCTATTTCGGCCAGAGCGGCAAGGATGCCGACTCGATCGGCTATCTCGATGCCAGCACCCGGGCGATCTTCGGCCGCTCCTACGCCGCCGAGCCCGAAAAGCTCGTGCGCCAGCTGGCCGAGGACGAGGCGATCGCCGAGGCCGATACGCTGCTGCTCACCGTGCCGAACCAGCTCGGCGTGGACTACAATGCTCATGTGATCGAGGCGATCCTCAAGCATGTGGCGCCGGCGCTCGGCTGGCGCTGAGGCAAGTGCATCGGACTGAAACCAGAGGCAGTCCGATGCTCCATTTTTCTCTCTTTTGCACCGGCTTCCTCCGAAAGCCGGTGCCCCTTTTGCGCGCCATGCCGTGGAGCGCTATCCGACCTGATCGAACCAGATCGGCGTGCCTCAAGCCTCTTTTTTTAAAGCACAATCTTATCGATCTTCGTTTCACTCGGATCAGATTTTGCTCTAGAGAGGGGATGAGGGAACAGCGCGGGATCGATCATGGGTAGCGTCTCCATCTGGCATTGGCTGATTGTTTTGGCGGTTATATGCCTGCCGCTGGTTTTCGCCTTCCGCCAGGCCCCGGCCGGACCCAATCGTTTCGGCCCTGCCCCCGGCCGCCCCATGGGGCTCTACGACGCCGTCGAGAGTTTCTTCCGCAACTATGTCACCTTTTCGGGCCGGGCCAGCCGTTCGGAATTCTGGTACGCCTATCTCTTCCTCTTCATCACGACGGTCGCCATCTCGCTCGCCGACCAGAACGGCATCGTCGGTAGCCTCTGGTCTCTGGGCACACTTCTGCCCGCTTTCGCAATCGCCGCACGGCGCCTGCACGACATCAATCGCAGCGGCTGGCTGCAGCTCCTGTCGTGGCTGCCGCCGATCGGCTTTATCGTCCTGCTCGTCTGGTGGTGCACGCCGCCCAGGGACGCTGCGGCGAATGAAAGCGATGCGCAGGGTGTGGCGACGCCGCCGGCCGGCCTTTCGCTGAACCAGCTCGAGCTGATCGAGCGCCTCGCGAGGCTGAAGGACAGCGGGGCGATTTCCGCCGAGGAATTCGAGGCGGAAAAGCGAAAGCTTCTCGGCGGACCTTCGGTTAGAGCATCGGACTGAAAAGCGCACGCATTCCAATGCTCTAATTTTTTGTTTTTGCATCGGATTTTTCCGAAAACCGGTGCCCACTTTTCGGTCCGATGCTCTAAGGGCTGAGCACCCTCATCGCCGGGTGACGGCAAAGAGCTTGCGCAAGGGTTCCTCGCGCAGCGCCCGGCCGATCAGCACCAGCCGGCTGCGGCGGTCCGCGCTCGGCCATCGATCCAGCGGCAGAGCGGGGCAGAGCTTTTGCCCGACCATATGGACGACCTCCGGCCGGTCCGGCGCATCGCTATAGGCGACGATGCCCTTGGCCCGCAGCAGCGCCATCTCGCCGCGCTGGCCGGTGGCGAGCACATGCAGGAAGGCGGAAAAGCCATTGCGGTCGAGCGGGCCGTCATGCGTGAGGCTGAGCGAGACGATCCCGCCATGGCGATCGCCCGGGAGAGACGGCGAAGAAGGCGCGGCGTGTGACGCGGACAGCGCGCCGCCCTCCCCGGTCGCACGTGCTTCCAGCGCCAGCCAGCCGGCGACATCCTCGGGCTTGCTCGCCGCCTGATAGGCCCCGTCGCGCAGAAGCGCCGCCAGGTCGAAATCCGCCTCCGCCGCGACATGCAGCCCTGCGGCCGGATTGAGCGCGGCGAGCTCGGCCAGCCAGGGGTCGGCCGCGGCGCGGCCACCCTTGGTCAGCACGATCTCGTCGGCAAAGGCGAGCTGCTTCCAGCATTCGAAATGGTTCTCCAGCGGCCCCGCGCCATGTTCCAGATCGAAGGCGGCGATGACGCGCGCCAGACGAAAGCGGCGGGCCACCACATGATCACGCAGGCCGAAGGCCGGAAGCGTGCCGGGGATCAGGCCGGCCACCACCGGCGCGGGATCGGCCAGCCCCGTCGTTTCCACGATCACGCGGGAAAAGGCCGCACCACTCCCCTTGGCCCGCTCTTCCTGCAAGGCGAAGAGCGCGCCGCGCAGATCGCCCTGCACGGTGCAGCAGAGGCAGCCGGAGGCGGTGATCGTCACCCGCTGCGCGCCATGGCGCACCAGATCATGATCCACCGGCACCGCGCCGAATTCATTGATGATCACTGCGCTGTCGGCAAAGCGTGGGTCCGCGAGGATCCGGTTGAGCAAAGTGGTCTTGCCGGCGCCGAGAAAGCCGGTCAGCAGGAAGAGGGGCGTGGCATCAGCTCTTTGCACCGGGCCGGAAGTCGCGTCGGCGGCGGGCGCCGCTCGGCTCGCCTGCTTCACCCCGCTCTTGCGCAGCGGCCAGATCATGCGGCGGCCTCGCCATCCAGCATGCGTTCGAGATCCGCCGTGGTGACCTCTGCGATCGGGCGCTCGATCTTGAAGGTGCGGCTGGGGCCCGATGGCGGCAGAAGACCGATCACGGTCTCCACATCGGGGCAGCCCGGCTCGGCGCAGGCCACTTCGTTGACGACGATGAGGACGTCCTCCGGCAGGGCCAGGCGCGCGCGCAGCCAGCTGCGAATGCGGCTTGTCGCTTCGGCCGCGCGCGGGCGGCGCGGCGCCAGAGGATTGACGAAAGCGCTCATGGATCAGGTCTCGTTGCGTGGGATCATCGCAGGCGCCGGCCAAGCGGCGCGCCCTCCCCTCCTGCCGATGCAGACAGGGCCGGGGAGGAAAGAAGGTATAACATTACGTTCCGCATTGACGGATGTGATAACATAACATATCTGAGGGTCAAGCCGGAACGGAAAGCGCCGCCGGCGCGATGCGTCCCCTGCCGTCCGGCAGCGGGAAACGGCCGCCGAAGACCGTGAAGGACCGGCAGCCGGGCATCGAGCCGAAGGTGACGAACAGGCAAGGATGGGCCGATGAGCCAGCACGCCAGACATTGCGACCACGCGGCGCAGACCGAAGCCCGGGACGATGCCGCCCTGCGGTTTCGCGATCTGACGCTGGGCTATGGCGACCATGCGGCCGTGCACCATCTCGACGGCACCATTGCCCGCGGCGCGCTGATGGCGATCGTCGGCGCCAATGGCTCGGGCAAATCGACCCTGCTGAAGGCAGTGGCCGGCGTTCTCAGGCCCATGTCCGGCCGGATCGAGCGCTCCTCCGGCCTTCGCGTGGCCTATCTGGCGCAGCAATCGGAAATCGACCGCAGCTTTCCTGCCCGCGTCCTCGATCTCGTCTCCCTCGGCCTCTGGCCCAAGCGCGGCCTGCTCGGGCGCTTTCGCGGCGAGGACCGCATCGCGATCGCCACGGCGCTGTCCGCCGTGGGGCTGGAAGGCTTTTCCGACCGTCCGATCGACTCGCTCTCGGGCGGGCAGTTGCAGCGCGCGCTCTTTGCCCGCGTGCTGCTGCAGGATGCCGACGTGATCCTGCTCGACGAGCCGTTCAACGCCATCGACGCCAAGACCGTGCGCGATCTCGTGAGCCTGATCCACCGCTGGCACGGCGAGCGGCGCACCGTCGTGGCGGTGATGCACGATCTGGCACTGGTGCGCGAAACCTTCCCTGAAACGCTGCTTCTGGCGCGCCGCGCGGTGGCCTGGGGCGAGACGGCCAAGAGCCTTTCGGCCGAAAACCTCCTGAAGGCCCGCAACTTCGCCGAGGCCTTCGACGACAGCGCGCCCTGGTGCGAGCCGCAGCGCGCCTGAGGTCTCCGCCATGTATGATCTCCTGATCACCCCCTTCGTCGATTACGTGTTTCTGCAGCGGGCGCTGGCGGGCTGTGTGCTTCTGTGCATCAGCTCCGGCCCGGTCGGCGTTTTCCTGATGCTCCGGCGCATGAGCCTGACGGGCGATGCGCTGGCCCATGGCATCCTGCCGGGCGCGGCGGTGGCCTTCCTGTTCTTCGGGCTGGAACTGGCGCCGATGACCATTGGCGGCCTGGCGGCGGGCCTGCTGCTCGCCATGCTGGCCGGCGCGGTCTCCCGCCTGACCCTGCAGAAGGAGGACGCGTCGCTCGCGGCCTTCTATCTGATCTCGCTTTCGGCCGGCGTGCTGATCGTCTCCATGCATGGCTCGAATGTCGATCTCATGCATATTCTCTTTGGCTCGGTGCTGGCGCTGAACGACCAGGCGCTGACGCTGATTGCCGGCATCTTCGTGGTGAGCACGGTGGGGCTGGCGCTGTTCTGGCGCGGGCTGGTGGCCGAATGCCTCGACCCGCTGTTCTTCCGCTCGGTCAGCCGGCTGGGCACGCCGATCCACTTCGCCTTCCTGTTCATGGTGGTGCTCAATCTCGTCGGCGGCTTCCAGGCGCTGGGCACGCTGCTTTCGGTGGGGCTGATGATGCTGCCGGCGGCGAGCGCCCGCTTCTGGGTCAACCGTGTCGGACCGATGTGCGCGCTGGCCATCCTGTTCGGCATCGTCTCCTCGGTGGCCGGCCTGCTTCTGTCCTATCACGCGGCGCTGCCCTCCGGGCCCGCCATCATCCTGTTCTGCGGCGGAATCTATGTCCTGTCGATCCTGGCCTCGCCGCGCGGCTTGGCTGTGACCTACGGCCGACGAACGCGTCCGCATCGCGCCACCTGAGTTTTCACCCGATCGCCCTCCTGATCCGATTGCGCCCGTGATCGGACAAGGAAGACGTGCGTCCTTACTTCCCTCCCAAGCCCTGTCATGAAAGGAGAACCTCATGCACAAACGGCTTCTCACGCTTGCGCTCGCTTCCGCCGCGCTGGCTCTTCCCCTGCATGCTGCCCAGGCCGCCGATGGCCCCTTGAAGGTCGTGGCGACCTTCTCGATCCTCGGCGATTTCGCCAAGCAGGTCGGCGGTGACCGCATCGCGCTGACCACGCTGGTCGGCCCCAATGGCGATACCCATGTCTACGAGCCGAAGCCGACCGACGCGGCCGCCATCGGCAAGGCCGATGTCGTGCTGGTCAACGGCCTGGGCCTGGAAGGCTTCATGAACCGGCTGGTCGAATCCTCCGGCACCAAAGCCGAGATCGTCACCGCCACCAAGGGCGTGAAGCCGCGCGAAATGGAGATCGACGAGGACGAAGGTCACGGCGACGAAGCGCATGCCCATGATGCCAAGGCCCATGACGCGAAGGCCGAGGCGGGCAAGAAGGAAGAGGCCCATTCAAGCCACCACCATCACGAGGGCACCGACCCGCATGCCTGGCAGAATGTCGCCAATGCCGAAATCTATGTGAAAAACATCGTCGATGGCTTCTGCAAGGCCGACAAGGCCGGCTGCGACACCTACAAGAAGAACGGCGCGGCCTATGAGGCCAAGCTGAAGGAGCTCGACGCCGAGGTCAAGAAGACCTTCGCCGCCATTCCGAAGGACCGCAAGACCGTCATCACCACCCATGACGCCTTCGGCTATTTCGCCGCCGCATATGGCCTGAAATTCCTGGCGCCGGAAGGCCTCTCCACCGATTCCGAAGCCTCGGCCAAGGACATTGCCGAGCTGGTCGAGCAGGTGCGCCACGATAAGGCCACCGCGATCTTCCTGGAAAACATCTCCGATCCCCGGCTGATGCAGCAGATCGGCCGCGAGACCGGCATCACCCCCGGCCCGGAACTCTATTCCGACGCGCTGTCCGACCCCTCGGGCCCGGCCGCGACCTATCTCGACATGGTCCGCTACAACACCAAGACCATCGCCGCGCAGATCTCGGGCAGCTGAGGTCTTGCGACAATGGGCTGATCGCTCGGCAGGCGGATGCCTGCCGGCGGTCGACAAAGCTTGACGCGCCGCGCGACGGAACTATGCCTGGCGCGCGACCTTATACCAAGTGTCGATGATAGGGACCTATAGGACCTATCATCGACACTTGGTATTACCCTTTGGCTGAAGGGCCTGTGCCGCCTCGGCAAAGCGGGCAATCGCCAGGCAGACGCCGAAGATCTGGCAGGCGGCGCCTGCCGTTTCCGCCCAGGTCGGCCGCCGCATCTCGTAGATCAGGCCATAGGCCATGCCGAACACGGTTTCCGCCACGATCAGCTGCGCCGCCAGCGCCAGGGGAAGACGGCGCGCGGCCTCCGACCAGAAGACAGTGGTGAGAAAAGACCCGGCCAGCCCCATGAGCAGCGACCAGAGCACGAGGGATCCAACCTCGGCATCGCTGAAATGGTGCCCGCCGGAAAGGCTGGTCCAGGGCAGGAGCACGAGCGCGCCAATGGCGGCACCCAGCCCCTGCAGGCATGTCCAGGCCAAGGGCTCCGGCGGGTCGCCCGCCTGCAGCACCATGGCGTTCAGCTGCGCATAGGCGATCCAGATCGCGAGCGCCAGGACGGAGAAGGCCAGCCCGGCACCCGTCATCGGCTGCATCTGCGTGCCTGTCTGTGCCGCCGTACCCAGTTGAACGAGGATGAGACCGATCAGGATGAGGCCGAGAGGCGCCAGCAGGCTGCGACGGCTGAGGGTCTGTGACCGCCTGTGCGCCAGCCAGGGCAGGATGACGGGCATCAGGCCGGTGATCAGCGGCGGCAGCACGGCACCGGCCGCGTTCACCGCCCGGGCGACCGCGAGGAAATAGCCGATATAGCCGGCGCCTCCGAGCAGCAGACCCAGAAGCCGGCGGGAGGGCGCGATGTCCAAGAGGGCGCGACGGGTTTTGCCCCGCAGCAGGAAGGCGAGCGAGGCCAGTCCGAAAACGCCATAGCGGGCGACAGCCAGATCCAGCGGCGTAAACGGCGCGACGGCGCGCGGGGCGACGAATGTCAGCCCCCAGAGCGCACAGGTGGAAAGGCCGAAGAGAAGGCCTGCGAGCATGACCGGGCTCCTTTGAAGAGAGACGATGCGGAGCAGGAACCGGGCCGGCGCATGTCACCGCCCGTCACCGCGCTCCGATCCTCGCAATCCGCACTGCGCATTTCCATGGAAAGCCAAAGGCGCAATCGCTAGTCTGCCCGCCATGACCAAGGCAAAACCACACCATGACCTTCGATCCGAAAGAGCCCCTATCGATGAGATCGATGCGCAGCTTCTTCGCGCCTTGAACGCGGATGCGCGTCAACCCTTGAGTGCCCTGGCCCGGCAGGTGGGGCTTTCGGCGCCGAGTGTTGCCGAACGCGTCCGCCGGCTTGAATCCAGCGGCATTCTCGCCGGCTTCACGGCCGAGATCGACAATCGCGCGCTCGGCTATTCCCTCTGCGCCCTGGTGCGCATCCGCCCCTTGCCGGGCAAGCTGCACATCGTCGAGCGCCGGATCCAGGACATTCCCGAAATCATCGAATGCGATCGGGTCACAGGGGACGACCCGTTTCTGGCGCGCATGGTGGTTCGCTCCATCGAGGAGATGGACACGATCCTCGACAGCCTCTCCCATGATGCCGTCACCAGCACGAGCGTGATCAAGGCGCAGTCAGTGAAACGCCGTCTGCCACCGCTGCGATAGCCGGCGTCTTCGACCCGGACAGCCAACGCCACGCCGAGGCAGCGGACATAGACAATCGGAGGAGTCCTACCCCGCCAGCATCCGCGCCAGCAGGAAGCCGGAGCCCGCGCCGGTGCCGGCGCCCGGCCAGGTGGCGGCACCGCACAGATGCAGGCCGTCGACCGGCGTCCTGTAGCGCGACCAGCCGGCCACGGGGCGGAACAGGAAGTTCTGGTCGAGCTGGTGCGAGCCGCCGAGGCTATCGCCGCCGATCAGGCAGGGGTTTTCCCGCTCCAGATCGGCGGGCGAGACCACGAGTCGTCCGCGGATCTTGGCGGAAAGGCCCGGCGCATAGGTCTCGATCAGCGCCATCACCCGGTCGGCATAGGCTTCCCTGGCTTCGGCCCAGTCGGTGGCGGCGATGATGCCCGCGGCATCGCCCTTGATGACGGCCGGCAACACCCGCACCTGCACCCAGAGAACATGCTTGCCCTCAGGCGCGCGGGAAGGATCGATCGCGGTCGGCTGCCCCACAACCAGCACCGGCTCGGCCGGCAGCAGCCCGGCGATCGCCTCGGCATAGACGCGGTTCATCATGGCGAGGTCGGGCGCCAGATGGACATAGGCATAGCGTGAAAGCTCCGGCGCGCCGCGCCAGTCAGGCAGGCCGTCGAGCGTCAGATGGATCATCATGGCGCCGGGCCCCGCGCGATAGCGCCTGATGCCTTCGCGGTAGCGCGCCGGAATCGGCGCGGCGGCCGGCAAAAGCCTGTCGAAGACGAGCCTGGGGTGGAGATTGGCGATGACGGCGCGCCGGGCGGTTAGCTGCCTGCCATCGGCCAGCCCAACGCCGGTGGCCCGTCCACCCTCCATCACGATCTCGCTGACCGGCGCGCCCAGATGCAGCATGCCGCCCTTTTCGCGCAGAAGGCCAGTCATGGCGCGGATCATGCTGTCGGCCCCGCCGGCGCCGATCACCATGCCGAAGGCCTGGGTCGCCATGGTCTCCAGATAGGGAAACAGCGCGCCGCCGGCCGTGTCGGGCGCAAAATCGAGATGCAGGCCCCAGGCCGCCATCATGCTCTTCAGCTTTTCGCTCTTAAAATGCCGGTCGAGAAAGCCGCG
This sequence comes from Xaviernesmea rhizosphaerae, assembly GCF_001938945.1. Taxonomy (GTDB): domain Bacteria; phylum Pseudomonadota; class Alphaproteobacteria; order Rhizobiales; family Rhizobiaceae; genus Xaviernesmea; species Xaviernesmea rhizosphaerae. The sequence continues at coordinate 103,248 of NZ_MKIO01000041.1, forward strand.
CGGTGAGGACAACAGCAGCTGGCCGAGATCATAAAGCCGCGCCAGACCGCCGGCACGCAAGGCCTGCCAGAGCGCACGCGCGCCGGCGAAAGAGGGCATGGGCGCGCCTAGAATGCCGAAGAGCGGCGGGGCAAAAGCGCCGAAGCCGTCGCTCATCCGATCCCAGGCCTCGGCATCGTCGGCCGAAAGCGCGGCGATTGCCGCGCGCGTCCTGGCGCGATCCGTTCCGACGCCGAGATGGCTACCGTCACGAAACAGGCTGGCGAAACTGTCGGCCGCGGGCACGAAGCCGAGGCCATGCGCGGCCAGCGCTGGTCCATAGGTCTTGTGAAAAGCGGAACCGGCGAACATCGACAGATTCATGGCGCAGAGATCGTGGCGAAAGCCCGGCTCGATCAGCTCGGCCGTCTTCACCGCGCCGCCGGCCACATCCCGCGCCTCCACGACCGCCACGCTCCAGCCGCGGCTTGCCAGATGGATCGCCGCCGCCAGTCCATTATGTCCCGCGCCGATCACCACGGCATCATAGTTCGACATGGTCTTGCCCCCTCGACCGCTGGTCCGGCCCCGGCCCGGCATTCTCTGGCCGGGTTGCCGGGGCTTTTGCTTTCCAATGCATGGACACGGCCCTTCCAATGGCGGGCGGGGAGCGGGAAACGGCCGCTGGCCCGACGCCCGTCATGGCCTTCCGTCAGCATCAAGCAGCGATGCTAGCAGAAAAAAACCGCTGCTCCAGTAAAATGATTTATGTTTAAACTATTTTCAGAGCGAGGTTTGTCGATGGATGCATTCCCATGTTTCGAGCTGGTACGCGCGCTGCCGCGCAATGCGCCGGGTAAGCCTGTCGCAAACAGAGCATTGTGGATTTGCCGACCGGAACGGCCCGGCATTTTCTGCGACTTGACCGGATTTTGCGCTGGCGCCTGCCTCAAACCGCCACTAGAGCATGATCCGACCGGAGTGAAACGGGGATCAGTACGATGATGCTTCCAAAATAGAGCTTGGGGCGCGCCGATCTCAATCATGCCGGTTGGCATGCGCTCCAGGCACGCGGTGCTGACGGCACGGTCGCAGGCTTCAGGGCACCGGACCGAAAAGACGTGCAGGCTTTTCGGATCGCCATCGGTTTACGCTGCGCCGGCCTGGGCCCTTGAAGAGGGATAGAAACAGCCCCCGTGCCTCGGCACGGTGTGGGGACCAGCAGGCATGCGCAAGGAGGACGGGATGGAAAACGGCTTTTCAGGGGAAGTTCTCGGCGAAGCGGATCGTCCGGGCACGCGCTTGCCGAGCCTTGGGGAGATCGGCCTCAACAATTTCGCCCCCTATATCATGAACCGCGTCGTCGCCCGGTGGAACGCCAATCTGGCCGAAGAGCTGAAGACGCGCGACATCAGCACGGCGAAGATGCGGGCCCTGGCGGTGCTGAGCGTGTCCCCCTCGCTGACGATCAACGAGCTTTCCGTCTTCGCCGTGATGGAGCAATCCACCATGAGTCGCACGGTGGACGCGCTGGAGGAGCAGGGCCTGATCAGCCGCACGCCGCGTGCCGGCGACATGCGCGTGCGTGACGTGGCCATTACCGAAGAGGGCCGCGCCTTGTTCGATGCCCTCTGGCCGACCATGTATGACGGGTTGAAGAAGATGTTCAACGATATCGACGACGATGAATATCGCGCCTTTCTCACAACGCTGCACAAGATCCTGCGCAACATCCGCAAGCATGACGTGTAATTTCGTATCTTGGCACATCGAAACTCTCCGCTGCAACGCAAAAGGTTTGAAAGCAGCGGGTCTATCTCGTATCCTTTTGTTAAGGCCATCTTGAAACACGAAGGACTGAATAAGGCGCTTGGTAAGGGCCTGATGATAGGACTTCGCCTTGATACGCCGGTTCGATCAAAATGAACGGCGTCAGTTTACGGCGGGAGCCGGCAGGATGCGCATTGGAAAAAAGACGCCTGGTCGACAGGCGCGCTCGGTCATCTGGGCCCTGATCATCGTTCTCGCGATCGCGTTTCTCATCGGCGCTCTGGCCACCCGCGTGGTCTCGACCATGGGCGAAGCGGCGGACGAGATCGATTCCGACCGGTCCGTCGATGCGGTCGAGGCCGCCGTGCTTTCGGTTACCGCACGGCTGGCGGAAGCCAACCGGGACAATGCCATCTGGGATACGTCCTATACGGCGCTTTCGCCCGAAGCCGTCTCATCCGGCGCGGCCGCGGACTGGATCGACCGGACATGGGGCACGGCCAGCGCCGACTATCCGCTTTATGACGGGGTGATCGTTCTCGATGGAGAGGGCCGCCAGGTTGCAGCCTTCTTCAAGGGCAAGCCCTTTGCCGCCGAACAGGCTTTAGGCTCGGACCTGCTGACCCAGTCCAGGGAGGCGATGCGGACATCCAAGAGTGCGGTCGCCAGTTTCTATCTCAAGGATGCGCAGGCCGGCTGGCAGGTCGCGCTGATCTCGACCCTGGCGATCCAGCCTGAACGGCCCGAGCGGGACAGGCCGCCGCGCTACACCTTGTCCTTCATCAAGCTGTTCGATGAGGTTTTCCTCCACGAGATCGCGCAGAGTTTCCAGGTCAAGGATCTTTCGCTCGCCGTTCAGCCGCGCCCCGGCTTTCTGTCGGTGGCGCTCAACGACTGGCAGGGCAGGCCGGTGGCCTATCTGCTCTGGCCGCCGCTCCAGCTGGGCGCGGCGCTTTACCACCGGGTCGAGCCGGTGCTTGCGGGCATTTCCGTCCTGTTCGTCCTGTTCGTGATCGTGGTGGTGGCGGCTGCGGGTCTGGAGGTGCGGCGGCTGCGCCAGCTGGCCCAGGCGGCCGACCATGACGCGACCCATGACGAGCTGACCGGCCTGCTGAACCGCAGCGGACTGATCCGCGCGCTTGCGCCGGGGCAGCGAGGCGTTCTGCATCTGATCGATCTCGACGGTTTCAAGGCTGTCAATGACAGCTGGGGCCATGCGGTGGGCGATGCGCTGCTGCGCGAGGTCGGCGCCCGGCTGACAGCGTTCGATCCCGGCAGGATCAGCCCGGCCCGGCTGGGCGGCGATGAATTCGCGCTCGTCCAGAAGGACGGCGCCGACCCGGCCCTCATCGGCAGGGAGATCGTCGCGCTGCTGGCCCGCCCCTTCCGCATCGGCGCGCGGATGATCGAGATCGGCGCCAGCATCGGCTTCGCCACTGCCGACAGCGCGCTCGCACCCCTCGAAATCATCCGCCGCGCCGACATGGCGCTTTACCGGGCCAAGGATGCGGGGCGCGCCCAGGTGGTTGCCTATGATGACGAACTGGACGCCGACCGCCAGCGGCTGGCGGGCGAGGAGGTCGCGCTGAAGCGGGCGATCGAGGGCGGCGAGATTGCCGTGGTCTACCAGTTGCTCTTTTCGGCCCAAAGCGGACGGCCCACGGGCGTGGAGGCGCTGGCGCGCTGGATGACGCCGGCCGGCATGGTCGGTCCGGATCGATTCATTCCGCTCGCCGAGCGCGTCGGCGTGATCGATGCGTTGTTTAAAAGGGTGATGCGCCAGGCGCTGGAAACGCTCGCGCCCTGGCCCGATCTCGACCTGTCCATCAATGTCTCGCCGATCCAGCTGCGCAATCCCGGTTTCAGCGCCGAGGTTCTGGCGTTGATGGCCGCGGCCGACTTCCCCGCGAGCCGTCTGATCCTCGAGATCACCGAGGGCGTGCTGCTCGACCAGCCGGAACGCGCCCGGCGCGCGATCGACAAACTGAAACAGGCCGGCGTGCGCTTCGCCATGGACGACTTCGGCACCGGCCATACCGGCATCGGCATGCTGCGCAGCTTCGGCTTCGACACGCTCAAGGTTGACCGCACACTGATCGCCAGCGGCGACGATGCGGTGTTGACGGCCACCATCAAGCTCGCCGCGGCGCTCAGCCTGCCGGTCACGGCGGAAGGCATCGAAACCGAGGCGCAGGCGCAGACGGCCCGCTCCGCCGGCTGCGAGCAATTGCAGGGCTTTCTGCTGGCCCGGCCGCTCGACCGCGCCAGCCTGGACAAGGTGCTGGCCGAAACACTGGAACCCGGCGCAGCGCCCGCCGCCAGGACCGCAGAGGCAAACCAAAGTGATATGACCGCCGCCTGACAGTCTGTTCAAGACTTGCTGTTGGTCTGACGAAAAGGGTGATTTCGAGAATCGGACCGCAGCGTATGTAAGGCACATGAGCATCGGAAGCGCAGACATTGCCGTTTGCAGGCGGCCAACGGCGATTCTCGGACAGACTGTGAGACTTCGACTGCTCGAAGGCCCGAGGCTCTGGAACATTATCCGGTGTGATTGCGTGAGATCGGCGCTCAAACGGGCGCGCACGTGGCGACGTGGCGGGCTGAACAAGCGATGGAGCATTTCCTGAGATCGTCTCCCGGGAAATGCTCCAGCAGGGTCAGGCAGCCAAGTCATAACTCTTCACGCCATCGCTCTTCAGGACGCTGCCTTTCTGAACAGCGGCCCTTCAGCGTAGGCCGTGGCGAAGGCTACCTTACTTGGTCACGGTCTCGGGCTTGGCCGGCGTGGCGGCGGCGTTCTGGTTGGCGGGCGCGCCGGCCTTGGTCTGGTGGGCGGCGACCGGAACGCCGGTGACATCGACGATATCGAAGCGCATCCGATCTTCGGTGCCCTTCAGCAGGGCGTTGGCCTCATAGAACTTGCCGCTGTCGATCATCGACGTGGCCTGCTGGATATCGCTGACGGTCTTGTCGAGCGGCAGGACGGCCATGGTGAAGTTCACATCGACACCGGCGAGCTTCAGCGTGTCGATGGCGCCCTTGCGATCGCCCTTCTGCACGCTGTCATTGGCCTTCTTGATCGCATCCGCCTTGGCCGGGGTCGAGACGAAGTCCTCGCCGAGCGTCAGCTGACCGTCGATCGGCAGCCAGGCGATCTCCTTGGCCGGATCGTCGGTCACGGTCTTTGGCGCGGGCTTGGTCTTGTCGGCGATCTGGTTCAGCTTGGCATCCAGCTTGGCCTCGGCCTTGAGATAGACCGCATCATCCTTCTGGGCCTTTTCGATGGCCGCATCGGCCTTGTGGATCAGCGTCTTGGCCTGCTGCGGATCGGCATTGAAGATCGCCAGCCGCGCGGCATGCACATCCTGGATCGCCTGCGCCCCGTCCTGCGACAGCTTGCCGACATCCTTGTCGGCCACGCGCTCGGCGGCAACGACAGGCGTGGTTTCCGGCTTGATCGCCTGATCCGCTGCATAGGCGCCGCCAACGGCGGTGGTTGCGAGAAGAACGGCGGCAAAAACATGATGGATCTTCATTGTACTTCTCCTGATCAATTAAAGCATGGAAGCGAAAAACCTGCACAGGCCTTTCTTTAATCCGATGCAAAGCAGAACATAGAGGATCGAAACAATTCCGATTTTTAGTCCGATACTCCAATGCAGCGATGTTTTTGAAATCTATTCGTCATCGTGCACAGCCATATAACACCCGGCTGCGGAAGATGTTGCGTTACAAATACGTTAAATATAAATTACCGGAAGTTCATCTTGGGGCGACGGTGGCGGCCGTTACAAGTCTGAGGGGACAAGCGACCAGAAGCCATATTTGCGGCCATGGACCTTGCGCAGCTGGGCCATGTAGGCGCGATGCGGTGGCATGCCGGTCGCCGCAAGGGCGTCCGCGTCGAGCCTGTCCTTGAGGGCATCCAGCACCGCCAGGAAGATCGCGGCCTGGTCATAGACCTGCGAGCGGCTCCTTGCCAGGATGTCGTCCACCAGCGCGCGATAGAGCACCGTCGCGGCAAGGGGATGCTCCTCGGCCAGTGCATCGGCTGCGGGTGCCAGCAGGTCGAAATTCCGTCCATCCCAGCGCCGGTCCTTGGCCAGCACCAGCTCCGCCGCCTTGTCCAGCCGCGGCCAGACCACAAGGAAGGCAAGGCCCAATTCAGGCGGTTTGACGTTGAAGGCATGGGCAAAGGCTCTGTCCAGCGCCTCGAACTCCTCGAAGTCGCCCAAGGCCGCGATGTAGTCGCGCAGGATCGCCGGATCCAGTTCGGCCTCGAAGCGCGCCCAGCGTAGCGCCTGCGCCGCCGGCTTGTCGCCGAGGGCCGTCAGGATGCGCGCCTCCAGCTGCGCGCGAACGATGCTTTCGGGATGCGGCGGAGCGGGTGCCATATCGGCCAGATCCTGCCGCCGGACGAAGCGGATGCCCGTCTCGCGCGGCTTGCGCAGCCAGTCCAGCGCCTCGGCGAAGCGGCCGGCATCGAAGAGCAGCTGCGCCATGGTGAAGCCATCCTGGCTCGCCGGCGACTTCATCGCCTCCAGCGCCACCAGCGCATCGAGGTCGCCGCGCGCCCGGGCCAGGAGCTGGCGCATCAGCAGCCGACGGTCGGACTCCCAGGCCGCCACGCCCTCACGCTTTGCCGCCGCCGGAGATTTCGGTGCAAAGCGCTGATCCCAATCCAGGAGCGCCTCTGCCGGCAATGTCGGCGCAACGGCTTTGACGATCTGCAGCAGATAGCCATAGCCATCATCCGACAGGCGCGCCATGATCCGCTCCGGCAGGCGCCGCCGGTCTTCGGCCGGCAGCTTGGCCGCAAGCTCCGCCAGCGTCTCGATCGCCTCGAGATAAATGGTGGACACCTTGTCGCTACTGTCGTTCAGGCGATCAAACACGCTTTCATGGCTGGCGATGAAGCGCAGCAGCCGATCCGCCCCTATGGTCGGTGAGAGCGGCGCCAGCTGGTCGACGATCATCACCCGGATCGTATCGAGATCCTGGGCAAAGCTGCGCGCCCGGCGCCAGCTGATGGTGCTCTGCGCCCGCTCGAGCGACGCAAGCCGGGTATCGACAAGCTTGGCCACGGCCTCGGGACCCTTGACGCCGGCGAGCGCCGCCTTGAGCAGCTTGCGGAAGCCTGGATTGCGCTCCGCCTCCCCGGCCACCAGCGCCGCCAGCTTTTCCACGCCCAGCTTGGTGATGGCGTCGATCTTGACCACCGGCTTGCCTGCCATGACATTCCTCCTGCCTTGCACCGGCCAACCTTGCCCGCCTGCATCGCCTTTCTGTTTGCCAGCAGAGGAGCGCCGGCCGCAAGCCTCGCAAGCGCATTGAGAATGGCCTTCGGACAAGCCACCTCAAAAATCCGCGCTCAGGGCAAAAACCTTTTCCCAAACCGCACGTCTCGGGAAACAAATAAACTCTATAATGATAGGTGATTATTCTAGCCTGTGTTCATGATCCCGCGGCAAGGTCGCCGCAGGCATTGGGAGACGAACGCGATGGCATGGACCCGACGAACCCTTGGTGCGGCTCTTTTCAGTTTTGGCCTGCTCATGGGCACCGGCGCGGCCGATCTTAGCCTGCTGGGTGTCAGGGCAGAAGCCGCCAGCATGAAGGAACTGCGCATCGGCTATCAGAAGACCGGCCTGCCTGTGATCGCCCGCCAGCAGCAGGTGATCGAGAAGGCGCTGGCGCCGGAAGGCGTGTCGGTGCGCTGGGTGGAGTTTTCCGCCGGGCCGCCGCTGGTGGAGGCGCTCAATGCCGGATCGATCGATCTTGGCTGGACCGGTGACGCCCCGCCGATCTTCGGCCAGGCGGCCGGTGCAGCCATCACCTATGTCGCGGCCCTGCCCTCCAATGGCGCGGGCGAGGCGGTCTTCGTCAAGCCTGACAGCGCCATCAAGAGTGTCGCCGAGCTGAAGGGCCACAAGATCGGCGTCGGCAAGGGCACCAGCGCGCACAATCTGCTGGTCGCCGCACTTGAGAAGGCCGGCGTGGACTTCAAGGACATCACCCCGGTCTATTTGAGCCCGCCCGACGCGGCAGCCGCCTTCGCCTCCGACAAGATCGAGGCCTGGGCGGTCTGGGATCCCTTCTTCGCCGTGGCCGAGACCCGCTACAAGGTGCGCGTGCTGGCGACCACGGACAAGACCCTGGATGTGAAGACCTATTTCCTCGCCAATCGCGGCTTTGCCGCCGAGCATCCGCAGGAGATCGTCACCACGCTTGGCGCGCTGAAGCAGGCGGCCGGCTGGGCGGATTCCCACCGCGACAAGGTGGCCGAGGCCCTGCATGAGGTGACCGGCGTGCCGCTGGAGGCCCAGACGCTGGCCGCCAACCGCACGCAGTTCGGCATCGAGCCGATCACGCCCGCCATCATCGAAAGCCAGCAGGCCACAGCCGACCGCTTCTTCCGGCTTGGCCTGATCCCGAAGAAGATCACGGTGTCCGAAGCGGTCTGGACACCGCCCGCCGGCAACTGAGCCGTCTGCGCGGCGAAAAGACGAAGCCGGCAGGTGCGGGGCCCCGCCCTGTCGGCCTCGCCCACCGCCCGAGACTGAACGACCCGAAGTCCCAAGCCCAAATTCCCAAGCTTGGAATTCCTCGACCCCGCATTCCTGACGATGACGAAAGGCTTTCCGCCCATGTCCCAAACGGCCACCTCCGCGACGCTGCCCTCCGCCGCGACCAGCACGGGCCCGCAGTCCTCGTCCGCAGCCCGCGCAAGGCCCGCCGCTGGCGGCGGATCGCGCCGTGCCGGCTGGGCGCTGTTCGGCAATGCCACGGGCTGGATCCTGCCGGCGCTCATCCTCATCGGCTGGGAAGCCGCATCCCGCACGGGCCTGATCTCGCCGAATGTTCTGGCCGCGCCCTCCGCCGTGGCGGAAGCCTTCTGGCGGCTGCTGCTGTCGGGCGAACTGGCGCAGAACATCTGGATCAGCAGCCTGCGCGCGCTTTCGGGCTTTGCCATCGGCGGCGCGATCGGCCTGGTGCTCGGCCTTGCCAATGGCCTGTCGGCGCTCTCGCGCAATCTGACCGACACGACCCTGCAGATGATCCGCAATATCCCCCATCTGGCGCTGATCCCGCTGGTTATCCTCTGGTTCGGCATCGACGAGGAGGCCAAGCTGTTCCTCGTGGCGCTCGGCGTGTTCTTCCCCGTCTATGTCAACACGCTGCTCGGCATCCAGAGCGTCGATCCCCAGCTGGTGGAAATGGGCCGGGCCTATGGCATGTCGCGCGCCGCTTTGTTCGTGCGCGTCATCCTGCCCGGCGCCCTGCCTTCGATCTTCGTCGGCCTGCGCTATGCGCTCGGCATCATGTGGCTGACGCTGATCGTGGCCGAAACCATCGCCGCCTCCTCCGGCCTCGGCTACATGGCCATGCAGGCGCGCGAATTCCTGCTGATCGACGTCGTGGTGCTGTCGATTCTGATCTATGCCCTGCTGGGCAAGCTGGCCGACAGCCTGGCCCGGCTCTTGGAACGCCGCTTCCTGCAATGGCACCCCGCCTTCCAGACGGCGTGATCCTTCCTCCCCGCCGCCCGTCTTCCCGGCCCTCACCCAACCGACCGGAGCCCGTCCATGACCGCCATCACCTTTACCGCCGCCCGCACGCAAAGCGGCAAGACCACCGCAAGCCGCCGTTCGGCCGGCGCAGGCCTGGCCAAGCAGGCCGCCCCCGCGCCGCTTGAGGACGCCCCGGCCCTGCGCGAGGCGCTGCCGGCACAGGAGCAGGCCACGGAGCGCAAGACCGCCCTGTCGCTGCGCGGCCTCAAGCGCCGGTTCGGCGACAAGGAGGTGCTCAAGGGCATTGACGTCGATATTCCCGAGGGCCAGTTCGTCGCCATCATCGGCAAGAGCGGCTGCGGCAAGAGCACGCTGCTCCGGCTGATCACCGGTCTAGACCAGCCAAGCGACGGCACGCTGACGGTCGGCGACGGGCAGCAGGACAAGCGCATCCGCATCATGTTCCAGGAGCCACGCCTCTTACCCTGGGCGCGCATCGTCGAAAATGTCGAGGTGGGGCTGACGGGCATTTCCAAGGGCCCGGCCGCGCGCGAAACGGCTTTGGCGCTGCTGGCGGAGGTGGGTCTGGCCGACCGCGCCGGCGAATGGCCGGCCGTTCTCTCGGGCGGGCAGCGCCAGCGCGTGGCGCTGGCCCGTGCGCTGGCCGCCAAGCCCGCGATCCTCGCTCTGGACGAGCCGCTCGGCGCGCTGGACGCGCTGACCCGCATCGACATGCAGCGACTTCTGGAGCGCATCTGGCGTCAGGAAGGCTTTGCCGCCGTGCTCGTCACCCATGACGTGACCGAAGCCGTGGCGCTTGCCGACCGCGTGATCGTCATCGACGAAGGCGCCATCGCCCTCGACCTGCCGATCCCGCTCCCCCGCCCCCGCCGCCATGGCGGCGCGGAAATGGCCGCGCTCGAAGGGCGGATCCTCGCAGCGCTGTTCGATGAGGCGTAAGACCTCATCCACCCTTGCACCCTTGTCCTGCCTCGACGGGCGCTACATTCCTGCCGACACCGTTTGAAGCCAGGAAAGCGCCCGCATGAAGCCGACCCTCATCTGCCTGATGATCACCTCGCCGGATGGCAGCCTGCATCCCAGCCGTTGGACCACCAGCCCCGATGGCACCAAGGCGGACTGGCACCGGCTTTATGAGGCGCTGCATGCCCGCCACCAGGGCAATGCCTGGCTGGTGGGCCGCACCACCATGGCCGAGATGTCCAAGGCCGGCCCGCATCCGGTGGCCGATGCACCGGCGCCTGAGCGGCCCGCGCATTTCGCCGACCGCACGGCAACAAGCTTCGCGCTGGCGATCGACCGTTCGGGAAAGCTGCATTTCAAGGAGGGAACGCTCTATGGCGACCATCTCGTCGTGCTGCTCGGCCCGGATGTGCCGGACAGCCATCTGGCCGAGCTTGCCGCCGACGGCGTCTCCTATCTCGTCTCCGAGACCTCGGATATGGATGTCGGCGCGATGCTGGAGGTGCTGAACCGGGAGCTCGGCATCGCGCGCATCCTGGTCGAAGGCGGCGCGGCCACCAATGGCGCGCTGATGGCGGCCGGGCTGGTGGATGAGCTGAGTCTCGTCGTCGCTCCCGCGCTGGAGGCACGCACCGGCAGCGACCGGGTGGTCGAGCACGGGCCGGAGGGGCTGGCCGGCAAGGCCTCGTTGTCGCTGATCGCCTGCGAAAAGCTCGACCACGGCGCCGTGCACCTGCACTACAAGGTGCTGCCGCCCGTTTAAGCCAGGGCGATTGTCAGCCGAGAGCGCGGCAATGTCGCGTCCGTTACGGGCTGTGACAGGTGTCGACAGGCCGGAATGTTCGGCCCGCTTTTGTCAAAAAATGGCGTGAGGCGAAAACCCTCAGCGGCGTTCGCCTCACGCTTTCTTTTCTGTCGCGCCGCTTATTTGCCGATCGGCGCGTAGGTGCCCTTGCTCCAGCGGTTGATGTCGTAGCTGGCGTTCTTGAGGTCGCCCTTTTCGTCGAAGACGACGCTGCCGACGACGGTCTCGACCGGCTTGCCGTCCTTCAGCGCCTTGGCCACTGCGCTCGGATCGTCCGACCCGGCGCGCTCGATCCCTTGAGCGAAGGCCTGGATGACGGCATAGGAGAAAAGGGTGAAGCCCTCCGGCTTGAAGCCGGCGGCCTTGATCTTCTCCACGGCTTCCTTCGCTTCGGGCTTGGCCTGGGGATCGGCGGGGAAGACGAACAGCGTGCCTTCGCCGGCGGGACCCGCCACCTGCCAGAACTCCGGCGAGGCGATGGAATCGGGCATGATCAGCTGGAACTTGAAGCCCTGCTCGGCCGCCTGGCGCAGGATCAGGCCCGCCTCGGGATGGTAGCCGCCGAAATAGACCACATCGACCTTGGCGTCCTTCAGCTTGGTGACGAGGGCGTTGTAATCCTTCTCGCCGGCATTGATGCCTTCGGCCATGACTTCTTTCAGGCCATTGGCGTTCATCGTCGCGCGCACGGCATTGGCGATACCCTGGCCATAGGCCGTCTTGTCATGGAGAACGGCGACATTCTTGCCGGCATATTCCTTGGCGATCCACGGGCCGATGAAGGCGCCCTGGGCGTCGTCGCGGGTGTAGAGCCGCATGATGTTGGTCCAGCCCTTGGCGGCGGCATCGTCGGTGAGCGCCGGATTGGAGGAGGCCGGCGTCATCATCAGCGTGCCGTTTTCGGCATAGACGGCCGAGGCCGGGATGCTGGACCCCGAGCAGGCATGGCCATCGACAAAGCCGATGCCGGCGGCGGCGATGCGGTTGGCGACCGAGACGGCCTGCTTGGGGTCGCACTGGTCGTCCTCGAGCTGCAGCTTCACCTGCCGGCCCATCACGCCGCCCTTGGCGTTGATGGCATCGGCGGCTGCCTGCGCGCCCTGCTTGAACTGGTCGCCGATCGTGGCCAGCGGCCCGGTGAGCGGCGCGGCCACGGCAAAGGTGATGTCATCGGCGCGTGCGGCCGTTCCCATGAGCAGGCCGAGCGCGGTGCTCAGGATCAGGATCTTCTTCATGTCTCAACTCCCTGAAGCGGCCTCGCTGACGGAGGCCTTGAAAAGGCGGGCGCGCACGCCCCGGAGCAAACCCTATCCCCGTCTTCCGGCACAGGATTCGGTTCCCATCGCGCATATATCCCAGCCATTGCGGCGATGACCAGTGCTTTGCGCGCCTTGTCATGATTGACCTTGCCGTCTTCGCCCATTTCTCATCAACGACCGCGCCGCATTCCCCGGAAACGGGCGATAGGCAGTGACGCGGCAGTCGACATCGCGGGAGCGCGCTCCCGCGCCGCTGGTATGGCGGGCCACAGACCCTATGTCTTTCACCGGACGAAGGGGAGATTCACCATGCTTGGACTGCTGGCGAGACAGGTGATCGGCATTGCCGTGGTTTCCAGCCCCGTCTGGGGCGCGGGTATCGTCTGGCTATGGCTGAGGCGCAATCGCAAGGATCTCGAAGGCAGCAAGACCGATGGCAGTGCCTCCGACCTTCTCGTCACGACGCAATTGCCGCCCTGATCCTGCCCGGTCGACCGTCCAGGAGACAGCATGGCGGCGGGGCGGCGCGCGTTGCCCTCAGCCGCGCGACGGTCCCATCACAGCGATACCGTGATCCCGCCATCGACGTACAGCACATGGCCGTTGACGAAGGAGGAGGCCGGCGAGGCGAGGAAGATGCAGGCGCCGACCAGCTCCTCGACCTGGCCCCAGCGCCCGGCCGGCGTGCGCTTCTCCAGCCAGCCGGTGAAGGCCGGATCGGCAATGAGCGCGGCGTTCAGCGGCGTTTCAAAATAACCGGGCGCGATGGCGTTGCATTGCAGGCCGTGCCTGGCCCAATCGGTCGCCATGCCCTTGGTCAGATTGGCGACCGCCCCCTTCGTCGCGGTATAAGGCGCAATGCCCGGCCGGGCCAGCGCGCTCTGGACGCTGGCAATGTTGATGATCTTGCCGGCGCCACGCTTGATCATGTGCCGCGCCACGGCCTGGCCGACATGGAAGACGCTGGATACGTTGGTGCGCATCATCAGCTCGAAGGCATCGGCCGGAAACGCGTCCAGAGGTGCGCGGTGCTGCATGCCGGCATTGTTGACGAGAATGTCGATGGCGCCCGTTTCCGCCTCGAAGCGATCGATGGCCGCATGCACAGCCGCAGGCTCAGTGGCGTCGAAAGCGAGGCTGTGGGCCGCGCCGCAGTCTTGCACTGCTGCCTCCAGCTTTTCCCTGTTGCGCCCGTTCAGGATGATCTCGGCGCCCGCAGCGGCAAGGCCGCGCGCCAATGCCAGCCCGATGCCCTGCGAAGAACCCGTGATCAGGGCACGCTTGCCGGTCAGGTCGAAGAGGGTGATGCTCATGAAATCGGGCTCTCTGGTTGCGCGGTCGATTGGCCGGGGTTGGCGGCCGGGGCTGGCGGTCGGGCTCCCGTGAACTCTGTCCCTTCCGAAAGCATTTCGGAAGCCTTCAAGGCTGGTTTCCGCGACAGGCTGTGGACGATCGCCGGCGCGCCGCGCGCCCGTTGCGGGTCCGATCCTCTCGAGCCCCTCGCCCGCAGCAAAGAGACCGGCAGCAAAAAGGGCGCGCCACGCAGGTGGCACGCCCTTTGAAAAATTCTCGCCGCGACCTTGCGGCCTCCAGGATCCGGTCAAACCATTCGGTCCCGCCGGCCCGCGCGGCCTCAGATCAGAGCTGGACGGCGGAGCGTGCGACGCTCGGAATGTCCGAACGGTTGATGCCGAGATCGTTCAGCTCGCGGGTGGTCATGCGGCCGAGTTCGGTAACGGTCTTGCGGTAGTTGCGCCAGGCAGCGAAAGAGCGAGCGAAGGTCATGATGGTCTCCTCAAGAATGGAGCCGGACGCGGCTCCCGTGCGCGAGGCCCGTCTCGCCGTTCATGCCGGCCGGCCTCTGTCCAGGCTGCCTTCGTTTTCGGCACCGCCTGTTTGATGAGCTGACTATACGGCCGCACCCCGCCCGCGAACCAGCGCTGGAATGCGGGATCACCCTTGCGAAATCTGCATGGATATTTTTCGGTTACCTTCCGCCTGCCCTGACGCCGCTTGCCATTGCTGCTGCGGACGGAAAACCTCGACTTTGCCCCCTGCCCGGAGCCTGCGGCGCAAGGGATCGAAGAAGCGGCTGCACATCTCATTCAAGGCTGAGAAACTTAGCCAGAGGAATATTGTAAAGCCATGTTTATAAAAAGTTTTCCGGTTGACGGGCACGCCCGCGCTGACTATGGCCTGCCCGCATGAAGCCGGCGCACCGGCCCCGGCCCTCACGGTGCCGGGGGCCGGGCTGAGCTCCTGCCCGATTGTCAGGACATCGGAGCGGAAAGCGAGAGCCGGTTTTCGGAAGACTCCGAGGCTCCAGCCGCCCTGAATTGTTGTTCTCCCCGACGCCCGATCTTTGAAGGCGGCGGTCTCTCACGCGAAGGAAAAGCCATGTCGCCCATCGCCATTCTCGTGCTGGCCTTCAGCATGTCCGTCGATGCCTTCGCCGTTTCGGTCGGGCGGGGGGCGGCGCTCACGCGTCCGCCGCTGAAGGAGAGCCTGCGCACCGGCGCGGTCTTCGGCCTCGTCGAGGCGATCACGCCGCTGATCGGCTGGGCGGCCGGCGTGGCGGCCAGCCAATATGTGCAGGCGGTGGATCACTGGATCGCCTTCGGCCTGCTCGCCGCCGTCGGTGCGCATATGCTGGTCAATGCCTGGAGCCAGCGCGAGGAGGCCGAGCGCGCGGCACCGAAAAGCTCGCTTGCCGTGCTGATCGTCACCGCCATCGGCACCAGCCTGGACGCCATGGCCGTCGGCGTCTCGCTTGCCTTCTTCGACGTGAACATCCTGGTCATGGCGCTCGCCATCGGGCTTGCCACCTTCGTCATGTCCTCGGGCGGCATGCTGCTCGGCCGCGTCATCGGCAAACGCTTCGGCCGCTATGCCGAGGCGCTGGCCGGCATCGCGCTCGTCGGCATCGGCCTGTCGATCCTGATCGAGCATCTGAGCGCCTGATCCCAGGCGCCCTGCAGGAGCGCGCCGCGTCCCTTTCGGATCGCGGCGCGTCAGCCTTGCCGAAATTAGGCGTCGCCGTCGCCGACGATCCCCTTGATCTCGGTGAATTCGTGCAGGCCGAACTTGCCATATTCCCGGCCATTGCCCGATTGCTTGTAGCCGCCGAAGGGCGCAGCGCCGTCCCAGGCCGAGCGGTTGAGGCGGATGGTGCCGGCGCGCAGCTGCCGCGCCACAGCCTTGGCCTCGGCCGGCGCGCCCTGAACATAGGCCGCCAGCCCATAGGGCGTGTCATTGGCGATCTCGATCGCCTGCTCCACGGTCTCATAGCCGAGGATCGACAGGACGGGGCCGAAGATCTCCTCGCGGGCGATGGTCATGTCATTGGTGACGCGGGCGAAGACGGTGGGCCGCACGTAATAGCCGGCATTCAGATGCGGCGGCCGGCCGGGCCCGCCGGCCACGAGTTCCGCGCCCTCCTCGATGCCCTTGCGGATCAATCCTTGCACCTTGTCGAACTGCGCCTGGCTGACCAGCGGCCCGATCTGCGTTTCGGGATCGGCGGGCGGGCCGACGCGGATGGCATCCGCCGCCGCGCGCGCCGCGACGATGGCGTCCTCCATCTGCTCGGCCGGCACCAGCATGCGCGTCGGCGCGTTGCAGGACTGGCCGGAATTGTCCATGATCTTGGACACACCCAGCGAGACGGCATCGGCGAGATCGGCACTGCGCAGCACGATATAGGGCGACTTGCCGCCCAGCTCCTGATGCACCCGCTTGACCGTGGGCGCAGCGGCCTGCGCGACCGCAATGCCGGCGCGGGTCGAGCCGGTGAAGGAGACCATGTCGATATCGGGATGGGCGGCCAGCACCGCGCCCACCGTCGGCCCATCGCCCTGGACGAGGTTGAACACGCCCTTGGGGACGCCCGCTTCCTCCAGGATCTCGGCGAAGAGCACGGCGCTCAGCGGCGCGATTTCGGAAGGCTTCAGCACCATGGTGCAGCCTGTCGCCAGCGCCGGGGCCACCTTGGCGGCGATCTGGTTCATCGGCCAGTTCCACGGGGTGATCATGCCGACCACGCCGACCGGCTCGTGCAGGATGCGCGTGGTGCCCTGCATATAGTCGAAGGCGAAACTTTCCATCGCCCGGATGGTTTCCTGGAAATGATAGAGGCCGATGCCGGCCTGGTCGCTGCGGGCCATGGCGAGCGGCGCGCCCATCTCGCGCGAGATGACGTCGCCCATCTCGTCATTGCGGGCCTCCAGAAGCGCGGCGATGCGCTTCATAACCGCGAGGCGCTCAGCCTTCGCGGTTGCGGCCCAGGCGCGAAAGGCCGCGCGCGCGGCGGCAATGGCGCGCTCCGCATCGGCGACCGTGCCGAGCGCGATGGTCTCGAAAGCCTGTTCGGTCGCGGGATCGATGACATCGAGCGTCGCGGTGCCGAGCGGCTCGACCCAGGCGCCATCGATGAAGAATTTGCGTGCGTTGTCCATGCTTGCGCTCTCCTTGTCGCCGCACCGGCTGATGCGGGCATGATTGTCGTTCCCCGGTGGCGAGGCAAGGGCACAGACAGCCGCATCCCCGGCAATCTCGCGCTCGCCCCGCCGGGCTTGATGCTGGTGCGGCCGGCCTTTCTCAGCCGAGCCGCTGGCGCGCCAGCCATTGCCGCGGCGTCAGGCCCAGCTCCTGGCGAAACGCGGCGCGCAGCGCCTGTGCGTCGACGAAGCCGGCGCGGGCGGCCACATCCTCCAGCCCGCGACCGCCGGCGACCAGGAGGTCCTGCGCCCGCGCCAGCCGCACCCGCTTCAGCCAGTCCCCGAGACTGCCGCCCGTCTGGGCGCGGATATGGCGCGTGAGGCTGCGCCGGCTCATGCAGGCCCGCTGGGCAAGCGTGTCCAGCGAAGGCGCTTCCAGCGGATCGGCGCGCAGGCTTTCCAGAAGCCCGGTCACGCGCCGCTCGGCGGACGTGCCGGGAACGGGCCGTTCGAGCAGTTGCGGCTGCGCGCCGCCGCGCTGCGGCGCGACCACGAGGTGGCGGGCGACGCGATGGGCCTCGCCGATGCCGGAGAGACGGGCGAGCAGATGCAGGCAGCAATCGAGCCCGGCGGCGATTCCCGCCGAGGTCAGCACCGGCCCCTCATCGATGAAGAGCGCGCCCGGATCGACGTCAATTGCGGGATAGCGGGCCGCGAACAGCTCCGCCCTCGCCCAATGCGTGGTGGCGCGGCGCCTGTCGAGCAGCCCCGCCTCCGCGAGCCCGAAGGCGCCCAGGCACAGGCCGACCACAAGCGCGCCCCGCTCGCCCGCCGCGCGAAGGACCGCCACGATGTCGGGAGACACGGGCTCCTGCGCATCGCGCCAGCCCGGCAGGATGACGACATCGGCCAGCAGGCTCGCGTCCAGCGCAGCCGGCGCCTCGATGTGCAGACCGCCTGTGGCGGAAAGGCGTGGCGTGGCCGCGCAAATCTCCAGCTGATGACCACCGGCCAGAAACGGCTCGGCAAACACCGCCAGCGGTGTCGAGAGCATGAAGGGGCTGATCCGGTCATAGGCGAGAACGGCGATGCGCATTGGCCCGATTTACCCGAAAATTGGCGATCAGGCCAGTGATAGGCCGGTCGCTTCTGCCGCAGGATCGCGCTGTTTCAACTGGCAGGCCGACTTGCAGAAAGGAGTGTCGTCATGGCGCGCGCCCTGATTGTCATCGACATTCAGAACAGCTATTTCCCCGGTGGCGAACTGCCACTCTGGCAGACGGAGGCCACGGAGGCCGCCATTATCGCGGCCATCGCCAAAGCCCGCGCGGCCGGTGACCGCGTAATCCTGGTGCGCCACGAAGCACCCGCCGGGGCGGGACTGTTTGCGGCAGGAAGCTTGGGCGCCGCGCTGCGGCCGGCGATCGTGGAGGCGGCCGGTGCCGCCCCGCAGGTGGTCAAGCATGAGGCCGACGCTTTCCAGGACACCGATCTCAGCACGCAGCTCGCCGGCATCGACAGCCTAATCCTCTGCGGCATGATGACCCAGAACTGCGTGGTCTTTACCGCGCTGTCGCGCGCGGCCGACGCCTATGACATCACGGTTGCCGGCGATCTCTGCACCGCACCGAACGAGATCGTCCACCAGATCGCCCTGCGGGCCCTCGGCTCGAAGCGGGACGTACGCCCCTCAGCCGAGCTCTGGTAGGTCGCGCCCGGCGCTGTCCTGGCGCGGGCCGTGCGGGGGGCTGAAGGGGCGGAACGCAGCGACCGGTGACGCGTTGTGCCTTTTCAACACGAAAAGGAGGAGCAGGCATGGTTCCGGCAATCCGCGCAGCCCTGACGGCCTTGATCCTGGCCGGCAGCCTGACATCCACATCGGCCATCACGCAGGCCATGGCTGCCGAGGAAGACTTCCTGCCGGCACTGGGCGGGCGCTGGACGGGCGGCGGCACCGTCATCACCCGCATCGGCAGCGCGCCGATCCGGGTCACCTGCGACTTCGACAGCAAGGCCAGCGCCCGCGCGCTGGCCATGTCCGGGCGCTGCCGCGGCCTGCTCGTGGTGCGCCGGGCAGTGTCCGCCGATATCACCCGCGCCGGCGCGCGCTATGCCGGCAGCTATACCGGCCCCTCGGGCCGGCCCGCAGCACTCTCGGGACGGCGCAGCGGCGACAGCCTGGATTTCAGCGTGCGCTGGAGCCGGGAGATAAATGGCGACCGCGAGGCGCGCATGACCATCCGCCGCATCGGCCAGAACGGGCTGCAGCTGCGCACGCTGGACCGTGACCCGAAGACCGGCAAGACAGTGGTGACCAGCGACCTGACATTGCGGCGGTAGACGCGCCTGCCTTCAGCCAGCCACCTCGATCGAGGTCAAAAGGGTCGAGCGTGCGGTTTCCAGATGCAGGCGGCTTGCGGCGCGGGCCTTGTCGATATCGCGGCTGGCCAGCCCGTCGATATAATCGAGATGTTCGTGCAACGCGACATGGTTGCGCTCGGTCTCGTCCTTCTTGTTCCACTGATAATGATAGTGGAAGATGACCGACATGACGCCATGGATATTGCCGAGAAAGCGGTTGGGCGCGACGCCGTTGACGAGGCGATGGAAGCGGTGGTCCAGCTCGGAAAAATCGCGGTAGCGGCGGGCGAAATCCGACAGTAGTGCCTCATGCTCCTCGCGGATGGCCGCCAGCGCTGCCCAGGCGGCATGATCCGCAGGCAGCGCCACGAAGCGGTCGACGGCGCGAAACTCCATCACCTCGCGCATGTCGAACAGCTCTTCAACGAAGTCGATCGTCAGGCCGAGCGCGCGCCAGCGGCCGTTGCTCTGGCGCTCCAGCAGGCCGAAATGGCTGAACTTGTTCAGACATTCGCGAATGGCCGAAGTAGAGACGCCGAACTGGCGGGCGAGATCGAGCCCGTTGATGACCGCGCCCGGGCGGCAATCCGGCCCCACCATCCAGGCCATGAACTTGCGCTCCAGCATTTCCGGCAACGGTTCCAGCCCGGCCGCGTCGAGATAGTCGCTGCGGCGCGGCGGGCGTATGAGTCGTCGCTGCCGACCCTCCGGCCCGATGATGCCGCCGGCCTCCAGCGCCGCCAGCACGGCGCGCACCGTCGTGCGGCTCACGCCCAGCAGGGCGGCCAGCGCCGGCTCCGATGGCAGCGCCACGCCCGGAGCCTGACCCGCGAGATGGTCCAGGCTGTGATTATAGGCCCTGCGATAGATCACATTGGTCTTCACACCGGTTCTTCCCCCCTAGAGCATCGGACTGAAAACAGTCCTCATTGCGATGCTCTAGATTTCTGTTTTTGCATAGGATTTTTCCGAAAACCGGTTCCCACTTTTCGGTCCGATGCTCTAGCGGCCCTGCCAAAGCCCTGCGCACGGCGTTTTTTGACCTGCGGCCGGCGCTGTTTTTTTCGGCTGCTCATTAAACTTAAAAAACAGATTGCGGCGAAGCAAGATGTCTTTTATCCAAAAAGAACAGAACGCGGGATCGAGGCGTTCGCGGGAGGACAGCATGACCAAGGATCAGGGCCGCGCCGCAGCGCCGCGCGGCTTCACGCCATTGCGCAGCCGTAACGCGCGCCGGGAGAAGGGCCTATGAGCGGCCTTCTGCTGCAATTCGGCACCAGCCGCTTCCTCCAGGCCCATGCCGATCTCTTTCTGCACGAGGCCCGCATGGCTGGACAGGACGTGCCCGATGTCGTGATCGTCCAGACTTCGGGTTCGGCTGCGCGCGCCGGGCGCCTTGCCGCCTTCTCCAAGCCTGAGGGCTTTCCGGTGCGCATTCGCGGACTGGAGGACGGACAGCCGGTCGAGCGCGAAGTCCAGGTGAAAAGCGTGACACGCGGCCTGTCGACCGCCGCCGACTGGCCGGACGTCGTCTCGCTCTTCGCCGAACAGGCCGACACCATCCTCTCCAACACCGGCGACAGCGGCTATAGCGTCGCGCCGGAAGAGGCCGCGCAGGGACTGGATGCTTCGGCCCCGCTGCCCTCCTTCCCGGGCAAGCTGGCGCAGCTTCTGCTGGCGCGCTATCGAGCGGGCGGTCGGGCGCTGACCATCCTGCCCTGCGAGCTGATCAACCGCAACGGCCCGGTTCTCAAAGCGATCGTGACCGATCTCGCGCGCGGGGCCGGCGCGGAGGAGGCCTTCCTGGCCTGGCTCGATACCAAGGTGATCTTCGCCAACACGCTGGTGGACCGGATCGTCTCCGAGCCGCTGGAGCCGGCCGGCGCGGTGGCCGAGCCCTATGCACTCTGGGCGATCGAGGAAGCACCGGGGCTCGTTCCACCCTGCACGCATCCCTCCATCGTGCTTGCGCCCGATATCGAGCCCTATGAGCGGCTGAAGCTGCATATCCTCAATCTCGGCCACACTGTTCTGGCGGACATCTGGCGGAAGGAGGGCCGGCCGACGGAAGAAACGGTGCGCGCGATCCTTTCCGATCCCGCCATCGCTGCCCGGCTCGATGCGCTCTATCGCGACGAGGTGGTGCCCGGCTTTGCCGCGCGGGGCCTTGGCGGGGAGGCGCAAGCCTATGTCGAGACCACGCTGTCGCGCTTCCGCAATCCCTTTCTCGACCACCGCCTGTCCGAGATTGCCGGCAATCACGCCGTGAAGATCGAACGGCGCATCGCCGCCTTCCTCGCCTGGGCCGGCACACCCGCGCCGACGCTTCAAAACATTGTTTCCCGATAAAGCAGGACCCCCGATGAAAGCGCTTCTCTGCGACGAACCCGGCCGCCTCACCCTGGTCGAACGCCCCAAGCCCGCCCGCGCCGCGCATGAGGTTCTGGTGCGCATTCGCCATGTCGGCATCTGCGGCACGGATTTCCACATCTATGCCGGCAAGCACCCCTTCCTCGCCTATCCCCGCGTCATGGGCCACGAGCTGTCCGGCACGGTGGAGGAAGCGCCCGAAGGCAGCGCGCTTTCGGCCGGCGATCCCGTCTATATCGTGCCCTATCTCTCCTGCGGAACCTGCCATGCCTGCCGCAAGGGCCTGACCAATGCCTGTCAGAACATCCAGGTTCTGGGCGTCCACTGCGATGGCGGCATGGCGGAATATCTGAGCGTTCCCGCCCAGAACGTCATCCCCACCGGGGCGATCCCGCTGGCGGATGCGGCGATGATCGAGTTTCTCGCCATCGGCGCCCATGGCGTCAAGCGCGGCGGCATCGGCGCTGAGGATCGCGTTCTGGTTACCGGCGCCGGGCCGATCGGCATGTCTGCCATCATCTTCGCCAAGGCGCGCGGCGCCGATGTCACCGTGATGGACACGCGCGCCGACCGGCTGGCCTTCGCCACGGACCAGCTCGGCGCAGACCGGTCGTTGATGGCCGACGACCAGGCCGAGGCCACCGTGCAGGCGATCACCGACGGCAATGGCTTCGATGTCGTGATCGACGCCACGGGCAATGCCGGGCCGATGCAGCGCGGCTTCGCCTTCCTGGCCCATGGCGCGCGCTATGTGCTGCTCTCCGTCGTGCGCTCGGACATCACCTTCTCCGATCCGGAATTTCACAAGCGCGAGGCGACGCTGTTTGCCAGCCGCAACGCCCAGCCGGACGATTTCGCCGAGGTGGTGCGGCAGATGGAGGCCGGCAAAGTGCCGACCCGCGCGCTCAACAGCCATACCGGCCGCCTCTCCGACGCCGTCTCGCTCTTTACCGAATGGTCGAAGCCGGAAGCCGGCGTGATCAAGGCAATCCTGGAGGTCTGATGATGACGGCATCGCGCACGCTGCGGCTGAGCCCCGAGGACAATGTGGTGGTGGCGCTGGCCGATCTGCCGGCCGGCAGCCCGGTGGACGGGCTTTCGCCCGGCATCCTCGCCACGGCCCGCGTGCCGCGCGGCCACAAGGTGGCGGCCGAGCCCATTTCTCAGGGCATGCCGATCCGCAAATTCGGCCAGATCATCGGCTTTGCCAGCGCCGATATCCGGCCGGGCGACTGGGTGCATGAGAAGAATGTGACCATGGGCGAGGATTTCGCCCGCGACTATGCCTTCGCACAGGAAGCAAAAGCCGCCGAAGGGCTTAAGCCCGGCGAGGTCCCGGCCTTCTTCGAGGGCTTCCGCCGCGCCGACGGGCGGGCGGGCACGCGCAACTATATCGGCATCCTCTCCTCGGTGAACTGTTCCGCCACCGTCGTCGACTACATCGCCGACGAGATCAACCGCTCGGGCATCCTCGCCGATTATCCCGGCATCGACGGCATCGTGCCGCTGCCGCATGGCCAGGGCTGCGGCATGGCCGGGCGCGGCGAGGCCTTCGACGTGCTTTCGCGCACGCAATGGGGCTATGCCAGCCATCCGAATTTCGCCGCCGTTCTGCTTGTGGGCCTCGGCTGCGAGGTGTTCCAGATCCCGCGGATGAAGGAGCGCTACGCCATTGCCGAGGGCGAGCATTTCCAGTCGCTGACGATCCAGGAGATCGGCGGCACGCGCAAGGCGGTGGAGGCCGGGGTCGCGCGGATCAGGGAAATGCTGCCCTTTGCCGGCCGCAGCCGGCGCACGGCGATCCCGGCCTCGGAGCTTACGCTGGCGCTGCAATGCGGCGGCTCGGATGGCTATTCCGGGCTGACGGCCAATCCGGCGCTCGGCGTGGCCGCCGACATGCTGGTGCGCCAGGGCGGCACGGCCATCCTCTCGGAAACCCCGGAGATCTATGGCGCCGAACATCTTCTGACCCGGCGCGCCGAAAGCGTGGAGGTGGGCCAGAAGATCGTCGATCTCATCGCCTGGTGGGACGATTACACCGCCCGTAATGGCGGCGAGATGAACAACAACCCGTCGCCCGGCAACAAGGCCGGCGGCCTGACCACCATCCTCGAAAAATCGCTCGGCGCCGTGGCCAAGGCAGGCAGCTCGACGCTGCGCGGCGTCTATCGCTATGCCGAGAGGATCGACCGCAAGGGCCTCGTCTATATGGACACGCCCGGCTACGACCCGGTGGCCGCGACCGGCCAGGTGGCCGGCGGCGCCAATATCCTCTGCTTCACCACGGGGCGCGGCTCGGCCTATGGCTGCAAGCCGGTGCCCTCGATCAAGCTCGCCACCAACAGCGAACTCTATGCCCGCATGACCGACGACATGGACATCAATTGCGGCGACATCGTCGACGGCGTCAGCCTGGAGGACAAGGGCCGCGAGATCTTCGACACCATCCTCGCCATCGCCTCGGGCAGGCCGTCGAAATCGGAAGAACTCGGCTATGGCCGCAACGAATTCGTGCCCTGGCAAATCGGCGCGGTGATGTGAGAAAGTCGAGATTGCTTGGAGTACGATGATGGCGGGCGCTGCGCAGCCGGGGCGGGAGGATCGGACAGACCTTGAAAGGCGCCGCAACATCGGCGAGATTGACGCGATGACACGTTTTCTCGACAAACTCGCCCTTGGATCGGAAGCCTCGCAATGCGATCGACCATAAATCTCGATGAGGCCCTCGTCGAAAAGGCGAAATCCCTGACGGGGACGCAAGAGACGACGGCGCTCGTTCGCCAGGCACTGGAAACTCTCGTCAGGGTGGAGTCCGGCAAGCGGCTCATCGCACTGGGGGGCACCATGCCTGACGCCGAGGCCGCGCCGCGACGGCGAACCGGCGGCGCGGAATGATCCTGGTCGATACCTCGATCTGGATCGATTTCTTTCGCCACGATCATCCAGCGCTGCGGCAGATCATGGATGAGGATCGTCTCTACTGCCACCCCGTCATCATCGGAGAGCTGGCGCTCGGCAGCCTGCGCGACCGCCAGTCCGTTCTAACGTTTCTGACGGCGCAGCGGCAGGCGCGAGCTGCCTCTCACGAGCAGGTCTTGGCCATGATCGAGCGCCATGCGATCTTCAGCATGGGCATCGGCTATTCCGATGCACAGCTCCTCGCGTCGATGCTGCTCGACACGAGGCTGATCCTATGGACAGGCGACAGACGCCTCAGGCTCGCCGCGGCAAAAACGGGTCTGTTGCTCCATGAGCCCGAGAGGAACGCGAACTGACCGCTCATGCTGCAACGGGCCAGGTGGCCGGCGGCGCCAATATTGTCTGCTTCACCACGTGGCGCGGCTCGACCTATGGCTGCAGGCTCGACCCCTCCATCAAGCTCGCCACCAACAGCAAACTCTATGGCCGCGCCGAATTCGTGCCCTGGCAGATCGGCGCGGGGATGGGAGACCCGATCACGCGGCTTGAAACGACCTGCGTCACCTGTCATATATTTGACGACAGGTGACGCAGGGGCGCGACAGATGGTTGCTGTGATGGAAAAGAAGGCGACGGCGTCAGAGGCCGGCGGCGATCTGCAGAAGGTCGCCCGCCTGCTCGGCGGCTCGCGCGTGCTGGCGCGGCGGCTGAGCAGCCCTCTGGATGCGCATGAACTGCTGCTGGCAGGCCTGCCGGCCTCGGCGCTCGATCATCTCGTCGGCCAGCTCGTCTCGATCGACAAGGCACGCTCGCTGGAGAAGGCCGTGGGCATGAGCCTGCGCACCTGGCAGCGGCGCCGGGACACGCCATCGAAACCGCTCAGCCGGGAGCAGAGCGGACGCACCTGGAAGTTCGCCGAGATCCTGTCGCGGGCGACGGATGTTTTCGGCTCTCTGGCCGAAGCCGAGCAATGGCTGGAACGCCCGGCGACAGGCCTCGACCAGCGCCGCCCGATAGATCTTCTCGCCACACCCGCCGGGGTGGAATTGGTGGAAGATCATCTGACCCGGCTCGAATTCGGCGTCTACGCCTGATGGCGCTGCCTATCGCGCTGGGCGGCACGGAGCTTCTCGCCTGGCGGCTGGACCAGACGATCCATGCGACCACATGGGACAGCGGCGAAGGCGCCTACAGGGTTGGCGGGCGCTGGAACAGCAAGGGCGTGCGCGCGGTCTATTCCTCGCTCGATCCGGCCACGGCCATTCTTGAAGTGGCCGTCCACAAGGGCTTCCGCACGCTCGACACGGTGGCCCACGCGCTAACGGCGCTGGTGATTGAAAACCCTTCCGCCATCCATATCGTCCGGCCTGCCGATGTGCCCAACCCGAACTGGCTGCGCCCCGGCATTCCCAGCAGCAGACAGCAGGCCTTCGGCGATGCGCTTCTGGCCACGCACCGCTTCGTCGCTCTTCCCAGCGCAGTCTCGACCCATAGCTGCAACCTGATCTTCCTTGCGACAGCGCGCCCCGATGGCTATCGCCTCAAATTCCAGGAGCGCTTTGCCATGGATACGCGGCTGAGCCCGCCGGGGTGAGTGTGAAGGAAGTTGCTTCAGCCTTTCCGATCACGGTCCACATCCAGTTCGATGTCCGAGAGACCGGGCATGGAGAGCCTATCGATCAGGCTTCTCGCCTTGGCGCGCAGCCGTTCAAAATGGCTATACGTCATAAAGACATAGGAGGGCTGATCTTCTTCCATGATGATCACGGGCCCCTCTGACGCCGCCTCCTTGGCGCGTTCGAGATCCCGATCGAATTCATCGTGACCTGCCACTGAATTTTCATCCGGCGGCGATTAAGTGTTTAGTCGCGGTCGGCTTTGTGGGCGGGGTCGGCCACTTCCTGCTGGTTCTCGCCCACCGCCACGCCCCGGCCAGCACGCTGGCACCACTGACCTATACCCAGCTGTGCTGGGCGATGAGCGGTGGCCTGCTGATCTTCGGGGAGATCCCGTCCCTCACCACAGCCATCGGCGCCCTCGTCATCCTTGTCGCCGGCCTTCTCGTGCTTCTTTCCAGCAAGGCGTGACGCCAACAAAAAGACGCGCCGACCGTCGGAGCGGCAGCGCGCCTGCGCCGATCAGTCGAAGCGATCAGGAGATGACGGCCGTGGTGGCGATTTCCACGAGAAATTCGGGACGCACCATGTCCAGCTTGACGCAGAAGCGGGCCGGAAGAATTTCCGGGAAGTATTCCACATAGACGGCGTTCATCTTGTGGTAGTCATCGAGGTCATTCAAAAAAATCTGATTGAAGGTCACGTCGGCCATCGTGCCGCCGGCGGTCTCTATGACTTCCTTGATGCTGTCGAGCACCCGTCGCGTCTGCACCTCGATATCGCCGACACCGATGATGCTGCCGTCATAAGGATCCGTCGAGAGGATGCCGGCGACGAAAATCTGGTTTCCCGCCTTGATCCCCCAGTTCAGATGGCGTGTTCCATTGGCCGTCTTGCCCTCGATCCAGCCCTTGGGATGAATGGGAGTGTTCATAATCTACCTCGCTCTCGGAAATGCCGCGCCGGTTGTGTGTCCACCGGCGGTAGCCTGACACTAGGAAGCACCGGGCGCGGGCGCATGGACATATGCGCACGACTTCTTGACTGGCCCTCTTCTGTTGTTCGCCCGCGTGGCGGCGGCTGTTACCAGCAGGGGCAGGAAGCCCGGCCCCAGTTTCAGCAGTCAAGAGGTGATGATGAAGTACATCTATCTCGGAAAGAGCGGCGTCAAAGTTTCCGAACTCTGCCTCGGCGGCATGATGTTCGGGGGCGCCACGGATGAGGCGACATCCCGCCGAATCATCGAGTCCGCCCGCGATGCCGGCGTCAACTTCATCGATACTGCCGACATGTACAATGGCGGCGAATCCGAGCGGGTGATCGGCCGCGGCATTGCTGCCCACCGCGACCACTGGCTTCTAGCCACCAAGATCGGCAATCCCATGGGCACCGGTCCCAATGAACGCGGCATGTCGCGCAAATGGATCCTGCAGGCGGTGGACGCCAGCCTGAAGCGGCTCGGCACGGACCGCATCGACCTGCTCTACATCCACAAGGCCGATTTCGAGGCGCCGCTTTCCGAAATGGTGCATGCCTTCGCGGATCTGATCCGCGCCGGCAAGATCGTCTATTTCGGCGTGTCCAATTTTAAATCCTGGCGTATGGCCGAGACGGTGTATCTGGCGGAAAAGGCAGGTATCCAGGGACCGGTCGCCAGCCAGCCGCTCTATAATCTCGTCAACCGGGAAGCGGAGCTCGAACATCTGCCGGCCGCCGCCCATCTCGGCCTCGGCGTCGTGCCCTATAGCCCGCTTGCCCGCGGCATCCTGACCGGCAAGTACCACCCGAATGTTGCGCCGGATGCCAGCACCCGCGCCGGGCGCGGGGATGTGCGCATGATGGAAGCGGAATGGCGACCGGAGTCGCTGCTGGTCGCCGAAAAGCTGAAGAAATATGCCGCCGACAAGAGTGTCCCGCCCGCGCATCTGGCGCAGCAATGGGTCATGCGCAACCGCCTGGTGACGTCCACCATTGTCGGCCCCCGAACCTTCGAGCAGTGGCAGGATTACCTTGATGCGCTCGACTATGCCTATGACGTTGAGGATGAGCGCTTCATCGACCTGCTCGTCTCTCCCGGAAAAACGTCGACCCTTGCCCCCTTCGATCCGCACCATCCTGTCGAGGGTCGCAGAGTTTTCTGAAAAGGGCAGCGCTATCGATTTCCATCTTCCAGGCAGTTTACATAGTAGCCCCCCTTTTTGCCGGGATCGACGCGCTTTCGAGCGCCGCCAGCAGGTCACGCCGGATCCGCGACCCATCTCTTTGAGCAACATCTCCCAGGGGATGCCCGAGCGAAGGACGAAGAGGATGCCCGTCAGGGCCGCGCGGACAGGCATCCTCGGGCGTCCGCCTTTGGGCTTGGGCCGCTCGGGTGGCAGCATCGGCTCGATGATGCGCCAGAGTTCCTCTGGGATCAAAACCTTGGCCATGACGCTGACATGGCCATCCGATGACACAGTGCCCAGGTTTTGAAAGCTGTTTCTAAAACGCAGCTATACCACGTGGCGAGACATCGTCGAATGCTTTGCGGATTGCAGGCCAACCCTGACGGTTGAGAAGCCTGCTGAGCGAGACATATTTTTTGACGACGCCAGTCTGCGTGCATTGGACTGTCATTTCTCTTTAAGATTGTTTCCACCCCTCATGGACCATTCAGGATCTCCATGAAGCCTCGTTCTGGCCACATCGATAGCACATGCAAAAATTTATGAGAAAACGTTTTCTCATTTGACTATGACACTGAGAAAAGCTTTTCTCCTTTCATCGACACGGGGGAGCAAGCGAGAATTTTGCACGGGAGAAAAGAGCGTCTGACCATTCATGATTTGGCTGCTGCCGCAGGGGTGAGCATTTCCACGGCATCAAAGGCGCTGAACGGTACGGGTCGGATGGGCATGGAAACGCGCGAGCGGGTCAAGCGCGTGGCGCATGAGCTTGGCTTTCGGCCGAATGCCTTGGCGAAAGGTCTTCTGTCGAAGCGGAGTTTTACGATCGGGCTTCTGACAAATGATACCTATGGCCGCTTTACCCTGCCCGTGATGGCTGGCGTTGCGGAAGCCCTTGTCGATCGTGGTGTCTCGGTTTTTCTCTGCGCCATCGAGGACGATCCGGCTTTGGGTCAGATTCATGTCGAGGCGATGCTGGACAAGCAGGTGGATGGCATCATCGCCACAGGCAAGCGTGTCGATCGGTCGCTGCCGATCGACCTGTCGAACCTGCCGGTGCCGGTTGTCTATGCCTTCACCGAGGGGGCGGCCGGCAGCGTGAGCTTCCGCTCGGACGATGCGCAGGGCGCGCGTCTGGCAAGCGAATGGCTGATCAGGCAGGGCCGCCATCGGCTTGCGCACATCACCGGGCCGGAAAGCTTCTTTTCGGTGCGTGAAAGAGCCGAGGCGTTCCGCCTTGTTGCCGGAGGCGAGGCCCCGGTCCTGCATGGCACATGGTCGGAAGGCTGGGGACATGAGGCGGTTGCCCATCTCTGGGACGCGGCGGTGGCGCGGGCCCAAGACGTGCCGGATGCGATTTTTTGCGGCAATGACCAGATCGCGCGCGGTGTCGTGGATGCCTTGCGCGAACGGGGCCTGAAGGTTCCGCAGGACGTTTCCATTATCGGCTTCGACAATTGGGAGATTGTCGCTGCCCAGATGCGTCCGCCGCTGACGACGGTGGACATGGAGCTGAAGGAGCTCGGGCGCCAGGCAGGGCTGACCGTCCTGGCGCTGGCCGAAGGCCAGGTGGTGGAGCCTGGCGTGAGGACGCTGCCGTGCCGGCTGGTGGTGCGGGAGTCATGTGGGGGCGGAGAGCCCCACAGTTAAACATGTCGGCGCCGGAGGAGCGCCGCACAAGGGAGGAAATGACCGTGATCAAGACGCTTCTGGCGGCAACGAGCCTTGCTGCCCTGATGCTGGCGCAGCCTGCCTCAGCAGATACCATCAATATGTGGGTGCGCACCGGCATCGGCGACTCCTTCAAGGAGGTCGTGAAGGCCTACAATGCCGGGCATGACGACAAGGTGCAGCTGACCGAGGTGCCCTACACCGAGCTGGTGCAGAAATATGCGACCGCGATCGCCGGTGGCCAGGCGCCGGATGCGCTGTCCATGGATCTGATCTATACGCCGGCCTTCGCCGCCGCCGGCCAACTGGAAGATCTGACCGACTGGGCCAAAAGCCTGCCCTATTTCAATTCCCTGTCGCCCTCGCATGTCCGTCTCGGCACCTATCAGGACAGGCTGTACGGCCTGCCGCTCTCGGTCGAGACCTCTGTTTTCGCCTGGAACAAGAACCTCTACCGCAAGGCCGGCCTCGACCCCGAGAAGGCGCCCGCGACCTGGGAAGAGATCACCGCCAATGCGCAGAAGATCCGGGCGCTGGGCGATGACACCTATGGCTTCTACTTCTCCGGCGGCGGCTGTGGCGGCTGCATGATCTTCACCTTCACGCCGCTGGTCTGGGGCGCGGGCGCGGACATTCTCTCCGCCGACGGCAAGACGGCAACGCTCGACACGCCGGAGATGCGCAAGGCGGTCGATATCTACCGTACCATGATCAAGAAGGATCTGGTGCCGGCCATTGCCGCCAGCGACAATGGCGCCAATTTCCTCTCCTTCACCAATGGCCGGATCGGCCAGCAGAGCCTGGGCGCCTTCGCCATCGGCACGCTGGTCACCCAGCATCCCGAAATCGACTTCGGCGTGACGCTGATCCCCGGCGTCAACGGCAAGCCGTCATCCTTCGCCGGCGGCGACAATCTGGTGGTCACGAAGGGCACGCCCAGGATCGAAGAGGTCAAGACCTTCATCCAGTACATCTACTCCATGGACGGCCAGAAGATCATGGCCAAATATGGCAGTCTGCCCACCCGCGGCGACATCGCAGACGAGGTGCTGAAGGGTCTGGACCCGCGCATGGCCGTCGGCCTGAAGGCGATCTCGGTCGCAAAGACGCCCTACACGCTGCAGTTCAACGATCTGATCAACTCCAACAACGGCCCCTGGGCCGCGTTCATCACAGCCGCCCTGTTCGGCGACGATGTCGACGGCGCCTTCAAGACCGCCCAGGAAGACATGCAGTCGATCATCGACAGCGGCCAGTAACTCTCCCGATGGCCGCCGGCCGGAGGCGGATCCCCGGGGTCCCCTCCGGCCTCCTCCCGCCGACGATCGCAAGCCGGCACAGGACCCGTGCCGCCGCCGTTTACCCCTGACCATCGGCCGGCTCATCTTCTTTCAACGGGAGTTCGCAATGACCTCTGTCGTTTCGTCCAGTCCGCTTCCGGCCACGCGCGCCCGCGGCCACAGCCGGCGCCGCCGGCGTGCCTCCACGGGCTGGCGCGGGCTTGCCTATATCGCTCCAGCCATGCTGCTGGTGCTCGTCTTCTTCGTCCTGCCCGTGCTGCTGACCGTCTGGATGAGCCTGCACAACTGGCCGCTGATGGGCGCGCAGAAATGGATCGGCCTGAAGAATTATACGCGTCTCTTAAGCGACGCCCGCTTTCTCCAGGCGCTGAATTTCACCGCCTTCTATACGCTCGTCGTCACCATCGCGATCTTCGCCGTGGCCTTCCCGCTGGCGCTGTTCGTGGAAAAGCAGCGCCGTTTCGTCGGCTTCTACCGCACGGTGATCTTCCTGCCCGTGGTCGTGGGGCTCGCCACCGCCTCGCTGCTCTGGGCCTGGCTCGCCAATGTCGACAGCGGCTTCTTCAGCCCTTTGCTGAGGCTGCTGGGTCTGGTGGACCGCAGCCCGAACCTCCTGGCGCGTTTCGATACCGCCTTCCTCACCATCATCGTCATGGTCGTCTGGAAGATCGCCGGCTTCACCATGATCCTGCTGCTCACCGGCCTGCAGGCCATTCCGGCCGAACTGGACGAGGCGGCCCGCATCGATGGCGCGCGGCGCTTCCAGCGCTTCCGCCACCTGACGCTGCCTCTGATGCGGCGCACGATCGCGCTTGCCCTGATCGTGTCGATCACCGGCTCGATCCTCGCCTTCGACCAGTTCTACATCATGACCAGCGGCGGGCCGCAGAACCGGATGATCTCGGTGGTCTACTATATCTTCAACCAGTCCTTCGTCTCCTTCAACCTCGGCTATGGCGCAGCGCTTTCCATCGTGCTGCTCGCAATCCTCGTGGTGATCAGCATCGCCCAGCTGAAGCTGCTGAAGATCGGGGAGGAGCGGCCATGACCATCACCGACACCTTCGCGCAGCATCCTGTGCTTTCGGCGGACCGCCCGGCGCAGATGGCGGCCGCAAAAGCGCTGAGAGCAGCGCGCGCCCGCAAGGGGGCGATCGCCTATCACACGGCCGGAGCCGCCATCGTCCTCTTCTTCGCGGCGCCCTTCGTCATTGCCGGGCTCTCCTCCTTCCGCAACGGGACGGAGGCGCAGACCGCCCCCCTCCCCCCATGGCCAACCGCCGGCTTCAGCGTCGACAGCTACCGCACGCTGGACAGCTTCGGCGCCGGCATCTGGCAGCATACGGTGAATTCGGCACTGGTGTCGCTCGCCACGGTTCTGCTCACGGTTCTGGTCAGCCTGCTCGCGGGCTACGGCTTCTCGCGCTACCGCTTTCCCTTCAAGAATGCGCTGTTCGTGCTGATCATCGCCACGCTGATGATCCCGTTCCAGTCGATCCTGACGCCGCTCTTCATCATTCTGGCCAAGCTCGGGCTCAACAATTCGCTGTTCGGCCTGACGCTCGTCTATGTGACGCTGCAGCTGCCCTTCTCCGTCTTCATGATGCGCAACGCCTTCGACGCGGTGCCTAAGGAGATCGAGGAGGCGGCACGCATCGATGGCGCGCGCGATCTGAGGCTGCTCGCCCGCGTGCTTCTGCCGCTCGTCCTTCCCGGCGTGGCGACGGTGGCGATCTTCGCCTTCCTCAATGCCTGGAACGAGTTCCTGGCCGCGCTCGTGCTGCTGTCCAGCAACGAGCACTACACGCTGCCTGTCCTGATGATGGCCGTGCGCGCCGGGAGGCTTGGCGCCATCAACTGGGGCGCCGTGCAGGCAGGCGTCGTCGTCATGACCATCCCCTGCCTCTTCGTCTTCCTGCTTCTGCAACGCTACTACATGCGCGGCCTGATGGCCGGCGCCGTGAAATGAAAGGATATCCCATGGACACGACCGCCATGCCGACGGGCCAGACACGCACCCGCACCTTCCGGCCGCTTCCGGTTCCCAGCGTCACGCTGTCGGGCCTCTTCGGCGCGCGCCAGGACGCGGTCTGCGCGACCACGGCCGAAACCCTGCTCGACCGCTGCGTCGATGCCGGCATGCTCGACGCCATCGACGTCAGTAAGCCGAGCCCGGGCATCGTCATTCCGCTGCAGCCCTGGTCCGGCTCGACACAGATGTTCTGGGACAGCGACCTCGGCAAGTCGATCGAGACGGTGGCCTATTCGCTCTATCGCAAGGCCAATCCGGCGCTTGAGGCCCGCGTCGATGCGATCATCGATCTCTATGAAAAGCTGCAGGACGCGGACGGCTATGTGAATGCCTGGTTCCAGCGCATCCAGCCGGAGAAGCGCTGGTCGAACCTGCGCGATTTCCATGAGCTTTATTGCGCCGGCCATTTGATGGAAGGCGCGGTGGCCTATTACCAGGCGACCGGCAAGCGCAAGCTGCTCGACATCATGTGCCGCTTCGCCGATTACATGATCACGGTCTTCGGCCATGGCGAGGGACAGATCCCCGGCTATTGCGGCCATGAGGAGATCGAGCTGGCCCTGGTCAAGCTTGCCCGCGTGACCGGCGAGCGCAAATATCTCGATCTCTCCAAGTTCTTCATCGACGAGCGCGGCACCGAGCCGCATTATTTCACGCGGGAAGCGGTTCGCGAGGGCCGCGATCCTGAGAATTTCATCCAGAAAACCTATGAATACAGCCAGTCGCACAAGCCTGTGCGCGAGCAGACGGAGGTGGTGGGCCACGCCGTGCGCGCCATGTATCTCTATTCCGGCATGGCCGATATCGCTGCCGAATATGGCGATGACAGCCTGACGCGGGCGCTGGAAACGCTCTGGAGCGATCTCGTCAGCCGTCAGATGTACATCACCGGCGGCATCGGCCCGGCGGCCTCCAACGAGGGCTTCACCGAGCCTTACGACCTGCCGAACGAAAGCGCCTATGCCGAGACCTGCGCATCGGTCGGCCTTGTCTTCTGGGCCAACCGCATGCTGGGGCGCGGGCCGAACCGCGCTTATGCAGACGTGATGGAGCAGGCGCTCTACAATGGCGCGCTCTCCGGCCTGTCGCTCGACGGCAAGACCTTCTTCTATGAAAATCCGCTCGAAAGCAGCGGCAAGCATCATCGCTGGGTCTGGCATCATTGCCCCTGCTGCCCGCCCAACATCGCCCGGCTCGTCGCCTCGATCGGCTCTTATATGTATGCGGTGGCCGAGGACGAGATCGCCGTGCATCTCTACGGCGAGAGCCAGGCGCGCTTCGAGATCCGGGGCACAGACGTCACGCTCGCGCAGGAAACCCGCTATCCGTGGGACGGCGCCATCGCGCTGACGCTCGGCGGCCTTGCAACGCCGCAGGCCTTCGCCATTTCGCTGCGCATTCCCGGATGGGCCAAGGCGGCACGGCTGACGGTCGGTGGGCAGGCCGTCGATCTCGATCA
The DNA here is from genome assembly GCF_001938945.1 of Xaviernesmea rhizosphaerae. Taxonomy (GTDB): domain Bacteria; phylum Pseudomonadota; class Alphaproteobacteria; order Rhizobiales; family Rhizobiaceae; genus Xaviernesmea; species Xaviernesmea rhizosphaerae. The sequence goes on from NZ_MKIO01000041.1 coordinate 137,888, forward strand.
GGTCATGATCGATGGCTATGCCCGCATCGAGCGCCTGTGGTCCGCGGGCGATCAGATCCGGCTCGACCTGCCGCTCAATCCCCGCTTCCTCCATGCCAATCCCCTGGTGCGCCAGGATGCCGGCCGCGCCGCGCTGATGCGGGGTCCGCTGGTCTATTGTGCCGAGGAGGTCGACAATGGCGCGGGCCTGAACCGCCTGACCGTGACGGGCGACCCGGCCGCGGCGCAGGAGATCGCCGCAGAAGGCCTGGGGGATGCCGTTGCCCTGGAGCTCGATGCCGAGCGCGACCGGGCCGACTGGGGCGACACGCTTTATCGCGAGACGCCGCCGGCGACGCAGAGCACGCGCGCGCGCTTCATTCCCTATGCGCTCTGGGACAATCGCGCCCCCGGTGAAATGCTCGTCTGGATGCGAAGGCCCTCGCACGGCCAGGAGAAGACTGGGGGCGGCGCATGAACATGATCGCACGTGACATGTCCCATCCGGCCGGCAGCGAAGCGACGGCTGCGGCACCCTCGCCCAGTGTCGAACTCGTGGATGTCTGCAAGAGCTTCGGCGCGCTGCAGGTGATCCATGGGATCAACCTCACCATCCCCGAGGGCTCCTTCGCCGTCTTCGTCGGCCCGTCAGGCTGCGGAAAATCGACGCTGCTGCGCATGATCGCGGGGCTGGAAGAGGTGAGCGACGGCCTGATCGCGATCAAGGGACGCGAGGTGACCGATCTCGACCCCTCCGAGCGCGGCATCGCCATGGTCTTCCAGTCCTATGCGCTCTACCCGCATATGACCGTGCGCGACAATCTGGCCTTCGGGCTGAAGATGGCACATACGCCGGCTGAGGAGATTGCCGCGCGCGTCGCCGCGGCGGCCGCGATCCTCAAGATCGAGCCTCTGATGGACCGGCGTCCCGGCCAGCTTTCCGGCGGGCAGCGCCAGCGCGTGGCCATCGGCCGTGCGATCGTGCGCAAGCCCGACGTCTTCCTGTTCGACGAGCCGCTGTCCAATCTTGACGCGGAACTGCGGGTCTCCATGCGCATCGAGATCGCCCGGCTTCATCGCGAGCTCGGCAATACGATGATCTACGTCACCCACGACCAGACCGAGGCGATGACGCTCGCGGACCGGATCGTGGTGCTGCGCGACGGGCGGATCGAGCAGGTGGGCAGCCCGCGCGAGGTCTATCAGGATCCCGACAATCTCTTCGTCGCGGGCTTCATCGGGTCCCCGCGCATGAATATGCTCACCGCCAGCATGCAAGGGGAGGAGCGCCTTCTTCTGGCGAAGACGGTTCTACCATCCCCTGCGCGCGCAGCATCCGGCGATGTCGTCACCCTCGGCATTCGCCCGGAACATCTGCGCCTTGTCCCGGACAACGAAGAGGGCCTGTCGGCACAGGTCGATTTCTGCGAATATCTCGGAGGCACCCAGTACCTCTACTGCAGGCTTCCTGACGGTCAGGCGATCGTGGCCGAACATCGCGATCGCGCCACGGTCTTCGCCGGCGCGCCGGTGCGCCTCGGCTGGAGCACGGGCGATGCCCGGCTGTTCGACAGCCAAGGGCAAAGGCTTCGCTGAAAGCACCCGCAGGGCTCTTCGCTTTGCAAGGCCCGCTGGCGTCCATCGCATCGCAAAGCCGATGCCGATGGACGCTCTTGATGCTTTCTGTGCCTTAAAATCCGGCCGCGCTGGTTACCGGCTGACGATCCGCCCGTGCTGGCGCAAGACCAGCGCCACGGCGCCCATGACCGTGTCGTCATTGCCCAGAAAACGGGCGACGACGATGCGTGGCGGCTTGAGATCGGGAAAATCCGGCTGGGGCAGGATGCTGCGCCGGAAGCTGCGCTCCAGCGGCTCCAGAAAATTCGCGCCGATCGTCGCCATCTTGCCGGCGATGATGAAGAGCGGCGGGTTGATCATCGTGGCCGTCGTGCCCATGGCCCATCCGGCCTTGCTGGCCGCATCCTCAACCAGCCGGCGATAGCCGATCCGCCCTTCCTTCGCATGGGCGACGAATTCCTCGATGGTCTCGGATCTGCCGGTCAGTTGCTGCGCATGGCGCAGCAGATAATAGCCGCCGACATAGGTTTGCAAACAACCGCGATTGCCGCATCGGCAGTAGGATCCCTCGGGATCGAGGACCACATGGCCGAATTCCGCCGCGCTGCCGTTGACCCCGCGCAGGATCACGCCGTTCTGGACGATCGCGCCGCCGACGCCTAGGTCGAACTTGTAGAGCACGAAGTCGCTCTCGCCGACGGCGGCGCCCCAGGTCATCTCCGCCAGCGCGCCGCAATGGCTTTCGTTCTCGGCATGCAGCGGACAGTCGAGCCGGCGGGAGAAGATCCCGGCGAGGTCGACGCCCGCCCAGCCGGGCAGGATATCGCCGTTGAGCACCACGCCGCCATAGCTCAAGGGCGCCGAGATGGCGACGCCGACGCCGAGAAGATCGGCGATGGCGATGCCCAGCGCGGCGCATTGGCCCTGCAGGCTATCACGCACCTGATCGGCCGCCTCCTCCGGCGTGTAGTCCCGCCGGATCGGAATCCAGACATCGGACAGCACCGCATGGGTCATGTCGCAGATCACGATCCGGATTTCGCCGAGGCCGAGAAGAACGCCGGCGCAGCGCCCTGACGCCGGATTGAGCGACAGAAGCTGCGACGGCCGGCCCTGGCCATTGGCCTTCGCCTCGACGTCGAGCACGGCTCCGGCATCGCGCAGCTCGCTCAAGGCCGCCGAAATGGTCGAGCGCCCGAGGCCGGTGGATTTGGATAGCTGGCCCGCGGTCGCCGCGCCGAAGGCGGCCAGGCCGCGCACGACGCGTCCGGCCGGGGATTCCTGGTCAAAAAACAAATCGTTGATGTTCTTCATCGCCGGCCTCCCCCCGCCTTGTCGCGTGCGCTGGGATTTATGTCAACTTCTTTCATTTTGCGCTGCAATGTCACCAATGCAGTGCATTATAATGTCATATCAGAAAATATATCGCGGATTATCCGGCATTAATCGCCAAAATAAATTCTATATCGAAAAAATTCTTGACGCACCTGCCTGCCTTTGATTGATTGCGGCAAGCGGAAGAGGAACCGCGTCAGGGAGGCTTTGATGACAATGACCAAGGGATTGATTTCTGCCGTTTCGGCGCTTGCCGTTTCAGCCTGCCTGACGGCGGGCCCGGCAGCGGCCGGAGAGGTGAAGATCTGGACGCTCACCTTCGACAACAACTCGGCCAATCTTGCCTGGGACAAGACGATCAAGGAGTTCGAGGCGGCCAATCCGGGCATCACCGTGACGCGCGAGGGGCGCTCGGTCGACGAGCACAAGGCGGCCCTGCGCGTGGCCGCGCAGTCGAGCCAGGGGCCGGACATCTATTTCATGTGGGCGGGCCTCGGGCTTGGCGGCGAATTCGTCAAGGCCGGGCTCTCCAAGCCGCTCGATGCCTATTACCAGCAGTATGACTGGGACAAGCGCATCGTCGGCACCGCCGGCAGCTTCTCCAAGCTCTATGAAGGCGGCCGCCACGGCGTTCCCTACACCTTCCATGGCGAGGCCATCTATTACAACAAGTCGCTGTTCCAGAAGGCCGGGATCGCCGAGCTGCCGAAGAGCTATGACGAGCTGAAGGCGGTGGCGGCCAAGCTGAAGGAGGCCGGCATCATGCCGATGACCTTTGGCGGCACGGTCAACTGGCATCTGATGCGGCTGATGGACGTGATCCTGGAAGCCAAGTGCGGGGCCGAGAAGCACGACCAGCTGATGGACATGAAGCTGGACTGGGGCACGGAGGCCTGCGCCACCGCGAGCTTCAACGAGCTTGCGGACTGGTCGCAGAACTACATTCTCAAGCCCTTCATGGGCATCGACAATTCCCAGAGCTTCAATCTCTTTCTCGCCAACCGCGCGGCGATGATGGTGGAAGGCGACTGGCTGGTCGGCCAGCTTTCAGACGCCAAGAAGATCGACAATTTCGACCTCTTCCCCGTACCCACCGGCACCGACCGGCTCTATGGCTTTGCCGAATATCTCTATGTCTCCTCGAAGAGCCGCAATCCGGACGAGGCGGCCAAGTTCCTGGATTACCTGCTCTCCGACAAGGTGCAGCAGGAAAATCTCGGCGCCTTCGGCTCGATCTCCGTCAATTCCAACGTGAAATATTCCAAAATTTCCGCGCTGGATCAGAAGTGGCTGGATATCTTCGGCGAGTACACGAAGATCTATGTCAATGGCGACCAGGCCTTCCCGCTCGACGTGACCACCGAATATTGGCGCGTGATCAACGAGGTCGCCTCCGGCAACATCAAGGCCGGGGATGCGGGCAAGACCCTGCAGACCTTCATCTCCAACCGCGGATAACCGGACCGCTTGGGGGCGCCACGTTCAGGTGGCGCCCCGGCGGATCGGATCGGATCACATCATGCCCCAAGCAAGCCAGTCTGCGCGGCCCGAGCGGCAGGGCTATGTCCTGCTCGCGCCCGCCCTGATCGTCTATCTGCTTTTCGCCGTCTACCCGATGATCGACGTCGTCCGCATGTCGTTCTCCTCCTGGAACGGCCTGAGCCCTGGGGCGAATTTCGTCGGCCTTGCCAATTACCGTGCCATCTTCACCCAGGATCCGGTCTTCTGGGGCGCCTTGCGCAACACCATCTGGTGGACGGCGCTGGCCGTCACCCTGCCCAATCTCGTCAGCTTCGGTCTGGCGCTGGCGCTCAACCAGAACATTCCCGGCAAGTCGGGCCTTAGGGTGGTGTTCTACCTGCCCGTGATCATCGCCTCGATCGCGGTGGCCACGATCTGGAAGTGGATGTACGACCCCTTTTTCGGCCTCTTCAACAATCTCCTGATGCAGTTCGGCCTCGACGGCTGGATCCTCGACTGGCTCGGCGACCGCAAGGTCGCGCTCTGGTCGGTCTTCGTCGCCCATCTCTGGCAGTCGGTCGGCTTTTCCATGGTGCTGTTCCTGGCCGGGCTGCAGGGTGTCTCGGCCACGCTGGTGGAGGCCGCGCGCATCGATGGCGCCGGACGCTGGGGCGTGTTTCGCTATGTCACCCTGCCGGCGCTGAAGCCCACCTTGATGGTGGTCTTCGTCCTGTCGCTGATCAATTCGCTCAAGGCCTTCGACATCGTCTACGGCATGACCGGCGGCGGGCCGGCGCAATCGACGCAGATGCTCGCCATGTGGGCCTATACGCAGTCGATGCAGCTCGGCGTGTTCGGGCGCGGCGCGGCCGTGTCGGTGGTGCTGCTTTTGATCACGCTGGTGATCGTCCTGCCTTACATCCGCTGGATGTTCCGTCGCGAGGAGATGTCCCGATGACGCTGTTTTCCCAGGCTTTTCGCCCGGTTGGCTCGGCGAAGGTCGATCCCGTTCTGATCGCGCTGTGGGTCTCGCTGATCCTGCTTGCGCTGATCTGGATCACCCCTTTCGTCTTCATCGTCTTCACCGCGCTGAAATCCAACGCCACGGTGATGGGCGCCAGCGCCTTCATGCCGCCGACGGAACTCGCCTTCGAGAATTTCGCCGCCGCCTGGTGGCGCGGAAATTTCTCCACCACCGCCTTCAACGGCGTGGTGATCACCGTCATCAAGGTGCCGCTCGGCCTGTTCATCTCCGCCATGGCGGCCTATGCGCTGGCCAAGGTGCCGATGCGCATGAACAAGGCGCTGTTCGCCCTGTTCCTGTTCGGCACCATGCTGCCGTTTCAGGTGATGCTGGCGCCGATCTTCCGCCAGGTGAATGCCTTCGGCCTGATCAACACCTATCCCGGCATCATCCTGCCCTATCTCGCCTTCGGCATTCCCTATCAGGTCTTCATTCTCTACTGCTTCTTCTCGGCCGTGCCGAAGGAGCTGTCGGAGGCCGCGCGCATCGATGGCGCCTCGCATTTCACCATCTTCCGGCGGATCTTCCTGCCCATTTCGCTGCCGGTTCTCTCCGCGCTGCTGATCCTCGATTTCGTCGCCACCTGGAACGAATTCGCCATGGCGCTGGTGATCCTGCAGGACCCGAAGATGTGGACGCTGCCGCTCGGACTGATGAGCTTCCAGAGCCAGTTTTCCAGCGATTATGGCGAGCTTAACGCCGCGACCATCATGACCGTGCTGCCGGCCGCCATCGTCTATCTCATGTTCCAACGTTATTTCGTCGCCGGTTTGACCTCCGGGGCGGTCAAGGAATGACCATGACGCATCTCTACGACATTTTCGAACTCCGCCTGACGGCCGAGGTCCCCGGCAATCCCTATCTCGATGTCCGCCTGCATGCGCAGTTCCGCCAGGGCAACCGCAGCGTCCGCGTCACGGGCTTTCACGATGGCGGCGACAGCTTCGTCCTGCGCTTCATGCCGGACACTGCTGGCGAATGGAGCTACACGACGACCTCCAACATCGAAGCTCTGGACGGCAGGACGGGCGAGCTCACGGTGACGGCGGCGCGCCCGGGGGTCCACGGGCCCGTCCATGTGCGCAACCGCTTTCACTTCGCCCATGCCGACGGCACGCCCTATCATCCCTTCGGCACCACCTGCTACGCCTGGACGCATCAGCCGATCGCCCAGCAGGAACAGACGCTGGAGACGCTGGCAAAGACCGGCTTCAACAAGATCCGCATGGCGGTGTTTCCCAAGGACTATCCCTTCAACACCAACGAGCCGCTGCAGCCGATCTTCCTACCGGATAGCCAAGGCACGATCGATTTCGACCGGCCGAACCCGGAGGCCTTCCGCCATTTGGAGCGGCAGATCGGCCGGCTCGCCGAGCTCGGCATCGAGGCGGATATCATCCTGTTCCACCCCTATGACCGCTGGGGCTATGCCACGATGAGCGAGGCGCAGAACCTGCGCTATGTCGAATATGTCGCGGCCCGCCTGTCTGCCCATCGCAATGTCTGGTGGGCGCTGGCCAATGAATATGACTTCCTGCTCGACACCATTCCGGTCGAGACCTGGGACCGCTTCTGCCATATTCTGGAGGAAAACGATCCGGCCCAGCATCTGCGCTCGATCCACAATGGCGATCAGAACATGAATTTCGATCACCGCAAGCCGTGGATCACCCATGTCTGCATCCAGAACTGGGACGTAAAGCGCACGCCGGAATGGCGCGCGGCCTATGGCAAGCCCGTCGTCAACGACGAGCCGGAATATGAAGGCAACATCATCTACAACTGGGGCAACATAACCGCGCAGGAGCTGGTGCACCGCTTCTGGACCACGGTGATGCGCGGCGGCTATGCCGGCCATGGCGAGACCTATGCCGATCCGCAAGACCTGATCTGGTGGGCCAAGGGCGGCGTTCTCCATGGGGAAAGCTGGAAGCGGATCGGCTTCCTGCGGTCTCTGCTGACGGCAGACAATCTCCACGGGCTGGAGCCCATGGGCATGAACGACGAATGGCCCTGGAGCCGGATTTCCGGCGCGCGCGATCTCGGCGGCCGGGTCTCCTTCATCTATTTCGGCGAACACCAGCCGGACCAGTGGACGACCGGCCTGCCGACCGAGGATGGCGCCTATGCGATCGACCTGATCGACACATGGGCCATGACGATCGAGCCGGCCCGGCGGATCGAGGCCTTCGTTCCGCATCCCCAGCGCCATGGCAGCATCACCCGCGGCGGCAAGGCGGATGCCGCCTTCGGCATCGCGCTGCCCGGCCGCCCCTATCTCGCCCTTCGCATCCGCAAGCTGGATTGAGGTCTTCCCATGGCATCGGTCGATATTTCTGGCGTGAAAAAAGCCTATGGCGCCGTCGCGGTCATGCATGGGGTCGACATCCCCATCCGCGACGGGGAATTCGTGATCCTTGTCGGCCCCTCGGGCTGCGGAAAGTCCACGCTGCTGCGGATGGTGGCGGGGCTGGAGACGGTGACGGGCGGCGAAATCGCCATCGACGGCCGGCGCGTCAACGATCTGGAGCCCAAGGACCGCGACATCGCCATGGTCTTCCAGAACTATGCGCTCTATCCGCAGATGACGGTGGCGCAGAACATGGGCTTCGCCCTGGAACTGGCCGGGCGCAGCAAGGCGGAGATCAAGGCGGAGGTGGAGAAGGCGGCCGAGATCCTGTCGCTGACCGCTCTGCTCGATCGCAAGCCCGCCCAGCTTTCCGGCGGCCAGCGCCAGCGCGTGGCCATGGGCCGCGCCATCGTGCGCCATCCCAAGGTGTTCCTCTTCGACGAGCCGCTGTCCAACCTGGATGCCAAGCTGCGCGTGAAGATGCGCGCGGAGATCAAGGCGCTGCATCAACGGCTCAAATCCACCATCATCTATGTCACCCACGACCAGATCGAGGCCATGACCATGGCCGACAAGATCGTGGTGATGAAGGATGGCCGGGTCGAGCAGATCGGCACGCCGCTGGAGCTTTACGACAACCCGGCCAATCTTTTCGTCGCCACCTTCATGGGCAGCCCGGCCATGAACATCCTGCCGGCCATCGTGCAGGACGCGACTGTTCTGGTGGCGGGCGTCGCGACCCTGCCGATTGTTGCCGAGGCGGCGCCTGGCACCAAGATCGCCTATGGGATCCGTCCGGACGAGATCGCCATCGATCCGGCCAGCCCGGTCAAAGCCGAGGTGATCGTCGTGGAGCCGACGGGTTCGGAAACCCATGTGACGGCCCGTCTCGCAGAGCACGAGATCACGCTCGTCTCCAAGGCGCGCTTGACGCTTGCGCCTGGCGATGCGATCGGTCTTTCCTTCAGCCCCGACAAGCACCAGCTGTTTGACGCGGCGACGGGGAACAGGCTGGCGGCAGCGGGGTGAATCGCCTGGATCAGGCCGCACCTTTACCGCAGCAAGCTGTTCCTAAACCTCCAGACGGTTTCCGTCCGCGTGACCCGCAGGATTCCGGCCCACCTGCTGATCTGCCTTCATAGGTCAGACCAGGCCTTGGGTTGAGGAAAGTTGCGACCAGATTTTATGCCTCCGAAGAAGGCTTCGCCCTGCCGTCACGCGCGACGGCCGGGACGCAGGTCGACAGCCGATGTCTTAAGGGTTCACGTCAGAGACCATGGCGCCGCCGAGAGGCACCTCGGCCGGAATGGTGTCACCCATCCAGCCAGAGCGGGTTCGTCCAGGCATTGCGTCCACGACTGTCGCGCAGCACCAGGCGGCACCACTTGCCCTCGAACTGGTCGAGCGGCAGATCGATGGCCGACATCGAAGGCCCGAGTTTCCGGGCCGCAAGAGAGGCGGGACCGACGAGCACGGCGGCAAAGATGTCCGAGCTCTCGATATGCAGCATGTTGCCGCGTCGTTCGATATGATCGATCACCGGGCCCTGGCTCGCATAATAGTGACCGGCTTTCAGGGCGGCCAGCACGCTGTCGGGCGTGTTTTCCTCCGCCTTGACCATGACCCAGCCGCCACAGCCTTCGTCGAACCAGTCGAACCAGAAATGGCTGTCGTCCGAAGCGACGATGCCGATCCGGTTCCCCCGCGCCAGCAGCTGGTCGATCAGTTCGGAGCCGCCGCCCCGGGCGCTGTCGACGGCGCAGCCGTGATTATAGACCTCGACGGCATGCGCGCCAGCAATCGTCTCGGCATCTTCCACCGTCAGGCCATACCATTCGGGGTGCGGGATCTGGACGAAGGCACCGGCCCGAACAGCGCGGGCTGCCAGCTCGGCGCCGGTCTCGTCGGCGGCCGGCGGGGCGAAATCGAACGGCAGGCCGAGCGCGACAATGTGCCAGAGCTCGCCATTGGCCAAAGCCGGAGCGTGCAATTCCGCGCCGATCAGGGTGGTGAACCCGCCGTTCCGCAAGGGCGTCGTGTCGACAATCGGATAGCCGTATTTCTCCCGAAAATGATCGGTGATGGCGATGAAGTCATAGCCCGCGGACTGGTAGTAGGCCGCCACCTGCTCCGGTGTCTTCAGCCCGTCCGAACGGGTCGAATGGCCGTGAATATTGCCTTTGTAGAACTGTCCGCTGGCGGAAAAAGCGTCCAACATGTCACTTTGCTTTCTGAGATCTTGAAGTCTGTCATGCGCGAAACGCCGGCGCCGGGAAGGCGCCGGGGCTTGTGTCGCATGCTGAAAAGCAGGACCGGAGGCCGGTTATTTGTTGGCGGCCAGCACCTTGGCGACGTGGTCGCGAATTTCAGGCAAAGCAGCCTCGGGGGTCATCTGGTTGCGCTGGAGCTTGTCGAGCGTCAGGGCAACGCCTTTCCAGATGTCGTCGGCCGTGTTGTTCGGGTAGGAGTACCACGGAGCCGCCCAGTCCATCTCGGAGAAGACCGTCTGGAAGTTGGGGTTCTTGGCGTAGAAGTCCTTCAGGATGTCTTCAGACTTCTTGTTGGTGGGCATGTAGCCGGTGGCCTGGCTGACTTCGGCCTGAGCCTTAGGGCCGGTGAGATATTTGATGAACTCCCAGGCGGCCGCCTGCTTTTCCTTGTCCTTCGTCAGGATGACCAGGGCGTTGCCGCCTGCCGGAAGGCCGCCGTCCTTCGGGTTCAGCATCGGGAATTTCATCGTCCGCAGCGTGAAACGATCGCCGACCGACTTGGTGTAGTTGGTGAGGCTGGAGGGCGAACCGACGATCATGCCAACCTTGCCGGCGAAAAACGCCTGCGTGGTCGGCTCAGGCGTGGTGTTGACCGTCATGTTGGTCTTGACGGCCATGTCCTGGGTGGCCTTCAAGGCTGCGAGACCCTGGGCATTGTCGTAGGCGATGCCGGTATTGTCCTTGTTGAGAATGCCGGCGCCGGTGGAGAGCACCATCATCTGCCAATACCAGTCGTCGCTGAGGCCGCCGACGGAGAAGCTGAGACCGCTGGCGCCGGTGTTGAGCGCATTGATCTTCTGCGCAAGGGCAATGACGCCATCCCAGGTGGTCGGGAAATTGTTGATGTCGCCACCCGCCTTGGTCACCAGATCCTGGTTGACATAGAGCATCGGCAGGGAGGCGGTAAACGGCATCGCATACTGCTTGCCGTCGACCTGGCCGAGCTGCAGCAGCTTGGCAGAATAATTGGCGTCGACCCACTCTTTGCCTTCCGACGTCAGCAGGCCCTGGAGTTCGACATCGCGCCCGTTCTGCTTGAGCGTCTCGATCAGCGGCGCGATGGTGGAATAGGACGGCAGATAGACGTCCGGCAGGTTGTCGGTCATGATGCCGCGGATCACGGTCTGGTTGGCGGCGGAATAGCTTTCGGCCGGGACCTGAAGCTTGATTTTGATATTGGGATGGTCTTTCATGAAGTCGGCAACGATCGGCTTCAGAAATTCTGCCGTACTCGCATAGGAGTGGTAGAAGTTCAAAGTGACATCGCTTGCCTGTGCGATGCCGGGTGCGGCCATGCAGCAGGCGAGCGCCGCCGCAGTCAAGGTTCTGGTCAAGCTCATGGATCATCTCCTAAGGATGTGGAATGGGTGGTACTGCGGTTGGGTCTTGCCCATTTGAGCCCGTTCAGTTGCCGCTGGATGGGCTCAAATCACTTGACGCCGCTCATGGTCACTCCCTGAACGAACTTCTTTTGAGCGGCGATAAACACGAGGATGAGAGGTGCTGTGACGACGGTGGCGCAGGCCATCAACGGTCCGAAACTGTCCCCACCCTCCTGGCTGCGGAAAAACAGGATCCCGAGCGTGGGGGGCGCCAGATCGATGGAATGGATGACGATCATCGGCCAGTAGAGATCGTTCCAGTGGAAGGTCACCGAAAAGATCGAGAAAGCCGCGATCGCGGGCAGCATGGACGGCACGACGATGCGCGTGACGATCTCAATCTCCGTCATGCCGTCGAGGCGGGCGGCCAGCAGGATCTCCTCCGGAAATGACCGGATGAACTGGCGAAAGAGAAAGATCGCGAAGGCCGAAGTGAGGTGCGGCACCATCATGGCGAGGTAGGTGTCCAGCAGTTGCAGCTTGGCAAGGCCGAGATAGAGCGGCAGCGCCGGCGCCTGCGCTGGGATGGTGATCGCCAACAGGACCAGCGCCAGCAGGACCCGCTTGCCCCGGAACTCCAGCTTGGCCAGCGCATAGGCGCAGGTCACCGTGGTCGCGACCTGAAAGAGCAGGATGCCCCCCGTCATCAGAGCACCGTTCAGCATGAAACGCAGGACCGGCGTCTGAAACAGCGCTTGTCCATAATTGGCAAGGATCGACTCCAAGGTCGACGGCGCATTCTTCATGGCGCCGAAGACTTCGCCGCTGCTTTGCACCGAGGCCCTCCACATCCACAGGAACGGATAGACCATGATGAAGGCCCCCGACAGCAGGATCGCATGGGCGCCGATCGACGTCACAAGGGGGCGAAGGCCGCGGCGCATCAGCTCTCTCCCTTTCTGTCGGAAAGGGCAACCTGGAGGATTGAAAATCCGCCGATCAGGATGAGGTAGAGAACCGTCAGGGCGCTGCCATAGCCGATTTTCAGGCTGCCGAAGGATTGCGTGTTGATCTCGTAAAGCAGCATGTTGGTCGCGCCGCGCGGGCCGCCATTTGTCAGGACCGCCACCGTATCGAAAACCTGAAAGGCCTGAATGCAATTCAGCACGATCACCAGGACGGTCGTCGGCGCCAGCAGCGGCCAGGTCACATAGCGCAGCCGGTCGAAGAAATTGTCCATGCCATCGAGCGAGGCGGCGTCCTGCACCTCCGCCGGGATCGTCGTCAGGCCGGCCAGGAACAGCACGACATTATAACCGACCAGCCGCCATATGCCGATGATCGCAAGCCCGCTCAGGGCAAGGCTGTCATCGGAGAAAAAGTCGAGACGCGGCAGGCCCATCGACGCCATCAGATCGGCGAGCGGTCCAATCCTGCCGTTGAGAACATAGCTCCACACGATGGACATGGCCGTCAGCGTGCTGGCGACCGGCAGGAAATAGACGATTTCGTAGAAGCGCCGCGATGTCGTGCGCCCATGGATGAGCACCGCCACGAAGAGCGCCAGGAAAACCGAGAGGGGAACGACGATGGCGGTATAGACCGCGCTGTTTCTCAAGGCCTGCCAGACATAGGGCGAGGAGAACATGGTGACGTAATTGCCAAGGCCGATCCACTGAAATGTCGTTCTGCCCAGGCGGTAATCCGTCAGGCTGGCAACCAGCACGAACAGGACGGGCGCAATCACCGTCAGGCCAAGCAGCAGGACCGCCGGGCCGCAAAACCGATACGCCAACGCCTCATGGCGGCGCCTTATGACCTCCCGTGAGGAAAGGCTGGCGGCATTAGACGCTGAGGACATGACGCAGCCCGTTCGTTTCGTACCGGTTGACCAGAACCGCGGGCATTCTCTCGCCCGCAAGCGTAAAGACATGCGCTCCGTGCGCGCGCAGGCGCAGCGACACGGTGTCGCCGAGATGTCCGCCGGCGCGCAACTGCGCGAACTGCTCCACGGGCACCTGAAAGCGGATCCACTCGGTGCCGATATCCCGGCCGCTGCACCGCACGAAGACCTCGGACCCTGAATATTCCACATGCGCGACAGGCAGTTGCAGACATACGGCATCGGAAGACTGCGGGACCGGTTCCAGCGCCTCGGCACGAATGGCCAGCATATATGCGCCATCGGGAGCCCCCGCCGCGCGCAAGCCCAGAGCGAACGGGCCGGCAAACAGATCCTCATTTCGGATCGCGACGGGTATTTCATTGATGGCAACCGACCCTACGAACCGGGCCACGGACACATGGTTGGGTACCCGATAGATTTCATCGGGCGTGCCGCATTGCACCACCTGCCCGCCCTGCATCAGCGCAATCCGGTCCGACAGGGCCATTGCTTCCTTCTGGTCATGCGTGACGAAGACGAAGGTGATGCCGGTGCGGCGCTGCAGATCTGCGAGTTCCTCGCGCAGCTGATTGCGCAGCTTGGCATCGAGATTGGACAGCGGCTCATCCATCAGAAACACGGAGGGCTCGCGCACCAGGGCCCTGCCGACCGCCACACGCTGCCGCTGGCCACCGGACAGCTGGGCGGGCTTACGATCCAGCAGACTTGCCAGTCCCAGCTGCTCGCAGACCCGCTCCACATCGACGGCAATCTCCTTGCGGATCTGCCTGATCTTTCCTGACACCAGAGCGGCACCGGGAAGGCGTTGAGCAAACGAAAGGCGCTGCATTTCGAGCGGAACGGACATGTTGCGTCTCGCCGTCATGTGCGGGTAAAGCGCGTAGGACTGGAAGACCATCGCAATTTCTCGCTCCTTGGGAGCAAGACGGGTTACGTCGCGCCCACCGATCTCGATCGATCCGGATGTGGGAACGTCAAATCCGGCGATCAGGCGCAGCAGGGTCGACTTACCGCATCCCGACGGCCCGAGCAGCGTCAGGAATTCACCCTTGCGGACATGCAGATCGATGCTCTTCAGCACGTTCGTGGCGCCGAAATCTTTCCGGATGCCGGTGATTTTTATGTCCTTGCCATGCATGGCTCACGTCACTCCAGAACGTCCCCGCAAGACCGGCAGGGTCCGTTGACCCGCAGCAAGCGATGGCCTGCCTATAGACCCCCCGCTTGACAGCTTGATGACGGCTCCAATTTTTGATGAAAAAATAAATCATTGATTACAATGTTTTACATGGTATAAGTAACTGATTGGTCACATGACTGGGTTGGAGAGCGGCGATAAATGATTGATGTGAAACGGGAAGCGGCCGCATTGCCGCAACAGGACGAGCCAGACGGATTGCGCTTGGCAATCGCTGCTCCCGCCGCGTTCGGGTGAAGGCAAGGGAGCTTCCGTCATGGCGCCAGATTCCAAACCTGCCACCGGCGTGGACAGTGCAGATCCACGCAGCGCCCGTCACCCGCGTCGGCCGGACCTGTCCCGATCACGCATCCTGGACGCGGCCGTCGCGGAGTTTTCGCAGAAGGGTTTCGCCGGCGCCCGGGTCGATGAAATCGCCGCCCAGGCGCAGATCGGCAAGCGGATGCTCTACCAATATTTCGGCAACAAGGGGCAGCTGTTCCAGGCGGTGATCGAGAAGGTCTACACCGACATCTGGGAGGCGGAGGCCAGCCTGGATCTGCAAAACCTGCCGCCGCGCGACGCACTCGTCGCCCTCGTGACATTCGTCTGGCGCTACTACATCGCGCATCCCGAATTCACCAAGCTTCTGAACGAGGAAAACATGCTCGGCGCGCGGCATTTCCGCTCGTCGAAAGTGCTGCGGGAAGGTTCGGTGAAATCGCAGTTCCTGACCGAGCAAGTCCTTGCCCGCGGTGTGGCCGATGGCACGTTTCGCCCGGACATCGACCCGGTCCAGCTCTGCCTGACGAAGAATGCGATCTGTTACTATTACCTCATGAACCACGCGACCAGTTCACATGTCTACGGCCGCAAGCTGATGACCCGCGAAGCGCTCGAGGCGCGCCTGGCCTTCAATATTGAAACCATTCTCGCCATCGTTTTGGCCAAATAGATGCGCCAGGGACTGCCCCATGAACACCATTTCCATTCGCGCGGCCCGCGATGCCGATATTGCATTCATCATGGCAACGGAACGGTTGCCGGGCTACGCGGAACGCGTCGGCGCCCATGATGCGGCGGTGCATCGGCAGAAGATGGGCCTCCGCGACTATCGCTACGTGATCGGCGAGACCCCGCAGGGCGCATTCGGGTTTGCCGTCATCAAGCAGAATGACGACGGCAAGGGCATCGCCAATCTGAACCGCATTGCAGTCCGCCAGGCTGGCAATGGCATCGGCACCCGCTTCATCCTCGGCGTGACGGATCTGGTGTTTGCGGATCCGCAGATCGAGCGCTTGTGGCTCGACGTTCTGCCCGACAACGCGATCGCCCGTCACGTCTACGCCAAGATCGGTTTTGTCGAGGAAGGCCTGATGCGCAGTGCCTTGCGCTTTCCGGATGGCCGCCGTGCCGACCTGCTGCTGATGTCTCTCCTGCGCCATGAATGGCTGAATGCGCGCGGCGCCGACCGCAAAGCCACGGCTCTTCCCGTTTAACGATACGCCTCTACGGACGGACGATCGTGCCGTTTCCGCCCTCTTCCGGAGATACCGATGCAAGACGCCCTATCCACGCGACAAGACCTTTTTGCAGATTTCAAACACGTCGATTTCTGGATCTTCGACCTTGATAACACGCTCTACCCTCAGGACCTGAACCTGATGGTTCAGATGAGAACCAGGACCTACGATTATATCCGCCAGCTTCTCGACACCGATCACACCGGCGCTGCCGAACTCTACGAGCGGTTTGAGACCGTCTACGGGACGGCGTTCAACGGGCTGATCATCGAACACGGTATCGATCCGCACGTCTTTCTCGACTATGTTCACGACATCGACCATGGCCTGCTGGTGCCCGATCTGCAACTGGCCGACGCCATCCGGTCGTTGCCGGGCAAACGCGTGATCTATACAAACGGAACCGTCGGCCATGCCGAGAACGTCCTGAAACGCCTGGGAATAACCGACGCGTTCGACTGCATTTTCGATATTGTCTGGGCTGATCTCGATCCCAAACCGCACAGAGCGCCCTACGAACGCCTCTTCGCGCAGATGGGGGCGGATCCGAAAAGGGCGGCGATGTTCGAGGACGTCGCCCGCAATCTCGAAATTCCCCATGTGCTCGGCGCAAGGACCGTTCTGGTCAGCCCCGAATTCTTGTGCAGGAGCAGGCATACGGATCGGGCTGCAGCGGATGTGGCGCCTGGCTACATCGATTACATAACCCACGATCTGCGTGGCTTTCTTGCGGGCGTGTTGAACGCCTTGCCGGACAATCGTCACAACGAAGACGATCGGCCCGGGACTTTTTGATCGTTTTCCGGGATGCGGTGTCGCTGACGGCAACGCCACGTCATTGCAGGCCGGCGGCCTCGACCGTGTCCGGACGATCTGCGACCCGCGCCCGAGCGCGGTGCCGGCTGCCAAGCTCGTGCTGCCGCCGCCACTTGGTATTACGCCAGCAGCTGCTCCGCAATCCTTGCGGCTTCCGCCACATGGGCCTGACAGGCGGCTGCGGCGCCGTCGGCGTCGTTGCGGCAGATGGCTTCGTAGATTTCGCGGATGCGGGCCGGGCCGGAGACGGTGCGATTGCTGGTCGACAGCGTCATGACGCGCAGGCGCGAGATGCGGCTGTTGAGGCGGCTGACAATGTCCCAGGCGATGTTGTGGCCGCTCGTGCGAAAAATGATCTCGTAGAAATCATGGGTTGCATCGAGCACGGCCGGCGGCGAGCTGTTCTTCGAGGTGCGATCGAGCTCTTCCAGCACGGTCTTCAGCCGAAGCTTCACCGCCTCGTCGGCGCGCCGCGCGCAATCGGCGACCGCGGTGGATTCCAGCGCGGCGCGGATCTCGTAGATCTGCCGGGCATCGTCCCAGGAAAGCCGCGCGACCGTCGGCCCCTGCTTGGCGACGTTGTCCACCAATCCTTCCGATTCCAGGTGCCGGATGACCTCGCGGATGACGGAACGCGAAACGCCCAGCTGGTCGCAGAGCGTGCGCTCCACCAGCCGCTGCCCCGGCTCGAACAGGCCCGAAATGATGGCGCGGCGCAGGCGGTCGAGCGCGATTTCCCGGAGCGTTGCGGGCGGCGTTTCGATGCGGAGATCGGCGAGTGTGGGATCTTGATTGGACATGCTTCGATGTAGCCGCAATTTTCTCCATCGACAAGGCCTTGACACGTCGTATGATGGTATACCAACATGCTGACAGACGAAAAGACAGGAGGCAGCCTTGGCGCCGGTGATACGCAAAACCCTTCTTCACGTGGAAACAACGCTTATCGAAGGCGACAAGGCGGCGGCGACCCCGCTGAAGCTGATCGCGGCCATTGCCGTGGTGAAGAACCCCTGGGCCGGCCGTGGCTTTGTCGAAGACCTGAAGCCAGAGATCCATGATGCTGCGCCGGTGCTCGGCGCGCTCCTGACGAAGATGATCCTCGATGCCGCCGACTCCGGCGAGGCGGTGGAGGCCTATGGCAAGGCGGCGGTGGTCGGCCTCGACGGCGAGGTGGAGCATGCCTCGGCGCTCATCCACACGCTGCGCTTCGGCAATCACTACCGCACCGCCGTTGGGGCGAAATCCTATCTCGCCTTTTGCAACACGCGCGGTGGGGCGAACGCCCCGATCATGATCCCGCTGATGGACAAGAACGACGAGGGGCGGCGCTCGCATTACCTGACCATCCAGTGCGCCATTCCCGATGCGCCGGCTGCCGACGAGATCGTCGTGGCGCTCGGCGCCTCGATCGGCGGGCGCCCGCATCACCGCATCGGCGACCGCTACCAGGACCTGAAGGAGCTCGGCAACGATGCCAGCAACCCCGCAGCGGTCTGAGACGGCTTCCGGCACCGCCTATGCCGTTGCCGGCAGCGGCGCGCCGCTGGTGCTGATCCACGGGGTCGGCATGCGGCTCGAAGCCTGGGCGCCGCAGATCGCGGCGCTGTCGGAACGCTTCGAGGTGATCGCGCTCGACCTGCCTGGCCATGGCGAAAGCCGGCCTTTGCCGAAGGGCGCGAGGCTCCCCGATTTCGTGGCGCGCATCGCGACGTTTCTGTCGGAAATTGATCGCGGACCGGTCAGCGTCGCCGGTCATTCCATGGGCGCGCTGATTGCGGGTGGCCTTGCCGCCGAGGTGCCCGGACAGGTGGCCCGCGTCGCCTTGCTGAACGGCGTGCATCGCCGCGATCCCGCCGCGCGCCAGGCCGTGGAGGCGCGGGCTGCCGAAATCTCGACCGGTGGCTTCGATCGCGAGGCGCCGCTTGCCCGCTGGTTCGGCGCTGCCGGTGAGTATGATGCCGCACGCGTCCTTTGCCGGCAGCTGCTCGCCGAAGTCGATGCCGATGGTTATGCCACCGCCTATGGCGCCTTCGCCACGGGCGATGCCGTCTATGCCGATCGCTGGCCGGATGTTGCCTGCCCTGCCCTCTTCCTCACCGGTGAGGGTGACCTGAATTCCTCGCCCGCCATGTCGCGGGCCATGGCGGCGGCGGCGCAGAACGGGCGGGCGCTGATCATTCCCGGCCATCGCCACATGGTGAACCTGACGGCGCCCGATCAGGTCAATGCCGCCTTGATCGATTGGATGGGCTGGACGGTCTCGCAACGCAAGGAAGCCTGCCATGACGCATGATCCACGACAGCTGCGCGATGCCTTCGGCGCTTTTCTCACCGGCGTCACCGTCGTCACCACCATCAATGCCGAGGGCCAACCGATTGGCTTCACGGCCAATTCCTTCACCAGCGTCTCGCTCGATCCCCCGCTCCTCCTCTTCTGTCTCGCCAAGACCTCGCGCAATTATGCCGCCGTCACCGAAGCGGCCGGCTTTGCCGTCAACATCCTCTCCGAGGCGCAGAAGGACGTGTCGAACACCTTCGCCCGCCCCGTCGAGGATCGTTTCGCGGCCGTGGCGTGGCAGCGCGGTCCCTTCGGCTCGCCGGTCTTTGACGGCGTGGCCGCCTGGTTCGATTGCGCCACCCATTCCGTCGTCGATGCCGGCGATCATGCGATCCTGATCGGCCGGGTCGAGGCTTTCGAGAATTCCGGCCTGACCGGCCTCGGCTATGCCCGCGGCGGCTATTTCCTCCCCGCCCTCGCCGACAAGGCGCTGATCTCCGGTCAGGATATGCCGCAGGTGCTGGGCGCGGTCGCCGAGCGCGACGGTCAGCTCATGCTCACCCAAACGCCCGATGGCGGACTGGCGCTGCCGGGGCTGGAGCTTGGCTCTGGCGAGGGTGTCGATGCGCTCACCGCCCATCTTGCGGCCCTTTCCGGACTCACCGCCCAGCCGGGCCTCGTCTATTCCATCTATGAGGACACGCGGGTGCGCCGCCAGCATGTCATCTACCGCGTGACCCTTGGCGAGGGCGCGGCCACGGGCGGGGTCTTCTTCCCCGTCGAGGCGCTGCCGCTGGAGCGGATCGCCGATGCCGCGACGCGCGACGTGCTCAAGCGCTATGCGGCGGAGAAGAGCCTCGGCAATTTCGGGGTCTATGTCGGAAATCAGGAAAAAGGCCGGGTGCATGCCCAGCCGGTCAGGAGCTAGTCGATGAAGTTCTCGCTCTTCGTTCACATGGAACGGCTTAATGCCGACCAGAGCCATCAGGAGCTCTATGAGGAGTTCATCGCGCTCTGCGAGATCGCCGATCGCGGCGGCATGCACGCCATCTGGACCGGCGAACACCACGGCATGGATTTCACCATCGCGCCGAACCCATTCATCAACCTTGCCGATCTCGCCCGCCGCACCCAGAATGTGCGCCTGGGCACCGGCACGGTGATCGCGCCCTTCTGGCACCCGATCAAGCTTGCCGGCGAAGCGGCGATGACCGACATCGTCTCCGGCGGCCGGCTCGACATCGGCATTGCTCGCGGCGCCTATGGTTTCGAATATGAGCGTCTGCATCCCGGCCTCGACGCCTGGGGTGCGGGCCAGCGCATGCGTGAGCTGATCCCGGCCGTCAAAGGCCTATGGGCCGGTGACTACGCCCATGACGGCGAGTTCTGGAAATTTCCGGCGACCACCTCGGCGCCGAAGCCGGTGCAGGCGCCGCATCCGCCGATCTGGGTGGCGGCGCGCGATCCCAACAGCCATGAATTCGCGGTGGCGAACGGCTGCAACGTGCAGGTGACGCCGCTGTGGAACGGTGATGGCGAGATCGAGAGCCTGATGGGCCGCTTCAACGCCGCCTGCGAGAAGGCGCCAGAGATCGAGCGACCGAAGATCATGCTGCTGCTGCACACCTATGTCGGCTCGGACGCCGACGACGTGGAGCAGGCGGCCCGCGAGGTCAGCGTCTACTACAATTACTTCTTCGCCTGGTTCAAGAACGAGCGGCCGATCCATCAGGGTCTCATCGCCCGCCTTAGCGAGGAAGAGATTGCGGCCAACGCCAATCTCTCCCCCGCCGTCATGAAGGCGAATATGCCGATCGGCACATCGCAGGAGGTGATCGCACGGCTCAAGGCTTACGAGGCGCTGGGCTATGACGAATATTCCTTCTGGATCGACACCGGCATGACCTTCGAGCGCAAGAAGGCGTCGCTCGAACGCTTCATCGCCGAGGTGATGCCGGCCTTCCGGTAAGGAGAACGACATGCAGCGCTTCCAGCAATATATCGACGGCGCCTTCGACGACGGCAGCGCCCGTTTCGACAGCATCGATCCCGCGACCGGCGCGGTGTGGGCCGAGATGCCCGAGGCGCGCGAGGGTGATGTGGACCGGGCGGTGAAGGCTGCCGAACGCGCTTTATATGATGGCCCCTGGGCGACGATGACGGCAACGCAGCGCGGCAAGCTGCTCTTCCGTCTGGCGGACCTCGTCGCCCAGCGGGCCCCCGTCTTGGCCGAGCTCGAGACCCGCGACACCGGCAAGATCATTCGCGAGACCTCGGCGCAGATCGCCTATGTCGCGGAGTATTATCGCTACTACGCCGGCCTCGCCGACAAGATCGAGGGCAGCCATCTCTCGATCGACAAGCCGGATATGGATGTGTGGCTGCGCCGGGAGCCGGTGGGCGTCGTCGCGGCCATCGTTCCCTGGAACAGCCAGCTGTTCCTCTCCGCCGTCAAGCTCGGCCCGGCGCTTGCCGCCGGCTGTACGCTGGTGGTCAAGGCCTCCGAGGACGGACCGGCACCGCTTCTGGAGTTCGCGCGTCTCGTGCATGAGGCCGGCTTCCCGGCCGGCGTCGTCAATGTCCTCACCGGCTTCGGCCCCTCCTGCGGCGCGGCGCTGACGCGTCATCCGGGCGTCGCCCACATCGCCTTTACCGGCGGTCCGGGCACGGCGGCGGCGGTGGTGCGCAATTCCGCGGAAAACCTCGCCAGCACCTCGTTGGAGCTTGGCGGCAAATCGCCCTTCATCGTCTTTGCCGATGCCGACCTCGAAAGTGCCGCCAATGCGCAGGTCGCCGGCATCTTCGCCGCCACCGGCCAGTCCTGCGTGGCCGGCTCGCGCCTCATCGTCGAGCGCTCCGTCAAGGACCGGTTCCTCGCCATCCTGAAAAGCCGTGCAGAGGCGGTGAAGATCGGCTCGCCGCTCGACATGGCCACGGAAGTCGGCCCGCTCTGCACCGATCGCCAGCGCAAGCTGATCGAAAGCGTCGTGACCGCCTCCGTCGAAGCCGGCGCAAAGCTCGTGGCCGGCGGCAGCCGCCCGAAGGACGATGGCTATTATTACGCCCCGACCATTCTCGACTGTGATGGCGTGTCCTCACCCTCCGTCGAGACCGAGCTCTTCGGTCCCGTTCTTTCCGTCCTCTCCTTCGAGACGGAAGCGGAAGCCGTTCAGCTGGCCAATGCCACGCGTTTCGGGCTCGCGGCCGGTGTCTTCACGCAGAACCTTGCCCGCGCGCACCGCATGATCCGCAAGATCCGCTCCGGCATCGTCTGGGTGAACACCTACCGCGCCGTCTCGCCGATTGCGCCCTTCGGCGGCTTCGGCCAGTCCGGCCATGGCCGAGAGGGCGGTCTGGCGGCGGCGCTCGATTATACCCGCACCAAGACCGTCTGGGTCAGGACATCGGACGATCCGATTCCCGATCCCTTCGTCATGCGGTGATGGCCTGCCCCGACGCCAGGAGAAAAAGGGCGCGGGGCGGGCGCGGCCGACCTCGACCAGCATGCTGACGACAATGCCATGACTAAAAACGCAAAAAAGGGGAATGACATGAAGACACTGCTCATCGCCACCGCGCTCGCCGCCATTCTCGGTGCCGCCGGCTCCGCCGCTGCCGCCGACATGGTGTTCACCAGCTGGGGCGGCACGACGCAGGACGCCCAGAAGGCTGCCTGGGCCGACAGCTTCGCCGCCGCCTCCGGCATCAAGGTGGTGCAGGACGGCCCGACCGACTACGGCAAGATCAAGGCCATGGTCGAGGCCGGCAACGTCACCTGGGATGTCGTCGATGTCGAAGGCGATTATGCCGTGCAGGCCGGCAAGGCGGGCCTGTTGGAAAAGCTCGACTTCTCCACCATCGACAAGAGCAAGCTCGATCCGCGCTTCGTGACGGATTACTCCGTCGGCAGCTTCTATTATTCCTTCGTGATCGGCTGCAACAAGGATGCCGCCGGCACCTGCCCGAAGAGCTGGAAGGACCTGTTCGACACCGCCAAGTTCCCGGGCAAGCGCGCCTTCTACAAATGGTCGGCCCCGGGCGTGATCGAGGCGGCGCTTCTGGCCGACGGCGTGCCCGCCGACAAGCTCTACCCGCTCGACCTTGACCGGGCCTTCAAGAAGCTCGACACGATCAAGGCCGACATCGTCTGGTGGGATGGCGGCGCCGCCTCGCAGCAGCTTCTCGCCTCCGGCGAGGCCCCCTTCGGCTCCTTCTGGAACGGTCGCCTGACGGCACTCGCCGCCACCGGCGTGACGGTCGAGACCTCCTGGGATCAGAACATCACCGCCGCCGACGCGCTCGTCGTTCCCAAGGGCACGAAGAACAAGGAGGCTGCGATGAAGTTCATCGCCAACGCCACCGCCGCCAAGCCGCAGGCCGAATTCGCCGCCGTCACCGGCTATGCGCCGATCAACCTCGGCTCGCCGGACCTGATGGATGCCGCGATCCGCAAGACGCTGCCGGACATGCAGGCCGCAAGCCAGGTCAATGCCGACATGAGCTACTGGGCCGAGCACCGCGATGCGATCGGCAAGCGCTGGTACGCCTGGCAGGCCAAGTAAGCCGGCCGCGTTCCTTCCACCCGCCGGCCATGCGCGCCGGCGGGCTTCCATCCAATGAGAGGTTTTGACGCATGGCCATGACCGCCACGGCCGCGCCGGGAGAGCGCGTCGCGCGCCGCAGAAACGCCGCCTTCGCCTGGACGCTGCCGGCGCTGGTGCTCATTCTGCTGTTCTTCGTCACGCCCGTGCTCGGCCTCATGCTGCGCAGCGTGACGGAGCCGACGCTCGGCCTGCAGAACTATGCCGAGCTGATCGGCACCGGCACCTATGCCCGCATCTTCGCCAACACCTTCCTCGTCGCCGGCGTGGTGACGGCGCTGTCCGTGGTGATCGGCTATCCCGTCGCCTGGGCGCTCGCGGTGCTGCCGCGGCCCTGGGGGCAGCTCGTCTTCGCCATCATCATCCTCTCCATGTGGACGAACCTTCTCGCCCGCACCTATGCGTGGATGGTGCTTCTGCAGCGCACCGGCGTCATCAACAAGACGCTCATCGGTCTCGGCGTCATCGACAAGCCCTTGGCGCTCGTCAACAATCTCGTCGGTGTCACCATCGGCATGACCTATATCATGCTGCCCTTTGTCATCCTGCCGCTGGTCGGCGTCATCCGGGCCATCGATCCCGCCATTTTGCGGGCCGGGGCGCTATGCGGCGCCAACAGCTGGCAGTGCTTCACCCGGATCCTGCTGCCCCTGTCGCTGCCGGGCGTCGCGGCCGGCGCGCTCATGGTCTTCGTCATGGCGCTCGGCTACTACGTGACCCCCGCCCTTCTCGGCGGCACGGCCAATATGATGCTGGCCGAAATGGTCGCGCAATTCGTGCAGTCGCTCGTCAACTGGGGCATGGGTGGGGCCGCCGCCTTCGTGCTGCTCGTGGTCACGCTCGCGCTCTATGCCGCGCAGCTGCGCTTCTTCGGCACGCGCCGGATCGGCTGAGGAGGAACCGCCATGCTTCTCGACTTCGACCGGCTCGGGCCGTGGAAATGGGTGCTGATCACCATCACCACCCTCGTCTGCCTCTTCCTGATGCTGCCGATCGTCTTCATCGCGGCGCTGTCCTTCGGCTCGTCGCAATGGCTGATCTTCCCGCCGCCCGCCTGGACGACGCGCTGGTATGGCGAACTCTTCGCCGATCCGCGCTGGCTGCAATCGGCCTTCACCAGCCTGAAGATCGCGGCCATCGTCACCGTGCTCTCCGTCGGGATCGGCTTTCTGGCAGCGCTCGCGCTCAACCGGGGCACCTTTGCCGGTCGCGAGGTTCTGCGCGCGCTCTTCCTCACGCCGATGATCCTGCCGGTGGTGGTGCTCGCCGTCGCGCTGTACGCCTTCTTCCTGAAGATCGGCCTCAACGGCACCATGCTCGGCTTCATCATCGCCCACCTGCTGATCGCGCTGCCCTTCTCGATCATCTCGATTGGCAGCGCGCTGGACGGTTTCGACAAGTCGATCGAGGATGCGGCGATCCTGTGCGGCGCCAGCCCGTGGGAGGCGCGGATGCGCGTCACCGTGCCCGCCATCAGCCATGGGCTGTTCGGCGCCGCCGTCTTCTCCTTCCTCGCCTCCTGGGATGAGGTGGTGCTGGCGATCTTCATGGCGAGCCCGACGCTGCAGACCCTTCCGGTCAAGATCTGGGCGACGCTGCGCCAGGATCTTACCCCCGTCATCGCCGCGGCCTCCACGCTCCTCATCCTCTTCACCATGCTCCTGATGATCATCGCGGCGCTCGTCCGACGCGGCAGCAAACAAGGGACGAAACCATGACCTCCGCCTTCATCGAGATCCGCGACATCAAGAAGCACTACGGCCCGATCACGGCCGTGAAGGATGTGACGCTCGATATCCGCAAGGGCGAGTTCATGACCTTCCTCGGCCCCTCGGGCTCTGGAAAATCGACGACGCTCTACATGCTGGCCGGTTTTGAGTATCCGACGGCCGGCGACATCAAGCTCAACGGCAGGACGCTGCTCGACACGCCCTCCCACAAGCGCAACATCGGCATGGTGTTCCAGCGTTACACGCTGTTCCCGCATCTCACCGTCGGCGAAAACGTCGCCTTTCCGCTGCGCATCCGCCGCATGCCCAAGGCCGATGTCGAGCGCAAGGTGAAGGAGGCGCTGCGCCTCGTTCGGCTCGAAGGCTTCGAGGACCGCAAACCGGCTCTGATGTCCGGCGGCCAGCAGCAGCGCGTGGCGCTGGCCCGCGCGCTGGTCTACGATCCGCCGGTGCTGCTGATGGACGAGCCACTCTCGGCGCTCGACAAGAAGCTGCGCGAGGAGATCCAGTTCGAGATCCGCCGCATCCACCAGGAAACCGGCGTGACGATCCTCTACGTCACCCATGACCAGGAGGAGGCGCTGCGCCTGTCGGACCGCATCGCCGTCTTCAGCCAGGGCAAGATCGACCAGATCGGCTCCGGCCAGACGCTCTATGCCGAACCCGCCACCCGCTTCGTCGCCGGCTTCATCGGCGATTCCAACTTCATCGACACCGACGTCGTCTCCGTCGAGGGCAGCCACGCGACGCTGGCGCTGCCGGGCGGCAAACTGGTCTCCGGCGTGCCGCTCCACAGCGCCGGCCCCGGAAAGACCGCCGCCCTGCTCCTGCGCCCCGAGCGCATCGACATCAGGGCCGCAGATGGGGGCCCGGACGGCGCGCTTAAGGGCACCATCCGCGACATCACCTTCCTCGGCAACAACACCGACGTGCTCGTGGAGATCCCGGCCGGCAAGCAACTCTCCGTCCGCATCCCCTTCGGCCATCCGATGCTTGGCGGCCTCAAGCCCGCGCTGCCCGTGGCGCTGTCGTTCAACCCGGAAACGGTGCATGCGTTTCAGGGGTAAGCCGGCAAGGGACGAAGCGCAGCATCGACATGCGTTTCTTCGGGCAGGACTGCCTCTCCAACGGGGTCTTCGTGCCTCAGTTGATACGCCACCCGGGGCCGCCGGGTGTCGATTGGACGGTCAGGACGGAATGCCGCGAAAGATCCTGATCCTTCTGGGCGTCGGCGCCGCCAGCGCCAGGGCCAGCCGGTGGGCCGGCCCTTCGCGCAGGGACCAGACCTGCCAGCGCTGCGGATCGTCCTCAAGGCTCCCGCCAAAGCGGATGGAGGGCTGGCCGGATCCGTCGAAGGAGACAGCGATCTCCCTGAGCGGGATCGAAAGGCCCATGCCGCGCGCCTTCACATAGGCCTCCTTGAGGGTCCACAGCGCGGTGAAGCGCTGCGCCCGCAGCGCTTCCGGCAAGGCGGCCAGGTCTCGCTGTTCGTCCGGTGTCAGCACGAGATCGGCGATCCCGGCATAATCCACGCGCCGGTCCAGCCACTCGATATCAACCCCGGGCGAGGGATCGCGGCAGATGGCCAGCGCGATACGTCCGCGCGTGTGGCTGAGATTGAAATCGAGCCCGATCGCGAAACCGCCGTCAATGGCCGGGCGGCCATAGGCGTTGAGCGTGAAGCGCCAGTCCTGGGCGGGTGTGCCGGGGCAATAATGCGTGAGCGTCCTGCGCAGCAGGGCGCGCGTGATCAGGAACTGGTGGCGATGCTCCGGCGCATGGAAAGCGGCAGCGCGCCGGGTTTCGTCATCCGTTAGAAGCCGGGCATAGGTCTGGAGACGGGCCGGGTCGGTCACCTG
Organism: Xaviernesmea rhizosphaerae; assembly: GCF_001938945.1. GTDB lineage: Bacteria > Pseudomonadota > Alphaproteobacteria > Rhizobiales > Rhizobiaceae > Xaviernesmea > Xaviernesmea rhizosphaerae. The sequence continues at coordinate 165,100 of NZ_MKIO01000041.1, forward strand.
CGTGTCATCCACCAGATGAAGATGCACCGCGTCCTGCGGCAGGCGATGGGGCAGGAGCCCGCTTGCGCGCCTCCTGTTCAGGCGCGGCTGCGCCCCCTCCCCCGTCTCCGCCGCCGGTTGCCGATCGGTGCGATGGCGCAGGCCCTGCTGGTTCATCGATCGGCCGCCACGGGGTGGCTCCTCAGCTGCCGCCGGTCTGCGAGCCGGTCGCGCCCGGCGCGTTTCGAGCGGCCCCGATCCTCCGTCTTCGCCTCCGCCCGGCCGGTGGCGATGCCGGCGAGATGATCGGCCATGCTTTCCAGCGTCGGAAAGCGGAAGAAGGCGGTGATATCGACCGAAAGATCAAGCCGCGCGCGCACCATCGTCTGCAGGGACATAAGCAGCAGCGAGTGGCCGCCGAGGCTAAAGAAATTATCGCTCGGGGCGACATGATCCACCTTCAGCAGCTGGCGCCAGATCTCCGCCAGGCTTGCCGCCGGCTCGTCCAGCGCCTGCGGCGCAGGCGGTGGCGATTGCGCCGGGCGAAAGGCCGGAAGGGCGCGGCGGTCCACCTTGCCGTTCGGCGTCAGCGGAAAGGCCGCAAGCGCCACATAGGCTGCGGGGATCATATGGGCCGGCAAGGCGGCGGCCAGATGATCGCGCAGCACAAGCGCGGGCTCGGCGTCCATCGCCTGGCGCCAGCGCAGATAGGCGACGAGCTGCGGTCCCGCCCCCTGCTCCTCCACCAGAACCACGGCCTGCGCCACCAGGGGATGGGCCGCCAGCCGCGCCTCGATCTCGCCGGGTTCGATGCGGTATCCGCGCAGCTTGATCTGGTTGTCGATCCGGCCGAGGAAGTCGAACAGGCCGTCGGTGCGCCGGCGCACGCGGTCGCCGGTCCGGTAGAGATGCAGGCCATCCTCGGGGCCTTGCCGGAAGGGATTGGGAACGAAGCTTTCCGCCGTCAGGCCGGGGCGGCGCCAGTAGCCGGGGCTGAGACCCGCGCCGCCGATGTGAAGCTCGCCCTCCGCCCCTTCCGGAACCGGCCGTCCCTCGGGATCGAGCACCTGCAGCACCGTTCGGTCGATCGCCCCGCCGATCGGCACCAGGGCACCGCTCAGCATCGAAGGCTCGACATCGAGCGCGGCGGACCAGATGGTGGTTTCCGTGGGACCGTAGAGGTTCCACAGCGCCCGGCCGCGCGCCATCAGGGCCGCGGCAAGGCGGCTGTCCAGCCCCTCCCCGCCGCAAAGCAGGCGCAGCTGCGGGTCGCCCGCCCAGCCGGCTTCGATCAGCATGCGCCAGCCGGCGGGCGTCGCCTGCATCACCGTGGGCCGCACTGCTACGACCAGTTCTGCCAATCGCCGTCCGTCGCGGTTGATGGCGGCATCGGCCAGGATCACGGTGCCGCCGGCCACCAGCGGCGCATAAAGCTCGAGCCCGGCAATGTCGAAGCCGATGGTGGTGAGCGCCAGCAGCCTGTCTTCGGCGTCAATGCCCGGCCGCTCCAGCATGGCCGCGATGAAATTGGCGAGCGCGGCATGGGTGATCGCCACGCCCTTGGGCCGGCCGGTGCTGCCGCTGGTGTACAGAAGATAGGCGAGATCGTCGCCCCTGAGGGCAACGGGCGAAAAGGCTGCGTCGGTCGCCGCCGCATCCTCGACGCGCAGCAGCGGCGCGTCGCATGAAACCGGGCAGGATTGCCGGTCCGTCAGGACCAGCACGGCGCCCGAATCCGCGATCATCGACCGGATGCGCTCGGCAGGATAATCGGGATCGACCGGCAGATAGACCGCGCCGGAGCGCAGCACCGCCAGCAGGGCGGCCACCAGATCGGGGCCGCGCTCCAGGCAGACCCCGACGACCGCGCCGCGTCCGATCCCGCGCGCCTGCAGGCCGCCGGCCAGGGCATCGACACGGGCGGCGAGCGCGCGATAGCTGAGCTCCTCCGCTCCCTCGCGTCCCTGAAACAGGATGGCGGTTCTATCAGGTCTTTCAGCGCGATGGGCGAAGATCCGTGCAGGGATCGGCTCGGTCGCGCCTCTCTCCGGCCCGCGCCCGGCCGCAATCAGCGCCCGATGCTCGGGCGGCGCGAGCATGTCGATCGCGCCGAGCGGCTGATGCGCATCCTGCGCAAGGCGGGACAGAAGCGTTGCATAATGATCGAGCACGCGGCGCGCGGCCGCCGGCGCGATGCGCGATGGGTCGAGCGTCAGCGCGAAGGTGACCGCCTCACCGGGAAAGACGCGCAGTGACAGCGGATAATGCGTGCGCTCGTAGCTCCCGGTTTCCGTGATCGAGAGGCCCTCGCCCGGATCCCTGACCGCCTCCAGCAGCGAGAGCGGGAGATTTTCGACGATCAGCAAGGTCTCGAACAGCGTAGTGCCGCGCTGGATCTGCGAAAGAGCCGCATGGCCGTGGCGCACGCGCTGCGGATGCTCGGCCTGCAGGGCGCGCAGCCAGTCCGCCGCCTTTTCCGCCGGGCGCAGGCGCAGCCGCACGGGAACGGTCTGCAGGAACAGGCCGACCATCCGCTCGGCATCGGCAAGCTCCGCGGGACGGCCGGAGAGCACGGCGCCGAAGATCACGTCGCGCGTGCCGCCATAGCGCGACAGAAGCAGCGCCCAGGCACCTTGCAGCACGGTGGCGAGCGTCAGCCGCTCGCGCCGCGCCATGGCGCGCAGTCGCCCCGCCACTGCCGGGTCCAGGGAGGTGCGGATCTCGACCGACGCCGGCTCTGCCGAGACCTCCGCGCTCCATGGGAAGGAGGGCGGCGGCGGATCGGCGAGCGCTGCGCGCCAATAGGCCTCGGCCGCGCCCCGGTCCTGACGCGCACGCCAGTCGAGATAGCGGCGATAGGAGGGCGGTGGTGGCGGCAGGGATTGCCCGCGATAGGTCCTCAACACCTCGTCGAGGATCAGCGCGGTGCACCAGCCGTCCATCAGCAGATGGTGGAAGCTCCAGACGAAGCGCCTGCGGGTTTCGCTGAGCCGCATAAGCGCGAAGCGCATGAGCGGCGCCCGGTCGAGGGCAAAGCCCCTGCGGCGGTCGGCCTCCAGAAACCTCTGGAAGCGCCGGGCCTGGCTGTCGCCATCGAGCGCGCGCCAATCGGCCTCCTGCCATTCCGGCTCGGCATGGGCGGGGATGACCAGCAAAGGCTCGTCACTGTCCCGCCAGCGGCAGGCGGCGCGCAGCATCTCGTGGCGCGCCATCACCCTTTGCCACGCCGCGCGGAAGGCGGCCTCGTCCAGCGGGCCATCCAGCACGCACCAGCATTGCTCGAAATAGGTGCCACTTTCGGGCGCCATCAGGCTGTGGAGCAAAAGGCCCGCCTGCATCGGCGTCATCGCCAAGGTATCTGCCGGCGGGAGCGCGTCCTGCGCCAGCGTATCAGCCTCCTCTTCGGGCGATCGCAGCCGCGGCGCGGCCGGAGGGGCCTCGGTGGCAGGCTCCGCGCTGCGCCCATCGCCGGCATTGTGCAGGCTGTCGATGCGCGTGGCGGCGGCGGCCTGGGCCGCCACGGTCTGGAGCTCGAAGATCTGCGTCGGCGCCAGCCTCAGCCCCGCCTGCTCGGCGCGGGCGACGATCTGCACGCCGATGATGGAATCGCCGCCGAGATCGAAGAAATTGTCCTCGACGCCGAAATCGTCGCGCCGGAGCGCGGCCTTCCAGATGGCGAGAAGCTTCGCCTCCCCGGCCGTGCGCGCAGGGACAGCGGCCTCGCTGATGCCGGAAACCTGCGGCACCGGCAGGCGCTTTCGGTCGATCTTGCCATTCGCATTCAGGGGAAAGGCGTCCATCAGCACGATGGCGGTCGGCACCATGTAGCGCGGCAGCTGCGCCGTCAGCGCCTGGCGCAGCCGGCGTTCGCAATCCTGCGCATCCTTGACCAGCACATAGGCGACCAGCCGCTCATGCGCCTCGTCCAGCGTGACGATCGCCTGCTCGACCATGCTCTCGCGCAGCAGCTTGTCCTCGATCTCGCCGATCTCGATGCGATAGCCGCGCAGCTTGACCTGAAAATCGGTGCGCCCGAGAAATTCGATGGCGCCGCCCTCCCCGCGCAGGGCGGCATCGCCGGTCCGGTAGAGGCGCGGCGCGCGATGATCGGGGTCGCAGAACGGATTGGGCAGGAAGCGGCTGGCGGTCAGCGCCGGACGGTTCCAATAGCCGGGGCTGAGGCAGGCGCCGCCAATATAGAGATCGCCCGCGATGCCGCGCGGCAGCGGCTCCAGATAGGCGTCGAGAACGTGAAGATGGGTGTTGTCGATCAGGCCGCCGACAGGCACCCGGCCGCTTTCGGCATCCTTAAGCGTCACGCGTCGGGCGCTGGCCCAGATGGTCGCCTCGGTCGGGCCGTAGACGTTCCACAAGGTTCCGGTGCGCGCCAGCAAGCGGCCGGCCAGCGGCGCATCCAGCGCCTCGCCGCCGCACAGGGCGGTCAGATCCGGCGATCCCTCCCAGCCGCTGTCTATCAGCATGCGCCAATAGGCCGGCGTCGCCTGCATGTGCGAGATGCGCTGCTCAGCGAGAAGGCCGGCGAGCCGCTGCGGCGCGAGCAGCAGATCCTGCCCGTGCAGAACCGTGGTCGCGCCGACGAACAGCGGCAGCAGCATTTCGAGGATGGAAATGTCGAAGGTCGGCGTGGTGATCGCCAGCATGCGGTGTCCGGGCATCAGCGCCAGGCAATCCGCCATCGCGCGCAGATGGTTGTAGAGGCTCAAATGCTCGATCGGCACGCCGTTCGGCCGGCCGGTGCTGCCGCTGGTATAGAGCAGATAGGCGATGCCGGCGGGATTGGAGGACGGAAGCACAGCGTGACCGGCATCCGGCCTGAGGCAGGCGGGATCGAGATGGGCCCGGCCGGGATAGATATGCGGCTGGTCCGTCAGCACCATCGTCACACCGGAATCGGCCAGAACGGCGGCCACGCGCTCGGCCGGGTGATCCGGATCGAGCGGCACATAGACCGCGCCCGCCTTGAGGATCGCGAGAAAGGCGATCACGGATTGTCCGCGCCCGGGCAGCGAGACGGCAACGCGATCGCCCGGCCGCACCGGATCGGGCAGCTGCACCAGGCGCTGCGCCAGCCGGTCGACGGCCTGCATCAGCGCGCCATAGGTCCACACGCCATCGACCGCGACCAGGGCCTCGGCTTCGGGATGACGGGCGGCGACCTCGGCGATCGCCTGATCGACGGTGATCTCCGGAAGCGGCCGATGCGCCGGCGTGCCCTCGGCGATCAGGGCGTCTCGCTCATCGGCCGGCAGATAGGCCAGAGCGGGAAGGAGCGTCTCCGGCGCCTGCAGGATCGAGCCTAGCAGCGTTTCGAAATGCAGTGCCATGCGCTCGATCCGCCAGGCATCGAACAAGGCGGTGCGGTACTCGATGTTGAGGAACAGGCCGGCTTCGCGCTCCATCACCGTCCAGCTGAGATCGACCTTGGCTTCGCGCAGAGGCGCCGGTTCCTGCTGCACGCTGAGGCCCGCCACGCCGAAATCCACGACCTGCGCATTCTGCTCGCGATAGAAGCCAGACTGGTGCTGGAACATGATCTGCGTCAGCGGGCTCTGGCGCGCGTCGCGCTCCATGCCCAGCGCCTCGGCCAGCAGGGGGAAGGGAAAGTCCTGGTGGTCCAGCGCGTCCGAGAAGCGCTCCTGCACCCGCTCGACCCACGCAGCGAAGGTCAGGCGCGGATCGATCTCGGCCCGGAGCACGACCGTGTTGGTAAAGAGGCCGATGAGATCCGCCTCCGACGGGCCGCGCCCCGCCACGGGGACGCAGACCGCAAGGTCGCGCTGGCCGCTATAGCGGTGGAGGAGCAGCAGGAAGCCGGCGGCGAGGATGCCAAAAGCCGTGGTGCCCAAGCGGGCAGCGAGCGCCTCCACCTGGCCCGATCGCGCCAGCGGCAGGGTGCGCGTGACGGTCGCGCCGGTCATGTCCATGCTGAGGCTGCGCGAGCGGTCGCTCGGCAGGTCCATAACCTTCAGGCCGCTCAGCCTGTCCTGCCAGAAGCGCCGCGCGCGGGCGCAGGCCGGGCTTTCGAGCCAGTGCTGTTGGGCGCGCACGTGATCGCCATAGTCGAGCGTCAGCGGCGGCAGATCGGGTGGGATACCCGCCTGCAACGCGCGGTAGCAGCGGGTGAGATCGCGCAGGAACACCCCGCGCGACCAGCCATCGGCAATGATGTGGTGGAAGGTGATCGCCAGCACATGGTCGTGGTCATCGAGGCGGAGGAGATGGGCGCGCATCAGCGGCGCGGACGTGAAGTCGAAGGGGCGGACCGCCACGGCCGCAGCCGCAGCCTCCAACGCCGCTTCCGATCCAGAAACGTCATCTCGAGCGAGCACGAGGGGTGCGGCGTCCTGAACCTGCTGCCAGGGCTCGCCCTCCTTAAGTGGAAAGGCGGTGCGCAGCGCCGCATGCCGGGCCACCACATGGTCGAGGCTCCTGGCGAGCGCCTCCACATCCAGCGGACCCTTCAGGCGCCAGCGATAGGCGACATGATAGGCCGAGCTTTCTGGATAGAGACGCTGCTGCACCCAGAAATGCCGCTGGCCGGGGGTGAGCGGCAGCCGCTTAAGGGATTCGCGCGTGTCGTCCTCCGGCGGCGCGACGCGCTCCCAGGCGATGCCCCGCGCTTCGAGTTGACGGCGGAGCGTTTCGCGCTCCGTCTTCGGGAGGCTTGCCACGCGCGCGCGCAGTCCCGCCATCGGATCGGCTATGGTCACGGGCTCAGTCCTTCTTCACACCGCTTGCGCCAGCGCGGAGGTGCCTGCATGGCGGCGGGCGAGCGCCACCACATGCGGCAGGCCCTCCATGACGAGGTCGTAATCCTGCACGAAGTCGATCAGGCAGGCGATTTCGTCGATCCCGGCCGCCGCCAGCGCCTCCACCGTGCCGCCGACGCTCTCCGGCGTGCCGATCAGCGACCGGCCCTTGATGAAACCGTCGATGCCGAAGCGGATCAGGCTGTCGAGATCGTCCTCGCTGAAATGATCCAGCGTGATGTCGAGGCCCATGCTGCGGGCAAGGCCCTCCAGCAGGTGGTAATGCGTCTTGAGATAGTGGCTGAACGGCCCCTGCACCTTGGCGCGAACCGTCTCCTCATCCTGCCCGAGGAAGGTGTGCACCATGATCGTCACCGTGCCGGAGGCGGGATCGTGCCCATGCTTTTCCAGGGACTGGCGGTAGGCGGCGATCTTCGGCGCCAGGCTCTCCAGCGTCTCGCCCAGAAGCGCGGTGAGCACGTTGATGCCGCGCCGGCCAGCCTCGACAAAAGTCTCCGTCGACTGGCAGGCAACCCAGAAGGGCACGCGCGGCTGCACGGGACGCGGCAGGGTCTTCGCCTCCACGCGGTTGCCGTCGGCATCCTCGAAACCCACGCTCTCGCCCGCCAGAAGCTGGGTCACCTGATCATAGGCGCGCCACATCGCGCTGCGGCGGCTGCCATGCGGCGTCTGCGACAGCACGAATTCGTCGCGCGTCCAGCCGGAGGCGATGGCGACGCCGGCCCTGCCCTGCGAGAGATTGTCGACCACGGCCACCTCCTCCGCCACCCGCACGGGGTGGTGCAGCGGCAGGACGATGCTGCCCGAGCGCAGCTGGATCCGCCTGGTGATCATGGACAGCGCAGCGTGCAGCGTGGACGGATTGGGATAGAGCCCGCCGAACGCATGGAAATGCCGCTCGGGCAGCCAGAGCGCCGTCAGGCCCTTGGCATCGGCGAAGCGGGCGCTGTCCATCAGAAGGCGGTAGCGCTGGCCGCTGGCGCCAAGGCCATCGCCGTCGAAGTAGAAAAGGCTGAATTTCATGATCGTCCCTCATCTGTCGTAAAGTCGGGGTCTGTCGCGAGAGCGGCGCCCGTGACCAGCTGTCGCTTCAGGCCTCTCGGCGCCGGCCACCGGCCTCGATGTCGTCAAGCAGGGCGGCGACCGCCGCCGCCTCGTCTTCCGCCTCGGCGATCCGTTCGCGAAGGATCGCGGCCAGGCCCCGGATCGTCGGGGCGTCGAACAGCAGCGCGCGCATCGGCAGCTCGGTGGAAAACTGCTTGCGCAGCCGTGTCACCACCTGCACGGCCAGCAGCGAATGGCCGCCAAGCTCGAAGAAATTGTCGTCGATGCCGATGGGGGTGATGCCCAGCAGCTCGCCCATCACTTCGGCCACTACCTGTTCCACCGGGTCGCCCGGCGCGACGAAGGCGGCCGTCACCCGCTGACGCCCGGTGCCGTTCGCCGTCGGCAGCACCGTTGCACCACGGGGCGCATCCGTGGCCGCGCGCCCGCGGCGTTCGATCCCTTCCGCCGTCACGGCGAGGCGGGGGAGATCGGGACGGGCAAGCACCGCTTGCGTCACCCGCCATACCTCATCGCTGTCGAATGCATGCGCATGAAGGCCATTGGCGCTGTCGCGGGCCTCGCCATCGGCCAGGCAGGTGTCCCAGTCGATCGCCTGCCAGAGCGGAACGGCCGACCCGCGCTGCCCCTCGGCGAAGGCGGCCAGGAAGCTGTTGGCGCCGGCATAGGCGGCAAGCCCGGCCCCGCCGACCAGCGTGGACAAAGAGGATTGCACCAGCACGAAGGCGGCCGTGCTGTCCGCCAGCACCTGCGCCAGCGCTTCGATCCCGCCGATCTTGGTGGCGAAGAGGCTGGCGGTGCGCGCCGGCTCCAGCTCGGCAAGTGGGCAATGATAGGCGTCGCCCATGCCGGATGTGTGGAACACGCCATGGATCGGCCCGAAGGAGGCCTGCGCCTGTGCGAGATCCCGGCGCAGCCACCCGGCATCGGCAAGGTCGCCCGACAGAAGCAGATAGTCCGTCCCGGGCCTGCCGATGTCGCGCAGCGCCCGGATCATGCGGCTGACGGGATGCTGCGGGCTGTGGGAGGCGAGCCAACGTTCCCAGTCCTGTTCAGGCGGAAGGCCCTTCTGTCCGGCGAAGATCACCCGCGCGCCGAGCCGCGTGACCAGCGCGCGGGCATAGACCAGCGCGAGACCATCGACGAGATCGCCCGTCACGAGATAGGTGGCGCCGGCGCGCAAGGGATGGCCTGGCGACCCCTTCTGCGCGAGCTCTCCCGGCTGAAGGGTGTCGCCCGCCTCCGTCATCGGGGCTGTCGCCTGCGTCTGCGTGAAGACGAAGCCGGCGCGCAGCGCGGAGACGGCATGGGCCGGCTGGAACGGGCGCAGCAGGCTTTCGCGCAAAGCCGGCACAGGCCCTGCCCCTGCCCCTGCCCCTGCCCCTGATGACGTAAGGTCGATGCTGCGGCAGGCCAGTCCGGCAATTTCCTGCGGCAGAACGCGCAGCGTGCCGAGCACCATGGCCGCATGCGGCTGAAGGCGCTCTGTGCCGGTGACACTATGCAGCCCCTCGGCTAGCACGGTCACCAGAGGTGCGGTCATAGGCGGCATGGGGGAAGAGGCCCCGGCCTCCGGCAACAGGGCCAAAGCCTCATTGAGCGCCTGACCGAGCGCGAGCGTGCTGGCATAGGCGACATCCGGTGCGGAACCTGGGATAAGCGCGAAACCATTGACGATCTGGTCCGGCATCAGCCCCCGCCCGGACAGGGCAGCGAAAAGCGCGCGGTAGCTCTCCCTGTCTGCCGGAGCGACCGCGTAGCCCCGCCCGGTCGCGGCAAAGGTCGCCCCGGCCTCGACCTCGATCGTGCGGATCGGCTCCGGCAGCGGACCGATCCGCTCGGCCAGCGTCGCGCCGCCCAGCAGCAGCCAGACCGCCTCCTTGGCCGGAGGTGGCGCTGTTACGGGACCGCGCGTCCAGACCGGCTGGTAGAACCATTTCTCGAACGAAGCGCGCCCCGCTTCCGACTGGCTTCCCGCCTCCCGCGCGGCCGGCGGGATGTCGAAGGCGATGCGCTGGAACGGATAGGTCGGCAGGCCCACCCGGCGATGCGGCCCTTCCGCCCGCCAGGCCGACCAGTCCAGCTCCATGCCGGCAATCCAGAGGTCGGCCGCCGCGAGGCGGAGGTGATCGGCAGGCAGTCGCGGCGATGCCGCATCGGGCAGCGTGGCGATCGCCCGCGCATCCGCGCCGGCCTGCTGGCGGGCGAGCCGGGTCAGCGTCTCCTGCGGCCCGACCTCCAGCAGCAACGCATGCGGCAGCGCCAGAGCCTTGGCGAGAGCAGGGCCGAACAGCACGGTCTGGCGCAGATGCGCGACCCAATAGGCCGGATCGGTCGCCTGTTCCGGGCGCAGCCAGTCGCCCGTGAGGTTGGAGAGAATATCGATCCCGGGCGGATGAAGCGGGACATCCGCGAGAACCTTCGCGAAATCCGCGAGCGCCGGCTCCATCATCGCACTGTGGAAGGCATGGGCTGTGCGCAAACGCTTAGACCCGATGCCGCTGCGGTCGAACCGGGCGGCAAGCGCGTCGATCGCCGCGCTTTTTCCAGAGAGCACGGTGCTGCGCGGGCCGTTCACGGCCGCGAGATCGATGTCCGGCGAGACAAAGGCGCGCGCCTCCGCCTCCGACAGCATGACCGAGAGCATGGCGCCAGGCGCGCAGGCCTGCATCAGCCGCCCGCGTGCGCACACAAGCCGGGCGGCATCCGGCAGCGAGAACACGCCGGCAAGGCAGGCGGCGACATATTCGCCGAGGCTGTGGCCCAGCATGGCCCGTGGGGTCACGCCCTTGGCCTGCCACATCCGCGCCAGCGCGTAATCGACAGCAAACAGCGCCGGCTGGGTCACCTCGGTGCGGTCGAGCCTGTCGCTTTCCTCCCCGAACAGGGCTGCAGCGAGGTCGAGCTCGGGTGGAAAGGCGGCGAGGTAATCCTCGATGGCGGCGCGAAAGGCCGGCTCCGCCTCCAGAAGCCCGCGGGCCATGCGCCGATGCTGCGCGCCCTGGCCGGGAAAGAGGAAGACGAGGCTTGGCTCGCCGCCGAGAACCTGGCCGGAACGGTAATCCGCGCCCGCGCCGGCTGCCCACTGGCGGGCGGCCTCCGCGCGGTCGCGCGCCAGCACAACGGCGCGGTGGGGCATGGGTCGGCGGCCGGCCTGGAGGGTGAAGGCGATGTCACCGAGGCACGGCGCAGGGTCTGCGCCTTTTTCCAGGGCGATGGCCAGTGCTTTGCGGGCGGCTGCCAGCGCGTCTGCAGAGCGGGCGGAAAGCGGAAGCAGCTGTGCGGCATTTGGCGTTGTGACGGTTGCCGGGGAAGCGCTCGGGCCTTCCTCGATGATCAGATGGGCATTCATGCCGCCCATGCCGAAGGCGCTGATGGCGGCACGGCGCGGCCTGTTGGCGGGAGCTGCCCAGTCCTGGGCCTTTGCGACGACGTGGAAGGGCCCGCCGGCAAAGTCGATGGCCGGATTGGCGGCGGTAAAATGGAGGCTCGCCGGCAGGCGGCGATGGCGCAGCGCCAGGATGGTCTTGATCAGGCCGCCCATGCCGGCGGCAACGTCCATATGGCCGAGATTGCCCTTGACGGAGCCGATGGCGCAGCTGCGCCCCGCCTTGGCGAAATCGGGGCCATAGACCTTGTTCAGCGCCGCGATCTCGATCGGATCGCCCATCGCCGTCGCGGTCCCATGCGCCTCGACATAGTCGATCTCGCAAGGGTCGATCCGCGCATCCGCCAGCGCCGCTTCCAGCACCTCCACCTGGCCGGAGACGCTCGGCGCCGTCAGCCCCACCTTGGCCGCGCCATCATTGCCGATGGCCGATCCGCGCAGCACGGCATGGATCGTGTCGCCATCCGCAAGAGCCGCGCTCAGCCTTTTCAGAACCACCACGCCGACGCCATTGGTGAAGACAGTGCCCCTGGCATCGGCATCGAAGGGACGGCAGAGGCCATCGGGCGAGGCGATTCCCTCGCTCCTGTAGACATAGCCTTCCGGCCGCGTCTGCCCGATGGCCACCGCCCCAGCCAGCGCCATGTCCGCCTCGCCGGCGAGAAGCGCGCGGGCGGCGAGATGCACCGCCACGAGCGAGGTGGCGCAGGTGGCCTGCACGCCGAGCGTCGGCCCCTTGAGATCGAGGTGATAGGCCGTGCGGGCGGCGACCATGCCGATGACATTGCCGAGGCCCGCCTGGAGCGGATCGGTCTCCTCCCGCAGCGTCGGATTGGCGCGCAGCTCACTGAAATGGTGGTTCAGCGCCGCGCCAGCATAGACGCCGATCCGCCCGGCCGATCCACCGCGCCCGTCATAGCCGGCATGTTCCAGCGCCGCCCAGGCGCATTCGAGAAAGACGCGCTGCTGCGGATCGAGCAGCGCCGCATCCCTCGGCGAATAGCCGAAGAAGGCGGCATCGAAGGCCGTGGGCTCGGGAAAACTGCCCCAGACCGGCACGTAATCCGCCTGCCCCGCCCGCTCCGGCGCCACCCCTGCCCTTGCCAGCTCGGCGGCATTGACCGGCCTCAAGCCGCTGCGGCCATCCTCCAGCAAGTCCCACAGGGCTTCGGCCGTGTCGGCGCCGGGAAAGCGGCCGGCAAGGCCGATGATGGCCACCCGCTCGTCGCGCTGGCCCTGCAGCGTTTCAAGCCGCGCGCGGGCCTCGCGGAGAACGGCCAGGATGGCCTCCTGATCGATGGCTTCGGGCTTCGGCGTTTCGGCATGGGTCATCAGCGGTCATCCTGCGGCAGGGGCGTCTCGGAGCCCCGCGCGCGGGCTGCGCGCCGGGCCGGATGGAGTGTGGAAATGGGGGCACGCGGCGCCCGGCTTCGGCGTCAGCCGGCCCGGCCGGAGCCGAGCAGCGCCTTCAGCGCCGCAAGCTCCGCGGCGATGGCCGACTGTGCCGGAGGCGGCACGGGGCGCGGCAAGGCCTCCTCGGCCGGCGGATCGACCTCAGCCTCGAGCAGGGCGTGGAGATGGTCCGCCAGCCGCGCGATGGTCGGATATTCAAAGATCAGGGTCGGGCGCAGCGGCAGGCCAAGCTCGCGCTCGATGGTCGCGCCAAGGGTGACGAGGGCGACGGAATCCAGCCCGAGATCGAAAAAGCCGGCCGAGGCATCCGGAAGCCGGCCCGGATCGAGCCGGGCGAGATGGGCCACATCCTCCTGAAGCAGGGTCCGCAGCATCTGCCGCCGGCGCGCGGGCTGCATCTCGGCGAGCCTTTGCTGCCAGCCCGGCCCGACCTCGCTGCGCGCCGGCGCGAACATCTGGCCCGGCTGCGCATCCCACCGCGCGACGATGCGCAGATCGCCATCGATCAGGCCTTGGCGGCAGGCGAAGCGGCGCACCTTGCCGCTGGGCGTGCGCGGCAGGCTGGAGGGGCGCAGCAGCGCAATGACGGCCGCCTTGAGATGATGATGGCGCGACACGGCCGCGCGCACGGCATCGATGACGGCAGGCGCATCGAGATCGCGCAGGCCCTCGCGCGTCAGCTCGCAGACGACGCCCACCTGCTCTTCCTCCTCGATCTCGATCGCAAAGACGCCGGCCCGCCCCTGCGCCAGCGCGGGATGGCTGGAAAAGACGCTCTGCTCGATGTCTTCGGGATGATGATTCTGGCCGCGGATGATGATGAGATCCTTCAGCCGGCCGGTAATGTAGATCTGGCCATCGAGCATGAAGCCGAGATCGCCGGTGCGCCGCCAGCCGCCAGTGCCGTCGAGCGTCTGATCGAAGCTCTCGGCATTCAGCCTTGCGCGGCCCCAATAGCCGGGCGTGACATTCGGGCCGCGGATCCAGATTTCGCCCACCTCACCTTCCGCCACGCGCGCGCCGCGCTCGGGATCGACGAAGGCGAGATCCAGCCCCTCCGCCGGCTGTCCGCAGCCGGCCAGCTCCATCGCCACCCCCTCGGCAATCCCTTCGGCAAGGCGCGCCGCAACGGCGCGGCCCTCGCCCACCAGGGCCTGACGATCGACGGCGAGGATACGCGGCGGCTCCTGCGGCGCGCCGCCGGTCTGGAACAGCGTCGCCTCCGCCTGTCCATAGCAGCAGTAGAAGGCATCCCACGAAAAGCCGTGGGGGGCGAAGGCCGCCGCGAAGCGCTTCAGCGTCTTCGGGCGGATCGGCTCGGCGCCATTATAGGCGATGCGGATCGCGGAAAGGTCGAGGCCGGGCATGGCGTCGGGCGCGGCTTTTTCGGCGCAATGTTCATAGGCGAAATTCGGCCCGCCGATCACCGTTGCGCGAACATGGCTCGCCAGCTCCAGAAAGCGCAGCGGCCGGCGCAGGAAGGCGGCCGGCGCCATCAGCGCGACCGGAAAGCCGTTGAAGACGGGCGAGAGCAGGCCGTCGATCAGCCCCATGTCGTGATAATGCGGCAGCCAGCAGGCGGAGCGATCATTGTCGCTATAGCGGAAGGCGCGGCTGATCTGCGCGAGATTGGCGATCAGATTGCCATGCGTCACCATCACGCCCTTGGGATCGCTGGTGGAGCCGGAGGTATATTGCAGGAAGGCGACCTGCCGGGGGCCGAGGGGAGCAGGGGCGAGCGGCTCCTCGCCGGCGGGGCGCGGCTGCGTCGCATCGGCCGCCGGCGGCGACAGGCAGAAGCCATGGCCGATTGCGCGCATAAGTGGTTCCAGCGGCTCGGCCAGTTCCGGCGCGCAGACAATGCCGGCAATGCCGGCATCGCGGGCGATATGCAACCAGCGGCGGATGCCGTCGGCGCGGCGCGGGGCCGGCACAGGCACCGGAACCGTGCCGGCATAGAGGCAGCCGAAGAAGGCGGCGACGAAGCCGAGACCCGGCGGATAGACGACGAGAATGCGTGCGCCAGCCGTGACGAAACCCTGCCGCCGCAGCGTCATCGCCACCGCCTGGCTGCGGTCCCGCAACTCCGCCCAGCTCCATCCGTCAAAGCGGCCATCGGCGATCGACGCGGCGTCATCGTGGAAAAAGCGCATGGTCGGCGCGCCCTCGCAGAGCGCCGCCCTCTTCTCAAGATATTGAACAATCGAGAGAAAGCCGTCCTCTTTCAGATCAGGCACCGTCGTCGTCAACCTGTTGTGCAAACTACGTCCCTCCATTCCTCAGCCGAGAAACCATGAGGCCGACAAGATATCCGCAGGACACCTGTCGGCTTGCCGCGGATGCGGATTCCCGGCGCTCGGCTGCTGGCCCAAACCAGCTTTTTGCCGTCGAATTCCCTCTTGCATATAATTCTTGAATATCATAGTCAAGATTTCAGACGGAGCGAAAGCACTGACTTTCGCTTGGAGGCAGAAGTTATCCGAGGTTGCAATGACGACCAGAAGCGCACTTTCAGAAGCGGCCGATGCCGCGTCCGATCCGGCGCGTCATGCGTGTTCTTTCGTGCGTAATTCGAGCGTGACAGGAGCGGGCGCATGAGGCCGCAGGCAAGCGTCGCCGCGCTTCTGGAGGATCTGTCGCGGCAGGAGATCCGGGTCTGGGCCGAGGGAGACCGGCTGCGCTGCGCGGGGCCCCAGGCGGCCCTGACACCCGAACTCAGCGAGCGCCTGCGCCGCCTGAAGGCCGACATCCTCACCCATCTGGCGCGGGAGACCGAAGGCACGACGATTCCCGCCCGCAACGACCCCGCCCCGCCGCTGTCCTTCGCCCAGGAGCGCCTGTGGTTCATGGAGCGGATGATGCCGGAGGCGGGCATCCATCACATGGCGCTGGCCGCCGAGGCGCTCGGCCCGCTCGATCTTGACCGTCTGGCGCAGGCGCTCGCAGCCGTGATCCGCCGCCACGCGATCCTGCGCACCCGCATCGGGCTGCAGGATGGCGCGCCGGTTCAGGTCATCGAGGCGGCAGGCCCTGCCGGATGCCTTTCCGTGTTTCAGGTGATCGACCGGCGCGACCGGCCGCTTTCGCTGCAGGAGCGTGAGAGCCTGCTGCACGCCGAGGCGCGGCGCGCCTTCGATCTCGCCCGGCAATCGCCGCTCCGCCTCAGCGTCGTCAGGCTGGCGCCGGAACGGGCGCTGATCCTGCTGACGCTGCATCACATCGCCGGCGACGGCTGGTCGCTGGAGATCCTCCTGCGCGAACTGGCCGATGCCTATCGCCATAAGGGGCAGGAGACGAAGCCGCCGCTGCCGATCCAGTATGGAGATTTCGCCGCCTGGCAGCGCGATCATCTGGCGGGGCCTGCGGCCGAGCCGGCTCTGGCCTTCTGGCAGCAGCACCTCGCCGCGCCTCTGCCTGCCACGCGGCTGGCCGGAGATTTTCCGCGACCGGCGGTGCAGGCGCATCAGGGCGCGCTGGAACCGGTGAAGATCGGCCGCGAGACCGCCGACCGGCTTCGCGCGCTGTCGAGCGCCACGGGCGCCACCCTGTTCGCCACGCTCTTCACCGCCTTTGCCGTGCTGGTCCACCGGCTGACCGGCCAGACGGACCTCGTGATCGGCACGCCGGTTGCCAATCGCCGCCACATCGAGACGGAGGGGTTGATCGGCCTGTTCGTCAATCCGCTGCCGCTGCGGCTGCGCCTGAGGCCGGCGGAGCCCTTCCGCGAAAGCCTGCGCCGCACGCAGGACACGCTCTGGCAGGTGCTGGCGCATCAGGACCTGCCGTTCGAGCGGCTGGTCGAGATCGCCAATCCCGCCCGCGATCCCAGCATGCATCCGCTGTTCCAGCTCAAATTCCAGCTGGATGCGCCCTCCCCCGACACGATCGACCTGCCAGGCGTCACGCTCACCCGGCTGGCGCGCGCGGATGGTATCGCCAAGCTGGATCTCAGCCTCAACCTTCAGGAAACAGGCGCAGGGCTGCACGGGGCGTTCGAGTTCGACACGGCGCTGTTCCGGCCGCAAACGGTCGCAGCGCTGGCGCGCGCCTTTGAAACGCTTGTCGAGGGGCTCGCCGCGCATCCCGAAACCGTTCTTGCCACGCTGCCGCTCCTGTCCGCCGACGATCATGCAAGGCAGATCCGCAGCTGGAACGCCACGCAGACGGCCTATGACCGCGCCGCCTTCTTTCCCGCCCTGTTCGAGGCGCAGGTGGAGCGCGATCCCGATGCCATCGCCCTGGTTCAGGCCGTGGATGGCCAGCGGCGGACCGAGAGCTATGGCGCGCTCAACCGCCGCGCCAACCAGATCGCCCATAGGCTGCGCGCGCAGGGCGTGGGGCCGGAGCAGGTGGTGGCCATTGCGCTGGAGCGGGGCTTCGACATGGTCGCGGCTTGGCTCGGCGTGCTCAAGGCCGGGGGCGCCTATCTGCCGCTCGACCCTGCCTATCCGCCCGGCCGCATCGCCGACATGCTGGAGGATTCCGGCGCCACCCTGGTGCTGACCACGAGCGCCATCCCCTTGCCTGACCCGCTGCCTTCAACCGCGCGGCGCATCGATCTCGACCTAGACTGGCCGCAGGACGCGTCCACCGAGGATCCCGTTTCCGTCAGCCATCAGGGCGATCTCGCCTATCTGATTTACACCTCCGGCTCCACCGGCCGGCCGAAAGGCGTGATGGTGGAGCATCGCGGCCTCGTCAATCTGGTGAAGGACAAGATCCGCGTCTGCGCCGTCGGGCCTGACGATTGCGTCTTGCAGTTCTTCTCCTTCTCCTTCGATGCCTCCATTCCGGAGATGGTGATGGCGCTCAGCGCTGGCGCGCGGCTCGTGCTGCTGGCGCCAGACGAGGTCCTGCCCGGCCCGGCGCTGGCGCGCAGGATCGAGGAAGAGCGTGTCACCCACCTCACCATGACGCCATCGGCGCTGTTCGCCCTGCCCGCCGGGGCCTATCCGGCGCTGCGGCTGGTGCTGACGGGCGGCGAGGCGCCGACGCCGGAGCTGATCGCGCGCTGGGGCGCCGGGCGCCGCTTCATCAATGCCTATGGGCCGACGGAAACGACCGTCAATGCCAGCATGGTGGCCTGCGCTGCCGGGGAGATGGCGGAAGCGGTGCTGCGGCCGGCGGCCAACAAGCAGCTCTATGTGCTGGACGCGCATCTGGAGCCGCTGCCGCCGGGCGTGCCGGGAGAGCTGCACATCGGCGGCCTCGGCATCGCGCGCGGCTATCACAAGCGCGCGGCGCTGACGGCGGAGCGCTTCGTGCCCGATCCCTTCGCCACCAAGGATGCACCCGGCCTGCTCTACCGCACCGGCGACCGCGCCTGCCAGCTTCCCGACGGGCGCATTCGCCTGCTCGGCCGGATGGACGACCAGGTGAAGATCCGCGGTTACAGGATCGAGCCGGGCGAGATCGAGGCCATGCTGCTCGCCCATCCGCAGCTGGCCGCAGCCGCCGTGACGGTGCGCGAACTGGAGGGGGAAAAGCGCGTCCTGGCCTATGCCGTGGCGCGCGACGAGGATGGGCTTGATCCCCTCGCCCTGCGCGCCTGGCTGGCGCAGCGGCTGCCGCGCTATCTCGTTCCCGATGCCGTCATCCCGCTTGAGCGCCTGCCGCTGACCGTCAACGGCAAGGTGGATCTCGCCGCCCTGCCCGTGCCCGCCACGCTCGGCGAGGGCACGGGCCGCCCGCCGCGCGGCGCGATGGAAGAGGCGATCGCCGCCTGCTTTTCCGCCGTGCTGGGCGATCGCCCGGTTGCGGCCACGGATGATTTCTTCGCCATTGGCGGCCATTCCCTGCTGGCAACGCGGCTCTGCGCGCTGGCGAAGGAGCGCTTCGGACTGGAGATCGCCATTCTCGATCTCTTCAACGCGCCGACGGTGGAGGCGCTCGCCCATCATCTGGCGGGCGGACAAGACCGCGCCATCGCCGATGCGCCGGAGCTGGAACAGGACATCCGCCTCGACCCCGCGATCCGCCCCGCCGCCACCGAGGCGGGCCTCTATCCGCCGCGCACCGTGCTGCTGACGGGCGCGACCGGTTTCGTCGGCGCCTATCTGCTGCAGGCGCTCCTGCGCGATCCCGCGCGCGAGGTGACCTGCCTCGTGCGCGGCGCGGATGGGCTGGAGCGGCTTCGCCGCGCCCTGTCGGCCTATGGCCTGTGGCAGCAGGACATGGCGGCGCGGCTGAGGGTGGTGGCAGGCGATCTGGCCTCGCCCGGGCTCGGCCTGTCGCGGCAAGAGACCGCGCGCCTTGCCGAAAGCGTGGACGCCATCCTGCACAATGGCGCCGAGGTGCATCACCTCTACCCCTATCAGCGCCTGCGCGCCGCCAATGTGCTGGGAACGGCGGAGCTTCTGCGGCTTGCCGCCGCCGGGCGCGGCCGTCCGTTTCACCTGATCTCCTCGCTGAGCGCGCTCACGAGAAAGGGGGCTGGCGGGCCGATCCGCGAAAGCGATCCCGTCACGGCCTTCCCGCCGCCTGCGGGCGGCTACAACAGGACCAAATGGGCGAGCGAACATCTGGTCGAGGCCGCGCGGGCGCGCGGTCTCGTCGCCACACTCTACCGGCCGGGCGCGATCTCGGGCGCGAGCGACAGCGGCGCCTTCAACGCGGACGACATTCTCTGCCGGATGATGCAGGGCTATCTGCACTCCGGCGCGGCGCCCGAAGGCGAGACCCTGCTGGCGATGCTGCCGGTGGACTACCTCGCCCGCGCCGTCGTCTGGCTGATGGACCGGCCGGACGCGGCCGGCCAGACCTTCCATCTCCTCCATTCCACCCCCGTCAGCTCCGCGCGCCTGTTCGAGGCGGCGGCGCAGGAGGGGCTGGACCTGAAGCGCCTGTCCCGCCCCGAATGGCGCGCCCTGCTGGCCCAGATCGCCCGCGAGGATGCAACCCATCCTCTGGCGCCGCTGATGGGCCTGCTGGAGCAGGACGTCACAGGTGAAGACGGGCCCGGCGGAAACGGCGCGCGACCGATCGACCACGCCCGAACACGGGCCGCGCTGGCGGAGGCTCCCTTTGCCGAGCCGCCGCTCGATACTGCCCTCCTGCGCCTTTATCTGCGCGCCTTCCTGCGCGCCGGCGCCCTCGACCCATCCCGCAAAGAAGAGCATCGCCATGGCTGACCACGCGAGCAGATACGACCACTGGGCCTGGCTGTATAACCAGACGCTCGGTCCGCGCTACGGCGCGCACAAGATCGGCCCGATCGAGCGGGTGGTGCTGCCGCATGTGCCGGCCGGCGGCGCGATCCTCGATCTGTGCTGCGGCACCGGACAGCTGGCGGCAGCACTTCAGGCGCGCCAGTTCCATGTCACCGGCCTCGACGGTTCGGCTGACATGCTGCGCCACGCCCGCGACAACGCGCCTTCCGCCCGCTTCGTGCTGGGCGATGCCCGGCATTTCGACCTTGGAACGCCCTTCGATGCGGTGCTGTGCACCAGCGCCTCGCTGAACCACATGGAGGGGCCGGAGGATCTGGCGGCGGTGTTTTCCAGCGTCAACCGGGCGCTGAAGGCTGGCGGCATCTTCGTCTTCGACGTCAACCACCCCGCGCAGATGGCCCGCCACTGGCATGGCCGCCCGAGCGAGGGCGAGATGCAGCCCGACTTCGCCTGGGCGATCACGCCGCAATATGACCCCGCCGCCGGACAGGGCGCCTTCACCGTGGATATTTTCCGACGGGCGAACGGGCAAAGACGGTCGCGGCTGAGGGCGCTGGCCGAACGCCTCACCCGCGCCAGGCCGTTGCGCCGCCTGCGGCTGGCGCTTCTCGCCCGACCCGGCCTGCTGCATCGGGGGTGGGAGCACAACCGCGTCGTCAACCGCGTCTGGGGCCATGATCTCGATCAGGTCTCGGCGCTGCTTGCGCAAAACGGCTTCGCGCCCGAGCTGCGCAGCACCACCGGCGGGCCCGTGGACGACGGGCACGCCGCCTATTTCTTCTGCCGCAAGATCGCGGAGACGGGGTCGGAGCCGGGCGCGCAGCCGGGGAACGTTCTGGCGGAGGTCTCCGCATGACCGTGGTGCCTCTCCATCCGTCCGCCAAGGCCGCAGCCGAGATCATTGCCGCCTTCAACCGGAAAACGCCGCGCTCCAAGGCAGCGGCAGAAGAAAGCCGGCGCGTTCTGGCCGACAAGAGCGCCATCGGCGTGCCCTTCTCCCTGCTGGCGAAGGAGGCGCTCTATCCGCTGGTCGTCCGGCGAGCGGAGGGGGCCCACCTCGTCGATCTCGACGGCAACCGCTATGTCGACATCCTCATGGGCATGGGCATCAACCTTTTCGGCCACAACCCGTCCTTCATCCGCCAGGCGATCGACGCGCAACTCGACAAGGGCTTTGCCCTGGGGCCGCAGGCCGAGCTGGCGGGCGAGACGGCGGCGCTCTTCTGCCAGCTGACGGGCCATGAGCGGGTGACCTTCACCAATACCGGCACCGAGGCTGTCATGACCGCGCTGAGGCTCGCCCGCGCCGCGACCGGCCGGGCGAAGGTGGCGATGTTTTCCGGCGCCTATCACGGCCATAGCGATCAGGTGCTTCAGCGCCCTGCCGAGGCCGGGTCGCCCCGCGCGATTCCCGCCTTTTCCGGCATTCCGGCCGCCCTGTCGCAGGACGTGCTGCTGCTGGACTATGCCGATCCGCGCGCGCTCGATCTGATCGCGGCCGAAGGAGACGGGTTGGCGGCCGTGCTGGTGGAGCCGGTGCAGAGCCGCAACATCGACCTTCAGCCCGGGGACTTCCTGCACCGGCTGCGCGCGCTGACGGAGCACACCGGCACCGCCCTGATCATGGACGAGGTGATCAGCGGCTTCCGCGTCGCGCCCGGCGGTGCCCAGGCCCATTTCGGCATCACGGCGGATATCGCCACCTATGGAAAGATCGCCGGCGGCGGCCTGCCTTTGGCGCTGATCGCCGGGCGCAACCGCTTCATGAATTATATCGACGGCGGCCCTTGGTCCTACGGCGACCAGTCCGTGCCGCCGGTGCAGCCGACTTTCTT
Organism: Xaviernesmea rhizosphaerae; assembly: GCF_001938945.1. Taxonomy (GTDB): domain Bacteria; phylum Pseudomonadota; class Alphaproteobacteria; order Rhizobiales; family Rhizobiaceae; genus Xaviernesmea; species Xaviernesmea rhizosphaerae. Next base: position 186,740 of record NZ_MKIO01000041.1, read on the forward strand.
TGCCGGCACCTATTGCCGCCATCCGCTGGCGCTCGCCACCGCCCGCGCCGCCGCGCGCCACATGCTGGAGGCCGGGCCAACCCTGCAGGCGGGGCTGAACGCCGAGACCGACCGTCTGGTCGCGCGTCTCAATGCTTCGCTGGACGCGGCGCGCCTGCCGGCCGCCTTTACCGCCTTCGGCTCGTTCTTCGCGCTGTCCGCCACGAAAAGCCGTATCCCGCCGCTCGCGCTGGGCCTGTTGTCGCTGACGCTGCTGACCGCGGGCATCCACCTGCGCGCCGGCGACAAGGGCGGCTTCCTGTCCACCGCGCACCGCCGCGAGGACATCGACGCCATTCACGACGCTTTCGTCAACGGCCTGAGCGGCCTCGCGGCGCTTGGCCTTATTCCCCTGATCGATGGAGCCACAGCATGAGCACTCAGGATCAATCCGACGACATCCTCTACCGCGTCGTGATCAGCGACGAAGAGCGCTATTCGATCTGGCCGACCTACAAGGACATTCCCCTGGGATGGCGCGACGGCGGCTTTGAGGGCCCCAAGCAGGCCTGCCTCGACCATATCGCCGAGGTGTGGACCGACATGCGGCCGCTGGCGCTGCGCCGCGCGATGGACCAGGCAGGCGAGGCCGCCCCGCAGGGGGAGACCGGCCGGTGACCCGCCATCAGCGCGCGCTGGAACCGCATGCCCCTGTGACCGCAGCGGAGCGCCGGGAGCTGGGCCAGCTCGGCGCGAGTGCGCAGAATACGGACAGGACAGAGAGCACGGCGGCGGCCGAAGAGGCCTGGCTCGACCTCCTGCTGCCGAATGCGCTGCCGGCGGAGGCGGTGCTGGAGGCCGAGCAGCGTGAGGGCCTGCACACCGTGCTCTGCGGCTTGGTGAAGGCGCTGGCATTGAACCCGCGCGACGGTCTGCCCCTGCTCAGCGAACTCCTGCAACGGCTGGATGCGCTGGGCAGTCAGGACGAGAGCGGGCCCGAACCCGTCGCCGTCGACACCACAGGCCTGCCGCTCACCGCCTTCCAGGCCAGCGATTACGACCGCTATTTCCGCGTCAACCGCGTGGCACCCGCGCTGCCGGCGACCATGATGGTGCGAAGCCTCGTGCAGGCCATCCATGCCGTGACCGACCTCTTCGCGCGCAGCGCGGATCTGCCGGAGCGTCAGGTGCGCGGGCAGATCGAGGGCTTCGTCGCCCAGGCGCATCTCCTGGCGCGCGCGCTCGGCCTGGAGCGGCTGCGATGACAAGGGCCGATCTCTCCCCGCCGCAGCCGCCCTCGCCCTTCGCCATCTGGCGTGAATTTCACTGGGCCTTCTTCCTCAATGTCCAGGGTCTCATCGTCGCGCTGCGCCGCTTCCGGCTGGCCCTGGAGCGGCAGAGGATGGCGGATGCCGAGGAGGAGCTGAACACGGCATCCGTGCTGCTGACGGCATCCGCCGCCGCCATGGAGCTGGCCGCGAGCTTCCCCAAGGAGGTCTACGAGACGACGATCCGCGTTTCCATGACCCGTCCCACGGTGGAATCGGATGATTTCAGCGGCTTGATGTCCTGGGAGCATGCGGTGCTCGTCGATCTCTGGCGGGATCTGCGCCCGGTCTTTTCCGCCCTGCCGGAGGAGCTGGCAGTGGCCCATTCCGGCTTCGTCGCCGCCTATCGCCATCTGGCCGAAAGCCATGTCGGGGTCTGCGCCCGCTTCGTCGATTCCGGCAGCCTGCGCTTCGATGATCGCAATGCGGTCGAAACCCTGCGCCGCTTCGGCCGTGGCCGTCTCGGGCTCATCGACCCCGGCGGCCAGGGATGCCCTTTCCACTCATGACGCTTCCCGGCGCGCCCGCACCGCGCGCTCAAAGCCCGTCCGGAGGATTTCCTTCCATGCACGACCTCTCTGCAGCCCTTCCTGAAGCCGACGACAACCGGCACCGCATCGCCGTGATCGGCATGAGCGCCCGCCTGCCGGGCGCGGCCGATCTCAACCAGTTCTGGCAAAACCTCGTGGACGGACGCGAGAGCGTCCGGCGCTTCACCGAGGAAGACCTGCGCGCAAGCGGTGTGGCGGACAGCCTGCGGAGCAGCGGCGATTTCGTGCCCGCCGGCGCGCCGCTGGACGGGGCAGACCGGTTCGACGCCGCCTTTTTCGGCTATAGCCCGGCGGAGGCGGAAATTCTCGATCCGCAGCAGCGCATCTTCCTCGAATGCGCCTGGGAGGCGCTGGAGACCGCCGGCTATGCGGGCGAGGCCGGCGGCGGCGCGGTCGGCGTCTTTGCCGCAGCCGGCATCAACACCTACCTCTTCAATCTGCGCGACAATGGCCGCATCCGCGAAACGGTCAGCCCCTATGAGATCTTCGTCTCCAACGACAAGGATTTCCTCGCCACCCGCACCGCCTTCAAGCTGAACCTGACGGGACCGGCGATCACGGTGCAGACTGCCTGCTCCTCCTCGCTCGTGGCCGTGCACATGGCAGCGCAGAGCCTGCTTTCCGGCGATTGCGACATGGCGCTGGCCGGCGGCGTCGCCCTTTCCTACGGCACGGGCTATCGGGCCCGCGAAGGTGGAATCCTGTCTCCCGGCGGCCATTGCCGCGCCTTCGATGCCGCCTCCGGCGGCACGGTGCCCGGCAGCGGCGTCGGCATCGTCGTGCTCAAACGGCTGGAGGATGCGCTCATCGATGGCGACACGATCGATGCCGTGCTTCTGGGCTCGGCGATCAACAATGACGGCGCGCGCAAGGCGAGCTTCACGGCGCCGCAGGTCGACAGCCAGGCGGCCGTGATCGCCGATGCGCTGGCCATGGCCGGCGTGGCGGCGGAAAGCATCGGCTATGTCGAGGCCCATGGCACCGGCACCGCGCTGGGCGACCCGATCGAGGTCGCGGCACTGACCAAGGCCTTCCGGCGCGACACGGACCGCAAGGGCTTCTGCGCGCTCGGCTCGGTCAAGACCAATATCGGCCATCTCGACACGGCGGCCGGCATTGCCGGCCTGATCAAGGCCGTGCTGGCGCTGAAACACCGGCAGATCCCGGCGAGCCTGCATTACGAAACGCCCAATCCGCAGATCGACTTTGCCCGCAGCCCCTTTTTCGTCAATGCGGCGCTGAGGCCGTGGCAGGATGCGGCCGGGCCCCGCCGCGCCGGCGTCAGCTCCTTCGGCATCGGCGGCACCAATGCCCATGTGGTGCTGGAAGAAGCGCCGCCCGCCTCGCCGCGCGCGCAAGAGGCCGGCCCGCAGCTTCTCCTCTTCTCGGCGCGAAGCCCGCGCGCGCTGGCGCGCACCGCTGCCAGACTGGCGGACCGCTTGGCCGCAGATAAGGCGCCGGCGCTCGTGGATGTCGCCTTCACGCTCCGGGCCGGCCGGCGCGGCTTCGGGCATCGCCAGTTCGTGGTGGCGGGCGACCGGCAGCAGGCCGTCGCGCGTCTGCGTGCGCTCGCGGATGGGGGCGAGGCCGATCTGGGGCAGACGGCGGCGGATGCGCCGGCAGAAGCCGTCTTCCTCTTCCCCGGCCAGGGCAGCCCCTATCCGGCCATGGGCAAGGCGCTTCATGCCGCGCTCCCTGCCTTCCGCGAGGCTTTCGATGCCTGCGCGCGTCTCCTCGACAGGGAGCTCGGGATCGACTTCAAGGCCTGGCTGTTTTCCGGGGACGAGGAAGTCCACCGCACCGATCTGGCCCAGCCGGCCCTGTTCGCCGTGGAATATGCCCTGGCGCGCCTGATGATGGCGCATGGCGTGCGGCCTGTCGCCCTGCATGGCCACAGCATCGGCGAATATGCGGCGGCCTGCATCGCCGGCATTTTCGATCTGGAAACGGCCATCCGTCTCGTCGTGGCGCGCGGCCGGCTGATGCAGTCTGCCGAGCCCGGCGCCATGCTCGCCATCATCCATCCCGGCGAAGATATCGGGCGCTTGATGTCGCCGGCGCTCTCGCTCGCCGCCGCCAATGCGCCCGGCCTCAGCGTGCTCTCCGGCGCGACGGACGCGATTATCGCACTCGAGCAGCGGCTGACGGCGGAAGGGATCGCCAGCCGCCGGCTCAAGACCAGCCATGCCTTTCACGGGCCGATGATGGCGCCAGCGGCCGCGACCTTCCGCGCGCTCCTGTCCGCCGAGCGGCTCTCGGCGCCGACCGTGCCGCTGATCTCCAACGTCACCGGCACCTGGATGACGCCGGAGCAGGCGACCGATTCGGCCTACTGGACGGGCCACCTGCTTCAGACCGTCCGCTTCGAGGAAGGTACGCGCACGCTGATGGCGCGCCCGAACGCCGTCTTCCTCGAGCTCGGTCCCGGCCGCACGCTCGGCACTTTCACCGCGCAGACCGGCGTGGATGCGCAGCGCATCGGCGCGACCATGCTGGACACCGCGCGGGAGCGCGAGGCGGAGCAGACCCTGGAGGCGATCGGCCGCTACTGGCAGCGCAATGGCAGCCTGCAGCCCGAAGCACGCCAAGGCCGCCGCGTCGCCTTGCCCACCTACCCCTTCGAGAGCACGCGCCACTGGATCGAGCCCGACGATGCGCAACTGGCCGTCGCCGCCCTCCCCGCGCCGAAGACCGGCCCGACGCTGTCGCGCATCGACTGGCGCCGCGCCATGGCAGGCAAGGCCGGGCACGCAGCACCCAGGGGCCGCATCCTTCTGTTCGATGACGGGCACATCGGCCCGGCGCTCGCCGAAGCGCTGGAGCGCGGCGGCGCCGAGCCCTACCGCGCGCAAATGGGATCCGGCTTTGCCGAGCCGGATTACCGCTGCTTCACCCTGCATCCTCAGGCGGCGGACGATTATACTGCCCTGCTCGACAGCCTCGATGCGCGCGGGGCGGCACCCCGGCACGTTGTGTTCGCCTGGCCGCTCGCCGGGCGGCCCGAACCAGAACGAGAACAGCGGCCGCAACAGCAGGACGCACCGGCGCGAGCCCTGCTTTTGCTCGTGCGGGCCTTGGCGCGGGACGGGCGCGCGGTGACTTTGACGGTCGTGACCCGCAATGCGATCGACGCAACCGGGCTGGAGCCGGCGGACACCGCCCAGGCGCTTGTCGCCGGGATGGTCAGGGTCATCGGTCAGGAATATCCGGCCCTCACCTGCCGCCATATCGACATCGACGATGCCCCGCCGGCCCGGCTGGCCCCGCGCCTTCGCGATGCTCTGGGGCAGGACGCGCCGGAAATCACCCTGCGCGGCCCCCATTGCTGGCGGCCTGAAACGCGGGAGATCGACGGGCCCGAGGGCCCCGGGCTCAAGCCCAGCGGCGTTTATGTGCTGGCCGGGACGCTGGCCGAGGGCGTGGGCAAGGCATGGGAGCAAGGCCTTGCGGCGCTCCCGGGGGCAAAGCTTGCGCTGCTTCAACCGGCGGGCGCGTCTGTCATCGACAATCCCGACGGCATGACGCTCCGGCTGGACCCTGCCGACCCCACGGCGGTGCGCGAGGCGCTCGACACGGTCGCAGCCCACTTCGGCCGGATCGACGGGGTCTTTCTCGCCATGCCGCAATCCGGCGAGACATCCGCTGCGCTCATCGCCGATCTGCAGCCTTTGCATTGGCGCGACACGCTCGACCGGCTCGCCCTGGTCGAGAGTTTCGCCGCGGCACTGGCCGGGCGCAAACTCGGCTTCTGCTGCGTGCAGTCTTCGCTGTCCACGCAGGTCGGCGGCCTCGGCCTGTCGGCCTACGCCGCTGGCCACGCCGCCATCGACCGGCTGGTCGCCGAACAGGCCAAGGCGGGAGAGACCGGCTGGCTGGCGATCGGCTATCCGCTGATCGCCGAGGGCCCCGTTCCGTCTTCCTCCGGCGGGCGGAAAAATGCCTTCGCCGTTTCGCCTGAGGCAGCCTGGGATTTCACCGCAGCGGCGATCGCGTCCGGCATCAGCGGCCGCCTCCTGCTCTCGGGCGCGGCGCTCCCGCCGGCGGACACGCCGGCAGCGGTGGAGGAGACCGCGCCGCCCGACGCCGGACGCAGCCGACCGCCGCTTGCCACCGCCTATCGCGCACCGCGCACGCCGACCGAAGCGACGATCACCGGTATTTTCGAGGAGCTTCTGGGCCTTGCCCCTGTCGGTGTGGACGATGGTTTCTACGAGCTTGGCGGCCACTCGCTGCTCGCCATCCGCGCCGTCGCCCGCCTGCGGGAGGCCTTCCCGGTCGATATCGCCATGCGCGACCTGCTGTTCGACAATCCGACGGCCGCAGCCATCGCCGCAACCATCGACACCCGCAGGATGCAACAGGCGGATCTCGCGGGAATGGCCGATCTCCTCGACGAAGTGACGCGCCTGTCCGACGCCGATGTCGACAGGCTGCTGGCTGGAGGCAGCATGCGATGAACGAGCTTTTGACGAAACTGGCCGGCCTCTCGCCGGAACGCCGCGCGCTTCTGGAGCGCAAGCTGCTGGAGCGGGGCATGGCCCTGTCGGATCGGATCCTGCCGCGCGCCGACCTTTCCGCGCCCGTGCCGCTCTCTTCCGCCCAGAAACGGCTTTGGTTCATGCAGCAGCTGGAGCCGGAGACGGTCGCATACAATATGAACCTCGCCCTCAGCCTGGCGGGTCCGCTGGACCGAGCAGCGCTCGAGCGGGCCTTCGCCGCGCTCGTCGCCCGTCACGAGCCGTTGCGCACGCGCTTCACGCAGGGCGCGGACGGACAGCCGCAGCAGATCGTGGAGGAGGCGCCCGCGCTTGCCATCGCCTATCAAGACTGCCGGGGAAAGCTGGACCCCGACGCGGCCGCCAGGCGCCATGTGGCAGCCCTCGTCGCCACGCCCTACGACCTGACGCGCCCGCCCGTGCGCGCTTGCCTCGTCGCGATCCGGCCAGACGAACATGTTCTGGTGCTCGGCCTGCACCACATCATCAGCGACCGCTGGTCGATGGGCCTTCTCGCGCGCGATCTCTCCGCCTTCTACCGCGCCGAAGTCACCGGCGCTGCAGCTTCGCTCGAAGAGCTGCCCGTGCAGTTTGCCGACTGGGCGCTGTGGGAGCGCACGCGCCTCGCCAGCCCCGAAGCCGCCCGCCAGCTGGCCGAGCAGGCGCTGAGGCTGCGGGGCGACCTGCCGGTGCTGGAGCTGCCGCTCGACCGCCCCCGCAGCCCGACCGCGCAATTTGCCGGCGCGCACCATCCCGTGCGCGTCGAGCCGGCGCTGGCGCTGGCGCTGCGGGCGCTGGCGGCGGAGCGCAATGTCAGCCTGTTCACGCTGCTCTTGACGGCCTTCAACGTGTTTCTGCACCTCTTGAGCGACAGCGACGACATCATCGTCGGCAGCGAGGTGGCCAATCGCGACCGGCCGGAGACCCAGGCGATCATGGGACCGCTGGTCAACACGCTGGTGCTGCGCAGCGATCTCTCGGGCGATCCAACCTTCAGCGCGCTTCTCGGCCGCACAGCCGAGGCCGTGCGCCAGGCGCTGGCGCAACAGGACATTCCCTTTGAGCGCTTGGTCGAGACGGTCAATCCCGAGCGCTCGCTCTCGGAGCTGAACCCGCTGTTCCAGGTGAAGTTCGACATCCAGCACTCGGTCACGCCGCCCTCGGAGCTGCATGGCCTGACACTCGCGCCCTATCCGCTGGAGGAGATCGCGACCAAATACGATCTGCGCTTCAATCTGGAGGATCGCCAGCCTGACATTGCCGGCCGGATCGAATATTCGCGTAAGCTCTTCGATCCCGAAACCATCGCGCAGATGTTCGCCGGCTTCGAGCGCGTGCTCGATCTGATCGCGGAGGCGCCAGAGCGGCCGCTGTCGCGCTTTTCCCTTCTCGACGCGGCGCGCGAAAGGGCGATCATCGCCGCCAGCGCCGGCCCGCTGCGCGATTTTCCCGAAGATGCCTGCCTGCACGATCTGATCCGCGTACAGGCGGAGGCGACCCCGGATGCCGTCGCCGTGACCGACGGCACCGTCACCTGGTCCTATGCGACACTGGCCGCGCAGTCCGCCCGCATCGCCGCCGCCCTCATGGCGGAAGGCGTGAAGCCCGGCGACCGCGTCGGGCTCTGCATGCGCCGCTCGCCCCGGATGATCGCCGTCCTCTTCGGCATTCTGGAAGCCGGGGCGGCCTATGTGCCGCTGGATGCAGACTATCCGGCCAGCCGGCTTGCCTTTATCGCCAGCGACAGCGGCATCGACCGGGTGCTCTCGGACCATCGGCCCGCCTTCCTCTCCATGGAGCTGGCAACGAAGCTGCGGCTGATCGACGTCAACGACCTGCCTGATAGCCCCTTGCCCCCGCGCGCGAAAACCCGGCCCGACGATCTCGCCTATATCATCTACACCTCCGGCTCCACCGGCGTGCCCAAGGGCGTGGCGGTCGAACATCGCTCCGTCGTCGCCTTCCTGCGCTGGGCGCAGGAGCGCTTCACCCGTGAGGATGTCGCTTTCACCTTCGTGCCGACCTCGATCAGCTTCGACCTCTCCGTCTTCGAGCTTTACGCACCGCTCGTCCGCGGCGGCGCGCTCGTGGTGGCAGACCATTTCCTGGCGCTGGCAAGCCTTGCCGACAAGGTGGAGCTGACGCTGGTCAACACCGTGCCGAGCCTGCTGCAGGCCTATCTTCAGGAGCATCGCCTGCCCGACAGCCTGCGCGTGGCCACCTTCTGCGGCGAGCCGCTCCCGGCCGCGCTGGTCGATGCGCTGAAGCGCGACTATCCGCGCCTTGCGATCCACAATCTCTATGGCCCCTCGGAGGACACCTGCTTCTCCACCGAGGTGGCATTGCATGGCGATCGCTACACGGGCGGGGTCGTGCCGATCGGCCGGCCGCTGCCCGAGACGCGCGCCTATATCCTCGACCGGTGCGGACGCCTGCGGCCACCGGGCCTTTCGGGCGAGCTCTATCTGGCAGGCGCGGGGCTCGCGCGCGGCTATTTCGGCCGGCCGGCCCAGACAGCCGAGCGCTTCCTGCCGGATCCCTTCTCCGGCCACCCCGGCGCGCGGCTCTACCGCACGGGCGACCGCGTGCGCCGCCGGCGCGATGGCCTCATGGAATTTCAGGGCCGGCTCGACCACCAGGTAAAGCTGCGCGGATTGCGGATCGAAACGGGCGAGATCGAGCACCATCTGGAGCGCCTGCCCGGCATCGAAAAGGCCGTGGTGACGGTGACGCCTGGCGCCGACCGGCAGCTCGCCGCCTTCATCGAGCCGAAGGACGGCGCCACCTTAAGGGAAGAGGATCTTCGCCGTGCGCTGTCGGCCGATCTTCCGTCTCACATGGTGCCGACGCTCTGGTGCCTCGTGGCGCATCTGCCGCAGCAGCCGAACGGCAAGATCGACCGCGCGGCCCTGCCCGCCCTGCTGCCCGCGGCCGAGCAGAGCGCCGCGCCACCCGAGACCGCGATGGAGCGCCGGGTCGCCGAGGCCTGGAGCGCGGTCTTGCCCGGCGAGGCCGAGCGCAGCCTCGGCGATCACTTCTTCCGGCTCGGCGGCCATTCGCTGCTGGCCATGCGGATGATCGCCCGCCTCGCCATCGACCTGCCGACCAGGGACGTGCTGCGCACGCTCTTCGCCTTCCCCCGGCTGAAGGAGTTTGCCGCAGCGCTGGAGGCCGCGGGCGGAACGGCACGGCAGGCGCGGATCGTGGCGCTCGAGGACGGGACGCGGCCGCCGCTATCCTACGCCCAGCAGCGCCTCTGGGCCCTGTCGGAGCTGGAGCCGGACAGCGTCGCCTATAACATTCCCGCCGCTCTGCGCCTGCGCGGCCCGCTGGACCGCGAGGCGCTTGCGCAAGCTTTCGAGGGCCTGAGCCTGCGCCACGCCGCCCTGCGCACCCGCATCCTCACCCGCGACGGCCGGCCCGAGATCGTCGTTTCCGACCGGGCGGAGCTGGACATTGCCACGATCGAGGCCCGCGAAGACGCGCTGCCGGAGCATCTTTCAGCCGAAAGCAATCGCCCCTTCGATCTGGCGCGCGGGCCGCTGTTTCGCGCCCGGATCATCGCGCTCGGTGCCGAAGACCATGTCGTGCTCGTGGTCATCCACCATATCGTTTCGGACGCGCAGTCGATCGCCATCCTGCTGCGCGAGGCGATGGCGCTCTACGAGGCGGGACCGGAAGGGGTGGCGAGGCTGCCGGCCCTGCCGCTCGGCTATGGCGATTTCGCCGCCTGGCAGCGCCGGCAGGATTTCGCGCCGTCGCTCGAAAGCTGGCGCAGACAGCTTGAGGGCGCACCGCCGCTTCTCGATCTTCCGACCGATTTCCCCCGCCCGGCGCGGCAGGATCATCGCGGCGGCAGCGTGCGCTTCGCGCTTGCGCCCGACGTGACGGCAGCGCTGTTGCAATGCGCGCGGCAGGCCGACGCCACGCCGTTCATGGCGATGCTTTCGGCCTTCGCCGGCCTGCTGTCGCGCTATTGCGGATCGCCTGACGTGGTCATCGGCACGCCGATCTCGCAGCGGCCCGACCCCGCGCTGGACAATGTCGTCGGGCTCTTCGTCAACACGCTGGCGCTTCGGCTGGTGCATGCGCCGACCATGAGCTTCCTCGACCAGATCGCCCAGGTTCGCGCCCATGTGATCGAGGCGTTCCGCCATCAGGACGTGCCGTTCGAATGCCTTGTCGATGCTCTGGCGGTGTCGCGCAGCGGCAGCCACAACCCGGTTTTCCAGGCCATGCTGAACTGGCAGAGCGCCGAAACGCCGGCGCGCCTGCCGGCCGGCCTGACAGGGGAAGCCCTGGTGCTGGCACAGGAAACGGCCAAGGTCGATCTCTCGCTCGATGTGAGGCAGGCGGGAGATGGCCTGTCCTGCAATCTGATCTACCGCAGCGACCTGTTCCGCCGCGAGACGATCGTCCATATGGCCGAGGCCTTCGAGACGCTCCTGCGCGGGCTGCTGGCTGCGCCCGCAACGCCGCAGGGCCGCATTCCCTTCCTGCCCGAAGCGCAGCGCCGCCAGATCGCGCGCTGGAACGACACAGCGAGGATCCAGGATCCCGAGATCACGCGTCTGCACAGCTTCTTCGAACGCAGCGCCTGCCGCCTGCCCGAGGCGATCGCGGTGACCGACCGGGCGCGCAGCCTGACCTATGCGGCGCTGGACCATCGCGCCGGAAAGCTTGCCGCAGCGCTCGTCGCGCGTGGCATCGGCCCGGGATCGGCGGTCGGCATCTGCCTGGGGCGCACCGTCGATCTCGTCGCGGCGATCCTGGCCGTGCTGAAGACCGGCGCGGCCTATGTGCCGCTCGATCCGAACTATCCGCGCGAACGCATCGCCTTCGTCGCGGCCGATGCCCGGCTCGCCCTTCTGCTGACGCAGGATGCGCGCGCCGATTTCCGCGCCTATGCCACGCTCGATCCGGCGGCGGTGTGGGAGGATGCCACGGGGGACCATCCGGCACCCGCGCGCGAAAGTGCAGCGTCTTGCCGCGATCTCGCCTATCTCATCTACACCTCCGGCTCGACCGGCAAGCCCAAGGGTGTCGCGATCGAGCATCGCAACGCGGTGGCCTTTGTCCACTGGGCGCTGGAGACCTTTCCGGCGGAGAGCTTCGCCGGCATGCTGGCCTCCACCTCGGTCTGCTTCGACCTGTCGATCTTCGAGATCTTCGCCACGCTGGCGGCGGGCGGCCGGATCTTCATGGTCGAGGATCTGTTCGAGCTGGCGGATGCGGCCTTCGCCGACGAGATCACCCTGATCAACACCGTGCCGACGCCGATGATGGAGCTGATGCGCTTCGGCCCGCTGCCGCCCCGGGCCCGCACGGTGTGCCTGGCGGGCGAGCCGCTGCCGGAAAGCCTGGCGGAAGCGATCCTCGCCGACGGCGCGGTCGAGGCGCTCTACAATCTCTACGGCCCCTCCGAGGATACGACCTATTCGACCGGATGCCGAGTGCAGCCAGGAGAGCCCATTCATATCGGCCGGCCGATCGCCAACACCACGGCCCATGTGCTGGACGAAGCCTTTCACGAAGTGCCGATCGGCGCGCCGGGCGAGCTCTATCTCGCCGGCGCCGGCATCGCCCGCGGCTATCATGACCGCCCAGATCTCACCGCCGAGCGTTTCCTGCCCAACCCCTTTGCGTCGTCGGGAGATCACCCGCTGCTCTACCGCACCGGCGACCGCGTGCGCCGGCGCGCCGATGGCAATCTCGACTATCTCGGCCGGGCCGACCGGCAGATGAAGATCAGCGGCTTCCGCATCGAGCCGGGCGAGGTGGAGGCCGTGCTGATGCGCCATGCCGCCGTCACGGGCGCTGCCGTGGATGCCTGGCGCGACGAAACTGGCCATGCCCGTCTTGCCGCCTGGGTGGAAACCGCCGGAGAGGTGGCGATCTCCGATCTCACGGCCTTCCTGTCGGAGCGGCTGCCGCGCCATCTCGTGCCGGTTCTGATCGCCCGCATCGACGCGCTGCCGCGCCTGCCGAACGGCAAGCTCGACCGCAAGGCCCTGCCCGATCCTTCGCGCCCCGACCCCTCGCACGCTGATCCCTCAAGCAAGGAACCAGCAACGTCCGCGCGGAAAACACCACGCCCCGGCACGGAAAGCCGTCTCGCCGCGATCTGGGAGAAGCTGCTCGGGCGCAGCGGGATCGGCCGGGAGGACAATTTCTTCGCGCTCGGCGGCGATTCCATCCTGGCGATCCAGGTGGTGGCCGAGGCGCGCAAGCAGGACCTCATCCTCTCCCCGCGCGACCTCTTCCTCCATGCGACGCTTGCGGCGCTGGCGGCTGCCACCAGCATCGGCAAAGTGGAGGCGGAGAGCGGGCCGGTCACCGGCGCGGTTGCCATCGGGCCGGCGCAGGCCTGGTTCTTCGGCCAGGCCTTTGCCGAGCCCGATCACTGGAACCAGGCGCTTCTTCTCAAGCCCCGCCAGCCGATCGACGCGAGCGAGCTGCGCCGCGCACTCGACCATCTGCACGGCGCGCATGACGCCTTGCGGGCGCGCTTTGCCCATCAAGATGGCGCATGGCAGCAGAGCTATGGCCTGGTCGAGGCCGCGCCCCGGCTTCACCATGTTCGCTGCGGGCAGGCGGATGCTGCCGAGCGTCTCGCCGAGACGATGCACAGCCTTCAGCGCGGCTTCGATCTCGAAACCGGCCCGGTCTGGGGCGCCTCCCTGATCGAGATCGAAGGTGGGGAACAAAGGCTGGCGCTGGCCGCCCATCACCTCGTCATCGACGGCGTCTCCTGGCGCATCCTGCTCGACGATCTCGCCACCGCCCTGCAGACCGGGCGGAATGCCGGCACCCGCCCGGCACTGCGCCGGACCACCTCTTTCGGCCAGTGGATACAGAGGCTCGCGCAGACGGCGTTGTTCGACGGCGAATTCGACGACTGGTCCGACATCGCCACCGCGCCCGCCGACCGCCTGCCGCGCGCCGCTGACGGCGGCAATCGCGTCGCCGATACTGCCCTAGTCGTGCGCACGCTCGATGAAGAGGCGACCGTCGATCTTCTCCACGCGGCACCCTCGGCCTATCCCATCAGGCCCGAGGAGCTGATGATCGCAGCGCTGTTCAGCGCCGTCAGGGCGTGGACCGGCGCGCGGCGCCTGCGCCTCATCCTGGAAAGCCATGGCCGCAGCGATCTTTTCCCTGAGGTCGATCTCAGCCGCACCATCGGCTGGTTCACCGCGTTCTATCCCGTGCTTCTCCAGGCGGAGACGGAAGCGCAGCCGCGCGCGCTGCTGCTCCGGGTCAAGGAGAGCCTGCGCCGAATTCCCCATGACGGTCTGGGCTATGGCGTGCTGCATCATCTTAAAGGGCGGCGCCTGCCGGTTCTGGAGGAGATCGCCGAGATCCGCTTCAACTATCTCGGCCAGACCGACAGCCTGTTTTCCGGCGATGCGCTTTTCACCCGCGCGGACGAAAGCGTCGGCGAGACGCGCGGCGCAGGCAATGGGCGCGGCGTGCTGCTCGACATCAATGCCATCGTCTCCGGCGGCCGGCTGCGCGTCTCCTTCGCCTATTCCTGCGCGCTGCACGATCGCGAGACGATCGAGGCGCTGGCCGCCCGCTTTGAAGAGGCGCTGGCGGAGCTGACCGCGCTTTGCCTGACTTCGCCGGAGCCAGGCTATACCCCCGCCGATTTTCCGCACATGGCCATCGACCAGGCCGATCTCGAAGCCATCCTCCGCCAGCTCTAGGACGTGACATGCAGGCCAATCCGCTCCAGCGGCACAACATCGCCGACATCTACCCCCTCTCGCCCATGCAGGAGGGGATCCTGTTTCACAGCATCTCGGCGCCGGGAGAAGCGTTCTACATGCCGCAGACGGCACTGCGCCTCCTTGGTGCCGTCGATGGCGCGGCGCTGAAGGCCGCCTGGCAGGCGGCGATCGACCGCCATGCCGTGCTGCGCTCCGGCTTCTACTGGGAGACGCGCGACGCCCCGTTCCAGATCGCCTTCAAGCATCTGTCCGCAAGTTTCGCCATCCGCGACCTTCCGGACGCCGACAGCGCGCAGGGGCTGGAGCGAATCTTTGCCGAAAACCGGGCCGAACCCTTCGATCTGCAGCGCCCGCCGCTCCTGCGCGTGCAATGGATCCGCACGGGGCAGGAACGCTCAATCCTCGTCGTCTGCTATCATCACATCATTCTCGACGGCTGGTCGATCCGCGCGCTGCTGGAGGAGGTGCTGGCGCTCTACCGCCACGAGACCGGCGCGGCAGGCGCGGCGCTGGCGCCGCCTCGCGCCTATGGCGACTATATCGGCTGGCTGAAGGCGCAGGACCGCGCCGCAGGTCTGCGCTTCTGGCAGGATCGGCTCGACGGCGCGCCAAAGCCCTTCCGGCTGCTCGCCCACGAGGGCTCCGGCCCCTTTGCTCGCCTCAGCCGGAACTGCCCCAAGGGTCTGCATCGTGCCATCAGGGAAGCGGGCGCCCGCGCCGGCCACACGCTCAACACCCTGCTGCAGGGGGCGCTGGCGCTGCTGCTCGCCCGCCAGTCCGGCCGCAGCGACGTGATCTTCGGCACCACCACCGCCGGCCGGCCGGCGCAGCTGGCCGAGGCGGCCAGCATGATCGGCCTCTTCATCAACACCCTGCCGGTGCGCGTGCCGATCGAGGGCCAGACCTCCGTGCGCGGCTGGCTGGATCGGCTGCAGGCGCGCCAGGCCGAAACGATCGCGCATGAGCATGTGCCGCTCGCCAGCATCCAGGGCGCGGGCGGCGCCTTGTTCGATACGCTTCTGGTGGTCGAGAATCTCAATGGACCGACCGGCGGACCGACCGGCCGCACTGACGTCCTGCCCTTCGCCGTCGAGCCGGTCGATTTTGACGAGCGCACCCATTTTCCGCTGACGCTCTGGGCGCTGCCGCGCGCCGCCGGGCTGACGCTGATGGCCGGCTACTGCCGCGATGCGCTTGACGGCGACACGGCGGCCGTGCTGCTGGACGCGCTGATGCGCAACCTTGCAAAGATCCTAGCGCAGCCGGACAGCACGCTCGACGCCCTTCTGGAGCGACTAGGGCCACCTCTGTCGGCGCCGGGGCTTTCCACGCCGGCAGACCCGTTGCCGACAGAAGCGGCGGACGCGGCACCGGTCTCGCAGCCCATCTCGCCGGCAGGCGCGCGTGCGCTCACCGCCACGGAGCAGCGGATCGCCAGGATCTGGCAGGAGGTGTTGAAGAGCGGCCCGCTGGGGCCGGACGCGCACTTCTTCGCCCTTGGCGGCCATTCGCTTCTGGGCGCGCGGGTGATCAGCCGCCTGCGACAGGAGATCGCCGTGCCGGTGCCCGTGCGCAGCCTGTTTGAAAGGCCCGTGCTTTCGGATCTCGCCGCCGAGATCGACCGCCGGGCCGCACCGGCCGAGGGCCATATCGAGATCGAGATCTGAGCATGGCCTCTTCCCGCCCGCTTCTCCTCGCCTTTCCGCCGGCCGGTGCCGGGGCCGGGCTGTTTCGCAGCTGGGTCGGCGCAGCACCGCCCGCCATGGCCGTGCATCCCGTTTCGCTGCCGGGGCGGGAGGCGCGCTTCAGCGAGCCCCTGCCCATCAGCATCGAGGCGCTGGCCGATCAGCTGGCCGGCGAGCTGCGGCCGCTGCTGACGGGCCCTTATGCGATCCTCGGCTATTCCATGGGCGCGCTTCTCGGCTATGAGACGGCCCGGCGCTTTCAGGTGCAGGGACTGGGCGCGCCCGAAGCCTTCTTCGCGCTCGGCTGCAATGCGCCGGACCGGATGGTGCTCGACCGCGATCCGTTCCATGATATGGAGCCGGCCGCCTTCCGCCAGGCGCTGATCGATCTCGGCGGCATGCCCCTGGAAATCCTCGACAATCCCGAGGCGATGGCGGTCTTCGAGCCGGTGCTGCGCAATGACTTCCGCATCTGCGAAACCTATCGGCATGATGCGTCGCGCGGCGTGCTGCGCTGTCCGGCGCATCTTCTGCTCTGCCGGGATGACGCCTTCGTGCGGGAGCCGGCCGCAATCGCTTGGTCCGACTTCGTCACCGGCGGCCTGACGCTGGACTGGATCGATGGCGGGCATATGATCGCCGGGCCGGTCTTCGATGCGCTTCCGGAACTGGTGGCCAGGCGCTGGCTGGAGCGGGCGCAGGACGCGCAGGCCGGGGCGAGAAAGGCAAGATGGCGATGACAGGAGATGAGAGCGCCAGGGCACCGGAGAGGCATGCCACGGCATCGGAGGGCGAAGCGCGGCTTCGTCAGGCTCTCGAGGCTCAGGCCGCCTATATGCCGGATGTCACCGCGGCAGTCGCCCCGCTCGAGGAGGGCTGGCGCACGGCCCGCGCCTTCTTTGCCGATGGAGAGGCCATCGAGCAGTTTCTCGCCTTCGAGCGTGCGCTGAACAAGGGCACGGACCTGAAGAGCGCCGGCGCCTTCCTGATGAGCGATTACGGCTATATTCTTGCCGGTGCCGTGGTGCCGCTGCTCGTCGGCTTCGGCCTGCTGCCGGATCTGGCGCCGGGCAAGATCGCGCTCTCCTTCTATACCGCGCAGGACGAGCATGAGGGCACGCTGCATGCGGTGCGGCGCGCCCATGTTCGCTATCTCACGGCGGATTTCGTAGAAGGCGGACTGGAGGATGCCGACCATCTCGAGCGGTTCCGCCGGCAGGCGGAGGCGCATTTCGCGCCTGTCGTGGAGGCGGTTTTCGCGCAGACGGGCCTGTCGCGCGCCGCCTTGTGGCGGCTGGCGGCGGATGCGCTGGCCGGCCGCTTCCTCGATGCCGGCCGCCATTTCGGCTGCGCGGACGCCGCCATGGCTGCGGCGATGCGGATCCTCAAGCAGCCGCGCTCGCCCTTCAACAACCGCCAGCTCCATTATTTCGAGCTGACGGTTCTGGATGCTGACCGGAAGCCCTTTTCCCATGTGTTCCGCGCACGCGGCGGCTGCTGCCGCTATTATCGCGTCGAGGAGGGCAGCCTTTGTCCGACCTGCGTGCTGAAGCCGGCCGAGGCCCGGGACGAAGACCTTCGTCAAAAGATGCGCGCCCATCTCGGACTGTCCTGAGCCAGGACACGGCAGGCCGTGTCCCGCGCCGCGCGGCCGGCGTCTTTTGCATGCGTCCTTCTTTCCCGGCGCAAATTTTTATCGAATTTTTTCCATGCGGGAGTCCTCACGCACGCCTTTCATTCGTCTTCCCCCTGAGCAGCCTTTTTGCCGCTCCCGATGCTGTCGTGGCGCGCCTTGCGGGGACGCGGTCATTTTCCGCCAGGACAGCCGGAAATGAGGTGTTCCACGGCGCCTTGAACGCCGTTTGATTGGGGGTTTTGATGCGTAAGAACATGTGCGTCTCTCGCCGGACATCTGTCTGCCGCGGGGCCGGGGCGGCCCTGCGCGCGGCTTTGATGACCAGCGCTGCCTTTGCGGCGCTGAGCCCGGCGGTGCCGATGATGGTGCGGCCGGCGGCGGCCCAGGCGAAGCAGCTGGCGGTTTCGGTGCCCGCCGGCCCCCTGACGCCGGCGCTGAACAGCCTGGCCGCGCAGACCGGCCTGCAGATCCTGTTCGATGCCAGCCTGGCGCAGGGCAAGACGAGCCGGGGCGCGCGCGGCACGCTGACGCCGGATCAGGCGCTCTCCGCCGTCCTCTCCGGCACGGGGGTGAAGGCCCGCTTTGCCGGCAGCAATCAGGTCTCTCTGTCAGCCGATACGACCACGACGGGCGCGGTCACCGACAATGGCGACACGCTTCTGGATACGATCACCATCTATGGCGCGCGCAATGCCACCACGCTTCAGGGCACCACCAGCAGCGTCGGCGTCGTCAGCGCCGAAGCCATCGAACAGGGCGAGATCCGCACCCTGCAGGACTCCTACCGCCGGCTGGCGAACGTTCTCGACAGCGCGACCGTCAATTCCGGCTTCGTCATTCGCGGCATGAGCTCCGAAGGGCTGGTCCCCTCGGGCGGTCCGGCGGGCTCGGTCTACATCGACGGCATCCTGCAGACACGCTACAATGCCCGCTTCGGCGCCCGCAACCTGTGGGACGTGGAGCAGGTGGAAGTCTATCGCGGTCCGCAATCGACCCTGTCCGGCCGCGCGGCCATGACCGGCGCCGTCTATGTCAAGTCGAAGGACCCGACCTTCGAGAAGGAGGCGGAGGTCTCCACCACCGTCGGCAGCGACCATCTGTTCGGCACGGCCATCATGGTCAACACGCCGCTCGTGGAAGACCAGATCGCGCTGCGCATCGCCGGCGCCTTCGAGCGCTCGGACGCCTATGTTCCATACGATCACTTCCGCAATTATGCCGGCTATGACGACCTGACCACTGATATCAGCCGCTCGATCCGCGCCAAGCTCCTGATTACGCCTGCGGAAATGCCGGATACGCGCGCGCTGATCACCTATCAATATTCCAAGGACCGGCCGAACGACGCGCTGGTCGGCTATGACACGCTCGCCGATGGCAGCCCCAATCCGAATGCCGGGCGGGGCGACTTCAACTTCCCCTCCTTCACGGAGTTCCGCGCGACGGCCACGCACAATCTGGGCGCGGAGATCACCCACGACTTCTCCAACGCGCTGCGCTTCACCTCGATGACCGGCTATCAATACGGCATCAACACGCGCGCCTCCGTCGATTATGGGACGCCCGGCAATGTCAACGGCTCGCATGGCGAGGATGACGACTCGATCTTCACCCAGGAGTTCCGCCTGAACTATGACGAAGGCCCTTGGAAATGGGTCGCAGGTGTCTATGGCAGCCACCAGATCTGGAACGGCACCACCGATTTCGTCGTTCTCGACCAGCTGCAGCAGAGCGACTCCCAGCACCGCAAGACCACGAACCTCGCCGTGTTCGGCGAAGCGACCTATGAATTCGTGCCCACCTGGTTCGCGACCCTCGGCGGCCGGCTCGACTATCTCAAGGACACCAACACCGAGAAGAACTATTTCGGCGCCATCACCAGCTCGCCCGTGCTGACCGGCGATCCGGCGACGTTCAACGAAGTCAACTTCGTGCCGAAGGTCGGGATTTCCAAGGAACTCGACGCCAATCAGACGCTCGGCCTGACCTATAGCCAGGGCTTCCGCTCGGGTGGTTCCTATATCGACCGCCAGGATCCGGCCAACACCAAGCTGGTGACCTACCAGCCGGAATATTCGCAAAACGTCGAGCTGTCCTACAAGGGCACGCTGCTGGACGACCGGCTGACGCTGAACGCCAATCTGTTCTACACGCATTACGAAGACCAGCAGGTGGAAATCCGCCCGTCCTCGCCGATCCCCGGCTATCGGGTGACGCAGAACGCGGCAAAGTCCCGGGCGTGGGGTTTCGAGATCGAGCCGAACTACCGCTTCACCGAGCAGTTCTCCGCCTTCGCCTCGCTCGGCTATCTCAACACAAAGTTCCTGGACTTCAGCCATGGGGCGATCGGCGACCAGTCCGGCAAATCCTTCCCGGAAGCGCCGGAATGGACGCTCGGTCTCGGCGGACGCTACGAGTTCGAGAACGGCTTCTTCCTCGGTGCGGATGCCAAATATACCTCGGACTATAATTCCCGCTTCGGCTCCAAGGGCATGTACAAGATCGACTCGCGTGTGATCGTCAATACACAGGCTGGGTACAAGAAGAACAACTGGGAAATCACCGCCTTTGCCGAGAACCTGACCGACGAGAAATACTACACGCTGATCGACCCGGATTACGCCAATTTCCTCGGCGCCTATCCTTTCGGCCAGGCCGGCAAGCCACGGACCTTCGGGCTGAACGTGCGCGCGAAGTTCTGACAGTCTATCCAACAATCGCCGTTGGCCGCCTGCAAATGGCAATTTCTGCGCTTCCGGTGCTCACGTACGAAAGTACGCTGCGCTCCGGTTCTCGAAATCACCATTTTCGTCAGACCAACAGCAATTCTTGAACAGACTGCGACGCGCTGAAAACAATACGCCGGAGCGTCGTCCCGCTGCAGTCGGGCCGGCGCTCCGGCCATGCCAATGCAAAAGGTAACCCCCATGCGTTTCTGCCTTCTCCTTCTGGCTCTTCTCCTTCCGGTCCCCCTGGCGCAGGCCGCCTGCGAGGGGCGCGAGATAAGCCAGGGGCTGCAGGAAGGTCCTGTGTGCATTCCGCAGGCGCCAAAACGCATCGTCACGCTCGACCCACTGATCACGCTCGGCTTCCTGATCGAAATGGGCGCGCCCGTCGTCGGCACGCCCTATATGGCGATCCAGGACGAGACCGTGCTGAAGACGGTCAAGGAACAGGGCATGGCGGACCTCGGCAATCCCAAGGAGCCGAGCCTGGAACGGGTGGCGGCGCTGAAGCCGGATCTGATCATCGGCTCGGCCGAGGTGCATGGCCAGATCTACGCGCAGGCATCGCGCATCGCGCCCACCCTGCTGTTCAAACATATGGACTGGAAGGCCTATCAGGCTCTGCTGGCCGAGGTGACCAATCGGCAGGAGATCGCCGGGAAACAGCGCGCCGCCTATGAGCAGCGGGCGGCCGCCATCCGCGCGCGCATGGCCGAAAAGCCGCTGACCGTCTCGGCCGTCCGCCTCGCCCCCGGCCGCTTCGTCGTCTTCGTGGACGGGCCGCAGGCCTATGCGCCCTATGCGGTGCTGCACGAGGCCGGCGTGCGGCGCACGCCTTATGAGACAGTGACCGACGACACGATCGTCAAGCGCCCAGACTGGGAGGAACTGGCCAATCTGGAGGGCGACGTTCTCCTTTATGTCGTGGCGAGCGGTTTCGACAGCGGGCCGGATGACGCCCTCGAAAAGGAGGTGACGGCCAACCCGCTCTGGCAGCTGCTGCCGGCCGTGCACAAGGGCCGCGCCCATCGTGTTGACCGCGATGCCTGGCAGAGTTTCCACGGCATCGCCTCGGCCCAGCGCATTCTCGACGATGTCGAGCGCTATGTTCTGGACGCGCGATGAGCGTGCCAATGTCGGGAAAGCCAGCCCCGGGTGGCAGGCCGCGCGCGGGGCTGATGCTCGGCCTTCTCGGCGCCCTGCTTGCCGCCTCCTGCCTGCTCTCCCTCTGTCTGGGCCCGCGCGGCATCGGCTTGGGCACCGTTTTCGACGCGCTGCTGCGGTTCGATGGCTCGCGCGAGCATCTTCTGGTGGTCACCCTCCGGCTTCCCCGCATGCTTGCCGCCGTGCTGGCGGGTAGCGCACTGGCGGTCTCCGGCGCCATCATGCAGGCGGTGACGGGCAATCCGCTGGCCTCCCCGGGCCTGCTCGGCATCAATGCCGGCGCGGCCTTTGCGGTGGTCGCGGTGATGACGCTGACAGGCGGCGCCAGCGGCGTGCCCTTCCTCTGGGCCGCCTTTGCCGGGGCGGGTGCGGCGGCCGTCACCGTCTATCTGCTGGGCGCGGTGTTTTCGAGCGTTCACGCCGCGCTCGGCCTGGTGCTGTCGGGCGCCGCCATCGCCACCTTCCTGACCTCGCTGACCAGCGCCGTGCTGATCTTCGACCAGAGCACGCTCGATGCCGTGCGCCTGTGGACGGCGGGCTCGGTCTCGGGACGAACATTGGCGGAGGCCGTTGGCACCGCGCCCTATATCGGGCTCGGCCTAAGTCTCGCTTTTCTGCTCGGCCGGCATCTGACCGTGCTGAGCTTCGGCGCCGATGCCGCCCGCGCGCTCGGCCAGAGCCCCGTTTTCTGGCGCGGCGCCGCCATTCTGATCGTCATCCTGCTGGCCGGCAGCGCCGTGGCGCTGGCAGGGCCCATCGGCTTCGTCGGCCTCATCGTGCCGCATATCGTCAGGATGCTCATCGGCGTGGATTACCGCTGGATCCTTCCCTTCTGCGCCGTCGGCGGCGCGCTTCTGGTGGTCGCGGCCGATTGCCTCGGCCGCAGCCTTCTGGCCAATCAGGGCTTTCCGGTCGGCGTGACGATCGCGCTGATCGGCGCGCCTTTCTTCATCTGGCTCGCGCATAATCGTCTCAGGAGCACCGCGTGACCCAGCCATCGGCCAGACAAGCGGCGCGAAAGGCGGGGACGCTCTTCCGGAAAAAGCCGCGGCCACGGCCGGGATCGGGCGCAGCGGATCGTTTGCGCTTTTCGATCCTGTGCCTCACCCTCGCGCTGCTGCTCGCCGCCCTTTTCGCGGCCAGTCTGGCGCTCGGCGATGTGCCGGTCTCCTGGCGCGCGCTTGCCGCCATGCTCGGGGGCGGATCGGATGTCAGTCCCGACGCGCGGATGATCGTGGTCGATCTGCGCCTGCCGCGGGTGCTTCTTGGCGCGCTCGTCGGCATGGCGCTGGCGATCGCCGGCACGATCTCGATCGCCATTATGCGCAATCCGCTGGCCGAGCCGGGCGTGCTCGGCATCAATGGCGGCGCGGCGGTCGGGGCCATGGTCGTCATCGTCGTCCTGCGTGATCCGCCGGTCTTCCTGCTGCAGGCCTCGGGCTTCTTTGGCGCGCTCGCGCTGGCCGCCGCCGTCTATCTCCTCTCCTGGCGCGGCGGAACCGCCTCGCTGCGCATCGTGCTGATCGGCGTGGGGCTGAGCGCGCTGACCGGCGCGGTCACCAGCCTGCTGGCCGCCACGGGCGATCTCGCGGCGGTTCAGCGGGCGATGATCTGGCTGGCGGGCAGCGTCTATGATGCGAGCCTGCTCAAGGTGGAGCGGCTCCTCTCCTGGTTGATCCTGCCCGCCGCGCTGACGCTTGCCCTTGCGCGCGAACTCGATCTGATCGCCTTCGGCGACGGCACGGCCAAGAGCCTTGGCCAGCCGGTGGAGCGCGTGCGCGCACTGATGATCCTGCTGTGCACGGTGATCTCGGGTGCGGCCGTGGCGGTGTCGGGGCTCATCGGCTTCGTCGGTCTTCTCGCGCCGCATATCGCGCGGCGGCTGGCTGGGCCCGTGCATCTCCGCATCCTGCCGGTGGCGGCGCTTGTCGGCGCCTGCCTCGTCACCGCCGCCGATCTTCTGGGCCGCCTCGTCATCGCCCCGGCGCAGGTGCCGGCAGGCATCGTCACCGGCCTCCTTGGAGCGCCCTTCTTCATCTATCTCCTGTGGGGGCGCCGGCATGGCAGAGGATGAGCGGAACCTGAACGACCGGCAGAGCGGGGCGACCAAGCTCGCCGGCGTGAATCTGCGTCTGGCCTATGGGCCGCACAGCGTGGTCGAAGGCCTCGACATCGCGCTCCCGGCACGACGCTTCACCGCGCTGATCGGCCCCAATGGCAGCGGGAAGTCGACCATCCTGCGCAGCCTTGCCGGGCTGATGCGCCCCGCGGGCGGCACGGTTCTGCTCGACGGGCGCGGCATCGCCACGCTCTCCACCCGGGCCCTGGCGCGCCAGATCGGCGTGCTGCTGCAGGGCCCGGTCGCGCCGGAAGGGCTGACGGTCGGCGATCTCGTCGCCCAGGGCCGCTATCCGCATCGCGGGCTTCTGTCCGGCTGGTCGGCGCAGGACCAGGCGGCCTGCGACGAGGCGCTGCGACTGACCGGCACCGGCCATCTGGCCGACCGCGCGCTCGACAGCCTCTCCGGCGGCCAGCGCCAGCGCGCCTGGATCGCCATGACGCTCGCCCAGCGCAGCGAGGTGATCCTGCTCGACGAACCCACGACCTATCTCGACCTCGAACACCAGATCGAGCTGATGAACCTCATTCGCACGCTCGTGCGCGACCATGGCAAGACGGTGGTCGCGGTGCTGCATGACATCAACCAGGCGGCGCGCTATGCCGATCACATCGTGCTGCTGAAGGCCGGCCGGCGCGTCGCCTCGGGACCGCCGGCGCAGGTCATCTCCGCCCGCGCCATCGAGGAGGTGTTTCAGGTGCGCAGCATGATCATCGAAGACCCCGTGGCGGGCACACCTCTGTGCATACCGCTCGCCCATGAGTCGGAGCGGGACAGGCGGCCGTCACAGCGAGAGACGTGATGAAAATGCAACAGGCCGCAAGTTTCCCCAACAGCGTGCAAGGGCGCCGCCGGGCCATTGGCGGATCCGCGCGAAGAAGAATCCGGCAACAAAAACAGGCATAAACATGATTGTTTTAATCATGTTTTGTCGGCAGCGCGCTTCCGGAGCGTTCGCCTGCGCTAACCTGTTGCGGTTGAAAGATTTTTTAAGAGCAGCTAGCCCTTGCTGATCGACGGACGGGCGCGGCCCTGTCCTCTCTTTCTTCGCTTGGGAAACACGTGCCGATGTCACGCTCCTCCGCCTCTCCCATCCCCGGGGACAGCCCTGACGGCCTCGATCTCTTGAACCGGGCCATCGAGCTTTATTATGCCGATATCACCCGGGCCGTCCGCCGCCGTGGCCTCGGCCTGGCGATGGCGTCGGACATTGTCCACGATCTCTATGTGAAGCTGGCGGCGCGGCCGGAGACGCTGCGCGACAAGCGCTCGCTCAAGGCCTTTCTCTGCCGGGCGGCGATGAATCTCGGCATCGACCATCTGCGACGGGAGACGATGGAGGCGCGGCTGTTCTCCGGCGACGAACAGGAGGCGCTGGCCGTCGCCAATCCCGGCCCGGCGCCGGACCACGCCCTGGAGGTGGAGGCCCGCATCGCCATTCTGCGGGATGCGATCGCCGAGCTGCCGCAGCGCCGGCGCGCCGTCTTCATCCTGCACCGTCTGCATCATCTCTCGCCTGATGAGATCGCCCTGAAACTCGGCATTTCCCGCAATATGGTCGATCGGCACCTGCGCCGGGCATTCGCCCATTGCCTCGATCGGCTTCTGTGAGAGCGTGATCCCTGCCCGCTTCACCTAACAAACAAAAGGATCTAGATCGGCAGAGTCCTTAGGTGGCGTGGTCAAACGTCTGCATCATGGACGATACGAGCTGGAGACGCCCATGCCAGGCAAGGATGCGACGGATGCGCAGCGCAAACGCAACCGCGAGGCCGCCGACTGGATCCTGCGCAATGGCGACGCTCGACGGACAGAGGCGCAGAAGCGGCGGTTCGAGGCATGGCTCGCCGCCGATCCGGAAAACTGTCGCACCTACGAGGCGGCGGAGCGGCTGATGGGCGATGCCCGGCGCGCGATCGAATCCGACCCCGACCTCAGCACGGCCCCGCTCAACGCGCGCACTCGCACCGGGCCAGTCCTCCTGTCGCTGCTGCTTCTGGCCGGCGCCGGCGCGGGTTTCGTCGCGCTCGATGGCCCCATGCGGCTGCAGGCCGATCTCATCTCGGGAACCGGCGAAATGCCCGTCGTCACGCTCGAGGATGGCTCGGTCGTCCAGCTGAACGCCTCCTCGGCGCTGGCGCTCGATTTCAGCGAAACGCGGCGCGGGGTGCGCCTGCTGCGCGGTCAGGCCTTCTTCCAGGTGGCGCATGATGCCGGCCGCCCCTTTTCCGTGGAGGCCGGGCCGACGCGCGTGACCGCGCTCGGCACCGCCTTCGACGTGCGATACGGGCAGGCCGAAACCGACGTCGCCGTGACCGAGAATGCCGTGATCATCGAGCGGGCCGACGGCCAGGGTGCGCCGCAGCGGGTCACGCAGGGCGAACAGGCGCGCATCGCGGAAGAGACCGGCAAGGCCGAGGTGACGCCGGTCGACCCGCTGGTCGCGCTGGCCTGGCGCCGTGGGCAGATCGCCCTCGACAACGTGCCGCTCTCCTTCGTGGTCGAGGAAATGAACCGCCATCGCGCCGGCCGCATCGTCATCGCCGGCTCGGCGCTCGCTGAACGCCGTGTCAGCGGCACGATCGCGGTGGCCGATACCGACGCCGCGCTCGCCTTTCTGAAGCAGGCGCTCGGCATCCGCTTCACCCGGCTCGGTCCCCTGATCGTCATCCGGTCCTGAGCACGGATAAATGGGGCCGCGGAGAAAGACCCGCTCGGCGAGACGTTGCGCGCCGTCTGCCCGGGCTTTGGCGCGCATGGACACGCGCCGCATCAAAAAGGCGTGCTGGCCCTCACGCATGCCACGCGCACTTGTGCAGCGCTGGACAGGCTTGCTGGCAAGCTCCTATAGTGTTGGGATCGATAGGTGCGATGCAGCAAACATGAACATGGTCAATCCCACTCTTGCGCCAGACAGCCTGCGCGAGGACGCAATTCATTCCAATCCGCAGCGGCTCGGCGCACGGCTCCGGCTGGCCCGGCAGACGCGCGGGCTGACGCTGAAGGCGCTGGCGCAGGCGGCCGACTGTTCGGAAAGCCTCTTGTCCAAGATCGAGAACGGCAAGGCTTCCCCCTCCCTGCCGATGCTGCACCGGCTGGTCAGGGCGCTCGATTCCAACATCGGCTGGATGTTCGAGGAGACCGACACGGATGAGGGCGTGATCTTTCGTGCCGGCCAGCGCCCGCTGATCTCGCTCGATCCCCTGCGCCGTGGCGAGGGCATCTCGCTCGAACGCATCATTCCCTATTCGCCCGGCCATCTGCTCCAGTGCAACATTCACCACATCGATGTGGGTGGAGAGGGCGCGGGGCCGATCCAGCATGTGGGCGAGGAGGTCGGTTATGTCCTGTCCGGCGAGATCGAGCTTATGATCGGCGACAAGACCTTCCGGCTGGCCAGCGGCGACAGCTTCGTCTTCAATTCCGAGCTGCCGCACTGGTACCGCAATGTCGGCAGCGAGCGGGCCTCGATCTTCTGGGTCAACACGCCGCCGACGTTCTGACCAGGCGCCCAGAAAGGCTGCCCGGCCTCCCTCTTCGCAGCGCCATTCAAGGCGCTTGACAAGAATTCAAGTTACTTGAATATTAATCCCCGTCAGATCGGCGCCGCAAAAGGCGTCTTACAAGGGGAACCAAAAAATGGGTCGGACTCGCTCACTTTTCGGCTGCGCCGCAGCTCTCGCCATGACGCTTTCCATGGGCGTCTCGCATGCCTTCGCCGAAACCTTCGCGCTGGTGACGATCAATCAGCAGGCGCTGTTCTTCAACCAGATCAATGACGGCGCCAAGGCGGCGGCAAAGGCGGCCGGCGCGGATCTCGTGATCTTCAACGCCAACAACGTTCCCTCTGCGCAGAACGACGCGATCGAGACCTACATCACGCAGAAGGTCGACGGCATCATTCTCGTCGCCATCGACGTCAACGGCGTGAAGCCGGCGATCACCGCGGCCAAGAAGGCCGGCATCCCTGTCATCGCCATTGACGCGCAGATCCCCGATGGCGACAACATCGCCTTTGTCGGCGTCGACAACACGGCGGCTGGCAAGGACATCGGCACGTTCTTCTCCGATTACGTCAAGAGCGATATGGGCGGCGCGGCCAAGGTCGGCGTCGTCGGCGCGCTGAATTCCTTCATCCAGAACCAGCGTCTCGACGGCTTCAAGGCCGCCGTGTCGGCCGGCGGCCAGAAGGTCACCTTCCTTGACACGGTCGATGGCCAGAACGTGCAGGACGTGGCGCTTTCGGCCGCCGAAAACCTGATGACCGCCAATCCCGACATGAACGCGCTCTATGCCACGGGCGAGCCCGCTCTGCTCGGCGCCGTCTCCGCCGTCCCCAGCCAGGGCCGGACCGACTCCATCAAGGTCTTCGGCTGGGATCTGACCAAGTCCGCCATCGACGGCATTGACCAGGGCTTCGTCACCGCCGTGATCCAGCAGGATCCGGCCGGCGAAGGCAAGGCCGCGGTCGAGGCGCTCATGAAGGTGAAGAAGGGCGAGACAATCGACAAGATCATCAACGTTCCCGTCACCATCGTCACCAAGGCGAATGTCGATCAGTACAAGGCCATGTTCAAGTAAGCCGGACTGCCGCCGTCTCTCCGGCCTTCGCAAGGAGGCCGGAGAGACGCATTCACAGCAAGGGCATCGAACATGACCGACACCTCCGTCAGCCGCGTCCGCATGGCCGGCATTTCCAAGCGCTATGGCGCGCTCAAATCGCTCGACAACGCATCGCTCGACCTGAAGCCCGGAGAGGTTCTCGGACTGGTGGGCGACAATGGCGCGGGCAAATCCACCATCAGCAAGGTTCTGTCTGGCGCCGTCATTCCCGACAGCGGCACCATCGAAATCGATGGCAAGGCCGTGTCCTTCGCCTCGCCGGCCGACGCCCGCGCCGCGCGCATCGAGATGGTCTATCAGGACCTCGCGCTCTGCGACACGATCGACGTTGCCGGCAATCTCTTCCTCGGCCGCGAGCCGAAGCGGCGCATCGCCGGCGTTCCCTTTCTCGACAAGACGCTGATGCATGAGCGCGCGCGCGACATGCTCTCCAATCTCGGCATCGTCATTCCCGATACGCGGATGAAGGTCGAGAACCTCTCGGGCGGCCAGCGCCAGTCGATCGCCATCGGCCGGGCCGCCTCCTTCAATCCTTCTGTTCTGATCATGGACGAGCCGACCGCCGCGCTGGCCGTGGCGGAAGTGGAAGCCGTGCTGGAGCTGATCCGCACCGTGTCGCGGCGCGGCGTCTCGGTCATTCTCATCACGCACCGCCTGCAGGATCTCTTCCTGGTCTGCGACCGCATCCAGGTCATGTATGAGGGCCGCAATGTCGCCGAGCGGCGGATCGCGGAGACCAATATCGAAGAGGTCGTCAACCTGATCGTCGGGCGCAAATTCGCCGCCCGCTCCGCAGGCCACGCCACTGAAAGGAGCGTTTCCGCATGAGCGCCGAACCCAATGCCTATGCCGGCCATGCACCGCGGATGCGCGAGGCGACCCTCCTCGACAAGATCATCGCCCATGGCGGCGTGATGTCGATCGCGCTGTTCTTCATCGTCTGCTGCCTGTTCTTCTCGCTGACGACGGGCGCCTTCCTGACGGCGCCGAACCTGCTGAATATCGTGCGCCAGTCCGCGCCGCTTCTGATCGTGGCTGCGGCCATGACCTTCGTCATCACCACGGGCGGCATCGATCTGTCGGTCGGCTCCGTGCTGGCGCTGACGGCGACGCTGTCGGCCGCAGCCCTCCAGGCCGGCATTCCCTGGCCCGTCACGATCCTCCTCATGCTGGCGCTCGGCGCCGTCGTCGGCATCATCCAGGGCTATTTCATCGCCTATGAGCGCATTCCCGCCTTCATCGTCACGCTGGCGGGGCTGTCGATCATTCGCGGTGTCGCCCTGCTGATCACCGGCGGCTATTCGATCCCGATCGAGCCGACGAGCCCCTTCGTGGCGATCGGCCGCGCCTGGGTCTTCGGCATTCCCGCCCCTGCCCTGATCGCGATTATCGTGCTTGCGGTCGCCTATCTCGCCTTCAACGAGACGCCGTTCGGCCGCTACGTCACGGGCGTGGGCGCCAACAACGAGGCCACGCGCCGCGCCGGCGTCGATACCCGCCGCGTCGTGCTCTGGGTCTATGTGCTCTCGGGCATGGCCGCTGCTAGCGCCGGCATCATCCTTGCCGCCCGTCTCGGCTCCGGCTCCTCCAATGCCGGCCAGGGCTTCGAGCTGGACGTGATCGCGGCCGTGGTGCTCGGCGGCACCAGCCTGTTCGGCGGGCGCGGCTCGCTCGTCGGCACCATTCTGGGCGCCCTTACCGTCGCGGTTCTGGCCAATGGCCTGATCCTGTCGCACCTCTCGCCCTTCTTCACGCCGATCGTCACCGGCTTCATCATCCTCGTGGCCATCTGGCTCAACTTCCGCCTGTTCAAGGGCGGGGCCAGGAGGCGCTGAGATGCTGGATCATCTGTTTGCCGAGGGGCCGCGGGAGCGCCACCCCATCGGCGTGGCGACGGGATGCGCGATGACGGTGACCGGACCGGTGCCGGTCGACGATCTCGGCATCACGCTGATGCATGAGCACATCTTCCTCGATGGCGCGCGCAGCTGGATCTGCCCCTGCCACCCGGACGAGAAGGCGATCGCCGAGCAGAAGGTCTCCATGGAAATCATCGGCGAACTCCGGATGAACCCCTACATGAACCGCGACAACGTCTCGCTGGACGATGGCGATCTCGCGCTCAGCGAGTTGAAGCGGTTCCAGGCGCTCGGCGGCTGCACGGTGGTGGAAACGACCAATTTCGGCATCGGCCGCGATGCGGAGGGGCTGGCGCGCATCGCCCGCATGTCGGGACTCAGGATCGTCATGGGCACCGGCTTCTATCTCGAGCACACCCATCCCGACTGGCTGAAGGCCATGGATGTGGAGGCGGTCACGGACTTCATCGTGCAGGATGTCGGCGGCGGGGAGACCCAGCCGGAGATCATGGCCGGCATCATCGGCGAGGTCGGCGTCAGCCGCAATTTCACCGCAGAAGAGGAAAAGTCGCTCCGGGCCTCGGCGCGCGCCTCGCGCATCACCGGCCTGCCGCTATCAATCCATCTGCCGGGCTGGGAGCGGCTGGCCCATCGCGTGCTCGATGTGATCGAGGAGGAAGGGGCGGATCTGCGCCACACCGTGCTCTGCCACATGAATCCGAGTCATGACGATCTCGATTACCAGATGGCGCTCGCCCGGCGCGGCGCCTTCCTGGAATACGACATGATCGGCATGGACTATTACTATGCCGATCAGGACGCCCAGTCGCCCTCCGACGAGCAGAATGCCCGCGCCATCGCCACGCTGGCCGACCGGGGCTTTGCCGACCGGCTGCTGCTGTCGCAGGACGTGTTCCTGAAGATCATGCTGACCCGCTATGGCGGCTTCGGCTACGGCTACATCCTCAAGCACTTCCTGCCGCGCCTGAAACGCCACGGCGTCGACCAGGCGACCATCGACCGCATGCTGGTCGAAAATCCGAAAACCGTCTTTTCCTCCGGGCGCTAGGCGCCTGATGTCTTTCACGGAGTTTCCATGACCAAGAAGAAAATATTGCTCGCAGGCGAATCCTGGGTGTCCACGGCGACCCATATCAAGGGCTTCGACCAGTTTCCGACCGTCACCTATCACACCGGAGCCGACGAGCTCCTGAAGGCGCTGAAGGACAGCCCCTTCGACGTGACCTTCATGCCGGCCCATGAGGCGCAGCGCGATTTTCCGACGACGCTCGGAGGGCTTGAGGCCTATGATGCGATCGTGCTTTCCGACATCGGCGCCAACACGCTGCTGCTCCATCCCGACACCTGGATTCATTCCAGGCGCACGCCGAACCGGCTGAAGCTTATCAGGGACTACGTCGCCAAGGGCGGCGCGCTGCTGATGTTCGGCGGTTACTACTCCTTCCAGGGCATCAATGGCGGCGCCCGCTTCCGCAACACGGCGGTGGAAGAGGTTCTGCCGGTTTCCTGCCTTGCCTTCGACGACCGCGTCGAGGTTCCCGAGGGCTTCACGCCGGTCGTGTCAGGCGATGCCAGCCATCCGATCCTCAAGGGCATCACGGGGGAGCTCCCCTATCTGCTCGGCTTCAACGAGGTGACGCTGAAGGACGGCGCCGAGCAGCTGATGACGGTGTCTTCCGAATATGGCTCCCTGCCGCTGCTCGTCACCGGCACCTATGGCGAGGGACGCTCGCTCGTCTGGACCTCCGATGTCGGGCCGCACTGGCTGCCGCCGGAATTCATCGCCTGGCCGGACTACAAGACCCTGTTCGAGCAGATGCTCGCCTGGGCGACCGGTTTGGCGACGGACTGAGCCTTTCCCATGGCCATACACGTCGTCGGCAATGTCTGCGTCGATATGAGCTTTCGCCTCAAGCGGCTTCCGCGCGCGGGGGAGACGCTGAACGCGCAGAGCGCCGGCGAAGGGCTCGGCGGCAAGGGCGCCAATCAGGCGGTGGCGGCTGCACGCACCGGCGCGGCCGTGACGCTCTGGGCGCCCGTCGGCAACGACCCAGTCGGCCTCTGGATGGGCGAGCGGCTGGCCGCCGAGATCACAACGCTGCGCCTGTCGCGCCTCGACCTGCCGAGCGACCGGTCCGTGGTGCTGGTGGATGGCAGGGGCGAAAACCTGATCGTCACGGCGGCGGCCTGTGCCGAGGCCTTCGATCCCACGGCCGAGGGCGCGCTGGCCGCCGCATGGCGGTCGGGCGATGTGCTGCTGATGCAGGGCAATCTCCCGATTGCCGCAACCGTCGCCTGTCTGCGACAGGCGCGCGCAAGCGGGCTCTTCACAGTGCTCAATCCCAGCCCCCTGCCGGAGGACGTGCGGGATCTTGCCATGGTCTCGCTTCTGATCGCCAATCGCCCGGAGGCCGAGAGACTGACGGGCGAGGCCGACCCGCAGCTCGCCGCCCGGAGGCTGCGCGCGCTTGGGGCGGAGGCGGTGGTGATCACGCTCGGCGGCGAAGGCGCCCTCGTGCAGGACGGATCTTCCAACCTGCACATTCCGGCCCGCCAGGCCGAGGTGATCGACACGAGCGGCGCCGGCGATTGCTTTGCCGGAACGCTCACCGGGCTTCTCCATCGCGGCATGCCGCTGGCGAAAGCCGCTGAGGTGGCGAGCGCAGCCGCCGCGCTTTGCGTCGGCCGCCCCGGAACCATGGCGGCCTTTCCGACACGGGCGGAGCTTTTCGCCCTCGTCCCTTCCCTGAAAACGGACATTGCGTGATCGCCCGCGCAACCCCCCGCACAACCCAATGTGAGCAAGCCCACTATGAGCAAACCCATCGGACGCCAGGACCAGACGGTGCTGAAAACCCTCTTCGGCCGGGACAAGCCCATCATCGGCGTCGTGCACCTGATGCCCCTTCCCGGCGCCCCGCGCTATGACGACAAAGGCGTCGAGGCGATTTATGAACGCGGGCTTTCGGATGCGCGCGCCTATCTCGCCGGCGGCTGCGATGCCGTCATCGTCGAGAACCATGGCGACGTGCCCTTCTCCAAGCCCGACGACATCGGCCACGAAACCTCGGCCCATATGGCCGTCGTTGCCGACCGCATCCGCCGCGAGCTCGGACGTCCGATCGGCATCAATGTGCTGGCCAACGCCGCCATTCCCGCGCTGGCCATCGCCTCGGCCTCCTCGGCCGCCTTCATCCGCGTCAACCAATGGGCCAATGCCTATGTGGCGAACGAGGGCATCGTGGAGGGCGAAGCCGCCCGCGCCATGCGCTACCGCGCCCAGCTGCGCGCGCGCGGCATCCGCATTTTCGCCGATGCCCATGTCAAGCATGGCGCGCATGCGATCGTCGGCGACCGGCCGGTGGAGGAGCAGGTCAAGGATCTGGTCTTCTTCGATGCCGATGTCATCATCGCGACCGGCCAGCGCACCGGGCACGCCGCCGACCTCTCCTATATCGACATGATCAAACAGGCCGCCGCGCTGCCCACCCTGGTCGGCAGCGGCGTGACCCATGACAATGCCAACGACATCCTCTCCGTCGCCGATGGCGTGATCATCGCCAGCGCGCTGAAATATGACGGCGTCTGGTGGAATGCCGTGGATCCGGACCGCGTCATCCGCTTCATCGCAGGCCTCGATCGATGAGCATTCAGGCAAGGGTGAATGGCGGGCGTCTCATCCAGGCGCTCGCCGATTTCGCCGCCATCGGCGCAACGCCATCAGGCGGCGTCAACCGTCAGGCACTGAGCCCGGAAGATCGGGCCGCCCGGCGCCTTCTGGCCGAGCGGGCGCTGGCGCGGGGATTTTCCGTCCATCAGGACAATGCCGCCAACCTCTTCATCCGCCGCGACGGCACGGACCATGCGCTGCCGGCGCTGATGATCGGCAGCCATCTGGACAGCCAGCCGACCGGCGGGCGTTTCGATGGCGCGCTCGGCACGCTCAGTGCTTTCGAGGTGCTGGAGGCGCTGGCGGACGCCGAAATTCCAACGGCCCGCGCCATCGAAGTGGTCAGCTTCACCAATGAGGAGGGCAGCCGCTTCACGCCGGGCTGCATGGGCTCCATGGCCTTTGCCGGGGTGCAGGCGGTGGGCGACTGGCAGGGCGCGACGGCAACGGATGGGGCACGGTTCGAGGACGAGCTTGCCGCGACGCTGGCCGCGCTGCCGGAGGCGCGGATGCGGCAGCAGCGCGCCGAGATCTTCGCCTTCGTGGAGCTGCATATCGAGCAGGGGCCGGTTCTGGAGCGCGCCGAAGTGCCGATCGGTGTCGTGACGGGTGTCCAAGGCACGCGCTGGATCGAGGTTACCTTCACCGGCGAGGCCGCCCATGCCGGCACCACGCCGCGCGAATTCCGCAAGGACGCGATGGCCGCCGCCGCCCGGGCCATTGCCGAGCTTCAGGCCGAGATCATGCCCTGCGATCCGCAGGCGCGCCTGACCGTGGGGCGCTTTTCCCTTGAGCCCGGCTCGATCAACGTCATCCCGCGCCAGGTCTCCTTCACCGTCGATCTCCGCCACCCCGACGGCGCGGCGCTCACCGAGATCGAGCAGCGGCTTGGCGACACCTGCGCGCGCGCCGGAGCGCAAGCGGGCTGCACGCTGGCGATCGAGCGTCGCCTCGACATGCCGCCCGCCCGCTTCGCGCCGGCGCTCGCCGCGGCCACCGAGGCGGCCTGCCGCAGGCTCGGCATCGCCTCCAGGCCTATGACCTCAGGTGCCTTTCACGACGCGCTCTTTGTCAACCGCGTCGCGCCAAGCGCGATGATCTTCGTTCCCTGCCGCGACGGCGTCAGCCACAACGAAGCGGAATTCGTCGCGGACGACCATATCCTTCATGGCGCGGAGACGCTTCTGGAACTCGCGCTCGATCTCGCCAATCGCCGGGAAGCTCTGTAACACCCGGCCTCACCTGCATGCGGCCGGGGCTCCGTCCCTGAAGGACAATGCGCAGGCGAGGCGCCCGTCCCCCCCGGAGCCGTGGTCGGCGAAGCGGCCTCAGACGATGCCGCCACCGCCGCCCTGCACCTTTGGCCGCTCGGCCGCCATGCGGGCGCGGTAGCCGGAGGCGCGATAGCTGGCGAGCGGGTCGATGGCGCCGCCGGCGCGGCGGCGCGCTTCGGCCAGGATCGGCTCGACATCGGTGCGATAGGCGCGCTTCAACGTTTCCGAGGCCATCAGCGCGTCATTCTCCTCCTGAAAGCCGGAAAGCGCGGCGCGGTCGACCAGAAGCGCCTGGGCATAGGCCCGGCGGATCTCGTTGGCACTTGCCATCAGGCTTTCGATCGGGTCGGTGACATTGTGCGACTGGTCGATCATATGGGCGGGATGGAAGGCCTCGACACCGCGATGCTCGGCATCGACCAGCTCGTTGAAGACCAGGAACAGACGGTAGGGCTCGATGGCGCCGGCATCGAGATCGTCATCGCCATATTTGGAATCGTTGAAGTGGAAGCCGCCGAGCTTGCCGAACTGGATCAGCCGGGCAACGATCATCTCGATATTGGTGTTGGGCGCGTGATGGCCGAGGTCGACGAGGCAGAAGGCCTTTTCGCCCAGCGTGTTGGCGATCAGATAGTTGGTGCCCCAATCCTGAACGACGGTCGAATAGAAGGCCGGCTCATACATCTTGTGTTCGGAGAACAGCCGCCAGTCCTCCGGCAGCGCCTTGTAGATCTCGGCCATGGCGGCGAGATAGCGCTCGAAACTCCTGGTGAAATGGCTCTGGCCGGGAAAGTTGGAGCCATCGCCGATCCAGACCGTCAGCGCCTTCGAGCCGATCGCCTTGCCGAGCGCGATGCATTCGAGATTGTGTTCCACCGCCTGGGCGCGCACGGCGGCCTGGGTATGGCTGAGCGAGCCGAACTTGTAGGAATGCGCCTGGTCCGCCGCATCCGAGAAGGTGTTGGAGTTCATGGCGTCGAAGGTCAGGCCGAGGCTCTCGGCCTTTTCGATGAGGAGCTTCGGATCGGCCTTGTCCCAGGGGATATGCAGCGAGACGGCAGGTGTCGCCCGCGTCAGCTCCTGAATGACCGCGCAATCGTCGAGCTTGTCGAAGATCCCGCGCGGCTCGCCTTCTCCTGGAAACCGGGCAAAGCGCGTGCCGCCAGTGCCCACACCCCAGGAGGGAACGGCCACGAAAAACGCCGCAACCTTTGCCGTGACGCTCTCGATATCGATCCCGGAACGGGCGAGCTTCTCGCCGAGCGCCTGATAATCCGTCTTGAGCGCGGCGCCGCGGCGCTCATGGTCGGCGGCAATGATATCCGCGCCGATGCGTGTACTGGTCATGTCGATCCTCCCGCATGTCTCTTGGCTGGCCCTCCCAGGCCAGCATGGTGTCCTTGACCGTCGGCCAGCAGTCCTCCGCCCATGTCAGACGGATGCGAAGGCCGCTTCTCCAGTCCGCCGGCTTGCGCACAAATGTGACCTGCTGCTTCGATGGCTGGGCGGTCGCCATCGAGCCTCACAGAGTTGCAAAGGCGCAATTGGCCTAGCGCGTGAAGCTCTGCGCGTTGCCGGCGTCGACATTCAGGATGTTGCCGGTGGATTTTGCCGAGGCGTCGCTGGCCAGGAAATAGATGGCTTCGGCGATGTCTTCCGGCAGCACGTTGAGCTTCAGCATCGAGCGCTTGCGGTAATGCTCCTCCAGATCCGTCACCTCGATCTTCGATGAGGCCGCGCGCTGTTCGCGCCATTCGCCGCTCCAGATCTTCGAGCCGCGCAGGACCGCGTCGGGATTGACCGTATTGACGCGGATGCCGGCTTCCGCCCCTTCCAGCGCCAGGCAGCGGGCGAGGTGGATTTCAGCGGCCTTGGCGGTGCAATAGGCAGAGGCGTTCGGCGAGGAAGCAAGACCGTTCTTGGAAGCGACGAAGACGACATTGCCGCCCAGCGCCTGACGGCGGAACAGGCGGAAGGCTTCGCGCGAGACCAGGAAATAGCCGGTCGCCAGGATGTCGATGTTCTTCTGCCACATGGCGAGCGAGGTGTCCTCCACAGGGGCGGAGGAGGCGATGCCGGCATTGGAGACGAGAATATCGACACCACCGAATTCGACGCAGGCGCGGGCGAAGGCGTCGGTCACGGCTTCCTCGCGCGTCACGTCAAGGGTCACGCTGCGCACGGCATCGGCCGAATGGCGCGCGGCGAAGGCCTTGTGGGTCTCGTCGAGCGCTTGCGTATCGATATCGGCCAGCACCACGCAGGCGCCCTCGGCCGCCAGCCGCGCCGCCGTGGCCCGGCCGATGCCGCCGGCGCCGCCGGTGATGAAGGCCACCCGGCCCGCCAGCGATTTCGGCTTGGGCATGCGCTGCAGCTTGGCTTCTTCGAGCAGCCAGTATTCGATGTCGAAGGCCTCCTGCTCCGGCAGGCCCTGATACTGCGAGACGGTGGAGGCGCCGCGCATCACATTGATGGCGTTGACGTAGAATTCGCCGGCGATGCGGGCCGTCGCCTTGTCCTTGGCAAAGGAGAACATGCCGACGCCGGGCATCAGGAAGATCACCGGATTGGGGTCGCGCATGGCGGGCGAATTGTCGTGGCGGCAGGCCTCGTAATAGCGAGCATAGTCGGCGCGATAGGCCTCGAGCGCCGCATCGAGACCGGCGACGATCGCATCGAGATCACCGTTGGCCGGATTAAAATCGAGGATCAGCGGGCGGATCTTGGTGCGCAGGAAATGATCGGGGCAGGAGGTGCCGAGCGCGCCGAGCGGCTGCAGGTCGCGCGAATTGACGAATTCCAGCACGGCCGGCTGGTCGTCAAAATGGCCGAGCTTGCGCTCCTGCCGGCCGATGCGGCCGCGGATTTCCGGCATCAGCCGGGCGGCCATGGCCCGGCGCGTCTCCGCGTCGAGGCTCGTGGCCACCGCGCCGCCGAAGATCGTCTTGCCCTCGGTCTTTGCGGCAAACCAGGCGATCGCCTTGTTGATGATCTCGAGCGTCAGCGCGTAGCAATCCTTCGCATCGTCGGCCCAGGTGAACAGGCCGTGGCTTTCCAGCACCACGCCCTTGGCCTGCGGATGGGCACGGACAAAGGCTTCGAGATCCAGGCCGAGCTGGAAGCCGGGGCGGCGCCAGGGCAGCCAGCCGATCTCCTCGCCGAAGATCTCGCGCGTCAGCTCCTTCGAGTTCTTCGAGGCGGCAATGGCGATGATCGCGTCGGGATGCATGTGATCGACATGGCGGAAGGGCACGAAGCCGTGGAGCGGCGTATCGATCGAGGCGGCGCGGGCATTGAGGTTGAAGGTGCAATGCGGCAGGAAGCCGACCATGCGGTCCTCGTCCTCGACCCCGCGATAAAGACCCTTGAGCGCCTGCAGCTTGTCCATATAGAGCGTGGCGAAGCCGTCGAGCTTGATCGTGCCGACATCGCCGCCCGATCCCTTGACCCAGAGCACTTCGACTGTCTGGCCGCTCAGCGGATCGGTCTCGGCCACCTTGGCCGAGGTGTTGCCTCCGCCATAATTGGTGATGCGCTTGTCGGCACCGAGCAGGTTGGAGCGGTAGAGAAGCTTGCCGGGCTCGTCGAGCGTCGCGGCATAAGCATCGTCCCAGCAATTCTCGAGAAGCCGGACTTCTGCCGTCATGTCATCCTCCCAATCTATGACGTCTTTGACGGTCGCGCCCCTGGGGGATAGCGACGTTGACGTGATATGAACCGGGCCTCGTCAACTTGTCAATCGGTTTCGATCAAATTCGATAATGTTGCAGCGCATCATGAAATTTTATGATCGAAACTGATTGACAGCCGATCATGGTTCCGAAATAGTTGCGGTCAGGAGAAAGCCCATGCACGAACGCGAACGCCATCGCATCATCCTCAGCGCGGTCCAGGAGAAATCCGTGGTGACCATTCAGGATATTTCCGACCTGACGGAGGCGTCCGAGGCGACGATCCGGCGCGACATCGCGTCCCTGCATGTTCAGGGCAAGATCCGGCGCGTGCGCGGCGGGGCCGAGGCCGTGCATCCGCCGCAGCTCGGCAATCTTGCAGGGCGTCCGTTTAAAGTTTCAGAATCGGTCAATATCGACAAGAAGCGCGCAATCGCGCGCGCCGCTGTCGATCTCTGCGATGCGGGCGATGCCATCATCATCAATGGCGGCACCACCACGTTCCAGATGGTGCATTACATGCTCGGCCACCGCATGCAGGTGATGACCAATTCCTTCGCGATCGCCGAACATCTGATCAAGCATTCCAAGAACGCGGTCACCCTGCCGGGCGGCGCGGTCTATCGCGAGCAGAGCCTCATCCTCTCGCCTTTCGAGAATGATGCGATCCGCAATTTCTACGCCCGGCGCTTCTTCATCGGGGCGCAGGGCATCGGTCCGCTCGGCATCATGGAAGCCGATGCGCTGATCATCCAGAGCGAGCAGAAGCTGATGCAGCAGGCCGACGAGCTGGTGGTGCTGGCCGATTCCAGCAAGTTCCGCCGCCGCTCCAGCCTGATCCTGTGCCCGCTGGAGCGGGTGACGACGCTGATCACCGACGACCAGATGCCAGACGACGCGGCCGCTATGGTGGAAGCGCGCGGCGTGAAGCTGATCGTTGCAAGTCCCGCGGCCCAGAGCGCTGCGGGCAATGAAGAGGACAGTTCCGTGGCGTGAAGCGGTTGCGCGACGGAGCGGAGGAGGAACCGCGATGTTGTTTGAAATGGGAGGAAAGACCATGAAACTCAAGACAGCTCTCGCCGCCGGCGTGGCGCTGGCCGTGGCCCTGATGGCGGGCGCCGCCTCGGCGGCCGACATGAAGATCGGCCTCGTCGTCAAGTCGCTCGGCAACGGCTTCTTCGAAGCCGCCAACAAGGGCGCGCAGGAAGCGGCCAAGGAACTCGGCGGCGTCGAGATCATCTATACCGGCCCGACCACCACGACGGCCGAAGGGCAGATCGAGGTGATCAACGCGCTGATCGCGCAGGGCGTCAATGCCATCGCCATTTCCGCCAATGACCCGGATGCCGTGGTTCCGGCGCTGAAGAAGGCGGCCCAGCGCGGCATCAAGGTGATCTCCTGGGATTCCGGCGTGGCGCCGGCCGGCCGCATCCTGCAGCTCAACCCCTCGTCCAACGAGCTGATCGGCAAGATGTGCCTGCAGCTGGCCGCCGACCATCTCGAAGGCGGCAAGGGCGATTTCGCCATTCTTTCGGCCACCACCACCTCGACCAACCAGAATATCTGGATCGGCGAGATGAAGAAACAGCTGAAGGACTTCCCCGGCCTGAAGCTGGTGACGACGGTCTATGGCGACGACCTCTCAGACAAGAGCTATCGCGAGGCCCAGGGCCTGCTGACCGCGCATCCCGACGTCAAGGTCATCGTGGCGCCCACCACGGTCGGCGTGCTCGCGGCCTCCCAGGCGGTGAAGGATGCCGGCAAGATCGGCCAGGTCTATGTCACCGGCCTCGGCCTTCCCTCGGAAATGGCGGGCGCGATCAAGTCCGGCGCGACCAAGGAATTCGCCATCTGGAACCCGATCGACCTCGGCTACACCGCCACCCAGATCAGCTATCATCTGGTCAAGGGCGATACGGACGGCAAGCCGGGCTCGGAAATC
Source organism: Xaviernesmea rhizosphaerae (assembly GCF_001938945.1). Lineage (GTDB taxonomy): Bacteria > Pseudomonadota > Alphaproteobacteria > Rhizobiales > Rhizobiaceae > Xaviernesmea > Xaviernesmea rhizosphaerae. Next base: position 227,217 of record NZ_MKIO01000041.1, read on the forward strand.
GAAGCCGGCCGCATGGGCAAGATCAAGGTCGGCGCCAATGGCGAGGCGGCCATGGGTGACCCCTTCGTCTACAATGCCGGCAATATCGATCAGTTCTCGAAGGTCTTCTGAGATCGATTCGCCCACCGCATAGCGGACGATCGCCAAGGCCCCCTCACCCTGCCCTCTCCCCGATGGGGAGAGGAGACACCTGCCCCAAGCCGATGCCTTACCAGCAACGAGCGGCGGCTGGATGGCCTCTCCAGCGGGGATCCGCAGAACAGGACGAGCCACACGGCTCGTCCCCGGTCGGGTGCCAGCAGCCGGATGAGAGGGATTCGGAGGCTGAAACCGCTCGATCATGCTGTGAACATTGCGTGCGCTTGATCATGATCGATCATGACCGGAGGCGATCGTTCGACTTCCTCAAAGCCCTTTCGGCGTCGAAGGGCGCTCGATTTTCAGTCCGACGCTCCGGCGGTCGATCAACCGGATCTATCCCATGCAAGCCCGTGTCCCACAGGTCTCATCATGAACGCAACCATCCCGAAGCCTCTGGCCGCGCCGGCGACGCAGGCCGCGCCGATCCTGGAAATGCGCGGCATCTCCCAGGTCTTTCCCGGTGTGCGCGCGCTGGACGGTGTGGCGGTCGCGCTCTATCCGGGCCAGGTCACCGCGCTGATCGGCGAAAACGGGGCCGGCAAATCCACGCTGGTCAAGATCCTGACCGGCATCTACCGGCCGAGCGAGGGCGAGATCCTGATCGACGGCCAGCCGGTGCGCTTTGCCAATGCGCAGGCGGCGCTTAACGCCGGCATCACCGCCATCCATCAGGAAACCGTGTTGTTCGATGAACTGACGGTGGCTGAAAACATCTTTCTCGGCCATGCGCCCCGAGGCCGGTTCGGACGGATCGACTGGGGGCGGATGATGGCGGAAGCCGCGAGGCTGCTGGTCGCACTGGAGGCGCCGATCGATCCCGGCCTGCGGCTGAAGGAGCTGTCGATCGCCCAGCGGCACCTGGTGGCAATTGCCCGCGCGCTGTCGACTGAAGCCCGCATCGTCATCATGGACGAGCCGACGGCGGCCCTGTCGCGCAAGGAGATCGACGATCTTTTCCGCATTGTGCAGACGCTCAAGGATGCGGGCAAGGCCGTGCTGTTCATCAGCCACAAATTCGACGAGCTCTACGAGATCGCCGAGAATTTCGTCGTCTTTCGCGATGGCCGCTCGGTCGGCGCCGGCCGGCTGAAGGAGACGCCGCAGGATGCCATCATCCGCCTTATGGTCGGCCGCGACGTCAAGAACGCCTTTCCGAAACTGCCGGTGACGCTCGGCGGGCCGGTGCTGGAGGTCAAGGCCTATACCCATCCCACCGAGTTTCGCGACATCTCCTTCACCCTGCGCAAGGGCGAGATCCTCGGCGTTTACGGGCTGATCGGCGCCGGCCGTTCGGAGCTGGCCCATGCGCTGTTCGGCATCACCCGCCCCTCGTCCGGCGCGCTGGCGCTGGAGGGCCGGCCGCTGACGGTCGCAACGCCGCGCGACGCCATTGCCGCCGGCATCGTCTATGTGCCGGAAGAGCGCGGCCGCCATGGCCTGGCCCTGCCGATGCCGATCTACCAGAACATGACGCTGCCCTCGCTGGCGCGCACTTCGCGCAGGGGTTTCCTGCGGGCGGCGGAGGAATTCGCGCTGGCGCGCAGCTATGCCGAGCGGCTGGACCTGCGCGCCGCCGCCCTCTCCGTGCCCGTCGGCACGCTGTCGGGCGGCAACCAGCAGAAGGTGGTGATCGGAAAATGGCTGGCGACCAAGCCGAAGGTCATCATTCTCGATGAGCCGACCAAAGGCATCGACATCGGCTCGAAGGCGGCCGTTCACGGCTTCATCTCCGAACTCGCCGCCGAGGGCCTGTCGATCATCATGATCTCCTCCGAGCTGCCCGAGGTTCTGGGCATGTCCGACCGGGTGATGGTGATGAAGGAAGGGCTGATCTCGGGGATGTTCGACCGCGAGAGCCTCAGCCCGGAAACCCTGGTGCGCGCCGCCACCGGCAATGCCTAGAGCATCGGACTGGAAACAGCACTCAGTGCGATGCTCTAGATTTTTGTTTTCGCATCGGATTTCCCGAAAACCGGTGCCCACTTTTCGGTCCGATGCTCCAGAGGACAAGACCATGGCCCGCTTTCTCAAACGGCGCGAGACGCTGCTCTTCCTGATCATCGCCGCGATGGTCGCCGCCTTCTCCACCCGCGCTGCCGGCTTTGCCAGCCCTGACAATCTCGGCCGGATCTTCAACGACACCGCGATCCTGATCATCCTGGCGCTGGCGCAGATGATGGTGATCCTGACCAAGGCCATCGATCTCTCCGTTGCCGCCAATCTGGCGCTGACCGGCATGGCGATCGCCATGATCAACGCGGCCTTTCCCGCCGTGCCCCTGCCCTTTCTCATTCTTGCGGCCATCGCGCTGGGCGCCGCGCTGGGCGCCGTCAACGGCTTCCTCGTCTGGCGGCTGGAAATTCCGCCCATCGTCGTCACGCTCGGCACGCTCACCATCTATCGCGGCATGGCCTTCGTGCTGTCAGGCGGCGCTTGGGTCAACGCGCATCAGATGACGCCCACCTTCCTCGACGTGCCGCGCGCCGTGGTGCTCGGCCTGCCGGTGCTGTCCTGGTGCGCCATCGCCGTGGTGGTCTTCATCGCCGCGCTGTTGCGCTACAGCCCCTTCGGCCGCGCGGCCTATGCGGCGGGCGGCAATCCGGTCGCCGCCGTCTATGCCGGCATCGATGTCGGACGCACGCGCTATCGCGCCTTCGTGCTCTCGGGCGCGCTGGCCGGGCTTTCGAGCTATCTCTGGGTGTCGCGCTATGCGGTCGCTTATGTCGATATCGCCAATGGCTTCGAGCTGGACAGCGTCGCCGCCTGCGTCATCGGCGGCGTGGCGATCGCTGGCGGCGTCGGCACGGTGATCGGCACCGTTCTCGGCGCGCTGTTCCTCGGCGTCATCAAGAATGCGCTGCCCGTCATCGGCATCTCGCCCTTCACCCAGATGGCGATCTCGGGCTCCGTCATCATCCTCGCCGTTCTCTTCAATGCCCGGCGCGAGCGCGCCCGCGGCCGCATCATCCTGCGCGACCGCGCCGCAGCACCCCGTGCACAGGAGGTTTCCGCATGACCACGCAGACGCCCGAAACCCGAAATCCGGCTCCGGCCGAAGGCTCTGCCCCGCGCCGCGCGATCCCCGACCGACTGGGCACGCCCTTTGCCCGCATCCTGCGCCGCTGGGAGGTGCTGCTGTTCGGCGTCGCTGTCGCGATCTTCATCGCCAACGCGTTGGCCTCTCCTTATTTCCTCAACATCTGGAACCTGTCGGACGCCACCTTCAACTTCACCGAAAAGGCGCTGATCGCTTTTGCCATGGCGCTTCTCGTCATCTCCGGCGAGATCGACCTCTCGGTCGCCGCCATCATCGCGCTTGCCTCTACGGCCATGGGGGCCGCGGCGCAGGCGGGCATCGGCACAGCAGGCCTGGTGGCGATCGGCCTTGGCGTCGGCCTTGGCTGCGGGCTGGTCAACGGCTTCCTGGTTTCGGTCATGCGTCTACCCTCGATCGTCGTCACCATCGGCACGATGAGCCTCTATCGCGGCATCTCCTATATCGTGCTCGGCGATCAGGCCTATGGCGGCTATCCCGAAAGCTTCGCCTTCTTCGGCCAGGGCTATGTGCTCGGCCCTATCTCCTTCGAATTCGCGCTGTTCGCCGTCGCCGCCATCCTCTTCTCGGTGCTGCTGCATGCCACCAATTTCGGCCGGCAGGTCTTCGTCATCGGCAACAATGATTTCGCCGCCCGCTTCTCCGGCATCCCGGTGGAGCGCGTGAAATTCATCCTGTTCCTGTTGACCGGGCTGATGAGCGGCATCGCCGCCATCTGCCTCACATCCCGCCTCGGCTCCACGCGGCCGTCGATCGCGCAGGGCTGGGAGCTGGAAGTGGTGACCATGGTGGTGCTCGGCGGCGTCTCCATTCTCGGCGGCGCCGGCACCATTGGCGGCGTGGTCATCGCCGCCTTCGTCATGGGCCTCGTCACCTTCGGCCTCGGGCTGCTCAACGTGCCCGGGATCGTCATGTCGATCTTCATCGGCCTTCTGCTGATCGTCACCATCGCGCTGCCGATCATCGCCGGCCGCATCAAAGCCATGGGCAAGTCATGAACACCGAGCTGCACGCCTTCACCATGAAACTGCATCCCGGCATGGAGGACGAGTATCGCCGCCGCCATGATGCGCTCTGGCCGGAGCTGGCCGCGCTTCTGCACGAGGCTGGCGTGCGCGACTATTCGATCCATCTCGACCGGGCGACCAACACGCTGTTCGGCGTGCTGACCCGGCCGAAGGATCACGGCATGGCCGCCTTGCCCGATCATCCCGTCATGAAACGCTGGTGGGCGCATATGGCCGATATCATGGAGACCAACCCCGACAACTCGCCCCTGCAGGGCGAACTCGTCACCCTGTTCCACCTGCCGTGACGCGCCTTGCCATGACCAAACCGGAGATGATCAAGCCGGACAGGACCCAGCCTGAAAGGACTACCCTCTTCTCCCGCATCGCCGTCATCGACATCGGCAAGACCAATGCCAAGCTGGTGGTTGTGGAGCGCGGCAGCGGCGCCGAGATCGCCGCCCGGCGCATGCCGAACCGGGTGCTGACGGACGGCCCCTATCCGCATTACGATACGGACGCGCTGTGGCGCTTCATTCTCGACGCGCTCGGGGCGCTCTTCCGCGAAACCGGCTTCGAGGCGATTTCCGTCACCACCCATGGGGCGGCGGCTGCCCTTCTCGATGCCGAGGGCGCGCTCGCTTTGCCCGTCCTCGATTACGAGCATGCTTATCCCCAGGAAATCCGGGCCGATTATGACCGTCTCAGGCCCGACTTTGCCGAGACCTTCTCGCCGCGCCTGCCGGGCGGGCTCAATCTCGGCGCGCAGCTGCATTATCAGAAGCGGAGCTTCCCGGACGACTTCGCTCGTGTCGAGCGCATCGTCACCTATGCGCAATATTGGGCGGGCCGGCTCACCGGCGTCTTCGCCACGGAGGTGACGTCGCTCGGCTGCCATACCGATCTCTGGCGCCCGCGCGAGGGCGGCTTTTCCAGCCTTGTCGACCGGCTGGCGCTTGGGGACCTCATCGCCGCGCCGCGCCCGGCCTTCGATGTGCTCGGGCCGGTCCTACCGGACATCGCGGCCGGGCTCGGCCTGCCCGGCTCCCTGCCCGTCTTCTGCGGCCTGCATGACAGCAACGCCTCGCTGCTGCCGCATCTTATGACGCGGGAGGGCGCCTTGTCGGTGGTGTCCACAGGCACCTGGGTGGTCAGCTTTGCCGTTGGCGGCGATCTCGACCATCTCGATCCCGCGCGCGACACGCTTGCCAATGTCGATGCGCTCGGCCGCGCCGTGCCCTCCGCCCGTTTCATGGGCGGGCGCGAATATGAGCGGCTGACGGCGGATCTTCCGCCCGTGTCCGCGCCCGAGATTGCCGCCGCCGTGCCGGGCCTGCTCGCGCGCGGGATCATGTACCTGCCCAATGCCGTGCCGGGCTCCGGCCCTTTCCCGAGGCGGCAAGGCGGCTGGCGCAGTGAGACGGGGGTGAGCGATGCCGAGCGGCATGCGGCCATTGCCCTCTATCTCGCGCTGATGACCGCCAGCGGCCTGGCGCTGCTCGGCCGGCGCGGGCCGATCCTGGTCGAAGGGCCGTTCTCGGCCAACGAGACCTATCTCGCCGCCCTCTCCGGCGTCACGGGGGCAGAGGTGCTGGCGCTGGGAAGTTCCACCGGCACCTCGGCAGGCGCGGCCTGCCTGGCGGGCGGCCCGGCCGTGCCGGCACAGGCCCGCGCGGTCGCCCCGCTGCCGATGGATGCCTATGCCGCAGCCTGGCGGGCCGCGACGCTTGTTTGAATGTGCGGATGTGGCCTGAACGGGCGGATCTGGCCTGAGCGGGCGGATTTTCCCGAAAAGCCGGTTCCGACCTTTCGCGCCGGTGCGTCATGTCTCGTCGCGCGCCTTGCGCGAAGGGGATGCGCGGAAGACGGCGGGCTGGATGTTCAGCCGCTGGAGCCGGGCATAAAGGCTGCGCCGTGGCAGCTTGAGCGCTTGCGCCACCGCATTGGCATCGCCCCCATGGTTTTGAAGCGCCTGGGTCAGCACGCTGGCCTCGAAGGCGTCCATCTGCTCCGCCAGGCCCAGCCGGCTCGAAAGCGCGGGCCGTTTGGCGGCAAGGCCGAGCGCGACCTGGGTGGCGTAATTGCGCAATTCGCGCACATTGCCGGGCCATTCGCCGGTCAAGAGGCAGGTCTCGATCGCCGCATCCATGGGCACGCTGGCCAGGCCGTAACGGCGCGCTGCATCCTCGAGGAAAACGTTGAACAGAAGCGCGATGTCACCGCGCCGCGCGCGCAGCGGCGGCACACTGACGCGGACCGTTTCGAGGTGATAGAGCAGATCCTCGCGAAAGCCGGTCGTCCCCTCGCCACCGGCAAGGGGCTTCTTGGTCGCGGCGATGATCCTGACATCGACGGGAACCATGCCGCCCGCCGGGCTCGGCATTTCGCGGTTTTCGGCAATGGCCAGCATCCGCCCCTGCATCAGCGGCGACATGGCCTCCGCCCCGTCCAGAAACAGCGTGCCGCGCTGCGCCTCGGCAATCTGGCCACGGCGCAGGCGGGTCCCGAACAGGGTGTCGTCGACCATCGCCTCGGTCACCGCGGCGCAATCGACGCGGATGAAAGGGCGTCCGCGCCGCGGACTTCCCTGATGCAGCAGCCTGGCGATCAGCTCCTTGCCCGTGCCGGTCTCGCCCTCGATCAGCACGTTGACGTCGGTATGGGCGATCCGCTGGATCATGTCGCGCAGCTGGACCATGGCCGGCGTCTGGCCCAGCAGCGGCGAGGCCTGCTCCGCCTCCAGCGCCGCCTGGCGCAGACGCCGATTTTCGACGACGAGACGCCGCGTTTCCAGCGCGCGTCTGACGGAGGCGATCAGATGGTCGGTCATGAAGGGCTTGGCCAGAAAATCGAAGGCGCCGCGCTTCAGCGCCGCCACCGCCATGGCAATATCGCCATGGCCCGTCATGAGGATCACGGGCAATTCCCGGTCGCGCGCAAGAATGGCCTCGAACAGATCATTGCCGTCGAGGCGGGGCATGCGAAGATCGGTGACGACGACGCCAGGCAGCGTGCCGGAGAGGCTGGCGAGCGCGGATTGCCCGTCCTCATGCAGCTCGACCTCCAGGCCGGCAATGGCGAAGGAATCGGCGAGCGCGGCGCGAAAGGCCGGGTTGTCGTCGACCAGCAGGATGCGATCCGGTGCGTTCTGCGTCATGCCGTCCTCATGGTCACGGTAAAGGCCGCGCCGCCAAGGGGCGAGGCGGTGATCTCCAGCGCGCCGCCGACATCGCGCATGATGTCCTCGGCGATGCCGAGACCCAGCCCGAGCCCATTGGGCTTGCCGGTGACGAAGGGCTGAAACACGTCCTTGCCCAGCGCAGGGTCGATGCCCGGCCCGTTATCGGCCACCATCAGGCGGATCGTCTCGTCGCGGCGCTCGACCGTCATCGCGATCCGCGCATCGGGCACGGCCTCGAGCGCATCCATGGCATTTTGCAGCAGATTGACCAGAACCTGCTCGAGCGCCACGCGCTTGCCGAGCACGCTCGGCTGGCCCGATGGCGGCCGGTCCAGACGGATGCCGGCCTTAGCGATCCGGTCCTCCATCAGCAGCATGGCGCCGGAGATGATGGCGTCGAGCGACTGGGGGCCGATCTTCTCCTCGCCCCGGCGGGCAAAGCCGCGCATCTCCTGCGTCAGCGTGCCGATGCGTTCCGTCATCGCGATCATGGTGCCGAGACTGTCGCGCACGCGCTCGCTGCGGCTGGCGGCGAGATGGTGCAGGGCATTTTCCGACAGCGTGCGGATGGTGGCCACGGGCTGGTTGATCTCATGCATCAGGCCGGCGGCGATGGAGCCGACCGAGGCCAGCCGGTTGGCCTGCGCCAGCTCCTCGCGCGCCTCGCGGTAGCGCTGATCGGCAAGCGCGCGATATCCCATTTCCTTGCGCAGCTGCCCCGTGCGCTCGGCCACGGCCTCCTCGAGCGCGCGCCGCTCGGCCGCCCGCCGGGCGGCGCGGTCAGCGCGCCACCAGAGCGCGAAACTGGCAAGCAGCAGAAGCGGCAGGATGGCAAGAGTGGCAAGCGCCGCGCGCCGATCGGCCGCCGCGCGCGCCGGGCCGCTGTCGAGGAGATGCAGCAGGCGCAGATCCGTGCCGGCAATGGGCAGCGAGGCATAGACCATGCGCGCGCCCTCGGCCGTGACGATGCGGTCCGGCCCCGCGAAACGATATTTGCCCTGCTCCAGCGCCGCATCGCCATATTGGCCGATCCGGTCGATCTGCTGGCGCACCGCGGCCGGCAGAGGCGCAAGGGTCGTCAGGATCTGATCCTCGTCCGGCGCGGCGAGAATAATGCCGTTGGCATCGACCACCAGCGTGCGGCCGGGATCGCTCGCCCAGCTCGCCGAGAGCGCGCCGAACTCATATTTGACGACGACGACGCCGGAGGCCGCCTCGCTCTCGCCGACGCGCCGCGCCAGGAACAGGCCGGCCCGGCGGGTGAGCAGGCCGGCGCCATAATATTCGGCCGCGCCGTCGCGCATCGCCTCGTTGAAATAGGGCCGAAAGCCGAAATCCTGGCCGACGAAGCTGGTTGGCTCGCGCAGATTGGAAGCGGACACGGCCACGCCATCGCGATTGATCAGATAGATATAGGAGGCGCCGGTCTCCCGCACGAGAAAGCCGAGCTTGTCGCTGAGGCGCGTCGCCGTCTCGCGGTCACGGTTCGACAGGGCATCGACCAGATCGCCATATTCGCCAAGCACGATCGGCATCAGGCGAAAGCGGGCGAGCTCGCTGTCGATCAGCCGGCCATGCTGGCGCGCCAGCGTCTCCGCCTCCCGCGCCAGACGCTCCGCCGCCTCACGGCGCGACCAGAGCGATGCCCCGCTCCAGACGAGCGCGGCAACAGCCAGGACAGGCAGCACGAGCAGCCAGATCTTCAAGCGGGACTTCGACAACATCTGTGCAGGATATTGCACAACGCGCCGCAACGCCATGCAGAAATCAGCACGACTTTTTGGCTCCATTGGCGTGAAACCTTAACAAAACCTTTGCTCGGCAATGACTTAGGCAAAATGTGGCAAAAGGTTCACAATTGACTCTCCGCTGCCGCACACTGCGGCCAATAGCACGCGCCGTCGGGAGGATGGCTCCAACAGCTTTCAGACTTCGGCCAGACGCCGGTCAGCAGCCATGGCCCCGGGGCAAGAGGCTGGCTGCCCGGGCGACGCCACGTCGATCCTGAGCCGCGCACACGCTATTGGTCCTGCCGGCAGAGGCTCGCAGGGCGCATCTGTGCAACCTGACCAGGGAGGGTCTGAGTGTGTCGATCGAGACTGTGAATACTGCATTCGATAGAGCCGCGATGAAGAAGGCTGATGCGCACGCGCCGGACCGCGGCAAGCGGTTGAAATCGATCATCGGCGGTTCGACTGGCAATCTCGTCGAATGGTTCGACTGGTATGTCTATGCCGCCTTTGCCCTGTATTTCGCACCGCATTTCTTTCCCGCCGGTGATCAGACCGCCCAGCTTCTGAACTCCGCCGCCGTCTTCGCCGTCGGCTTCGTCATGCGGCCCGTCGGCGCCTGGATCATGGGTCTTTATGCCGACCGTCATGGCCGCAAGTCCGGCCTGGCGCTGTCGGTGACGCTGATGTGCGCAGGCTCGCTGATCATCGCGCTGACGCCGGACTATCAGACGATCGGCGTGGCCGCGCCGGTGCTTCTCGTCATTGCCCGCCTGATGCAGGGCCTCTCGGTTGGCGGGGAATATGGCGCCTCCGCCACCTATCTCTCGGAAATGGCCGGCAAGGATCGCCGCGGCTTCTTCTCCTCCTTCCAATATGTCACGCTGATCTCAGGCCAGCTTCTGGCCATCGCCGTGCTGCTCATCCTCCAGAACGTGATGACCACCGAGGCGCTGAACGCCTGGGGATGGCGCATCCCCTTCTTCGTCGGCGCCGGCCTGGCTGTCGTGGTCTTCTGGCTGCGCCGTGGCCTTGCGGAAACCGAAAGCTTCAAGAACGTCAAGGCCGGCGACAAGCCGAAGTCGGGTTTCTGGCAGCTCCTGACCAAGCATCCGAAGGAGACCGCCATCGTCATGCTGCTGACCGCAGGCGGCACGCTGGCCTTCTATGCCTACTCGATCTACATGCAGAAATTCCTGGTCAACACTTCGGGCTTCTCGCGCGAGACCGCCAGCGAAATCAACGCCGTGACGCTGTTCGTCTTCATGCTGCTTCAGCCGATCGCCGGCGGGCTCTCGGACAGGATCGGCCGCAAGCCGCTGATGATCACCTTCGGCGTGCTGGGCGTGCTCTTCACCTATCCGATCTTCTCGGCCCTGGAACACACCAAGGATCCGCTGACCGCCGGTCTGCTGGTGATGGCAGCGTTGGTCATCGTCACGGGCTACACCTCGATCAACGCCGTGGTCAAAGCCGAGCTGTTTCCCGCCCATATCCGTGCTCTCGGCGTCGCGCTTCCCTATGCGCTGGCCAACACGCTGTTCGGCGGCACGGCCGAATTCGTCGCGCTGCAGTTCAAGAGCAGCGGCTGGGAGCAGGGCTTTTACTGGTATGTGACAGCGATGATCGCGATCTCGCTCGTGGTATACTTGTTCATGCGGGACACGAGCAAACAGAGCGAAATCCTCGAAGACTAGCGCATCGCCCCTGCGGCAGGCACCGGCCCTTCGGTTCAAGGGCCGGTGCCTGCCGTGTTCTGTTGCAGCACACCAGATCACCCGAGCGAAAAGAAGCCGGTTCCGCGCTTTCGACCTCCGCTGCATTTTCCCTGATGCCGGACGCTGCTGCCACCGCGTCGTTTCGATGAAACAGGTGGTATTATATGATTTATTGTCGGACAGACTCGGTTGCGGCCGACAGATTCTTCCGTTGAGCGAGCGCGCGATCTCACTGTCGGAGCCGAGCGGCCGGCAATCCTCGCGAGCGGCCGGCGCGCGACACATCCTTTCCCCCGTGAACACATCCGCTGCCTGAAGCCACGATGTGGGATGTCGCCCTGTCTGATGGCCCACGCCTCGTAGCCCTGGCCTGGCCGATCCGCGATCCTTCACGGCCTGCCCGACATAACGAGTTCTGCAGATTGACGCGTGTATTAATTTCAGAAACTGCAAGCATCATGAGCAAAAATAATAGTAGGGATACATCATAAATAAAGGTTCGCGCTCTATTACAATATCTTAATTCTCAATGCGGATAGTGTAGACAGTCCGTGCACAGCCGAGGGGGCTTGTCGAGTGCGAAACCTGAAAATTTCCCAGCAGCTGCTGATCCTGGTCGCAGGCCTGATTCTGGCCTTCGGCGTGGCGATGGGCCTGCAGCTGAAGACCTCGTCCGACTCGCTCTACAAGGAGCGCTATGAGATGCTGCGCACCGAGGTGGAAAGCGCCCTGTCCATTCTCCAGGTCTATTACAAGCGTCAGCAGGCCGGCGAGTTGAGCGAGGCGGACGCCAAGGCTCAGGCCTTCGCGATGTTGAACAGCATGAAATACAGCCCGGACGGCTATTTCTTCGGCTACGACTACGATGTGCGAATGATGTTCCACTTTGATCCCGCCAAGGTCGGCCAGGATCTGCGCAACAAGCCGGACCCGACAGGCAAGCTCTACCGGGAGGAACTGATCAAACTGGCGCGCGCGGGCGGCGGACGCACGGATTTCTATGGGCCGAAGCCTGGCGCCGACCCGAGCCAGCTCTTCCGCAAGAGCGCCTATGCCCAGGCCTTCGAGCCCTGGAAGGTGGTGGTGGTGACAGGTCTGTATCTCGACGACCTCGAAGCGCAGATGCACGAAATCACGATGAAGATGCTGGCGGCGGGCTTCGGCATCCTGCTCCTGGCCATGGCCGCCGCCCTCTATGTCATCCGCGGCATCACCAAGCCCCTGCAGGCGATCCATGATGCGCTGGGCGACGTGGCCGACGAGGACGTGAACCGCCCGATTCCGCATTCCGAAATGCGCAACGAGGTAGGACTGATGGCCAAGGCGACGCTGTCGCTGCAAAACAAGATCAAGGAGCGCAATGCGCTGGCCGCCAGCGAGGCGGAACATCGCGAGGTCGCCAACCAGGAGCGGCAGCGCAATCAGGACCAGCAGCGCGCCGATGCGGCCCTGCAGGCCCGCGTGGTCGCCACCATCGGCGAGACACTGGAAGGCTTGTCGCGCGGCGATCTCACCGTGCGCTGCGGCGATCTCGGCGAGCGCTATCAGGCGCTGCGCGAGAATTTCAACGGCGCGCTCGGCAAGCTCGAAAGCGCCATGATCCATGTCAGCGGGCGCGGCCGTGATATCGGCATCAGCAAGGAGGAGATCCGCAACGCCTCCAACGATCTGGCCCAGCGCACCGAGCGCCAGGCCGCAAGCCTGGAGGAAACCTCCGCCGCACTCGACGAGCTGAGCGTTACCGTGCGCCACACGGCGGAAGGCGCAGACGAAGCCGCCCGCAAGGTCAAGGCCGTCAGCGAGGAAGCCCGCCGCAGCGACACCATCGTCGCCCGTGCAATTGCGGCCATGTCCAGCATCGAAGGCTCGTCCGTCGAAATCGGCAAGATCATCGGCGTGATCGACGAGATCGCCTTCCAGACCAATCTTCTCGCCCTGAATGCCGGTGTCGAGGCGGCGCGGGCCGGCGAGAGCGGCAAGGGCTTCGCGGTGGTGGCGCAGGAGGTTCGCGAACTCGCACAGCGTTCGGCCGCCGCCGCCAAGGATATCAAGGTACAGATCGCCCGCTCGACCGGCGAAGTGGACGAAGGCGTGCGCCTGGTCGGCGAAGCCGGCGACGCCCTGAAGCGCATCGCCGGGCAGATCGACGACACGCGCAGCATCGTCCAGGCGATCGCCGACAGCGCCGGCGAGCAGAACACGACCCTGCGCGCCATCAGCGAAACGCTGAACCAGCTCGACACCGCCACCCAGCAAAACGCGGCCATGGCCGAGGAAACCACGGCCTCCGTTCAGGTTCTGGCCAATGACACGGAAGAACTGCTGCAGCTGATCGCCGCCTTCCGCGTCAACCGGCAGCTGGCGCCGGAAAGACAGCGAGACGACTGGCGCACTCCCTCCGCAAGAGGGACCAGAGCCGCCGCCTGAGAAGCCCGCGAGGGTGCCAGGGCGACACGCAGTCCCGGCATGACGTTTAAAAGCTTTGGGCCGAAAGGGAGAGCACCTCTCGGCCCGCTGATCTCCTGGCGCGTCAGAGCATCTGACTGAAAACAGTCTTCAATACGATGTTCTATCCCGCGCGCTTGCGATCAAGCACGCCGGCTTCGTCTGCGCCGGCCGCCTCCCATGCCTGATCGCCGACATAGCGCCAGGCCATCTGCCCCCGCTCGTTGAGCGCGAAGAGGTGCAGCCAGCCATTGTCGAACAGGGCGCGAACCTGCGGATGCTGCCGCAGGACATTGCCGATCGCCTCCTTCGGCGCCTCGATGGCGACGGTGAGCCGCAGCGGCTCATGCACGAAGCCGACCCCGTCATGCACCGACTGCCAGGGAAGGCCGGCGCGCAGATTGCCGCCATTGCCTTCGACCACGCCGATGCCGCCGACGACATTGTGCAGGAGCTTGTTGCCCGCGCCGAAGAGCGAGGGTGCCACCGTCGAGCCAAAATATTGCAGGCTGATCCAGCTGGCGACCACGACGGGCGCCGTCAGGATCAGTTCGAGCACCTTGAAGCCCTCGTCCTTGCGCCAGACATAATCATGCAGGAAGGCCTGGCCCTCCAGCGACCGGCCGGCCGTGCGCCCGCGCGGCGCGGCGATGAAGGCGCGGCAGCCGGCAAGCCCCAACTCGGGGCGCACCTGCGACCAGTCCCGGCTGCGCCCGGCGACATCGTCGCCGGAGGCAAGCGGCAGGCGCAGCGCCCTTTCCGCCCGCGCCAGCCGGCCGGCATTGTCCAGCCATTGCCGGATACGCGCGCGTTCGTCGGCGGCAAGGCCCTGCTCCAGATCCTCCTCGAACAGGGTGACCCCGTCGGTCGTGGTATCGTGCAGGCCGCCGAGGAAGACGGTCCCGGCCGGAATGTCGATGCCCTTCGCCCGCAGATGTTCGCGCACCGCCCGGTCGTTCAGCATGCCGGCGATCAGCCGCGCATTGACATCGCCGGCATGGCCCCCGCAGGCGCCGCAATGCAGCGCGCTGGCATAGGGGTTGTTCACCACATTGGCGCCATGGCCGGCGATCAGCACGATGCGGGCAAAGCCTTCGGTCAGCGACATGGCCCGCAGGATCCGCTCGGCCATCGCCGCCTGCGTTTCGATGTCGATGTCAGCCGCAAGGCGCGGCCGCGCCGCGTCCACCCCCTTCGCCTTTGCGGAACCCTTCCACAATCCCGCACCAAGGCCCAGGCCATCGCGCAGGATCTTGGCGGCATAGACCGGCCCGGCGGCCTCGACGAAGGCGAAGGAGGAGACGGCGGCGAGCTTGAACCGGCCCCAGGCCCGTGACGCCCGGGCGTTGAACCGCGCCTTGAGATCGGCATCGGCCTTGCCCTCCACGGCGCTGCAGCTGAAGACGGAGGGCTTCAGGAGAACCGGCAAGCGGTGTTCGGCCACGAAGGAGGCGAAGCCCTTATGGCTGGTGCCGAGGCCGAAGAAGCCGGCAAAGCCCAGCGTGCGGATGCCGGAATCGCTGCTTTCGAGCGCGCGCCGGAAAACCTCCGAGCGCACATCGATGCAGAAGGCCGCCTGCAGCAGCGGCTGGCGCGCCGCCTTCCCTTCCGCGACCGGAGTGGCCACCGCTGCGGCGGCCACCGGGGCGGCCAGCGTGGCGGCGAGCTGGCGCTGCGCCGCATGTTCGGCCGCCAGTTGCAGCACACTTGCGATCAGGATGTCCCGATCGGCCTGGACCGGCTCGGCATGCACCCGCCGCACCTTTTGCCAGGCGCTCTCGATGGCTACCTTGTGGCCGGCATAGAGCGCCTCCTCGAACACGAGGCGGATGGCGAGCAGGTCGAGCGCGGTGCTGTCCGTGCGCCCGTCCATCTCCGCCTTGAACTGCAGGTGGCGGGCGAACTGCGCCCAGCCGCCGAGCGACAGCAGCAGCTGATGGAAATAGGTGCCGGGCTCGGCCCCAAGACCAAGCGAGACGGCGGCGCGCGCAATCGCCGCGTCAGCGGTTTCGGGCGCTTCGGCCACGGTGATGCCGAAACCCTTGAGGCCGTGGATTTCCGGCGTCAGGTCATGGGTGGCGAAGGCACGCCAGGCCGCATAGAGCCCATTGTGCCGCGACGCGGCCCAGAGCGCCTGTCCTTCATCGAAGAAGCCGGCGGCAAAGCTGCCGATCCGCTCGCGCACCAGGCCCGGCCAGTCCTGTCCCGTCGCGCGGGCCGCGAGTTCGGCAATGGTCGGCAAGGCTTCGGCCGGCTGCGGCTCCTCGGCCAGCGCCGCCTTCAGCGCCGCCAGATCCATGCCGCCCGGGAGCGGGCTTGCCCGCAGGGCCGCCAGCAGGTCCTCGTCACGGATCTTGCCCTTTTCGACCCTCTCGGCATAGTGCCGCCGCGGCAGCGCCAGCCGAACGCCACTGATGCGGGCGAGCCGGGCGGCGGTGCGGTCCAGGCTCTCGTTCACCTGGCCGAGAAAGGGATTGACGGCAACGGTCGCCGTCAGCGGCCAGGCCGGCGGGATGGCGCGCACCGCCTGATCCGCGGCCTTTGCCAGCGTTTCTCCATGAAGCATATCGACAGCCATTCTCTCGGTCATGGGTCAGTCCTTTGCGGTATCAGCGGTTACGGCGGCGGTGCGCGGCAGCGTCCAGCCACCGAGCAGGCGATCGAAGAGGGCATTGACGTAAAGGCCATTGGCCAGATGCACCCGGAGCCCGGCGGCGGCCGGATGATGGCCCCAGAGCGGGAGGAGCGACTGCGCGATAGCGACCGCGCCGAAGCTGAGGATGGCCGTGAGCATCAGCGTCCATTCCAGCGGGCCGGGCTCGGGCGTTGGCGGAAGCGTGCCGATCATCAGCGCATCGGCAATGCGCTGCAGGGCGAAATAGGTGGTGGCGGCCGTGATCGCATAGAGCGCGGTGCGCCAGGTGAGCGCCCAGGGGGCGGCATCGGCAAGGCCCTGCGCAATCAGATAGGCCACGCCGAAGATCAGGATCGCCCCCAGCGCCAGCGCCTGCGGCGGCTTGTCGGCAAAGCCGAAGAGGAGGCCGATCACCGCATAAATGGCGAGCGCCAGCAGGAAGGCGCGCCCGACCGCCCGGGCATTCGGAATGGCGATCGGGCCCGGGCGCTTGATTGCGGCAATGGTTTCGATCGCCGTGCCGGAAGCCAGGAAGGCATGGGCCTTGTAGAGCGAATGGGCGACGATGTGCAGCAGCGCGATCGGGAAGAGCGCCAGGCCGCATTGCAGGATCATGAAGCCCATCTGCGCGACGGTGGACCAGGCAAGCGAGGTCTTGACCGCCGGCTGGGTGAGCATGACCAGGCTGGCGAACAGCGCGGTGAAGCCGCCGACCATCACCAGAACCGCCAGCACCACCGGCGCCTGCAGCATGACATCGGCAAAGCGGATCAGCAGGAAGCCGCCCGCATTGACCACGCCCGCATGCAGCAGGGCCGACACCGGCGTCGGCGTTTCCATCACTTCGGTCAGCCAGCCATGGGTCGGAAACTGGGCGGACTTCAACAGCGCCACGAGGGCGAGCAGCGCCGCGGCAACCGTTACGGCCGGCAGACCCTCACCGGCGCGCGCCGCCGCGAGGATGGTGGCGATATCGCCGGTGCCGTACACCTTGGCGAGCAGGAGGACGGCGCCGATCAGGGCGACATCGCCGATCCGCGACACGATTCGCTTCTTGCGCGCGGCCCGCTGCGCGGCGATCCGCTCGGGATAGAACAGCAGCAGCTGGTGCAAAAGCCGGCTCGTCAGCAGCCAGCCGATGACGAATTGCAACAGCGTGCCGGACTGGACCAGCAGCAGCACGGCTGCGAGCGTCGCCGTCATCCAGCCGGTAAAGGGCCCCTGCCTCTGCTCGCCATCCAGGAAGGTGCCGGCATAGCGCAACACCGCCCAGCCGATGAAGGACACGAGCAGCAGCATGACCAGGCTGACGGCATCGAGCCGGGAGGAAAGCGCGAGCATGCCGAAGCCGATCGGGACGCTCGTTCCCGGCCCGTGCAGCGCCAGCACCAGGCCGGACAGCAGGGCGACGAGAAATGCGGCGAGAGCGGCGCCTTCGGCCACTTGAATGGCACGGCGCGGGCGAAGCCCGGGCCCGCGGAAGGCGAAGAGTGAGGCGCCGGCAAGCAGCAGCGGCGCGAGAAGCGGCAGGGAGTAGAGCACGGGACGTCTCCGGTCTGGGCGGCTGCGCGGGAGGCGCGCAGTCTGCCGGGTCAGCGGGATGGAAGCGGTGTCACAGACCTGTTACCAGCCGCCGGAGAATGATAAAAATTCATTGTTTTGCGAAATACGTTCTATAAAATAGAAGAATGACCGAGCTGAACTATCACCATCTGCGCTATTTTCGCGCCGTCGCCCATGATGGAAACCTGACGCGCACGGCCGAGCGGCTGAACCTGTCCCAGTCGGCTTTGTCCATTCAGATCAAACAGTTGGAGGAGCGGCTTGGCCATGCGCTGTTCGAGCGCCGCGGTCGCAAGCTCTATCTGACCGAGGCCGGCCGGATCGCGCTCGACCGGGCCGATACGATCTTTTCCGCCGGCGAGGAACTGGTGGAGACGCTGAAGGAAACCGGCAAGGCGCGGCGCGCCATCCGCATCGGCGCGCTCGCCACGCTCTCGCGCAATTTCCAGATCGAATTCCTGCGCCCGCTTCTCGGGCGCGCCGATGTCGACATGATCCTGCGCTCCGGCAGCACGGCGGAGTTGCTGCGCGCGCTGGAAACGCTGAACCTCGACATCGTGCTTTTGAACCAGGCGCCGATGGCCGATTCGGTGACGCCGCTGATCACCCAGCCCGTCTACCAGCAGCGCGTGAGCCTGATCGGCAGGCCGGATTATGGCCGCCCGGGCGCCGGGCTCGCCGAGCTTCTGGCCGAACACCCCGTCATCCTGCCGACGCTCGAAAGCGGCGTACGCGCCCAGTTCGAGGCCCTCGTCGCCAGGCTCGGACTGACGCCGCAGATCGCCGCGGAGGTGGACGACATGGCGATGATGCGTCTCCTCACGCGCGAGGGCGCGGGCCTCGCGGTGCTGCCGCCAATCGTGGTGAAGGGCGAGCTGGAGGCCGGCACGCTGGTGGAGTTCGACGCCCTACCGGGCATGATGGAATTCTTCCATGCGGTCACCATCAAGCGCCGCTTCCCCAACCCGCTAATCGCACCGCTTCTGCGGCAATGGGGATAAGGCATCGGGCTGTCTTAGCGTGTTAGTGTAAGACGCGAAGCTTGGTCAAGCCTTTGAGCCAGCACCTGTTTGCCCTTGCTGATGGGAAAGGCAGGGTGTGGAGAGAAACAGGCGCTCGGCCAGGAAATCCACCAGAACGCGGACCTTTGGCGACAGATGCCGGCTCGACGGCCAGATCAGGTTGAACTGGCTGGGCGCGTCGAGATGATCGAGGAGCACGGGCACGAGGTCGCCGGCCAGAACGGGCGCCTCCGCCAGAAAATCCGGCATGCAGCCGATGCCGAGATCGCGCAGCACCGCGCCGCGCAGCGCCTCCATGTTGTTGCAGGTGAGCACATAGCGCAGGCGCGGCTCCGGCTCGCCTTCGGGTCGGCGCAGCGGCCAGGTCTGGATCTTGCCGCTGTTGGGATAGCGAAATCCGATGCTGCAATGGTTCGCCAGGTCGCGCGGGCAGCGCGGCGTGCCGTGGCGGGCGAGATAGGCGGGCGTGGCCATGAGCAGCAGGCGGAAGGGCCTGAGCGTGCGCACCATCAGCCGGCTATCCGGCAATTGCCCGCTGCGAATCGCGACATCCACCCCCTCCTCGATCAGGTCGACAATGCGGTCGGTAAAGTCGAGATCGAGCGTGATCTCCGGATAGCGCTCCATGAAAGCCGGCAAGATCGGCAGCAAGAGGTAATAGGCGATGATCGGGCAGGAGAGACGGAGCGGCCCGCGCGGCGCTTCGCGGGTGCGCAGCAGGCTCTCCTGCGCATCGTCGAGATCGTCGAGGATGCGCCGGCAGCGCTCGTGAAAATCGCGCCCCTCCTCCGTCAGGCGCAGGCTGCGGGTCGTTCTCTGGATCAACTGCACGGACAGCTGGCTTTCAAGCCGGCTCACCGCCTTGCCAACCGCCGAGGGCGACAGCCCCAGCACGCGCCCCGCAGCGGCGAAGCTGCCGAGTTCGGCCGTGCGGACGAAAGCGGAAAGGCCGGTCAGACGATCCATAGCGACGTCCCATTCAAGCGTTTTATTCCGGATTGATCGGATAGATGCCGATCTTATCGCTTATTCAAGCGCTAATATAGTGCTGGGGCAACGGCTTGGTCCGTTATTGCATCATCCTCGCTCCTGCGGAGGGCATTTCATGCCAGCAAAACCCCCTGTGCGCGCCACCCGCGCGCATCCCTATCTTGCCCTGCTTTCCGTCTGCCTCGCGGCGGCGGCCATGCCGCTCACCTTCACCGGCACGGCCGTCGCCCTGCCCTCGATCGCCGGAACGCTTGGGGCCGGTCCCGTCGCCACGGCCTGGGTCACCAATGCTTTCATGCTCACCTTCGGCTCAGCGCTGATGGCCTCGGGCGCGCTCGCCGACAGCCTCGGCCGCCGCCGCGTCTTCCTGTTCGGCGCCGGAAGCTTCGCGCTCTTTTCCCTCGCTCTGACGGTGGCGCCCGACATTCTCCTTTTCGACCTCCTGCGCGGTGGCCAGGGTCTCGCGGCGGCCGCGGCCTATGCCGGCGGGGCTGCGGCGCTTGCGCAGGAATTCGACGGACCGGCGCGCCTGCGCGCTTTCAGCGTCGTCGGAACGAGCTTCGGCGTCGGGCTGTCGCTGGGGCCGGTCGCCTCCGGCGCGATGATCGAAAGCTTCGGCTGGCGCAGCATCTTCCTCGCCGTCGTGTTCCTGACCACGCTCGCTTTCCTGATCGGCCGGCTGGTCCTGAAGGAGAGCCGCGATCCGGCCGCGCGGGGACTGGACTGGCCGGGGGCTGCGGCCTTCACCGCCATGCTGGCGCTGTTCACCTATGGCATGCTGCTGGTGCCCGAGCGGAGCTGGGGCGATGGTCTGGTTCTCGGCCTGCTGCTGGCTGCGGCCCTGTGCTTTGCCCTGTTCATCGGCATCGAGCGGACGGTGGCGCGGCCGATGCTCGATCTCTCGCTGTTTCGCTATCGCCGCTTCGTCGGCGTGCAGTTGCTGGCCGCCGCGCCGGCCTATGGCTTCGTGGTTCTGCTGATCCTGCTGCCGCTGCGGTTCGTCGGCATCGAAGGCATGAGCGCCGTGGCGGGCGGCGGGCTGATGATCGCGCTCTCGGCGCCGCTCCTCGTGCTGCCGATCGTCGCGGGCTGGCTTGCGCGGTGGCTGCGTCCGGCAACGCTGTGCGGCGGCGGACTGATTGTCACCGCTGCAGGCCTTGTCTGGCTTGCCGCCCTGCCGCCCGGCACACCGCCAGCCGTGCTTGCCCTGCCCATGCTCGTGATCGGCACGGGCATCAGCCTGCCCTGGGGCCTGATGGATGGTCTTGCCATCGGCGTGGTGCCGAAGGAACGCGCCGGCATGGCCATGGGCATTTTCTCCACCGTGCGCGTCGCGGGCGAAGGCGTGGCGCTTGCCGTGGTCGGCGCCATCCTGTCGCTGCTGATCACCGGCCGCATCCAGGCTGCCGGACTGCCCGGACAGCCGCAGGTGGCCGGCCAGAGCCTCGCCATCGGCGACCTGAAGGGCGCAATGGCCGCCCTGCCCGGCGCAGATCCGGCCGAGATCCTCACGCTCTATGGCGCGGCCTTCTCCTGGCTGCTGCTGCTGCTGGCCGCCATCACCACGCTGACCGCTCTCGTCGTCTTCCTGTCGCTGGGCGAGGCGGCGGAGAGGGAGGAAAGCGTCGCCTCCGGCGCCGGCCATTGACCATCGCCGTCACCGGGCCAGCCGGCGAGGCCAAAGGCAGCACGACACGCGCCGCCCGGGCATTTCCTGTCCCGGCGGCGCGGCCTGCTGCGCGGCAAGGCGCGCTCAGAGATCCTTCGCCAGCCGCAGGGCGTCGTAGATCGCGGCATGGGTGTTGCGGGCGGCCACGGCGTCGCCGATGCGGAAGAGCTGGTAGCGTCCCTCGGGATTGCGCGCCACCGTCTGCGGCGCGCCTGCGATCAGCGCGTCATAGGAGACTTCGCCCAGATTGCGCGAGGCCGGCTTCAGCTCGAAATAGAGCTCGTCCAGCGGGATCGTGCCGTGATTGACGACGATCTGGTCGACGAGGCGCTGCTTGGACACGCCGCCATAATCGCTGCCGACATGAGCGACGATCTGGTTGCCGCTCTTCTCGGCCGCTTCCAGCCGGTAAGTCACGGTAAAGGTGGTGTCGAGCTTCTGCAGCGCGCGCATATAGGGCACGAGGTTCATCGCCATCACCTCCGGCGCGAAGGCGCGGTCAGGCGTCATGATCTCCACCTTGCCGCCGGCCTTGGCGATCACTTCGGCCGCCTGCAACCCGGCATGGTCGCCGGCATCGTCATAGACGAGCACATTGGTGCCCGGCTTCACATCGCCGGAGAGAATGTCCCAGGACGAGATGACGAGATCGTTGCCCGCGCTGAGCACCTCTGTATGCGGCAGGCCGCCCGTGGCGATGATGACGACATCGGGCGCTTCCGCCAGGATCGTCCCGGCTTCGGCCCAGCTGTTGAAATGGAAGGTGACGCCCAGCTTTTCGCACTGGCTCATGCGCCAGTCGATAATGCCGATCATCTCGCGCCGGCGCTCGCTCTGGGCGGTGAGGCGGATCTGGCCGCCGGGGTCGCTCGCCGCCTCGAACACGACGACTTCATGCCCGCGCTCGGCACTGACGCGCGCGGCCTCAAGTCCCGCCGGGCCGGCCCCGACGATCACCACCTTCCTGCGCACGTCGGCCTTGGGGATAGCGTGCGGCATCGTTTCCTCGCGGCCCGTCGCGGCATTGTGGATGCAGAAGGCAAGGCCTCCCTGGTAGATGCGGTCCAGACAGTAATTGGCGCCGACGCAGGGGCGGATGTCGTCCTCGCGCTTTTCCATGATCTTGCGCACGATATGCGGGTCGGTCATGTGCGCGCGCGTCATGCCGATCATGTCCACCTTGCCGGCGGCGATCGCATGGCGGGCGGTGGCGACGTCCTGGATCTTGGCGGCATGGAAGATGGGGAAGCGGGTGGCGGCGCGGATCTCGCCGGCGAAATCCAGATGCGGCGCGCTGGCCATGCCCTGGATCGGGATCACGTCGGTCAAGCCGGGATCGGTGTCGATATGGCCGCGAATGACGTTGAGATAGTCGATCAGCCCGCTTTCCTTCAGGCGGCGGGAGATTTCCAGGCCATCGGCCTTGTCCGTCCCGCCGGGAAGACATTCATCCGCCGTGTAGCGCACGCCGAGGATGAAGTCGTCGCCCACCCGTGCGCGCATCGCCTTGAACACGTCGAAACAGAAGCGCAGGCGATTGTCGAGCGAGCCGCCATAGGGGCCGTCCAGCTCGTTGGTCAGCGGCGAGGCGAATTGATCGATCAGATGGCCATAGGCCTCCAGCTCGACGCCATCCATGCCGCCCGCCTTCATGCGCTCGGCCGCATCGGCGAAGTCCTTGATGATGCGCTCGATGTCCCAGTCTTCCAGCTTCTTGGGAAAGGCGCGATGGGCGGCTTCGCGGTGATGCGACGGCGCCAGCACGGGCAGCCAGTCGCCCTTGTCCCAGCGCGTGCGGCGGCCGAGATGGGTGAGCTGGATCATGATCGCCGAACCCGCCTCGTGGACGGCATCGGTCATCTCGCGGATCCACGGAACGATCTCGTCCTTGTAGGCCAGCAGGTTGTTGAACACAGGCGGGCTGTCCTTCGACACGGCGGCGGAGCCGGCCGTCATCGTCAGTGCAACGCCACCGCGCGCGCGCTCCACCGTATAGGCCCGATAGCGCCCCTTCGGCATGCCGTCTTCCGGGTAGGCCGGCTCGTGCGAGGTGACGATGATGCGGTTGCGCAGCGTCAGATGCTTGAGCTGAAAGGGCTGAAGCAGGGGATCGTTCGACATGACCAGGGCTCCGGTGCGGGGATGTCGGCCGAGGCTAGGGAGAATGTACATAAGTGTCAACATCGAAGACATCCGTGTCTCTGTTGACGACAGGGATGAACATTTCTGCTTGTCAGCCCCCCCAATGCCGGTTACGCATGGAGACATGGAGCAGGCTGCAGCGGACACCGGATGGCGCGGATCTCAGGAGGGCTGGCTCGACGCCGCCTATGAGGCGCTTCTCGAGTCCGGCATCGACGCGGTGAAGATCCTGCCGCTCGCCAAGCGGCTGAAGCTGTCGCGCACCAGCTTCTACTGGTTCTTCAAGAACCGGGAGGAGCTTCTGGACGCGCTGCTGGCGCGCTGGCGGGACAAGAACACCGGCAATCTGGTGAAGCAGACCGAGGCCTATGCCGAAACCGTGGTCGAGGCGATGCTCAACCTGTTCGATTGCTGGCTCGACAGGGCGCTGTTCGACTCGCCCTTCGAGTTTGCGGTGCGCAGCTGGGCATTGCAGTCGCCACCGATTCTCGCCGAAGTCCAGGCGGCCGATCAGAGTCGCATGGAGGCCATTGCGCGCATGCTGATGCGCTTCGGTTTCGATGAAAGTGCCGCAGACGTGCGTGCGCGGACGACTTATCTCGTGCAAATCGGATATATTTCGATGCAGTCACAAGAAAATGTCGCTTTGAGAATGAGGCGCATCCCCGAATATATTGCAATTTACACTGGCCAGATACCGCAGAGGCGGGAGCTCGATCGCTTTTACGCACGCCATGGATATCAACCGGAGTGAGCATCAATTGCGGCAGAAGGACGATCTGAAGATTGGGGTGATCGGCGGCGCCGGCTGGCTCGGCGCAGCCATTGCGGCAGCCCTGATCGAGGCTGAGGTCGTCACGCCCGATCGTCTGACCCTTTCCTATCGCAGCACCCGCTCAGACGCAGTCCCCGGCGCTTTCTGGACGACGGACAACCAGGAACTGGCCGATCGCTCAGATATTCTCCTGCTGTGCGTGCGCCCTGCCGACTGGGCCGGTCTTCACGTGGACGCCAGCGGCAAGCTGGTGCTCTCCGTCATGGCGGGCATCGGGCTCGCGGCGCTCGCCCAACGGCACGGCACCGCGCGCGTGGTGCGCACCCTGCCCAATGCCGCCGTCACGGTGCGCAAATCCTACACACCCTGGCTGGCCGCGCCCGCCGTCGGCGAGGCGGACCGCGCCATCATCCGGCGCATTTTCGATGCCTGCGGCACCCAGGACGAGGTGCGCAGCGAAGCCGAGATCGATTATCTGACCGGACTGACCGGCTCCGGACCGGCCTTTCCCGCCCTGCTGGCCGAAGCCATGATGCTGGATGCCATCGACAGGGGCTTTGATCGCGACGTCGCCCGCCGCGCGGTGAATGCCGTTCTGATCGGCACCGGCCGACTCCTGGAGCGCCAGGACGACTGTCCTTCCGACACGGTCCGCACCTTCCTCGACTATCGCGGCACCACCGCCGCCGCGATCGAGGCGATGACGTCATCCGGCCTGCGCGCCGCCGTCGCAAACGGCCTGGCTGCAGCCCATGAAAAATCGGTCCGCTTGGGAGAACCGTCCTAGCGCCCGCCACAGGCGGGATCAGCGGCGCCCCGCCCGGACCAGGCCAAGCTTGGTCAGACTGCCGCAAAAACAGAGGGAACGACAATGAAGAGACTGCTCGCATCGACCTGCCTTCTTCTTGGGACCATCGCAGGCTCGGCCATCGCCAATGCCGCCGAATGTGGCCATGTCACGATTGCCAGCATGAACTGGCAGAGCGCGGAGGTCCTCTCCAATCTCGACAAGTTCATTCTCAACGAAGGCTATGGCTGCGACGCCGAAATCACCATCGGCGATACTGTTCCCACCATCACCTCCATGGCTGAAAAGGGCCAGCCCGACATCGCGCCGGAAGCCTGGGTCGATCTCCTGCCTGACGTCGTCAAGAAGGGCACCGACGAGGGCCGGATCGTCAAGGCCGGCTCGCCGCTTCCCGATGGCGGCGTCCAGGGCTGGTGGATCCCGAAATATCTCGCCGACGCTCATCCAGACATCAAGACCATCCCGGACCTCTTGAAGCATCCCGACCTGATCAAGGACCCGGAAGATCCGAGCAAGGGCGCCGTCTATAACGGCCCGCAGGGCTGGGGCGGCACGGTGGTGACCACGCAGCTCTTCAAGGCCTTCGGCGCGGAAAAGGCCGGCTGGACGCTGGTCGACACCGGTTCCGCCGCCGGCCTCGACGGCTCGATCGCCAAGGCCTATGAGCGCAAGGCCGGCTGGGTCGGCTATTACTGGGCCCCGACGGCGCTGCTCGGCAAGTATGAGATGGTGCAGCTCCAGGCCGGCGTTCCCTATGACGCCGCGGAATGGAAGCGCTGCATCACCGTGGCCTCCTGCACCGATCCCAAGCCGAGCGCTTGGCCGGTCGACACGATCGCCACACTGGTCGCAAAGCCCTTCTCCGAGAAGGTCGCCCCCGAGGTCATGACCTACCTCAACAAGCGCGCCTGGAGCAACCAGACCGTCGGCAAACTGATGGCCTGGATGACCGACAACCAAGCGAGCGGCGAAGACAGCGCCAAGCACTTCCTGAAGGAAAACAAGGACATCTGGAAGGCCTGGGTTTCGCCTGAGGCCGCCGCCAAGATCGAGGCCGCACTCTAACAGTCTGTCCCATAATCGCCGTTGGCCGGCTGCAAGTCTTGAACAGACTGTCAGGCCTTGCGCAATCCCGTGCCCGTCCTTGCGGGCACGGGCGACCCGAATGCTCCTGGCCCTCTGCATCCCTCGCTCTTCGATCGACTGTCGAGCCAGGCCGGGATGAAAGGGGGTGCTGCAAGGCTGCGGGCAACAAATCGGGGGATCAGGCAACGCGGGCGGCAGGGGCCTGCCTGCTCACGCTGCCACCCGACAAGGCCACAGGCCAAGGCGGTGCGCCAATGGCGCATCGCATCTCCCGCCGAAACGACAAGAAAAAGACATGTGGTCGGCTCTTTTCAAAAGGGGAACCGAATGGACTGGTTTTACACATTCCCGCACATGAACGATGACATGCTGCGCGACCTCAAGAAGACGATCGACGAGGGCTTTCGCGGCTTTACCCGCAGCTACGGCGACGTGATCGAAAGTCTCTTCACACCGCTGCAGCATTTTCTCATCAGCGCCGAGCGCTTCATGCTGAAGACGCCCTGGCCGATCATCACGCTGCTCATCCTGGCGATCGCCTATGCCGCGACGCGCAGCCTGCGCATCGTCGCCGGCTGTCTCGTGACCCTGCTGCTGATCGGCTATTTCGACATGTGGGAAGACACGATGCGGACGGTCTCGATGATCTTCGTCTGCACCGTCCTGTCCATCGTCATCGGCCTGCCGATCGGCATCCTCATGGCCCGGTCGAACCGCATGCAGCGCATCGTCAATCCGATCCTCGACGTGATGCAGACCATGCCGAGCTTCGTCTATCTGATCCCCGTGGTCATGCTGCTCGGCATCGGCAAGGTGCCCGGCCTGATCGCCGTCGTCATCTACGCCATTCCGCCGATGATCCGCCTGACCGATCTCGGCATCCGCCTGGTGGACAAGGACGTGCTGGAAGCCGCCGACGCCTTCGGCGCCGACAACCGGCAGAAGCTGTTCAAGGTGCAATTGCCGCTGGCTTTGCCCACCATCATGGCCGGCATCAACCAGACGATCATGATGGCGCTCGCCATGGTGGTCATCGCCTCGATGATCGGTGTGCAGGGCCTCGGCCAGCCGGTGCTCAAAGCCATCGCCAACCAGTATTTCACCTTGGGCATCTTCAACGGCATGGCCATCGTCGGCATCGCCATCATGTTCGACCGCGTCAGCCAGGCCTATGGCAAGCGTCTGCAGAAGCACAGGGAGATCGCGCATGGCTGATCATGCTTTCGGCGGCATCCGCATCCGCAACCTCTACAAGATCTTCGGCTCCAATCCCGGCGCCTATGTCGAGGCCGTGCGCAACGGCCTGACCAAGACCGAGCTGAACGTCAAATATGGCCACGTGCTCGGCCTGCGCGACATCAATATCGACATGCCCTCCGGCTCCATTCAGGTCATCATGGGCCTGTCGGGCTCGGGTAAATCCACGCTGATCCGCCATATCAACCGGCTGATCGACCCCACGGCCGGGGAGGTGCTGGTGGACGGCACCGATGTGGTGAAAATGTCGGAGACGGAACTGCGCACCTTCCGCCGTCAGGAGACGGCCATGGTGTTCCAGAAATTCGCGCTGCTGCCGCACCGCACGGTGCTGGACAACACCGTCTTCGGCCTGGAACTGCAGGGCGTGGGGCGTGCGCAGCGGATCGATACGGCCATGCGCTGGCTCGAACGCGTCGGCCTCAAGGGCTTCGAGCAGAAATATCCCAACCAGCTCTCCGGCGGCATGCAGCAGCGCGTCGGCCTGGCCCGGGCGCTGGCCAATGACGCGCCGGTGCTTTTGATGGACGAGGCCTATTCGGCGCTCGATCCGCTGATCCGCACCGACATGCAGACCGTTCTGCTCGATCTGCAGAAGGAAATCCGCAAGACCATCGTCTTCATCACCCACGATCTTGACGAGGCGCTGCGGCTCGGCGACCAGATCGCCATCCTGCGCGATGGCGAGGTGATCCAGCAGGGCACCAGCCAGGACATCGTGCTGCGGCCGGCCGACGATTATGTCGCCAACTTCGTCAAGGAAGTGAACCGCGGCCGCGTCGTCCATGTCGAGGCGGTGATGACGCCGCTCGCGCCAGGCAATGGCGCACCGCATGGCCCGACCATCGCGGCCGGCGTCACCATCGAGGAGGCCGTGCGCCTGCTGGCCTCGGCGCCGGAAGGTGACATCACCGTCGTCGATGCCACTGGCAAGCCGCTCGGCCGCGTGACCTTCCGCCAGTTGGCCGGCGCCATGGTCAATGCCCAGGAAACCGGCCACCGCGCCGTGGCCTGACGAAAGCGGCCGGGCCAGAAGGTCCGGCCGGTAGTTGCCTGCAGCGGGAGCCCCGCTTGCAGGTCCGCGCGAAAACCCCTGCTTCGCCCAGGTCGCGAGGTCATCCCTCTGCCGGCACGAACCGGCCTCTCCCTACCCACCAAAGCCGATTTTTTGGTCAGCGAGGCAGCGGCCTGCGCAAGTTGCAGGCAGGTGCCTCACAGGCCTCCCCAAGATCCTCAGAACCATCCGCCCGAGACAGGCTCTCCGGCGCACAGAGGAATTGCGCGCAAAAACAGGCATCTGCGACTGCGAACCCGATAGGCGCCTCGGCACGCCGCGCTCGGCTTCGTTTCTGGCACACCGCTTGCTTCCTATCTTGCAGAGTTTGGCCGCTAGGGTTCCGATGCGCTTTGAGCGCGTGACTGGTCCGAGAGCAGCCACTGGATGGAGGAGACATTCCATCCAGATGCACGGCGGGACAAAAGCCCGGGAGACCTCGTTAGCCAGGGATTGGCGGCGTTGGTCTTCGCCACTCCCTTTTTGAAAAGTGCAAAAGGGGAATACGCATGACGAAATTCAACACCATCCTGTCGACACTGGCTGCCGCGACGCTCGCCGTCGCCGGCTTCTGTGGCTCTGCGCAAGCCGCGCCGAAGAAGGATTTCAAGGTCGCCTGGTCGATCTATGTCGGCTGGATGCCCTGGGGCTATGCCGCCGATCACGGCATCGTCAAGAAATGGGCCGACAAGTACGGCATCACCATCGATGTCACCCAGTTCAACGACTATGTCGAGTCGATGAACCAGTACACGGCCGGCGCCTTCGACGCGGTAACGCTGGCCAATATCGACGGCATTTCCATTCCTGCGGCCGGCGGCGTCGACACCACGGCCGTGATCGTCGGCGACTTTTCCAACGGCAATGACGCCGTGATCCTGAAGAGCAAGGACAAGCTCGAGGACATCAAGGGCCAGAACGTCAATCTGGTCGAATATTCCGTGTCGCACTACCTGCTCGCCCGCGCGCTCGAAACCATCGGCGCGACCGAGCGCGACGTGAAGGTGGTCAACACCTCGGATGCCGACATGGTCGCCGCCTATCAGACGCCGGAGGTGACCGCCGTCGTCACCTGGAACCCGCTGGTCTCCACCATTCTCCAGGATCCGAGCGCCAAGAAGGTCTATGACAGCGCCAAGATCCCCGGCGAAATCATCGACCTGCTGGTCGCCAACACCGGAACGCTCAAGGACAATCCGGATTTCGGCAAGGCGCTGGCCGGCATCTGGTACGACACGATGAAGATCATGGCCGCCGACAGCGACGAGGGCAAGGCGGCGCGCGAGGCCATGGGCAAGGCCTCCGGCACGGATCTGGCCGGCTTCGAGAGCCAGCTGGCCGTGACCCGCCTGTTCGACAAGCCGGCGGATGCCGTCAGCTTCACCGCGTCTCCCGAGCTGCCCAAGACCATGGACCGCGTGCGCAACTTCCTGTTTGAGAAGGGCCTGCTCGGCAATGGCGCTGCCTCGGCGGATGTGATCGGCATCGAATATCCCGATGGCTCGGTCCAGGGCGACAAGGGCAATGTGAAGTTCCGCTTCACCACGACCTATATGGACGCCGCGGCCAAGGGCGCGCTCTGAGCCTCGAATCGGGCAGCTTCCCGGCACATAACGCGAAGAATTCGTTGGCGTCGCCCCCCTCATCCGCCTGCCGGCACCTTCTCCCCGGTGGGGAGAAGAGACCAAGACGAGTGCGCCAAGCCTAAATCTGACACCGGGTGGAAAGCGAGCGATCACTTTCTGTGGTGAGGAGAAAGAGGCGCGGAACAGTGCTGCAAGTCTCTTCTCCCCACCGGGGAGAAGGTGCCGGCAGGCGGATGAGGGGGCGCGCAATGACGAATGTTTGCGTGGCAACCGTGAAGTCCGCGCCCGTTGGAGCGTCGTCGGGCCGATTCCGGGGGCCTGTCCCCTGCCGGATCCGGCCAGAGCTTTCCTCACATGGCCCCGCCGCCGGGCGCTGATGCGCCCGGCCTGTGACAAAGCAATCCCAGGAGCTTCCCATGCGCTGGATCAACAGGCGGCCCTCACCCGGCGCGCGCCTTGCTCTCGCCTCCCTGCCCTTCGCCGCCGTGCTCATCGCCTATACGGTTGGGTCTCTCTCCCGTCTGGCTGCCAATGCCAATGACAAGCTGCTGCCGGGCCTTGCCGGTTTTGCCGATGCGCTGAACCGGATGGCCGTCATCCCCGATGCCCGCACCGGCGACATCCTGCTGTGGGCCGATACGCTGGCGAGCCTGATCCGCCTGTTTTCCGGGCTCGGCATTGCCACGGCCATCGCCCTGGTTCTCGGCATGCTGATCGGCATGCTGCCCTCTGTGCGCGCGCTGCTTTCGCCCTTCGTGGCCGCGCTCTCCATGGTGCCGCCGCTGGCGCTGCTGCCGATCCTGTTCATCGCCATGGGGCTGGGCGAGGTGTCGAAGATCGCGCTCATCGTCATCGGCGTCACGCCGGTCATGATCCGCGATCTGGCTTTCAAGGCCAGCGAACTGCCACGCGAGCAGATCATCAAGGCCGAGACGCTCGGCGGCAATTCCTGGCAGATCGCTCTCAGGGTGATGCTGCCGCAGGTCCTGCCGCGCCTCATCACCTGTCTCCGCCTGCAGCTTGGCCCCGCCTGGCTGTTCCTGATCGCGGCGGAAGCGATCTCGTCGGATTCCGGCCTCGGCTACCGCATCTTTCTGGTGCGCCGCTATCTCGCGATGGATGTGATCTTCCCCTATGTGGTCTGGATCACCCTCATCGCGGTCGCCACCGACTGGGCGCTCGAGCGCCTGCGGCTTGCCGTCTTCCCCTGGTCGGCTGCGGAGGGCAAGGCATGAGCCAGCTCAAGATCGACCGCGTCTGGAAGGAATATGGCGACCAGATCGTGCTGGAAGACGTCTCGATCACCATCGAGTCGCGCGCCTTCGTCGCCCTTGTCGGCCCCTCCGGCTGCGGCAAGACCACCTTCCTGCGCATGATCCTCGGCCAGGAAAAGCCGACACGCGGCACCATCCTGCTCGACGGGGCGCCGCTGCCGCCGGAGCCCGGCCCCGATCGCGGGGTGGTCTACCAGAAATATTCAGTATTTCCGCATCTCACCGTGCTCGGCAACGTGCTTGTCGGCAAGGAACTGTCTGCGGCGCCGATTACCGGCCGGCTGTTCGGCGCGGCCCGGCGGGCGGCGGTGGAGGAAGCGCGCGCCATGATCGCCGATGTCGGTCTGGCCGGCTCGGAGGACAAATATCCGGCCCAACTCTCCGGCGGCATGCAGCAGCGCCTGGCGCTGGCCCAGGCGCTCTTGATGCGGCCGAAGGTGCTGCTTCTCGACGAGCCCTTCGGCGCGCTCGACCCAGGCATCCGCAAGGAGATCCACCAGTTGATGAAGCGGCTGTGGAACGAGACGCCGATGACCGTGGTGATGGTGACCCACGACATGCGCGAGGCCTTCACACTCGCCACCCGCGTCGTCGCCTTCGAGCGCCCGCGCGACCGCCCGGAAGAAAAGGAGCGCTACGGCGCGACGATCACCCGCGACATCGAGATCTGGCCGCCGCGCCGCCCCGGCACGACCCCCGCCTGACATCCTTCACGTTCCCCGCCGGGACGACCCGGCCTCAAGGGGGTTGAACTGCACCGGGACGACCCGAACCTGACAGATTGGAGCACCCCATGCACATCAGACGCTCGCCCGAGGAAATCGCCGCCAACCGCGCGCGCTATGAGGAACACCAGAGGAAGGGGCTGGACTTCGCGCCCAAGGCCCTGCCCGGCTTCAGCCCGCTGCCCGCACCCGCCATCGACGCGGCCAGCATCATCCATCGCGAGGTCATTCCCGGCGGCTGGTATGATGCGATGAAGGTCAAGGCCGGCGAGAGCCTGCGCATCAGCCTCGAACATGGCTTTTCCTCGCTGGCGCTGATCGCCTGGAGCGCGGCCGACCCGTCCGAGCGGCTGAACCTGCCCGACACCGTCAAGATGCAATGGACCACGGGCCTCTCCAAGGGCCGGGTGATCTTCTCCGACATGGGCCGGGTGATGTTCTCGATCACGGAGGATTCCTCCGGCGCGCATGATTGCCTGGTCGGCGGATCGAGCGCGGCAAGCAATGCGTGTTATGGCGACCCGATGCTGCGCGACACCCGCGACAACTTCGTCAAGCTGGCCCTGAAGATCGGCCTGAACCGGCGCGACATCCCCGCCATGCTGACGCTGTTCGCCCCCGTGCGCGTCGATGCCGAGGGCCGCTTCTTCTGGAACCCGGCGCTCTTGAACGGCGCCGACTATATCGATCTGCGCGCCGAGATGGATATGACCGTTGGCTTCTCCAACTGCCCCCACCCGCTCGACCCCAACCCGGCCTATGCGCCGAACCCGGTGACAATCACGCGCTTTAACGCCGGCCCCGTGGCCGCCGACGATCTGTGCCGCACCGCGACCGCCGAAGCCGTGCGCGGCTTTGAAAACAATGCGCTGGCAAGCCTCTGAGCCGGGAGAGACGATCATGACCGCCTTCATCCAGACCGCCCCTTCCCGCACGCTCGAAAATGCCGTGGAAGATCATGTCATCCCGGCCGAAAAGCCCTTCTCCACTGTCATCCGCAAGGGCCAGACGGTGCGCATCGAGGACAGCTATGGCCAGCAGGCCATCGACACGCTGTTCTATCGTGCTGATGATTATAGCGAACGCTATTCCAGCCAGGAAACGATGCGGGCGCAGAATGGCGCCTATCTCTCGGCCGGCACCAAGATCCAGTCGAGCGAAGGCCGCACCATGCTGACGATCACGGCTGACAGCTGCGGCCGGCACGACACCGCCGCCGGCGCCTGCTCCTGCGAGAGCAACACGGTGCGCTTCGGCCATGGCACCAAATATCTCCATGCCTGCCGCGACAACTTCGTGGCCGAAGTGGCGAAATACGGCATGGGCAAGCGCGACATCGTGCCGAACATCAACTTCTTCATGAATGTGCCGATCTCCCCCAATGGCGGCATGACCATCGTCGACGGCATTTCCGCGCCCGGCGACTATGTGGAGCTGAAGGCGGAGATGGACGTGCTCATGGTCATCTCCAACTGCCCGCAGATCAACAATCCCTGCAACGGCTTCGACCCCACGCCGATCCGCGTCCTCCTGTGGAACGAGGAGGCTTGAGCGCCATGTTCAGGAAAGTTCTCATCGCCAATCGCGGCGAAATCGCCGTGCGCGTCATCAAGACGCTGCGCCGGATGGGCATTGCCTCCGTCGCGGTCTATTCCGACGCCGACCGCTTCGCCATGGCCACGCGCCTGGCGGACGAAGCCGTGCGGCTCGGCCCGGCGCCGGCCAGTGAAAGCTATCTGAATATTGACGCCGTGATCGCCGCCTGCAAGGCGACCGGGGCCGAGGCCGTCCATCCCGGCTATGGCTTCCTCTCCGAAAATATCGGCTTTGCCGAGCGGCTGAAGGCCGAGGGCATCGCCTTCATCGGGCCGAAGCCGGAAAACATTGCCGATTTCGGGCTGAAGCACACGGCGCGCGAACTGGCAAAGGCCAGCGGCGTGCCGCTTCTGCCCGGCTCCGACCTGCTGGCCTCGGTGGAAGAGGCGCTGGCGGCGGCCGAAACGGTCGGCTATCCGGTCATGCTGAAATCCACCGCCGGCGGCGGCGGCATCGGCATGCAGCTCTGCGCCGATGCGACAGCGCTCAAAGCCGCCTTCGAGAGCGTGCAGCGCACGGCGCGCGCGAGCTTCGGCGATGCCCGCGTCTATCTCGAGCGCTTCGTGGCCAAGGCGCGCCATGTCGAAGTGCAGATCTTCGGCGATGGCGCGGGCCGGGTGATCGCGCTTGGCGAGCGCGACTGCTCGCTGCAGCGCCGCAACCAGAAGGTGATCGAGGAAACGCCGGCGCCCGGCCTGACGGACAGGGTGCGCCGCGAATTACACGCCGCCGCCGTCTCTCTCGGCAGCAAGGTGCATTATGCCTCCGCCGGCACGGTGGAATTCATCTACGATCCTGCCCGCGAGGCCTTCTATTTCCTTGAGGTCAACACCCGTCTGCAGGTGGAGCATCCGGTGACGGAAGCCGTGTTCGGCATCGATCTGGTGGAATGGATGATCCGCCAGGCAGCCGGCGAGGACGTGCTGACCGGCAAGGAAAACCTGACCCCGAAGGGCGCTGCCATCGAGGCGCGCCTCTATGCGGAAATGCCGCATGCCGATTTCCGCCCGAGCGCCGGCCTGCTGACCGAGGTGACCTTTCCCGACGATGCCCGCATCGATGGCTGGATCGAGACCGGCACGGAGGTGACACCCTTCTACGATCCCATGCTCGCCAAGATCATCGTTGCGGACGAGAACCGGGATGCCGCCATCGCCAGGCTGAAGGCGGCGCTGGCCGAGACCTCCATCTTCGGCATCGAGACCAATCTCGATTATCTCAGGGCGATTGCGGCCTCCGATCTGTTCGGCAGCGGCGATGTGGCGACGACGGCGCTGAAGGATTTCGCCTTCGTGCCCGAGGTGGTGGAGGTGATCGCCCCCGGTGCGCAGTCGAGCCTGCAGGAACTGCCCGGCCGTCTCGGCCTGTGGCATGTCGGCGTGCCGCCGAGCGGGCCGATGGACGAACGCTCCTTCCGCCATGCCAACCGCCTGGTCGGCAATCACGACCACACGGCCGCGCTGGAACTGACCGTCTCCGGGCCGATGCTGAAGGTGTTTTCGGATGTGACGGTGGCGCTGGCCGGCGCCGAGATGCCGATGACACTTGATGGTGCGCCCGTGCCGCATGGGACGCCTGTTGCGGTGAAGGCTGGACAGGTGCTGGCGATCGGCGCCATCCAGGGCGCCGGACAGCGCGCCTATCTGGCGGTGGCCGGCGGTTTCGATGCGCCCGTCGTGCTCGGTTCGCGCGCCACCTTCGGGCTGGGGCAGTTCGGCGGAAACGCCACCGGCACGCTGCGCGCCGGCCATGTGCTGCGCCTCGCCCGCGCGCCACAGCAGGAGGTGCAGCCCGCCGACGCACCGGCCGCGATCGCGCGCGAATGGTCCGTCGGCGTGCTCTATGGCCCGCATGGCGCCCCGGATTTCTTCCTCGACGAGGACATCGAAACGCTGTTTTCGACCGAGTACGAGGTGCATTTCAACTCGGCCCGCACCGGCGTGCGCCTGATCGGCCCTGCCCCGAAATGGGCGCGCACCGATGGCGGCGAGGCGGGGCTGCACCCCTCCAACCTGCATGACAACGCCTATGCCATCGGCGCGATCGACTTTACCGGCGACATGCCGATCATCCTCGGCCCCGACGGCCCCTCGCTCGGCGGCTTCGTCTGCCCGGCGGTGATCGCTCAGGACGAGCAGTGGAAGATGGGCCAGTTCAAGCCGGGCGACAGGATTCGCTTCCATCCTGTCGCGCGCGCCGCGGACCCGGTGGCGGGGCCTGCCGTGCACGGCATCGGCGAGACGGCCGGCTCGCCTGTGATCGGCAAGCGCGAGGACGGCGCGGTTCCGGTGGTCTATCGCCGCCAGGGCGACGACAATCTTCTGGTCGAATACGGGTCGATGCAGCTCGATGTCGGGCTTCGGTTGCGCGCGCATCTGCTGATGCAGGCGGTGAAGGCGGCCAAGCTGCCCGGCCTGATCGACCTCACCCCCGGCATCCGCTCGCTGCAGATCCATTATGACGGCTCCAGCCTCGCCCGCACCCGGCTGCTTGGCCTTCTGAAGGAGATCGAGGACGCGATGCCATCGGTGGACCAGGTGAAGGTGCCGAGCCGCACGGTCTGGCTGCCGCTGTCCTGGAACGATCCGGATGCGGCGCTGGCCATGCGCAAATATCAGGAGCTGGTGCGCGCCAATGCGCCCTGGTGCCCCGACAATATCGAGTTCATCCGCCGTATCAACGGCTTGGCCGACGAACAGGCCGTGCGGCAGACGATCTTCGATGCCTCATATCTGGTCATGGGCCTCGGCGATGTCTATCTCGGCGCGCCGGTGGCGACCCCGCTCGATCCGCGTCACCGGCTGGTGACGACCAAGTACAATCCGGCCCGCACCTGGACGCCGGAAAACGCGGTGGGCATCGGCGGCGCCTATATGTGCGTCTACGGCATGGAGGGGCCGGGCGGCTATCAGCTCTTCGGCCGCACCATCCAGATGTGGAACACTTGGCGGCAGACGCCCGAATTCGGCAGAGACAAGCCCTGGCTGCTCGATTTCTTCGACCAGATCCGCTTCTTCCCGGTCGATCACCAGGAGCTGACCGAGGCGCGCGCCGCCTTCCCGCATGGCGGCTATCCCATCCGCATCGAGGAGGGAGAATTCTCCTATCAGGCCTATCAGGCGGAGCTTGTCTGCCATGCGGACAGCATCGGCCTGTTCAAGGCGCAGCAGCAGGCCGCCTTTGAGGCCGAGCGCCGACGCTGGAAGGAACAGGGGCTCGACAGCTTCGTGGTGGACGAAGGCGGCGGCATGGGGCTCGGTGGCGATCTGCCCGAGGGCTGCTTCGGCGTGGAAAGCGCCGTGCCTGGCAATGTCTGGAAAGTGCTGGTCGAGGAAGGCCAGAAGGTGGAGGCCGGGCAGACGCTGGCCATCATCGAATCCATGAAAATGGAAATCACCGTCAACGCCCATGCGCCCGGCCGCGTTCGCGACCTGCGCGCCGGGCCGGGGCGCACCGTCAAGGCCGGCGACGTGCTGGTCGTTCTGGAGGATCTCTGATGTTTCCCGCCTTTCTCGATCTCGCTTCGCTGAAGGCCGCCTATGCCGGCGGCCTGACGCCGCTCGACCTGGTGGAGGAGGTGCTCGCGCGCATCGCCGCCGCCGCCGACCCGGCGATCTTCATCACGCCGACCCCGGCGGACGAGCTGCGTGCTGCGGCCCACGATCTTCTCGCCCGCGCGCCGGAGGCGAACAGCCTGCCGCTCTGGGGCGTGCCCTTCGCGGTCAAGGACAATATCGACGTGTCTGGCCTGCCGACCACGGCCGCCTGCCCGGCCTTCCTCTATCACCCGACAGAGGATGCGACGGTGATCGCCCGGCTGAAGGCGGCCGGCGCGCTCGTCATCGGCAAGACCAATCTCGACCAGTTCGCCACCGGTCTCAACGGCACGCGCTCGCCCTATGGCGCGCCGCGCTCGGTGTTCGACAGCGCCTATGTCTCCGGCGGCTCCTCCTCCGGCTCGGCCGTCGCCGTCGCTTCGGGGCTGGCGAGCTTCGCGCTGGGAACGGACACGGCCGGTTCGGGCCGCGTGCCGGCGGCCTTCAACAATCTCGTCGGCATCAAGCCGACGCCGGGGCTGGTGCCGAATGTCGGCGTGGTGCCGGCCTGCCGCTCGGTCGATGTCGTCACCGTCTTTGCCGGGACGGTGGGCGACGGCGTGGCGGTGCGCAAGGTGATGGATGGCTACGACGCCGCAGATCCCTTCTCCAGACCGGCAAAACCCGCCACCCTGCCTGCCTCCGGCCTCAGGATCGGCGTTCTCGCGGGCGCCGAGCGCGAGTTCTACGGCAACGCCGCCTATGAGGCGCTCTACGATGCCGCCATCGAAAAGGCGAAGGCGCTGGGCGCCGAGATCGTGCCGTTCGACTATGCCCCGTTCCGGCAGGCGGCTGAGCTGCTCTATAACGGCCCCTGGGTGGCCGAGCGTCTTGCGGCGGTCAAGGATTTCCTCGTCTCCAACGCGGATGATTTCGACCCGACGGTGCGCACGATCATATCAGGCGCCACGCACTATGATGCCGTCGCGGCTTTCGAGGGGCTCTACCGGCTGGAGGCCCTGCGCCAGAAGACGCGCGCCGAATGGGCAGGGCTCGACATGCTGATGCTGCCGACCGCGCCCACCACCTACACGGTGGAAGCCATGCTGGCCGATCCGATCGCCAGGAACGGCCATTTCGGCCGCTACACCAACTTCGCCAATCTGTTCGGCTATGCGGCGATCGCCATTCCCGCCGGCTTCGACGCCGAGGATCACCTGCCGGCCGGCGTGACGCTGTTCGGCCCAGCCTTCAGCGATGATGCGCTCGCTCCCTTTGCCGACACCCTGCACCGCGCGCTCGCCGTCGGCATGGGCCGCGAAAAGACCGTGGCACTGCCCGAAGCCTCCAAAGTGGCGGAGCCGGAGGATGGGCTGGTTCCGATCGTCGTGGTCGGCGCGCATCTGACCGGCATGCCGCTGAACCACGAGCTGACCGGCCCGGGCGGACAGCTGGTGAAGACCTGCCGCACGGCGGCCGACTACCGCCTGTTCGTTCTGCCGAACACCACGCCGCCAAAACCCGGCCTGATCCGCACCCCGGGTTTCGCAGGGCCGGGACTTGCCGTCGAAGTCTGGAAGGTGACGCCCGGGGCCTTCGGCCGTTTCGTCCAGAACATCCCCGCACCCCTCGGCATCGGCAAGGTCACCCTCGACGACAACACCCAGGTCTCCGGCTTCCTCTGCGAAGCGCATGCCGTGGACGGCGCGCGCGAGATAACGGAGCTGGGCGGCTGGCGCGCCTATATCGACACGCTGAAGAAGCAGGGCTGAGTGGAAGGCCGGAAGGCGCCGCAACCGAGCGCCTTCCGGCCTCGTCCCCGACCCTTGTCGCGCGGCATCGCCTCGCTCGCCGGGAATGTGTTGTCTTACGACCCGGGATGATTAGCGGCAGCCTCCAGCGATGACGAAGACAGCGCCTGTTCCAGGGCATAGCAGCCGCGATCCAGAGCCTGTCGCACGTTTCAAGAGTTGCTTGCCGTGCTTCAAGTCATTGTTTTGCTGCATGGCGTCACCGTCACCATATTCAGGCTCAGCAAGCGTGTGAACAGCCGTTCCTTTATTCGCCTCCCCTTTCCCAAGAATCTCTACTAAAGCCTCTTGTCAAGAGATCACAATTTAACGTAGCATTAATCGAATTATTCACGTTCCATCTGAAGTAGCAGACGCAGAGCAGGGCGCGTCACTGTGTCTTGCACTGCCCGATACCTGTGTCGCCCTTTCAGACATGACCCGGCCGAGGATATCCTCGAACCGTCGCCCGTGCGCTTTCTTCATCATGGGGAGTCCTCTGCTGGCATGACCCTTCCAGATCTGAAAACATCGATCGCAAGCTATGAAGCGTCATTGGCCAAGCAATTTGGCCCGGCGCTGAACCGTGACGATCTGAAACTGAAGCATAAGAAGATGCGCAAGAGCGCCTTCAAGTTTTTGCGCGGCACCTGCTGGCGCTGGGCAGAAGCAGCGCCATCGCTCTGCCCCGATCTGGTCGATGCACCGCGTGCCGGCTCGGTCGGTGATGCTCATGCCGGCAATTTCGGCCTGTGGCGGGATGCGCAGTTCCGGCTGGTCTGGGGCGTGAATGATTACGACGAAGCGGCGCGCCTGCCCTATCCCCTTGACCTCGTTCGCCTCGGCGCCAGCCTGATAATGGACGACGATGGCATCAGCGATGATGGTGATGCCGCGAGCGTGGCTGACAATCTTCTTTCCGCCTATCAAGAGGGACTTGCGATGCCGGCGCCTTTCGTGCTCGAGGACCGGCACCTTTGGCTGCGCGATCTGTTCGAGAACGGCAGCGAGGAGCGCGCGCAGTTCTGGGAGAAGCTTGAGGCGCTCGATGATCACGAGGCCATTCCGCCGGAGTTCGAGGCATCCCTTCTGGCGGCGCTGCCGGGCGGGACCACTCACCCGCGGTTCCGTCACCGTCAGGCCGGCGTCGGCAGCCTCGGACGCCCGCGCTTCGTCGCCTTCAGCACCTATCGCGGGGGTGCGCTCGCCGTCGAGATCAAGGGTGCAATGCCATCCTGCTGGCAAGGGAGAGAACAGCCAGGTCTCGCGAAACACCTTGCCACCGGCCGCTTTCGTTCGCCCGATCCGACGCTGCGCTATGAGGATGCCTTCGTCCTGCGCCGCCTGGCGCCCAACAACCGCAAACTCACCTTCAGCGAGATCAAACCGAAGCTGAAAGTCAAACTGATCGCGGCCATGGCCAGGGAGCTCGCCGCGATCCATGCCGCCGACGGTGAGGTGAAGGCGATCAGCGACGATCTGCGGGGCCGACCCGAGGGCTGGCTCGCAGACACCATTCACCGCGTCGCAAAATGGACGGTGAAAGAGTGGGATACATTCAAAGATGGCGATTGATCCCGATGGCCGCAGCCTGGCGAAAGACACGCTCCCTTTGCGTTTCGGCGTCCTTCTGGTCGCCGTGATCGCGCTTGCCGCCACCGTGCCGGCTAAGGCGGAGACTGTTCTTGAGCGAGCGGTGCGCGAGGCTGAACCCTGCAAGGCCTTGAAGGTCAATATCGGCTTTACCCCGATCGGGATCGACAACGTCGAGGAAGTCCGGATCGATACGTTTCAACTGTCCGCAGACGGCCATAAGGGCCACGCAAAGCTGATCGGATTGCTGGCCTGCAAGACCTCTGAGCAAGCCTTCCTGCACAGCGATGCCAGTGCCAAGATTCACGTCGAGGCCGCCTTTGATCTGCAAAGCTGCGAGATCGCGCAATTGGAAGCCCATATCCTGGAAACGGGGGGCAGCTTCAAGAGCGCGGTGGATCTGCTTGCAAGGTCCATCGAAAAGTCTCTGCAAGACGGAATGAGCTCGCAGATTGCGAAGCTGTGCCGCTGAGGCCGCAAAGGGGAGCATGTGATGACAACAAGTGTTGCTCAAACGCCAGAGAAAGCGAAAGATCCGATCTTTCGTTCGGCCGCCATCGGCGTGGCACTGCTGCTGATCGCCTGTGTCGCGTCCCGCGCACCGACGCAGTTTGACGGAAAGCTTCCATTCGTCGGGCAATTCGTACCGTTTCAGCTAAATGCCGTCTATCTTATCGTTTTCGGCCCCATCGCCGCCACCCTTCTGGCGGCCTACTTCTGGTATCAGACAACAGCAAGGCCGATCCAAAGCGCCGAGCGGCCGTCTCGAGAAATCGTCCGTCTTGGCGGTCTCTTTCTGGGGATCACAATCCTGACCTTCTTCCTCTCGGCCCAATACTTCATCGAACTCGCGCCGGAGGCTTTATGCGCGACGCGACCGCATTATGATTTCCTTTGGACAAGTACGCCCGGCGTAAACCAGATCTTCCACTGCATGAGCGGAACCCAAGCACTAAACAAAGGTTCGCCTTATTATATAGAACCTCAGATCGTACAGTCCTGGGGTCATGTTTTCTGGCCAGTTTTGACCGGCTATTTTCTCTACCGGGCCTGGCGGCGCTGGCGCCCCATAAGCTAGGCCTTATCGTTGATCACCGCGATCGCATCGATCTCGACCAGATAGCCGTAATGCAGCTCCGGCACGGGAACGACGGTGCGCGCCGGCCGTGCCTCCTTCAGGCGCTCGGCATAGATCCTGTTGAAGCGCGGCCAGTTGCCGACTCCGACGATATAGGCCGTGACGCGGACGAGATCGGCCGGCGTCCCGCCAGCGGCCTCAAGGATCGCCAGCATATTGTCGATCGCCTGACCGGCCTGCGTCTCGAAACCTCCGTCAGCGAGCGGCGTGCCATCTGCGCGGATGGGGAGCTGGCCGGAAATATAGACATGGCCGCCGGCGATCCTGGCCTGAACATAATGTCCGGCGGGCGCCGGGGCTTTGGTGGTCTCGATATCGGTCTTCATCGACATTACCAGCCTCCAAACCGCGACCAGCGCGCTTCCACCTGATGCGAGGATCCGCGCACGACGTGATAGGCCTCGTGCTGCGCGCCGGTGGCGCAGGCATGGTTCGGCAGGATGCGCACGCGGTCGCCGACGGCGAGATCGGGCAGCATGGCGCCGGAGCCCGGGCGCACGGCGAGAATGCCGTGCTCCTGATTGGCGTCGGCGACGATGATGTCGGGATAAAGCGCGCCGTCGAGATCGCAGACCAGGCCATAGCCCTGGTCCACCGCCTGTTTCGCGGTGCCGCGGTCGCGCGAGAGCGACATCCAGCCGCCATCGGTGATGATCCAGCCCTTTTCGCGCTGGTGCCCGATGACGGTGGCCATGACGCTCAAGGCAATGTCGTCGACCTGGCAGATGCCGATGCCGGCCATGACCAGATCGAAGAAGACGAAGACGCCGGCGCGCACTTCCGTCACGCCCGTGAGGTCGGCCGCATGATGCGCGGTGGGCGTCGAGCCGACGCTGACGATGGGGCAGGACAGGCCGGCCTTGCGCAGAAGCGTCGCCGCTTCCACCACGGCGGCCCGCTCGGCCTCGGCATAAAGCTGCTGCGCGGCGTCGCCGCCGCCCTTGTAGCTGTCGCCGGCATGGGTCATCACCCCGCGCAGCGCGCCGCCTGCCGAGAGCGCCTCGCCGATCTCCACAAGCCGCGCGGCATTACCCGGCGCGACGCCCGAGCGGTGACCGTCGCAATCGATCTCGATCATGGCCGGGATCGGATGTCCAGACGCCAGCGAGGCGGCCGCGACCATGCGGGCCTGCTCGACAGTGTCGAGGATGACGACGAGATCGACGCCCTGCGCCCGCAGCGCCTGAACGCGCCCGAGCTTGGAGGGCGTGATGCCGACGGCGTAAACAATGTCGCGCACGCCTGCCGCGGCGAACTGCTCGGCTTCCTTGAGCGTCGAGACGGTGGCCGGGCCCTGCGGGGTGGTCATGACGCGGCGCGCCACCTCGACCGACTTGGCCGTCTTGAGATGCGGGCGCAGCGACACGCCGAGCCCGTCCAGCCGGTGCCGCAGCCGGGCAATGTTGCGCTCCATCTTGTCGGCATCCAGAACAAGGCAGGGCGTTTGCAGGGTTTCGAGGCGCGTTGCCGTTTCGGCAGCCGTTTCCATCATGGCGTGGTCCAT
This sequence comes from Xaviernesmea rhizosphaerae, assembly GCF_001938945.1. Lineage (GTDB taxonomy): Bacteria > Pseudomonadota > Alphaproteobacteria > Rhizobiales > Rhizobiaceae > Xaviernesmea > Xaviernesmea rhizosphaerae. The sequence goes on from NZ_MKIO01000041.1 coordinate 270,237, forward strand.
CAAACCGATCTCCGTTCGACACAGATCTTGCCGCCAAAGCGCAAAGATGAAAATTAACGATCCTTGAATGCTTCAGTGAGGCCAGGCTTAATGATCACGTCGGACGATCTCGCCTTCTTTGCCGTGCTCGCGCAATCGAGGTCGCTGGCCGAGAGCGCGCGCAAGCTCAATGTAACGCCACCGGCGGTGACGCAGCGCCTGCGCGCGCTGGAGGAAAAGGTGGGCGTGCGGCTGATCGACCGCTCCGGGCGGCGGCTGGTGCTGACGGAGGAAGGCTCGCTGGTGGCCTCGCAAGGGGCCATCGTCAGCGCCGCGATCGAGGTGCTGGGCGAGGCGCTGGCCGACCGCCGCGGCGCGGTGCGCGGCCATTTGCGGGTCGCGGCACCCCATGGTTTCGGCCGGCTTTATGTCGCGCCGGTGGTGGAGGCCTTCGCGCGGGCGCATCCGGGCGCCACGGCCAGCCTGCAGCTCTCCGACCATCCGGCGGCGCTTCTGATCGAAAGCTATGATGTGGTCGTCCATATCGGCGCGCCAGGGCCGATGGACCAGCTGGTGACCACGCTTGCGCCGAACCACCGGCTGCTCTGCGCCAGCCCCGGCTATCTCGCGCGTGCGGCGCCCATCCTCTCCCCGGCCGATCTGGCGCGCCATCGGTGCCTCGCCATTCGCGAGAACGAGGAGGATGTCACGCTCTGGCGTTTCACCGGGCCGGACGGGGAGAACGCGACGGTGCGCGTGACCCCGACCATGGCGAGCAATGACGGTGCCGTCATCCGGGAATGGGCGCTGGCCGATCAGGGCATCATGATCCGCTCCGAATGGAACGTGGTGGAGGATCTCGCGGCCGGCCGGCTGCGGCAAGTGCTTCCCGGCTGGCGGCTGCCCTCAGCCGATATCGTCGCCCTGCTCGGCGCGCGCCATGGCCGCAGCGCGCGCACCACGGCCTTTCTCTCCCTGCTGCGCCAGTCGCTCAAGCCCCTGCCCTGGCAGAGCATGGGCTGAGTTCGTCCCGGCCCATGCGCGATGCCATCAATAGCCGAGAATGGATTTGGTCTCGAGATATTCCTCGAAGCCATAGACCCCATATTCGCGGCCATTGCCGGATTGCTTGTAGCCGCCAAAGGCTGCCGTTCCGTCCCAGGCGGGATAGTTGATGTGGACCTGGCCGGAGCGGATGCGCGCGGCGACCTTGCGCGCCCGCTCCCGGCTCGCCGACTGGACATGAGCGCCGAGGCCATAGACCGTATCATTGGCGATGGCGACCGCTTCCTCCTCGTCGCGATAGGGCATGATGCAGAGCACGGGCCCGAAGATTTCCTCGCGCGCGATGCGCATGGTGGGCGTCACCTCGGAGAAGATCGTCGGCTGCGTGAAAAAGCCGCCATTCAGCCCGTTCGGCCGGCCAAGGCCGCCGCAGAGAAGCTTGGCGCCATCATCGAGGCCAGCCTGGATCATGGTCTGCACCCGATCGAACTGGGCGCGGTTGGCGATCGGCCCCATGGTCGTCTGCGGATCGCGCGGATCGCCGACGATGAAGGCGCGTGCGGTGTTCGCCGCCAGCTCTTCCGCCTCAGCCAGCCGGTGCGCGGGAACCAGCAGCCGGGTCGGCGCGCTGCAGGACTGGCCGACATTGCGCATACCCGCCAGCACGCCCTTCGGCACGGCCTCCTCGAAATGCGCATCGTCCAGGAAGACGTTCGGCGACTTGCCGCCAAGTTCCTGCACCACGCGCTTGACCGTCGGCGCGGCGGCCTGCGCCACCAGAACGCCGGCGCGGGTGGAACCGGTGATCGAGATCATATCGACCTCCGGATGGCTGGACAGCGCGGCGCCCACGCTCTCGCCGGTGCCGTTGACCAGATTGAACACGCCGGCCGGCGCGCCCGCATCCTCCATCAGCTGCGCGAACAGCAGCGCGCTATAGGGCGAAAGCTCGCTGGGCTTCAGCACGATGGTGCAGCCTGCCGCGATTGCCGGCGCCACCTTGGCGGTGATCTGGTAGAGCGGCCAGTTCCAGGGGGTGATGAGCGCTGCGACCCCGATCGCCTCCCTGGCCGTCGCCTTGGTTCCCTCTACGATGACAAAGCGATAGGTTTCGAGCAGCTCCTTCTGGATGCGGATATGCTCGGCGGCGAAGGGGACCTGCGCGGCGCGGGCAAAGCCGATCGCCACGCCCATCTCCAGCACCAGCGCCTCCGCGAATTGCTCGGCGCGCTCCAGAAGCAGGCGATGCATCCGGTCGAGCAGCGCCATGCGGTCTTTCACCGGCATCCCGGCAAAGGCAGGGAAAGCCTTGCGTGCGGCCATGACCGCGAGGTCCACATGGCGGGCATTGCCGCCGGCAATGTGGCCCGTGACCAGTTCCGACGCCGGATTGACGACGGGCAGACGGGTGACATCAGCAAAATCGGTCCATGCGCCGTCGATATAGAAGCTGCTTTCTCGGTCCATCATGGCATGTGTCCTTGCGCTGGAACTGCCGGCTCTGTCCTGCCTCGCCAACGATCGGGCGAGAGAAGAACGGGCCGGCAAAGGGCTGTGGTGAAACAGATCGTTAAGATTGAACTTAGCCTCGAAGGCTTTTGGTATTAAGCGTCACAGACGGACCGGCCGTGAGCAGCCATCCCCGGCGCTGCGGCGTCGCGGCGGCCAATGGCGATGGTGTTGATGTCGGTGTTGGCGAAAAGGCTAGCCGAGCGTCTGGCTCACCAGCGAATAGGTGACGGGGGCATCGGGTTCGGGCAAGGCGAAATCGGCGAGCGACCGGCCGAGCGACATGGTCAGCACTGTATCGAAAACGGCAAGGCCGCTGCGCACCGCGAACAGCGCGAAATCGCCCGTCTCGAAATGCGTGTCGAGGCGCAGGAACTGGCCCTGATGATCGCGGATATGCGGCGCAAGCACGGCCATGGCATCGCCATCGCCGCAGGCGACCAGCGGCCCGACCACATGGCCGCGGCCGAACCGGCGGCAGAGCGAGAAGGCCTTGAGAGCCCGATCGCGAAAAAGCCCATAGCCGCGCGACTGGGCGGACAGCCGCTCCAGCAGCGCCGCGCGGGGCACGCCGAAGGCTCTGGCATCGAGCGCCGTCACGGCGGCGAGATCCTCCGGCGTCAGCGCGCGAAGCTCGCCCGGGACCGGCGGCTGCTCCGGCGCGAGCGCCGCCGTGCCCTGACATTGGTAGACCGTCTTGTCCGGCCGGAAGCCGAGCGAGAGATAGAGGCGCTGGGCGGCGCGCGTCGCGTTGAGGCGCAGATCGACGCCGGAAAGATCCTTGAGCGCATATTCCATCAGCCAGAGGCCCGTGCCCTGCGTCTGCAGGCGCGGCGAGGTGATGACCATGCCGATGGTGGCCAGTTCGGCCGACTGGCGGAACCACATGGCCGATCCCATGATCCGGCCGATCTCGTCGGTCGCCACCACGCCCTTGCCCACGGCGCGCAGAAACTGCCAGTCCTCGGCGCGATGCGGCCAGCCGACGGAGATCGACAGCGCATGCAGCTGCCCGAGATCGGCATCGGCGACATCGCCGATCTCCATGGCGAAGGCATCAATCTGGAGCTTCTCGCTCGGCCTCAACGTCTCAGCCACCGATCCATCCTCGAACTGTTCCCGACCAGACCATGATCTGTTTTAGCCCATCGCGTCACCGCAAAACCGGTGGCCCGTAAGGCGCGATACGCACCAGCTGCCGCAAGGATGCGGGACAGCAAGGGGATCATACAAGCCGGCCCGCCGCAGAATTTGCTCGAAACGCCCACGGCCACGCAACATTTGATCGAAACCAACGCAGCTTCGGCACGCAATCCCGCCAAAAACCGCCATTGTGAAGCACCGCCTGTTCGCATCACGGGCGGCCAGAACACAAGGCCCGAAAAGGGCTGCCGTTTCCCGGGAAAGTCATGAACGCGACCGAAATTCTTGAAAAGCTGGTGTCCTTTCCCAGCGTCGTCGGCACACCGAACGCGGAGATCGTCGCGTGGATCCGCGCCTATCTCGCGGCGCAGGGCGTGGCCGTCACCGTTCTGCCCGGACCGGAGGGTGACCGCAGCAATCTCTTCGCCACGATCGGGCCTGTGGATGTGCCGGGCTATATCCTTTCCGGCCATATGGATGTCGTGCCCGCAGAGCCGAGCGAGTGGAGCTGCGCGCCCTTCCAGCTGAAGCGCGATGGCGAAAGGCTGACCGGGCGCGGCACCACGGACATGAAGGGCTATCTCGCGACCGTTCTGGCCGCCGTGCCCCAGCTTGTGGCGGCGCGGCTCCAGCAGCCGATCCACATCGCCTTTTCCTATGACGAGGAGGCCGGCTGCCGAGGCGTGCCGCATCTGCTCGCCCGGCTTCCCGATCTCTGCGCGCCGCCGCTCGGCGCCATCATCGGCGAGCCCAGCAATATGCGCGCCGTGCTCGCGCACAAGGGCAAGGCCGCGGCGCGGGTCAGCCTGCGCGGCCGCGCCGGCCATTCCTCGCGGCCGGATCTCGGGCTGAACGCCATCCACGCCATGGCCGATGTGCTGAACGCGGCAGTGGAGCAGGCCGCAGCGCTGGCCCAAGGCCCGTTCGACGCCGCTTTCGAGCCGCGCTATTCCTCGCTGCAGGCGGGCGTGGTCGCCGGTGGCAAGGCGCTGAACATCATTCCCGATCTCTGCACGCTGGAGCTGGAAGCGCGCGCCATTGCCGGCATCGATCCCGCCGGCCTGCTGGCGCCGGTCCGTGCGCGGGCCGAGGCGCTGCAGGCCCAGGGCTTCCAGGTGGAATGGACCGTGATGAGCGCCTATCCGGCACTGGCGCTCGGCCCCGACCGGCCGCTTGCCGGGCTCGTTGCAGCGCTGAGCGGCCAGACACCGCTTGGCGCGGTGAGCTACGGAACCGAGGCCGGCCTCTATCAGGCGGCAGGCGTCGATGCCGTGATCTGCGGCCCCGGCGATATCGGCCGCGCCCACAAGCCCGACGAATTCATTCTCGAAAGCGAGCTTGCCGCCTGCCAGCGCTTCATCGAGGCGCTCGGCGCCCGCTGTGCGGCCTGACGCTTTAGAGCATCGGACTGAAAAGTGGGAGCCGGTTTTCGGAAAAATCTGATGCAAAAACAAAAATCTAGAGCATCGCGTTGAGTACTGTTCTCAGTCCGATGCTCTAGGCCGACGGCACCGATCCCAAAGGTCCTGACCCTAGCAATCCCGATCACCAAGAGGTTTTCCCATGTCCCCCTTCGACATGCCCGTCTCCAAGGCGTCCCTTCTCAAGACGCTCGACCCCAATCCGAGCTTCGTCCCGCGCGAATCCGGCCCGCTGCCGGAACGGTTGATCGCCGGCCTGCCCGCCTTCAAGACCTGGGCCATGGACGAGGCCAAGGACGGCCTGGTGCTCTCGGGCGTCTGGGAAGCGACCCCCGGCGAGACCAAATCGATCAAGGGGGAGGTCTTCGAATTCTGCCACATCCTCTCGGGCGTCGTCGAGATCACCCCCGATGGCGGCGAGCCGGTGATCTACAAGGCGGGCGACAGCTTCGTGATGAAGCCCGGCTTCACCGGCGTGTGGAAGACGATCGAGACCGTGCGCAAGATCTACGTCGTCGTCAACTGAGCGGGATCGCCTGCTAGAGCATCGGAGTGAAAATAGTACTCAGTGCGATGCTCTATCTTTTTGTTTTTGCATCGGATTTTTCCGAAAACCGGTTCCCACTTTTCGGTCCGATGCTCTAACATCCGTCCCGAGGCTTGCCGCGTCAGCTCCGCCCGGCGCGGCATCCTTGCCTGCCCCGTTCCCGTTTCCGCCATTCCAGCCGCCTGCCAGGGCCCACGATCCGGCGCCACCAGAGGACATCGTCTCATGAAGACCCATAGAATAGCCCTGATCCCCGGCGACGGTATCGGCACCGACGTCATCGATGCCGCCTGGTCGGTGCTGCAGCGTGCGGCCGGCCTTTCCGGCTTTGCCCTTGAGGGCACGACCTTCCCCTGGTCCTGCGCCTTCTACAAGGAAACCGGCCGGATGATGCCGGCAGACGGCATCGAGATCCTGCGCGGCTTCGACGCCATCCTCCTCGGCGCGGTCGGCTGGCCTGCCGAGGTGCCCGATTCCGTTTCGCTGCACGGCCTGCTGCTGCCGATCCGCAAGGCCTTCGTGCAATATGCCAATATCCGCCCGCATCGGCTGCTGCCGGGTGTCGAAGGTCCGCTGAAGGCGGAGGGCTTCGACATTCTCTGCATCCGCGAGAACACCGAGGGCGAATATTCCGGCGCCGGCGGGCGCGTGCATCAGGGCACGGCAAACGAGGTGGCGGTGGAAACCGCGATCTTCACGCGGGCGGGCGTCGAGCGCATCCTGCGCTTCGGCTTCGAGCAGGCCCGCGCCCGGCGCTGCAAGCTCGCCTCCGTCACCAAGTCGAATGCGCAGAAGCATTCCATGGTGTTCTGGGACGAGATCACGGCGCTTCTGGCCGCCGATTATCCCGATGTCACCGTCACGAGCTATCATGTGGATGCCCTGGCGGCGCGCATGGTCATGGCGCCGGAAAGCCTCGATGTGATCGTCGCCTCCAACCTCTTCGGCGATATTCTCACCGATCTCGGCGCCGCCATCCAGGGCGGTCTCGGTTTTGCCGCGTCCGCCAATATCAATCCCGACCGCTCCGCCCCCTCCATGTTCGAGCCGGTGCATGGCTCCGCCCCCGATATTGCCGGCAAGGGCATCGCCAATCCGATGGCGACCATCTGGTCTGGCGCGATGATGCTTGAGCATCTGGGCGAGAGCCAGGCCGCCGCGCGGGTGATGCAGGCGCTGTCCGCCACCACGGCACGCGGCATCGGCATCCGGCCGGGCAAGGATTCGACCGAGGCGATCACCGCCGCCATTCTCGGCGAAGTGAACTCTAAGAAAGGATAAGCGATGCCGACCCTCAAGGACCTCCTGACGGACCCGACCCTCCTGCGCCAGTCCGGCCTCATCAATGGCGAATGGATCGCGGCCGGCAGCGGCAAGACGGTCGATGTCATCGATCCGGCCACGCAAAAGGCGATCGGCACCGTTCCCGACATGGATGGCGAGGAGACCCGCGCGGCGATCGCTGCCGCGCAGGCCGCCTTCAAGACGTGGAAGCGCAAGACGAATGCGGAGCGCGCGGCGCTGATCGAGACCTGGTTCGATCTGATGATCGAGAACCTGGAGGATCTCGCGCTGATCCTCACCTGCGAACAGGGCAAGCCGCTGGACGAGGCGCGCGGCGAGATCCGCTATGGCGCCTCCTTCGTCAAATGGTTCGCCGAGGAAGCCCGCCGCATCAACGGCCACACCATTCCCGCGCCCGCCAGCGACCGGCGCATCCTGGTTCTGAAGGAGCCGGTCGGCGTCTGCGGCATCATCACGCCCTGGAACTTCCCCAATGCGATGATTACCCGCAAGGTGGCGCCAGCGCTGGCCGCCGGCTGCACCGTGGTCATCAAGCCCTCCGAGTTCACGCCCTATTCGGCGCTGGCGCTCGGCGTGCTCGCCGGCCGCGCGGGCATTCCCGCAGGCGTCATCAACATCGTTACCGGCATGCCCACGGAGATCGGCAACGAACTCATGGCGAACGAGACGGTGCGCAAGATCTCGTTCACCGGCTCCACCCGCGTCGGCTCGCTCCTGATGCGCGGCGCGGCCGACAGCGTGAAGCGACTGAGCCTCGAGCTCGGCGGCAATGCGCCCTTCATCGTCTTCGACGATGCCGATCTCGATCTCGCGGTGGAAGGCGCGCTGGCCTCGAAATTCCGCAATGGCGGGCAGACCTGCGTCTGCGCCAACCGCATCCTGGTGCAGTCAGGCGTCTACGAAGCCTTCGCTGCCAAGCTGAAGGCGCGCGTGGAGGCGATGAAGGTCGGGCCGGGCACGCAGGAAGGGGTGAGCATTGGGCCGATGATCAACGCCGCCGCCATCGACAAGATCGACCGCCACGTCGCGGACGCGCTGGCCAAGGGTGCCGAAATCATCACGAAGACGCAGCCGCTGCCGGCCGGCGGGCAATATACCGCACCGATCGTGCTGACCGGCGCGACGACCGACATGCTGCTGGCCTCGGAAGAAACCTTCGGTCCCGTCGCGCCCCTCTTCCGCTTCGAGACCGAGGAAGAGGCGATCGCGATTGCCAATGGCACGCCCTTCGGGCTGGCCTCCTATTTCTATACCGAGAACCTGAAACGCGCCTGGCGCGTGGGCGAGGCGCTCGAATTCGGCATGGTCGGCCTCAACACCGGCCTGATCTCCACCGAGGTCGCCCCCTTTGGCGGCATCAAGCAGTCCGGCCTCGGCCGCGAGGGCGCGCAGATGGGGATCGAGGAATATCTGGAGAGCAAGAGCTTCCATATGGGCGGGCTTGGCTGACAGTCTGTTCAAGACTTGCTGTTGGTCTGACGAAAATGGTGATTTCGAGAACCCGAGCGCAGCGTACGTAAGGTCCGTGAGCACCGGAAGCGCAGAAATCGCCATTTGCAGGCGGCCAACGGCGATGATTGGACAGACTGTGAGGCGTCCCGGACATCGGGGCGGAAGGTGGAAACCCCTTTTCGGCCCGATGCCTGGAGTGCTGCACACTGTCAGCTCTCTGGCGCGAAATCCACCAGCCCGTCGAGCGACTCGCATTCCAGCTCGACGATCCAGCAATCGGAATCGAAGCGCCGTTCGCGCGCGAGCAACGCGTCGGCCGCCTCGGCCTCGGCCTCCACCAGCCGCAGCTCGAACAGGCGGCCGAGAGTGTCTTCCTCGCCGAACAGGCTCTGGGGCGCCGGGCCGGCCACGGTTTCCCGCCCATCGCGGCGGCGCTGGCGCAGAAAGATCGCGCCCGCCTCGGGCGTCCCCTTGTGCAGCACGGCGGCATAGCCGCCTTGGGAAAAGACCCGGCGGACCAGAGCGGAAACGAAGAGATCGGAGCGCAGACGCATGCGGGCGATGTAGCAGCTCGGACTGACAAGCGGAAGGCTTGGCGCGTCGCGCCGGAGCGGCGGGCCGAAAAGTGAGAACGGGTTTTCGGAAAAATGCGATCCGGAAACAAAAAAAGAGTGTGCCTCGGACTGCGTATGATCACGGGATACGACGCGAGCGGTCTATCTGCGGCATACGCCGGATCATCAGGCCGGGCGACACACTTCCGCGTAGTGCTTTTTTTGAGGCGGAGCCTTTCCTTTTCGTCATCCTCGGGCTTGTCCCGAGGATCTGCCGACATCAACAAAATCACAGCGTTGCAGATAACAGGGACAAACCCGCGCATGACGACGGAGCGGTTTTCGCCCGTGATCAAACGCTTCCGCAACCTTCGCTTCAAAAGGCGAAAGAGACGTACCGAAGCCGCAAATCAGATGCGTCCTGTCCTGTGGCGTATGATTTCAGTCCGATGCGCTAGACCGCGCCGATCGCTTTCATCTTCTTCAGAACGGCCTGGCTCGGCTCCCCGGTTTCCGGCAGGCGGTAATGTTTCTCGAAATGGCGGATCGCCGCGCGGGTCTGATCGCCGGCAACGCCATCGGCCGTGACATCGCCATAGGCGAGATTGATCAGCCCGCGCTGGATCTGCATCACCAGGCCCGGATCGGGCGGCAGGTCGGCCTTGGAGGCGGAGGCGGCAATTTTGGCCGGGGCTGGAGGATTGTTTTCCGCCGCGCGGATGGCGGCCGCCACGGGGTCGATGCCGCCGGTCTTCAGGTCGGGGCTCTGCATCGGCCGCTCGCGCGGGGTCACCACGGGACCTGCCGGCGCCGGAGCGCTGGCGGCGAGGCTGACGAGCAGATCCTCGCTCGGCGCGCCGGTTTCGGGCAGCCTGGCCTGGCGCTCGAAGCTGCGGATGGCGGCCTCCGTGCGCGGGCCGCGCCGCCCATCCACCGGACCGCTATAGAACCCCGCCGTCTTCAGCGCCTGCTGCACGCGCTGCACCAGGTCCCGATCATCTGCCGTTGCGGGCGTCGCCGGGCCTGCGGCGCTCTGGTCGGGCGCGACGGTCTCGTAGGACACAGCCTCCTGAACGGCCGTCTGCGGGCCAGAAGCGGGCGCGGCCGGGCGGGCCGGCTTCAGGGCGCTGTTCTTCGCGTCGTCGGAATGACCGTCCTCGCGCTCAATCAGGAAGGTGGTGACATTGTCGGGCGTCGCCTGCGTCGATGCCAGACGCTCGGGCTGGGGATGGGTGAAAGGCAGGCGCGTGCGCAGCCAGGGCGCGGGATGCTGTCCCGGCTGATACCAGAGCGCATTGGCGGCGACGAAGGCGAAGACGATGGCAAACAGCGCCGAGCCGCCAAAGGCGCCGGGGCGGCGCCCGGCCAGCCAGACGATGCCCTGGAGCAGGCGGAGGAACAGGCCGGGACGGTCCGCCCTGCCCTTCTGCCGGCCGGCCGGCTTCTGCGAACGAGCGCCGGCCGCTTTCACGGCCGGGACTTTCGACGCGGACGGGGGAGCGTCAGGCGCTTTTGGCTTGCGGGCCATGGGCGGTGCCTCCTTGTCGCAAGGCCACCTCGCCCGGCGCGGCCTGTCGGCCACCGTCGACGCGGGTCGTCAGACGAGGAGGGAATTCGACGGGCGCCGGCGGCACCGGCTGGGCCTCCGGCTGCGGAACGATACCGGAACCATCCACCGGCAGCGTCACGGTCATCACGGTGCCTTCGCCCGGACGGCTTTCCACGGTCAGCCGGCCGCCATGCAGGGCGACCAGGCCCTTGACCAGCGCCAGGCCGAGGCCGGTGCCTTCGTAGCTGCGGGAATAGGCATTGTCGATCTGCATGAAGGGCTGGCCGATCAGGGCGATCTTGTCGGCGGCCATGCCGATGCCGGTATCGGAGACGACGAGCCGGATCTGGTCGCCATCGGCCTCGGCATCGACGGTCACGAGACCGCCGCGATCGGTGAACTTGATGGCGTTGCAGACGAGATTGATCAGGATCTGCTGCACGGCGCGGCGGTCGGCATTGAGCTCGCCGACCGAGCGGGCGATGCGGCTGGTCAGCTGGACGCCCTTGTTCTCAGCCTGAAGCTTGAGCATGGCCTCGCAGGCCTTGACCACGCCGCGCACCTCGAAAGGCTCGGCGATCAGCTCGTAGCGCCCGGCCTCGATCCGGCTCATGTCGAGCATGGTGTTGACCACCGACAGAAGATGGCTGCCAGACTGATGGATCAGCGAGACATATTCGCGCTGGCGGTCATTCTCCAGCCGGCCGAAATATTCCCCGGCCAGCACGTCGGAAAAGCCCATGATGGCATTGAGCGGCGTGCGCAGCTCATGGCTGACGGCGGCGAGGAAGCGGCGCTTGGCCTCGTTGGCGCTCTCGGCCTGGGCGGCCTTTTCCGCCGCTTCCTGGCGCAGCAGCACCTCGGCCGACATGTCGCGCGTCTGCACGACCACCGTCATCGCGTCGTCAGGGCCGCAGAGCGCGGTCATGTCGCAGCGCATATGCACGAACTGCGTCTGCTCGCCGGAAAGCGTCGCCCGCTCGAAGCGCAGCTCCACCGACTGGCTGCCCGCACCCTGGCGCAAGCTGTCGAGCGCGCGCAGGAACAGGATCCGGTCGGAAACATGGATGTGATCGAGGAAGCCGCGGCCGGCGAGCGGGCGCATCCACTGGGTATAGGCGGCCTGATCGCGGCCGCGCACGGCCAGAACATGGCCGGCCCTGTCATGCACCGTCACCAGGCCGACGAAGCGGTCATAGATGGCAAGATCATCCGCGGGGTCGCGCACAGGCGCCAGCTCGGTCAGGTCCGGGCGATCGCCGGCGATGCGGCGCACCAGCGCGATTCCGGCGACGCCGGAGAACAGGGCGCCTGCAAGAGCAAGCGCGGAGCCGGCCGGCAGGGCGATGGAGGCCGGAACGAGGGTGGCGAGCGCTGCGGGAAAGAGCGGCAGGGCGACGACGGCGCCGAGGCCGACGCGGCGGACAACCATGAGTTCGGCGGGTGTGACATCGTCCTTGGCGGTCGGCCGCGAGAGCCACTTGCGCGCGACGGCATCGACGCGCTCCGCAACCCGCTCACACATGCTCCGCAATACGCTCAACGCCGGACCCTGTCGTCATTCTTGCGCCGGTCTAGCCGGACTTATGCGGGGCGGAACCGGTGGCCGACCCTCATGGTCGCGCTCCTTCTGCCCATGGCGAATCTCGCATTCCGGCCTTAACGAAAGGATAAATCATGCCATTGTGCCGCGCGAAATGGCGCATCCGGCAGGTGGTTCCGGCGCTCTCCCACGGCATTGCTGACAACATGGTTAACGGCGCGTAAGCCCTGATTTCACGGGGTTTTCGCCTTGCGGTTAAGCTTTGCGGCGGCGCGAAAGCGCGTCGGGCCCGGCGCTGCAGGCTTGCCAGCCGGTTCGCGCGCCATAATGCTTAACACCGGTCATTCAAATGCCGCGAAAATTCGATTCAAAAGCCGAAAGGCGGCATTTGACGAAAATTCGTGGAAAAGGCCGGCGAATCCTGAAAACGGCTTTTGTCGACTCGGCCCCTAGGTTTTGCCTGTCGCCCGGAACAGACCGGCGGCAGGAGACTTTGAGTGTGGTCGCGGTGGAGGCGGAGAGATGTGGTTTTTGATCAAGGGCGGCTTCTGGTTCGCGCTCGTGCTCGTGCTCCTGCCCTTTCTCGTGCCCGGCGAGAACAAGGCCGGCCACGACCTGGCCCAGGTGGACATGGGCGCCACGGTCTCGGCCGCCACGGAGGCGCTGAGCTATATCGGCGCGCTGTGCGTGCAGAAGCCCGATGTCTGCGAAAAGGGATCGGAAACGGTGACCGTGCTCGGGCAGCGGGCCCGTGATGGCGCACGCATCGCCTATGAGTTCCTCGACAAGCAGTTTGCGGGCGGAGAGGCCACGGTGACCACGGGGACGGTACCGGCAGGCCCGGCGATAAAGCCCCACACTGCCGCCCCGCATGGCGCAGCGGCCCAGGATGCAGCCACCCGTGAAGCCCATGGCGAGCCTGCCCGCACGGCCGAGGCCGATGGCGGCGCCGAGGTGGAGCCGGCCAATATTCCCGTGCCGTCGCGGCGGATCGCGCCGGAGGGCGCGCTTTAGGCGATCCACGCTTGGTCATATCCATGCGCGCCCGGATCCGCCCGTAGCCTGATCCACCCATGCCGGCACCATAGGCGGTTCTCAAGCCGCACCGGCTTGGCTATAAGGGCGCCATGACCCAGCCCGCTTCCGTTCCGCCGCTTGCCGACATTCTCGAAAACTGCGCCTTTCTCGACGATTGGCAGGATCGCATGAGCTATGTGATCGAGCTCGGCCGGGGGCTTCCGCCTCTGCCGGAGGCCGACCGCACCGCCGAGAACAAGGTTCAGGGCTGCGCCAGCCAGGTCTGGCTCGTCAGCCGGGCCGAGCCTTCGGGCGATGCGGGCGATCCCGTGCTCCATTTCAAGGGCGAGTCGGATGCGCATATCGTGCGCGGCCTCGTCGCCATCGTGCTGGCCATCTATTCCGGCAAGCGCGCCTCCGAGATCCTGGCAACCGATGCGCTGGCGCTGTTTTCGCAAATGGGGCTGATCGAGTTCCTCACCGCCCAGCGCGCCAATGGCCTGCGTTCGATGGTCAACCGCATCAAGGCGGAAGCCGCCGCCGCCCAGGCCGCCTGAGCCGGCTTCGTCCGACGCATGGGATTTCCTGAGAGCCGACCCGTCGTTTCGGTCCGATGCCCTAGGGTCAGGACGCTAGTCCTGCGCCCCCGCCTGCCAGCGATGTGCGCCGCGTCGGCGCGGCGGCGGCTGGTAGTGGCGCGCAAGCGCCAGCAAGGCGGCGCGCAGGAGAAGCTTGGCCGAGCGGGCCGGCCATTGGCGCTCACGCTCCACCGTCTCCAGCCCCTTCTCGAAGCAGCAGACATCGAGCGCGACACCGGACAGTTCCGGGCCGATCGCCTCGATCGCCGCCGCCACGCGCAGGCGCGCGGCCATGGCCGAATCGCTGATCTCGGGCGCCGCCGCGCCGGCCCCGCCCGGGCGGCTTTCCATGCGCGGGCTGTAATCCATGGTCAGGCGCGGTTGCAGGCCGCCGCGGGTGAAATCGGCATGCAGCCGCGTGGCGGCAGCGCAAGCCTCCTCGGGCAGGAAAGGTCCGCCGCTCTTCTCCTTCAGCCGGGACAGGAGCGCGAGCGGCGACTCTGCCCGGTTCACGGTCACTGTCGCGCGGCCATCCTCGGTGGCGATCTCCAGGCGCTCGCGGGCGCCATGCTGGGCGGCAAAGGCCTCCTCCTGCGGGGCCAGTTGCCGGCGCAGATGCGCCGCCGCTTCAGGCCGCACGAGGATCTGCCCGCCCCGGCGCGTCAGCAGGCCGCAGGAGATGGCGCGGGCGAGAAGCGCGCGCGCCACGGCATGCTTGCCCTTCGCATCCGACAGGGTCTCGCGCCCCTGCGCATCCGGCGGCCCCAGGGTAAAGGGCCCTCCCCGCGACACGAAGCGCAGCAGCGCGGTCCAGGCCATGCGTTCCCGACGGTCAAGCATCGATGGCGCCCCCTTGGGCAGCGCGCGGAAACACGGCCTGCACCACCCGCTCCAGCGTGGACAGGAAGGCATCGTAAACCGGGTCGTCACGCAGATCCTCGACCACATTGCAGGCATGGCCGGCGGTGGTGCGGTCGCGGCCGAAGCCCGCGCCGATATCGGTCAGCGACATCTGCAAGACCACATGGCACAGATACATGGCGATCTGGCGCACATGGCAGCGCGAGCGCCGGCGGCTGCGCCGCATGGCCACGCGCTCGGAGGCAAGGGCCGCCATTTCCTGCACCAGGGTCTGCACCGCGCTGCAGCGTTCGCTTAAGGCCGCCGCCGTTCCCTTCACGCCCGGCACCGGGCGAAGAGGGGGCTGGTGTGGCGCCGGCGCGCTCATCCGGCCGGTGACGGCGGCCACCGGCAGCGGGCGCGCCGGAGCCTCGGATGGAAAAATGGATGCAGCCCGATGCTCCGGGTTTTTGTTTTCGCGCCGGACTTTTTTGAAAGCCGGTTCCCAAATCTCGGTCGGGCGCTCCAGGCCGCCCGCCGGAACAGGCAGGACCGCGTGATCGGTTCGATGATGCAGCATGAGCGACTCCTTTCGATATAGGAAATTGTTCCTATTCTATGCCGCGCTAATTCGAACAAATCAAGAACATTTCTAGGGATTTTTGCGCCATGCGCAAGCGGAGCGGGAATCGTCGCATGCGCTATCCCCGGCTTTTGGCCGGCCCTCGGATGCCATCAAAGCTTTCTTCACGCTGAGGGCGCCACAACGCAAAGCCTCCGCTTTCCCGCTTGAACCGGAGGGCGTGGCTTAGTAAATATTTACTCGGATTCGGGCGCATCCCGATTGCGGTCGGGGGCGGACAGGCAGGCATGGTCACCATCAAGGAAATCGCCAAGGCGGTCGGGGTCTCCTCGGCAACGGTGTCGCGGGTTCTCAATTACGATCCGGCCCTGTCGATCTCGCCGGCCAAGCGCCAGGCCGTGATCGAAACGGCAGAGGCTCTGAACTATGCCACGCCGCGCAGCCGCAAGGGACAGGTCGGCGCGCCAGTGGCCGGCCCGGCGCAGGCGCGGCTGGCGATCGTGCATTTCCTGCAATCGACGGAGGAACTGGCCGATCCCTATTATATCGGCGTGCGGCTCGGCGTCGAGGCGCGCTGCCGCGAGATCAAGGCCGAGATCGTCCAGATCTTCCATGCCGACATGGAGGCCGACCCGCAGGTGCTGCAGTCGGTGGCGGGCACGATCGTCATCGGCAAACAATCCGACGACCGGATCGACTGGCTGGCCGAACAGGGCCGCCCGCTGGTCTTTGCCGATTTCCTGCCGCCGCGCGAGCGCTTCGACGCGGTGCACTGCGATCTCGATACCGCCACCCGCCGGATGCTGGACGCGCTGAAACAGGCCGGCTACCGGCGCATCGCCTTCATCGGCAGCCACGAACATCTCAATGGCGAGACGCAGCGCTTCGGCGAGCGGCGCTGTCGCGCCTATATCGACTGGATGACGGCGGAAGGCCTGTTCGACCCGGCTCTGCTGGTGCTGGGCGACTTCTGCAATTCCGGCCAGAACCTGCGCCTGGAAGCCGGCTACGCCCTGGCGCAAGCGGTGCTGACCGTCACGCCAAGGCCGGAAATTCTGATGACGGCCAATGACAATATGGCCATCGGCGCCTACAGGGCCATCCGCGAGGCGGGCCTGTCCATCGCGGGCGATATCTCTGTGGTCTCCTTCAACGACATTCCCGTGGCGCAATTCCTCTCCCCGCCACTCTCCAGCCTGCGCATCCAGGGCGAACATATCGGCGAGACGGCCGTGGACCTTTTGGCCGAGCGGCTGGCGGGGCGCGGCTACGTGAAGACGGTGACGATTCCCGCTGCCATGCAATGGCGCGAAAGCTGCCGCCCGCCGGCGTGAGCGCAGGCTTTTTCGCCACGCGGCAAAGACGCGGACAGCGCGGGCCTAGCAGGCCTTCGCCTGCCCCTGCTTTCGCAGCCGGGAGGGCCATGGGCATCCGGAATGGTGCCGAAAAAACGCTGTTTTTCAAAGACCTTCGGCAGCCGTCATGAGGCGGTGGTCTCACCGACAGCACCCGGTCCGCACCTTCGCAGGCGCAATAAATATTTACTAAATTTCTCTTGCGCAGCATGGTTTTTTAGGAAATAGTCTGCGCCAGGACGGGGTTGGAGCCGTCCGTTACGATCGACATCTGGGAGGACGTCCATGGGTAAATCGAGCCTGAAGGCGCGCTGCGCCGCCCTGTTGCTGGCGGGCGCCAGCGTGCTGGCCACATCCGCCGCCTTTGCCGGCGAGATCAAGGTCTGGTGCTGGGATCCGAATTTCAACGTCGCGATCATGAAGGAAGCCGCCGCGCGCTATGCCAAGGACCATCCCGACACCAAGGTGACGGTGGTGGACTTCGCCAAGGCCGACGTGGAGCAGAAGCTGCAGACGGCGCTTTCCTCGGGAACGACCGACGGGCTGCCCGATATCGTGCTGATCGAGGATTACGGCGCGCAGAAATATCTGCAGTCCTTCCCCGGCGCCTTCGCCCCCATGTCGGGCAAGGTCGATTATGCCGGCTTCGCGCCCTATAAGGTGCAGCTGATGACGGTCGAAGGCCAAGTCTATGGCATGCCCTTCGATTCCGGCGTCACCGGGCTCTATTACCGCAGCGACTATCTGGAACAGGCCGGCTTCAAGCCTGCCGACCTCGAAAACATCACCTGGGATCGATTCATCGAGATCGGCAAGACGGTGACGGAGAAGACCGGCAAGAAGATGATCGGCATCGACGTCAATGATGCCGGCTTCACCCGCATCCTGATGCAGTCGGCCGGCCGCTGGTATTTCGACAAGGACGGCAATCTCGACATCACCAAGAACCCGGCGCTCAAGGCCGCGCTCGACGTGCAGCAGAAGATCTTTCGCGCCGGCATCCATCGCCCGGCCTCCGGCTGGACTGACTGGGTCAGCGGCTTCACATCAGGCGATGTCGCCTCGATCACCACGGGCGTCTGGATCACCGGCACCGTCAAGGCGCAGGCCGAGCAGTCCGGCAAATGGCGCGTGGCGCCGATCCCCTCGCTCGGCATCGACGGCGCGACCCATGCCTCCAATCTCGGCGGCTCCAGCTGGTATGTGACGGAAAGCTCCAAGACCAAGGACGAGGCGATCGACTTCCTCAACACGGTCTTCGCCAAGGATGTCGACTTCTACCAGAAGATCCTCACCGAGCGCGGCGCGGTCGGCTCGCTGATGGCGGCCCGCAAGGGCGAGGCCTATAATCTGGCCGATCCGTTCTTCGGCGGCGAGAAGGTCTGGCAGCACTTCTCCGACTGGCTCGCCAAGGTGCCCCCGGTCAATTACGGCGTCTTCACCAATGAGGTCGACACCGCCGTCAACGCCCATCTGCCGGAGCTCGCCAAGGATGGCGTCTCGGTCGACAAGGTGCTGTCGGAGATCGAATCCCAGGCGCAGGGCCAGATCCAGTAGGCTCTAAAGCGCGAGCGAGCAGGTCGGGCGCGGGTGCTTCGGCTTGCTTGCCGCCGTGACGGGCGGCGGAATCGGTGGTTCGCTTGGGTCGTCATCCCCCGGCCTTGTGCCGAGGATCTGCCGCGCTCGATGCATCACGGCTTTGCAGATGCTCGGGCCAAGCCCGAACATGACAGCCCCTTTGGCGTCCCGATCCCGCAGCTCCTTCCCGGCCAGGGACTGCGCGCCGGTCCCCTGCCAATCATCCCGCCGCGGAGCCAAGGCCGCGGCGTGCCTTCTCTCGCGGAATCACCCGAGGTCGCCCATGGCACTCTCTGTTTCTGAACCCTCTTCCGGCCGGTCCTCCCAGGGGCGCGCCGGCGCGCGCAGCGCAAGCCTCAATGGCTGGCTGTTCACCGCGCCGGCGCTCGCTCTCATCGGCATTTTCCTGGTCTATCCGATCCTGCGCTCGCTGGTGCTGTCCTTCTATGCCGGCAAGGGGATGATGCTGAAGCCGGCGGGCTTTTCCAACATCGTCCGGCTGTGGAACGATCCGATCTTCCTCAAGGCTTTGGTCAACACCACCACCTTCTTCGTGGTGCAGGTGCCGATCATGATCGTCCTGGCGCTGCTTCTGGCCGGCATGCTCAACAGCGACCGGCTGCGCTTTGCCGGCTTCTTCCGCACCGCCATCTTCCTGCCCTGCGTCGCCTCTCTCGTGGCCTATTCCGTGCTGTTCAAGGGCATGTTCGCGGTGGATGGCGTGGTCAATTCCACGCTGATGGCCATCGGCCTCGTCGATCAGCCGATCGGCTGGCTGACGGATCCGTTCTGGGCCAAGGTGCTGGTGATCCTCGCCATCACCTGGCGCTGGACCGGCTACAACATGATCTTCTACCTCGCCGCCCTGCAGAACATCGACAAATCGATCTACGAGGCGGCGCGCATCGACGGGGTGCCAGCCTGGGCGCGCTTCCTGCACCTGACCGTGCCGATGCTCAAACCCGTGATCCTCTTCACCACGATCATCTCGACCATCGGCACGATCCAGCTGTTCGACGAGGTGTATAATCTCACTGAAGGGCGCGGCGGGCCGGCGGATTCCACCATCACCCTGTCGCTCTACATCTACAACCTGACCTTCCGCTACATGCCGAGCTTCGGCTATGCGGCCACCGTCTCCTATGTGATCGTCGTCATGGTCGCCGTGCTCTCCTTCCTGCAATTCTACGCCGCGAGGGACAAGGCATGAGCCTGTCAGCCACCACGCCCGTCACCGGCGCCCCGGCGCGGCCTTTCCTGCGGCATCTGGAGCGCGCGGGGCTTTATCTCGCGCTCTCCGTCGCCGCCTTCCTCTCGGTCTTTCCGTTCCTGTGGATGCTGGTCAGCGCCACCAATTCCTCCGGCGAGATCATCCGCGGCAAGCTCGGGCTCGGCGATCAGTTCTGGATCAACCTCGACAACTTCATGACGCAGGTGGACCTGCCGCTGGTCATGTGGAACTCGGCCAAGGTGGCGGTGCTCTCCACCGTGCTCACCATCGCCGTCTCCTCGCTCGCCGGCTATGGCTTCGAGATGTTCCGCTCGAAGATGCGCGAGCGGCTCTATTCGCTGGTGCTGCTCACTTTGATGGTTCCCTTCGCCGCGCTGATGATCCCGCTCTTCATGATGATCGGCCAGGCGGGGCTCATCAACACGCACATCGCCATTCTCCTGCCCTCCATCGCCTCGGCCTTCATCATCTTCTACTTCCGCCAGGCGACCAAGGCCTTCCCGACCGAGCTGCGCGATGCCGCGCGCGTGGACGGGCTGAAGGAATGGCAGATCTTCTTGTTCATCTATGTGCCGGTGATGCGCTCGACCTATGCGGCGGCCTTCGTCATCGTCTTCATGACCAGCTGGAACAACTATCTCTGGCCGCTGATCGTGCTGCAGTCCAACGAGACCAAGACGATCACCCTCGTCGTTTCGGCGCTCGCCTCGGCCTATTACCCCGATTTCGGCGTGGTGATGATCGGCACGATCCTCGCCACCCTCCCCACCCTCATCGTCTTCTTCGTCATGCAGCGCCAGTTCGTGGCGGGCATGCTCGGTTCCGTGAAATAGGATGTCGACAATGCGTCAGATGGAAAGCTTCAACGCCGGCTGGACCTTCCGCCAAGGCTTCGATGCCGCGAAGGCCGGCGCGCGCCAGGCCGGCGAGACCGTGCGCCTGCCGCACAGCGCCGTCGAGCTGCCCTATAATTACTGCGACGAAACCAGCTATCAGAAGGCCTTCACCTATCAGAAGGTGCTGGCTTATGACGGCCGCTTCGAGGGTCACGAGGTCTCGCTGGTGTTCGATGGCGCGATGGCCGACAGCGTCGTCTTCGTCAACGGCCAGCAGGTCATGGCCCATCCCGATGGCTACACGCCCTTCGAGGCCCGGCTGACCCCTTACCTGAAACCAGGCGACAATCTGATCACGGTCAAGATCGACGGCTCGGAAAACCCTGCCATTCCGCCCTTCGGCGGCATGATCGACTATCTCTGCTATGCCGGCATCTATCGCGATGTCTGGTTGAAGGTGGCGCCCAAGCTGGCCATCGCCCATCTCAAGATCGAGACGCCGGAGGCGCTGGCGCAAACCAAGAGCGTGACGGCCCGGGTCGATCTCGCCGCCCATGACGGCGCAGCGCTCGAGGGCACGCTGACGGTGACGCTGACGGATGCCGAGGGCGCGACGCTCGCCACCGCGCAGGCCCAGGTCGACGGCGCGCGCATGCTGCTGACGCTCGATGGTCTCACCGGCCTTTCGCTCTGGGACATCGACAATCCCGTGCTCTATCGCCTGACGGTGGAGCTCGAAAGCGCTTCCGGCCGCGACGCCGTTTCCTCCCGCTTCGGCTTCCGCACGGCGGAATTCACGCCCACCGGCTTCCTGCTGAACGGCAAGCCCCTGAAGCTGCGCGGCCTCAACCGGCACCAGGCCTATCCCCATGTCGGCTATGCCTTCGGCCGCCGCGCGCAGGAACTCGATGCCAATGTGCTGAAGTTCGAACTGGCCTGCAACATCGTGCGCACCTCGCACTATCCGCAGGCGAAGAGCTTCCTCGACCGCTGCGACGAGATCGGCCTCCTGGTGTTCGAGGAAATTCCCGGCTGGCAGCATATCGGCGACGAGGCCTGGCAGCAGGAATCGATCCGCAATGTCCGACGCATGATTGAGCGCGACTGGAACCATCCCTCGATCATCATCTGGGGCGTGCGCATCAACGAAAGCCAGGACAACCACGCCTTCTATGCCGAGACCAACCGCCTGGCGCGCGAACTGGACTCTACCCGCCAGACCGGCGGCGTGCGCTTCATCACCAATTCGGAGCTGCTCGAAGACGTCTACACGATGAACGACTTCATCCTCGGCAATGAGGAAATGCCGGGCAACAATCGCGGCCGGGTGGTGCTGCGCGACCGGGTGGAGACCACCGGCATCGCCAGGCCGATCCCCTATATGATCACCGAATATAACGGCCACATGTACCCGACCAAACGCTTCGATCAGGAGCAGCGCCAGGCCGAGCACGTCACCCGCCACCTGCTGATCCTCGACAAGATCGCCGGCGAAGAGACGATTTCGGGCGGCACCGGCTGGTGCATGGCCGATTACAACACCCACAAGGATTTCGGCGCGGGCGACCGCATCTGCTATCACGGCGTGCTCGACATGTATCGCGAGCCGAAATTCGCGGCCTATGCCTATGCCTCGCAGGGCGATCCGCGCAAGAAGCCGGTTCTCAAACCCGTGACCTACTGGGCGCGCGGCGAGCGCAACATCGGCGGCGTTCTGCCGCTGATCATCCTCACCAATTGCGATTATGTCGAGGTCGCCTTCGGCGACGCCGCGCCCAAGCGCTTCGAGCCCGACCGCGCCACCTATCCGCATCTCAGCCATCCGCCCGTGATCCTCGACGAGCGCAATGTCGATCCCAAGGAATTCGGCACCTGGGGCCGCGTCTGGCGCGAAGGCACGATTGTCGGTTATGTCGACGGCAAGGAAGCGATCCGCGTGATGCTCCCCGGCGATCCGCTGCCGACGCGGCTGGAGATCGCCCCCGACGACACCAGGCTGAAGGCGGGCGAAAAGGATGCCGTGCGCGTGATCCTGCGCGCGCTCGACCAGGGCGGCAATCCGCTGCCCTTCTTCGACGATCCGGTCGCCCTGTCGCTCGAGGGCCCGGGGCGGATCATCGGGCCGGAACTCGCCAGCTTCAAGGGCGGCGGCACCGGCCTGTGGATCGAGGCGGGCGACGAGGCTGGCACGCTGACGCTGACGGTGCGCTCGGCCCCCTTCGGCGAGCAGACGGTTGCCTTCACGGTCGAGGCGTAAGGAAAAGCCATGGCGGATGTTCGTCTTCAGGCTGTCAGAAAGACCTTCGGCGTCCTCGACGTGATCAAGGGCGTGGATCTCGACATCCGCGCCGGCGAGTTCGTCGTCTTCGTCGGCCCTTCCGGCTGCGGCAAGTCCACGCTGCTACGGATGATCGCCGGGCTGGAGGATATCAGCGAGGGCACGCTGACCATCGGCGGCCAGACCATGAACGATGTCGATCCCTCTCAGCGCGGCATCGCCATGGTGTTCCAGTCCTATGCGCTCTACCCGCATATGACGGTGCGCGAAAACATGGGCTTTGCGCTGCGCTTTGCCGGCATGGACAAGCAGGAGATCGCGCGGCGCGTCCAGTCCGCCGCGCGCATCCTGGAGCTGGAACCGCTTCTGGAGCGCAAGCCCAAGGCGCTTTCCGGCGGTCAGCGCCAGCGCGTGGCGATCGGCCGGGCGATCGTGCGCAATCCGAAGGTCTTCCTGTTCGACGAACCCCTGTCCAACCTCGATGCGGAGCTGCGCGTGCACATGCGCGTGGAAATCGCCCGGCTGCACAAGGAACTGAAGACCACCGTGATCTATGTCACCCATGATCAGGTGGAAGCGATGACGCTGGCCGACAAGATCGTGGTGCTGCGCGCCGGCCAGGTGGAACAGGTGGGCGCGCCGCTCGACCTCTATGACGACCCGGCCAATCTCTTCGTCGCCGGCTTCATCGGCGCGCCGCGCATCAATGTCTTTACAGGACAGGTGACCGCGCGGCTGCCCGGCGCGGCGGAAGTGCGGCTGGATGGCTTTGCCGAGCGACGCCTCGTCATTCCGCTCACCGGCGAAGCGCCGGCCGAGGGCACGGAGATCCGCCTGGGCATCCGCCCGGAGCATCTGACCGAGGGCGGCGCGGAGAGCCTGCCGATCGAGATCGACATGTTCGAGCATCTGGGCGGCGAAACCTTCGCCTATGGCCGCTCGCGCTCGGGCGAGACCATCATCGTCTCCACCCGCAACGGCCGCCACCTCAAGGCCGGCCAAGTGCTCGCCGCCGGCTTCGATGCCAGCAAGGCGCTGCTGTTCGACGCAGCCGGGCTACGCATTCGGTAGCGCAGCACATGACACGAAGGTTCGCGCGCCTCGTCCGCCTCAGGCCGCCAGCTTTTCCAGATAGGCATCCGCCTCTTCCGGCACGGCGAACCAGGGGAAGAAGTCGCGCGGATCGTCGAAGCCATTGGCGATGCGGCGTGCCAGCGCCGGATAGGCCTGAGCCGAGCCCATGATGTTGAGCACATGCGGCGGCGGCGGCATCAAGAGCGCATTGGTCCAGCCGACGACGAATTGGGCATAGGCCCAATAGGCCTCGAAGGTCGCGACCATGAAGGCCTCGTCGAAGGGCCGGTCGCCCTGGGCGAGGATGGCGTCGAGATAGCATTTCGCCGCTTTCGAGGCATTGTTGGAGCCCTGGCCGGTGATCGGATCGTTGAGGCAGACGGCATCGGCCATGCCGAGCACGACGGCGCCGGAGGGCAGGCGTCCGACGGGTTTGCGCACGGTGGGGGCGAAGGCGCCGGCCAGCCGGCCATTGTCGTCGGTGAGCGCGATGTCGCGGCAGCGCTCGGCCTCCCAGGGCAGGAAGCTGTCGAGGATGCGCTGCGACACCGCCAGATGCGCCTCGGGCGTCGTCGCCTCCTTCCAGCAGTCCATCGGGCCGCCGGGCAGGCCCTCGAACACCATGATGTCGCAAGGGCCTGACGTGGTCAGCGCCGGGAAGGTGAAATATTCTCCGACGCCGGGGATCAGGTTGAAATTGACGGCGGAATGGTCAGGGCGCGCTTCCATGCCGGTGACATAGGTCAGCGCCAGCGCTCGCTGCGGCTTGTCGAAGGGGGAGCGTGCGGCGTCACGCTCGAACATGCGGGCGATCTCGCCCTTGCCGGCGGCGACGATCACCAGATCGCTGCGCTTGGCATAAGCCTCCAGATCCTCGATCCCGGCATCATGAATGGTCAGGCGGCCGCCGCGCGCGGTGAACTCCGCCATCCAGCGCGGGATCTTCACGCGCTGGTCGACGCTCTGCGCCTTGCGGTCGAGCTTGCCGTTCCAATCCACGGCCTTGCCCGCGCCATCGGGCGCCGGCACCACGAAGTTGATGGAGTCGACAGGCGGACAGCTGTCCTCCCAGAAATTCAGGTCAAGCGCGCGCTCGTTTTCCAGAGCGGTGTGAAACATGCACTGGCTGGACAGAACCCGCCCGCCAGCGATCTCCTCAGCCGTACGGTTCTGGACGACCTCGACCTGATGGCCCGCCGCCAGCAGTCCGCAGGCAAGCTGGAGGCCCGACTGGCCGCCGCCGACGATGGTAAAGGACTTTTCTCTGCTCATCTCATTCCCCTTTTTTGCGAAACTGCTTCTTCTGGCATGTCATTGTCGAAGGTGGGCGCGACGCGCGGGTCCTGTGCTTATTCCATCAGCAGCGGAATGGCCGGCTCGGCCCGCTCCGGGCCCATGGCGGTGTAGCCGCCATCGACGCGCAGGTCGGTTCCGGTGACGAAGCTCGCATGGTCGGACAGCAGGAAGGCCACGGCCTCGGCCACCTCGTCCGGGCCGCCAGTGCGCTTGATCAGGTGAAAGGCGCCGGCCACCTTGTCGGCCTTTTCCCTGACATCGCCGGTCAGTTCCACCATGACATTGCTCCAGGTCCAGCCGGGCGAGACGGCATTGACGCGGATACCGTCGCTGGCGAGATCCATGGCCTGGTTGCGGGTGAGCTGCAGGATCGCGGCCTTGGAAACGGGATAGACCCAGCGCCCGGTCTGGGCGAGGCGCGCGGAGATCGATCCGAAATTGACAATCGCCCCCCGGTTCTTCGCCAGATGCGGCCGCGCGGCCTGCATCAGCACGACTGAGCCGACGAGGTTGATATCCAGCGCCTTCAGCCAGTCGGCGCGCGTGGTCTCAGCGCCATTGTCGAGATAGGTGCAGGCGACGTTGACGAGAAAATCCAGCCGGCCGGTGGTCTCCACCACCTTGGCCACCAGCGCGGCCACGCTGGCATCGCTGGTAATGTCCGTCTCGATGAAATGCGCGCCTGGCACCGCCGCGGCCACGGCGCGGCCGCCCGCGGCATTGATGTCGGCGATCACGGGCGTGACGCCATAAGACGCCAGCACCTCGGCCACGCCGCGCCCGATCAGTGTCGCGCCGCCGGAGATGATCGCGGTCTTTCCGTTCAATCCACGCATGCAGTTCCCCTTTTTGCTTGTTAATGGCCAGGGCTTCGAGGCATGGGCGCGCGCAGGCGCAATCGGGCAGCGCGGCTCGTGCCCCGGCAGTGCCACGGCATCTTCCGATTGTTCTGTGGATGCGATGATCCGGCCCGTCAGGCGATCGCCGGCATGGCGGCAAGCCGGGAGAAGGCGCCGTTGCCATAGATCAGCGGGCCGTCGAGGCAGTCGGCCAGATGCGTGGCGGCCACGGTGCCGATCAGGATCAGATGCGTGCCGAAGGGCTTGACCTCGGCCAGCCGGCATTCAAAGGCGACAGCGGCATCGCCGAGCACTGGCGCGCCGGTCACCCGCCGGTGCCAGAGGCCGGCAGCGCCGAAGCGCTCTTCCCGCGCAAGGCCCGCCCGTCCGGCAAAGACTTCGGCCACGCCTTGATGATCGAGGCCGAGCACGTTGACGGCGAAGACGCCGCTGGCCTCGACCACGGCCGCCACCGAGCTTTCGCGGTTGACGCAGGCCAGCAGCGAGGGCGGATCGGTGGAAAGCGAGCAGACGGCCGTGGCCGTCAGCCCGCAGCGCCGGCCGTCAAGGTCGAGAGAGGTGATGATGGTGACGCCGCCTGCGAGCTTGCGCATGCCGGCGCGAAAATCGTCGCTGCCCATGGTCTGTTCCCTTTTGCGATGGAGTTCGCATTTATTTTATGCTTCAATTTTCAAGGATGATCCGGCAGAGCCCGTCGCTTCGCAATCCGTTTTGCGCGGGCGATTGTCCAGATCCGGCAGGGCAAGCACCCTGCGCCCGCCCGAACGCCCCCGTCTTGATGCCCCGTCTTGAAACAAGGACATGCCGCATGAAGATCGCCAGCCAGACCATCGATTTCTCCCATCACCGGCGGGTGGACACCCGCGCGATCGACGAGGCGCGCGAGGCGATCGGCCGGATCTTCTGTCCGCATTTCCTCGATGTGACCGATCGCGCCCGCGCCCGCTTCCACGCCCGCCATGCCGTGGCCGATGGGCCCGGCTATTCGGTCAACCTCGTTTCCTATGGCGCGGAGGTGGAGATCGATCCGGGGGAGCTGTCGCGCTTCTTCCTGCTTCAGCTGCCGCTCAAGGGGCATGCGCGGGTGCGCTGCGGCACGGCCATGGTGGAGGCCGCCGCCGGGCGGCGCGCCAGCCTGCTGTCCCCGACGCTTGCAACCCGCATGCGCTGGATGGAGGGCTGCGAGAAGCTGATCGTGCTGATCGAGCGCGCGGCCGTGGAGTGCCACGCCGCCGCCTTCGACGGCGGGCGCGACGGGCCTGTGGAATTTTCGCCGGAGATCGATCTCACAGCCCCCGTGGGACGGGCGGCGCTGCAGCATGCCGTCCTGATGGCGGCCGCCGCCGTCAGTCCGTTGCCGCTGCCGGAAGCCTATCGCCTGCTGCTGCGCGATGGCCTGATCAGTCTCCTGTTCAACGGGCTCGGCCACAACCGTAGCGCCCCCTCGCCCCGGCCAGGCACCGTGGATGCACCAGCCCCGGTGCGCCGGGCGCAGGCCTTCATCGAGGCCCACGCCGCCCACCCCATCACCACGGCGGAAATCGCCACCGCCGCCGGCCTCTCACTGCGCAGCCTGCAGGACGCCTTTCGCAAGGCGCGCGGCATGACGCTGATCGAGGCGCTGCAGGCCGCAAGGCTGGAGAAGCTCCGGGCGAAGCTGTTGCGGCCGGAGGAGGCGCTGACGGTCGCCGATGCCGTTTTCGACTGCGGGCTCGGCCATCTCGGCCGGGCGGCTGCGGCCTATCGGGATCGCTACGGCGAAACACCCTCGCAGACGTTGCGCCGGGGGCTGCCGCAGGCGAGGCATGGTATGAGGACGTGAGCAGCGAACCGAAAAGCCGGAACCGCTATTCGGTCCGGCGCTCGGAAGCACGGCGTGATCGCGAAGGCACAATCCGAACCTGCGACAGGCCGGCATACAGTGCGCGATGCCGTTGTCTCTGCGCCGCGCATCACCGCGCCGAGCGCATCCGCGTGATGGTCCGGCCATCGTCGAAGGACAGCACCCGGTTTCGGCCGGCGTTCTTGGCGTGATAGAGCGCCTTGTCGGCGCGGCTGCAGGCGCTGCGCAGATCGTCCTCGCTTTCCCGTACCCGCGCCAGACCGATGCTGACGGTGACGTGCACGATCTCGCCCATCTCGCTTTCGAGCTGGCGGCGCTCGATGGCGGCGCGCATGCGCTCGGCGATCTGGGCGGCATCGCCGGCCTCTACAGGCAGATGAACACAGAACTCCTCGCCGCCATAGCGTGCGACCAGACCATTGCGCGGTGTGAGATGGCGCAGCGTCTCGGCGATCGACTTCAGCACGTCATCGCCGCCGGCATGGCCGAAGCGGTCGTTGATCGATTTGAACCTGTCGACGTCGATCAGCAGGATCACGTCGTCCGCCTTCAGCTGCGGACCGACCGAGCGCTCGAAGGCGCGGCGGTTTGCGACGCCGGTCAGCCCGTCCGTGTCGGCAAGACGCTGCAGCTTGATATGTTGCCGCTCGCTGATCAGCACGGTGACGAGGTAGGTGAACAGGAATTTCGTCACGATCAGCAGGAAAAAGATCGACGCGGGCGAAATCAGCCAGAACTCATTGGTGAGAAACTCCACGGCCGCAACACCGCATAGAAGGCCGCTTGCCCCCGTCACCCCCGCGAGAAGCGGGCGAACCCTGAGCGGCTCCACGGCATTGTCGCGCCACACGACGATGGCGGAGAAGATCAGGCTGGCGCAGGCCATCCCCATGAACAGGGCTCCGCGAACGCTGTCGACTGCATGAAGCCCGGCAAGTGTGGCTGGCGCCATCACCGCCAGCGTCACGCCAAAGACGTGCCATAGCGAGATCCGCCGGCTTTGTCCGCTCAGATGCGTCAATCCCATGGCCCAGAGCGCATAGGCGGCGACGCCCATGAGCAGCGTCGTCCAGGCGAGAATTGCGTAGTTCCACGCCTGGGGATCAAGACCGGCCGCAATGGTCGAGCCGATGGACAGAAGCGCGAAGCAGGCGGCAATCGCCACGACGCCATCCGTATTGGGCAGGGTCCTGCGCATGAACAGAAGCACGATCGCACCGGCAATGTAGGATGTCTTCTGCAGAAGGAGGACGGTCGAAATGTCCACGGTCGTTCCTGATGTTCAAGGAGAGCCTCCGGCCGAACCCGCAAGCCGCGTGCTCTCGCTCTTGTCTTCGCCTTGGAAATCCCCAAAGCCGCTGGTTACTCGTCTTTCCAATGCCAACGTCCGGCAATCGCATGCGGGCAGGCGTCACAGACGGGCGCATCCGACCGAAAGGCGCGAACCGGTCTTCAGAAAAATCCGCTGCAGACCTGAAAACCGACATCATCGACGCGCGAACTGCTTTCCGTTCGATTCTCTCGGCAAAGAGCCTTCTGCAATCCGTCCCGCCGCACGCTGAGACCACGAAGCCTAGTCGCGAATCCTAAAGAAACCTTCCTCACGGGCAAGACCCCGTCGACCGGCACGGGCCGGCATCTATTTGCTGTAGGCGCCGAACCTGTCCTGCGACACGGAGATCCGCTCCACATGCGCCTTGCCGCGCTCGCCGAGCGCCAGCACGACGTCCTGCATCAGCAGATTGAGGCTGAAATTGATGCCGACGGGCAGGCCGAGGAAATAATAGGACTCGCTGGGAAAGACGATGGTCTTGTCGGTCAGCTCCGCCGCCCAGTCGCACAGCTCGTCGCAGAACACGATGACCTCGGCCCCCTCTTCCCGCGCGGCCCGCGCCAGGCGCGGACCATTGGCGCCATAACGAAAGGTGTCGATGATGATCAGCACCTTGCCTTTGGCGCCGGAGGCGAAGAATTCGCCGTACACACCATCCGCGCCATCAAGCACCGTGACGTTGTTGCGGATGTAGCGCAGGCGCATGGCCAGGCCCCCCGCCAGATAATGCATGGTCTGGAAACCGGCCAGAAAGACCGCCTCGGTCTCCGCCACCAGGCGCACCACCTCGCGCCAGAGAAAGGTGCGGCGATGTTCCAGGGCGCAATTGATCGCCGTCAGCGCCACCTGATGATCGCTGTTGAGATCGCGCCCGCCGAGGGACAGGCTGAAATCACCGTAGCGGTTGTCGAGACGGGCGGCGCCATGGGCGTAGAGATCGGCCTTGATCTTGCTGCGCGCTTCCAGCGAGCTCTCATAGCCGAGCTTCTTGAAGAAGCGGCTGACGGTCATCGGGCTGACATCGAGCTTCTTGGCGATCTCGGCGCTGGACTCGATCGCCACGACCTCGGGCCGGCTGAGCAGGTAATCGGCGATCCGCTGCTCGAGCTTGGTCAGGCTCGCCTGCGCCGAGGCGATGGTCTGCGCAAGGTCCGTCATGCCGCGCGCTCCGAGGATCCTGCCCTGCCCGCCAGGTTCGTTTTCATGCCGATACCCCTGTCCGCGCCCCGCACCACCCAGGGCTCAAGCCGGGTGGTGGCGGAATGTTTCGATCATAACATATCACAAGGCACTGTTTTGCAATTCAATTTCTAAAAATTCCCGGCCACTCACGATAGAATGCAAAAGATATGGTACGAAGCAATCTATTTTATTGACGCGCCGCACGATATGAATTTTACTCAGTGCAGAAATTAAAAAGAGACGATGGGGAATCATGAACAGCCAGCCGGGACAGCCATACAGAGCGACCTGACGAGCAGGGCAGCGCGTGAGCGCATGCGGCCTTGAAGGCCCAGCTGTGCGCAACACAGAACGATCAATCTTGAAAAGCCGGCAAGCGCAGAACGCTGCCGGCAACGGCTTCGGCATGTCTGCGGCCTGATGAAAGCGGAATTCGATGCAGCAGGTTTTCGACGGCCATAATGATGTCCTGTTCCGGCTCTGGACGCTGTCGCTTGACGGTCGCGATCCGGTCGCGGCCTTTCGCGATGGCGATGGCGCGGGCCATATCGACCTGCCGCGCGCCCGTACCGGCGGCCTTGCCGGCGGGCTCTGCGCCATTTTTGTCCCCTCCGAAGGCGGCCTCGTCGTCAGCCATCCCGCCACGGACGGCGCCTATGTGACGCCCATGGCCGAGCCGGTGGCCCAGCCGCAGGCGCTGGAGATCGCCAAGGCCATGCTCGGCATCGCCCGCGACATCGAAGCGGGCGGCGGCTGGCAGCTGTGCCGCAGCACGGCCGAAATCCGCGCGGCCATGGCCGCCGGGCGCTTTTCCACCGTGCTGCATCTGGAAGGTTGCGAGCCGATCGGCCCGGATCTGGCCGAACTCGAAACCTTCCATGCCGCCGGCCTGCGCTCGCTCGGCCCGGTGTGGAGCCGGCACAACATCTTCGGCCACGGCGTTCCCTTCGCCTTCCCCATGTCGCCGGATACGGGGCCGGGCCTGACCGAGCACGGCTTCGCGCTGGTCAGGGCCTGCAACCGGCTGGGCATTGCCGTGGATCTCGCCCATATCACCGAACAGGGCTTCTGGGACGTGGCGCGCACCACGGACAAGCCGCTGATCGCCACCCATTCCAATGCCCATGCGCTGACGCCGGTGGCGCGCAACCTCACCGACCGGCAGCTCGACGCCATTCGCGAGAGCCGGGGCGTGGTGGGCCTGAACTATGCCACCACCATGCTGCGCCCCGACGGCCTCGACGATGCGGCGACGCCGCTCTCCGACATGGTGCGCCACATCGACCACCTCGTCGCCCGCCTCGGCATCGACGGCGTCGCGCTCGGCTCGGACTTCGACGGCGCGACGATCCCGCGGGCAATAAGCGATGCCGCCGGCAATCAGGCGTTGATCGACGCGCTCAAGGCCGCTGGCTATGGTGACGACGACTTGAGCAAGCTGTGCTGCGACAACTGGCTGCGCGTGCTGGGCGAGGCCTGGCACGAGGGCGCCGCGAACGACAC
Source organism: Xaviernesmea rhizosphaerae (assembly GCF_001938945.1). Taxonomy (GTDB): domain Bacteria; phylum Pseudomonadota; class Alphaproteobacteria; order Rhizobiales; family Rhizobiaceae; genus Xaviernesmea; species Xaviernesmea rhizosphaerae. The sequence goes on from NZ_MKIO01000041.1 coordinate 301,631, forward strand.
CGGGCGGCATCAGGCGGCCTGAAAAACCCACGTCCATTCAACAAAACAACATCAAGGGGAATGCCATGAATATGCCCATCCGCAAGACTTTCGCCGTTCTGCTGGCCAGCGCCGGCCTCGCTGCGATGGTCAGCGCCGCGCCCGCCTGGGCCGTCACGCCGGCCGATACGCTGGTCGAGGGCTTCGCCTTCGACGATATCATCTCGGTCGATCCGGGCGAAGCTTTCGAGCTGTCGACCGCCGAGATCACCGGCAACACCTACAACATGCTGGTGCGTATCAACCCGGAGAACACGGCCGAGGTCGTCAACGAACTGGCCGAGAGCTGGTCGGTTTCCGACGACAAGCTGACCTATACGTTCAAGCTGAAGCCGGGCCTGAAATTCGCCTCCGGCAACCCGATCACCGCCGAGGACGTGGCCTTCTCGATGGAGCGCGCGGTCAAGCTCGACAAGTCGCCCGCCTTCCTGCTGACACAGTTCGGCCTGACCGGCGACAACGTCACGGAAAAGGCCAAGGCCGTTGACCCGCTGACCTTCACGCTGACGGTCGACAAGCCCTATGCGCCGAGCTTCGTGCTCAACGTGCTGACCGCCACCGTCGCCTCCGTGGTCGACAAGAAACTGGTCATGTCCAAGGCCCAGCCGGTGACGCCGAGCGAGAAGTACAAATACGACACCGACTTCGGCAACGGCTTCCTCAAGACCGGCTATGCCGGCTCCGGCCCCTACAAGATCATGGCCTGGAAGGCCAACGAGGCCGTGGTTCTGGAAGCCAACCCGAACTATTTCGGCGAGAAGCCCAAGCTCAAGCGCGTGATCTACCGCTACATGAAGGAAAGCTCGAGCCAGCGTCTGGCGTTGGAGGCCGGCGACATCGACGTCGCCCGCAATCTCGAGCCGGGCGACATGGAGGCCGTTTCCAAGAAGCCGGGCATGGTCATCACTTCGGCGCCGAAGGGCACGGTCTACTTCATCAGCTTCAACCAGAAGAACAAGGATCTGGCCAAGCCGGAAGTGCGCGAGGCGCTGAAATATCTGATCGATTACGATGCGATCGGCGCAACGCTGATCAAGGGTGTTGGCACCATCCACCAGACCTTCCTGCCCGCCGGCCAGCTCGGCGCCATCGATGACAAGCCCTACAAGCTGGACGTGGCCAAGGCCAAGGAGCTTCTGGCCAAGGCGGGCCTCAAGGACGGTTTCAGCGTCACCTTCGACGTGCGCAACATCCAGCCGGTCACCGGCATCGCCGAGAGCTTCCAGCAGACGGCGGCGCAGGCCGGCATCAAGGTGGAGATCATTCCCGGCGACGGCAAGCAGACGCTGACCAAGTTCCGCTCCCGCAAGCATGACCTCTATATCGGCCAGTGGGGTTCGGACTATTTCGACCCGAACTCCAACGCGGAGACCTTCACCTCCAACACCGACAATTCCGACGACAGCAAGAATAAGACGCTCGCCTGGCGCAATGCCTGGGACGTTCCGGCGCTGACGAAGGAAACCCAGTCGGCCCTGCTGGAGCCGGATGCGGCCAAGCGTGCGGCGATTTATCAGGACCTGCAGAAGAAGGTGCTGGCCGATGGTCCCTTCGCCATCATCTACCAGCAGGTGGAAATCGCCGGCCATTCGGAAAAGCTGAAGAACTTCAAGCTCGGCCCGAGCTTCGACACCAACTTCGTCTACACGATCTCCAAGGACTGACGCGCCGGAAGCAGGCGCGGGCGCGACACCCGCGCCTGCGCCTTTTCTCCCCCACGTCGCCCGTCAGCCGAAGCCTCCGGGTAGACCGGCAGCGCATCGCGCAAGATCGCTCAGCGGTCTTGCGAGGATCGCCTGTGTCCGAACGCAAACTGTCGTTCGGCCGGGGACATGACGCGGCTTTTTTGGCCACCGGACGACGGTGGGCCTTGAGACAACGGAGCTGATCGGATGACCGTGACGACCACATCCCCCAGCCTGCCCCCCGGGCGCAAACATCGAAAAACCGAGAAGATCCTGCTCGACATCGGCCGTTTCCTGGTCGTGCTGGTCACGACCTATCTCGGCCTTCTGGCGGTGACCTTCTTCATCGGCCGCGTCATTCCGATCGACCCCGTTCTGGCGGTGCTGGGCGACCGCGCGCCGGCTTCGGCAATCGCCCGTGTCCGCGAGGAAATGGGGCTGGACCTGCCGCTCTGGCAGCAGTTCTTCCTCTATGTCCGCCAGATCCTGTCGGGCGATTTCGGCACGTCCGTGCTGACCACCAATCCCGTTCTGACCGACATCGCCCGCGTCTTTCCCGCCACGCTGGAGCTGGCCACCTTCGGCACCGTGATCGGCACGCTGCTCGGCATTCCGCTCGGCGTGCTGGCGGCGGTCAAGCGCGGCACGCTCATTGATCAGCTCGTGCGGCTGGTCGGCCTCGTCGGCTATTCGGTGCCGATCTTCTGGCTGGCCTTGCTGAGCCTCCTGCTCTTCTATGCCAAGCTCGGCTGGGTCGCCTTTCCCGGCCGTATCGATATCGTCTATGAATATACCTTCACGCCGATCACCCAGATCTTCCTGCTGGACGCGCTTTTGCAGCGCCAGTGGGACGTGGCCTGGGATGTGTTCCGCCACATCGTCCTGCCCGGATCGCTGCTCGGCTATTTCTCCATGGCCTATATCAGCCGCATGACGCGCTCCTTCATGCTCAACGAGCTGGCGCAGGAATATGTGGTCGCCGCGCGCGCCAAGGGTCTTTCGGAAAGCCGGATCATCTGGAGCCATGCGCTGCGCAATGCCGCCGTGCCGCTCGTCACCGTGATCGCCCTCTCCTATGCCGGTCTTTTGGAAGGGTCGGTGCTGACGGAGACCGTATTCTCCTGGCCCGGTCTCGGCCTCTACATCACCAATTCGCTGCAGAGCGCCGACATGAACGCCGTGCTGGGCAGCACGCTGGCGATCGGCTCGGCCTTCATCGCGCTCAACCTTCTGTCCGATCTGCTTTACCGGACGCTCGATCCGAGGACCCGCACCCGATGACGACAGGTCTCGACACGCCCGTCCTCAGCCGCCGCGAATGGCTGCTGTCGGACCGCCCGGCCTCAAGGCTTCAGGCCCAGCTTGGCCGCGCCTATATGGTCTGGCTGCGCTTTTCCGCCAACAGGCTGGCGCTGGCCGGCCTCGGCATCATCCTCATGCTGATCGTCGTGGCGCTGTTTGCCGATGTGCTGGCGCCGCACAATCCGGTGCAGGGCGACCTGCGCAATGCGCGGCTGCTGCCGCCGGGCACGGGAAGCTATCTGCTCGGCACCGACGATCAGGGGCGCGACATTCTCTCGCGCCTGATCCATGGCTCCCGGCTGACGCTGGCCGTGGTCGTGCTGGTCGCCATCATCGCCGCGCCGCTCGGCCTGCTGGTCGGCACGGTGTCCGGCTATGCCGGCGGCTGGGTGGACGCGGTGCTGATGCGCATCACCGATATCTTCCTCGCCTTCCCCAAGCTGGTGCTGGCGCTCGCCTTCGTCGCTGCGCTCGGGCCCGGCATCGAAAACGCCATTCTCGCCATCGCGCTCACCTCCTGGCCGCCCTATGCCCGCATGGCCCGGGCGGAAACGCTGGGCGTGCGCCATTCCGACTATATCGCCGCCGTCAGGCTGATGGGGGCTTCGCCGTTCCGCATCGTCCTGCGCCATGTCATGCCCATGTGCCTCTCCTCGCTGATCGTGCGCGTCACGCTCGACATGGCGGGCATCATCCTAACGGCCGCAGGCCTCGGCTTTCTCGGGCTCGGCGCGCAGCCGCCGCTCCCGGAATGGGGCGCCATGATCGCCTCGGGCCGGCGCTTCATCCTCGACCAGTGGTGGGTCGCTACCATGCCCGGCATCGCCATCCTCATCGTCAGCCTCGGCTTCAACCTGCTCGGCGATGGCCTGCGCGACGCCCTCGATCCCCGGGAGGCCGGCCAATGAGCGCGCTTCTGACCGTCGAAAACCTCAAGGTCCACTATCCCACCCGCTCCGGCCTGATCCAGGCGGTGCGCGGCGTCTCCTTCACGCTCGGCCGCGAACGTCTCGGCATCGTCGGCGAATCCGGCTCCGGCAAGTCGCAGACCGGGCGGGCGATCATGGGGCTAACCGCCCCGCAGGCGCTGATCTCGGCCGACCGCCTGGAATTCCAGGGCCAGGATCTTCTGACGCTCAGCCCGCGCGAACGCCGCGCCTTGCGCGGCCGGCGGATCGCCATGATCCTGCAGGATCCGAAATATTCGCTCAACCCCGTCATGACCATCGGCCGGCAGATCGTCGAGACCCTGCGCACGCATGAAAGCGTGACCAAAGCCGAGGCGAAACGGCGGGCCCTGGAGATGCTCGAAGCCGTGCAGATCCGCGATCCCGAGCGCGTCTTCGGCCTTTATCCGCATGAGGTCTCCGGCGGCATGGGCCAGCGGGCGATGATCGCGATGATGCTGATCTGCGGCCCGGAGTTGATGATTGCCGACGAGCCGACCTCCGCGCTCGACGTGACGGTGCAGCTCGAAGTGCTCAACATTCTCGACGGTCTCGTGGCGAAACGCGGCATGGGCCTGATCTTCGTCTCCCACGATCTGCGCCTCGTCTCCTCTTTCTGCGACCGGGTGCTGGTGATGTATGCCGGCCGGGTGGTGGAGGAGCTGAGCTCGGGCGCACTATCCGAGGCGAAACATCCCTATACCCGCGGGTTGCTGGACTGCGTGCCAAAGGTCGGCGAAAGCCGCCATCCCCTGCCCGTCCTCGACCGCAAGCCGGAGTGGGCCGCATGACGCCGCTTCTCGATATCCGTGACCTCAATGTCTATTTCGACACCTATCGCGCGCTTGATGATGTCAGCCTCTCGGTTGGCAAGGGCGAATCCTTCGGCCTCGTGGGCGAGTCCGGCTCGGGCAAGTCCACACTGCTGCGCGCCGTGGCGGGCCTTGCGCCGGTTGCCGGCGGCACCATCGCCGTCGAAGGCGAAGAGATCAAAGGCAGGCGCCGCTCGCGCGATTTTCACCGCCGGGTGCAGATGGTGTTTCAGGACCCCTATGGCTCGCTGCATCCGCGCCAGACGGTGGACCGCCAGCTTCTGGAGCCGCTCGCCATCCACGGCATAGGCGACACCGAGCCGCGCATCCGCCGGGCGCTGGACGAGGTCGGCCTCGGCCCCTCCTTCCGCTTCCGCTTTCCCCATCAGATGTCCGGCGGCCAGCGCCAGCGCGTGGCGATTGCCCGCGCGCTGATCCTGGAGCCGAAGATCCTGCTGCTGGACGAGCCGACCTCGGCGCTCGATGCCTCGGTGCAGGCGGAGGTGCTCAATCTGCTGGAGCAGGTGCGCAAGGAGCATGGCCTGACCTTCATCATGGTCAGCCATGATCTCGGCGTCGTCACCCATCTGTGCGAGCGGCTGGCGGTGATGCAGCATGGTCGCGTGGTGGAAACGCTTTCCTCCACGGATCTTGCCGGCGGGCGGATGCGCGCCGACTATACCCGCCATCTGATGACGGCCAGCCTCGGCTTCGCCCGCTGAGATGGTCGCCGGCGTGAGGGCGGCACCCTCGTCCGACTGCCGTCTTGTGTCTCAGCCGCGATGCTGGCGGCGGAACTGGCCGGGGGAAAGCCCTGACGCGGCGGAAAACACCCGGGTCAGGTGGCTCTGGTCGGAAAAGCCCGTCATGACCGCGATTTCCGCAATCGGCAGCGGCCCGGCCAGCAGCTCGCGCGCGCGGCTCACGCGGTAGTCGATCAGCCAGCGATAGGGCGTGCGGTGGAAGGTCTGCTTGAAGGCCTTGATGAAATGGTTGCGGGACAGGCCGCAGGCCTGCGCCAGCTCGGCGATCTGAAAGGGCGTGGCGATATGGCCTGCGAGAAATTCCGTGGCCCGCTTCTGCTGCCAGGCCGCCAGCATGCCCTTTCCCTGGGCCGGCAGGTGCAGGCCGCCATGGGCCTGGGCCAGATGCGTCATCAGCGCCAGTACGACCTGCTCGACGAAAAGCGGGCTTGCCTCTTCCGGCCGCTCCAGCGAGGGCAATAGCGCCTGGGCGAGCCCGGCCGCCACGGGATCGGCCTCGGCCGAGACCTCGCCGAGCCCGGTCAGGCGCGGCTGGCCCATCTCCTCGGCGAAGCGGCGGAGTTCCGCGACAGGAATATCGAAACGGACATTGTCGAAAGGCGCGAGGTGATGGCACTGCCAGGCCGCGCCAAGATCGGTGATCGCCAGCGCGCCCTGCCCATGGCCGCCCTCATAGACAAGGCGGCCATCGCGCCAGAGCCGGTGCATGCGGAAATCAGCGAGCTGGGTGATGACATGAAAGGCGTCGCTCGGGCGGCTCGGCTCCGCCATGGCGAGATCATCGCCGTCATAGCGCATGCGCGCAATGCCGATCCCCCCGGCCGAAAGCCGGCTGCATTCCGGCACCGAGGCGCCGCCTGCTCCTCTCTTGTCCATTGTCCCCTTCCTCTCGCCCGATCCCGCAACGGGCGGCCTGTGCGTCATGACGCACAGCGTCAGAGCGCCGCTTCCTCGGCAGAAAACAGAAAGCCAAGCCTGTCATGGCACGCGTTACGGCCAATGGGCTTGCCATCCCGAAACTTGACAGGCTGAAGCCGGCGTCCCCCGACGCTGAATGCCTCGCATCTTAGGGTTTCCGGTTGATCAGACTGGGAACCGTATCGCACGATCGTCTCTTGCCCAGGCCAGCCGCAGCCGACCCGAAAGAGCGTATGCGGCGAGTGTAACCGAATGCGCACAAATGTGTAGCCGCGCCCGATCACGCCCTGGTGATCGGTCTGGCAGAAGCCAGATTTCCCCTTTTCGGTCTGATGATCTAATGCCAGAGGCGGGAGGTCGGCGGGCCGCCGGCCGCGGGGCCTGCCATGGCTGCGAGACCGTAAGCCTGGACCAGATGCAGGCAGATCCCGCGCGCCACATGGCAGAGAACAGCGTCGGACAGGGTTTCGGCCTGCATGAGCGCCAGCCAGGCAGTGGCGAGATGGACGAGGACAGGATCCAGCGCGGCACGGCGGCAGCGCAACCCGTAGACGGGCGGGAGATCGGCGGTCCGCACCAGTTCCGACAGGAGATCGTCGGCAATGATGAAGGCCAGCACTTCCAGATCGCTGCGCAGGGCGATCGCCGCCCCGTCCCGCAGATCGACCAGACAGATGGAGCCGGCAGGGTAGAGCCGCGCCGGAGCCTGCTGGCCATCGGGCAGGAGATCGCAATGCCAGGCATCGGCCCTGTAGACCATCAGCAGATGCGCCCGCTGCGGCGCGAGCACCACCGTCCTCCCGGCCCCTAGGCCGGCTGCGCCCTGCAGATAGGCGGACACCAGCGCGACCGCACCCAGCGGCACGATCGACATAACAGGCGCCTCCGGAAGGCCGAAGCAGCGGGCAAGCGATGCGCTGTCATAGGGTGAACCAGTCAAGGCGGCCTCTTGGGCATGTTCCGTAAAGCATGATCATAGCAAAGCATCGGACCGAAAAACGGCATGGCACGGCCGGGGCCTGCCATCGCGACCCGAAAAGGGTCCCGTATCCGGAAAGGCACGGCCCCATATCGTGGGTACAGGCCCTTTCCGCATGGAGAGCATAGAGCATGGCGTGGCAAAACGGAATCCTGCGAGGAACACCGTTTGCGCGGTTCAGACCTGCAGGACTGCGTCGTCTGCCCTTATGGCGCCCGCCGGGCCCGCGGCCAGGCGGGCGCCGCGCATCAGGCCGGCACGACCGGCGTCACGGTGCGGCGCATCAGCCGCGTGGCAACCACCAGCACCAGCATGATGCCGGCGAAGACGGCGAAGATCTGCGTGTTGTAATAGACCATGGCGAGGAAGGCGACCACGGCCATGCCGAGCGCGAAGCCGGGCGCCAGCGGATAGAGCGGCGCCTTGAAGGGGCGGGCAAGGCCCGGCTCGCTCTGGCGCAGCTTGAACAGGCTGAGCATGCTCATGATGTACATGGTCAGCGCGCCGAAGACCGACATGGTGACGATGCTGGCGGTCAGTGACTGGCCCGCGATCGACACGAGATTGTCGCTGAAGATCGCCGCCACGCCAATGACGCCGCCGGCGACGGTCGCCACATGCGGCGTGCGGAAGCGCGGATGCAGGCGGGAGAAGAACTCCGGCAGGAAACCGGCCCGCGACATGGCGAAGATCTGCCGCGCATAGCCCATGATGATGCCATGGAACGAGGCAACGAGGCCGAACAGGCCGAGCCAGACAAGCATGTGCAGCCAGCCGCTGCTTTCGCCGACCACGGTCTTCATCGCCTGCGGCAGCGGGTCGTTCAGGTTGGAGAGCGCCTTCCAGTCGCCCGAGCCGCCGGCAAACAGCATGACGCCGAAGGCGAGCGCCACCAGCGTCAGAACGCCGGTGATATAGGCCACCGGAATGGTGCGCTTGGGGTCCTTGGCCTCCTCCGCCGCCATGGCCACGCCCTCGATGGCGAGGAAGAACCAGATGGCGAAGGGAATCGCGGCGAAAATGCCACCGATCGAGGCGACGCTGAACGTATCCTCACCGCTCCAGCCGCCGGCGGCGAACTGGGCAAAGCTGAAGGCCGGCGAGACCACGCCCATGAACACCAGAAGCTCGCCCACCGCCAGAATGGTGACGAAAAGCTCGAAGGTCGCGGCGATCTGCACGCCGATGATATTGAGCGTGATGAAGAGGATATAGGCGCCCAGCGCCGCCATCTTCGGGTCCAGCCCGGGAAATTGCACGTTGAGATAGGCGCCGATCGCCAGCGAGATCGCCGGCGGGGCGAAGACAAATTCGATCAGCGTGGCAAAGCCGGCAATGGCGCCGCCCGTCGGCCCGAAGGCCCGCAGCGAATAGGCAAAGGGCCCGCCCGCCTGCGGAATGGCGGTGGTGAGCTCGGTGAAGGAAAAGATGAAGGCGACATACATGGCGGCGATCACCGTCGTCGTCACCAGGAAGCCCAGCGTTCCCGCGGTGGCCCAGCCATAGCTCCAGCCGAAATACTCGCCGGAAATGACGAGGCCGACGGCAATGCCCCAGAGATGGAATGTATTGAGTGTTTTCTTGAGTGTGACGTCAGGTGTGTTGCTCATAAGCTGTTCCCCTTTTTTTGATCGGCTTATTGATGCAGTGGCACGCAATGCGGCCCTCAGGACAGGTCCGCCATTCCCGGCGGCCGTCCCCGCACCCCTTTCGCCGGACGCCGCACGGGGACAGGCGCAGAAAGGCACGGGACCGCGCGATGAGTGTGACGATCACGAGGTTGTAGAACAAGGCATTTTCGTCACGGACCCTGAGATATTGCTGCACCTGCGTTCACGCGCTCGCCGCAGGGCGGCATGATCGCCCTTCGGTGGCGTCAGGACGCGCCGATCGGTCCGGCGCAGGGCGCGAGACTTGCGCGCGACGCTTCGGGCGCGAAGAGGGATGCCTCGCCATCAGGCCGATGCGACCTCTCTTTCACTGCGGCCGGAGGGAATATCAGAGCCCGGGCATCAAAGCGGGGAGGCCGAAGGCGATCACTGCGCCTGAACTCAATGCACCGGACCGAAAATCGGTTCGCGCTTTCTCGGTCCGTTCGATGCTCTATCCCTCATCCAAAGGCCTAAGAATCACGTCCGAATTTTAAGATTTCCGGCAAAGATCATCATCATCGCGCGCGACGTTATCCTCGGGCTTGTCGCAGAGCCCGAGGATGACGTGAACACAGGGTCCACCGCATCGAGACGTCCGACGACGGCGCCTCCCCCGATCTCTCCCCGGCTCAGGGCCGGAGCAGCACCTTGCCGCCCTTGCCCGGCGCAAGCGAGGCGCGCACCGCATCGCCGATCGCCTCCAGCGGAAAGACCGAATCGACCGGCAGGATGATCTGCCCGGCTACCACCAGCCGGATCAGCTCGCCCATCAGCCGCGCCCGATCTTCCGGCGCCATGGCGGCCGAGACCTTGGAGCCCCAGAAGCCCTTGATGGTCAGCTGCTTGAAGATGACGGGGCCGGAGGAGATCTGCATCGGCTCGCCGGTCATGGAGCCGAAGGAGACGAACAGGCCGTTGTCGCCGAGGAGTTCGGCAATATCGCCGGAGGCCTTCCCGCCGATGGAATCGACGCCGGCGCGCGCGCCCGCCTCGCCGGTCAGCGCCCGCACCTTGTCCTTCCAGCTCTCGCCGGCGGTGGAGACGGCATTGGCGATGCCGAGCGATTCGAGTTCGGCCACGCCTTCGTCGCGCCGCACCAGATTGACCGTGTGGATGCCGCGCGCGGCCGCCACCATGGCCAGCACCTTGCCCACCGCGCCATTGGCCGTGTTCTGGACGATCCAGTCGCCCGGCTGCACCTCGAGGAATTCCAGCAGCGACAGGGCGCTGAAGGGCATGGCGATCAGCTGCGCGCCGGCCTCGTCGGAAATGGCGTCCGGCAGCGGCACCAGCGCCCTGGCGGGGGCCACGAAATACTCCGCCCAGCTGCCGCGCAGACCCGCCGCCGCCACGCGCCGGCCGATCAGCGACGCGTCGGCCTCCGGCCCCACGGCCTCGACCACGCCCACCGCCTCGCTGCCGCCGATGGCCGGCAGCGGCGGCTTGATGCCGTAGGAGCCGCGCACGGTCCATAGATCGTGATTGTGGATGGGCGAGAGGTGCATGCGCACCAGAACCTCGCCCGTGCCAGGCACAGGCTGCGGGCTTTCGTGCAGGCCAAGCACGTCCTGGGGATCGCCGAACCGGTCGTGAACCGCACTGCGCATCGTCTTGATCTCCTGTTTCTCGTCTTTTGGTCTGTCGTCTTCCGGTCCGGGCCGGATCGTTCCGGCCGGACATTCGCCGTCGATATAGGTCGCCCCGGGGCAATGGGCCAGCCGGGCGCAAAGGGGCTCGCAGGCTGTCCGGCGGGCTGCCTCTCCCCCAGCCGGTCGGGATCGGCTATGCATCGACGGGAAAAGGCGGCTGATGAGGGAGAGACGGGCGCGATGCAGGTCCGGGCGCTGATCTATTTCGACGAGGTGGTGCGCACCCGCTCGCTGCGCGCGGCCGCCGAGCGGCTGAACGTGGCGCCCACCGCGCTCGCCCGCCAGATCGACCATCTCGAACATTATTTCGGCACGCCGCTTTTGGAGCGCTCGGCGCGCGGCATCAGGCTGACGGCGGCGGGCGAGCTGCTGGCCGAGCGCGCCGGGCGCACGCTGCGCGAACTCGACAATGTCCGTCAGCTGATCGACGATCTGGCAGGGTTGAAGCGCGGGCGGGTGGCGATCCAGGCGAGCGGGGCGGTGGTCGCAAGCCTGCTTGCTCCGGCGCTCGCCGATTTCAGCACCCGCTTTCCCGGCATCCGCTTCGACATCGCGGTCACCAGCGCGCGCCAGTCGGTCGAGGCGCTGGTCTCGGCCGAGGCCGACATCGCCGTCACCCTCTTTTCCGAGCCGCATCCCGGCACCAAGGTGCGGCTGAAGGCGGAAATCCTCTATGACATGATCGCGTCCACGGACCATCCGCTGGCGGCACAGAGCGCGGTGAGCGTGGCCGATCTCGCCCGTCATCCGCTCGCCCTGCCCGACCGCGCCTTCGGCGCCCGCCAAGCCTTCGACGCGCTGTTTGCCGCGGAAGGGCTGTCTCTCGATCCGATCTTCGTCACCGCCTCTCTGGAAATGCTGAAGGAGCTGACCTTAAGCGGCGTGGCGGTGACGCTGCTGCCGGCCTTCACCGTGCAGCGCGAATGCCGGCTCGGCCAGCTCGTCGCCCGGCCCGTCGTGGGGGGAAAAGCGCTGCGCACGCCGCTGAACCTGGCGGTGGCGAGCGAGCGGCAGTTGCCCTTTGCCGCCACCAAACTGCTCGACCATATCGACCGCTTCTTGCGCGACAGCTTCGCCCGCCCGGTGAAAGCCACATGAGTGCATCGTTTTCAGCTGCACGGGGCACACAAAAACATCAATTGTGTGCGCGCCAAAATCATGAAACTCTCCGGCCATTCAAGCGCCGGCGTCAGATCGGCCAGCCTCGACCAGAGTATCCGACCGGGGCATCCAGCAAAGGGGAATAGGATGATCAACCATTTCGCGCCGGCGCGCCGGCGTCTGCTGTGCGCCGTCTTCGGCCTGTCGGCCGCGCTTTTCCTGCCGCTCGGCATGCTGCCGGCTGAGGCCGCGCCCAAGACCAGCCTCGTTCTGGGCATGAACCCGGAGCCGCAGGGCCTCGACCCGACCATCGCCGCGCCTGTGGCCATCGGTCAGGTCACCTGGCAGAACGTGTTCGAGGGCCTCGTCGCCATCGACCGCACGGGCAAGGTGGTGCCGCAGCTCGCCAAGAGCTGGGACATCTCGGCCGACGGCCTCACCTACACCTTCCACCTGCAGGAAGGCGTCACCTTCCATGATGGCGAGCCCTTCGACAGCGCCGCGGCGAAATTCTCGCTGGATCGCGCGCGCGGCAAAGATTCGGTCAATCCGCAGAAGCGCTTCTTCGCCGCCATCGACACCATCGAGACGCCCGACGCCAGCACGCTGGTCCTGAAGCTGAAAACGCGCAACAGCAGCCTGCTTTCCTGGCTCGGCTGGCCGGCCTCCGTCATGCTCGGGCCAAAGAGCGCGGCCGATGCCAAGACAAAGCCGATCGGCACCGGTCCGTTCAAATTCGTCAGCTGGGCCAAGGGCGACCGCGTCGAGCTGGCCGCCAATCCGGGCTACTGGAACAAGGCGGTGAAGCTCGGGCTGGACAAGGTCACCTTCCGCTTCATCGGCGATCCGCAGGCCCAGGCCGCCGCGCTGAAATCGGGCGATGTCGACGCCTTCCCGGAATTTGCCGCGCCGGAACTGATGGAGAGCTTCAAGGGCGACGAAAAGCTCGCCACCGTCATCGGCAACACCGAGCTCAAAGTCGTGGCCGGCATGAACAATGCCCGCAAGCCCTTCAACGACAAGCGCGTGCGCCAGGCGCTGATGATGGCGGTGGACCGCGCCACCGTGATCGAGGGCGCATGGTCCGGCCTCGGCCAGGCGATCGGCAGCCATTACACGCCGAACGACCGCGGCTATATCGACACAACGGGCGTCCACCCCTACGATCCGGCAAAGGCCAAGGCGCTGTTGACGGAAGCCGGCTATCCCGACGGCTTCTCCTTCACCATCAAGACGCCGCAGATGGCCTACGCCCCGCGCTCGGCGGAGATCCTGCAGGCCATGTTCGCCGAGATCGGCGTGACCATGACCATCGAGCCCACGGAATTTCCGGCAAAATGGGTGCAGGACGTGTTCAAGGGCACGGATTACGACATGACCATCGTCGCCCATGCCGAGCCTATGGACCTCGATATCTACGCCCGCGACCCCTATTACTTCAACTACAAGAACCCGGCCTTCAACGACGTTCTCGCGAAGATCGAGCAGACCACCGACACGGCCGAGCAGGACAAGCTCTATGGCGAGGCGCAGACGATCCTCGCGGATGACGTGCCGGCGCTCTACCTCTTCGTGCTGCCGAAGCTCGGCGTCTGGAACGCCAAGCTCAAGGGCCTGTGGGAAAACGAGCCGATCCCCTCCAACGTGCTGACCGACGTGCACTGGGAGGAGTGAGCGGGCTTTACCGGCACGTCTGACCTCGGTGCATGCCAATATCGCTGAGGGCAGATGGGCAGACCGCTTGACCTGCCCCTGTCTCCCCCCTCACCCTGCCCTCTCCCCGATGGGGAGAGGAGGCCAGTGGCTCATCGTCTCGCCGAACTTGCCGCACCGCTTGCGTTTCTGCTTCGAATGTAAGTGAGCGCTCGCCCCGAGTCTCTTCTCCCCTCGGGGAGAAGATGCCGGCAGGCAGATGAGGGGGCTGCACGTCGGGAGACGTTACAGAAAGCCATCCCGCACAGATCCGACAACCGATTTCGTCCAGCCATCGCCTGTGGCTGCCTCTCGAGCATCGGACTGAAAATAGCACTCAGTACGATGCTCTAGATTTTTGTTTTTGCATCGGATTTTTCCGAAAACCGGTTCCCACTTTTCGGTCCGATGCTCTCGCCCAAGGATGACCCATGACCGCCCTTCTCCTGCGCCGGTCGGCAAGCCTGTTTCTGACCCTGCTCGCCGTCTCCGGCCTGATCTTCCTGGTGATGCAGGTGCTCCCCGGCGATCCCGCCGCCATCATGCTCGGCACCTCGGCGAGCCCGGAAACGCTGGCGGCGCTGCGCCATGAGCTCGGCCTCGACCAGCCGATGCTGGTGCGCTACCTCGCCTGGATCGGCGGGCTGGCCACCGGCGATCTCGGCACCTCCACCACCTATGGCGTTCCCGTCTCGGGGCTGATCGGCGAGCGGCTGGCTGTCACCCTGCCTTTGGCGCTGATGGCCATCGGTCTCTCCATCGCCATTGCTTTGCCGCTCGGCGTGCTTTCGGCTGCGCGGCGCAACGGGCCGGCGGACTATATTGCCGGCTTCATTTCGCAGCTCTTCATCGCCGTGCCCGGCTTCTGGGTCGGGCTGCTTCTGGCGCTGGTCTTCGCGGTCAAGCTCGGGGTCATGCCCTCCGGCGGCTTTCCCGGCTGGCAGACGGGCTTCTGGCCGGCCCTGCAGGCGCTCGTCCTGCCGGCCATCGCGCTCGCGCTGCCGCAGGCGGGCGTGCTCACCCGCGTCACCCGCTCCTCGGTCGCCGAGGTGCTGGGCGAGGATTTCGTGCGCACCGCGCGGGCCAAAGGCCTGCCGAAGCGGGCCGCACTCTGGCGTCATGCCGTGCGCAATGCGCTGGTGCCGGTCGTCACCATTCTCGGCCTGCAATTCACCTTCCTCATCGCCGGCGCGGTGCTGGTGGAAAACGTCTTCAACCTGCCGGGCCTCGGGCGGCTTGCCTATCAGGCGCTGACCCAGCGCGATCTGGTGGTCATGCAGGATGTGGTGATGTTCTTCGCCGGCCTGGTCATCCTCATGAATTTCCTGGTGGACATGTCCTATCTCCTGCTCGATCCGCGTCTGCGGGAGGCCGGCCGGTGACCGCGCCCGCCTCCTCGACACCCCTGCCCACGGCCCGCCGCAAGAGCCCCGGCCTTCGCCTCGCCACCCGGCCGAACCTCGTGATCGGCGGCGCGCTGGTCGCCTTCCTCCTCGGCATCGCGCTGGTCTCTCTGGTCTGGACCCCGCTGCCGCCGACGAAGATGCAGATCGCGCTGAAGCTGAAGGCGCCGCTGGAAAAAGGCCTGTTCGGCACCGATCATCTCGGCCGAGATGTCGCCTCCATGCTGATGGCGGGCGCCTGGAATTCGCTGTCGATCGCGGTGAGCGCCGTGGCACTCGGTGCCGCTGTCGGCACGGCGCTCGGCGTCACGGTCGCGGCCAAGCGCGGCCTGTTCGAGGCCGTGGCCATGCGCGCCAATGACGTGATCTTCGCCTTCCCGCCGATCCTCTCGGCCATGATGCTCGGCGCGCTGATGGGCACGGGACGGGGGACGGCGATCATCGCCATCGCCACCTTCATGGTGCCGGTCTTCGCCCGGGTCACTGCCGGCGCGGCGTCCCAAGTCTGGGCGCGTGATTTCATCCTGGCCGCGCGCAGCGCCGGCAAGGGCGTAACTCGCATCACCATCGAGCATGTTCTGCCCAACATCGCCAACCAGATCATCGTGCAGGTGGCGATCCAGCTCGGCCTCGCCATCCTCACCGAAGCGGGCCTGAGCTTCCTCGGGCTGGGCATGGCGCCGCCCGCGCCCACCTGGGGGCGGATGCTGGCTGACAGCCAGACCTATCTCGGCACCGCCCCCTGGCTGGCGCTGATGCCCGGGCTTGCCATCGCGCTCACCGTCTTCGGGTTCAACATGCTGGGCGACGGTCTGCGCGACCTGCTCGACCCGCGCGAGAAAGGCCGCACATGAGCGCCGCCCCGCTTCTTTCGGTCGAGAATCTCGACATCGCCATGCGCCTGCCCGATGGCGGCCGGCTGCCGATCGTGAAGGATTTCTCACTGACGCTTCAGGCCGGCGACACGCTCGGCATCGTCGGCGAGAGCGGCTCCGGCAAGTCGCTGCTGTCGCTGGCCGTGATGGGCCTGCTGCCGCCCGCCGCCATCGCCTCCGGCCGCATCCTGCTGGAGGGGCGCGACCTGATGGCGCTCGATGATGACGGCATGAGCCGGGTGCGCGGCCGGCGGATCGGCATGATCTTCCAGGAGCCGATGACGGCGCTGAACCCGGCCATGACCGTGGGCGACCAGATCGCCGAGGGGCTGGTGCGCCACGAGAAGCTCTCCTGGAAGGCCGCGCGGGAGGCGGCCGTCGATCTCCTCGACCGGGTGCGCATTCCCGATCCGCGCGCCCGCGCCAAGGCCTATCCGCACCAGATGTCCGGCGGCCAGCGCCAGCGCGTCGGCATCGCCATCGCGGTGGCCATGCGCCCGGCGCTGATGATCGCCGACGAGCCGACCACCGCGCTCGACGTGACGGTGCAGGCGGAGGTGCTCGAGATTCTCGACGATCTCTGCGCGCGCGAGGGCATGGCGCTGATGCTGATCAGCCATGATCTCGGCGTGATCGCCCGCATGTGCGCCCGCACGCTGGTGCTCTATGCCGGCCGGCGGATGGAGGAAGGCGACACGCGCGGCGTGCTGACCGAGCCCCTGAACCCCTATACACGCGGCCTCCTGCGCGCCGTGCCGCGCCGGCGGGTAGATGGCGCGCCGCTCGATACCATTCCCGGCACGGTGCCCGGCTTTGCCCGCCTGCCGGAAGGCTGCGTGTTTTCCGACCGTTGCGGCGATGTCGTGGCCGCCTGCCGCGCAGGCGAACCGGCCTGGACCCAGCCGCGGCCGAACCGAGGCGTGCGCTGCATCCGGGCACAGCAGGAGATGCCGGCATGAAGACCCCTCTGATCGACATCCGCCGCCTGACCCGCGACTATGCTGGCGGCGGCCTCTTCGCTAGGCCCAGCCTGACCCGCGCGCTCGACGATCTCACCATGACGGTGGAGGCCGGCACGATCCACGGCATTGTCGGCGAGTCCGGCTGCGGCAAGTCCACGCTGGCACGCATTCTCATGGCGCTCGACCGGCCCACGTCAGGCGACGTGATCCTCGACGGCGCCTCGCTCTTCGACCTCTCGCCGAAAGAGCTGATGCGCAAGCGGCGCGATTTCCAGATGGTGTTCCAGGACCCGTTCGGCTCGCTCGATCCGCGCCAGCGCGTCGCCCGCATCGTGGCCGAGCCGCTGCATGTGCTGGACGAGAAGCCGTCGCGGGCTGCAAGGCGCGAGCGTGTGATGGCGATGCTGGAGGCCGTCGGCCTCAACGCCGCGCAGGCCGAGCGCTATCCGCATGAATTTTCCGGCGGCCAGCGCCAGCGCATCGCCATTGCCCGGGCGCTGATCACCGAGCCCAAGCTGGTCGTGGCCGACGAGGCCGTCTCCGCGCTCGATCTCTCGGTGCAGGCGCAGGTGCTGAACCTCATCACCCGGCTGAAGCGCGAACGCGGCGTGACCTTCCTGTTCATCACCCACAATCTGGCGGTGGTCGATGCGGTCGCCGATCAGGTCGGCGTCATGTATCGCGGCCGCCTAGTGGAAAGCGGGCCGGCGCGCGCCGTGTTCGAACGGCCGCTGCATCCCTATACCCGCGTTCTGGCCGATGCCGAGCCCTCGGTGACCAAGTTCGGCCGCCCGCCGGCCCGCCCCGCGCCCCCGGCTGCGGCACTTGCTGCGCCCTTGACGCATGGCCCGCCCGGCCAGGGCTGCGCCTTCCTGCCGCGCTGTCCGCTGGCCGGACCGCGCTGCGCGGCGGAAGCGCCTGTTTTGCGTCAGGTGCTACCGGGCCGGCAGACGGCCTGTCACCATGCCGAGCAGATGCTCTGCGCCCCGGCGTGAGCGGGCGCTCGACCGGCCGATCGAACAGATGACCTGACGGGACGGCAGGCGGCCGACAGGCCCCTGCCTCTAGAGCATCGGACCGAAAAGTGGGAACCGGTTTTCGGATAAATCCGATGCAAAAACAAAAAATTAGAGCATCGGACTGCGAGCGATTTTCAGTCTGATGCTCTCGACCCGTCGTACCGAACGGATTTTGCCCATGACCTCTCTTCTAGACCTTTCGATCCGCGATCTCACCGCCGCCTTTGCCGACAAAAGCCTGTCGCCAGTGACCTATTGGGATCAGGTGGAAGCGCGCGTGGCCGCCTTCGAGCCTGCCGTCGCCGCGCTTTATGCCTATGATCCCGAAGGCGCGCGCGCCATGGCCCGGGCATCTGAGGCGCGCTACGCCAAAGGCGCGCCGCTCGGGCCTCTCGATGGCGTTCCGGTGACGCTGAAGGAGCTGATCGCCACCAAGGGCACGCCGGTGCCGCTCGGCACGGCGGCGGTGGAACTCGTTCCCGCCGCGGCCGACGCGCCCATTGCCGCGCGCATGCGCGAGGATGGCGCAGTGATCTTCGCCAAGACCACCTGCCCGGATTACGGCATGCTGTCCTCCGGCCTGTCGAGCTTCCACCCCTTGAGCCGCAATCCCTGGGACGTGACGCAGAACCCCGGCGGCTCCAGCGCCGGCGCAGCCGCAGCAGGTGCTGCCGGCTATGGCCCCTTGCATATCGGCACCGATATCGGCGGCTCCGTGCGCCTGCCGGCCGGCTGGACCGGCCTGTTCGGTTTCAAGCCGAGCCATGGCCGCATTCCGGTCGATCCCTATTATGTCGGCCGCTGCGCCGGGCCGATGACGCGCCGGGTAGAAGACGCCGCCTTTGCCATGGCCACCCTGTCGCGGCCTGACTGGCGCGACGGCACCAGCCTGCCGCCGAACGATCTCGACTGGCTCGATTTCGATCTCGACGTGAAGGGCCTGCGCATCGGCGTGATGCTGGATGCCGGCTGCGGGCTGGAAGCAGAGCCGGAGATCCGCGCGGCAGTGCTCGCCGCTGCCCGCCGGTTCGAGGATGCCGGCGCCATCGTCACCGAGGTAGGCCCGGTCCTGAGCCGCGCCATGCTGGACGGGCTCGATCTTTTCTGGCGGGCGAAGTTCTGGGGCGATATCGAGAAGCTGCCGGCCGTGCGCCGCGAAAAGATCCTGCCCTATATCTATCATTGGGCGCAGAAGGGCGCGGATGTCACCGGGGTGCAGGCGGCGCAGGGCTTCGGCCAGACCATCGAGATGCGCAAGACCTGCGGCGCCCTGTTCCAGACCGTGGATGTCGTGCTGTCTCCCACCAATCCCATCGTCTCCTACCCGGCCGACTGGGCCTCGCCGACCAACGATCCCGAACGCCCCTTCGAGCACATCGCCTTCACCGTGCCGTGGAACATGTCGGAGCAGCCGGCCGCCTCGATCAATTGCGGCTTTTCATCCCAGGGCCTGCCGATCGGTCTGCAGATCGTCGGGCCGCGTTTCGACGATCTCCTGGTGCTGCGCCTGTCGAAACTGTTCGAGGACTGGACGGGCGGGATCACCCGGTGGCCGCAGCCGAAGGCCAAGACGACGGCTTGACGCTGCCGGCCGGCGCACCAGTTCCTCTCTCACAGTCTGTTCAAGACTTGCTGTTGGTCTGATGAAAATGGCGGTTTCGAGAACCGGAGCGCAGCGTACTTAAGGTACGTGAGCACCGGAAGCGCAGAAATTGCCATTTGCAGGCGGCCAACGGCGATTATTGGACAGACTGTCAGCGGCAGCCCGCGCTTGCAGTACGCCTTAACCGGACGAGCCGGCGCGAGGCGCGTGACCAGGCGGCGCGCTGCCCCAATGGCCGCCCGGCCCTCCTGCCGGTGACGGCCCGAACGAGAGAAACGGGAGACAAGCATGAACACAGTCAAGGTGCACGGCGCGGAAATCCCCGCGCTCGGCTTCGGCACGTTCCGCATGCCGGATGCCGAGGTGCTCGAGATCCTGCCGCAGGCGCTGAAGCTCGGCTTCCGCCATGTCGACACGGCCCAGATCTACAAGAACGAAGAGGCGGTGGGCACGGCGATCCAGCAATCGGGCATTGCCCGCAGCGAGATTTTCCTGACCACCAAGGTCTGGGTCGATCGTTTCGGCCGGGGCGAACTGGAAACCTCCGTTGAGGAAAGCCTGCGCAAGCTGAAGACCGACCATGTCGATCTGCTGCTCCTGCACTGGCCGGGCAGCCCGACGCCGATCGCCGAGGCGGTGGAAGGGCTGAACAAGGTGCGCCAGGCCGGCAAGGTGCGCCATATCGGGGTGAGCAATTTCAACGTTCACCAGATGCAGGAGGCTGCCAAAGCGAGCCAAGCGCCGCTCGTCACCAATCAGGTGGAGTATCACCCCTATATCGACCAGACCCCGGTTCTCGACGCCGCCCACAAGCTCGGCCTGTCGCTGACCGCTTATTATGCCATGGCCGACGGCCGGGTGCCGAAGGATCCGCTGCTCAACGAAATCGGCGCGCGCCACGGCAAGACGGCGGCGCAGGTGACGCTGCGCTGGCTCACGCAGCAGCTCAACGTCATCGCCCTGTCCAAAACCTCGACCGCCGCGCGTCTGAAGGAGAATTTCGAGATTTTCGACTTCGTGCTGAGCGAGGAGGAAATGCAGGCGATCCATGGCCTTGCCCGTCCCGACGGGCGCATCGTCAGCCCCAACGGCCTGGCGCCGGCCTGGGACCGCGCGGCGTAGGAACGCATGACAATCGAAAGGCCGGCACCGCATGGGTGTCGGCCTTGTCGTTCAGAACTTTCTTCCCTCACGCGCCTTCAAATAGCGCGAGGAAGCGGAGATGCACCTCAGACGAACTGGCGCAGCCCGGGCACCGAATCGATCACCTCGTTGACCGTGTCCTCGCCGGCATGTTCCTTGCCATAGGCGATCACTTCCTTGGCCAGTGCGGTGATCTCGCCCATGCTCAGCCCCTCGCTCATCAGCTGCTGGCCGAGCGCCATGACGCCGCCGCCGAAAGCACCGACGATCTTGCCGAGCAGGCCGCCGCTCTTGCCCTCGCCGTTGAAGCGCGCCACCAGTTCGGCCGCGCCCGGCGTGGCTTCGATCATCCGCGCCACCGGACCATCCGCCGCCTCGCGCTGCAGAAAGCCGAGCATCATGCCGATCGCCTTTTCGGCCTGGGCCGGGGCGATGCCCACATTTTCGGTGACGCGGGTCACGAGGTCGCTCATCGGGGTGTCTCCTTGGGTTGTGTGACGTTAACGTCAACGTAAATGACTGTTTCGGGAAATCAAGCGCGGAATTCGCCTTGCGCCGAGACAGGCGCATCCATGCGCCCCGAGCCTATCGCGAGGCTCGACAAGGGCCCTCTCGCGCGGCTCCACAAGGGTCCGGAGAAGGGCCCGCCGGCCTTTGCCGCCGATCGCGGTTTCCCCTTGCAAAAACAGTGGTCAAGCGCGGGCGGGATCACTACATTCCCCGCCAGCGTCCTGGGCCTTACGCCGGAAGCCCTCTGGGCTTGCGGCGGGGAGCATGAAGACGTCACACGGTGCGCAGCACCGAGGGTTCGACAGGGAGGTCGCATGCTGGAAGCCGGAAAGCTCTATATCGGCACGAGCCGCACGCCGGACGACAAGCCGGCCAAGGGCGAATATCTCGATCTCAGGCTCGCCAACCGCCATGGGCTGATCACCGGCGCCACCGGCACGGGCAAGACGGTGACGCTGCAGGTGCTGGCCGAGGGCTTCTCGCAGGCCGGCGTTCCCGTCTTCTGTGCCGATATCAAGGGCGACCTGTCCGGCATCGCCGCCAAGGGCGAGCCGAAGGATTTCCTGCTCAAGCGCGCCGGCGAGATCGGACTCGACCCCTATGAATTCGAGGCCTTCCCCGCGATCTTCTGGGATCTCTACGGCGAAAAGGGCCACCGCATCCGCGCCACCGTGTCCGAGATGGGGCCGCTTTTGCTGGCCCGGCTGATGGATGCCAGCGAGGCGCAGGAAGGGGTCCTGGCCATCGCCTTCAAGATCGCCGACGAGGGCGGGCTGCCGCTGCTGGATCTGAAGGATCTGCAGGCGCTGCTCACCTATATGAGCGAGCATGCCAGCGAGCTGTCCGCCCGCTACGGCCTGATCTCCAAGGCCTCGCTCGGCTCGATCCAGCGCGCGCTCCTGGTGCTGGAAGGCCAGGGGGCCGACCAGTTCTTCGGCGAGCCGGCGCTTGCGATTGCCGACCTCATGCGCGTGGATGCGCGCGGGCGCGGGCTGGTCTCGGTTCTGGCGGCCGACCGGCTGATGATGAACCCCCGGCTCTACGGCACCTTCCTGCTCTGGCTGCTGTCCGAGCTGTTCGAGGAACTGCCTGAAATCGGCGATCCGGAAAAGCCGCGCCTGGTCTTCTTCTTCGACGAGGCGCATCTCCTGTTCAAGGACGCGCCGCGCGTGCTGCTGGAGCGCGTCGAGCAGGTGGTCCGGCTGATCCGCTCCAAGGGCGTCGGCGTCTATTTCGTCACGCAGAACCCGCTGGACGTGCCGGAAACGGTTCTGGCCCAGCTCGGCAACCGCGTGCAGCATGCGCTGCGCGCCTATACCCCGCGCGAGCAGAAGGCGGTGAAGACGGCCGCCGAGACCTTCCGGCCCAATCCCGATTTCGACTGCGCCGAGGTCATCACGACGCTCGGCACCGGCGAGGCGCTGGTCTCCACGCTGGAGGGCAAGGGCGCGCCCTCCATGGTCCAGCGCACACTGATCCGCCCGCCATCCGGCCGTGTCGGCCCGATCAGCGAGGAGGAACGCCGCGCACTGCTTTCCTCCAGCGGCATGGGCCCGCTCTACGACCGCGACGTCGACCGGGAATCGGCTTATGAAATCCTGACGGAGCGCGCCGCCCGGGCGCAGGAACAGGTGCAGGCCGAAAAGGCCGCCCGCGAGGCCGAGGCCGCCCCGCCCAAGAGCCGCTGGACCCTGCCCGGCTTCGGCGACCGGCAGGAGGAGGAGACCCCTGCCCAGAAGCCGCGCCGCGCCGGCTATCAGCGCGAAACCGTGGCCGAAGCCGCGATGAAATCCATCGCCCGCTCCGTCGCCTCCTCGCTCGGCCAGGCGCTGGTGCGCGGCATTCTCGGCAGCCTGAAGCGGTAGCGCGCCGGATCGGCGGCCGTTCACCGGTTCTAGGAAAAATCAGAAGCAAACCATAAGCCTGACGCCCATGGCGCAGGCCCGACAGCCTATACGAAGGGGCGACAGGATGGAGCAGGCCGCGCTTGACGTCAGAGCGGCTTGGCGGAGGCTGAAAGCCATGCCTGCCAATGGCTCATCGACGTGATCCGCTCAGCGGCTTGAACAAGAGACGGCCGCTAAAAATACCGACCTTTCCCTTCACGGTCTTTTCAAGCTTATATTCTTAAATTCTCAGGTCTTCATGCGGGAGCGCGCGCCGATGCTCGGCGCATCGCCCGCTTTTCACGGGAAAGACTTGGGAGGGATGGAATGAAGAAGCTTTTATGCGCCTTTGGCCTCAGCGTGGCGATCACGGTCCTTGGCGGCACCGGCGCCCTGGCGAGCGATTACGGCTTCCGCCTGCACAACCGCGCGGCCGGCTACACGATCAACGGCTTCTACACCTATCAGGACGGCCGCTGGAGCGACAACTGGCTGACGGGTCGCGTGCGCCCCGGCCAGGCCGTCGACATGGACTGGTTCAGCAATGAGGGCAATTGCACCGTACCCTTCCGCGTCAGCTGGGACGACTACGGCGCCGACGACTTCAAGCTCGACTGGTGCAAGGGCGTCAGCAATCTCTACATGAAGGACAAGGGCTTCAGCTGGGACTGATCGACGCGCAAAAAGCCGAAGCATCGCGCCGGTTGGACAATCCGGCACTATGCTTCGGCGAAGAGCCTCTCACAGACCTTGATGAGAGGTTCCTCAATATCGGCCGTGCTCCAAGGTCTCAGGCGAGCGAGACCTGAACCTCGGTGGCCGTGCGCATGGCATGGCTGTAGGGGCAGACGATGTGGGCGGCTGCGATCAGGTCTTCGGCCTCGGCGCGCTCGACACCGGGCAGATCCACCAGCAGCGACACTTCGATGCCGAAGCCCGTGCCATCCTCGCGCGGGCCGATACCGACCGTTGCCGTGACCTTGGCGTCGTCAGGCACCTTGATCTTCTTCTGGCCGGCAACGTAGCGCATCGCGCCGAGGAAGCAGGCGGAATAGCCGGTGGCAAACAGCTGCTCGGGATTGGTGCCGGTGGCGCCATCGCCGCCCAGCTCCTTCGGCACGGTCAGCGTCACGTCGAGAACGCCGTTTTCGGTGGCGGCGTGGCCGGCGCGGCCGCCGCCGGTTGCGGAAGCCTTGGTGGTGTAGAGGATCGGCATGGGAAGCTCCTTGGGTCTCGGTTCAGGGGATCTGGGTTCAGGCTCTGTCGGTCTGAAGGTCGGGTTCCGAAAGCGACGATTATTTATATAATGCACAATTTGATTTTGCGCAATAGAATTTTGCAAATTGCCTGCGGTGGCGGGATTTGCGATAAGGAGGCATGAGCGAGACGGGCAGAGACGAAAACGAGACGCCTGAGACCCCGCAGCCCACGCCCCGGCTGGGCGATCATCTGTGCTTTTCCGTCTATGCCCTCGCCCACGCCTTCAACCGCGCCTATAAGCCGCTGCTCGACCGCGTCGGTCTGACCTATCCGCAATATCTCGTGCTGCTGACGCTGTTCGAAGCAAGCGAGCTGACGGTCAAGGCGATCGGCGATCGGCTGGGGCTCGATTCCGGCACCCTATCGCCGCTGCTCAAGCGCCTGGAAAATGCCGGCATCGTCTCCCGCCTGCGCGATGCCCGCGACGAGCGGCAGGTTCTGATCCGGCCGACGCCCGCCGGCCTGGCGCTAAAACCCGCGATTGTCGACATCCACCGCGCCATTGGCCGCGCCGTGGGCTGCAGCCTGTCGGATGCGGAAGCGCTTCAGCGCCAGCTCAGGGACCTGACGGCGCGGCTCGAAGCCACCAGCCAGACGGCTGCGCCCGGCAAGGGCGACGCCTGATCCCCTCCGCATGATCTTCTCGCTGATCCCCTCGACATGAGGCCATCGGCGCGCGCCGGAAAGCCGACAGGTTTTATCTGTCTCGTGTCCCTTATTTTTGCGGCCGCAGCGGATCGCGCCGAAAATCGCTTCCCATCCTTCGGTCGGATGATTTAGCTGTCTATTGCCCGTCCGCAATCACCGCTACGCCGCAAACAGGCCTTTAAGACGCATCTGTTTTTCGGCAAATTGGGCTTCGCCTATTTAAGAATTTTCGACCTCTATGTTTTATCAAACAGCTGATGTTCTCGGAAAATGGTAGAATTTTTCTTCACAGCGGACTGCGCTAGGGTAGCGAATGGGGTGATTCGGGCGCGGCCAGCCTGGGCTCCGGCCGCGACTTCGGTTCGTGTCGTCGCAAGCGCAGGAAGACGCGTCCGAGCGGCTGAGGCGATGCCGGTGGGAGTCGGCGGCAGGGGATTGAGGGGCAGTGTGGAGATGAACAGGCGGAGAGCCGTGGCACGGCGTGCACACCGCATTGCCGATGGCGCATTGCCTTGCTGAAGCTGCGCAAGCCAGGCGCCGAGAGCCAGGTCGTCCCGTCAGTGTTGTCGTTCGGCAGCCTGGTGGCGGGCTCCCTCTCCGTTGCGATCGGGCTCACGGTGCTGACGCTCTGGATTCTGCAGCCCGCCTTCGTCATCGAGCGCTATCCCGTGTTCTTCGGCACGGGCCTGCTCTCGGCCGGCTGTTTCGTGCTGACCGGCCTGTCCTTCATAATGACCCTGATCCGGCGAAAGCGGATTGGCGTTCTCTTGTCGAGCCTCACCATCTTGCTCGCAGGCGATTCGCTGATTTTCCAGATCAGCGGCCTGGATCTCGGGCTGGATGCGATGATGCCCATCCTGTTTTCGGAGGCGACGCTTCAGCCCCGCCATATCCCCGGCGCCACCTCGCTCAGCTTCATCCTGCTCAACCTGTCGATCCTTGGTCTGGCGCTGCGCGAGAGGCCGCTGCCCTGGGGCCTCCTGCTGCCGGGCGTGGTGTTCATGATCTCGGCGAGCACGCTTTTGACCTATACGCTGCGGCTCGGCATCCTGCCGCGCTGGCTGCCGCTGACGCAGATCGCGCCGCTGACCATGCTTTGCTTCCTGGCGCTTTCGCTGGCGATGATCGTCATCCACGTGCGGATCCTCAACTATCACCGCCAGACGGTCGCGGCGCTGCTGGCGGCGGCGAGCTATCTGCTCCTGCTGCTGCTCACGCTGCTCGGGCTGAACAACAGCGTGGAAGGCGGCATTCCGCTCCTGTCAGAGGCCAATACCCGGGACATTCTGGCGGCCATCCTGCTCGTCTCCGGCATCATCTTCACCGCCCTCATCGTCTATGCCTTCCGCAATGCCCAGCGCCATGCGGAGGTGGCCGAACAGCTCGCTGAAAGCCAGCAGCGCCTCGTCGCCATCATCGAAACGGCGATGGACGGCTTCATCACCATCGACGAGCGCGGAACGATTCTGTCGATCAACACAGCCTGCGAGCGCATCTTCGGCTATAGTGCTGCAGAAATGCTCGGGGAAAATGTGCGGATTCTGATGCCGGAGCCTTACCAAAGCGAACATGACGGCTATATGAACAACTATCGCGCGACGGGCCGGGCGAAGATCATCGGCAGCGGTCGCGAGGTGGAAGGCCGGCGCAAGAACGGCACGACCTTTCCGCTGGATCTGGCGGTCACGCGCATCGAACTGCCGCATCAGGTGCTCTACAGCGGCATCGTGCGGGACATTTCAGTGCGCAAGCGCCAGGAACGCGAATTGCTGGAGGCCAATGCCGAAATGGAGGAATTCTCCTATCGCACCTCGCACGACCTGCGCTCGCCCATCACCTCGGCGCTCGGGCTGGTGGCGATCGCGCGTGAGATGATCGGGGACGGGGCGCCGGCCGCCGAGGTCGCGCCCGTGATCGAGCGGATCGATGGCGGCCTGCGCCGGCTCGACCGGCTGATCCAGGACATCATCGCGCTGACCCGCACCAAGCTTCTGGAAGAGCCGGATGTGCGCCTGCCGCTGGCCGAGACGGTGCGCGAGACCATCGAGCGCATGCGCTTCATCGGCGCGGGCCGGCGCATCGCCTTCAAGGTCGAGATTGCCGAGACGCTGGTGATCGATGTCAAGGCTTCGCGCGTACAAATGATTCTCGACAACCTGATCTCCAACGCAATCAAATATTGCGACCCGCGCGAGGAAGCCCCTTTCGTGCGGGTGGAAGCGCAGATGGAGAACGGCATGCTGGCGCTGACGGTGAGTGACAACGGCCTGGGGATCGAGGAGGAGCAGCAGCGCCAGCTGTTCCAGATGTTCCGCCGCTTCCATCCCACCCACAGCTATGGCAGCGGGCTCGGGCTCTACATCCTGCGCAAGAGCGTCGAGCATCTGGGCGGCGCCGCCAGCTATCGCCGTCTCGACAAGGGCAGCGCTTTCAGCGTACGATTCCCGGCAAGGATCTCGCCATGATGCTCTCGTCTATTCTCATGGTCGACGACGACGAGTCGGATCTCTTCATCGCCGGCTATACCATTCGCAAGTTCGACCCCGCCATTGCGCTTCTCAGCGCGCATAACGGGCAGGAGGCGCTCGACATCCTGCGCGCTGGCCGGCCGGATGCCGTGCTTCTTGATGTCAACATGCCCGTGATGAACGGCTTCGAGCTTTTGGAGCATCTGGCGCTGATGGCCGAGGACGAGCGGCCCGTGGTCGCCATGCTCACCTCGTCGCGCGTGCCGGCCGACCGCCAGCGCGCGGAAACCTTCGCTTTCGTGCGCGCCTATTTCGAAAAGCCACTGAGGACCGAGGACATGGCCGCCCTGGCCGGGCTCGCGGGCAGCCGCGATCTGGAGCGGCGCCAGACCGGGGGCTGAGGCCCGTCGCAATCAGCGAGTACCGCTCTTCGCGCTTCAAGACCTTGTTTTCCTGTATATTGTGGCCGCGACACCGCCTAGCAGTCAGGGCAGGAAGCCGGTCAGGACATGTGCTCAGAACCCGATCCGGCCGAAAGCCGGCACCTTCACGCCCGGATGGCGCAGGTCCAGCCCGGCCACGAGGCCAAGCACGTGGAGTTCAAAACCGCTGCGCTGGCCGGCGGAAAAGCCGAGAAGGCCGTAAAGCGTCATATGCATGTCGCGCCCATCGGCATCCACCGCAAGAAAGCGGCACTCCGGCAGAAAATCGCGCCCGACCGCATGGGGCGGCAGAACGGCATCGAGCTCGGGCACGCTGCGCAGCACATGGGCGACGAAGCTGTTGGAGTTCGGCCCCGGAAACAGCCTGTAGGCGCCTGCGGTGGCATAAGGATAGGCCGCAATTGCCGCCTCGACCTTGGCGATCAGCGCCTCGGCCTGCGGCCCGCGCCGCGCCACCACCAGCTCCGGCGGGTTGGAATACCAGCGGGCATCGGCGGCATAGGCATTGCGCCGGATCGGCTGCCCCCAGCCCACCTTGTCATAGCGCTCATAGCGGGACGCCCCGGGCTTCTTCACCACGATCCAGGAATGGCTGGCCACCGCGCCCTTCATGCCACCGGTGGCGGCGGAGAAGACATAGATTGCGGCTTGCGGATCGTCGGCAGCGCGCGGCAAAATGCCCGCGGACGACCAATCGGCCTCGCTCCAGCGCGCCGGCCGGTCGCGCAGCGACCAGAGCCCGGCGGAGGCGAGCGCCGGCAGGCAGTAGATCACCAGGAAGGCGAGAAGGGTGAGCCGCAACACGGCCATTAGCGCCCCCACCATGGCGCGCGGCCGGCGCTCCCCGCGTCCGATGCGCTGGCCTCGAAGGCGGGCAGCCGGTTTTCACGCGCAGCGCATTGACCTGATGGCGCCGCTTCGACAAGAAGACAGGGAATTTCGCAGGCGATGAGGACGGACAATGGCAAACCCGGTTCTGGTGGAAGTGACGCGCGGCACGATGGTGGAAAGCCGGCATCGCGGCATGGTCGTCGCGGTGGACAGCGCGGGCAGGATCGTCTTCTCGGCCGGCGCGGTTGATCATCTGGTGTTTCCGCGCTCCGCCTGCAAGGCCATGCAGGCGCTGCCGCTGGTGGAAAGCGGCGCGGCCGACCACTACGGCTTTAGCGCGCGCGAGCTGGCGCTCGCCTGCTCCTCGCACAATGGCGAGCCGGAGCATGCCGAGCTTGCCGGCGCCATGCTGGCACGGGCCGGCCGCTCGGTGGAGGATCTCGAATGCGGGGCGCACTGGTCCTTCCAGCAGGAAACGCTGATCAACCAGGTCCGGGCGATGGATAGGCCGACGGCCCTGCATAACAATTGCTCGGGCAAGCATGCCGGCTTCGTCTGCACCTGCGCCCATACGGGCGAGGCGGTATCGGGCTATGTCGGCTATGACCACCCGCTCCAGCGCGAGATCCGCGCGACGATGGAGAGCCTGACGGGTGCCGCACTCTCGCAGGATGTCTGCGGCACGGATGGCTGCTCGATCCCGACCTATGCCGTGCCGCTGCAAGGGCTGGCTCATGGCTTTGCCAAAATGGCGACCGGCGAAGGCCTATCGCCCGAACGGGCGAAGGCCGCCCGGCGGCTGATCGACGCCTGCATGGCTGAGCCCTTCTATGTCGCCGGCACAAGGCGGCTGTGCACCGAGATCATGGCGCTGGCGCCCGGCCGCATCTTCGCCAAGACGGGCGCCGAAGGCGTGTTCTGCGCCGCGCTGCCCAAACAGGGCATCGCGATTGCGCTGAAATGCGAGGACGGCACCACCCGCGCCGCCGAGGCCATGGTGGCCGCCACGCTCGCCCGCTTCTTCCGCGACGACGAGGCCCTTCACACTGCGCTGATGGCCAAGGCCAACCACACCATGCGCAACTGGAACGGCATGGCGGTCGGCGATGTGCGCGTGACCGAGGCGCTGATGGCGTGAGCAAATTTGAATAGAGTAGGCAGGAGGGGCACGGGGATTCGGATTCTAAATTTCCATTTTCATAGAAACTTTTAAGAGAACACTAAAGATGGAACTATCGAGAAGAAAACGGCATCGCCTAAATAATTATCTCAATATTTTAGACACGAACTCAATTAAACATAATTACTTGAGTCCAATAAAAAAATTTTACTTACTAATCATTTGAATTATATTACTATACTAATTTTATGCAATATCTCAATGCAATATAGGGCGGAATATTTGGCAAAGGATCGCTAATATTCTGACCTTCATTAAATTTTACGCTTTCCAATCCAGTGAATTCTTCTTTTTTCCTTACGTAGTCTCCATGGCTGACTACAATCAAATCTGGAATATTTGGAATTCTGATTACTGTTTCTTGATAACCGCCAACGGATTCAAATGGCTTTGGCTTGAGATCCTTATCGCCCTCATCCCGGAGAAATTTTTTCTCGATTTCTGGTATTTGCGTTTCCTCAAGCGCCCCCACAATAACGCCCCCCCCAAGCGCCTTTAAAGTCTCCCCAGCCGGTTGGACATTTCGTTTTCAAATCGAAAGCAACAACGGCATTTGCGGGTATATATCCTAATATATTTGACACACCGCCGGCAGCATACCATCCCCAAAGCCAACTCAACGCAACACCCATCAATGCGAGCAATCCAAGAGCAAGTTGATTTGCCACCCCTTCGCTAAATGCCTCTATGAATTTTCGCACCCAAACCTTCTCAGGCGCTTTGTTCCCGTCATTATTCAATCCAGACATTATATCACCCCATATACAACATCTTATCTCCACATATTACAGAATATAATTTGAAAATTATGAAATTAAAAGTCAATACTTTAATATACGAACTTGGTTTGTAGGCGAATTTTTCCCCGGATCATGCTGTATTTGAGGCGCAAAGAATTTTTGTGATTTCCTTACGGCTCGACTGGTACCGCCCGTAATTTTCTTCAGGGCCATTACAGGATGATCTCCAACTGAGGCGATATTCTGGAAACGGCAGGTCGGCCAGCATGCGGGCATCCATCCGTGCGATGGCGGGATGGGACAGCGGATCCTGCGCCTCGCATGCCGGCGCAGCGGCGCGACGGCTGGACGCCGGTTTCCGGAAAAATCCGATGCGGATCAGGAACGAGATCATGGCGCGTCCTTTCTCCCCTGTTTAAAGGCAGAGGCCTTGCGGGGTGATGCAGCCCATAGGGGACGCTTTAGAAATACAGGCAGCGGATACGCCAGCACAATTGAGTTTACCGCGCCAGGACTATAGCTTTCCTATATGAAGACCTTGAACCTCGTTCACCTCAACGGCCTGCGCGCGGTGGAAGCTGCGGCCCGGCTGGGCTCGCTGCAGGCCGCGGCGGCGGAGCTCGGCGTCACCATCGGCGCGGTCAGCCAGCAGATCCTCAAGACCGAGCGCCAGCTTGGCCGGCCGCTTTTCGCCCGCCAGCCGCGTGGCCTTGACGTGCTGCCCGAGGCCGAGGCCGTGATCGCCGATCTGGCGGAAGGCTTTGTGCGGCTGGAGCGGGCGGTGGTGCGGGCGCGGCGGCGCGACGAGACGGTGCTGACCGTCTCCGTCGCCCCGGTCTTTGCCGCGCGCTGGCTGGTGCCGCGTCTCGACCGGTTCGAAGCGCGGCATCCGGGCCTGCGCCTGCGGCTCGACGCGACTGCGCGGCTGGTCGATCTGGAGGCGGAGGAGGTCGATCTGGCGATCCGCGTGGGGCGCGGCGACTGGCCGGGCACGGCGGCGGAGCTGCTGCTTGCGCAAAGGGTGTTCCCGGTCGCCTCCCCCGCGCTTGCCGAGCGGCTGCAGCGGCCGGAGGACGTGCTGTCCCTGCCCGCCGTGATCGACGGGCGCTCGATGTTTTCCTGGGAGCTGTGGCTGGAAGCGGCGGGCCTTCCCGGCCGCAGCATGGCAGTGCGCCATGTCTTCAACGAGGCCTCGCTCTGCCTGGATGCGGCAATTGCCGGTCAGGGCCTGTTTCTGGCCTGGCAGACGATCGCCTGCGATGCGCTCCGCGACGGGCGGCTGATCGAGCCCTTCGACTTGCGGGTGCCGACAGGGCTCGGCCATTACATTCTGACGCCGACGGGCCGGCGGGCAACGCCCGCCCGCACCGCGCTGCGGGCCTGGCTGTTCGACGAGATCGGCGAGGCCGAGCGGGCTGGAGTTTGACGTGACGCGACTCAGGCCGCCTCTGCGAGCCGTTTCGCCATCATCGCCTTGAAGGCCGGCCGCTCCTGGCAGCGGGCAAGCCAGGCCTTGAGCTGAGGGTGACGGTCGAAGAGCGCCGTCTGGCTCATGGCATAGCGGAAGACCTCGGCCAAGTTGAGATCGGCAACAGTGAAGCGGTCGCCGAGCAGATAGGGCTGCGCCGCCAGTTGCGCTTCCAGCCTGGCAAAGCCCGGCTCCAGGGCGAGGACCGCCTCGGCAATGGTGGCGCGGCCGGCATCGGTGGCCTCGACGCCGGCATCATAGACGAGCACGATGCGCACGGCCTGCGGCTCGATGGCGGTCGCCGCCCACAGCGTCCAGTTCAGGGCCAGCGCCTCCTCCCGCCGGTCGGCCGGGGCCAGCGGGCCGCCATGTTTTGCGGCGAGATGGAGGGTGATGGCGAGCGATTCCGTCAGCACCAGACCGTCGTCGTCGATCGCCGGGATCTGCTGCATCGGATTGATGGCGCGAAAGGCGGGGGAGCGCGTGTTCAAGGGCGCATCCTCGGCAAGCGGCGCGGCCAGCCGGCGCGCCTGGATGACCGGCACCGAGCGGAACGCCAGGCCGAGCTCCTCCGCCAGCCAGTAGACGCGCGAGGCGCGCGATCGATAGACGCCATAGATCGTCAGCATGTCACATCCTTCGCTTCTGTCGTTTCCTGCCGAGACCACGCGCGCCCGGCACATCGGACGGAGCATCATCTGCAGTCCAAGGCCCTGAAATCGATAACGCACCGGATGATCCTGCTCCAGAGGCTTTTACGGGAACGGGCCCTGGAAAACTGCCGGGAGATCGGCGCGCATCGAGCGGCCGGCGCGCGGTCGAAGCGGTCAGCTTCGTGCGCGAAAGGTCTCGAAAATCAGCGCGCGCAGCCAGCGATGCACGGGATCGGCATCCATGCGCGGGTGCCAGGCCTGGACGATCTCGAAGCCGGGGACCGGCACCGGGAGCTCAAAGGAGCGGATATTGGAAACCGCGGCGGAACCACGATAGGAGTGGGGAATGGTGCCGATCAGATCGGAGGCGGCGGCCACGGTGATCACGGCGGGAAAGCTCGGCACGATCAGCCTGACATCGCGCTGCAGGCCGCGCTCGGCCAGCGCCGCATCGATCGGGCCCGCAAACTCCGGCTGCATCGAAAACAGCACGTGCCCCCAGGCGAGATAGTCGTCGAGGCCGATCAGCTCCTTGTCAAAGAGCGGATGCCCGGCCCTGATGACGCCGACATAGCGGTCCTCGAACAGGGTCTGGCAGCGCAGCTCGCCGCTGTCGAGCGGCAGCACGCCGATATCGAGATCGATGACGCCGTCGCGCAGCATCTGCACGTCCTTGTCCGCGCGCGGAGCGAAACGCAGGCGCACACCAGGCGCGCCATCCGCCACGGCGGCGCTCAGGCCCGCGGCATAGAGCAGCACGAAGGCCTCGTTGGCACGGATCGTCACATTGCGCCTGACGGCGCGCATCTCCACGCTGGACGGCGGACTGAGCACCGCGCGCACCGCCTCCTTCAGCGCATGCACCTCGTCGGCGATCTCAAGCGCATGCGGCGTGGGCACCATGCCGCGCCCGGCCGGCACGAGAATCGGATCGCCCAGCGCCGCCCGCAGGCGCGCCAGCGTCCGGCTCATCGCCGAGGTGCTGAGATTGAGCCGGCGCGCAGCCGCCGAAACGCTGCGCTCGCGCAAAAGCGCATCCAGCGCGACCAGAAGGTTCAGATCGAGATCGGGCATGCCGCAACTTAAACCCAGTCTTGCTGATAGCAACCCATGAGGTTCACCAGCAAGACTGGGCAATTGAGCATCAGACCGAAAAGTGGCGACCGGTTTTCGGAAAAATCCTATGCAAAACAGATTTCTAGGGCATCGTCCGGCCGAACTGAAACGAGGGTCGACACGCCAGGCTTCAAACAAGCTCGCGGGCGCGACGATGAGGACCGCCCTGCGCAGCCTCCGCGCAGTGCAAACCCCGGCGGCGGCGTTTGACAGGCAGCGTTCTATCTAGGGCGTCAGACGCAATGGTTGTTTGATTCCGTTGCGTCTGGCGCCGGCACTCGTGGCGCCATAATTTGCCTGCATTCGTGACCTGACGCCGCGCACAGCCCGAAGCATCGTATGGATGGCGGAGCAAGGTTTCAGGTCGATCGGATGCAAGAAAGTCGCGAGCATCGCGCCGAACCCGGTCGGCGGTCGAATGCTCCGGATCGAAACAGTCGAGCGGGTTGGCGAGAAGCGTCAGGCTGTTTCGCCATCCCGCTCCAGCGAGGATTTCTGATGTCTCCTTCATCGGCCGTGAGAACGCCCCAGCAGGATGGCCTGCCCGCCCCCCGCCGGACCTTTGCCGTCGGCCTGCTGCTGCTTACGCTTCTGCTCGTCGTTCTCGATGGCGCGATCGCCAATGTGGCCCTGCCCTCGATCGCGCGGTCGCTGCAGGCCGATGCCGCGAGCACGGTCTGGGTGGTCTCGGCCTATCAGCTGGCCGTGCTGGTCGCCATCCTGCCCTGCGGGGCGCTGGGTGAAATTCACGGGCCCAGGCGGGTCTATCTCAGCGGCGTGGCGCTGTTCACCCTGGCCTCCGCCGGCTGCGCCTTCGCGGAAAACCTGACCTTTCTGGTGCTGGCCCGCTTCGTGCAGGGCCTGGGCGCGGGCGCAATCATGGGGCTGGCGATGATGAACCTGCGCGCGGCCGTGCCCCAGCGCATGCTGGGCACGATCATCGGGCTCAATGCCATGGTCGTCGCCATTTCCTCGGCGGCGGGCCCCGGCATTGCCGGCGCCATCCTGTCGGTCGCCAGCTGGCCCTGGCTGTTCGCGGTCAATCTGCCCCTCGGCATCCTCGTCCTTGCCGGCGGGCGGCTGCTGGCGCGGGTGGAGGGCCGGAAGCGCAGGCTCGATCTCTCATCGCTTCTCGCCAACACGCTGATGTTCATCCTGTTTTTCTGCGGGGCAGAGCGGATCGCCAGCGAGCCCGTCATCGGCGCGGCCCTGATCGGCGGGGCGATCGTCTGCCTCTCGCTGCTGCTGCATCTGGAACGCGGCAAGGAGGCGCCGCTCATTCCGACGGATCTCCTCGCGGCGCCGGATTTCCGCGTGGCGCTGGTCGCCTCGGTCGCCTGCTTCTGCGGCCAGATGCTGAGCTATATCGCTCTGCCCTTCTATCTTCAGCACAGCCTGAACATGCCGCCGGCGCTGGCCGGCCTCTATCTGATGCCCTGGCCGATCGCCACGGCGATCATGGCGCCGCTGTCGGGCCGGCTCGCCAACAGCATCAAGACGGCCTGGCTCTGCGCCACCGGCGGCGCGCTGCTGGCCGCCGGGCTGCTGATCGCCGGCCTCAGCCCGCCTGACCCGTATGGCATCGCCTTTCTCATCGGCGCGGTGATGGCCGGCGCGGGCTTCGGCCTGTTCCAGACGCCGAACAACCGCATCCTGCTACTCTCGGCCCCCAAGGCGCGCAGCGGCGCGGCCGGGGCGATGCAGGGCACGGCCCGGCTGACGGGCCAGACCCTTGGCGGGATTTCCATGTCGATCCTCTTCGCCAGCCTGCCCCTGTCGGCAGCGCTGCACGGCGCCGTGCTCTTCGCCGCCGCCTGCGCCATGATCGCAAGCCTGGTGAGCCTCAGCCGCGGGCGCTATGAGGCCGTGGGACAGGCCGGCGCGGCCTGAAAGCGGGAATTTTCAGGCCGGCGAGTTTCAGGAAGAATGAGCGATCGGCGCGCCCGGCAGAGGTCCATCGGCCGGGCGCATCGGCCGCGTGCGTCGGATCCAAAACCGGCGCCCGACTTCCGCTCCGGCGCCCTCAGTGATCACGCGGTGATGCCGCCGCCGACGATGTCGAAGACCAGCCCGTCCGCGCTGGCCTTGGCGCTTTTCTTGGCCTGGGCGATGCGCATGCTGATCGGCATGGCATGGGAGAAGACCTGGCCGCGCGGCAGCATCAGCACGGCGATGGAGCAGCGCATCAGCGGAAAGGCGGTCGGCGTGCCGTCGCGCGCCACGCCGCGAATGGCGCCGGCCTCGAGATCTCCGGGGGAATAGAGCTGGCGCACATCGGCGGAAAAGTCGGACAGAAGCCGGGCCATGTTGGCCTCCACCGTCGCCCGGCTCAGGCCGCGCACGCCGATGAAGAAATCATCGCCGCCGACATGGGCGAGGAACGTGCCTTCGCCGATGAAGTGGCGGCGCATCAGCGCGGCGAACAGCGTGATCGCCATATCGCCCTTCTGGAAGCCATAGGCATCATTATAGGGTTTGAAATTGTCGAAGTCGCAATAGCAGACGAAACGTTCCTCGTCGCCATCCTGCACCAGCGTCTGGATGTAGTCGCGGATCGCCCGGTTGCCCGGCAGGCCTGTCAGCGGATTTTCCTCCTGCGCGTGCTTGAGCTGCTTCTCGTGCAGGATGCGCAGCAGCGCGGAGGCCGAGAGGATGCCGGCATAGCGGGCATTCTCGGTGAGGATCACGCAGTCGCTGCCCTCCATGTCGGCGAAGGCACGCAGGATCTCCTCGGTGGGCATGTCGAGATCGGCGATCGGCGCAGGCGTGACGAAGTCCAGAACCGTGCGTCGATAGAGCTTGTTCTGCAGGAGATCGCGGCCGAAGGGATGGTAGATCATCTCCTTCAGGTGATGCTCGTGCAGCACGCCGCGCGGCTCGCCGCCGGCATTGATCACCGGCACGAAGCTGCGCTGCGGCGACTGGCGGAAGAAGTCGAAGACCGCATCCAGCCCCTCATTCTCGCTGACCACCGGCACGATCTCCACCTGCTGGCGGATCAGCACCGCATCCAGCGAGCCATTGGCGATGCGGCGGCGACCCGCCTGCTCCAGGTGGACATAGGCGGATCGCAGGCTCATCGCATCACTCGTCGGCCGCGCCACATAATAGCCCTGCACGAGATCGCAGCCGAGATCGCGGCAGATGACGAATTCGGTTTCGGTTTCCACGCCCTCGGCAATCACGCGCGTTCCCAGAACATGGGAGGAATTGACGACCTGGCGCAGCACATGGCGCTTGCGCGGATTGGTCTCGATGCCCCGGATAAAGTGGCGGTCGATCTTGATGTAATCGACGGCGAGATCGCACAGAAGCTTCATGCCGTTGAAGCCGACACCGAAATCGTCGATCGCCAGCTTGAAGCCGAGCGCCTTCAGGCTGCGGATCATGCCGGCCAGATCGTCGGCGCCGGCGAAATGGTCGAAGCGCTCGGACAGTTCGAAGCAGATGGCCGAAGCTGGAATGGCGGCGCCCTCCAGGCTCGCCAACAGGCGCTGCGCATAGGCGACGATCTTGCCGGCGACGCGGCCGTCGACATTGAGAAACAAAGTGCGCGTGGAGAAATCCGGCAGGTCGGCGAAGATCGCCAGCGCGCGGCTGGCCACCATCTGCTCCAGCGCCAGAAGCTGTCCCTCGGCCTGCGCCCGATCGAGGAGATCATGCGGCGTGGAAAAGCCCAGGCGGTCGTGGCCGCGGATCAGCGCCTCATAGCCGAACACCAGACCCGTGGCGACTTCGGCGATCGGCTGGAAGGCCGGCTGAATCGCCAGCTTGGCAAGGGACAGGATTTCATCCGGCCGAACGGGATCGACCATGGCCTGACGGGGCAGTGTGTTGCGCATGATGAGGCCTCGCGGCGGGATTCTGACAACGGTTGGAATGACTTTGACATTTGCCTTCGAGCATTCTGCAGGCTGTCGCAAATATGAAAACCACACCAATAGCCTGAGGTTAGGCACACAGGCTCAACGAAGGCTTACGCCAGCATGACAGTTAGATGATGATTTCGGTAAAGTTTTAGCTTGTTCGGATCGGCGTACGGAAGAGGGCAAGGGCAGGCAAGGCGCCGAAACGATGCGGGCAGCGCCCATCCAGGACATGCGCATCACGTCAGATTTTTGTTGATTGTTTGATCAATCAAAAATAAACTCGTCTGATCAAAGCGGCTTATCACGGCCGTCTGCCGCCGGGCGGAACCGGCGGCAACCAGGCCCGGCGCGTGGGTTTCATGCCGCTGTGACACAGGCACGACATGCCGGCCTCCTACAGCAAGGTCTGGCGCCTTCGGGCGCCACCCCTCTCATCTTAGACGGACGATCCTCCATGGCGCTCAAGGCAAAACTCCTCCTGATCATTCTCGACGGCCAGCCCTGGCGCGTTGCGCGCCGTTTCATGGGCAACCTCGAGGGCTGGGTGCAGGCGGGCGAGGCGCGGGTCTGGCGCATGCGCTCGGTGGTGCCTTCCACCTCCGCGTCCTGCTATGCCTCGATCCATACGGGCGTCACGCCGCAGGTCCATGGCGTCCTGTCCAACGACACGCTGTTTCGTGTGGCGGAGCCGGACGTTTTCTCGGAAGTGGCCAAGGCCGGCGGGCGCAGCGGCGCGGTCACCCATTCTTTCTGGTCCACCTTCTTCCAGCGCGCGCCCTTCGACGCGGTCAGCGACATCGAATATGACGAACCGACCGGGCCGATCCACCATGGCCGCTTCCACACCATGGCCGGTTACAACCACGACAATCAGATGACGCCGAGCGATTTCGATCTCTTTGCCACGCTGAGCATGCTGACGCAGCGTTTTGCCATCGATTACGGCATTCTCCACACCTGCACGCTCGACAGCATGGGCCATCGCTACGGCCATGATTGCGCGGAGATGGATGCGGCCTGCTTCACCATCGACGCCCAGCTCGCCCGCTTCCTGCCGCTCTGGCGCAAGGCCGGCTACGAGGTGATCGTGACCGCCGATCACGGCCAGACCGATCGCGGCCATCATGGCGGGCGCGACCCGGAGATGCAGGACGTAGCCTTCTACTGGTTCGGCGGCGGACAAGGCCCCGAGGAGGACACGCTGCTCGATCAGCTGCAGCTGGCGCCCACCATCCTATCCCGGCTCGGCGTGCCCGTGCCGGAGACGATGAAGGCCGCACCCTTCCTGCGCTGAGGCGATCGCCTTCGACCAAGCGGGACGGCGGGCGCCGCCATCCCGCCTGAGCCCTCCCCTCTTCCCGTCAACCCCTTAAGCGCCCGGAGGCGCGGCATGCCGAAGATCGGAATGGAGCCCATACGCCGCCAGGCGCTGACGGATGCGGCGCTGCGCGCCATCGCCGATCACGGCTCGCTCGGCGTGACCATGTCGCAGATCGCCCGGCAGGCTGGCGTCTCGCCCGCGCTCGCCCATCACTATTTCGGCTCGAAGGACGAGCTACTGGTCGCCACCATGCGCATGCTGCTCGAACGGCTGCGGGCCGATACGGTGGCGCGGCTGCGACGGGCGGAGAGCCCGCGCGCGCGGCTGTCGACGCTGATCGCCGTCAGCTTCCAGGCCGACCAATTCCAGCCGGAAACCGTGGCCGCATGGCTTGCCTTTTACGGCGAGGCGCAGCGCTCCGCCCCGTTGCGCCGCCTGCTGATCGTCTATGCTCGCCGGCTGCGCTCCAACCTGATCGACGCGCTGGTGGCACTGACATCGCGCGATGACGCAGCGCGGATCGCGGAGGGCGCAGCGGCGATGATCGATGGACTTTATTTGCGGCAAGCTCTTGAGGCCGTGCCGCTGGGGCCGGAGGCCTGCGCAGCACTTGTGGAGGACCACGTCGCCCGCCAGCTGGCAGGCCCTCGGACGGAAACAGCTGCCTCGGGGC
Source organism: Xaviernesmea rhizosphaerae (assembly GCF_001938945.1). Lineage (GTDB taxonomy): Bacteria > Pseudomonadota > Alphaproteobacteria > Rhizobiales > Rhizobiaceae > Xaviernesmea > Xaviernesmea rhizosphaerae. Next base: position 341,242 of record NZ_MKIO01000041.1, read on the forward strand.
CCGCAAACAGGGATCAGGGCACTCAGGACCCGGTCCTTCAGGATGAAGACAATCGCAGCGGGAGGAATGCGCGGTGAGCAAGGTGGCGAAGATGACGGGCGCGAAGCCGAACATCCTGGTGATCATGGTCGATCAGCTCAACGGGACCTTGTTTCCCGACGGGCCGGCCGATTTCCTCCATGCGCCGCATTTGAAAGCGCTGGCCGGCCGCTCGGCCCGCTTTGCCAACAACTACACCTCCTCGCCGCTCTGCGCCCCGGCGCGCGCCTCCTTCATGGCTGGGCAATTGCCGAGCCGCACCCGCGTCTATGACAATGCCGCCGAATATGTCTCCTCCATCCCCACCTTCGCCCATCACCTGCGCCGCGCCGGCTATTACACCGCGCTGTCGGGCAAGATGCATTTCGTCGGCCCCGACCAGCTGCACGGCTTCGAGGAGCGGCTGACGACGGACATCTACCCCGCAGATTTCGGCTGGACGCCCGACTATCGCAAGCCCGGCGAGCGGATCGACTGGTGGTATCACAATATGGGTTCGGTGACGGGCGCCGGTGTGGCCGAGATCACCAACCAGATGGAATATGACGACGAGGTCGCCTTCCTCGCCAACCAGAAGCTCTATCATCTGGCGCGCGAAAACGACGATCCCGCCCGCCGGCCCTGGTGCCTCGTCGCCTCCTTCACCCATCCGCACGACCCCTATGTCGCCCGGCGAAAGTTCTGGGATCTTTATGAGGACTGCGCCCATCTGGAGCCCGAAATCGGCATGCTGGCCGAGCAGGACCCGCATTCCCGGCGCATCCTCGCGGCCTGCGACTATGCCAGCTTCGACATCACGCAGGAGGACGTACGCCGCTCCCGCCGCGCCTATTTCGCCAATATCTCCTATCTCGACGAAAAGGTCGGCGAGCTCGTCGACACGCTCAGCCGCACGCGGATGCTCGATGACACGCTGATCCTGTTCTGCTCGGACCATGGCGACATGCTGGGCGAGCGCGGACTGTGGTTCAAGATGAACTTCTTCGAGGGATCGGCCCGTGTGCCGCTGATGATCGCCGGTCCCGGCGTTGCCGCCGGCCTGCACGCCGCCCCCGTCTCCAATCTCGACGTGACGCCGACGCTCTGCGATCTCGCCGGCATTTCCATGGACGAAATCATGCCCTGGACCGATGGCGAAAGCCTCGTGCCGGTCATCACAGGCGCGGCGCCGCGCAGCGCTCCGGTGCTGATGGAATATGCCGCCGAGGCCTCGCATGCGCCGATGGTGGCGATCCGCGAGGGCAAGTGGAAATACACCCATTGTCCCCTCGACCCGGACCAGCTCTTCGATCTCGAGGCCGATCCGCACGAGCTCAACAATCTCGCGCTTGCGCCGCCCGACGCCGCCACTGCCGCCACGCTCGAGGCTTTCCGCCAGATGCGCGAGGCGCGCTGGGACATGGAGGCCTTCGACGCCGCCGTGCGCGAGAGTCAGGCGCGGCGCTGGGTGGTCTACGAGGCGCTGCGCAACGGCGCCTATTATCCGTGGGACCACCAGCCGCTGCGCGACGCCTCCGAACGCTACATGCGCAACCACATGAACCTCGACAATCTCGAGGACAGCAAACGTTATCCGCGAGGGGAATAATCCGATGAGAGCTCAGCCACCCGCCTCCCATTTCATCGACGGCGCCTATGTCGAGGATGAAGCCGGCACCCCCTTCGACAGCATCTACCCCGCCACGGGCGAGGTGATCGCCAGGCTGCATGCCGCAACCCCCGCGATCGTCGAAAAGGCCGTGGCCTCGGCCAAGCGCGCGCAGAAGGACTGGGCGGCGATGAGCCCGACGGCGCGCGGCCGCATCCTGAAACGCGCCGCCGAGATCATGCGCGCGCGCAACCGGGAGCTTTCCGAGCTGGAGACGCTCGACACCGGCAAGCCGATCCAGGAAACCATCGTCGCCGACCCGACCTCGGGCGCGGATGCCTTTGAATTCTTCGGCGGCATCGCCGCCGTCGGCCTCAATGGCAGCCACATCCCGCTCGGGGCCGATTTTGCCTATACCAAGCGCGTGCCGCTCGGCGTCTGCGTGGGCATCGGCGCCTGGAACTATCCGCAGCAGATCGCCTGCTGGAAGGGCGCGCCGGCGCTGGTGGCCGGCAATGCCATGGTGTTCAAGCCTTCGGAAAACACGCCGCTCGGCGCCTTAAAGATCGCCGAGATCCTGATCGAGGCCGGCCTGCCCAAGGGGCTCTACAATGTCATCCAGGGCGACCGCACCACCGGCCCGCTCCTGGTGGAGCATCCCGATGTCGCCAAGGTCTCGCTGACCGGCTCGGTGCCGACGGGGCGCAAGGTAGCGGCGGCGGCTGCCGGCCATCTCAAGCATGTGACCATGGAGCTTGGCGGCAAATCGCCGCTGATCGTCTTCGACGATGCCGATCTCGAGTCCGCCATCGGCGGCGCCATGCTCGGCAATTTCTATTCCACCGGCCAGGTCTGCTCCAACGCCACCCGCGTCTTCGTGCACAAGGCGATCAAGGCGCCCTTCCTCGAGCGGCTGAAGGCCCGGACGGAAGCCATCAAGATCGGTGATCCGATGGACGAAGAAACCCAGCTCGGGCCGATGGTCTCGGCCGCTCAGCGCGCCAAGGTGCTGGACTATATCGCCAAGGGTCAGGCCGAAGGCGCGCGGCTCGTCACCGGCGGCGGCATTCCCAACCATGTGCCGGGTGAAGGCACCTATATCCAGCCGACCGTCTTTGCCGACGTGACCGACGACATGACCATCGCGCGTGAGGAGATCTTCGGGCCTGTCATGTGCGTGCTGGACTTCCAGGACGAGGAGGATGTGCTCGCCCGCGCCAATGCCAGCGAATTCGGGCTCGCCGCCGGCGTCTTCACGGCCGACATGACCCGGGCCCACCGCATGGTCGACCGGCTGGAAGCCGGCACGCTCTGGATCAACAGCTACAATCTCTGCCCGGTCGAAATCCCCTTCGGCGGCTCCAAGCAGTCCGGCTTCGGTCGCGAGAACGCGCTGGCCGCGTTGGAGCATTACAGCGAGCTGAAGACGGTCTATGTCGGCATGGGCAAGGTCGAGGCGCCCTATTGATGGGCGTCGCGCTCCACCACGAGATCGTCCAGATCGACCTTCAGCACGCCGGCGATGCGCTTGAGAACGTCGACCGAGCCGGTCTTCTTCACCGCCTCGATCTCGGAGAGATAGGGCTGCGAGATGCCGGCGGCGGCGGCGAGTTCGGAGACGGTCAGATTGCGATAGGTGCGGATGCGGCTGTCGGTGTCGATCAATTCCTCGACCAGTTCCATGGGCCAGGTCTCCTCGCCAGCGGCAATGCGCGCGAGGATCACATCGGTTTGCAGGCCATCGACCAGATCCTCGAAATCCTCTTCGGCGATCTGGACATAGGCTCTGCCGTCGATCGTCACCCTGCGAATGTCGATTCCGTTCAAGATATCGTCGCCAGCGATCTCCAGTCCTTTCCGTCCGCCCGTCGCCTCCATTAGCATATGAGGGAATGAAGATCATGACCATAGAAGCGGATTTCGTCATCATCGGCTCCGGCTCGGCGGGCTCGGCGATCGCCTATCGCCTGTCCGAGGACGGGCGGCACAAGGTGATCGTCATCGAGGCCGGCGGTTCGGATTTCGGGCCCTTCATCCAGATGCCGGCAGCGCTCGCCTGGCCGATGAGCATGAAGCGCTATAATTGGGGCTATCTCTCCGAGCCGGAGCCGAATCTCAACAACCGCCGCATCACCGCGCCGCGCGGCAAGGTGCTGGGTGGCTCCTCCTCGATCAACGGGCTGGTCTATGTACGCGGCCATGCCGAGGACTTCAACCGCTGGGAGGCGCTGGGCGCCAGCGGCTGGGCCTATGCCGATGTGCTGCCATACTTCAAGCGGATGGAAACCTCCCATGGCGGCGAGGAGGGCTGGCGCGGCACGGACGGGCCGCTGCATGTGCAGCGCGGCCCGGTGAAGAACCCGCTGTTCCACGCCTTCATCCAGGCCGGCAAGCAAGCGGGCTTCGAGGAAACCGCCGATTATAACGGCTCCAAGCAGGAAGGCTTCGGCCTGATGGAGCAGACCATCTACAAGGGGCGGCGCTGGTCGGCGGCCAATGCCTATCTGCGCCCGGCGATGAAGCGCGGCAATGTCGAGGTGGTCCATGGCCTGGCCGAGCGCATCGTCATCGAGAACGGCGTGGCCAAGGGCGTCGAGATCCGCCAGGGCAAGGCGCTCACCACCATCCGCGCCCGGCGCGAGGTGATCGTCTCGGCCTCCTCCTTCAATTCGCCGAAGCTCCTGATGCTGTCGGGCATCGGCCCGGCCGCCCATCTCCAGGCCATGGGCATTCCCGTCATCGCCGACCGGCCCGGTGTGGGCGCCAATCTGCAGGATCACATGGAGTTCTACTTCCAGCAGATCTCCACCAAGCCGGTCTCGCTCTATTCCTGGCTGCCCTGGTTCTGGCAGGGCGTCGCCGGTGCGCAATGGCTCCTGTCGAAGGGCGGCCTTGGCGCCTCCAACCAGTTCGAGGCCTGCGCTTTCCTGCGCTCCGCCCCCGGGCTGAAGCAGCCGGACATTCAATATCACTTCCTTCCCGTCGCCATCTCCTATGACGGCAAGGCTGCCGCCAAGAGCCATGGCTTCCAGGTCCATGTCGGCTACAACCTGTCGAAATCGCGCGGGAATGTCACGCTGCGCTCGCCCGACCCTTCTGCCGATCCGGTGATCCGCTTCAACTATATGAGCCATCCGGAAGACTGGGAGAAGTTCCGCCATTGCGTGCGGCTGACGCGCGAGATCTTCGGCCAGAAGGCCTTCGACGCCTTTCGCGGGCCGGAGATCCAGCCGGGCGAGGCCGTGCAGAGCGACGATCAGATCGACGCCTTCCTGCGCGAGCATCTGGAAAGCGCCTATCACCCCTGCGGCACCTGCCGCATGGGCCGGGCGGACGACCCCATGGCCGTGGTCGATCCCGAATGCCGGGTGATCGGGGTGGAGGGCCTGCGCGTGGCCGACAGCTCCATCTTCCCCCATGTCACCTATGGCAATCTCAACAGCCCGTCGATCATGACCGGCGAGAAGGCGGCCGACCATATTCTCGGCAAGGCGCCGCTCGCCCGCTCCAACCAGGAACCCTGGACCAATCCAAGGGCGGCCGTCAGCGACCGCTGACCAAGCCTTGCCGGCGGCGGCAAGAGACCGCCCGCCGGCACCGCAAAGCTTGGTTTTCTCCACAGCAAGGTCGTAAAACCACGGTCAGGCCGGATCGAGACTGGACAAACTGTTAAATTTCCACCGATCCCACAAAAAAAACCCTATTGCAGGCTTGATTTCCGAAAGGAAACCCCCGCACTCTCTCTGCATTGGACCGGAATTGGATAATTTCGGGACTCGCATTGGGCCTGGCGGAGGAAAAAGGTCATGGCTGAACTTCGGCTGCAGATACCCGATGAGGTGGTTGCGAAGCTTCAGGCGCGTCTTGGCAGCAAGACCAAGGTTACGGATATCGCCCGCGACGCGATCACACTGTTCAACTGGGCGGTGGACGAGCGCGCCAAGGGCCGCATGGTGATGTCCTCGGAAGAGAACGGCAGCGATCCGGCGCGGCTGATCATGCCATCGCTGGACATGGCCGCCGCCCGCGCCGGAAAATAGCCGGCGCATAGACGTGTCAGCGCACAGGCAGCCGGGCACGCAAGCCGCAGCCATTGCAGGGGAACGGCGGCGTTGCTGTGGTTGCACCCCTTTTGACGTGCCCGAGCGTGCGGACCAAGCTCCTCCCTATCTGTTGATCCGGGAGATGAGCCGGCGCGTGATGCCCCCAACAGTAGAGCCGGTTTCCTGACAAAGCTTCAAACAGCGGCGACTCGAAAGAAGGCAGAGAAGCGTGTTTGAAAGCGCTTGTCGGGCCGGAAATACTCTATATAACTACTAGATTTTTCAGGATTTCCCGGCAAGTTGGAGATATTTGCCCCGCAGGCGCAGCAATGGAAATCGCTTTTCCTGTCTTTGGCAGGCAAAGGCTGCGATAGTCCTTCCCATCATAAACGGGACCATCTCCATGTCTGTGCATGACCTTGCGGCCGAGGCCGCACTCCTCGACCGCCAGCTCGCGCCGCTTTCGCTGGCCGAACGGCTGGCGCTGGTCGGCAGCCTGGATGGCCGCGCCGTGTTCACCACTTCGCTCGGCATCGAGGACCAGGTGATCACCGCGGCGATCGGCGGGCACTGTCGCAGCATCGCGGTCGTCACGCTGGAGACGGGCCGCCTGTTTGCCGCAACCCTGGCGCTGATCGACGAGACCGAGGCCGCTTACGACCTCGAGATCGTCCGCTTTCATCCCGAAAAGGCCGATGTGGACGCCTATGCCGCGCAATACGGGCTGAACGGCTTTTACGACAGCGTCGAGGCCCGCCATGCCTGCTGCGGCGTGCGTAAGGTCAAGCCGCTGGCCCGCGCGCTGGAAGGCGCCCGCTTCTGGATCACCGGCTTGCGGCGCGGCCAGTCCGGCAACCGGGCGGATACGCCCTTCGCAGAGGCGGATTTCGATCGCGGCCTGATCAAGATCAACCCGCTGGCCGACTGGGACATCGAGACGGTCAAGGCGTACGTCGCCGAGCATGACGTGCCGGTCAACCCGCTGCATGCACGCGGCTATCCGTCGATCGGCTGCGAGCCCTGCACCCGGGCGATCAAGCCCGGCGAGCCCGAGCGCGCCGGCCGCTGGTGGTGGGAGAACGACATGAAGCGCGAATGCGGACTGCACGTGGCCGAGGCCACGCCGATCACGGCCCGGCCGGCCGAGAAGGTTCCGACCCCGGCCTGAGCGATCACATCAAGACTTCGCCGGCCTTCTCCGTCAGGAGAGACGCACAAAAGCCGGCTTCCGCCCTGCCCCCGCCATTCTCTTCATTGATGAGAGGCAGCGTCAGGGGATAACCCATACGAGACGCCTGACGGGCGCAAGAGAGAAGCAGACAGACGATGCAAGGCACAGCTCACGACACAAGACAGGCCGAACGGCCGTCCAAGGCCCCGCTCGATCCGCATCTGAAGGCGCTGGAAAACGAAGCGATCCATATCTTCCGCGAAGTCGCTGCGGAATTCGAGCGTCCCGTCATGCTCTATTCGGTCGGCAAGGATTCGTCGGTGCTGCTGCACCTGGCGCGCAAGGCCTTCTATCCCGGCCGCGTGCCCTTCCCGCTCCTGCATGTGAACACCGGCTGGAAATTCGCGGAGATGATCACGTTCCGCGACGAGATGGTCCGCCAGTACGATCTCGACCTCGTCGAGCACATCAATCCGCGCGGCGCGGCTGAGAACATCACGCCCTTCACCCACGGTTCGGCCTTTTACACCGACGTGATGAAGACCGAGACGCTGCGCAATGCGCTGGACGCCGGCAAGTATGACGCGGCCTTCGGCGGCGCCCGCCGCGACGAGGAGGCAAGCCGCGCCAAGGAGCGGATCTACTCCTTCCGCACGCCGGACCACCGCTGGGACCCGCGCAACCAGCGCCCGGAACTGTGGAATATTTACAACGGCATGATCAGAAAGGGCGAGAGCGTGCGCGCTTTCCCGCTCTCGAACTGGACCGAGGTCGATATCTGGCGCTACATTCAGGCCGAAGAGATTCCGATCGTGCCGCTGTACTTCGCCAAGAAGCGGCCCTTCGTCGAGCGTGACGGCATGATGATCCTGGCCGAGGACAAGCGGCTGGAGCTGAAGCCCGGCGAGGTCCTGCAGGAAGACATGATCCGCTTCCGCACGCTGGGCTGTTTCCCGCTGACGGGCGCCATTCACTCGCATGCCACCACGCTCGACGACATTATCGCCGAGCTGGAAACTGCCACCGTCTCCGAACGCCAGGGCCGCGCCATTGACCGCGACCAGTCCGGCTCGATGGAAAAGAAGAAGCGCGAAGGATATTTCTGATGAGCTCTACCGGTTTCGCCCACCAGACGATCGCCGCCGACCACGGCGCGACCGCCGAGGTCACCGCTTTCCCCGCGACCGAGGCCCATCGCCAGATCCGCGACACGCGCCCGCTCCGGCTCATCACCTGCGGCAGCGTGGATGACGGCAAGTCGACCCTGATTGGCCGCCTGCTCTGGGACACCAAGGCGGTGAAGGAAGACCAGGCCGCCACGCTGCGCCGCGACTCCGGCCAGCAGAACGATCTTGGCCTGCCCGATTTCGCCCTGCTGCTGGACGGGCTGCAGGCCGAGCGCGAACAGGGCATCACCATCGATGTCGCCTATCGCTATTTCTCGACTGACAAGCGCTCCTTCATCGTCGCTGACACGCCCGGCCATGAGCAATATACCCGCAACATGGCCACCGGCGCTTCCACCGCCGATCTCGCCGTGCTGCTGGTCGATGCCCGCGCCGGTCTTCTGGAACAGACCCGCCGCCACGCGACCATCGCCACGCTGATGGGCATCCGCCAGTTCGTTCTGGCCGTCAACAAGATCGACCTCGTCGGCTACGATCAGGCCCGCTTCGATGCGATTGCCCGCGAGTTCCGCGAGCTGGCTCTGTCGCTCGGCGTACGCCAGATCACCGCCATTCCGATGTCGGCGCTGAAGGGCGAGAACGTCGTGCTGGACGGCGGGGCCGCCATGCGCTGGTATGACGGCCCGACGCTGGTCGAGGTGCTGGAACAGGCAACCGTGCGCTCGGGTCAGACGGTGGGCTTCCGCCTGCCGGTGCAGCGCGTCTCGCGCCCTGGCGAAAGCTTCCGCGGCTATCAGGGAACGGTGGCCGGAGGCTCGGTCAAGCCGGGCGATTCCGTCGTCATCCTGCCGTCCGGCATGGTGGCCAATGTCGCCAAGATCGTCACCTTCGATCTGGTGCGCAATGCGGCCGTGGCCGGCGACGCCATCACGCTGGTGCTCGACCGCCAGGTCGACATTTCGCGCGGCGACATGATCGTCTCGCTGGAAGGCCAGCCGCAGATCGGGCTGCATTTCGACGCGCAGCTTGTGGCGCTGCAGGCCGAAGGCATCCAGCCGAACAAGCGCTACTGGCTGAAGAGCGGCGCGCGCCGCCAGCGCGTCACCGTTCAGCCGGTGCAGAAGCTGGACCTGCAGAGCGGCAAGTGGGTAGGCGCCGAGGCGCTGGCCATGAACGCCATCGGCAAGGTGCACCTCTCCTTCGACGAGCAGGCGATCTTCGACCCCTATGAGGCCAACCGCGCCACCGGCGCCTTCATCTTGATCGACCCCGACACCAACAATACGGTGGCCGGCGGCATGATCACGGCCAAGCGCTCCTCCATGGGCGGCCTGCATCAGGACGATGCCCGGGTGATCCTGTCGCTCCCGGCCGATCTGGCCGAAGAGATCTTGGCCAGCGCCCTCTTCGCCGCCCGCCGCGACGAGGTGGACATCCGCCGCGTGACCGCTGCCAAGGCCAGCGCGCTTCTGGATGAGATCGACGGCTAAGCGCATCGAGCCACGAAGGCGCGCATGAGGTTGGGCAGGACGTGATGCAAAGGTTTTGCCATGTCCGCCCCCCTCATCCGCCTGCCGGCACCTTCTCCCCGATGGGGAGAAGAGACCCAGCCGATAGCGCAGAGCCACAACATGGCGCTACGCGTACCATGCACCAGCAGTTTCTGCGGCAACTGAGAGGACGCGGGACCGCGCCGCAAGTCTCTTCTCCCCATCGGGGAGAAGGTGCCGGCAGGCGGATGAGGGGGCTACACGACGAAGCCGTTGTGTGATGTATTGTAGTCAAGTTTACCGCAGCCCATTGCTTTTTTGGCGGCCGCGTGTCGGTGCCGGCTATAACCGAACCGCTGCCTAATTCGGTTACCCTTAATCAGGATGCAACACCCATCACCGCCCGAGGTCCTCTTCGGGCGGCGATGTCGTTTTCGGCACGTGGAAGCCGCCCTCAGGCGGCCGCCTGCCCTGCCGCCAGCCGGTCAACGGCGGTGATGACGCCGCGCAATTCCGCCAGGCCCTTCAGCCGGCCGATGCAGGAATAGCCGGGATTGACCAGCTTGGTCTGGTCATCGATCAGGAGATGCCCGTGATCGGGGCGGAAGGGGATGCTGCTGTCGGCACGGCCGGCGGCGGCGCGGCGATGTTCCTCCCGGCGCAGTGCCTGCACCAGCGCCACCATATCGACATCGCCATCGAGATGATCCGATTCGGTGAAGGACCCATCGGCGTCCTTCAGAACATTGCGCAGATGGACGAAGTGAATGCGCTCGGCAAAGCGCGCGGCCATGGCCGGCAGGTCATTGTCCGGCCGCGAGCCGTAGGAGCCGGCGCAGAGCGTCAGGCCATTGGCCTCGTGGTCGACCGCGCCGAGGATCGTCTCGATGTCCTGCGTGGTCGAGACGACGCGCGGCAGGCCGAAGAGCGAGAACGGCGGGTCGTCGGGGTGGATGGCGAGCTTCACCCCATGCTCCACCGCCACCGGCACCACCTCGCGCAGGAAATCCACCAGATGGCTGCGCATGTCCTCAGGCGTCAGCCCGTCATAGGCGGCGATCTCGCGGCGGATGCCCTCGCGGCTGTGGCTGTCTTCCTTGCCCGGCAGGCCGGCGATGATGTTGGTTTCCAGCGCCGCGATCTCGTCCTCGGACAGGCCGGCAAGGCGCGCACGCGCCGCATCGATCAGCGCCGGCGCATAGCTCTCCTCCGCACCCCGGCGTTTGAGCACCAGCACGTCATAGGCGACGAAATCGACCATGTCGAACCGCAGCGCCAGGCCACCCGACGGCATGGGATAGCGCAGCTGCGTGCGGGTCCAGTCGACCACGGGCATGAAATTGTAGCAGACCACGGGAATGCCGGCGCGGCCGATGCTGGCGAGGCTGTCCTTCCAGCGGTCGACGGCGGCGCGCCAGTCGGCATTGCGAAGCTTGATGGCCGAGGGCACGGGAATGGACTCGCAGACCGACCAGACGAGACCGGCGGCCTCCACCTCGGCCTTGTGCGCCTGCACATCCTCCAGGCTCCAGGCGCGGCCGTCATAGATGTGATGCAGCGCCGTGACGATGCCCTTCGCACCCGCCTGGCGCGCATGCGACAGCGTCACCGGATCATTGCGCCCGAACCAGCGCCAGCTCTCCAACATGGGCTTCTCCTCCACTAATTGTCGGGCAATATGGCCATCGAAATCTGTCGGAGGCAAGTTTGAAATGGATTTGCCAAAATAAGCCCAACATATTACCAAGGGAGCGCATGAGGAGTTGGGCGGAATGACGGAGCAGGAGGTCAAGGCCTCGGCCGTGGACGAGATGGTCGGGCAGATCCGGGCGCTGATCCGCGCGCGGGGCCTGGGCGTCGGCGATGTGCTGCCGAGCGAGGCGGAGCTGGCCGACATGTTCTCCGCCAGCCGCAACACGGTGCGCGAGGCTTTTCGCACGCTGAAGGCCTATGGCATCGCCCAGTCGCGCCAGAAGCTGGGCGCGGTTTTGACCGACCAGCACCAGAGCGCCATGCGCGACCTTCTCGCCTTCGCGCTGGATATTTCCGCCGATGCCTTTCACGACATTCAGGGTTACCGCCGGCTGACGGAGATGAACCTGTTCGATCTGCTGATGGACCATCTGACCGACGCCGATCTCGCCGCCATGTCGAATACCAATGCCGCGCTTCTGGCGGCAGGCGATGCGGAAGATGCCTCCGCGCGGGACTTCGACTTTCATCTGCTTCTGGTAACAGCGGCCGGCAACCGCACGCTGACGCAGACCTATGGCATGCTGAAGCCGGTGATCCAGCGGCTGATGCTCTCAGGCAAATCCGAGCGCGAGACGCTTGCCACCGTCTTTGCCGAGCACGAGGCCATTCTGGAGGCGCTGCGCCGCCGCGACCGGATCGCCTTCACCTATCATATGGACCGGCACCTGCGCGCGGGGCTGGTCTTCATCGAGGCAAAGGCTGCAGGCGGCAAGCCGCCGCGCCCATAAGGAAAGACGCGAGGGAGGACGCATGGCGCAGGATTTCACCGACAAGACGGCGGTGGTCACCGGCACGACCGGGATCGGCCGCGCAGTGGCGCTGCATCTGGCCCGGGCCGGAGCGCGGGTGGCGGCACTCGGCATCGATGCCGAGGCCAATGCGGCGCTGCAGGCGCTGGCAGAGGGCGAGGGTCTGGCGCTGAGCGTGCGTCGCACCGACGTGGCGGATCCCGAGGCGGTGGCGCTGGCCTTTGCCGAGATCGGCGCCGGCGGCCCCGGGATCGACATCATCGTCAATGCGGCGGCCGTCCATCCTTACGGCACGGCGGAGACCTCCGATTTCGCCAGCTTCCTGCGCTGCATGACCGTCAATGTCGGCTCCATCCACCTGACGGCGCAGTTCGGCGTGCCGGAGATGCGCCGGCGCGGCGGCGGCGTCATCGTCAATCTCTCCAGCGTACAGGGCCATGCCTGCCAGTCCGGCGTTTCGGCTTATGTCGCCTCGAAAGGCGCGATCCATGCCATGACCCGGGCCATGGCGCTCGACTTCGCCGCCGATCGCATCCGCGTCGTCTCCATCAGCCCCGGCTCGGTGCGCACGCCGATCCTGGCGCTGGCGGCGCGCACCTTCGAGGGGCCGGATGCCGATATCGAGGCCGTGTTCCAGCGCTTCGGCGCGGCCCATCCGCTCGGGCGGATCGGCGAGCCGGAAGAGGTGGCGGCGCTGGTGGCCTTCCTCGCCTCCGACGATGCCGGCTTCATCACCGGCTCCGACCACCGCATCGATGGCGGGCTGACGGCGGGGATCGGCGTGCGCTGAAAACGGCGCGGCATTTGACGATGAGACGCGGCCGCGCCCGACGGCAAGAGGGGCGCGGTCGGCAGCATGGAAACAGTGGCCTGCCACCGCGCCACCGTCAGGAGAGGCGGAGCGGAGCGCAGGCAAGGGAGGAACCAGCATGACCCACAAGATCCGCCGCAGCGAGATCAACCGCATCATCCGCGAGGCCGAGGCGTTTTTCGACCGCTTCCACTTTGTCCTGCCGCCCTTCGGCCGGTGGGAGCCAAAGGATTTCCAGGCGCGCAAGTCCGAGATCGGCGCCATCGTCGAGGCCGGCCTCGGCTGGGACATCACCGATTTCGGGCTCGGCGATTTCGCCGGCACCGGCCTTTTGCTCTTTACCACCCGCAATGGCCGGCTGGAGGAGCTGAAGCGCGGCGGCGGCATGGTCTATGCGGAAAAGGCGATGATCGCCGCCAAGGATCAGGTGACACCGAACCATGCGCATGTGATCAAGACCGAGGACATCATCAATCGCGGCGGCGGCACGCTGGTGATCGAGCTGCATGGCGCGACCGATGGCGCCTGCGACCGCACCAAGGGCACCACGGTGATGTGCGACGGGATCGCCCGCGCGCTGCCGCCGGGCGGCCGGCTGCATCTGGCGCCGGGTGAGAGCGTCACCTTGAAGCCGGGCGACTGGCATTCCTTCTGGGCGGAAGGCGGCGATGTCTTCGTTGCCGAGGTCTCGACCGTGAATGACGACGCCACCGACAATCTGTTCGAGGATCCCGCGGTCACCCGCTTTTCCGGCATCGAGGAGGACGAGGCGCCCTATCGCCTGCTCGTTTCCGACTACGCGACCTGGCTGCGGTGAGGCGGCCCTGACCACCGGACGGGGACACAGGGGCTCTGCCACGCGCATCCCCTTGTCTCTCTCAGCCGGCGTGATGGAGGCGGCTGTAAAGCCCGTCCATGATGGCCATGCCGTGCATTCGTCCGGCACTCGACCCCATGCTCCGGCGCGCCAGGTCAAGCCTTGTACACAAGGCCGGCGCTTGCGCGCCTTCAGCCGCGCTCGTGGGTGTAGAGCGCTCGGGCCCGCTCCAGATGGTCGCGCATGGCGGCCTCGGCGCCATCGGCGTCGCCTGCGGCCAGCCGGGCGAGAATGCCCGCATGCTCATCGAGCGTCACCGCCTCATTGCCGGCCCAGATCAGCAGATGGGTATGGTAGGTGCGCAGCCAGGCGAGCATCGCCTCGCTGATGGCGGCGAAGATGGGGTTGCCGGAGATGCGCGCGATGCGGGCGTGAAAGGCCATGTCGGCCTCGATGAAGGCTTCCGGCTGGCCGGTCATGGCGCGCTGGTGGGCGATGATCGCCGCCAGCGCATCGAGATCATCCGCCGTTGCTTTCAGCGCCGCCTCGCGCGCCATGCCGCGCTCGAAGAAGATGCGGGCGCTCTTGAGGTTTTCCAGCCCGTCCTGCGATTGCGACAGCATGATCTTGGCCGTGAGGTCCACCTGCCGCAGGATCGACTGGGCCGTGACCGCCAGCACGCGCGCCCGCTCGCCATGGGAGATGGCCACCAGCCCCTTGCCGGCCAGCGCCTGCATGGCCTCGCGGATGGCCGGGCGGCCGACGCCGAAGCGCTCCATCAGCGTCCGCTCCGATGGCATTTCGTCGCCGGGGCGCATCTCGCCCGAGGTGATCATCCGTTCGAGCCGCTCGAACACTTCGTCCGACAGCTTGCGGCGGATAATGGGCTCGGCCGGGCCGTTCATGCTCTCTCGCTCCTTCATGCACCCTTCCTATCATCGCCATCCCCTGCCGTCATCGGCCGCTGAGCGCCGCCCGGAATTTACCGCTTGCATCATTGGCATACTCATTATACCAGTTGGCGCAACAGCTTGTCGAGCACCAGTCGCGGCAGCAGCGCCGGCCGGGCAAAGAGACCCCCGCCGCGGTGTCAAAGCGGTCGGGGCAGCAGGCTTTGGCGGAAAATGCCGGCCGATGGGGTCGGCCGGCGGATATGGCGGTTTCGCTTGCTTGCGCATCATCCCGGCGCGCAAGCCACCGGCGAACCCTGCAACGGGTTGAAGATTTCGCGTCCTGTTGCACCGTTCGGGCGCCGCGGGACGTAAGGGCCGATGAGGAAAGCCGGCGAGGAGGCCGCGTGTCCGTGAGCATGATCACCCTGACCTATCGCATCGAGACGACCGGCAGCGTCGAGGCGCTGGCGGAAAAGATCGCGAGCGACCAGTCGACCGGCACCTTCGTTCCCGTGCCCGGCGAGACCGAGGCGCTGAAGGCGCGCGTGGCCGCCCGCGTGCTCTCCGTGCGCCGGCTGCCGGATGCCGCGCACGCCAGCTGGCCGGAAGCGGCCGAGGGTCTCCCCATTCATCGTGGCGAGGCGGAGATCGCCTTTCCGCTCGATGCCGTCGGCACCGATCTCGCCGCGCTGATGACCATTGCCATCGGTGGTGCCTTCTCGATCAAGGGGCTGACCGGCCTGAGGGTGGTGGACATGGCGCTTCCCGCCGCCTTTGCCGGCGCCCATCCCGGCCCGCAATTCGGCATCGACGGCAGCCGGCGGCTGACGGGCGTATATGACCGACCGATCATCGGCACCATCGTCAAGCCGGCGCTTGGCCTCAGGCCTGACGAGACGGCGGCGCTGGTGGGCGAGCTGATCGCCTCGGGCGTCGACTTCATCAAGGATGACGAGAAGCTGATGAGCCCGGCCTATTCGCCGCTCGCCGCCCGCGTGGCCGCCATCATGCCCAAAGTCAGGGACCACGAACAGAAGACCGGCAAGAAGGTGATGATCGCCTTCGGCATTACCCATGCCGACCCGGACGAGATGATGCGCAATCATGACCTCGTGCTTGAGGCCGGCGGCAATTGCGCGGTGGTCAACATCAATTCCATCGGCTTCGGCGGCATGAGCTTCCTGCGCAAGCGCTCCGGCCTGGTGCTGCATGCCCATCGCAACGGCTGGGACATGCTGACACGCCATCCCGGCATCGGCCTGGATTTCCGCGTCTACCAGCAGTTCTGGCGCCTGCTCGGCGTCGACCAGTTCCAGATCAACGGCATTGGCGTGAAATATTGGGAGCCGGACGACAGCTTCGTGCGCTCCTTCGAGGCGCTCTCGCAGCCGCTTTTCTCTGAAGCCGACCGGCCCCTGCCGGTGGCGGGCTCTGGCCAATGGGGCGGGCAGGCGCCCGAGACCTACCGGCGCACCGGCCGCACCACCGATCTTCTCTATCTCTGCGGCGGCGGCATCGTCAGCCACCCCCAGGGGCCGGCAGCCGGCGTGCGCGCCGTGCGCCAGGCCTGGGAAGCGGCAGTGGCCGATATCCCGCTGGAAGGCTACGCGCTCGACCATCCCGAGCTTGCGGCCTCGATCGCCAAGTTCGGCGGCGGAAAGGGAGACTGAGCGTCATGGCCGATCTGCTGCTCAGCTATTATGGCGATGATTTCACCGGCTCCACCGATGTGATGGAGGCGCTGGCCGCCCATGGCGTGCCCACCGTCTGCTTTCTCGGCATTCCCACTCCTGAACTGCGCGCCCGCTTTTCCGATTGCCGCGCCATCGGCATTGCCGGCACCAGCCGCAGCCAGACGCCGGACTGGATGGCGGCGGAGCTGCCGCCCGTCTTTTCCTGGCTGAAGGATCAGGGCGCAGCCCTCACCCATTACAAGCTCTGCTCCACCTTCGATTCCGCGCCCGCCACGGGCAATATCGGCCGGGCGATCGAGATCGGCCGGCAGGTCTTCGCCCAGGCGCTGGTGCCCGTGGTCGTCGGCGCGCCGGAGCTGAAGCGCTACACCGCCTTCGGCCATCTCTTCGCCGCCTATCAGGGCCGCACGTACCGCATCGACCGCCACCCGGTCATGGCGCGCCACCCCGTCACCCCGATGGACGAGTCGGACCTCACCCTTCATCTCGCCCGCCAGACCGCGCTGCCCATCGGCCTCGTGGATCTGCCCATGCTGGCGGGCGATGGGGCGGGCGCGATCGCGCAGGCGCGCGACGAGGGCAAGGCCATTCTCTTTCTCGATGTGGATGGTGCGGAAAGCCAGGCGGCGGCCGGCCGGGCGCTCTGGCAGGGGCGCGATGCCGCCCCTTTCCTCGCCGGGTCCTCGGGCGTGGAATATGCGCTGCTGCGCGCCTGGCGGGCGGAGGGCCTTGCCGGCGAGCGCATCGCCTTCGATCCGCCGGGCGCGGTGGAGCGGCTCGCCGTCGTCTCCGGCAGCGTCTCGCCCACCACCGAACGGCAGATCCGCGCGGCCCTCGACGATGGCTTCGAGGGCATCGCGATCGATCCCCTGGCGCTGACGGAGGGCGACGGGGCGTCCGCCATCGAGACGGCGGTGACGCAGGGCCTAGCCGGGCTGAAGGCCGGGCGCAGCGTCATTCTCTATACCGCGCTCGGCCCCTCGGCCGACCGCGGCGGCGAGATCGACCGCGTAGCGGACGCCCGCCACCGGCTGGGCGCGCGGCTCGGCACCATCCTGCGCCGGCTGGTGGAGGCGGAGGGGCTGACCCGCGCCGTCATCGCCGGCGGCGATACTTCGAGCCATGCGCTGAAGGAGCTGCGGATCGACGCTTTGACCACGCGCCTGCCGCTGCCGCAGACGCCCGGCTCGCCGCTCTGCACCGGCCACGGCGCGCACGCCCCGACCAACGGGCTGGAGATCGCGCTCAAGGGCGGGCAGGTCGGCGCCGATGATTATTTTTCCCAGATCCGCGCCGGACGCGCGGGCTGACATCCGTTTCGCAATTTTGATCCTGAGGAGGACACAATGACCAGCATCGCCCTGTTCGGCGCCGGCGGCAAGATGGGCTATCGCCTTGCCAAGAACCTGAAAGGCGCGCGCTTCGATGTGCGCCATGTCGAGGTCAGCGAGGCCGGCAAGACCCGGCTGAAGACCGATCTCGGTCTCGACTGCCTGGACCAGGCGCAGGCGCTCGACGGCGCCGAGGTGGTGATCCTCGCCGTGCCGGATACGGCGATCGGCAAGGTGGCCGCCGGCATCGTCGATCAGCTGAAGCCCGGCACTATGGTCATCGCGCTCGATGCCGCCGCCCCCTTTGCCGGCCACCTGCCCGCGCGCGCCGACCTCACCTATTTCGTCACCCATCCCTGCCACCCGCCGATCTTCAACGACGAAACGGAGATGCAGGCCAAGAAGGATCATTTCGGCGGCCTCTTCGCCAAGCAGCACATAGTCTCCGCGCTGATGCAGGGCCCGGAAGAAGCCTATGCGTTGGGCGAGGAGATCGCCCGCACGATCTGGGCGCCGGTCATGCGCTCGCACCGCGTGACGGTGGAGCAGATGGCGCTCCTGGAGCCCGGCCTGTCGGAAACCGTCTGCGCCTCGCTGCTCGTCGTCATGCGCCAGGCCATGGACGAATGCGTGGCCCGCGGCGTGCCGGCCGAGGCCGCGCGCGACTTCCTGCTCGGCCATATGAACGTGCTCGGCGCGGTCATCTTCAAGGAGGTGGACGGTGTCTTCTCCGATGCCTGCAACAAGGCCATCGAATTCGGCATTCCCGCGCTGATGCGCGACGACTGGAAAAAGGTGTTCGAGCCGCAGGAAATCGCCGAGAGCATCCGCCGGATTACGTGACGGATGGGGGGCTGAGGGTACGCCCGGACGTGACGGCCATGAAGGCTGCTGCAGGTAGGACCGGAGGTGGATGCTCGGGTCAAGCCCGAGCATGACGGGAGAGCGGGGCGGACGGGGGTGCCACAAGCGAGGTCGCCGGCTTCCGCAGTGCCTCGATGACGGATGTTGCGACGCGATAGCAGGTCTCCTGCCTCGCTCGCCATCTCCGCAACGGCACCCCCACCTGCGACGTCATGTCAGGGCTTGACCCGAGGATCCACAGGGGGTGCAGCGGTGGCGGGAGCGATCTCATCCCCCGCGAGCCAACCGGCACGCGCCACAAGCGCGTCCGCCCGACAAGAAACACGGCGGGCCCTTGCGCCCGAGGGAAGGAGGAGCCCATCATGACGACACTCAGAGGCGCGCTGATCGGCTGCGGTTTTTTCGCGGTCAACCAGATGCATGGCTGGGCCGGGATCGATGGGGTGGAGATCGTCGCGCTGTGCGACCGGGATCCGGGGCGGCTGGCCGAAATGGGAGAGCGCTTCGGCGTCGCCCGCCGTCATGCGGATGCGGAAAGCCTGTTTGCCGAAGGCGGTTTCGATTTCGTCGACATCGCCACCACCGTGGCCAGCCATCGGGCGCTGGTGGAGATGGCCGCCGCCCATGGCATCGCCGCCATCTGCCAGAAGCCCTTCGCCCGCACCCTCGCCGATGGCAAGGCCATGGTGGCGGCGATGGAGACGGCCGGCGTGCCCCTGATGGTGCATGAGAACTTCCGCTGGCAGACGCCGATCCGCGCGGTGAAGGCGGCGCTCGATGCCGGCGCCATCGGAACGCCCTTCTGGGGCCGCTTCTCGTTCCGCTCCGCCTTCGACGTGTTTTCCGGCCAGCCCTATCTGGCCGAGGGCGAGCGCTTCATTCTGGAGGATCTGGGCATCCATACGCTGGACATCGCCCGTTTCGTTCTGGGCGACGTCGAGAGCCTGACGGCGCGCACCAAGCGGGTCAACCCGGCGATCCGGGGAGAGGATGTCGCCACCGTGCTTCTGGATCACAAGAGCGGTGCGACCTCGGTGGTGGATGTCAGCTATGCCAGCCGACTCTCGCAGGAGCTCTTCCCGCAGACGCTGGTGGAGCTCGACGGGTCGGAAGGCACGCTGCGTCTCAAAGCCGATTACCGCATGGAGGTGACCGGCCGCGATGGCACCACGACGACCGAGGTCGCGCCCGCCCTCCTGCCCTGGGCCTCCCGCCCCTGGCACAATATTCAGGAAAGCGTGGCCGCGCTGCAGACCCACTGGCGCGACGTGCTGCGCAAAGGCCTGACGCCGGAAACCTCGGGGGCAGACAATATGAAAACGCTGGCGCTGGTGGAAGCGAGCTATCAGAGCGCCTTGAACCGCCAGACCCTGCGCCCGGACGCGCTCATCGCATGACCGGCGATCCCTTCCCGCTCTTCGGCACGCGTGAGACCGAGACCCCGCCGCTGCGCCTTGCCGCCGGACGGCTGACGGCGGACCTGTCCGACGGCAATCTTCGCGCCATCCGCTATGATGGCGTCGAGGTGCTGCGCGCCCTCGCCTATCTGGTGCGCGACCGCGACTGGGGCACCATTGCGCCGCACATCTCCGACCTCTCCATCGACCAGCAGGCCGACCGGTTTGCCGTAACCTACACCGCGCACTGCGACGGGCACGAGGGCGAGCGGCTGGCAGTGACGGTGTCGATCGAGGGGCGCGAGGACGAGCTGGTCTTCGCCGCCACGGCGCTCTCCCCCACAGGCTTCACCACCAATCGCTGCGGCTTCTGCGTGCTGCATCCGATCCTCGGGCTGGCCGGCGCGCCGGCGCGGGTCGAGCATGTCGACGGGCGGCTGGTAGAGACCCGCTTTCCCGAGCTGATCGACCCCTGGCAACCCTTCAAGGACATGCGCGCCATCGCCCATTGGCCCATGGCTGACGTGGAGGCCCTATGCCGCATGGAAGGCGACACGTTCGAGATGGAGGACCAGCGCAACTGGTCGGATGCCTCCTACAAGACCTATGTGCGTCCGCTCGCTTTGCCCTGGCCCTATCGCATCCCCGCCGATGAACCGCAGGCGCAGCGCGTGTCGCTTCGCATCACCGACCGGCGCGCGGCAAGGCCGGCGCTCAAGGGCGAAGCCGTCGCCGCCGATCCGGTCGCATTGTCCTTCGGCGATGAAAGCGGCCGGCTGCCCGCCATCGGCCTGTGGATCTCCGCCGAGGAGGCGAAGGCGAGCCTTTCCGAGGCCCGGCGGCTGGCGGCGCTCGCACCCCAAGAGCTGATCTTCTCCCTCGATCCCGGC
Organism: Xaviernesmea rhizosphaerae; assembly: GCF_001938945.1. Taxonomy (GTDB): domain Bacteria; phylum Pseudomonadota; class Alphaproteobacteria; order Rhizobiales; family Rhizobiaceae; genus Xaviernesmea; species Xaviernesmea rhizosphaerae. Next base: position 361,901 of record NZ_MKIO01000041.1, read on the forward strand.
GCCGGGCACGGACAGGATGCGCTTGCCGATTTCGCAGCGCTCGCCGCCCGGCACAAGGGCCGCAGCACGCTGGAGCTGGCCCTGCCCTGCCGGCGGCCGCCGGCAGAAGAGCTGACCGACATCGCCGGCTGGATGAAGGCGGCAGGCTTCGCGCCGCAAGCCATTTTGGTCTCGCCCGCCGTCGACCGGCAGTCCACCCCGCCCGGCAGCGCCTGGCCGGACTGCCCACCGCTGGAGACGGTCTATGCCGCGGCGCGCGCGGCCTTTCCGGGCATCCGGCTCGGCGGCGGCATGCTCTCTTATTTCACCGAGCTGAACCGCAAGCGCGTGCCGGCAGACGATCTCGACTTTATCAGCCATTGCACCTGCCCGATCGTCCACGCCGCCGACGATCTCAGCGTGATGCAGACGCTGGAGGCGCTGCCCTTCATCACCCGGTCCGTGCGGGCGATCTATGGCGAGAAGCCCTATCGCATCGGCCCCTCCATGCTCGCCATGCGGCAGAACCCCTATGGCAGCCGCACCATGCCCAATCCGCATTTCACGCGCCTGCCGATGGCCGCGCGCGATCCTCGGCATCATGGAGGCTTCGCCGCCGCCTTCGCGCTGGGCTATGCCGAAAGCGTGCTGCCGGCCGGGCTGGAATGCCTGACGCTGTCGGCCCTGACCGGTCCCTTCGGCCTGATCGCCGGCCCCGGCGAGCCGGTGCGCGAGGGCGATTTGCGGCCGCTGGCCGCACCGATTGCGCAGCTCGCCCGCCTTGCCGGCCGGCCTTGGCGTGCCTGCCACAGCGCGGACCCGGCAAGGCTGCGGGCCTTTACGGTGACGGGCGATGGCGGGGAGGCAGACCATCTGCTGCTCGCCAATCTCACAGCCCTGCCGCTCACCGTTTCGCTCGGCCAGCTTGGCATGCCGGCAGGCAAGGACACACACAGCCTATCGCCTTTCGAGGCGGCGGTCGTCACGCTGCGTTAATTTGCATCGTTCATGAAAGGTCGAGGTTAGAAAAGGTAGGCGGGCCAGAAAAGGCCGGTCCCATTTTTGCGGTGCACGCCCTAAATAGAGGCGTGAACCGTCGGGCCTCCGACGTCGTCAGAAGGAAAAATCTCATGCAGCTTGCTATGATGGGTCTCGGTCGGATGGGCGCGAACATGGTGCGCCGCCTCCTGCGGGCCGGCCATGAATGCGTTGTCTACGACATCAACCCCCAGGCCGTGGCGGCGCTGGTGGCGGAAGGCGCCGTGGGCGCGAGCTCGATCGAGGATCTCGTCGGCAAGCTCCAGAAACCGGCCTGCGTCTGGCTGATGCTGCCGGCCGCGCTGACCGATGAGAATGTCGACCACGTCGCCCGGCTGATGGCGCCGGGCGATATCATCATCGACGGCGGCAATTCGCACTACCACGAGGACGTGGACCGCGCCGCGCGGCTGAAGGACAGCGGCATCGCCTATGTCGACGCCGGCACCAGCGGCGGCGTCTGGGGCCTGGAGCGCGGCTACTGCCTGATGATCGGCGGGCCGGACGAGGCGGTGCGCCATCTCGACCCGATCTTCGCCTCGCTGGCGCCCGGCGCCGGCATGCCGGCCGAACTGCCCACCGCCCAGCGCGGCTATCTGCATTGCGGCCCCTCCGGCGCCGGCCATCTGGTCAAGATGGTGCATAACGGCATCGAATACGGCATGATGGCCGCCTATGCCGAGGGGATGAACATCCTCAAGGCCGCCAATTCCGGCCATGCCGCGCGCACGGCCGATGCCGAGACCAGCCCGCTGCCGACGCCGCAATATTACCAGTTCGACATCAATCTGGACGAAGTCGCCGAGGTCTGGCGTCATGGCAGCGTCATCAGCTCCTGGCTGCTCGACCTCACCGCCCAGGCGCTCGCCGCCGATCCCGATCTCTCGGGCTATGGCGGACGCGTGTCGGACTCGGGCGAAGGCCGGTGGACGGTCAAGGCCGCCATCGATACCGGCGTGCCGGCGCCCGTACTGACCTCCGCGCTCTATCAGCGCTTCACCTCCCAGGGCGAATCGCTGTTCGCCGACAAGCTGCTCTCGGCCATGCGCTTCGCCTTCGGCGGGCACCACGAGAAGCCCAAGGCCTGAGGGGCTGCGACGGCGGGCCTTGCCGAAGGCTTTCATCGGCAAGGCCGCAATGGCGCTGGAGCCTCTGCAGTCGGCGTGACCTGTTGCCGTTTGGCAAGCCTTGCTCATAAGTATGATGAAATAGGCAAGTAACCCTTGCCCGCATAGGATGCGCCTTCTAGAGGTCGTGCGCGCACAAGGTCCTGGCCGGGCTGACCCCTGGTCTGAACGTCCCGGTCTTGCGGCGCTTGGAGAAGACGCATCGCGGATCGGACCCATGGTCGTTCTGTCGATCATGGGGGGATAAATTTTGATTACAGCTCTCGCTTACGCGATGATCGTCGTCTTCATGACGGCGATCATGACAAACCGTCTGTCCGCGCTCCTGGCGCTGATCCTGGTGCCGATCGTCTTCGCCGTTCTCGGCGGCTTCGGCGCGGAGATCCCGACCATGGTGGTGGACGGGTTGAAGAAGATCGGCCCGACGGCCGCGCTCCTGCTCTTCGCCATTCTCTATTTCGGCCTGATGATCGATGTCGGCCTGTTCGATCCGCTGGTGCGCCTCGTCGTGCGCGTCTGTCATGGCGACCCCTTGCGGGTGATCGTCGGCTCGACGCTGCTGGCCATGGTCGTCTCGCTGGATGGCGACGGCAGCACCACCTATCTGATCTGCGTCACCGCGATGATGCCGCTGCACCGCCATCTCGGCATCAATCCGCTGATCCTGCCGGCCGTCACCGTCTTCCCCAACAGCATCATCAACGTGGCGCCCTGGGGCGGGCCGACGGCGCGGGTGATGGCGGCGCTGCACCTGGAGCCCTCGCAGGTCTTCGTGCCGCTTCTGCCGTCCATCCTGCTCGCCTGTCTCGGCGCCGTGGGCATCGCCGCTTATCTCGGCCTGTCGGAGCGCCGCCGTCTGGCAGCACTCGGCACCGGCATGCTCGCGCAGAGCGGCGCATCCCCGGCCGAGGCGGTCAACCGTGCGGTCGTGGCGCGCGGGCCGTTCCTGCAGGGCTTCAACCTGGTGCTGACGGCCGCCGTCATGGTGCTGCTGGTGGCCGACCTGCTGCCGCTGGCCGTTGTCTTCATGATCGGCTTCGCCATTGCCATGGCGGTCAACTTCCCGCATGTGCGCGACCAGCGCCCGCGAATCGAGGCCCATGCCGGCAGCGCGCTGTCGGTCGTCGCCGTCATCTTCGCCGCCGGCATCTTCACCGGCATTCTCTCCGGCACAGGCATGACCGATGCGCTGGCGAAGAGCGTGATCTATCTGATCCCGGCCTCTGCCGGCAATATGATCCCGCTGATCACGGCCGTGCTGAGCGGGCCCTTCACCTTCCTGCTGTCCAACGACGCCTTCTATTTCGGCGTTGTCCCGGTGCTGGCGGAAGCCGCCAAGGCCTATGGCATCGCGCCCGAAGTGATCGCCCGCGCCTCGCTGATCGGCCAGCCCATGCATATGCTGAGCCCGCTGGTCCCGGCGCTCTATGTGCTGACCAATCTCTCCGAGGTGGAGACCGGCGCGCTGCAGCGCTTCGCGCTGAAGTGGTCGGTTCTGCTGGCCTTTCTGATGCTGGTCGGCGCGGCTCTGAGCGGTGCGGTTCCGCTCTACTGAAGAGCCCATCAGAGCCAAGACGCGACCCAAAGAGCCGCCTGACACAAGCACATCCAGCGGCTCTTGCCTTTCCTGTCATCCTCGCGTTACAGTGACGCCGTTCTCAGGGCGGGGTGCAATTCCCCACCGGCGGTATCGGGCCTGCTTCACCCGTGTGGCGACTTCGGTCGGCGCGGATGCGGCAGAGCAGTCTGCGGCTCTCTCCACAAGCGGGATGCCAAGGATGCCCGGAGCCCGCGAGCGCTTCCCGTCTCCCGGTTCAACAGCCGGCGGCAGGAAGGTCAGCAGATCCGGTGCGAGGCCGGAGCCGACGGTATAGTCCGGATGGAAGAGAGCAATGCGGAAGACGCTCATGCCGGCTCCGAACGACCGGCCGAGTTCTATGCTTGTTCGCCCAAGGGAGACTCTTGCGCGCGCGAAGGATCGCGTGGCGCCGGACATGCCGCGAAAGCGGCCAACCCTTGAAAGGCCAGAAGACATGACCATTGCCAAAATCGAAGATGCCATCGCCGCGCTCGCCCGTGGCGAGATGATCGTCGTCGTCGACGATCAGGACCGGGAAAACGAGGGTGACATCGTCGCCGCCGCCGACAGCATAACCCCCCAGCAGATTGCCTTCATGATGAACAAGGCGCGCGGCCTCATCTGCGTGTCGATGGAGCGTCAGCGGCTGGAAGCGCTGGATCTGCCGCTGATGGTGCCCGTCAACACCGAATATCTGCAGACCGCCTTCACCGTTTCGGTCGACTATATTCCCGGCACCAGCACCGGCATTTCCGCGGCCGACCGGGCGCTGACCATCCGTGCGCTGGTGGATGAGACGACAAAGCCCGCCGACTTCGCCCGTCCGGGCCATGTCTTCCCGCTGCGCGCCCATCCGGAAGGCGTGCTCGGCCGCCGTGGCCATACGGAAGCCGCCGTCGATCTCTGCCGGCTGGCCGGCCGCGCGCCTTCCGGCGTCATCTGCGAAGTGGCCAAGGACGACGGCACCATGGCCCGCCTGCCCGACCTCGAAATCTTCGCACGGGAGAACGGTCTGGTGCTGGTGACGATCGAGGATCTGGTCGCCTATCGCCAGGGCGATGCCGCCCCCGCGCTGCGCTCGGTCGCCTGACCGCAGCGCCATAACCACCCAAACGCAATGACCAGAGGAACGACGGGCCGGCTCTCGGTCCGTCATTTCCGGATCTCTGTTCCTGTCCGGTGAAAATCGGCTTCCGCCTGAAGCATTGCAGCGAAGACGGCGTCCCTTTTCGGACCCTGTCTCAAGCCCTGCGGCCACCCGCTTGCGCACAAGCGGGCCGGAACGCGCCAAGCGCGCCCGACCCGCTGTCGCATGCGGCCGCAAACAGTCTCCGTGCGGGCGGAGAGACGTTTGCAGGAAGGCTTGCTGATGCTCCCGCCGCGCTGCCGGGGTCGTGTCGGCGGCGTCCGGCCGCGAGACGGGAACGAGGAAAGCCTAAGCCCGCCTGCGCTGCACTGCAAATGAAACATCGGTAATCTTCCAGATACCCTTGCGCCGCCAGCCCTGTCCGTCCCCGGCCGTGGCAAACCGACCTTGCCCGAACAGGCGCCGGTCTTCCGATTCCGTCCCCGTGCCTTATCTTGTCTTGCGAAGCCCGCGGCTGACCTGTGTGTTCCACGCGACGGGACAAGGCCGCGCGGCGGGAGCGCCGGACCGTCAAGCATAAGCGGGCCGATACTCCCCGTCTTTGTTGTCAGAATGGCGGTTTCCGAAACCGGCTCGCGCCTTTCGGTCCGATATGATCAAGCAGGAAGGAATACCCATGCCGACACCGCATGATTCCCCATCGAGCACGGCTCTGCCGCCCACCATGCGCCATGTCGGCCTGACCGCACCGGGCGGGCCGGAAAATCTGGTGATCGCCGAGGGGCCGCTGCCGGTTCCGGGGCCCGAGGATCTGCTGATCCGGGTCGAGGCCGCCGGCGTCAACCGGCCGGATGTGATGCAGCGCAAGGGCCTTTATCCGCCGCCGCCGGGCGCCAGCCCGATCCTCGGCCTGGAGGTGGCCGGCGAGATCGTGGCGATGGGCGCGGCGGTGGAAGGCTTCGCGCTTGGCGAGCGGGTGGCGGCCCTCGCCAATGGTGGCGGCTATGCGCAATATTGTGCCGTTCCGGCCGGCCAGGCACTGCCCATCCCCGCCGGCATGGATGCGGCCACCGCCGCCGCCCTGCCGGAAACTTTCTTCACCGTCTGGGCCAATGTGTTTCAGATGGCCGATCTGGTGGAGGGCGAGACCTTCCTGGTGCATGGCGGAACGAGCGGCATCGGCACCACCGCGATCCAGCTGGCCAATGCCTTCGGCGCCCAGGTCTATGCCACGGCCGGCTCCGCCGCCAAATGCGAGGCCTGCCTCGGGCTCGGCGCCAAGCGCGCCATCAACTATCGCGAGGAGGATTTCCAGGCGGTGATCGCTGCGGAAACGCAGGGGCGCGGGGTCGACGTGATCCTCGACATGATCGGCGCCAGCTATTTCGAGCGCAACATCGCCTCGCTCGCCAAGGACGGGCGGCTGGCGATCATCGCGCTGATGGGCGGGGCGACGGCGGAGAAGGTGTCGCTCGCCCCGATCATGATGAACCGTCTGCGCGTGATGGGCTCCACCCTGCGCCCGCGCACCGCCACGGAAAAGCAGGCGATCCGCGACGACCTCATCGACAATGTCTGGCCGCTCGTGGAGGCCGGCGAGGTCGCGCCCGTGCTCCACGCCGTCCTGCCCTTCGAGGAGGTGGCGCAAGCGCACCGGCTGATGGAGGCCGGCGATCACATCGGCAAGATCGTGCTGACGCTGTGAGCGCTCTCCGCGCCTGGCTTGCCGGAAGCTGGCAGGCACGCTCGGAAAAAAACGGCGACCGCACGAAATCTCTTGTAATTCGCCGGCAAAGAGCTACCTTTATCTTGTCGTCAACGTAGAGAAAGGAAGGTGATCCTGATGTCGAGTGAGATTTCGGTCTTTGGTTCGGGCATGGGGAGTGTGGTGAAGGAAGCGAGGCAGCCCTCGTTTTAAGCCCGCCTTCTGCAAGTTCCTCAGCGCCTTTGCGCGTTGAACTTGACCCGAAGCGAACCAAAACTCATGGAAGGGGTCGCCACGCGGCCCCTTTTCCATTTTTACTGTTTCTTTACTTATAATCGTTGCGAGCTTGCAGCGTCCGGGCTTGTGCATCATCAGATGCGGTTGAACCGAAATCCCGTCGACGGCTTCCCAATGTCTGGCGCTTCCTGGCAGATGCGCAGAGTCCCCGTCTCGTCATGCTCAGGCTTGTCCCGAGCATCTGCAAACGCATGATATCTCGGCGACTCATTGACCATGGCAGATCCTTGGGACGGGCCCGAGGACGACGTCACGCGTGACGATCATCTCTGCCCGCAATCTCAAAACTCGGATGTGCTCCTCAGTGTTTCGTACGACACGAAGCGCAATAAGGTCATGCTTCAAATAAAAAGGCTTGAGACGCGCAAAGCCGGAAAGCAGGCCGCCCGCTTTCCGGCCGATCACGAAATTTCACCAAAACGTGTATAAGCTTCTGCTTTTCGTGTGCATCTCATTATTGACTCAAAAACTCATGTTTCTGATAAGCGGGACATCGGATGCCGATCCGTAAGCAACGAACCCGAGACGGAGACACCCCATGACCTCTTCCCTTCGCCTGTCGCTTCTGGCGCTTGCCGGCCTGATTGCCGCCGCTCCGGCGCATGCCGACGATCTGACCGTCTATTCTGGCCGTGGCGAGGCCTTCATGGCGCCGATCCTGAAGGTGTTCGAGGAGCAGACCGGCATCAAGACCAAGGCGCGCTATGGCACGACGGCGGAGCTGGCAGCGCTTCTGCGCGAGGAAGGCGCCAAGAGCCCGGCCGATGTCTTCATCGCCCAGGATGCCGGCGCGCTCGGCGCCACGGCCGATCTGATGGAGCCGCTGCCGGCGGGGCTGTTCGAGGGCCAGATGGCCGCCTATCGCGGCGGCAATGACAGCTGGATCGGCACCTCGGGCCGCGCCCGCACGCTGGTCTATTCCAGCGAGCGCGTGGCCGCCGACAAGCTGCCGCAGTCGGTCTACGATCTGGTCAAGCCGGAGTGGAAGGGCAAGGTCGGCTTCGCGCCGAAGAACGCCTCCTTCCAGGCCTTCGTTACCGCCATGCGCGTCAAGGACGGCGAGGACAAGGCCCGCGCTTTCGTCAAGGGTCTGGTGGACAACGGCGCCCGCACCTATGCCAACAATGTCTCCCAGGTGCAGGCCGTTGCCGATGGCGAGGTCGATGTGGCCCTGGTCAACAGCTACTATCTGACCCGTTTCAAGCTGCGCGATGCCAAGTTCCCGGTGTCGCAGACCTTCTTCGCCAAGGGCGACATCGGCAATCTGCTCTTCGTCTCTGGCGCCGGCGTGCTGAAGGCAAGCGACGACAAGAGCGACGCCACCAAGCTGGTCGAGTTCATGCTGTCCCCGGTCGCGCAGCAATATTTCTCCGCCTCGGTTGGCGAATATCCCGTCATCAAGGGCGTGATCGCCAATGACACGCTCGGCCCCGTGGCCAAGCCCGAGGACTTCGCCCCCGATGTCAAGCTCGAAGCGCTGAACGACACCGAGGGCACCAAGAAGCTCCTGACCGAGCTGAACCTGCTCTAAGCCGCCGATGTCCTCGACACGGTCGATCGCGGCGGCGCGCCCGCCGCTTCTTCTGGCGCTTCCGGCCCTTGCGGCCGGGGGCGCCATGCTCGTTCCGCTGGTCTATCTGGTCGTGCGCGCGGCCGAGACGCAGGCCACCGAGCTTGCCTTCCTCGTCTTCCGGCCGGCCACGGCGCAGCTTCTGGCCAATACGCTGTCGCTCGTCGTCTGCGTGCTCGCGCTGTCGACCGCCATCGCCCTGCCGCTGGCGGTGCTGGTCACGCGCTGCCGGCTGCCCTTCCCGTGGCTCTGGCCCGTTCTCTTCACCCTGCCGCTGGCCGTGCCGGGCTATGTCATGGCCTATGCGCTGATCGGCCTATCAGGCTATTACGGACCGCTGAACCAGGTCTTCGGCATGCGCCTGCCGCGGCTGGAAGGGCTTTCCGGCGCCACGCTGGCGCTGTCGCTCTATGTCTATCCCTATCTGTTTCTCAACCTGCGCACGGTGCTGACGACGCTCGATCCGGCGCTGGAGGAAAGCGCGCGCAGCCTCGGGCATTCGGCCGTTTCCACCTTTCTGCGCGTAGTGCTGCCGCAGCTTAAAGCCGCCTTCCTCTCCGGCTGGCTGGTCATCGCCCTCTATACGCTGGGCGATTACGGCGCGATCGCCCTGATGCGCTACGACGTCTTCTCCTCGGCGATCTACAGCCAGTATGCCGGGGCCTTCGAGGTCTATTACGCCGCCTGGCTGGCGCTGATGCTGATCGCGCTGGCGGGCCTGTTCCTGGCGGCGGAAGCACGCGCGGCGCGGCGCCTGCATCTGGCGCGCACCGGCACCGGCACCGCGCGGGTCCTGCCGCGCGCGCCCCTCGGCCGCATGGCCCTGCCGGCGGCGCTGTTCATCGCGCTGGTGGTCTCAGCCTCCCTCGGCCTCCCCGTTTCCGTCATCCTGTTCTGGCTCAGCCGCGCGCCGGAAGCGATCGACTGGCCGGCGGTGGCGGCGACCGCGCTGCAGACGGTGACGATCGCCGGGCCAGTGGCGCTGCTGGCCATGGCGGCCGCCCTGCCGGTGGCGCTGGTCACCACCCGCTTTCCCGGCCGCGCCGCCTTTCTGGCCGAGCGCATGGTCTATCTCGGCTATGCCGTGCCGGCGCTGCCCTTCGCGCTGGCCATGGTGTTCTTCTCGCTCGCCGTCATCCCCTTCTTTTACCAGAGCATGACGCTGCTGATCGCCACGCTGACCTTGCATTTCCTGGCGCTGGCGCTCGGGCCGGTGCGCAGCCGGCTGTTGCAGCTCGGCCCCCGGACGGAGGAGGCGGCGCGTTCGCTCGGCCATGGCGCCTTCGCCGCCTTTCGCCGCGTCACCCTGCCGCAGCTCATGCGCGCGCTCGTAGCCGGCGGGCTCCTGGTCTTCATGGTGGTGGCCAAGGAGCTCCCGATCACGCTCCTGCTCTCGCCCACCGGAACGCAGACGCTGGCCATGACCGTCTTTGCCCGCAGCAGCGAGGGCGCGCTGGTGGATGCCGCGCCCTATGCCGGGCTGATGATCCTGTTTTCAAGCCTGTTCGTCGGCCTCGTCCTGACCCGGTCCGGCCGTGCGGCCGGCAAAACCTCGTGAGGAAACCGCCATGACGCTGCTGTCGATCGAGACCCTGACCAAACGCTTCGGCGGCGTGGTGGCGCTCGACCGCCTAAGCCTGACGATCACGGCCGGCGAAATCCATGCGCTGATCGGCCCTTCGGGCTGCGGCAAATCCACGGCGCTGCGCCTGATCGCCGGCTTCGAGCAGGCGGAGTCGGGCGCCATCACCATGAACGGCCGGCGCATCGACGGGCTGAAGCCGGAGGCGCGCGATATCGGCATGGTCTTTCAGGACTACGCCCTGTTTCCGCATCTGACGGTAGCGGACAACATCGCCTTCGGCCTGCGCCGGCTGGACAAGTCGGCGCGGGAAGCGGCCGTGCGCGACCATCTGGCGCTGATGCGGCTTCAGGGGCTGGAGGGGCGCCGGCCCGACCAGCTTTCCGGCGGCCAGCAGCAGCGCGTGGCGCTCGCCCGTTCGCTCGCCGCCCGGCCGCGCCTCCTGCTGCTGGACGAGCCCTTTTCCAATCTCGACGCTTCCTTGCGCGAAACCGCGCGGCGCGAGATGCGCGACGTGCTCAGAGCCAGCGGCATGACCGCTTTGTTCGTCACCCATGACCGCGAGGAGGCGCTGTCGCTGTCGGATCGCGTCACCGTGCTGAAAGCCGGGCGGGTGGAGCAGACGGATCGGCCGGATAGGGTCTATCAGCGCCCCGCCAGCGCCTTCGTCGCCGGCTTTCTCGGCCGCACCAATCTGCTTCAGGGCATGGCCGAGGGCGGGCGCGCCCGCACGGTGCTCGGCCCCCTGCCGATCGAACCGGAAGCCCACGGCCCCGTCACCCTCTCGCTGCGTCCGCAGGGGCTGGCGCTGGTGGCGGAGGGCGGGGCGGAGGCGACCGTGACCGACCGGATCTATCGCGGCCAGGAGGTCACCTATCTCCTGCGCGCGGCCGACGGCACGGCGCTGCAGCTCGACACGACTGACGCGCCCGCCACGCCGGCCGTCGCGCCCGGCGCGCGCGTGCAGCTGGAAGCTGTGGCACCGGGCGTGGTGGTGGGATAGGCATCGGAGCGAAAGTGGAGTGTGGTGAAGAAAGCGAGGCAGCCCTCGTTTAAGCCCGCCTTCTGCAAGTTTTTCAGCGTCCCTGCGCGTTGCACCTGACCCGAAGCGAACCAAAACTCATGGAAGGGGTCGCCACGCGGCCACTTTTCCATTTTCACTGGTTTTTTACGTACGATCTTTGCGGGTTGATGGTGCACGTCCCGTTCCGGCTGTGCTTGGTGTTGCGCAAGACCTTGCCCGCCTGCCTGTCTGCAGACCGATGCCATCGTTGTCGTTCCACAGCCTTGAGATCGCCGGCCATCCTATAAGGTACTGTCATCGACATTTGCATGACGTTCCAAGGAGATGAAGCGCGTCGGCGCCAGCGACCGAAGAAAGGCCGTGTCGTGGCTCACGGCGAGAACAGCGCCATCATAGGCGGCCATTGCGGCTTCCAGCGCGGCGATGCCGTCGAGATCGAGGTGGTTGGTCGGCTCGTCCAGGATCAGGAGCTGCGGCTGCGGCACCGCCTGAAGGACACAGGCGAGGCCCGCCCGCAGGCGCTCGCCGCCACTTAGACGCCCGGCAAGCCGCAGGGCGTCGGCCGCGCGGAAGCCGAATCGGGCAAGCGCCGCATGGGCGTCGTGCAGGCCGGCCAGCGGACTGAGCCGCAAGAAATTGTCGCGCAGCGTAAGGTCAGGGTCAAGCAGGCCAGCATGCTGGTCCAACAGGGCGAAGGTCACCGCCACGTCCACCCGGCCGCTTTGCACCTCGCACCGACCAGTGATCAGCCGGAGAAGCGTCGTCTTTCCGCTGCCGTTCGGCCCCGTGAGAACCACGCGTTCCGGGCCGGTCATGGTCAGCGACAGATCACGGATGATCGGCTGGTCGCCAGTATAGCCGCCCGTCAGCCCTTCCAGCCGTAGCACGGTTTTGCCGGGCGCAAGGCCTATTGGCGCGATATCCATGCGCAGCGGCTGCAGCACCTCGACCTTCTCGCGTGCAGCGGCAAGCGTCTCTTCAGCTCCTGCGCGCCGCGCCTCGCGCAACCGCTTGCCCGCCCCGCCCGACGCCTCCGCCCTGTTGCGGGCGGTGTTCATCGCGATTCTAGGCTGGTCGCCGCGGGCGCGCGCCTTGTGCCCGGCGCTGTCCTTGCGCGCCTTGCGCTCGCTCGCCTGCCGCGCCCGCCGATCAGCCTCGCGGCGGGCCTCTTCCGCCTCGGCGAGATCGCGCGCCGCGGCCTCGCGTTCCACATCCTTTCGCTCGCGGAATGCGCTGTAGTTCCCACCGTAGCGGGTCACGCCCAAGGATGTGAGCTCGACGATGGCGTCCATCTCCTCCAGAAGTTCGCGGTCATGGCTGGCGACGATTGCCCCGCCGCGCCAGCCCCTTAGAAGATCAATCACGGCCTTTCTTCCGGCACGGTCGAGATTGTTGGTCGGCTCGTCCAGAAGCAGGATGTCGGGTTCGGCAAAGATCGCTGCGGCCAACGCCGCCCGGCTGCGCTGCCCGCCGGACAGTGCAGCGAGCGGCGTTTCCGGCGGCAGCGAAAGGCCGCACCGTAAGAGCGCGGTCTCGATGCGTGCCGGCAAGGTCCAGTCGGCGACCATTAATTCGTCTGTCCGGGCAAGCCCGGCCCCAGCGCGACCCAGCAGGTCGAGCGCTGGCCGCACGCCGAAGAGATCGGCAAGCGCCTCGCCGGCCTGCGCCATCGCGTCCTGGCGCATTGCAGCAAGCACGCCCGTCACGCGCACTTGGCCGGAAACAGGGGAAACTTCGCCAGAAATCAGCCGCAGCAGCGTGCTTTTGCCGCTTCCGTTGCGACCGACAATGCCGGTGCGCTCAGGGCCGAAAGCCAGCGTCAGATCGGTGAAAAGCGGGGTGTCATCAGGGGTGGACCAGCAAAGGCCGGTCAGGGAAATCGAAGCAGGCATGAAACAGGACATCTCGCAGCGGAAACACGGGAGTGATGGCTGAGATGGTCTGGTTCATAGTGGTCGCACCTTTTTTCAGGGGAACAGCTCCAATATAGGCGTGCGGCACGCGCATCTCAAGTGTGCAGCCGGTTCGGAATTCACGCTGCGCGCGACTTGGCTGAAAAAGCACGGGTACAGGCCTGCCTGTGTCGCCGGCGCGGCTTGCCGGGGCCGCGGCGGGCGGTCATGGTAAGGCGGTTGATGCGCAAGGTAGAGGAGCCCTGCGCTTCGACAGGGCTGCGGTTCCGGCCGCCCTTCGCCATGCTCACGAGAGGACTTCAATCCCATGATCCGCCATTGCGTTTTCATCCGCTATTCCGCCTCCGTCGCTGCGGAGGAAAAGGCCGCGATCCTGGCGGGGATCGAGGGGCTTAAAGCACATGTGGACGGCATGCTGACCGTGCAAAGCGGGCCGAATGTCAGCCCAGAGACCGGGATGGACAAGGGCTATTCCGAAGGCTTCATCATCGATTTTGCCGATGCGGCGGCGCGTGACCGCTATCTGGTCCATCCGCTGCATCAGGCGCTTGGCGCGCGCATCGTCGCGGCGGCGACGGGCGGGGTCGAGGGCGTGTTCGTCTATGATCTCGAGATCGCGGGATGATCGAGGCCCCGCGCGCGCTGCTCACCACGCTGTTTCAGGCGGCCGTTGCGGCGGCCGATCCTTACGATGCGATCCGCCGGCATCTGCCCGCGCGGCCGAAGGGGCGAACGGTGCTGGTGGCAGCCGGCAAGGCCGCGAGCCAGATGGCGGCCGCCTTCGAGCGCGCCTGGGACGGGCCGCTGTCGGGCCTGGCGGTCGCCCGCCATGGTCCCGTGGCCGCCTGCCGCCAGACCCGCATTCTCCAGGCCGCTCATCCCGTGCCCGATCGCTCCGGCCTTCTGGCGGCCGCCGCGCTGATGAACCACGTGCAGGGGCTGACGGAGGACGATCTGGTGGTGGCACTGATTTCGGGCGGCGGCTCCGCCCTGCTGCCCGCCCCGCCGATCGGCTTCACCCTTGCCGACGAGATCGCGCTGAACAAGGCGCTTCTGGCATCCGGCGCGCCGATCTCGGCGATGAACCGGGTGCGAAAGCATTTCTCGCGCATCAAGGGCGGGCGGCTTGCCGCGCTTGCCGCGCCCGCGCGCGTCGTCACCCTGGTGGTTTCCGACGTGCCGGGCGACAATCCCGCCTTCGTCGCCTCCGGCCCCACCGTGCCGGACGAGACCACGGCGCGCGATGCGCTGGATGTGATCGAGGCCTATCGCCTGCCGCTCTCGGCCGCCGTCATCGAGGCGATCCGCATGGCAGAGGCGCCGAAACCCGACGATGCCGCCTTTGCCCGCAACAGGGTGGAGGTGATCGCGTCGGCCCGCGTGTCGCTCTCGGCAGCGGCGCATGCCGCGCGCCGGGCCGGGGTGACGCCGCTGATCCTTTCCGACGCGATCGAGGGCGAGGCGCGCGAAGTCGGCCGGGTGCATGCCGCGCTCGCCCGCGAATTCGCCGAGCAGGGCACCGGCCCGGCCCAGCCGGCCGTTCTTCTCTCCGGCGGAGAGACCACCGTCACCCTCGGCAGCGATGGCGAGGGCCGGGGCGGACGCAACGCCGAATTCCTGCTGGCGGCGGCCATCGATCTCGACCGGGTCGAGCGCATCGTCGCGCTGGCGGCCGACACCGATGGCATCGACGGCTCGGAAACCAATGCCGGCGCCTTCTGCGATGGCGGCACGGCGGGCCGCATCCGTGCAGCCGGTGGCGATCCCTCGGCGCTGCTCTCGCGCCACGATGCATGGTCGGCCTTCTCTCTGTCGCAAGACCTGTTCGTCTCCGGCCCGACCGGCACCAATGTCAATGATTTCAGGGCCTTCCTGATCGGTTGAGCCGGTGTCGGTGGTGGCCGCGGCTTTCCTCCTGTGATCGCCCGGCGGGCTCATCCCAGCAGCGGATCGCGGCTCTTCCAGGCGCGGTAGGGCGCCAGAAGCTGGCCGGGATAGCGCCGCTCCACCTCCTCCTCCACCAGGGCGATGCGCGCCAGCGTTTCGGCCTGTGGGGACCCGTCACCCTCCACGCCGCTGCCCTTTTCGCTCTCGCGCTCCAGCCGGGAAAGGGCGGTGAAAAGCTCATCCTCGGTCATGGGGGAGAGGGCGGCGGCGAAAGCGTCGATCGGCTGGTCGGTCATGCACGCGTGTCCTTGCAAAGGCTGTCTGAAGCGGGGTGCCCGATTCAACCCTCAGGCAGGGCAAAAGGTTCGCTGCGTGATCGTCTCGCCTCAAGGCACATCGGCTGAAAGATACGCTGGGGACGCAAGCTTTGACGGTCGCCGCCATTTTCTGCACGCCGGAACGCCTTTCTCCTTGCCCTCGACGCGCCAATCTTGAAAAAGAACCGCGCGCGGCTGCCGCTCAAGCACGGCCGCGCCCATCCGCCACCCGATGTCCGAACAGCGCTTTCGCCGCCTTCCGCTCTGAGAATTTTGATTTAGCTCATCATTCCCGTTTAAGACCGGGCAGGTCTCACATCCCGATCACGATCCAGGGCAGGATGCCATGCCGCCGCTCCACCGCAAGTCGAAAATCCTGCGCCGGTCGCGCATTCTCTGGGCCTCGCCGGCGCTCTGGCGGCCGCGGCTGGTGTTCTGGTGCGGGGCGCTGGCGATCGGCCTGGTCAGCGTCGCCTTTGCCAAGCTCGCCGATCTCGCCCAGCATCTCTTCGGCCGGATCACCGCCGCGGGGCCGCATGGTGACCTCGTGCCGCTCCTTCTCACGCCGGCAGGCTTCGCGCTCTCGGCCTATCTCGCTTTGCGCTTCTTTCCCAATTCGCAGGGCAGCGGCATTCCCCAGGCCATTGCCGCCCGGCATCTGCACGAGGATCGCGACCGGCAGCGACTCCTGTCGCTGAAGGTCGCCTTCGGCAAGGTGATGCTGACGCTGCTCGGCCTGTTCAGCGGCGCCTCGATCGGGCGCGAGGGGCCGACGGTGCAGGTCGGCGCGTCGATCATGCTGGCGGTCGCCCGCTTTGGTGGCATGGCCCAGGCGCGCGGGCTGATCCTGGCCGGCTCCGCCGCCGGCATCGCCGCCGCCTTCAACACGCCGCTCGCCGGCATCGTCTTCGCCATCGAGGAGATGGGCCGCGCCTACGAGGCGCGCTCAAACGGGCTGGTGCTCACCGCCGTCATTCTCTCCGGCCTCGCCGCGCTGGGGCTTTCGGGCACCTATACCTATTTCGGTCTGGCCTCGATCGGCCCCGCTTCGGCGCGTGAATGGCTGCTGGTGGTGGTCTGCGGCGTCGCCGGCGGCGCGCTCGGCGCAGGCTTCAGCGGTTTCGCCCTGTCGCTCGGCCGGCGCATCCGCCGCTGGATGCAGCCGCTGCCATTGCGGCGCAGCGTGCTGCTGGCGGCCGGCTGCGGCCTGGCCGTGGCGCTGATCGGCCTGGCGTCCGGCGGCGCCACCTTCGGCACCGGCTATGAACAGGCCCGTGGCGCCATCGAGGGCCAAGCGCTTCCGCCCTTCTTCTTCCTGGAAAAGCTGCTGGCGAGCTTCCTGTCGATGATATCGGGCATTCCCGGCGGCATCTTCGCGCCCTCGCTGGCCGTCGGCGCCGGTCTCGGCTCCAGCCTCGGCCTGGCGCTGGGCACCAGCATCACGCTGGCCGCAACGCTCGGCATGGCCGGCTATTTCGCCGGCGTGGTTCAGGCGCCGATGACGGCCTTCGTCATCATCCTGGAAATGACCGGCAATCATGACGGCGTCATCGCCATCATGGGCGCGTCCATGCTCGGCTATCTGACCTCGCGCCTCCTGCAGAGCGAGCCGCTCTATCACGGCCTCTCCCGCAGCTTCCTCGCCGCAGCCATGCGCCAGAGCCGCGCCGAGGAGCAGGAAGCACGGCCGGACACGGCGGAAACGGGCGCGGAAGATCCGCGCCCGGTGAAGAAGAGCGACGCTTGAGACGCGCTACCCGATCCGCTTGAAACAGATCGACGCGTCTCAAGCCTTTTGTTTGCAGCATGCTCCCATCGATCTTCGTTTTCACTCGGATCAGATGATGCGTTAGCGCATCGGATTTGTCCGAAAACCGGTTCCTACTTTTCGGTCCGATGCTTTAGCGCACCGTGACCACCTGACGGATCGTGCCATTACCGAGCGAGATCAGCAGGAAGCTGCGGTCGGCGCGCACCCAGCGCGTGCCGCGCGGCGGGGCCGAAAGGCGGTAACGGCGATAGTCGCGCACATCGGCCAGATGGCGGCGCTCGGCTGGCGACAGGCGATGGCCGCGCTTCCACCCGTGCTTGACGACGACCACCTTCTTTTCAACGCGGTCGAACCGGCGGTGATCCTGCGCGGCGGCCTGGGTCGCGGGCACAAGCGTGCCGGCCAGAAGGACCGACGACAGGGCGGCGATAACGAGCTTTTTCATGGAAACCTCCGTTGTTGACGCCTTACCGATATCGCCCGAAAGATGAATGGAAACTGAAACAAATGTTACAATTTCCTCATGAAATCAGCGTGTTAGAATATTCTATTTCAGTTCCGCTGCAGCTTCCACCGGCAGTTTTCCGGGCGCGCGGCCCCAGCCAGCAGCAGGGAAAGACACGATTTTCAGCTTGACGAACGTCGCCGGACCAATATATTTTAAACTTAAACTATCTGGCCGGAGCGGCGGGCCGCCAGGGATGAGGGCCCCGCTTCACGATCGATCACAAGGAAGGGAAGCATATGCGTATCGTCTGCATCGGCGGGGGGCCTGCCGGCCTGTATTTCGCGCTCCTGATGAAGAAGCTTCATCCTGACCATCATGTCACCGTGGTCGAGCGCAACCGCCCCTATGACACCTTCGGCTGGGGCGTGGTCTTCTCCGACCAGACCATGGCCTCGATGCAGGTCTGGGACCAGGAGAGCGCGGCCGAGATCAAGCAAGCCTTCAACCATTGGGACGATATCGAGGTGCTGTTCAAGGGCACGCGCCAGCGCACCTCGGGCCATGGCTTCGTCGGCATCGGCCGCAAGAAGCTCCTGAACATCCTGCAGGCGCGCTGCGAGGCTCTTGGCGTCGAGCTCACCTTCGAGACCGATGTCGACAGCGACCTCGATTTCCCCGATGCCGACCTCATCATCGCGTCCGACGGTCTGAACTCGAAGATCCGCCGGAAATATGCCGAGATCTTCGAGCCGGATCTGGTGGTGCGGCCGAACCGTTACATCTGGCTCGGCACGAACAAGCTGTTCGATGCCTTCACCTTCGACTTCCGCAAGACGGATCACGGCTGGTTCCAGGCACATATCTACAAGTTCGACGAGAACACCTCGACCTTCATCGTCGAGACCACCGAAACGGCCTATGAGGCCCATGGGCTGGGCCGGATGAGCCAGCAGGAATCGATCGATTTCTGCCAGTCTCTCTTTGCCGAAACGCTCGAAGGCGCCGAGTTGATGACCAATGCGCGCCATCTGGTCGGCTCGGCCTGGCTTAACTTCTCCCGGCTGATCTGCGGCAAATGGAGCCATTTCAATGGCAGGTCGCATGTGGTGCTGATGGGCGATTCTGCCCACACCGCCCATTTCGCCATCGGCTCGGGCACCAAGCTTGCCATTGACGATGCGATCGAGCTGGCCAACCAGTTCAACAAGGCCGGCCATGACAAGGCCAGGATCGCCGAGGTGCTGAAGACCTATGAGGAGATCCGCCGCGTCGATGTCGCCCGCATCCAGAATGCGGCGCGCAACGCCATGGAATGGTTCGAGGTGGTGGGCGACCGCTATGCCGACACGCTGCCGCCCGAACAGTTCATGTATTCCATGCTGACGCGCTCGCAGCGCATCAGCCATGAGAACCTGCGCCTGCGCGACAAGGGCTGGCTCGAGGGCTACGAGCACTGGTTCGCCCGTCAGTCGGGCCTGAAGGTCAGCGAGAACGAACGCTGCCTGCCGCCGATGTTCACGCCCTATACGCTGCGCGGCACGACGCTTGCCAACCGCATCGTCGTCTCGCCCATGGCGATGTATTCGGCCAAGGACGGCCTGTTCGACGATTTCCACATGGTGCATCTTGGCGCACGCGCGCTTGGCGGCGCCGGCCTCGTCTTCGCCGAGATGACCTGCGTTTCGCCGGATGCCCGCATCACGCCCGGCTGCCTAGGGCTGTGGAACGACGCGCAGATGGCGGGTTGGAAGCGCTTCGTCGATTTCGTCCATACCAACAGCGCCGCCAAGGTGGGCATTCAGATCGGCCATGCCGGCCGCAAGGGCTCGACCCGGCGCGCCTGGGAAGGCATCGACCAGCCGCTGGACGAAGGCGGCTGGCCGCTGATCTCCGCCTCCGCCCTGCCCTATCTCAAGCACAGCCCCGTGCCCAAGGCGATGGACCGGGCGGACATGGACCGCGTCAAGGCCGATTTCGTTGCCGCCACGAAGCGGGCGGCAGCGGTGGGAGCCGACTGGCTGGAATTCCACGCCGCCCACGGCTATCTGATCTCCTCCTTCCTCTCGCCCCTCACAAACCGGCGCGAGGACGACTATGGCGGCAGCCACGAGAACCGCGCCCGCTATCCGCTGGAAGTCTTCGCCGCCGTGCGGGCCGCCTGGCCTGATGACAGGCCGATCTCGGTGCGTCTCTCCTGTCATGACTGGGCGGAAGGCGGCAACACGCCGGAGGATGCGGCGATCTTCGCGCAGATGTTCAAGGATGCCGGCGCCGATCTGATCGATTGCTCGTCAGGTCAGGTGTGGAAGGAAGAGAAGCCCGTCTATGGCCGGCTGTTCCAGACGCCCTTCTCCGACAAGATCCGCAACGAGATCGGCATTCCCACCATCGCCGTCGGCGCGATCTCGGAGGCCGACCACGCCAATTCGATCATCGCCGCTGGCCGCGCGGATCTCTGCGCCGTTGCCCGCCCGCATCTGGCCGACCCTGCCTGGGCGCTGCACGAGGCGGCAAGGATCGGGCTGAAGAGCGTGGCCTGGCCGAAGCAGTACATGTCCGGCAAGGGCCAGTACGAGGCCAATCTCGAACGCGCCGGCGCGGCGGCGAAGTGAGGCGCGGATGCTGACGGCCTCCCCTCTTGATGGCAGGCACGCGCTCGTCACCGGCGCCGGCAGCGGCATCGGCGCGGCGATCGCCCGCACGCTGGCCTCCGCCGGCGCCAGGGTGACGCTGGCCGGCCGGCAGCGCGAGCCGCTCGACGCGCTGGCCGAAGAGATCGGCGAAGCGAGCTTCGTGGCCGACGGGTTCGACGTGACCGACGCGGCAGCGATCGCCCGCGGTCTGGATGCGGCCCGCGCCGCCTTCGGCCCGGTATCGATCCTCGTCAACAATGCGGGGCAGGCGCCGAGCGCGCCCTTCGAGAAAACGAGCGCCGAGATGTGGAACCATGTGATCGGCGTGGACCTCACGGGCGTCTTCCAGGTCACCCAGGCCGCGCTTCCGGCGTTGAAGGCCCATGGCGAGGGCGCGCGCATCATCAACATCGCCTCCACCGCCGGGTTGACGGGCTATGCCTATGTCTCCGCCTATTGCGCCGCCAAGCATGGCGTCATCGGCCTGACACGAGCGCTGGCCCTTGAACTGGCGAAGAAGGGGGTGACGGTCAATGCCGTCTGTCCGGGCTTCACCGACACCCCGATCATCCGGCGCTCCATCGCCACCATCGTGGAGAAGACAGGCCGCAGCGCCGAGGAGGCGCTGGCCGAATTTACCAGATCCAACCCGCAGGGCCGCCTGGTGCAGCCGCAGGAAGTGGCCGACACGGTGCTCTGGCTCGCCTCACCGGGGGCGGGCTCCGTCACCGGACAGGCGATCGCGGTCGCCGGCGGCGAGATCATGGCGGGCTGAGGCGGGGATGATGGAAACAGTCTCGAAACTCACGGGCGGCGGCCGACCTCATCTGCCTGCCGGCATTTTTTCCCAAAGGGAAGAAGTGATGGTGTGGCTGGCGTCCTGCGGCGCTTCTTCGTCATCCCCGGGCCTGACCCGAGGATCCGCGCGGCACACGCAGAGTCTGCGGCTGCGGATACTCGGGTCAAGCCCGAGCATGACGGGTGCGGGGTTGGGCCTCCTCTCCCCCACGGGGAGAGGGCAGGTTGAGCGGGCTTTCGCGCGGCCCACGGCACGTCTGACGCCCACCGAATTCAATCAGAGAACAGAAGAAGACATGGGAGCCTAGACGATGCCCTTCACCATTTCCAAGCCAATGCGCTTCGGCGATTGCGACATGACCGGGATCGCCTATCACCCGGCCTATCTCTCCATGCTGGTGGACGTCAACGAGGCGATGTTCGCCTCCTTCGGCGTCACCTGGAAGGAGATCATGTTCGAGCGCAAGCTCGGCCTGCCGACCGTGACGCTGAACCTCGAATTCAAGAAGCCGGCCGTCTATGGCGACGTGCTCGACTTCGCCGTGCATGTGCGCGCCATCGGCCGCGCCTCGCTGGATCTCGAAACCATCGTCACCGTCGCTGGCGACGTCATCTGGACCGTGCGCCAGCGCATCGTCATGACCTCGCTTGCCGATCACAAATCCCATCCCTGGCCTGACGACGTGCGCGCAGGTCTGACCCGCTATCTGGAGCCTTCCCATGATGCATGAAATCATCCAGCCCGACGGCTGGGCCAAGCCCATCGGCTATTCCAACGGTATCAGCGCGCGCGGCCGCATCGTGCAGGTCGGCGGGCAGATCGGCTGGGACGCGCATTGCCAGTTCCACTCCGACGATTTCGTCGACCAGGTGCGCCAGACGCTCATCAACATCGTCAGCGTGCTCGAGGCGGCGGAGGCCAGGCCCGAACATCTGATCCAGATGACCTGGTACTTCACCGACCGCGTTGCCTACAAATCGCGGATGAAGGAGATCGGCGCTGTCTATCGCGAGATCATAGGCCGGCATTTCCCGCCCATGGCCGCCGTGCAGGTGGTGGCGCTGATGGAAGACCGCGCAAAGATCGAGATCCAGGCGCTGGCCGTCGTTCCCGATTAAAAATAAAGTCGAGGAGGAAACATCATGAACATGAAGGTCATGCCCGTCATCACCCGCAAGGGCCAGGAAGACAGAGGCACCGGCCAGTCCGGTGGCTGCGTGCGTGTCTCGGGCGTCGGCCCGCAGCATACGCCGGCCACCAAGATCTGGTTCGGCAAGGTCTCCAACGATCCGGGCTATCGTTCCTATCCCCACCATCACGGTGAGGCCGAGACCGGCGGCTATGTGCTGAAGGGCAAGGCGCGGATCTATTTCGGCGAGAACTGGCAGGAATTTCTCGACATGGAGGAAGGCGACTTCATCTTCGTGCCGCCGAACTGGCCGCATATCGAGGTGAACATGTCCACCACCGAAGAGCTGGTCTGGCTGACCACGCGCACGCCCGACAACATCGTCGTCAACCTGCCCGATGTCGATGACAGCGTGCTCCAGGGCTTCCGGCGCGCCTGACCATGAAGCTCCTTCGCCATGGCCCGGCGGGCGCCGAAAAGCCCGCCCTTCTCGATGCCGACGGCAAGATCCGCGACCTCTCCGGCATCATCCCCGACCTTGCCGGCGATGTCCTGTCCGATGCCGGGCTCGACCGCCTGCGCGCGCTCGACGTCCGGAGCCTGCCGGTGATCACGCCGGAGCGGATCGGCGCCTGCGTGGCCGGCACGTCGAAATTCATCTGCGTGGGCCTCAACTATGCCGACCATGCAAAAGAAACCGGCAAGGCCCCGCCGGAGGAGCCGATCCTGTTCATGAAGGCCACCACCGCTATCATCGGCCCGAACGACCCCGTGGAAATTCCGCGCGGCTCGAAGAAGGCGGATTGGGAAGTGGAACTCGGCGTCGTCATCGGCACCCGCGCCAAATATGTCAGCGAGGCGGATGCGCTGTCCCACGTCGCCGGCTATTGCGTCATCAACGACGTGTCCGAGCGCGCCTTCCAGTCGGAGCGCGGCGGGCAATGGACCAAGGGCAAGAGCCATGACACGTTCGGCCCCACGGGCCCCTGGCTGGTGACGCGCGACGCGGTGGCCGACCCGCAGAAGCTGGCGCTGTGGCTCGATGTGGACGGCCAGCGCCGCCAGACCGGCAACACCGACACGATGATCTTCGGCGTCGCCTATCTGGTCAGCTATATCAGCCGGTTCATGACGCTGCTGCCCGGCGACATCATCGCCACAGGCACGCCGCCCGGCGTCGGCATGGGCATCAAGCCCGAGCCGGTCTTCCTGCGCGAGGGACAGGTGATGACGCTCGGCATCGAGGGCCTGGGCGAGCAGCGCCAGACCACCATCGCCGCGAGGGACTGAGCATGGCCGAGATCACCCAAGGCTCCGGCACACAAGCCTCCCTCCCCAAAGGCTCGCTCCATGGCCGTCTCGCGCTCGTCACCGGCGGCGCGCGCGGCCAGGGCGAGGCCGAAAGCCGTCTCTTCGCAGCTCAGGGCGCGGCGGTGCTGATCGCCGACGTTCTGGCCGAGGAAGGCCGGGCGCTGGCGGCGGAGATGACCGCCGCCGGCCACGAGGCCCGCTTCCTCACTCTCGACGTGACCGATCCCGAAAGCTGGGCGGGCGCGGTGGCTGAGGCGAAGGCATGGAAGGGACGGCTCGACATTCTCGTCAACAATGCCGGGATCATCAACCGCACGCTGATCGGCGACACGGCGCTCGACGCCTGGGAGAAGGTGCTCCGGGTCAACCTCACGGGCGCCTTCCTCGGCATCCAGTCGGTGAGCGCGCTGATGGCGGAAGGCGGCGGCGGATCGATCGTCAACATCTCCTCCAACAGCGCCTTCTCGGGCCATTACGATCCGGCCTATACCGCCAGCAAATGGGGCCTGCGCGGGCTGACCCGCAGCGCCGCCATGGAGCTTGCGGGTAAGAACATCCGCGTCAACGCGGTCTGCCCCGGCCTGGTCGTCACCGGGCTCAATGCCGCGAGCCCGCATCTGAAACCCATGATCGACATGACGCCGATGAAGCGCTCCGGCAAGCCGGAGGAGATCGCCGAGCTCGTGCTCTTCCTCGCCTCGGATGCTTCGAGCTTCATCACCGGCGAGGACTTCGTCATCGATGGCGGCTTCACCGCCGGCGCCGCCTACCGCCGCGTCGCCAGCGAAACGGGCATCATCAGGGACTGAACGGGACCACTGAACGGGACCTGAAAGAGCGCCGCGCGCTTCGCCACCCGCCTCTGCGCCGATGGAGGCGGGCGCAAAACCATCCGGCACAGGCGGGCCGCTGTCGCGCGGCCCGCGCGGACGCGCTTTACTCGGCGGCCTGGGCGGTGCCGGCCTGGAGATAGTCGGCCACGGCATCGACTTCGGCAGCGGCGCCGAAGACCAGCGGCACGCGGGCGTGATGGCCCGTGGGCACCAGATCGAGCAGCGGGGTCACGCCATCGGTCGCCTTGCCGCCGGCCTGTTCGACCAGGAAGGCGATCGGGTTGCATTCATAGACATGGCGCAGGCGGCCCTGGGCATAGCCGGGGCGAGCATCGCCGACATAGAAGAACAGGCCTTTGCGCTTGAGAATGCGGTGGAGATCGCCGACCAGCGCGCCGAGCCAGCGCATATTGTAGCTCTTGCCACGCGGGCCGGCCTTGCCGGTCCAGCAATCCTCGACGAAGCGGCGCATGGCCGGCGCCAGATGCGGGGTGACCGAAGCGTTGAAGGCCAGTTCCTTGGCATCGCCGGCGAGCGAGGTGGCGCTGCCGGTGATGAGGAAGGTCTGCTGCGAGGGGCTGAAGGTGGCGAGCACCACGCCATGGCCGACGGAGAAGCCGAGATCCACCGTATGGCCATAGGAGACATAGCCGGCGGCGATCTGCCGGCGGCCGGGCACGAGGAACGGGTCGTCGCCCTCGGCCGGCAGAATCGAGAAGATCGTGCCGAGCGGCGCACCGGTGCCGACATTCGACGAACCATCCAGCGGATCGACCGCGACGGCCAGACGGCCGCCGGCCTTGCCGATCACAGGCGCTTCGGCCTCCTCCGACAGGATGATGGCGACGCCGGCCTCGGTCAGAAGCTCCACGAACAGGTCATGCGAGGCGACGTCGATGCGCTTCTGCGTGTCGCCATCGGTGTTGGAGCCAGCCGGCAGGCCGGGATCGCCCGGCAGAGCGCCTTCGGCGATGCGGGCCGCCAGGCGGCGTGACGCTTCCAGGAGCGCCCGGATCACGCCGGCAACCTCGACCTTCGCGCCATCCTGCCCTGCCCAGTCGGCAAGGTAGCTATCCACCATCGCCGCCTTCGGCGGCATCACGTCACCTTCCAGCCTCAGCCCGTCATCCACCGCCTGCAGCGCCATCGAAACCTCCTGATCGTCGAACCGATTGAAGACGGGCATTCCCGCCAAAACGCCCTGCCTGCCTGGCGGGCGGCAGGGACACTGATCCCGTTTTACAGATGTTGTGCGACAGCGAAAGCAGGCGAAAGAGGCCTTGCAGCGCAAAAATCGGTTTAAATTTTTCCAAATCGATTGAAAGTTTTTCGTGTCGGCAAGGCAGTCTATCCACGGGCTGCAATAGGCGATCTGATGCACAGCGCCCTGTGAAGACACCTTTCCCAAGCGCTTGGGTTTTGATAGGATCAAGCGAGAATGCCGACAGTGCTGACATTGGCAGGCTTGCGCGTCGTGATCTATCCGAACGACCACCGGCCCGCGCATGTACATCTGATCGGCAGCGATGCCCACGCCGTCTTCATCATGAACTGTCCTGACGGGCCGGCGCAGCTGCGAGAAAGTTTTGGCTTCGCCAAACCCGCGCTGACGCGCCTTGCCAGAACGCTTGATGAGCACAGAGCTGAGCTTTGCGCAGCATGGAGGCGTATTCATGGAGATTTCTGATCGTGATTTCGCGGCGGCCGTACAGCGCGGTCAAAAGGCGCGCAGCGATTTCGTTGCGGCATCCGCACGCTACGACGCCGGGGCTCATGCCCTTGTCGTCGTTCTGAGCAACGGCGTCTTCGTCGGATTTCCCGTGGAAAGGCTCGAAGGTCTGCAAGGCGCAGATGCCGCACAATTGGCGCATGTGCGTGTGGAAGCCGGTGGTCTCGGCCTTCATTGGCCAGATCTCGACGCTGATCTTTATGTTCCGGCGCTGATGGAAGGCATTTTCGGCTCACGCACGTGGATGGCGGCGCAGCTCGGCGCCTCGGGTGGTCAAGCCAGATCGGAGGCGAAAGCGAGCGCCGCAAAACGCAACGGCGCCAGGGGCGGTCGTCCCCGAAGGGCATCGGAAGGGTGATCTGATCACGAGCTTCGCGCGTCGATACGATGCGGAGGCAGCGAGCCCCGATAACTCTTACCGCCCCAGAAGCCGGCGGGCGGTGCCTTCGTCGGTGATGAGCCCGTACAGGCTGTGGCTGTGGAGCACGGCGCGGATCGCCTCGGTCTTGGCCTGGCCGCCGGCGATGGCGACGATGCTGTCGTCCCGTCCGGGGGAGAAGCGGGCGGCGAGCGTGCGGTGGGAGACGGAGGTGTCCAGCATGCGGCCATGCCGGTCGAAGAAGTGGCCGAGCATCTCGCCCACCCCTCCCCGTTTCGCGACATCGTCGATCTCGTCCTTTTCCAGCATGCCCGACTGAAACAGCCGCGCGGCATAATCCACCGTGCCGATGCCGACCAGTTTCAGATCGGCATTTTCAGCCAGACGGAACACCTCGCGCACGCCCTTCTGGGCGAGCAGAACCTGCCGGTCCTCCTCGGTGTTGGCGAAGAAGGGCACGGGCATGACATAGGCCTGCGCCCCGGTCTTCTCGGCGATGCGATGCATCACATCATAGGGATTGGCGGCATAGTTGCGCGTGAGGCCGCCCAGCAGCGAAACGAATTTCGTGCTGCCGGCCGACAGGCGCGGCAGAAGATGTACGGCGGCCGACAGCGTGCTGCCATGGCCGAGCCCGATCACCCGGCGCTCGCCGCGCTCGATCTCGCGGCGCAGGAAGCTCGCGCCCATCTGCCCCAGCGCGGCCAGAACCTGGGCGTCGTCCTCGAGATCCGGCGCCACCTCGCAGAAGGCCAGCCCATATTGCGCGGCCATCTCGGCCTCCAGCGCCACGCATTCGGCAATCTCGCCGTCGATCGTTACCTTGACCACGCCATCGGCAACGGCCCGCGCGATCAGCCGATGCGCCTTGACCGAGGGCACGCCGAGCTTCTTGGCCACCGCCGACTGCGTGAGGCCGCCGACATAATGCAGCCAGGCGGCGCGAACGGCGAGCGATTGTTCGTCATCGGTCATGTCGGCGGCGGTCCTTTCACGCCTCGCGGCAGCCAGTCGGGGCCGCCGTCAGTCGGGGCCCTTCATCTCGAAATCAAAATCATCGTCCACCGAGACGCCCTGCGGACGCTCCCGACCATGGCGGATAGCGAGGATAACGATCTCTCCGGGCCTCACTTCATAGTCAACGAGATAAGGCCCCATAACGAACCGCAGGACGCCAGGCACCGGCATCTCGTCCGTCTGCTTTCCGATCGCGGGAAAGCGCTTAAGATTCCGCCGCTACTGCTTCAGGTCATCGAGAAAGCGCTGCGCAGCCTTCGGGCTGTTCGCACCGAGATAAGCAACTTCTCGCCTGATTGTGCGGGCAGCGCTTGGCGCAAGCGTCAGCTTCAAGCGGCTGCACCCTTTCCGGCGCCTTCCATTTCCCGGATCACGGCATCCAGATCCTTACCCCTGCCCTCATCGACGTCGCGCCGGTCCTGTGCAAGCTCGCGTATCTCGCGCCCTTCCGCCGCCAGATAAGCCTTCAGCGCCCGCACGAACACCCAGCTGCGGCTTCGCTCACAGATGGCAGCGATCTCTTCCACCTCGGCCAGGACGTCCAGCGGCAGGCGCATCGTGATCGGATCGGACAGCTCCCGTTGCGGCATGGCTTTTTCCTCCTTTTGTAATACAATGAGGATAGGTCATGATCGGGGGCCCGTCAAATCCGCCGGATCAGGCGGCACCGGCGAAAAGCGTTTCCCTCGCGTCTTTACAGCGTCAGATCGGCCGCCCCGGTGTCGATATGCGGGGCCCAGAAGGCCACGCTTTCGGCGATCTGGTCCACCACCTGCCGGTCATTGGGCTCGCGCTCCTTGAAGGAAAGTTCCAGGCAGATCTCGTTGTCGACGGCCCCGCCTTCTTCCAGCGCAGCGAGCAGGGGCGCGGGCTGGATGCGGCCGCGGGCGTTGAACTCGGCGGTGAAGGGCCGATGGCCGCCCTTGTCCATCAGGCTCTGCTTGATGTGGATGATAGGCGAGACCTTCGGCACCGCCCGCGCCCAGGCATAGGGGTCGTAATCATCGGGGTTTGCGGAGGTCACGTCGCCATGGTCGATATCGGCCATCATCCACATGGGCACGGCCATGTTGGCCGCCGTCAGCCGTTCCTGCAGCGAGAGGCAGGCTTCGATCGTCTCGCCGAATTCGCGGCTGATGCTCATCGGCTCCCAGAAAATGTAGGAGAGCCCGGCCGCCTTGGCCTGCTCGGCCACCTCGGCCCAGCAGTCGATGGCGATCTTGATCAGCTCCTCGCGCCGGGCGGGATCGTCATAGTCGCGATAGGTGAAGATGGCGAATTGCGTGCCGACCGACTGGCCGCCGAGATCGCCGATGATGTCGGCGAAGGTGCGAAACCAGTCGACATAATAGCGGCGCACGTCGCGGTCGGGATGACCGAAATGGTTGAGCCGGCCATAGGGCCCGGTCATGCCGGAGGTGACACGCACGCCCGTGCGCTGGAGCGCCGCTCCCATCTGCCGCGTCAGCCGGCGGATCACAGGGGCCGGCCAGCTCGGATTGATGAATTCATGCGTCAGCTGCAGGTCGCGCAGCTTGAGATCGCGCGCCACCATCTCGATGAGATCATCAGGATCGGCATAGCGATTGACCAGCGGATTGGTGTTGAGCGAGAGGGTGAGCGCCATGTCGGTCTCCGGGATGATGCAAAGAGGATGGGGCGGCTTACGCCGCGATCAGCGTGGAGCCGCGTGCGGCGAAGGCAGCGGCCACCGGCCTTGACCGTCTCTCATCTGAGAGACATATTTCTCGACGTTCGTGATGCCGCGGCAGACGTGGCAGCGAGAGGGCGACAAGGAGGGATCCGGCCATGACCTCATCGAAAATGCTGCACATCCGCGTGGATGATGATCTGCGAGAGGACGCGACCGCCGTTTTCGCCTCGCTGGGCCTGTCCATGTCGGAGGCTGTCCGACTTTTTCTGCACCGCGCCGTTGCAAGCCAGGGCCTCCCGCTCGAACTGAAGGTTCCCAATGCCGCGACGCAGGCGGCCCTCTTGGAGGCGAGACAGAGGCGCGAAGCGCGGACAACGCGCTTCGAGACAGCCGAGGCCCTGCTTGCCGATCTCGCCCAGGACCGTGACGAAGACTGAAAGATCGGGGACGGCGCATGAAAAAGACGAGTGCGGATCGCCGTGCGCCGCTGCCCCGCCGCTCCGACTATACGCGCGCCTTCAGGAAGGACTGGGCGCACTACAGCAAGGCCGGCAAGGCGGATCTGAACCGCGCCATTGAATTGATGGCGCTGATCATTCTGAAGAAGCCGCTCGGCGCGGAATGGTCTGACCATGAACTTTCCGGCAAGGAATGGGATGGGGCACGGGAGGCGCATATCGGCGGCGACTTTCTCCTCATCTATCTCTGCGACGACGACAGCGTCGATTTCGTCAGGCTCGGATCGCATTCGGAACTGTTCGGACGCTAGGGAGCATCGGACTGGAGATCGTACGCGGTCCGATGCTCTGGAATGTCGCTTCTTGCATCGGATTTTTCCGAAAACCGGTTCCCACTTTTCGGTCCGATGCCCTAAGGCCCCGCCCCTCACGCCGCCTGCGCCAGCTCCGCCTCGAACCAGTCGGCAAAGGCCGTCTGCTCGGCGGGGCTCATGCGCAGGCGCTCCTTGGTGCGGCGCCAGGTGATGTCCTCCGGCGCGCGGGCCCATTCCTGCGCAACGAGATAGCGGGCCTCGGCCTCGTAGAGATGGCCGCCGAAATGGCGCCCAAGGCCCTCAAGGCTGGTGGCGGCGCCGACGAGTTCGCGGGTGCGGGTGCCATAGAGCCGGCCGTAATGATGGACGAGTTCGCGCGGCATCCAGGGATAGGCGGCGCGCAGCGTTTCAAAGAAGGCGACGAAATCGGCATCGGGCAGATCGCCGCCCGGAAGCGCACTGCCGGCTGTCCAGTCCGGTCCCATGCCGGGGAAGGTCTTGGCCAAGCGCTGCAGCGCATGTTCGGAGAGCTTGCGGAAGGTGGTGATCTTGCCGCCGAAGACGTTGAGCAGCGGCGCTCCGCCGGTCTCATCAAGGTCGAAGACATAGTCTCGGGTGACCGCCGAGGGGTTGCCCTTGCCGTCGTCAAACAGCGGGCGCACCCCGGAGAAGGTCTCCAGGACGTCGGAACGGCGCAGCTTCTCCTTGAAGTAGCGGTTGACCGCCGCCAGCAGGTATTCCACCTCGCGCTCGTCGGCGCTTACCTGTTCCGGCGCGCCCTCATAGGGGATGTCGGTGGTGCCGATCAGCGCCTTGTCGCCCTCATAGGGGTTGATGAAGATCACCCGCTTGTCGTGGTTCTGCACGAGATAGGCATGCTCTCCGCGCCAGAACTTCGGCACGATGATGTGGCTGCCCTTGACCAGGCGCACCGAGCGCGAACTGTTGGCGCCGGCCACGCGGCCGATCACGTCATTGACCCAGGGGCCGGCGGCATTGGCCACCGCGCGGGCCGTGACCTTGGTCACGGCGCCGGTGCGGGTGTCGCGCAGTTCCGCCCGCCAGATCCCGTTGTCGCGGCGGATGGAGGTGCAGGCGGTGCGGGTGAGGATGCGCGCGCCGCGCTTGGCCGCATCCAGCGCGTTGAGCACCACCAGGCGGGCGTCGTCCACCCAGCAGTCGGAATATTCAAAGGCCTTGACGTATTTATCGTCGATGACGGCGCCTTCGGGCGCGCGCCGCAGATCGATGGACCGCGTGCCGGGCAGGCGCTTGCGGCCGCCCAGATGATCGTAGAGGAACAGGCCGAGACGCACGAGCCAGGCCGGGCGGTCGCTCGGGCTATGCGGCAGCACGAAGCGCATCGGCCAGATGATGTGGCTGGCGGTGTTGAGCAGCACCTCGCGCTCGATCAGCGCCTCGCGCACCAGACGGAACTCGTAATATTCGAGATAGCGCAGACCCCCATGCACCAGCTTGCCGGAGCGCGAGGAGGTGCCCTCGGCCAGATCGCCCTTCTCGCACATCAGCACTTTCAGCCCGCGTCCGGCCGCATCGCGGGCAATGCCGGCGCCGTTGATGCCGCCGCCGATCACCAGGAGGTCGAGTGTTTCGCTGTCCATGATCCGTCTCTCCTCGCAAGATCCTCGCGGCGACCCCTGAAGGGGCGCGGGCATCCTGCCTGTTCAATCCCGTTGTGCCGGTCGCTCACGCCACCGAGCGTTCGTCTTCTGTGGTCGTCGCCGGACGCGCCGAGAGCGTCTCCCAGCTCGGCGCGATGCCCTGGCGGATCTGGCGATAGGCGGTGTAGAGCCGGTCCATGCGGGCGGCCTCTTCGGCGGCCGGCGGCTCGGCCTGGCCAAGGCCGGGGTCCACCCAGTCGGCAATGCAGGCATCCATGGTCGGATAGGCGCCTATCGCCACAGCCGCCATCATCGAGGCGCCGGCAGCACCCGCTTCCTCGCGATGGCTGACGCGCACCGGCGCGCCCACGGCGGCCGAAAGCGTGCCGCGCAGCGCGGCCGAGCGCGCGGCGCCACCGCTCAAGCGCAATTCGGGCGGCAGCGCGCCCATGGCGGCGTAGCAATCCCGCGTCGCCAGCCCCAGCCCCTCCACCACCGCCCGGACCAGATCGGGAAAGCGATGGCGAACCGAAAGCCCGCTGAAATTTGCCCGGGCACGCGCATCAACGAAGGGGCCGCGCTCGCCCGCCTCGGAAATATAGGGGTGATAGACCAGATTGCCGGGGCGCGAGGCCGCCACCCAGGGGTCGATCCGGGCGATCATGTCGCTGAGCGACACGGTCTGCCCGAATTCGGCCAGGAGGTCGGCGCCCATCTGCAAGAGCCAGTCGAGATTGATCGTCGCGCCCATATTGGTCTGCACCTGGGTGACGATGCCGGGGATCGGCAGGCAGATGACATAGCCCGTGCCCTCAGCGTTCAGCACCACATCCTCGACCGCCTTGGCACGCATATGCACGCCGGTGGAGCCGATCGCCGAGCAGGCGGCGTTCTGCCCGCCGCTGCGCACGCCGGCGCCAAGCGCGGTCATGACCATGTCGACATAGCCGAGGCACACGGGGGTTCCGGCCAGGAGCCCGCAGGCGGCGGCGGCTTCAGGCGAGAGCGGATGCAGCACCTCGGTGCCCTCGACCACCTGCGGCAGCAGCGCGCGGCGATGGGAGAGACCGAGTGCGGACAGAACCGTGTCGTCATAACGCCGCGTGCGGAAATTGCCGAAGGTGAAGCTCACCTCGGACGGATCGGTTGCGCGCACGCCGGTCAGGTTCAGATAGAGCCAGTCCTTGCAATGCAGCGCCACTTCCGCCCGGTCGAGCAGATCGCGGGCGAAGCGGTCCATATGCGCCATCTGCGCGCCCTGCTGGCAGGTGTTGAGGCCCGTTCCGGTTGCCTCGAAACGGGCGCGATCAGCGCCTTCGCCGGCCAGCCTGTCCACCGTCGGCGCCGCGCGAGCATCGAGCCAGAGCCAGGCATCGCCCACGGGGCGGTTGCCCGCGCCCACCAGCCAGGTGCCGTCGCCCTGCCCCGTGACGGCGATGGCCGCCACGCGCTGCGCGAGATTGTCGATGCGCGCGCCAAGCCCTTTGAGCGCTGCCACGCAATCGACCCACGTCTGATCGAGCGACTGCGTCGCCGAACCATCCTCGCCGGTGACATAGGCATTGCGGGCCGACGCGCTGGCGACCTGCCGACCCTGCAGCGTGAAGGCAACCGCCTTCATCACGGAGGTTCCGGCATCGATGCCGATGATGAGATCCCTGGTATCAGCCACGCGCGCAGGCTCCAGCCAGCCGGCCGGCTCCGCTTTTCGCCCGCATCAGACGGGACAGACCTATCGCTGCCATGTCATGCCTCCCGATTGTCCTTCTGCCCGCCTGTCCTGGCCTGCGCGCCCATCGAAAGGGTAGCTGAGGCCTGTCGCCTGACCCCTCCTCCGGGGCCGATGGCGTCTGACTTTTGCTGCGGGATCTTTGCCTTGGTTTATATCACAGTTATCCCATTTGTATCGGAAAATTTTTCTCGCTCTGCATTTTTTTTCAGATATGATTCAAGGCATAGGCGGATGGCGGGAGGCGGAAGCGCTGCGGTTGTGCCTCTTGAAGCAAGTTCCCGCTGCGGCTGCTTCAGCGGTAAAGCCGTGCGGTGCACAGCGCAAATACTCCTGCAAAAACAAATGCTAGGGCGAAATTTGCCTGACCGTCACCCGCCTTCGGCAATGCAGAACAGCAGCTGCGGGAGATGTTTGCAGCGCCACAGAAACCGGCAGAACATCTCTCTGCAGCGACGCTTCCAGACAGAGACTGCCGCAAAATCGGCAAGAGGCCCCGTTGACATCAGGTGATATCTTATCATAGCTTTGGCGTCAGATATCACACAGAGCCGTTCGATGGGCTGTGCGAGTCGGGCAGCGGGAGGAGAGCCGCCGCCCTTGAGGAGGAGATCCAGCACCATGACATATTGCGCAAGCTTCGCCCCGTTCCGGCCCGCTCAGTAAGACAAGACTGACGAAATGCGGCTGCGATCGGCGGCCGGCATTTCCTGCGTCCTGTCTTGCCCCTCGCGCTCCATGGCGGCGTCCCCTTTTCGCAAGGGCGCGGCCGGGGCGCATGGCCGCCCGCCTTTGCCGGCGTGGCATCCCCCTTTTCCCGCCGCTCTCTTGATGCGTGCCGCACGTCCCAGTTCAAGGTCACCTGCTCATGACTGACAGCATCAAAACTGCCTCTTCGCCGCCGGCCCCCGGCCGCCTGCGCCTTGTCGGCGCCGTGGCGCTCCTGGCCCTCGTCGCTGCCATGGCCTATGACACGCGCGTCGTCACCATCGGCTCCGAGCATGATGTGCGCGAGCAGGGCTTCTCGGCAGAAGCCTTTGGCGCCAAGACCTTCCCCGAGGTGAAGGCCGATATCGAGAAGCGTGCGGTCGATGCCGTGGAGCTGGCAAAGGCGCTGGCTGCCGACAAGCAGGCGGCTGCCGCGAAATATGGCGTGGCCGGCGGCACCGGCCCGGTCATCCCCGTCACCTTCACCGGCGTGGTGGGCGAGCGCAAATCGAACTTCAACGTGGTCGCGGTCGAAGGCCTGCCGCCGGAGCTGACCGTGCGCGTGCAGACCGGCCCGGCACTGAACGGCACCGAGCTGCGCGATGCCACCGGCACGATCTCCTTCGGCCAGTTCACCAACCAGATCGAATATCAGGACGCCGGCTCGGCGCTGAACAACGAGGTGAAGAAGCAGGTGCTCGCCGGCATCGACCCCAACGCGCTGACCGGCAAGACGGTAACGGTCACGGGCGTGTTCCGCCTGGTGAACCCGAAGAGCTGGATCGTCACACCCGTGCGCTTCGAGGTGAAGGGATGACCTCAGCGCCGAAAACGGGCGAGGTCGTCCTCGCCGCCCGCGACATCGCCAAGTCTTACGGCTTCATCCAGGCACTGAAGGGCGTGAACTTCAACGTGCACAGGGGCCAGGTGACCACGCTGTTCGGCGAGAACGGCGCCGGCAAGTCAACACTCATGAAAATCCTTTCGGGCGTGGTGAAACCCACCTCCGGCGAGATCCTGCTCGACGGCGCGCCCGTCGTGTTCGCGTCATCCTCCCAAGCGCGCGAACACGGCATTTCCATCATCCACCAGGAGCTGAGCCTCGCGCCCAATATGAATGTGCGCGACAACATCTTCATGGGCCGCGAAATCCGCGGGCCCGCCGGTGTGAATTTCGCCGAGGAAGAGCGGTTGACCCGGCTTCTCCTGGAAGAGCTGGAAGAAGACATCGATCCGCTGACGCCGGTGGAAGAGCTGCGGCTCGGCCAGCAGCAGATCGTCGAGATCGCCCGGGCCCTGTCGGTCAATTCGCGCATCCTGATCATGGACGAGCCGACCTCGGCGCTGAGCGCATCGGAAGTGGAGGTTCTCTTCAAGGTCATCCGCGATCTGAAGGCGCGCGGCGTCTCGATCGTCTACATCTCCCACCATCTGGAAGAAGCGCTGCAGATCACCGACCATGCGGTGGTGCTGCGCGACGGCGCGATGACGGCCTATGCGCCGCGCGCCGAGATCGATCTGGAATGGATCGTCCGCAATATGGTGGGCGAGAATTTCGACCTGGGTTCGCCGCCTTCGGGCTATTCCATGGGCCCCGTCGCGCTGTCGATCGAGGCCCTGACGCTGCGCGACCGCAAGGCCGATTACAACGTCGTCGACCAACTTTCACTCGATGTGCGCGAGGGCGAGATCGTCTGCATCTACGGGCTGATGGGCGCCGGACGCACCGAGCTTCTGGAAAGTGTGGCCGGCCGGCTGGCGCCCACCTCGGGCCGCGTCCTGCTCAAGGGCCGCGACGTCACCGGCCATTCTATCGCGCAATGCATCGCCGAAGGGCTGGTGCTGGTGCCGGAAGACCGCCAGCGTGACGGGTTGGTGCAGACCATGTCGGTCGGGCGCAACCTGTCGCTCGCCAGCATCGGCACCTTCACGCGCGGGCTCTTTACCTCCTTTTCGCGCGAGGCGGAGCTCGTCGACGGGTCGATCCGCAATGTCCACATCAAGACCGATGGCGGCGCGGCGCCGATCGGCTCGCTCTCCGGCGGCAATCAGCAGAAGGTGGTGATCGGCAAGATGCTCGCCACCCAGCCGGAGGTGATCCTGCTCGACGAGCCCTCGCGCGGCATCGACATCGGCGCCAAGGCCGAGGTGTTCAAGCTTCTGGCCGAGCGCGCCCGCAAGGGGCTGGCCGTGGTCTACACCACGTCGGAAGTCGGCGAGTGCCTGAGCATCGCCCACCGCATCCTGGTGATGCGGCGCGGCCGCATCGCCGCCGAATTCGGCCCCGACGCCACCAAGGAAGAGATCATGGCCGCCTCGGGCGAGGCCGTAGTCGCCCATGCCTGAAACGGTGCCGGATGCGCCCTGAGCCGGGGCGCCGCCGGCCTTTGAGAGAACAACAGCCTGAGGCGCCGGCGGTCCCTTCGCGATCGCTCCCGCCTTCACGACGCGCCTGAACGAGGAACGATCATGTCCGCACCCACCAACATCGCCTCCGCCGGCAGCACGCCGGCGAAACCGGCACCGGTCCGGCGCAAGAAGAGCCTGGTGGAGCTGCTCTTCGAAGGGCGCGCCTTCTTCGCGCTGATCGCCATCATCCTGGTGTTCTCCTCGATGTCGCCGAACTATTTCACTGTCGGCAACTTCCTGATCATGGCCTCGCATGTCGCCATTTTCGGCCTGCTTGCCATCGGCATGCTGCTGGTCATCCTCAATGGCGGCATCGATCTGTCCGTCGGCTCGACTCTGGGTCTGTCAGGCGTCATCGCCGGCTTTCTGATGCAGGGCGTGCAGCTGCAGCAGCTCGGCGTCATCCTCTATCCGCCGGTCTGGGTCGTCGTGGTGCTCACCTGCCTGCTCGGCGCCGTTGTAGGCGCTGTCAATGGCGTGCTGATCGCTTATTTGCGGGTTCCTGCCTTCGTCGCCACGCTCGGCGTGCTCTATGTGGCGCGCGGTATCGCGCTCCTGATGACCAATGGCCTCACCTACAACAATCTCGGCGGCCGTGCCGATCTCGGCAATACCGGCTTCGACTGGCTAGGCTTCAACCGGCTCGGCGGCGTGCCGATCGGCGTGCTGGTGCTCGCTCTTTTTGCCGTCATCTGCCACATCCTGCTGACGCGCACCGCCTTTGGCCGCTGGCTCTATTCCTCCGGCGGCAATGAGCGCGCGGCCGAGCTTTCGGGCGTTCCGGTCAAGCGGGTGAAGATCATGGTCTATGTGCTCTCGGGTGTCTGCGCCGCCGTGGCCGGCCTGGTGCTGTCCTCGCAGCTGACCTCGGCCGGTCCCACCGCCGGCACCACCTACGAGCTGACGGCGATCGCCGCCGTCGTCATCGGCGGCGCGGCGCTCACCGGCGGGCGCGGCACCGTGATCGGCACGATGCTCGGCGCCTTCGTCATCGGCTTCCTGTCGGATGGCCTCGTCATCATCGGCGTCTCCGCCTATTGGCAGACGGTCTTCACCGGCGCCGTCATCGTCATGGCCGTCCTGCTCAACAGCATCCGCTACGGCCGCCGCTAGGCCGGCCTGGCGACCCCTGCGGGCAGGCTCAGCCCCCCGCCCCCGATTTCCCCAAGGCCGGCGCGAAAGCCG
Source organism: Xaviernesmea rhizosphaerae (assembly GCF_001938945.1). Classification (GTDB taxonomy): domain Bacteria; phylum Pseudomonadota; class Alphaproteobacteria; order Rhizobiales; family Rhizobiaceae; genus Xaviernesmea; species Xaviernesmea rhizosphaerae. The sequence continues at coordinate 399,134 of NZ_MKIO01000041.1, forward strand.
GCCGAGGAAAGCCTGCCGGCCCCGGCGGGAGAAGGCGCTTCCTGACAGAAGCCGCCGTTTGAGGACCGGGCCCCGGTTTCATCGTCAAGCTCATCAAAGGGAGAGAGAGCATGTTCAAGAAAGGTATGCGCGTCGTTCTGGCCGCCATCACCGTGGCCCCGCTTCTGGCGAGCGTCGCCTGGGCCGAAGGCCTGGTGACGATCATCGTCAACGACCCGTCCAACCCCTATTGGTACACCGAGGGCGAAGTCGCCAAGAAGACGGCCGAAAAGCTCGGCTACAAGGCTTCGGTGTCCGCGCATAAGGGCGACACCAACACCGAGAGCAACCTGGTCGACACGGCGATCACCAACAAGTCCGTCGCCATCATCCTCGACCCCGCCAATGCCGATGGCTCGGTGGGCGCGGTGAAGAAGGCGGTTGCCGCCAATATCCCGGTCATCCTCGTCAATGCCGAGATCAACCAGGAAGGCCTCGCCAAGGCGCAGCTCGTCTCCAACAATGCCCAGGGCGCGGCACTCGGCGCACAGGCCTGGGTCGAGGCCGTCGGCGAAAAGGGCAAATATGCCGAGCTGTTCGGCAACCCGGCCGACAACAATGCCGCCACCCGCTCCAACGGCTATGAAACGGTCCTGACGCAGTATCCGGATCTGGAAAAGGTCGCCCGCGAAGTCGCCAACTGGAACCGCACCCAGGGCCACGACAAGATGCAGTCCATGCTGCAGGCGCATCCCGACATCAACGGCGTGATCAGCGGCAATGACGAAATGGCGCTCGGCGCGATCGCCGCGCTGAAGGAAGCCGGCAAGCTCGCCAACATCAAGGTCGGCGGCTTCGACGGCTCTCCGGATGCCGTTGCCGCCATCAAGGCCGGCGAACTGCAGTACACCGTTCTGCAGCCCGTCGCCATCTTCTCGGAAGAAGCCGTGAAGCAGGCCGACAATGTGATCAAGACCGGCAAGACGGGCGCAGCGAGCGAAAAGCAGCTGTTCGATTGCCTGCTGATCACCAAGGACAATGTCGCCAAGTACTCGGCGCCCTTCGTTCTCGACAAGTAACAGTCTGTCCAATCATCGCCGTTGGCCGCCTGCAAATGCCAATTTCTGCGCTTCCGGTGCTCACGTACCTTAAGTACGCTGCGCTCCGGTTCTCGAAATCACCATTTTCGTCAGGCCAACAGCAATTCTTGAACAAACTGTAAGGCGGACCCGATGGACCGGGCGGCGCAAGTCGCCCGGTCCTCCCTGCCGGCCCCGCCGCAGTGCTTTAAAGTCAAGATTGCCCTTGGCCTCGATGCCGACGGCGCGCTACCACCCTCCTGATCGTTGGATTTCATGGCGACCTCTCTCCCCTCAACGCCCAGCGCTTCGCGGCCCGTGTCGCCGCTGGCGGCCGATGCCGGGCGGGATGGCGCGGCGAAGCGGGGTGTTGATGTGAACGACAAGGTCGATGTGGCCGAATTTCTCGCGGAGAAGATGCCGAGCGACAGCCGCCATGCGCGCCAGATCGCCCGGCGCCAGCTGATCGCCCAGGCCGTGATCGCCGAGGGGTCGCTCAGGATCGAGGATCTGACGGAACGTTTCGGCATCAGCCTGATGACGGCGCATCGCGATGTCGACGAGCTGGTCAGCCGCGGCCTGTTCCGCAAGACCCGTGGCGTCGTCTCGGCCGCGCCCACAAGCCTGATCGAATCGAGCGACGTCTACCGCGCCACCCGCCAGGCGCGCGAAAAGAAGGCGATCGCCGAGGCCGCCATGCGCTTCGTCGAGCCGGGCCAGGCGATCTTCCTGGATGATTCCACCACGGTGCAGCAGATGGCCGCGCTGCTGCCGGCCAAGGTGCCGCTGACCGCCATCACCAATTCGCTCGTGCTGATCAACGAGCTGAAGGAGATCCGCGATCTCACGCTGATCGGCCTCGGCGGCCAGCTCTATAATTGGTGCAATGCCTTCATGGGGCACATCACCACCAGCGAGATCCGGCGCCTGCGCGCCGATACCGCCTTCATCTCCATGGCGGCCATCACCGATGACATCGTCTTCCACCAGTCGCCGGAGATGGTGGAGACCAAGCGGGCCATGTTCGACTGCGCGGCACGGCGCATTCTTCTGGCCGACAACACCAAATTCGAGCGCCGGGCGCTGCACCGCTTCGCCGAGCTGACCGAGTTCGACGTGGTGATCGTCGATGAGGCCACGCCGATCGCGCATCTGTCGCGCATGCGCTCCAAGGGCGTGAACGTGATCGTGGCGGAAGGCAGCCCGCAGGCCTGACGGCGCTGATGACCAGGCCGCCGGATCGGCGGCCTGAAGACGAAATCCGTTCCGGCGGCCCGCCGCCGGATGGAGCGCGAGCGGCGGACGGAACGGAAGCCCGGCCGCCGCTCGACTGATCTTCGGCCGGAGCGTGGCAGCAGGCGAGAGGCCTGCGGCGGCCCGGCGGGGCGGCGACAGATTTGGACAATGACACCGGCGGGCGCGCAAAGCGCGCGGCGAACGGACCCTTCTGCGCGCCCTTGTCCACAACGATTGGCGAGGCGCGGCAGCGGGGAGCAGGAGGAATAACCCATGCCCAGTCTTAACGGGCCCATCCTCATCGGGATCGACAGCGGCCTGACGGTGACCAAGGCCGTCGTCTTCGACGCGGCGACCGGCGCGGCGCTGGCGATCGCGCGGCGGCGCGTGCCGCAATCCATTCCGGCGCCCGGCCATATCGAGCGCGACATGGATGGGCTCTGGGCCGCGAGCGCGGCGGCCATTCGCGAAGCGCTGTCCGCCTGCGGGCGCCCCGCAGGCGATGTGCTGGCCGTGGCGGCCACGGCGCATGGCGACGGCATCTATCTCCTGGACGCAGCCGCCCGCCCGCTCGGACCGGCCATCGTCTCGCTCGACACGCGCGCGGCCGCGCTTGCCGACCACTGGAACGACGGCGCGGTCGCAGACGCGGCGCTGTCGCTCACCGGCCAGCGCCCGCATGCCTCCGCCCCGTCCGCTCTGCTCGCCTGGATCAAGGCGCACCAGCCGGAACGCTACGCCCGGATCGGCCATTTTTTCGCGGCCAAGGACTGGCTGACCTTCTGCCTCTCCGGCACCATCGGCACGGACCGCACCGAGGCCAGCACCTCCTTCACCCGCGTCGACACGCAGGATTATGACGACGCGGCCTTCGCCCTGTTCGGCCTTGAGGACATGGCGACCCGGCGCCCGGCCGCCGCAGGTTCCGTCGAGATTGTCGGCCGGGTGACGGCGCAGGCCGCGCGCGCCTGCGGCCTTCTGGAAGGCACACCCGTCGTCGCCGGCCTGCATGACGTGACCGCCTCCGCGCTCGGGATCGGCGGCTATGGCACGGGCGTGGCGGCCGTGATCGCCGGCACCTATTCGATCAACGAGACCGTCTCGACTGTGCCGAAAGTGGACCCGCGCTGGTTCTGCCGCAACGGCATTCTGCCCGGCGAGTGGAACGCCATGTCGATCTCGCCGGCCTCGACCGCCAATTACGACTGGTTCATCGACCAGCTTTGCGCAGCCGACAGCGCGGCGGCGATCTCGGCCGGTGACAGCATTCACGCCCGGCTGGCCGTTGAATTCGACCGGGCGCGGGCGCGGCCCTCCAGCGTGCTGTTTCATCCCTATCTGTTCGGCTCGCCCTTTGGCGGCGCCTCCAGCGCCGGCTTCTATGGGCTGAATGCCTGGCACGAGCGTGCCGATCTCGTGCGCGCGGTGCTGGAAGGCATCGCCTTCAATCACCGCATCCATGTCGAGGCGCTGGTGGACGGTTTCCAGCCGACCTCCGTGCGGCTGACGGGCGGCATTTCCCGCAATCCCGCCATTGCCGGCCTGTTTGCCGATGTGCTCGGCCTGCCGGTGACGGCCACCGCGACGGAAGAGGCCGCCGCCTGGGGCGCGGCGCTCTGCGCCGGGGTCGGCGCCGGCGTCTATGCCAGCCCGACCGCCGATCCGCGCGATCTCAAGGCGATCGAAACCGTGACGCAGCCCGACCCCGAGGCCCAGGCCGCCTACGAGGAACGCTACCAGCTGTTTTGCGAGATCGCCCGCACCATGCAGCCGCTCTGGCCGAAGCTTCGGGCGCTCGGCGCCCCTCCTCTCCAGCCCGGCTCTGATGAGCAAGGAGCCGCCCGATGATTGCGCTCGCGCAGACCCGCATTCCCGACGAGGGCGCCGAGACGGTGCGCGATGTCGATGTCCTGATCCTCGGCGCCGGCATCAATGGCGCGGGGCTCTTCCGCGAGCTCTGCCTGCAGGGGCTCACCTGCCTGATCGTGGAAGCGCGCGATTACGGCGCCGGCACCAGCGCCGCGCCCTCGCGGCTGATCCATGGCGGCATCAAATATATCGAGACGGGCGAACTCTCGCTCGTCGCCCAGTCGACGCTGGAGCGCAACCTGCTCCTGCGCAATGCCCCCCATTGCGTCGAGCCGCTGCCGACCTTCATCCCTGCCTTCTCGCTGATGAAGGGCGCTTTTGCCGCCCTGCGCACTCTGTTCGGCTCCACCACCGCGCCGCGTTCGCGCGGGGCGCTGCTGATCAAGATCGGCCTGGCGCTTTACGACATGTATGGCGCGCGCCACCGGGTCATGCCCCGGCACCGCTTCTTCTGGCGCAAGGCAGCGCTGAAGGAGATGCCGGCGATCACCCCGCGCATCGCCGCCGGCGGCCTTTATTACGATGCCAAGATCTCCCGGCCGGAGCGGCTGGTCTATGAGCTGGTGGCCGATGGCCTCGCGGCCGCGCCGGATGCGATGGCGCTGAACGACACGCATCTGATCGGGCGCGAAGGCGGCGTGCTGATCTTCGAGACGGGCGCAAGCGGCGGAAACCGCCCGTTTCGGGTGCGGCCAAAGGCCGTCGTCAATGCCGCTGGCCCCTGGATCGACCGGGTGAATGCCGCGCTCGGCAAGCCGACGAAAATGATCGGCGGCACCAAGGGCTCGCACATCCTGCTCGACCATCCCGAGCTGGTGAAGAGCCTGAAGGGGCGGATGATCTATTTCGAGGCCGATGACGGCCGGATCTGCCTGGTCTATGACTATCTCGGCCTCGCCATGGTCGGCTCCACCGACATCAAGGCCAGCGATCCGGATGCGGTCCGCTGCGAGGATGACGAGATCGATTATTTCCTCGCCAGCCTGCGCTCTCTGCTGCCGGGCATTCCCGTCTCGCGCGCGCAAATCGTCTATGCCTATTCCGGTATTCGCCCCCTGCCCGCCTCCGATGCCAGCCAGCCGGGCCTGATCAGCCGCGACCATTCCTCCCCGGTTCTCGAAGCCGAGGGCGACCGGCCCTTCCCGATCATCTCGCTGGTCGGCGGCAAATGGACCACCTTCCGCGGCTTTGGCGAGGAGGTGGCCGACAGCCTGCTGAAGCGGCTCGGCCGCAGTCGCACCACCGACACCCGCCATCTGGCGATCGGCGGCGGCAAGGATTATCCCGCCGACGAGACGGCGCGGGCCGCCTGGATCGCCGCTCAGGCGCGCGCGAGCGGCCTTGCACCCGCCCGCCTCGCCGCACTGCTATCGCGCTATGGCACCACCGCCGCCGATCTGGCCGCGACGCTTGCCGGACGGACGGATGGCGCCGAGGCGCGCGCCCCCGTCTTAGACACGGCGCCGGAGCGGATGCTCGAGCACGTGCCCGGCTATAGCGCGCAGGAAATTGACTGGATCACCCGCCGCGAGCAGGTGGCACACCTCGCCGACCTCGTCCTGCGCCGCACGACGCTGGCGATCGAGGGCCGCCTCACCCAGGCGGGGCTCGACGAGATCGCGGCCATCGTCGGCGCGGCGCTTGGCTGGGCCGACAGCCGCCGCCGGGACGAAGTGGAGGCCGTCAGCCGGCAGCTGACAGCCGTCAACCGCGTGCGATTGTAAGCGCGACATCACGGATGAGCACCCGGGCGGGCAGTCCCGCCCGCCGCACGCTTCCCGGATTCAAAACGCCGCAGGAGCGGCCGGCGCGCTCTCGCACCGGCCGCTCCTGCGGCGTTGTGGCTTTCAACAGATCCGGTGAGGCAAAATCGCCGCCGGCGAGATCCTTACGGCCCGGATCCTTAAGGCGGGCATCCTGACGTGACGAGCGGCGCGGTCTTGCCGCGCCACCCTTCAAGTTCTTACTGCATCACATCCTTCAAAAGCCGGACCGGGCTTTCGCTGCGATGCCCTGGGCTCAGAACTCTTCCCAGTCGTCCTGCTTCAGCGCGGCATTGCCGTGGGTGGCCGCCGGGCGCGGTGCCGGCTTGGCGGCGGCGCGGGCAGGCGCACGGGGCGCGGCCGGCGCACGAGGGGCGGCAGGCGCATGGGCGGGTGC
>NZ_MKIO01000042.1 GCF_001938945.1 Xaviernesmea rhizosphaerae
CAAGACGGACGTCAGCTTCATGGCCTGGATCTTCCTGCGCGCGGCACACCTTCGGCTCAAATGAATGTCAACGCGCCTTAGAGCATCGGAACGAAACGTGGGAACCAGTTTTCGGAAAAAGCCGATGCAAAAACAAAAATCGAGAGCATCGCACTGCGTACAACTTTCAGTCTGATGCTCTAGGTGTGGAGCGTCAAGAGGTTGTCCCCGGTGAGAGCGAGGCGACTGATAGGGGTTTGTGCTTTTAGGCTGCCATGTGGCCTGTGCCAATTGTACATGTGGTTCCACACGGGGAGATTCATTTTACGGTGCTCGGAGGAGGGATAGGAGCGAGCATAAGCCCATTCCTTCAAGGCTGTCTGGATGAAGCGTTCAGCCTTGCCGTTGGTCTTGGGCGTGTAGGGTCTGGTTCGGATATGCTTGAGCCCGAGCGCCTTGCAGGCTTTTGCAAAGTCCCTGGCTTTGTAGCACGAGCCATTGTCGGTCATGACGCGCGTGACGGTGACGCCGAGGCTTGCATAATAAGCGACGGCTGCCCTGAGAAAGGCAATTGCGCTGACGGCTTTCTCGTCGGGGAAGATATCGGTGAAGGCGATGCGGGAGGCGTCGTCGATGCAGACATGGACATATTCCCAGCCGACGCCGCGCGCGCTGCTTTGCCCCTTGCGGTCGCCGGTGATGCGGTGCCCGACGCGCTCGAACCGCCCCAGGCGCTTGATGTCGAGATGGATCATCCCGCCCGGCTCGGCATACTCATAGCGCACGACAGGCTGGGGCGGCTCGAGGTCCCTGATGCGCGACCGCCTGGCGCGCTTCAGCACGCGGCTGACGGTGGCGCAGGAGACGCCGGTTTCACGCGCGATGTGCCTGCCGGTCAGGCGCTGGCGGCGAAGCGTGATGATGCGCTCCGCCAGCGCCTGACCGGTCATCCTGGGGCTTGCATGGGGTCGCGACGAGCGGTCGATCATGGCCTCCCGGCCGCCTTGCCGGAAGCGCTCGGTCCGGCGCCTGACGATCTTGGCGCAGACGCCAAACATGCGGGCGGCCTGGGAAACCGGCATGCCAGCCAGCACCAGACGCGCCATTTCTTCTCGACGCAAAGGCGTCAGTCGGGCATTCTTATGGATGTTCATTCGGGGCCTGCGATCCAGGAACTGAGGTGTGGTAACTCCAGTCTCCTCGATTAGCCCCGAATGGACAACCTCCTGAAAGCTCACATCTAGGGAACCGGAGCGAAAGGCGGTTTCAGGTTTTCGCTCCGATGCTCCCATCTCCTGGCGCCAGAACGCGGCTGGCGCGCCCGCGTCACTCCGGCCGATCGCTGCGCCCGGCAGCCCCGCTCTCCTGCGGCGCGGCCTCGTCCGCCGCCCCGCTGTCTTCCGCCGTCGCGGCCAGTGCCTCCTCGAGCACGCGGATGCGCTCGGCGCGAATCTCCAATTGCGGCTCCCACCATTCGCGCTTCACCTTTTCATGCGTCTCGACGGTCTCTTTCAGGCGCCCGATTTCCGGCACGTACCAGTCGTTGATCAGCCGGCGGCTTTCGTCGAGCTGCTTCTGCAGGTCGGCAATCACCAGCTGCGCCCGCTCGGCCTCGCTGACGAGACGCTTGCGCAGCAGCTGCACCTCGTTCTCGAAGCGCATCTCCCGGGCCTTGACGCTCAGCCGCGTGACCTCAAGCGGACCCTGCTCGCGCGGCGGGCCTTTCTTCTCGATCAGGCCCACGGTGGTGGCCCGGATCGCCGCAAGCTCCTGCAAGAGATCCGCCGACGCTGCGCCCTGCGGCGCGGCCGGATCGGGAAGCAGGCTGTCGAGCCGCTGCTGCAAGGCCGTCTGCCGCGCGGCGCTTGCGCGCAGCCGCTCCGCCTGGCCGTCGCACAGGCTCTTCAGCCGGGCGATCTCGCTGTCGCGGCTTTCAAACTGCGCCTGTCGCCATTCGACGCTCAGCCTTTCGAACTCGCCGATCACGGCCTGCAGCCGCTCGCTTTCGAGAGGGCCGGTCTTCTGGTTGGCTTCCAGCTCGGCCATCCGCGCGCGCAGCGCGCCCATGATCCGCCAGGGTTCGAAATAGCCCGGCACCGACAGGGTGCTGAGCGCGACATTGCCCGGCAGCGTGCCGCCCCAGACGCCGATATAATCCGCGCAATTGTCCTGCGTGGTGACGATGTTGTGCTGGGCCGGTATCTGAACGGCGTTCTCCACCGGCTTGACCTTGACCATGCTCATCTGGTCGTGATGCGGAACCTCGACAAAGGCGTCGCCGGCGACGAAATTCATCATCCCCAGGATCGGCGTGCTCATCAGCCAGCCATCCGCCGGGCCGAGCTGCGCCTCGGCCAGCTCGCGGAAATCGGCGAAGCTGTAGGGGCGGATGTGAAAGATATTGTGATGGCCCTGAAAGGCCGCATCGTTCGGGCAGCTGATGACGATCATGCCGCCTTCGGCGAGCAGGCCGGGAAGGGCCCGCAGAAACGCCTCGGGCTTGCCCAGATGGGCGACCGTCGCAAAGGAGACGATCACGTCGAAGGGCTCGGCACCGGCCAGGACAGTCTCCAGCCGCTCGGCGTCGCCTTCGACAAGGGTCACGCCCTCGCCGCCGAAGAGTCGCTCAGCGGTCGCCACGGCGTCCGGATCAATCTCGACGCCGACGACGTCGCGGGCGCCCCAGCCGCGCAGCAGATGGCAGCCATAGCCTTCGCCGCAGGCAACATCCAGCACCCGCTTGCCGGCGACAGAATCGCGCAGGGCCGCATAGCGGGCCACATGCTCCGCGCTGTTGTAGCTGTGATAGGGGACTTCGGGATTGTCGAAGGGAAGACGCTTGAGGCTCATGCTCATTCCTCTGCTGAATTCGGTCACGAAAGCGCGCCGCGATCTTACAGATTCGCTTCCCGCGCTTTAAGTCTCTGTTCTATTCGCATGTCGAGCCGGATGGCGAGAAGCGCGCGCGGCCTTCGCCCGCGAGCGCGCTCCAGGGCTCTGTCATGAACCGGCTTGCTCCGAAAGCCGGTGTCCATCTGACGGTTCGATGCTGTCTGACGGCGGCCCGGCGAGCGCCGAGACGGGCTTGAAGATCTCGCCGATCCTTTTGCGATAGGCCGCCCGCGAATGCCGCCGGCGCAGCCGGTCCGAGGCTCTGGCGGCGCGCTCGAGGGCCTCGGGCCAGCCGTCATAAAGGGCCCCGATCGCCTTGACATAATTGTCGGCCACCGCCTCGCGTCCGACAGGGCTGTCGATGAGAATGCCGGTCTCCTCATCGATGAACTCCCCGATCCCGCCGACATCAGGCGCGAGCACCGGCAGTCCGGCGGCCGCCGCCTCCAGAATGATGTTCGGCAGCCCGTCATAGGCCGCCGTGTAGAGAAGCGCGTCGTAGGCTTCCAGCGGCAGGGCGTCGAAGCGGGTGAAAGGCCCCCGATGGACGAGATTGGGCAGCCCGTCGAAAGCGGCCGGATCGAAGCGCGCGTCGGTTTGCGTGCCGAAGACCTCGATGACGATGTCGGGCCGCTCCCGCGCCAGCTGCCGGGCGATCAGCGGCAGGAGATCGGGCCGCTTCTGACCGTCGATGCGCGAGGCCCACATAAGCCGCTTGTGCGGTGGCTGCGCCCCGCGCAGGGGCTCCGTCGCGAAGGGCTCGCACAGCGCATAGAGCACATGCGCCTTTTCGGCGATCGGCAGGCCGATCCGGTCGACGGCGTCAGCCAGATGCCGGGCATGGTCGGAGACGATCGCATGGATCACGTCGGCGGCCTCCGAAATCACGTCGAAAGCATAGCCGTTCCTGAAGTCCTGGCCGAAAAATTCTCCTGCCGGATCGCAGAAGTAATATTGATAGATCTCCGCGCCGCCGATCTTCGCCGCCGACTGCTTCAGGAAGCCGTCGCCATAGTAGGAATGCTTGACGTGGATGCGCCGGACGCCGACGATGTTCTGGAGGAGACGCAGGGTAACCAGCTGGATGGCGTCCATGCTGATGGGTGTGGCCGTCAAGGTCGTGAGATCGACGAAGATGCTGCCTTCGGGCAGCCGGTCGAGCCAGGCCGCCTCGCCGAAGGGCTGCCCGGCGAGGAACAGGCAGCGGCTTCCCGGCTCCAGATCGACCAGCGCCTCGGCGATAGAAATCAGATATTTCTCGCCACCGCCGGCCGTCAGGAAGGGCAGCAGAAAGACGTCGGTGAACTGCAGCCCGGCCACCGCGCGGCAGAGATGGAAATAGGCTTCCGCCGCCTGCCGGTCGGCCGGCAGGTTCGACCGGACCGTGCCGCGCAGGAGACGTTCGAGATTGATGCCGGGATCGATCCGGTTGGCCGCCGCGACAAGATCGACCATGCCGGGCTGGCGCATGAACGCCTCCGCCGGCAGCGCCGCCGGCAATGCGCCAGCCGGCGGGTGGCGGTCGAAAGCCGGCGCGGTCAGCCGCAGATAGGTGTAGGGGCGAAACAGCCGGCTGGGCGGAACCGCGGGTTTGGCAAGGGCCCTCGCCTGCCGCGCAAGCGCGACCTGCGCTCTTTCCCGACGGAAGACGACGGTCCCGGCGACGGTCAGGATCTCGTGGCCGCGGGCCAGGCATTCGCTGTTGAAGTGCCAATCCTCATAGGCAAAGCGCGCGTCATCGCCGACATCGGCAAACCGCAGATCATCGAAAAGGCTGCGGTGGCAGAACAGCGGCGCACCGTCATAGGGGTTCTGCGCGAAGAAATCGCCGATGCCGATCTGCTCCGGCCCGTAAAATTTCACGATCGCGGCGGTTTCGCCGAAGCCGATGACATAGTCCGGAAACAGGATCGCCGGGCGCTCGCGCGCCCCGGCGGCGGCAAGCATGCGCGCGTAGAAATCAAAGGAGACCAGCACGCCGGCCTCGGCCATGGCGATATGGGTTCCCCGGGCGGCGCGGACGCCGTCATTGCGCGACAATGCCGGCGACGCGTGACCGACCTCCACCAGGCTCGCGCCGTCGAAGGCACCGTAATCGTAAGTCTGAACGATCGCACTGGTCTCGCGATCGGCCTGATCGAGCACGATGACGAGTTCGAAGGTGGCGCCGGACTGGCGGGCATAGGCCACCGCTTCCTCGAGCGACAGAAGCGTGCGCAGGACATGGCGCGCCTCGTCCCTGAGCGTCAGGAGGATGGAGACATCGAACGCCGCGCGCCGGGCCTGCGTCTCGCCGCCGTCAAGCTTCATGCCCTCGTCCACATCACACCCCTGTCCGTGCGCGGGACGCGAACAAGGGCGTCCGGGCGCCCTGGTTCTTCCCGCATCCCGCTCTGTTATCCGGTCAGGTTTGGCATTTGCAACACGGGTTTGCAAGCGAACGCCCTGGCCCTTGCGGCATCGCCATGATGCTCGATCTGCGCCGGCGGGGGCAAATGTCAAAATCAGACCACAGGCGGACGCGCGCCAATGCCGGGATTGAAGGCGCCGTTTTCCAGGGTCCGGCTCAGATGGCGGTTGTACCAGGGATCGCGGTCGATCCAGGGTTTCCAGCGGGCGATCATCACCTTGCCTTCCCGGTCGTAGCGCGCCCGCTTTTCCGGCGTGACATCCCGGCCCCGGCTGAAGCTTTCCAGATGCAGCAGCCTCGCGCGCGGCTCGAGGATGGTGCGAAAGCCCTGGCTTTCGAGCTTCAGGCAGAGATCGACATCGTTGAAGGCGACCTGCAGATCCTGCTCGTCCAGCCCGCCCACCGCCCGGTAGCGCGCCTTGTCCACCAGAAGGCAGGCGCCCGTGACCGCGCCGACGCGATGGGCGACCTGCAGCATGCCGAAAGGCCCGGCGGTGTCGGCGGTCTCGTATTTGTAGACATGGCCGCAGACCATGCCGATGCCGCCGGCAATGCCGGCATGCTGCACATGGCCCGAAGGATAGAGCAGCTTCGCCCCGACGGCGCCGACATCCGGCCGCAGCCCATGGCGCAGCATCGCCCGCAGCCAGTCCGGCCGGATGGCGACGATATCGTTGTTGACGAGACAGACGAAAGCGCCGGACGCCGCCTCGACGCCGAGATTGCACAGGCGCGAGAAGTTGAAGGCTCCCGGCGCGGGCAGCACCTTGCGGTCCGGCTGGCCCGAGAGATCGCGCAGATAGGCCTGCGTCGCCGGCTCGACGCTGCCATTGTCGACGACGACGATCTCGAGATCGGGATAATCCGTGCCGGTGGCGAGCGATCCGATGCAGCCGCGCAGCAGCGCCAGGTGATCGCGCGTCGGAATGATCAGGCTGACGCGCGGCAGGCTGCGCGGCAGCGGATAGACGACATGGGCGAGCCCGTCGCGATCGGTGGCAAGGCCAATGTCCCGCTCGCCCAGAAGCCGCTCGATCAGCGCCCGCTCGGCCGGGCTGCGGTCGACGATCTGCCGGAGATCAGGCCGCTTACCGGCAATGCCCGGACGGTGATGCAGCACCTCGTCGATATGGACGATCCGCTCCGGCGGTGCCGACAGCAACAGCCGCTGCACCAGCTCGAACAGCGCCGCCTCGGGATGATCGTCCGCCAGCCGTTTCAGCATCGCGGTCGCGACCATGACGCAGGGACCGACATAATCGGCGGCCAGATGCAGGTCGATGTCCCAATCCGGCTTGAACAGCGGCGAGAAGACCGTGTCCCCTTCGCTGAAATCCTCGTCGCAGTAAAACAGCAGGGCATCGGGATGGCGCCGGGCGGCCGCGCGGAAGCGAAAGACGGCATCGGGCACCAGCCGCCCGCCGGGCCGCAGCACAAGGGTGAAGCTTTCGACAAGCCCCGCCAGCACCTCCGCCGGGCTGCCATCGACCCGGATCGCGCCCGAAGGCTGCGCCGGCAGGGAAAGGCGGCTTGCGGCCGCCGGTCCTGTCGGGCCGGCGGCGCCGTCGATCAGCACCGCGACAGCGGGCTGCGCGCGCGACCCGCCTGTCGCCCCGGCGCTATCGTCGGCGGCCAGGAGGCGCATCTGCTCGGCGAACCACGCGGCATAAAGACTGTCGCCGCGCTTTAGGGCGAGGGTTGACGACGCCGGCAAGGCTGGCGTCCCGCCTGCCGCGGCGGCCCCCTCCCCTTCCCCCGGTGCCGCCGCTGCCTTGACCGGGCGAAGCGTGAACTGCGTCACCGTGAAACTGTCCCGGCGATGCAGAGGATCGAGCCTGAGCGCCGCCGGCGGCCCGTCGAGATGGAACATGGCGCGGAAGCGGCCGGCAACGCCCGCCTGTTCGAGCGGAACGATACGGACATCGCGAAAGGGCGGCCTGCGCGCGAGAAAGAGCACGGGCGTCAGGCGCGCCGTCTCGGCCCGGGCCTCGAACAGGATCTCGACCCAGCCCATGGGCAGGCCTCGCGGCAGGCGGACGGCAAATTGCGGATGATCGGTCTGGGCCACATATCGGCCATCGCGAATGATCAGATCGCGTTTGGCCACCAGCTCTGCCTTGAAACTGCGGCCGAGCATCAGGCGCACAAGCCGGTCCGCCTGCGAGCGCACAAGGGCCCAGCCGCGCGGCGCTCTATGTCCCCTGCCCTGCGCGGCGCGATGGGCGGCGAGCAGCCCGCTGAGGCGCGCAACGATGGCCGTGGCCTCCGGCGCTTGCGGGGCGTCCTGCGGAAAGGAGGACAGCGCCGCCTGGCGGTTTTTCGGATGCAGGAAGACGGTGAGCTCGTCGATCTCGTGATCGATCGCGGGGGTAAACGGCAGACGCGCCAGGGCCTCAAACAGGGCCAGCGCCTCCTCCAGCCTGCCGCGGCTGCGCAGGAGATGGCCGAGATGGAGCATGGCGTCCCATTCGGTCTCGTCGGCCTCGAGCGCGTTTCGATAGGCGAATGCCGCCGCGTCGAGCGCGCCGCTTTCCTTCAGCGCATGGCCGAGCTGGACCCATTGCGCCGGCTGGTCGAGATCGCCCGCCACCCGCTCGGCCTGCGCCTCGGCCGCCGCGCGCCAGCGCTGCCCCTGCTTCAACCGATCGATATCAAGCGCCATGCCAATGTCCCGCAGCCTGCTTTCGGGCTGTCGCCCGCCGCCATATGCGCCGCAACCGGGCGCAAGCGCAACTGTAAGCGCGCGAACCCGCCGCCGCGGGCGGCAGGCGGATCGGGGCGGGCCGGATCAAGCGGGGTCGCCGTAGACCCCATGAACATAGCGCGCGGCCGTGGCGGCGGCATCCGGCCCGCCGGCCTTGGCGGCGAGCATTTCCACCACCACCCAGCCATCATAGCCTTGCGCGCGCAGCGCGGCGGCCGCGCCGGGATGGTCGGCCACGGGCGCATCGAAGCCGCGCAGATCCGGCTCGGCGGCATGGAAATGCACGATCCTGCCGGCACAGCCCTCGATGGCCTCGACGATGCTGTCGCCGCTGAGTTCGACGCAGCTGGTATCGAGATGAATGCCGAGCCCGCGATGGCCGACGGCCTCGACCATCTGGCGCATCTGCGTCCAGCGATCGAGAAAATCGCAGCCATAGCTCTGCGGAACCGGCTCCAGCCCGAGCACCAGATCATAGTGCGCGGCGACCTCGGCCAGGTCGGCGAGCCGCTCCCGGCCCAGATCGAAGGCTTGCGCCACGGTGAGTTCCCCGCGGCGGCGCTGGCGCGGCGCGCCGAACACCGCCCTGCGCGCGCCGAGCGCCTGGCCGACCCGGCCGACCAGATGGATATGCCTGCGCATGCGCTCGAAAGCATCGGGCGCGCCCAGAAGCTCCACGCCCTCGGCGCCGAAGAAGATCGCCTGCAGCGAGGAGACGCCGAGCCCGAAACGCGCGAGATTGCCGGCATAATCGGCCAGCCGCTGATCGGTCAGCTCGTCCCAGGGCGCGATCCGCGTCGGCGCGACCTCGAGGCCGCTAAAGCCGGCGGCCGCCAGCGCTTCCAGCGCGGGCGCGGCCGGCTCCTGCTCGAAAGCGAGATTGGACAGGCCGAGCTTCATGCCCTTGCGCCTTCGATGAAGCGCTTGAGCTCGCCCAGCATGGTGGCGCGGTCGATATGGTAATCGCCCTCACCGCCGAGAAGCGGCGCGTGCAGCGTGCGCATGTCGTAGCGCGGCGCCGCCGGCGACGGCGCGCCGATCGCGGTCCCGGGAAAGAACATGTCGACGATGGCGGCCGTCTCAATCGGCTCCACCGCGACGTTGATCACTTCATGTCCCGACGCCACGACCTTGTCGAGATCCTCAGCGAAGCGGCGCATCGGATACCATTGCAGCACGCCGTTGGGCACGATCTTGTCGACCTGGTTGCCGACGATCAGATCGTAGATCGGATTCTTCTTCAAGCCCTCGCCAAACAGGCCCGGCAGGCGGACGATCGTGCAGCGCTTGAAGCGCGCCTGTGCCCAGAGCTCCAATTCGCGCCGATGCCGGCCATAAGGCTGCGCCGATGCCGGATCGGGCTGATCGGCCTCCGTCACGGCGACGGGCGCGGGATAGACATCGACCGTGGAGACCAGCACGAAATGATCCGCCGTCACCGTTTCCAAAGGGTCGGTCAGCCTGATGATGCCGGCCTTGTCCTGTTCCGGCTCCTTATTGGCCAGCCACTTGACCGCCGAGACGCCGGCGCAGACCAGTGTGGAGAAATGCCGGCCCCTGATCTCCTCGATATTGGAGGAATTGTAGCGCGCATCGAAGGCACGGCTGCGCATCAGCGTCGAGCCGACGAACCCGGTATAACCGATCAAACCCGTCTTAGCGCTCATTTGCTCGCTCCCACCAAACCCGGCATGAGAATGTCGTCGCGGATCGCGAAGGATCGCGCAACCGGTCCTTTAGAATTGTTTTCTTCCAGTAGCGACAGAATCCGCTCCGTGGCGTAGAAAATCGTGTCGATCTTGCCCGAGAGCACGCTGAACATCCGGCCGTCGCGATAGATGGCGCAGCTGCGGTCGTCTTCCTTGCCGGCCGGCTTGGTCTTGATGGCGAGCTGGACGCCGCTATAGCGGAAGGCGTCGGAAAAATGCGGCACGTAGCGCCGGATCTGCTCTTCCATCGCCGCGCGCTTCATCGCCACGAGCTCGCCATCGACGCTGTGCAGCTTGGCCCAGGCCTCCGGAGAGCTCGCATATTGGCCAAGCGGGGTGTGCACCACGCTCGACAGGGTGAAGATGGACGGATCCTCCGTCGGATAGACCGAGCAGAGCGGCCCGTCCACGAGCGTGATCGCCGGATGCGGCGCCGTCGCCTCGTAATAGAGCAGCATGGTCGGCTCGAAGAAGATGTCGCGCGGAATGTCGGAGAAGTGACCCCAGGTCGCGTCGATCACATAGTCGAAGCGCTCGCCATCGACCTCGACATGGGTGTCGAACCGCTTGAGCGAGGTGATCCTCGCATTGAGCTGCAGGATATTGGCCAGCCGCTGCTCGAAATGCTCGCGCGCATGCTTGATCATCAGCACCCGCTCATCCGCCAGCACCGCGCCGCTGATATTGTCCAGCCAGGGCTTGGTCTGTGTCGTCTCGATGAAATCGATGCCCGAGGAGGCCATGATCATCTTGTAGGTCGGAAAGTCCATCAGGCTGTCGCGGTTCGGCACGGCATAGATGTTCTGCTCGATCGGGGCCGAGAGATCGGGATAGCGCTCGAGAAAGCGCAGGAACCCGTCGCGCGACTGCTGCCGCGTGCCGTGATGGCGGGCATAATGGAAGCCCATGTGCAGTCGGAACTGGTTGTTGCCGGAAGCGCAATGCAGCGTCCGCCGCTCCGCCTCGAAAATCTTGACCTCGAAGCCAAGGCTCGCCAGCGAGGAACCGATATGGCAGCCATACCAGCCGGCACCGATAATCGCGACTTTGAAAGGCAATTCCGTCTCCACAGACAGGTTTGAAAACTGATGATCCCAGCCGAAAGCATCGCTTGCGCAGAGGCGTCCGGTCGCGCATCGCGCGCAATGAGGCCGCACATAACATTGCCGCATTCGCCGCACAAGCGTATGGACTTTTCAAGGACGGGCGCCGCCGTTCGGCGGAGCGGCAGATTGCCTTGCCTGCGCGCAACCAATATATTGTGAATATTAGATACTTCTATCCTGCTTCGAGGACCGATCCGCATGCCGACCGTCGCTATGATCCAGCACACTCTCAAGGAATGGTCGCGGGTCCGTCAGAGCTTGGAAGCCACCCTTCAAGAGGCTCTTTCACAGCATGATATGCAAGCCTATCTGGCCCGGTTCGAGGCAGATGTCCTGTCGCATCCCGATCTGGCGAGCGCCTATTTCGATTTTCTTCGAAA
The DNA here is from genome assembly GCF_001938945.1 of Xaviernesmea rhizosphaerae. Classification (GTDB taxonomy): domain Bacteria; phylum Pseudomonadota; class Alphaproteobacteria; order Rhizobiales; family Rhizobiaceae; genus Xaviernesmea; species Xaviernesmea rhizosphaerae. The sequence continues at coordinate 11,181 of NZ_MKIO01000042.1, forward strand.
TCTGAAGAATTTCATCTCCAGTCCCGACAGACATTCGGCCGATGCGCTGCGCGATTACCAGGCGTCGGACATGCTTCGCTTCGGCAGCGCCTATTTCTTCTTCACGATGCGCAAGACGATCAGATCCCATACCAGGCTGAACGGGCGTCTCCAGCGCTCGGGAAAAACCCAATGTTCCGAAACGATCGACTATATGCAGGCGGGCGTTCTCCTGGATCGTGCCTTCGGAAAGACCCTTGCCGTTCGTTGCACCAATTGGGGTGCGCATTTCATCCGGTCGAAAGCGATCGACGGGTCGTTTGTCTATCTCTGGACGCGGCTGGGCACCAATTGGGGTTATATCGGCGACCAGAGGGTCCGAATCGACTTCCTCAACGAATGCATCGATTTCGAGCATCTGGAATACTTCTATTCCGTCAAGCACTTCGTCCAGGAACTCTGGTGGACGTTCTATGTTGCCACAAGCAATTATGTGACGCATCTCGATATCGAGCAGATGAGAGCGGTCGATGCGGGCCGGGCAACGCAGAAATTCGCCTTCTTCAGCGAAGGCTTCTGGCATATCGGCCACGAGATCTGGAACAGCTTCTCCGCGGCCGATTTCTTCGTGCAGAACGGCGTCCGCTTCGACATCGTTCTCGGCTATGAACATCGCTGCCTGCATGGGGATCTCGAGCGCATCCTGAGCGATGTGGCGGCTGAGTTCGTTCTGGTCGACAGTGTCGACGCGCTGGCGCGCTATCTGGCGCAAAGCCCCGAGGTCGTCACCTTCATGACGCGCCACGACTTCATCGGCAGGAACCTGTCGAAGCAGGTTCTGGACAATCTGCGCATCGACAACCACGCCATGATCGATCGCGTCATCGCGGATCCCGCGGCATTGTCGATCTGTTTCGGGATCCGATGCGGAAATCGTGAATGTCTCAACGCGTTCGATCTTCTGGAAAGCCTGATCGATACGGCGACCCGCCATCTGAACGGCGGCCTGTTGCGCATCGTGCTGGACGGAACCCAGCGCCAGAAGCAAACGGGGACGCACGCCGCCATCGCCACCGATGTCGAGGCGCAGCTCCTCGAGCGGATGCATCGCGAGCTGGGGACGCGCGAGAATGTCGAACTGATCGACACGGCCCACCTCACCTATCCTGAATCGGTCCGGCTCGTGAATCTGTGCGACATCTTCGTCACGCCCTGGGGGGCGGGCCTGGCGAAAACATGCTGGGTCGGACGGCTGCCCGGCGTCATCTACGGGAACCGGTTCATCCTGGGCCGCAACGGCGATTATGACCTTTACAGCTCCGGCTTCTGGGTCGAGGAGCCCAACAGGATCGAATATCTCCCGGCCGACCACATCACGCGGGACGTGGAGCGCAGCCCGGACGGCAAGATCAATGATTTCGAAATCGATCCGGCGCGCTTCAGCGCCTTCGTCTGGTCGTTCATCGAATCGGCCGAGATAAAAAGGGCTTGGGAGCAAATGTCGAGCTGATCATCATTTTCAAAGGTCCGGCTTCCCCTGGAGGCTGTCGCGTTTTACTGAGGAGACGGGCGCAGCCAGAGGCAGAGCGAGCCGCCCGATCGAAAGACGCTCGATGTGTTCGAAAAGACCGGCAGGACGCGCGCCGCCCTGCGCCGTCTCAGTGGACATCGGCGTTTGCCACCGGAGCATGATGGATGAATTTCGACACCGAGATGACGACGGACGCACTGCGTGCCGAGGCGGCGGCAGCGCTGGCCGAAAGGCGGCTGAGCGATGCGGCCAGAGCCTATGCACGACTGACGGACCTCCTGGCGCAGCCTGAGCTTGACGCCTTCAGACAGGCCGTCGTCCTCAGCTTTGAAAACGGCCGCATCGATCTTGCCGCGGCTGTCGGCCAGCGCGCGCTGCAGCATTATCCCGATCATCCCGAACTGCTCGTCTATCACGCGGCCGCGCAGGACCATCTCTCCAGGAGCGCCGAAAGCTATGGCCATTTCCGCGCCGCGCTGCTGCGCCATCCCGCGCAATGGGGCAGCATCTACCATGCCTTCAAGGAGGCGGCGCGCCGGCAATCCCGGGAGGCCGAGGCCATCGCGGATCTCCAGTCGATCGCCGATGCGCTGGGGGCCGCCAATGACAGGTCGCCGGCGCGCGCCTCCGCGCTTTACGAACTGGTCAACCTGCTGCATCTGACGGAGCCGCGCGACGAGGCGGGGCTGGATCATGCGCTTCGGCTGGCCCATGCCCATTCGCCCGAACTCTTCGCCCTGGTCCGCTATGCCGACCCGTCCGGCCGCGTGGCCAGGAGCCTCAACCCGGAAAGCGACGCGCAACGCGATGCAAGGCTCGAGGCGCTCAACCAGGGCGTGGTCGACTTCCTTGCGGGCCGTCCGGTGGACTGGGCGCGCCTTGCCCCCTCCGACCTTCGCGACGATGTGAGCGCGCTGCTGGACAGCTATACGGTCATCGCCACGTCCGATCTCGACCAGGCAAGGCCGGCACTTGTCGCCGGCGGCCTGTCCGGCGCATTTCTGGACAGGCTGAAAGCCGGCCCGGACGCCTATGTCGATGCCATCTCGCCGCGGGAGGATGACAAGGCATGGCGGCTGGATGACGGCGTGAAGCCGCGCATCCGCGACATTCTCGACACACTCGACCGCCGTTACAAGGTGACGCTCGATCCCTATGGCGAAGGGCTGGCGCAATCCGTGCGCATGGTCGGCGTCGATGCCTTCGCCTTCCCGCAGGAGGACAGGAGCTTCGTCGCCGCCCAATGGTGCGAGGCGGATCGCTACCTCTCCGATACGGTCTGGATCTTCCCGAAACTCCGGACGATCCTGTTTTTCCGGGAGAGCAAATTCAGCGCCAAGACGGTCACCGCCTTCGTTCATCGGCTCTTCGTCCATTTCGCACAGGTCCCGGCCTTGACCTATCCGCGATCGGACGCCTTCGACGGCACGATTCACGTGGTCGCGCCGGTCATTCCCCATATCGGCCATTACATCTGGAATGCGATCTCGGGCTGGTCTCCCTTCTTCCGCTATGCCAAGCGGACAGACGCCGATGGGCTGGCGGTCTATCGGAACCTGTCGATCATCTGCGACGTCCGCGATCTCTATCCCGAGCAGGTCAAGCAGCCGGTCCTGCTGCTCGACAATGAGCATGATGCGGATCTGCGCATCCTGGCCGGCGAGACCATTCTGACGCTGAAGTCGAATTACATCACCGAGGAACTGGCCAACCGCGTGATGATCGCGGCGGCGGACAAGGCGAAGGGCGCCCTCATCGAGGAGGCCCGCGCGATGCGCAAGCGCTGCTTCCCGCTGGTGCTCGTCACGCTGCGTCTCGGCAACCGGGCCTGGATCGGCCAGGACGAGGGGCTTCGCCTGATGATGGAGGCGCTTCACGCGGAATTTCCCGCGATCGGCTTCATCCTCGACGGCATCAATTCCGGCGTGTCGCAGGGCTGGACCCATGCCCTGATGTCGGTTCAGGAAGAGATCGATATGGCCCAGTCGATCATCGACCGGCTCGACCCCGGCGTGCCGATCCTCAACAGCATCAACTGTTCGGGTGCCGAGAGCATCGTCCTGTCGCAGATGGCGGATGCCTTCATCGCACCGGTCGGCGCCGGCATGGCCAAGTATCGATGGATCGCCAATCTGCCGGGGGTTGCATATTCCAACCGGATCTTTTCCGCCAATGATCACCTGCACGGCCATCTCTACGATTACTATCGGGAGCATGCCCGCGCCGCGCGCCATCTGCCGGCAGAGCGGGTGACCGACATCGCCGTCGAAGGCATGGAGGCCTACCGGAACAATTTCGAACTGGACTGGCGCGATCTGAAGGCGCTGGCCTCCGAGCATTTCAAGAAACTGTTTTTCCAGTCGACGGCGGCGGACGAAGCGCTGGCGAATGCCGGGCTCCGGCCTCGGGCCAGCAGCGCGCAGGCGATAACGCGGGCAGATCCCGGGGTGGCGGGACGCTATCAGCATTATATTTCGCTCGGGTCGAACTGTGAGGTCGCCTTCCAGTTCCGGCGCGTCCTGCAGCAGGACAGCTCCAGCTTCTTCTCGTGGAACGTGACGGATTGCCGCGCCTTGCTGCGCCTTTTGCGGGCGCGTTTCGAGGGCGTGGCGGAATTGGCCAATATCCGGCCGCACAGCCATGACTCGATGCTGCTTGACGCCCGCTATGATTATCTCTTCCACAATCCCTTCACGACGGGCGAGCCGCGCGACGATCCGAAGTTCGAGGAGACCTGGGCGGCCTATCGGGCGAAGATCGACTATCTCGTGACGAAATTTCTGCGCGATGCCGCCTCCGACGATCGCACGGCCTATTTCTACAAGACCGACGAACAGGATATGCGCGAGAAAGCGCGGCAGATCCGCGATGCGCTTTGGGATCTGCATCAGAAAGACAATTTCGATCTGATCATCATCCAGACGCGCGACCGCGAAGAGGAAGACTGGGGCGAAGAGCGGCTGAGAAACCGCTATGTCAGGCGCTTCGCGCCGCTCGACGATGCGCATGACGGCCATGTCAGCAATTACGATACGATCTTCCGCGAGTTCCCGAAGGCCGCGAAAATGTATTTCGCAGGCTATTGATCCGGTTTCCGGCTGATCGCTTCGCGAACCGGAAACAAGAACCGTCGGACCATGACCGCCCGAACAACAAAGCCCGCGATGTTTTCCCATCGCGGGCTTTGTGTGTTGCGTCTCCGGAGTTGTGACCTTTAGAGCATCGGACTAAAAATAGCACTCAGTGTGATGCTGTAGATTTTTGTTTTTGCATCGGATTTTCCGAAAACCGGTGCCCACTTTTCGGTCCGATGCTCTAGCTCGCCTTGTCGCGCAGCTCCAGCCGCTTGTCGATCGCCTGGATCAGCCCCTTCATCGCCTGCCCCCAGTTGCGCTGTTCCATCGCCGCCACGGCGGCCTGGCTGAGGGCTCTGAGCTTGTCGCGGTCCTGCGAAAGCGCGCGCAGATGCGCGACCGCCTGTGCAGGAACGTCGCCGGCGGGGTCCATGACGAAGCCGGTCTCGCCATCGCGGATCGCCTCGCGCACCGCGCCGACATCATTGCCCAGCGTGACGACGCCGAGCTGCATCGCCTCGAGCAGCACCAGCGGCAAGCCCTCATATTGCGAGGGCAGGACCAGCACGTCATGGGCGCCATAGAGCGCGATCAGCTCGTCCTGATCATAGACCGGCGGCTGCAGATAGGGCATCAGCGTTTCCACGGCCGGGTTGCGCGTATCGGAAACGACGGATTTGCCGACGATCGTCCAGTCGATCGGCAGGTTCATCTCGCGGGTGCGCGCGACGATGTCCGCCAGCGTCTCGAGGCCCTTTTGCGGGTCCAGCCGCCCGAGGAACAGCACCCGCAGGCGCTCGGCCCGGCCACGGCCCGCGAGCGCCTCCTCGATCACCTGCGGCGGCGGCGCGAAGGTCGGCGCATTGACCACGGGCACCAGCTTTTCGGCCGGCATGCCCATGCCACGGCACCAGTCCGCCAGCGCTTCAGAGCAGGTGGCGATATGGTCATAGGCATGCTCGAAGGCGAGGGTCAGGAACGTATGGCCGACGGGCCGGCCGGTCGCCGTCAGGTCGGTCAGATGCAGGGAGGCAACGGTGACGACCTTGCGCTGCCGAAGAGCGCCCATCAGCCAGTTGGTGCTTGCGGCATGGGCGTTGACCACCACATCCTGCCAGCCCATCAGCGCCACCGCGCGCTCGCGCTGTCCCGGATCGTTCCAGGCCGAGAGCGGCGTGCCGAAATATTCCTCCGGCCCCGACCAGGGCGCCTGGGTGGGATCGAGCAGGAAAATGATATTGTCGAAAACCTGCTGCCACTCTTCGGTCAGCCGGCCATTGTTGCGCTCGGTGATGTAGAGGTGAACGCCCCAGCCCTCGGCCTTCATGGTGCGGGCCATATTGAGCACGACCTTCTCCACCCCGCCGAATTCGACGAGGGGCAGCAGGAAGCCGATATTGCGGCCCTGGCGGCGGCTTGGCGGAAAGGTTGCGACCCCGCCCCAGCTCTTGCGCTCGACGTGATAGGCATCGACCCGGCGGAACAGCGTCTTGCGCCAGTTCCACGTCATTCGTGCCGCCTCGCGATAGGGCGAATTGCACAGCCGCTCGGCGACAAGCAGCAGATCGAAACCGACCTTGCGGCCGAGCGTCTGCGCGCCCCTGGGCGACAGCGTCACCGACAGCTGTGCCAGATCCGCCCCGCTGTGCAGCACCAGCGTCTGCAGCCAGCCGAGATCTGTGCGCGCGACATCGGCGAGCGTGTTGAACGGCATCATGATCAGATGCGCGTCCTGCACCGTCTCCACCCGCTCCGGGCGGATGCTGTAATCCTCCCCGTCGTCGTCTTGCGCAAGGCCGGCCTGGCGAAGGGCCGCCTCGACCCGCACGGCGGCGATCGGGGCGAAATTGAGCTTCTCTTCCAGTGCCCAGAACAGCCAGGAGGCGATCCTTGCCCGCTGGAGAACCCGCAGGGACGCCGCGGTCGTCACCGCCAGGAAGGCCGGCACCGAGGAACGGCCGGGCTCGATCAGCGCGCGCCAGAAATCCGCCGGGAAATCCTTGACGTCGGCGGAAAGATCATGCGGATCGCTGGCATAGACGGTGCGGCCCTCATCGGCCAGATAGATCACATAGCGCGGAAACTCGCGCTGCTCCTGCGCCCTGATCTCCTTTTCCGAGAAGAAGGCGCGATGCTTGCGCTGCATCGAATAGCGGATCATTGCATCCAGCTTGGTCGATTCCGCCAGCATGCTCTCCGGCCGCTTGCGATAGAGAAAGCCGAAATTTTCGAGATGCTTTCCCCTGAATCCGTGCTCGAAGGCGCTGATGAAGAAATCCCAGTCCTCATAGCCCTGGCGCATGGCCTCGTCGAAGAACACGCCGGCCTCGAACACGCGCCGGTGCAGCAGGCTGCCCGCCTCGCACAGGTTCATGTTGCGCATCAGAAGCGGCGAGAAGTCGCCGCCATAGTCCCAGCCCTCGCGCAGGCCGAACATGTCGACATCGGGATAGACCCAGTCCACCCCTTCCCGCAGGAGATAGGCCGAAGCGCGCTCCAGCGCCTGCGGATGCAGGCGGTTGTCGGCATCGAGGAAATAGAACAGCTCGATCTCCGGCCGCGTCGCCAGGATGTGGCGAACGGCGAAATTTCGGGCCGAACTGAGGCCGCCATTCCTCTTGCGAAGATAAACCGTGGCCTCGGGATAGGCCGTGGCATAGGTCGCGCAGGTTTCATGCGTGGATTCGAACGGGCAGCCGTCATTGACCAGGACATGCAGGATGTCGTCTGCTAGCGTCTGGCGGCGGATGCTCTCGATCGCCTCGATGACGAGGCCCGAATGCCGGAAGATCGGCGTGATCACGGCGATCCGGCGCTTTGCCGGGACGGAGAGCGACATTTCAGGCGACATCCGCGCCACCTTCGGCATAGTCGAACGTAATGTCGCTGAAATGGGCCCAGCAGAAGCGCGCGCTCTCCCCTTCCGGCAGGCGCGTCAGAAGATAGAGATCCGCCGGCTCGGCCAGGGGTTCGGCCAGGAACAGCGTCACCATCGCCGGCGTGCGCGCCGGCAGCACCACCCAGTCGCTCTGATGATCCAGATCCAGGCTCGGCAGGGCGATCGCGCCGCGCATGTCCGGCGATCCCAGGCCGAGCCCGTAGACCACGCGGCCCGCTTCCGGATGCATCGTCTCGACGCGCGCGGAGATGCGCACGACCCCGGCCGGGCAGGCAAGCGGCAGACAGGCCTTGGTCGGCGACAATCCGACCGGATGGACCTGGATGCTCCTCTCGGCCTCGTGGAAGAAGACCATCGAGGCATCGCCGAGGGAATCGATGATGGCGGTGTCGGCCTGAAGCACCAGCGTGCTCCGCTCCATGCCGCTGCCGAGCGCGCGCACGGCCTCGCTGGAATGGGGGAGGCGAAGCCCGGGCGAGGCGGTCCAGCGATTGAGCGCCAGGGTGCTGCCGATGCGCTGTCCGTTGATGAGTGCCTGCCAGCGCTCGACGGGATGGGAGACGCCGAGGCCCAGATGCAGCCCCTCGCCCCCCGTCCAGCGTCCGGACAGGAGCAGGGAACAGGGTTCGACCGGCAGGGCCCGGTCCAGCGACAGGCGCAGCCAGCCCTCGGACAGCGCGCGGCGCGCGACGGTCCAGCGGCCGACGACGACGTCGCTTTCGAGCGCGCGCAGCTGGATGTGAAGATCGCCTTCCCCCTTGGGGAGGGCGCGAAGATAGATGGCGACATCGCACAGGCCGGCGGAGCGATCCGGCAGAAGCTGCTCGAAGTTTTCGACCGAAAGGCCGTCTGCCGGATGGGACAGACGGCTCGGGCCGACGGGGGTGGCGGCCCGCCGCTCGGCAAGGCGATTGTGCTGAACCAGCACTTCGAGCGCGGCAAAGGCGGCTGACATCGCCTCGTAATCGGCGCGCAGCAGGGCGGTGGAGCGCAGGAGATCGGCATTGGCGCGCGCGAGACGGCGCACACAGGCGGCAATCCGGCCGAAAATGAACGGTGTCACCTGCTCGGGCGCGCTGATCAGGGCAACGAGCGGCGCGGGTCCGGCCGGGCTTGCCGCCGGGCTGGCGTAATAGGCCTGGATCCGTTCGAGGATGTCGGGAGAACTGGTGATGATGCTGTCGAGATCGGGCGGGATCAGCGCCTCACCGGTCGTCGTCGGCTCAAGACTGTCGAGCGACAGAGCAACGAGGGTGCATTCGTCGGACTTGTGGGTCAGCGCGCCGGCCTGCACGTCCGGTTCCAGTGCAACCCATGCGATCTTGACGGGAAGATGAGCCGACGGGCTCGAGCTATGCCTTAAGAGATGCTGAGAGGAAGCGTCCTGCATGAAAGTGCCAAATATCCTGAAATCGTATCGCGACGGAAATGCATGTAAAGGCTTTTGCCGCCTTTTGGAAGCAAGAGCAACGACAGGTTCCTTGTTCGGCGCAAATGCGTTCCAGCGCGGTTTTCGCGCCACACTTCGGTTGCGCGACTGGCGGTCGCACATCTCACGCGCACAGGAAAGCCGGACCGTTTTTTGGATAAACCGCCGGGCTTGGTCGGCGCATCGGCCTGAACCATGCGACAGTCCAATGCGGCAGATCTCAGCTCTTGTCCCGGACCGAAAGCGGCATCGCGCCTTTCGATCCGATGCTTCGAGGTCCGTCGCGCCTTCAAAAGCGAGCCGCCATCTTTCACATTCGCTTCCCGCGCTTTAGGTCCCTGTCTTTTCGCATGCCGTGACCGTAAAACCGGTGCGCAATGTTGCGCGGCATGCTCTCAAGCCCGCTTCGGCTCCGCCTTTGCCGGCAGCGCCAGCGCCAGAAGCGTATCGGAAAGCGCTGCGGGGCTGTTGATGAGGCGGGGGTCGAGGATGGTGCCGCGGCCGGCGGCGCGCAGCCGTTCGGACTGGGCGCCGAGATCGAAGACCACGGGCGGGATGCCGCTTTCGAGCGCGATCGACAGCGTATAGCAATAGGTTTCCGCCCAGATGCTGGGGATAAAGATCAGATCCGGCTGCAGGCTCGCCAGATGCGTCATCGCCTCCTCATTGTCTGCATAGCGGCCTGTGATCTTGACGCCCTCGGCCGCAAGCGCAGCATCGTCCGAACTATAGCCGACAATGGAATAATCGATCGGCAGCCGTCGCGCGCGGGCGTCGCGGGCGAGCGACAAGAGCAGGTCGCCGCCCTTGTGCGGGCCGATGGCGCCCAGAAGGGCGATGCGCAGGCGTCCGTCAGGCCGGCGCGGCAGGATTGCCGGCAGCTTGGCTGCGTTCCAGTCCTCACGATGCGGCGCGACCTTGATGACGGCCTGCGGATAAAAGCCGGCCATGATGTCGGCCGCCGCGCGGCTGGGCGCCTCGATCACGGCGCCCGAGGCGAACAGGGCGCGATAGGCCTCCTGGCGTTCATCGACATCGCAGGGGTCCGCCGCCTGTTCCATCGTCATCGCCGTCCAGCTGCGCAGATCCTCCAGCGTCGGAATGCCGGCATAGATCTGGTCCGGCCGGATCAGCTGATAGTGGTGCGAGACCGCGGCGTAATCATGCACGACCAGGGTCTTTTTCGCCGGCAGGCCGGCAATGAGCGACAGAAGCGCCTTGTGGAAGCGCCAGCTGAGCCCCGCAAAGGAATTGAGATGGACGAGATCCAGATCGAGCCCGGACAGCAGCGCTTCGACCAGCGGCATTTCCGTGCGCAGGTCGATGCCGGCGAGATTGGGAATGAAGATCCCTTCATCGCTGAACAGCGAAACGAAATGGCGATCCTGGACCGTCATCAGCAGGACCGGCCGGCCATTGGCGGAAAACTCCGCCTTCTTGTCCTTCAGATAGGTGTCGATCCCGCCGCCCCAATTATGGGTGAGGATCAGCGTGGCGCCCTTGGCGGCCTCTATCAGCCGGGCGGCATCGAGCGCGCGGCGGCCGCTGCGGGTCGGATCGGCCTTGAAATGATGCTGCACCAGCAGCGGATAGTTCGGATGCTTCTCCAGAAGCGCCTTCTGGCCGGCATCGAAATTGGCCTGTTTCGTCGAGGAGAACGAGACCGAGCCGACATGGAAGACGAAAATATCGGTGGCGATCAGATTTCGATAGCCTGCATTGAGACTGCGCATGCAAAAGTCGTTTTCCTCGCCATAGCCCAGCTTGAAGGCGACGGGATCGAGCGCGCCGATCTCTTCGATCACGCTGCGGCGCATGTAGAAGCAGAAGCCGACGCCGGTCGGCGCATCCACGGCGCGCCCGGCATTGATCTGGCCGGCCAGATCGTTCAGCGCGGCGGGGCTGCATTCCAGCGCCAGCAGATTGTTCTTGTCGCGCACCGGATAGGAGCAGAGCGTGGCATTGTTCGACAGCGGCGTGATGGTCGCCGCGCGCGGATCGCGGTCGGCATGGGCGATCATGCGCTCGAACCAGCCGGGGAAGACGAAGGCGTCGGAGTTCAGCAGGATGACGTCGAGCCCGCCCGAAAGCTCGTTGATCGCGTGGTTGCAGGTCTGCACGAAGCCGCGATTGACCGTGCTCATGTGATAGTCGAACAGGCCCTTTTCGCCGAGCGCCGACAGCACCGCATTCAGCGCCGCATCCGGCCCGCAATCATTGATGACCAGCAGGCTGTAGGGCGCATCGCCGCGCGCCGACAACGCATGATAGACCGCAGCCAGCGTCTCGTCATAGCCCTTGTAGACCGGCAGGATCACGACCGCGCGCGTATCAGAGGAGAGCCGCGCGGGCGAGAGCGCCGCCCATTCGGCCTCGCTCGGGGCCTTGGGCGTAAACCAGCGCTCATGGCTCAGCAGATTGCCGCGGAAGCCCTTGTCGCGGTTGCGGGCGAAATGGACGAGCGGCAGCTCGCCGGGCTTGATCTGGCTCTTGTAGCGCTGCTCGTAATACCAGGGATCGAAGATATGGGAGGGCGAGCGCTTCTCCTTCCAGCCGAACATCAGATAATGCAGCAAGGGATCGACACCGGCCTGGGCGATGTCGGGATTCAGCTCGAGATAGTCGGCGGCATCGAACACCGACTGGACATCCGCCTTCACCGTGTCGAAGCTGTCCGTGGTGCCGATCATCAGCGCCAGCTCGCTGGCGGCCTGGGCGTTGCCATCGGCCTTGTAGGCCTCATGAAAGGCGAGAAAGCCCTGCCAGAGATCGCCGCGATGGCGCACCATATGGGCGAGGTGGAAATAGGGTTCGGACAGGCCCGGCGCGCGTTCGGCCGCTTCGAGATAGGCCTCCCGGGCCCCCTCGATATCGCCGGCTTCCTTGCGACAATGGCCGAGCTGGATCCAGAGAGCGGCACGGCTCGGATCGATCGCCAGCACCTGTTCGTAAAGGCTGGCGGCCTCGCTCCAATTGCGCGCTGCATTGGCTTGATCGGCCCGCTGCTGCAGCTTCGACAGTGACGGTTTCCCGCCAGCCAAGCGACCAAACCACGTCTCAGAAGTCATCGGTCCTCCATGCCATCGGCACATCTTTGTCGAGCAGTGCTCGAAAACACACGATTTTAGATAGGTTCTAAGATTTCTGGCAGGCAAATGTCAAATCATCTGAACCCTTTGCACCCATGCCACATGGACCTCTGGCGGTCACAGGATCTTCGGGCGCAATCCTGCTTGGAACGCTCGCGGTTACATACGGGATAGGCGAGGGATAAGGCAACAGCGGTGCAAAATTGTGATGCTGCGACTGCACAGTGCGAAAACGTCGTCCCGGAAAGCCTGGCGATCGCTTGAATGACCGTCCTGCGCTTTAAGGTCTTGTTTTATCACATGGCCTGATCGCAGGACAGGGGACGCCTTTCCGGGATATGCCGCTGCTGCTGTCCTCGTTTGCCACAGACGCGGCATCCGGCTGCTTCCCCGCAAGTCCGCGGCCTCGGCTTTGCGGAGATCCGATGCCCGACATGCGCCGACTCATGGCCGCGACCTTTCCGGAGACATCAGGCCATCCAGCAGCTGATCCAGTGAGAACAGGCCTCTCTCGGCCTTTGCCACCAGCGCCTGGAGATAGGCCCCCGGCGAGCGAATGGCGTCTGCGCGCTGCAGGATCACGCCGAGCACGATCGTGGCGCCGTCGCGGCCGAAACCGCGGATGGCGCGCATCCAGGCGGTCGCTGGGATGACCAGCATGCTGCGGACGGTCTCTGCCACGCGTGCGGCCTCGTGCCAGCTCGAAAGCCCGTTGACGGCATAGGCGGCAAAGTCCGGGCAGAGCCGGAGGAGCCGTTCCAGGCTCAGTCCGGGCGATTGCGCCGTCCTTGCCGCCACCGGCCCGGATCGTTGCTTCTCCACCCGGTCTGTTTCTGCCCTGCCCTCGTCGGTCTTTCCGCTTTCGTTCCGGTCGTCCGGCACCTCTGCACCGTCCACCAGGGCCTGCGGCACAATCTCCTGGACCTTTTCAAAAGAATATTCTGATTCTGCTTTCTGTTTGTGGTGCTCATTCTGGGCGTCATTGGCGCTCATTTGCGCAGATTGCAGAGCCTGGCCCCAAGCGGCTTCGGCCTCCTGCAGCAGGGCGGCGAGGCGTGTCCGGCGGTCGTTCAAGGCCTCTAGCGCGGCGCTGCGCGACACACGGCCGGAAAGCGCGCCAAGGCGGGCGGCGAAAGACTGCCAGAGCTGCGGCTCGAGCCCTTGCTCCAGGGCACTGGCAACATGCTGGGCGATCTGGCGCAGGGAGACGGTGATCTCGGCCCGGCAGCGCTGTACGGCGCGCTTGTCGCGGGCCGCAAGTGCTGCGCCGGCCAGGATCTCGTCGGCGCGCAGTGCCAGCGGCGTGAGATCGAAGCCGAAGCTCTGGTCCCCTGCCCCGCTTTCGCCGCGCCGGCAATAGCGCTTGCCATTCGGGCTGTCGCGACGGGCGATGAAGCCGGCCGTTACCAGCGCGGCCAGATGCCGGCGCAGCGTGGCCGGCGCCATGCCGCGCGCACGCAGGATCAGCTCGGCATTGGAGGGAAAGACGATGGCCGGCTGGCGCGGGTCGATCTGGCGCGCGGGGTGGAAGCTCGCCAGAGCCTCCAGAACCAGCAGGCTGCGATCGCCAAGGCCGAAGGCGGCGCGGCACTCCGTCAGTGCGCGCAGCAGCTGCCACTTGTCGGGACCTGTCGCGCCCGTCGCCTCGCCCTCACGCCGGTTAGCGACAGCCGGCGCACGGCGCAGGTTCGCAACCCGGGCCACCAGCCGCGGGCTCGGGCAAGAGGTCTGTCGGTGCATGTCCATGGGACCGTTCGCTCCTTCATCAGGAGAACAGCCAAGCCCTGCCAAAGGCCGCCGGGAGGGGATCGCGCGAGGCTACCGGCCGCCATCCTGCGATGACGGAAAGCGCATCACGCCGGCCGCGCGATGCAGCCTGTGAGCCGAAGCCCCTGGCTGGCATCGTGCCGCCATTTCTGGCCCGCCAAACGCTCGAAATGGCGGACGCAGAAACCCCTTTTCACCCCTGCCCTGTTCCAGGCCCGGGTGAATTGATCGCCGTTCCGGTCTTTCGAACCGGTTGGCTTTCCCGTGAGATGCCGAAGCTTGTCCCGCCTACCCCGAAGCGTGCCGCGATCGCCAGACCGGGAACCAGTCTGACGCGACAGCTACAGCCTTGGCCGCCGGTTCACGACGGGAACCGAGGCTCTGGCCGGGGAAACGGGGTGAGTGCTGCCGTTCGAGAAGAAAGGCAGAGATCCGCCTCGGCATGCCCTCCATCGATCGCCGGTGCGACCGTCTATGAACCCTGCATGCGCGGGACCGACCTTGGCAGGACGAAAGCCGGAAAACGCGTTGCGACCCTTCAGTGTCGCTGTCTGCGCCTTCGGTCTTTTGTCTCGCAGCATGCTTTACCCGGACGAGATCCCGCCCTGCCTGCGCCAGCTCTTTCGGCTGACCGGCAGGCGCAGGACTTCCTTGACCGAAAGACGCCAAAGGCATCCGTCGATCCTGATGGGAGATGATGGGCAAATGCCATCCTCGCGCAAACGTCACGGGGACGATGCGCTCTCTCCGGGCATGGTTCATGGACGTCGCGGGGAAGGTCGGTCAGAGCGAATCAGTGGCAGCGCAGCTCGCCTTGCCCGGTGTCCGGATCTTGGCGCGAGCCCCATCGGCTGCCGACTGTCGATATCCACCGCATCTGTTGATTTAAGCGGTGGATCCAGCTTTCAGGGCAAGGATCTGAAATGACTCGAAAACTTCTCAAAGCATGAGAAAAATTCGAATCGAAGCCTTTCCTGAAAACCGTTCGACTCTTGACTTTGGCCTGAGGAAGTGATTCTCTTGAATTGCTACATTGAAGAGGGCTTCCAGAATGGCGACGTTTTGGAGGCCTTTTTTTTGGCCTGTTCCGTTCCTTCCTTTCCGTGTTGATCTTTCTGTTGTCCCCGCACCGGGCCTTTTCTGCCCTGTGCGGAAGGTGGAGGAAGCGGGCGCCTCTTGCGGGCGCGGTCTCGCTTCGATGGTCTGAGGAGCTTTAAGCCGGTTTTCGTCTTCCGGTTCGCGGCTCCCTCATTCTGCTTGCGACCAGACCGAAACAGCGCATCGCCCTTTCAGCCCCCTGCTGGTCGGGACGGCATCGCCGGCTCGGGCGATGCCGTGGCCTGTCAGCCTGTCTTCAACCGTTCGGCCACCAGCGCCGCCACCGCATCGGTGATCTCGGCCAGTTGCTCGGCGGAAAGGCTCGGCGAAAAGGCGATGCGCAGGGTGCGTCCGCGCGACAGCCGCGCCATGGCCCTCCCCTCCCCGTCCAGAAGCGCTTCGCCCGTCTCGCCCTCGCTCGGCTCTTCGAGCGCCTTGAGCACGGCGGCAAAGCGGCCATCGCTGTCGAGACGGCGGGCCGCTTCGCTCTCCGCCGTCGTCAGCGCGAGACCGCAGGCCGTGTCGTCACCGAGCTTGGCCGCCAGCGCCATCCAGCGATTGCGCCCCGCCTTCGGCGCCGGTCCGATCGCACGGGCCAGCGCATCGGGCACCGACTCTGCCACCTGGATCAGGCGCGACAGCTCGGTCTTGTCGATCCCCAGCGCATCGCCGGCCAGCTTGCGGGCAAAGCCGCGCTGCACCAGCGTCTTGGCGAAGACGGCGCGTTCGATGAAGGAGAGATTGCGCCGCTCGGCATTTTCCTTGCCCTGGGCCAGCACCAGCTCGTCGTCGGTCAGCGGCCGGATGATCGCCTTGACCTTGCGGTCGAGGCGGCGCAACGCAGCAAGGCGGCGATGGCCGTAAGCGGTCTGGAACCGGCCCTGCGATACCGGATGCGGACGCACCAGGATCGGCACCTGCTGGCCGCTTTCCTCAAGGCTCTTCACCAGCGCTTCGAAATCGGGATCCCCGCTTTCGCCATCGGCCAGCCGGTCGGTGACGAAGGAGCCGTCGATCAGCCCGGCATCGAGCAGCACCACGCGCTCGCCCTCCGCCAGGGCCTGGCGCAGATGGCGGGCTTCTTCGGCCTCGCGCGTCATGGCGCCAAGCGACAGGCCCATGGCCTTGACCGCGCCGGACGCGCTGCGCGGCGCGGGCGCCGACAAGACGGGTTTGTCTGTGGACGGGTTGACAGCTGTCAACGGGGTGTCATGGGGCTGTGTCGTCTGGGGCGCGGTTTCTCCCGCGGCATCCGCCAGAGGCTGGAGATCGGCCGGCTTCAGCGCACCGCCTGAGAACAACGAACGCAATGCATCCTTGCGATTGACTGCCATTAGCGGCCATCCCCATGACGGCCCCAGGCAGCATGAATCAAACTCTCGATTTCGCTGTTGACGGCATTCAGGCTTTCCAGCGCCCGGTCATAAGTGGAGCGGGTGAAGTTTTCGCGACCGACCTCGTAAAGCGTTTGCTTGGTCAGGCCGGCATCGGAAATGGCGGTGGATTTCACCATGGTCGAGGTCAACACCCGCTCGCCGAACAGCGACCGCATGAAGCCGACGATCTGCGCCTGCGGCCCGTCATTGGGCTCGAAGCGGGTAACGAGATAGCGCAGGAAATCGAAATTCAGCGTGCCGCCGGCCTCGCGCACGACGGCGAGAAGATCCGAGGTCATGAACAGGAACTGGTTCATCGAGGCGACGTCGAGCATTTGCGGATGCACTGTGACGATCACCGAGGTCGCCGCGCACAGCGCCGAAAGCGTGAGATAGCCGAGCTGCGGCGGGCAATCGAGAATGACGACGTCATAATCATCGGCGACGCTTTCGAGCGCTGCCTGCACCCGGGCGAAGAACATCGGGCCGGCATCGCTGCCTTGATGGCGGTCAGACAAGGCCCTGGGCGTCGCATGCTCGAACTCCTGCAGTTCGAGATTGCCCGGCACCAGATCCAGCCCGTCAAAATAGGTCTTGCGAATGATCGCCTGCAGCGGCCGGATCTCTTCGTCATAACGGATCGCGCCATAGAGCGTGTCGTTGCCGGTGAGATCCAGCTCAGGCTGATAGCCGAACAAGGCGGACAGCGAGGCCTGCGGGTCGAGATCGACCGCGAGCACGCGGTGCCCCGCCAGCGCCAGATATTGCGCTAGATGCACCGAGGAGGTGGTCTTGCCCGAGCCGCCCTTGAAATTGGTGACGGCGATGACCTGCAAATGTTCGCCGCGCGCGGGATCGCGGTGGCGCAGATAGCCGCGCGCCTTGGCGAGGTTGTTCTTGGTGAGCGCCAGTTCGCCGAGATGGCGGCGCAGGGCATTGATGTCCGCCAGCGTATAGGAGCGCCGCCCGGCAATGCCGGTCTCCGGCTGCGGCCCCTCGCCGGCTAAGGAGAGCTGTCGCAGATAGCCGTCGGACACGCCGATCAGCCGCGCGGCCTCGCCGGAGGTGAAACTGCGCAGCGTCTTCTGCGCGGAGGGCGCAAACAGCCGGTCGCGCATCGCTTTCAGCTGGTCTGACAGCGCGCGTGCATCCGCTGCGATCGCCTCATCGGCCGGGATCGCCATGCTGTCACCCTGCAATCGTCGTTCCGCCATCATCTCGTTCATGTCAAAGGTCCAATCCTCGGTGACTGTTCACCGATTCTCTCGCGCAGTAAATACGCGCCGCCAACGTGCTAACAGCCGATTTCGCCAGTTACGCCCCACGCAGCGAAATTCGCTTGCCGGCGTTACGGTGCCTCAAGGGTTGAGTCGCGTCAAGATCAAGGGGATGATCGCGTTTTCCGCAGGGAAATCGCAGTCTAGCCAGTATGGGCGGAATCACCGTCACGGGGAGGAATGCGGGCCTGGCGAGGTGCAGAGGCGTCATGGTTGACAGCTGTCAACCGAGCCTGTCTGTCAACGGCGCGATGGCCGGCCGCTGCCTTCAGTAGCTCCCGCTATTTAAACCGTGCGAAAACCAGCCTTGTAGAGAAAGCCAGCCTTGTAGAGAAAGAGCGCCTTTGCGGCGCGATGACAGCCGCGCGGACCGCCGCTCGGGTCTTGGCAGCGCCAGCCGCGGCAGCCAATTCGTCAGCCCGCCTCGCCGCTGATCGCCGCCGGAAGGGTCAGCCGCACGCGCAGCCCGCCGAGAGGGCTCGTCTCCAGCGCCAGCCGACCGCCATAGAGCGTGACCAGCTCCTCCGCGATCGACAGGCCGAAGCCATCGCCGGGAACGGTCTCGTCCAGCCGCATGCCGGCTCTCAGCACCTCGGCGCGCCGCTCCCGCGCGATGCCGGGGCCGTCATCGTCGATCAGCAGCGTGATCATGCCGCCCTCGCGCGCGGCCGTCACCGCAATCGCGCTGGCCGCCCATTTGAAGGCATTGTCGAGCAGATTGCCGAGGATCTCCTCCGCATCCCGTGCCTCACAGCGCAGGAATAGATCCTTCATCCCGGCGATGTCGGCCGTCACCCTGCGCCCGGCATGAAGGCGCGGGAGAAGCGCGAGGAGATCGGCCAGAACCGGGGCAAGCGCGGTGGCGGCGCCGAGGCCCGCAGCACTGGCCGCCTTGCGCGCCAGCGCCAGATGGCGGCGGATGCGCTGCTCCATCCGCTCGGCCAGCCGGCCGAGTGCCCCGTCCGGATCCTTTTCGCGGTCCAGCGCCAGCGTCAGGCTGGCGAGCGGCGTCTTCAGCCCATGGGCGAGATTGGCGAAGTGCAGGCGCGTCTCGGCAAGCCGCGTCTCGTTCTGGTCAAGCAGCCGGTTGATCTCGGCCGTCAGCGGCTGCAATTCCCGCAGCTGTGCCGGTGCCAGCCGCGCGCGCGCGCCGCGCTCGATCGCCTGGATCTCATCGGTGAGCCGGCGCAGCGGCCGCAGGCCAAGACGCACCTGCAACAGCGTCCCCAGGGTCAGCATCAGCCCCAGCAGCAGCGTCAGCGGCAGGAGCCAGCCGAGCGCATCGCGCGCGGGAACGGTGAGCGCGCCCGCAGGGGCCGAGGCGATCAGGGTCACGCTGCGGCCCTCGACCATGGCGTCCTGCCGGCGCAGATAAAGGGCAGGGCCGGCGTGGTCTTCCATGGCGAGATCGATCGGCCGGCGCGGCCGCTCCCCGCGATCGCCCGGCGCATCCGTGGGGGAAGCCGGCTCGACGGGCATCCCCGCGCCCTCAGCCGACGGACGGTCCGGCCCTTCCGCATCATTGCGCCCGCGCGGCGGGTGCGGGCGCCGAGGCGGGGGCGAGATCAGCCGGCCGCCCGGTGTGTCGATCTGCCAGAGCCAGCCGGGGCGGTCAAAGGGCGGATTATCGAAAGCGCTGGACAGCATTGGCCTGCCCCCGGCATCGAAGGACAGCGCGCCTTTGAGCGCGGTGATCTGCACGTCGAGCTGCTGGTCCACCTGCTCGCGCACCACATGGCTGACGGCAAACCAGAAAACACCCGCGCTGGCCGCCATGGTGGCGCCGACGAAGACCAGCGCGATCGTCGTCAGTCGCCCCGCCAGGCTGCGCCCCGCCCGGGGGGAGCGCGGCTGCGCGGACGCGATCGCCGGCTCCTGCCCGGCCGCGTCCGGCGGCGTGGCGGGTTCCTCGACCGGGCTCACGAGGCCTCCGCTCCCGCCGTCAGCCGGTAGCCCCGGCCGCGCACGGTCTCGATATGGTCGGCGCCGATCTTGCGGCGCAGCCGCGCCACGATCACTTCAAGGGAATTGGAATCGACCTCGGCATCGCCGTCATAGACGCGCTCCATCAGCTCGCGCCGGTCGATGACGATCTCCTTGCGCAGCATCAGGCAGGAGAGCACGCGCCATTCCAGCGCGGTCAGTTTCAGCGGCAGGCCGTCGCGCTCGAAGGTGCCGAGCTGGGCATCGAAGATCAGCGGGCCGCAGGCGATCTGCGCGCCGGCATGGCCGCTTGCCCGGCGCACCAGGGCGCGCAGGCGCAGCACCAGCTCTTCCACCTTGAAAGGCTTGGTCAGGAAATCATCTGCGCCGGCCTTGAAGCTCGCCACCTTGTCCGGCCAGCCATCGCGCGCGGTCAGCACCAGAACGGGCAGATTGGCCGCCTGCGCGCGCCAGCCCTTCAGCACGGTGACGCCGTCGATCTTCGGCAGGCCGAGATCGAGCACGGCGACATCAAAGGTCTCGGTCGTGCCGGCATGCAGCGCGTCCTCGCCATTGGCGGCGCGATCGACCACGAAGTTTTCCGTCTTGAGATGCGCGGCGATCCTCGCGGCGAGATCGTCATCATCCTCGACCAGCAGAACCCGCATCACGCGCTCCCTTGTTCCATCCCTGTTTCACCGCGTTCAAGCCCTGCACTGCCGGGCTTTCCCCGTCAAAGAGATAGGGCCGGCTGGCTTAACTCAAGCTGAACCGCGCGGTTCAGCGGGGCGAGGGAAGGGCTTTGCTAAAACCCTGATCGTCGAACACGAACAGGAGATACGGATCATGTCGACCGAAGAGACCAACACCAGCCTTCCCGCCGCCGAGCCCGCAGCGGTCACCGCTTCCGCTGCCTCGTCGCCGCGCCCCCGCCGTTTCGGCCTGGTGGCGCTCGGCATCCTGGCGCTGGGCCTTGCCGGCGGTGCTGCTGCCGGCATGACGCTGGCGCGTGGCCCTGAGGACACGACGCCGGCCAAGCCCGCCACCGTCGCGACCTTGAGCGACAGCGGCGTCATGAGCCTCAAGGGCAAGGTCGTCGAAATCTACGGCAATAAATTCGTGCTGCAGGATGGCAGCGGCCGTGCGCTGATCGAAACCGGCCGGGCAGGCGAGGATGGCGATCTCGTCAAAGCCAATGAGGAGGTGACGGTCGAGGGTCGCTTCGAGCATGGCTTCCTCCATGCGCGCAGCCTGACCCATGCCGATGGCACGGTGGCTACGCTGCGCCTGCCGCCGCCGCCGCCGCCGCATCACGGCCCGCGCCCGGGTGGTCCCGGCCCTGATGGATGGGGTCCTGAGGGCCGGGGGCCTGATGGAAGGGGGCCGGATGGCTGGGGTCCCGGCCGCGCCGATTGTGGCCCTGCGGGGCCGCGCCACGCTGCCGGTCCGAAGCATGGTCCAGTGGAGGGCCCCGATCGGGGTCCGGATCAGGCCGGTATGCAGCCCCCGCCACCGCCGCTGGAACGAGGCGAGACCCCTGATGCGGCCCCGCCCGCCGCACCGCCGGCCGCACCGGCTGCAGCCGAGCCCGCCGCTCCCGCGCCGGCTCCCGCGCAGTAACGCAAGCGGCCCCGCGCTGCTTCACAAAGCTCCGGGCCGGCCTTGCCGGCCCGGAGCCTCACGCCTGAAATCGGATAGGCGGCCGGTTTTCGGGCTAGACCTGAACGATCAAAAAGACGGGATGAAAGGCTCGGCGCGACGCCTCGTCCCAATCCCGCTGTCCCGCCAAAGCCGGACAGGCATCATCGCCTTATCCCGCCCTGTCCGCATCCGCGAAAACGAAGTCGTCGCTTTCCCCCTTCACCAGTTCCATCGGCCAGATCAGGTTGCGGTCGCGCTCGGGGTAAAGCGCGGCATAGGCCGGCATGCCGGCGAGCAGGGTTTCGGCCAGCGTCTGGCCGAGCTCGGACAGCGAGACGGAATGGCAGGTGAGGGAAGGGGTGAGGAAGCGGGCGCGGGGATTGTTTCGGAAGCCGATCACCGCGAGGTCGCGCCCTGCGCGGATGCCGCGTTCCTGCAGGCCGCGATAGAGGCTCAAGGACAAGACCTCGCTCGAGAGCAGGATCGCTGTCGGACGGTCGGGCAGGGAGGTGACAGCGGCTGCCAGATCATAGCCGCCTTCCAGAACCCTCTGGGCATGGAAGACGAGCGCCGGATCATAGGCAAGACCCTGAGCCTCCAGCGTCGCGCGATAGGCATCGTGAAACACATGGCCGAGATTGATATCATCGGCGGGAATGGCCAGCGCAATGCGGCGATGGCCCTGCGCCACCAGCCGCTCCACGGAGCTTTTGGCCACGCCCTCGAAATCCAGGTCCACCCAGCGCATGTTCGGCCCGGAATCGGAACGGCCGAGCGCGATGAAGGGAATATGGGCCTTGTCGAGATACTCCACCCGGTCGTCGCGCCGGCGCGTGGCGGAGATGATCATGGCATCCACCAGACCGCGCCGGACGATGCGGGCGAGATAGTCGACCGAATTTTCCTGAGCCGGGCAAGGAAACACCACGAGGTCGAGCTTGTGCCGCGTCAGCACCGTCTGCACGCCCTCGAACACGCCCATGAAGAAGTCGTCCGAGGAGGCGTTGGCGTCCGGTGACATTTCGATCATGAAGCCGATGGTGTTGGTCACCCCCTGGCGCAGGCTGCGGCCGGACTGGTTGGGCGTGTAGCCGAGCGCGCGCGCCGCCTCCATCACCCGCGCCCGCGTCTCAGGATTGACGTCGGGCCGCCCGTTCAGCGCGCGCGACACGGTGCCGATGGAAATATCGAGATGGCGCGCCAGCGCCCGAATGCCCTTCATGCCCGGCTGCCTGCCCCGCTGTGCTTCATCCTGCCTGCTCTGCTCTCCGCCCTCATGCCTGCTCCTGGTGCGCATCCATCTCATTTATACGGTTCCCGGTCGGATCAACCGGAAACCGTATTATACGCGCACCCGGCCGGCGAGCGTCACCGCATCGCGGCCATCCCGCTATCACAGCGCCAATCGGGCGGGATGGCCAGCACTTTCTTCACGTCCACAGCCCTTGCCGCTTTGCTGCAATCGCGAGGCGAACCACGGCGCGTGCGGCAACGCATCCATATCCGTTCTTGACAGCAAAATCAGATCATGCACAGTACCGTAAACGTTTACGGAACCGTTTCGCACGGGAATGTTGAAGGCCGGGCGGTCTTCGCATCGACACGCGGAGCGGGAAGGTGCGGGCGCGCGCAGAGGCGCCGATGCACCGCACTGACATGCATTGCGGAGACGGTGGGAGCCGATCCTTGCGACGCCTTGAAGACCGTAAGCGGGAGGAGACAAGAACCCGGAGGAGGGGTTTCGTGCGCAGGAAAACCGTTTTATGCGGCTGCGGAGCCATGGCCAAAGGCTGGCTCCGGGCGGTCGCCGAGCATGAGGGCTTGCGCGACCGCGTCGAGATCGCCGGCCTGGTGGATCTGAACCTGGACACGGCGCGGGCGCTGGCCGATGAATTCGGCCTGTCCGGTGCCGTCATCGGCAGCGATCTCGGACAGGTGATTGCGGAAACCGGCGCCGAGCTGGTCTTCGATGTCGTCGTGCCGGTGGCGCGCGCCGCCGTGGTGGAGACGGCGCTGGCCCATGGCTGCCATGTGCTGTCGGAAAAGCCGATGGCCGCATCGCTCGACGAGGCGGAGGCAATGCTCGAGCGGGCGAAGGCCGCCGGCCGCATCCATGCAGTCGTGCAGAATCGGCGCTATATTCCCGGCATTCGCCGGCTCAAGGCTTTCGTCGAGAGCGCCGCGATCGGCGATCTCACCGGCATTCACTGCGATTTCTTCATCGGCGCCCATTTCGGCGGCTTCCGCGATGTCATGGAGCATGTGCTGCTGCTCGACATGGCGATCCACACCTTCGATGCCGCCCGCTTCGTCTCGGGCAAGGCGCCGCTGGCCGTCTATGCGCATGAGACCAACCCGGCCGGCTCCTGGTACAGGGACGACGCCTCGGCCTTCGCCATCTTCGAGATGGCCGACAATGTCACCTTCACCTATCGCGGCTCCTGGTGCGCGGAAGGCGCCAATACCAGCTGGGAAAGCCAGTGGCGCATCACCGGGGCCCAGGGCACGCTGCTGTGGGACGGCGCCGACAGCTTCATCGCCCGGCGCGTGGCCGAGGACGAGGGGTTCCTGCGCGCGCAGGAGGAGATCATCGTGCCCGGCGCCCCGGATCTCAGCGAGACCCATGGCCATGCCAGCGTCATTGCCGCCTTCCTGACGGCGGTGGAGACCGGCACGCCGCCGGAAACGGCCGGTGACGACAATATTCGCAGCCTCGCCATGGTCTTCGCCGCCATCGAAAGCGCCGAGCGCCGCGCCCGCGTGGTGATCAGCCCGCTCTGAGGCGGGAAGGGACCCGGCTGCGGGGCGAGCCCGCACCAAGAGACACAGCCCACGGGCAGGCCGCCGAGCGACGCCGGCTTCGACCATGGCTTTGAAGGAGACAGACAGGTGAGCAACCCGGCACAATCCATCCGCATCGGCACCATGATCAGCGCTTCGGGCGGCGAGGCGGCCAAGCGCATCGGCCAGATCGCCGATCTGGGCTTTGAAAGCTTCGAGCCCTTCTTCTGGCAGACCACCAACGGGCAGGATCTGGCCGAACTCGGCAAGCGCTGCCGTGAGGCGATCGGCGCACGCGACATCACCATGTCCACGCTCGGCATGTTCGGCAATCCGCTGGAAACCGAGGCGATGGACCTGGAAACGCTGCAGGGCTGGAAGGACTGCATCGACAATGCCCATCACTTCGGCGCCACCTGCGTGGCCGGCTTCACCGGGCGTGTGCGCGGCAAGCCGCTGACCGACAGCCTGCCGCGTTACAAGGAAATCTGGAGCGAGCTGTCGCGCCGCGCCGCCGACAAGGGCGTGAAGATCGCCTTTGAAAACTGCGCCATGGACGGCAACTGGCAGAGCGGCGACTGGAACATCGCCCACAATCCCGACGCCTGGGAACTGATCTTCAACGAGACGCCGGAGGATCATATCGGGCTGGAATGGGAGCCCTGCCATCAGATGGTCTATCTGATCGATCCGATCCCGCAGATCCGCAAATGGGCGCACAAGATTTTCCACGTGCATGGCAAGGACGCGACCATCCGCTGGGACGTGATCCGCGAGCACGGCATCTTCGGCAAGCTGCCCTTCGTCTTCATGCGCACGCCCGGCTTCGGCGACACCAACTGGACCGACGTGATCTCCGAGCTGAGGCTCGCCGGCTGGTCCGGCTCGATCGACATCGAGGGCTGGCACGATCCCGTCTATCGCGGGGAGCTGGAAATGACCGGGCAGGTGCACGGGCTGAACCACCTCAAGCGCTGCCGCGGCGGGGATTTCGTCACCGATCCCGCCTGACCGGCCGAGACCGGCGGGGCGCGACGCTCCGCCCGTGATTGCCCGAGGCCCGCGAAGAGGAGCGTGGGCCCGGGGCATGCGAGAGCATCGCACCGATGCTCGAGATCACCCCACCATGGAGGATGATATGGGGATCAAGACCACGCTTCTGGCCGGCCTTCTGGCCGGCACCGTCTCGGCTTTCGCGCTTCCGGCGCTGGCGGAAGACGTCACCATCACCGTCTGGTCGCTGGACAAGGACACGCAGCCCGCGCCGAACCTGATCAAGGATTTCAACGCCTTGAACAATGGCATCAAGGTGGAATACCGCCTGTTGCAGTTCGATGACGTGGTCAGCGAGGCCATGCGCGCCTTTTCCACCGGGCAGGCGCCCGATATCATCGCGGTGGACAATCCCGAGCACGCGCTGTTTGCCTCGCGCGGCGCCTTTCTCGACCTGACCAGCCGGATCCAGACCTCGAGCGTCATTAAGCCGGATAATTACTTCCCCGGCCCGCTGAAATCCACCATCTGGGACGGCAAGAATTACGGCGTGCCCAAGGCCACCAACACCATCGCGCTCTACTACAACAAGGACATGTTCAAGGCGAAGGGGCTGGACCCGAACGCGCCGCCGCAGACCTGGGACGAGCTGGTGGAGGCCGCCCGCAAGCTGACCGACCCGGCCAAGAACGTCTATGGCCTGGCCTTCTCGGCCAAGGGCAATGAGGAAGGCACCTTCCAGTTCCTGCCCTGGGCGCAGATGGGCGGCGGCAGCTATCAGCACATCAACACGCCCGGCGCGGTCAAGGCGCTGCAGACCTGGAAGACCATTCTCGACGAGAAGCTCGCCTCACCCGACACGCTGACGCGCGGGCAGTGGGACAGCACCGGCACCTTCAATTCCGGCAATGCCGCCATGGCGATCTCCGGCCCCTGGGAGCTGGACCGCATGGTGCAGGAGGCCAAGTTCGACTGGGGCGTTACCCTGCTTCCCGTGCCGGAAAAGGGCGCGCCGCGCTCCTCGGCCATGGGCGATTTCAACTGGGCGGTCTTTTCCTCCACCAAGCATCCGGACGAAGCCTTCAAGGTCATCGAATATTTCGCCTCACAGGACGACAAGATGTTCGAGCGCTTCGGCCAGCTGCCGGCCCGCAAGGACATCGAGATCAAGCCGACGGGCAATGCGCACAAGGACGCGGCGCTGAAGGTCTTCCTCGAACAGCTGCAATATGCCCAGCCGCGCGGGCCGCATCCCGCCTGGCCGAAGATCTCCAAGGCCATCCAGGACGCCATCCAGGCAGCCTTGACCGGCCAGATGAGCCCGCAGGAGGCGCTGGACCAGGCGGCCAAGAAGATCCAGGCGGTGCTGGGCTAGGCTGGTTCGGTCTGCGTCGGCGCCAGCCCCCTCACCCTGCCCTCTCCCCGTGGGGGAGAGGAGGCCAGTGGCCGACCCGGCGGCGCGTTTTGCGGCGGCTGTTCTGCTCCGCAGGCTGCGAGGATGCCTTGTGCTCGTAGCTTGAGGGTAGGCCGGGCGCGTGCCGCAAGGTCTCTTCTCCCCGGTCGGGTGCCGGCAGGCAGATGAGGGGCCGCCACCTTGCCGCCTTTCGTCACCATGAGACGGGGGTCGCCCTGCCCAATCTCCATGCCCGGACGCCACCCGTCCGGGCATCGCCTTCCTCCCCCGCGGGGGCCGTGGCCGACGAGACGGCGCGGCCTCCGTCGGGGGCGGTCAAAGCCGCCGGTGCGCGAACTGTCCGCCGGCCTTCGCCCCGTTCGCGCCGAAGCTTTCGGCGCGGGCCAAGATCCGGCGCGCCGGGCTTTGCGGAGCCCGAAGGCATGCGTTCCCATAGGGGGTTTCGATGAAAAGCATATTTTCCAGCCTGCGGGACGGGCGCGGCTTCGATGTCAGCCTCGTCGCCTTCCCCATGGCCTTTCTCTTTCTGCTGTCCGGCCTGCCGCTCGTCTACAACATCGTGATGAGCCTGCAGGAGGTGGACATGTTCTCGCTCGGCACCTTCGCGCGGCCCTTCGTCGGCCTAAAGAATTATGCCACGCTGTTTTCCCAGCCCGAAACCTGGCCGATCCTGAAGAACACCGCGCTGTTCGTCACCGCCTCGATTGCCGGCCAGTTCCTGATCGGCTTCGGGCTGGCCCTGTTCTTCTGGAACGAATTTCCTGGCGCCAGCTGGCTGCGCGGCCTGTTCCTCGTCTCCTGGGTCATGCCGGGCCTGGTGGTGGGGGCCATCTGGAACTGGATTCTGTCAGGCGATTTCGGCGTGCTGAACTATGTGCTGCGCTCGGCCGGCCTGATCTCCGGCAATATCTTCTGGCGCTCCGATCCGGCCTTCGCGCTCTGGGCGGTCATCCTCGCCAATATCTGGCTCGGCATTTCCTTCAACATGATCCTGCTGTCCGTCGGCCTGTCCTCCATCCCCAAGGATCTGTTCGAGGCGGCGGAGCTGGACGGGGCCGGCGCCTTCGCCCGCTTCTTCACCATCACCCTGCCGATGATGCGCGCCACGATCGGCGCCGTGGTCTCGCTGGGGCTGATCTTCACGCTGCAGCAGTTCGACCTCTTCGCCGCGATCACCTCGGGCGGGCCGAACAATGCCTCCAATGTCGCGCAATACTGGGCCTGGGACCTCTCCTTCCGCCAGTATGATTTCGCGCAAGGCGCGACGATCTCCGTCATCATGATCGTCTTCGTCATGATCGCCTCGGTCATCTATGTGCGCTCGACGCGCCAGGAGGTGCGCGGATGAGCGAGACCTGGCGCAACCGGCTGCTGCTCGCCGTCGCTCTCGGGCTCGCGGCCGTCTATCTCTTCCCGCTCTACTGGATGGTGGTCACCTCGCTGAAATCGGGCTCGGCTATGTTCGCGACCCCGCCGAGCTTCTGGCCGAGCGAGCCGCAATGGCAAACCTACGCTTACGTCTGGCAGAGCCGTGACGTCGGCCGCTATCTGTGGAATTCGCTCGTCATCGCGCTTGGCGCCGTGGCGCTGGTCACGCTGCTGGGCACCGGCTGCGCCTATGTGCTGGCGCGCTACCGCAATGTCTGGATCGATATCGGCCTGTTCCTCATCCTGATGCTGCAGGTGCTGCCGGCCTCGCTGATGGTGACGCCGATCTTCGTCGGCTTCTCGCAGTTCGGCCTGCTCGCAACCCCGCGCCTCGCCGTCATCCTGGCGATCGCGGCCAAGGCCATGCCCTTCTTCGTCGTACTGGTGCGCTCCACCTTCATGAGCGTGCCGGCCGAGCTGGAAGAGGCCGGGCTGGTGGACGGCAATTCCCGCCTCGGCGCCTTCCTGTTCATCGTGCTGCCCTTGGCGCGCAACGGCATTCTCGTCTCGGCCATCCTGATCTTCATGCAGGCCTTCGGCGAGTTCGTCTATTCCAAGTCGATGATCCAGGCGGCGGAGCTGCAGCCGGCCTCGGTGGGGCTGAATTCCTTCATGGGGCCCAACACCAACGAATGGAACAACATCATGGCCTTTGCCGCGATGTATGTCGGCCCGATCCTCGCCCTCTTCGTCCTCTTGCAACGCCGCATCGTCTCCGGCCTCACCTCGGGAGCGCTGAAATGACCGCCCAGATCGAACTGACTGAGGTCAACAAGCATTATGGCGCCTATCACGCGCTGAAGAATATCAACCTGTCGATTGCCAAGGGCAGCTTCGTCGCGCTCGTCGGCCCCTCCGGCTGCGGCAAGTCCACACTGCTGCGCTCGCTTGCGGGGCTGGAAAAGATCACCGCCGGGCGGCTGACCATTGCCGGGGACGAGATGACATCCGTGCCGCCGCGCAAGCGCGACATCGCCATGGTCTTCCAGTCCTATGCGCTCTATCCGCATATGACGGTGGAGGAAAACCTGGTCTATCCCCTGCGCATGCGCGGCGTCTCGAAGACGGAGGCCCGGGCCAGGGCGCAGGACGTGGCCGGCTTCACCGGGCTTTCCGGCCTTCTGACGCGCTATCCGCGCCAGCTTTCCGGCGGCCAGCGCCAGCGCGTGGCCATGGGGCGGGCGGTGATCCGCAGCCCCAAGGCCTTCCTCTTCGACGAGCCGCTCTCCAATCTCGACGCCGCCCTGCGCGTTTCCATGCGCAAGGAGATCCGCGCGCTGCATGACCGGCTGGGCGCGACCTCCGTCTATGTCACCCACGACCAGATCGAGGCCATGACCATGGCCGATCATGTGGTGGTGATGAAGGATGGGGTGATCGAGCAGCAGGGCGCGCCGCTGACCCTCTACGACCGCCCGGAAAACCGCTTCGTCGCCGGCTTCATCGGCTCGCCGGCGATGAACTTCGTCGCCGCCCATGGGATTGACAGCGCCTCCATCGCGCTCGACCTGCCGGGCAGGCCGCAGATCGCCGTGTCGCGCCATGGCGAGGCACCGCTCAAAGCAGGCCAGGCAGTGGTTGCGGGCCTCAGGCCCGAACATCTGCGCATCGTCGAAGGGGAGGGGGCCGGGCAGACGGGCATAGGCCGCTTCACCCTGCCCGTGCGCCTGATCGAATCCACAGGCTCGCTCACCTATCTCAGCCTCGGCGAAACAGGCGAGATCGCGCTGGTCGAGCACGGCCGCGAACAGCTGCGCCCCGGCGACCGCCTGACGCTGAGCATCGACCCGGCGCTGGTCCATCTGTTCGATCCGCAGACCGGGCGGCGGGTGTGACTGACAGGCTGGCCTCTGCGAGTGGCGCAAGGGGCAGCTCATAGTCCAGCCGAACCGGCGGCGCGGTGCGGGCCGGGCGAACCGCCGCATGGGAGAGGACACCGATGCCTCAAAAGCCGAACGCGCCGCCGGCTGCGGTCAGCGGCATCCGTGCCGCGAGCACGGTTCGCCATGATCGCCAGGGCATAGGTCACTGCCTTCCGCTGGCATGACGAAAGCCTGACGGGGCGCCGTTCCTCCCGCATTCGCCGGTGGCGGTGACCGCTTTCGTGAAGCCGCAGCTGACATCGGGAAGGGGAGGGATGCAAAGATCGATGGGATGGCGGTGACGCGCGTGCCTTCGGTCAATTCAAGGCCCACGCGCTCCTCCCTGCGAGGGCAATCGGACTAAAGATCCTGCGCGGTGCGATGGAATGAGCGTGCTGCTCAAGGCCCTTTCATCGGCGGCATCGTCTTGTCGATCCTCGTTTCCCGTCGGCCAGAGGGAGGATGTGTCAGGCCATGGCGCCGGCCTCCGCCCGCCCCCCGCGCAGGCGGGCGGCGTCGCGCAACGGCGGGGCGCCGAAGAGGCGGGCATATTCGCGGCTGAACTGCGAGGGGCTCTCATAGCCCACCGCATAGGCGACGCGGGTCGCATCGCCGCTCGTCGCCAGCATCCGCCGCGCCGCCTGAAGCCGCAGCGCCTTTTGATATTGCAGGGGGCTCATCGCCGTGACCGCCTTGAAGTGGCGGTGGAAGGTCGGCACGCTCATGCCGGCAAGGCCGGCCAGCGTTTCCGTGCGGATCGTCTGGTCGTAATGATCGCGGATCCACAGGAGCGCGCGGCGCACCTGGGCGAGGCGGCTGTCTTCGCGCACCAGCTGCCGCAGCATCGGCCCATGCGCCCCCTGCAGGAACTGATAGAGCACCTCGCGCTGGCGCGACCTGGCCAGGAAGGCAATATCGGCCGGCCGGTCGATGAGCGCCAGCAGATGATCCCAGGCCTCCAGAAGCGAAAGGGTGACCGGCGCGACGCCGAAGCCGGCCGCCGGCATGGCTTCGGGCGCCGGCGGAAGATCGGCCAGGAGCTCGCTGAGCAGGTCGCTGTCGAGCGCCAGGCTGGCGACGATATAGGGCTCGTTCTCGCAGGCTTCGATCACGCAGCCGGCGGCCGGCAGGTCGAGCGAGGCGACGAAGCATGTCGCGGGATCGTAGCGCAGCACCCGGTCGCCGATCGTCACCTCCTTGGCGCCGCGCAGCACGAGGCAGGCCATGGGCTGATAGAGCGTCATCACCGAATGATGGCCTTGCCGGGCAATGCCGATGGACACGCCCGGCAGCCCGACATCAGGGGACGCAAGCCCCGGGGCGGTCTCGCCGCCGCCATGGCGCAGAACGCGCCGGCACATTTGATCAAGCAGCTGCTGCATGGGGCGATGATCGCCGATCTCACCGGCGCTGCCAAGGGATTGGCGCTTGAAATGAGAGGATCAGGCAAGGGAACGAGCCGATCGGGCAGGCAAATCGCAGCGGGATCGACCAGATGAGACAGGTGAGACACAGGGTCTCCTCACAGTCTGTTCAAGACTTGCTGTTGGTCTGACGAAAATGGTGATTTCGAGAACCGGAGCGCAGCGTACTTGAGGTACGTGAGCACCGGAAGCGCAGAAATTGCCATTTGCAGGCGGCCAACGGCGATTCTTGGACGGACTGTCAACGGAAAGGCGGACTTCCCATGACCAACTCAGGAGCGACACTGACGACGGATGACGTGCTGGCCGGCAGGGATCTGCGCGGCAAGCGCGTGCTGATCACCGGCACCTCGGCCGGTCTCGGCGTCGAGACTGCCCGGGCGCTCGTGGCCCACGGCGCCGAAGTGGTGGGCGCGGCGCGCGATCTCGACAAGGCCGAGCGCGCCACGCAAGCCGTGCGCGCGGCGGCGACGGCTGGCGGCGGCGGCTTTTCGCTGGTCGCGCTCGATCTCGCCTCGCTTGCCAGCGTGCGGGCCTGCGCCGACAGCCTGCTGGCCGATGCCAGGCCCTTCGACATCATCATCGCCAATGCCGGCGTGATGGCCCCGCCCTTTGGCCGTACGGCGGAAGGCTTCGAAACCCAGTTCGGCACCAATCATCTCGGCCATTTCGTGCTGATCAACCGCATCGCCGGCCTGCTCGGCCCCGGCGGCCGGCTGGTCAATCTCGCCTCGGCCGGGCATCGCTTCGCCGATGTCGATCTCGACGATCCGAATTTCGAGCGGGACGCCTATGATCCCTGGGTCGGCTATGGCCGGTCCAAGACCGCCAATGTGCTGTTCGCAGTCGAGTTCGACCGGCGCCATCGGGCGCGCGGGGTCCGCGCCGCCGCCGTCCACCCGGGCGGCATCCGCACGGAGCTCCTGCGCCACATGACGCCGGCCGAAGAGGAAGCGCTCATCAGCTCGATCAACGCCGGTCATGCCGCCGCCGGCATGCCGCCTTTCGTCTTCAAGTCGATCCCGCAGGGCGCGGCGACATCCGTCTGGGCGGCGGTCGTCGCCGAGGCCGAGGCCATTGGCGGGCGCTATTGCGAGGATTGCCATGTCGCGGAAATCCAGGACGGCGAGGGCATAAGGGGCGGCGTCCGCCCCTACGCGCTCGACCCCGACCGCGCCCGCGCGCTCTGGGCCAAGAGCGAGGAGCTGGTGGGCGAGCGCTTCTAGCATCGGACCGAAAAGTGGCACCCGGTTTTCGGAATAATCCGATGCGAAAACAGAATCTTGGAGCATCGGACCGAAAAGCGGGCACCGGTTTTCGGGTTGGCACCCTGAAGCCTGTCGCGCCAAAGGCGTGACAGGCTTTGCGATAAAGCCGCGCGAAAACAGAAGCCTGAACCATGTTGCGCGGGTCCCTATCATCGACACTTGGTATAAGGGAGGATATCGCCGATAAACCGTTCGCGTCGTGGACTGTGTGACGATCGTCCGTCCGATGCCCGAACGCCCCAATTTCCGAATGCCTTGGGAGGCCTCTCATGTTCGATCTCATCCTGCGCAATGCCAACCTGCCCGATGGCCGCGAAGGTCTCGATATCGCCATCCGCAATGGCCGGATCGCGGCCGTCGAGCGCGGCATTGCGGCGCAGGCCGGGGCGGTGATCGATGCCTCGGGCCGGCTGGTGAGCCCGCCCTTCTGCGATCCGCATTTCCATATGGACGCCACGCTCTCGCTCGGCCTGCCGCGCATGAATGTCTCGGGCACGCTGCTCGAAGGCATTGCGCTGTGGGGCGAGCTGCGGCCTCTCTTGACGAGGGAGGCGCTGGTGGAGCGGGCGCTGCGTTATTGCGATCTCGCGGTGTCGCAGGGGCTCCTGTTCATCCGCAGCCATGTGGATACCTCCGATCCGCGCCTGGTGACGGCCGAGGCGCTCCTGGAGGTGCGCGAGAAAGTGGCGCCTTACATCGATCTGCAGCTCGTCGCCTTCCCGCAGGATGGCTATTATCGCGCGGCCGAGGGCGTGGCGGCGCTGACGCGGGCGCTCGACATGGGCATCGAGATCGTCGGCGGCATCCCGCATTTCGAGCGGACGATGGAGGACGGGCGCCGTTCGGTGGAGGCGCTCTGCCGGCTCGCGGCCGAGCGGGGCCTGCGCGTGGACATGCATTGCGACGAGAGCGACGATCCGCTCTCGCGCCATATCGAGACGCTGGCCGCAGAAACCATCCGCTTCGGCCTCAAGGGCCGCGTGGCCGGCTCGCACCTCACCTCCATGCATTCCATGGACAATTACTACGTCTCCAAGCTGATCCCGCTGATGGCGGAGGCGGAGGTGGACGTGATCGCCAATCCGCTGATCAACATCATGCTGCAGGGCCGGCACGACACATACCCCAAGCGCCGGGGGCTGACGCGGGTGCGTGAGCTGATGACGGCGGGGCTCAATGTCTGCTTCGGCCAGGATTGCACCATGGACCCCTGGTATTCGATGGGCTCGGCCGACATGCTGGAGGTCGCGCATATGGGCATCCATGTCGGCCAGCTCGGCGGCATCGAGGACAAGAAGCGGGTCTATGAGGCCGTGACCGTCAATTCCGCCCGCGCCATGGGGCTGGAAGGCTACGGGCTCGAGGTCGGCTGCAAGGCCGATCTGGTGGTGCTGCAGGCCGCCGACGTGATCGAGGCCGTCAGGCTGAAGCCGACGCGGCTCCTCGTGCTCAAGGGTGGCAAGGTGGTGTCGGAGACGCCGGCGCGGGTCAGCACGCTCACGCTCGAGGGACGCCCTGCCAGCATCGACATGGGACTGGACTATCGCCCCCGGGCGGGGGTCGAGGGGTAACTGTCTCGCGGTTGGCTCAGGCTGCGCCCGGCGCCTGCCGTCGCGCCGCAAGCGTGGCCGCGAGATTGGTGGCGTGAAAGCCCTCGTAAAAGGCGCGGGTGTCGGCATCCATGCCGGATGGAAGGGAAACGAGATCCTCCAGCCGCAGGCCCGTGCCCTCAGGGGAGAGCGGAAGAGCTTCGCCCTCGCCTGAAAGGTCATGGCCGGCCGGGGCCTCGGCCGTGGTCGCCAGCGCTGCGACCCGCTGTTCCAGCGCGTCGAAATAGGCGATGTTTCCGGCCACCAGCGCCGGGTCGCAGCTGCGGCCGTGGGCGGTGACGACGAAGGCGGCATCGAGCGCCTGAATGCGTGCCAGCGAGGCGCGCAGCTGATGCAGGTCCCCCGGCGTGCGGCTCCAAACCTCAGGAATGGGCATTTCCACCGCATCGACCGCAAGGCAGGTGCGGATTTCGGGAATCCAGACGGCGAGATGATCCGGCGTGTGGCCGGGCGTGTGGATCAGCTCGATGGTCAGATCGCCGCCGTCGAGCTGGAGACCGCCGTCGAAGGTGATCTCGGGCGCCACCAGCGTCACGCCGGCGAAACGCGGATCCTCGGCCTGCTTCTGCGCCAGCGTCTGGCGCGCGGCGGGTGCGGCAAGCCGGTCGCGGGCGGCCGCATGGGCGATGATCGGGCCGCGCCCCGCAAGGGCGGCATTGCCCCAGAAATGGTCCCAGTCCATATGGCTGTTGACGATCGTGAGCGGCCGCGTGCCGAGATCGGGAAAGCGGCTGCCCAGAAGCGCCAGCGCCGTCCGGCAATCGTCAGGCGTGCTCAGCGTGTCGATCAGCAGATCGAAGCGCTGCGTGCGCACGAAAGCGGCATCCACTTCCTCGCCCGCGCGCAGGAGCACGATGCGGGGATCGAGGCCGGGATAGGTCGCCAGTTCGATGACGGGCGGGGCGGGCGTGGACATCGGCAGGCTCCGGGAAAGGGAAGGAGACGACGGGCTGTCAGCGACAGGCCGTGACCCCTTCTATCCTTCACAGGCGGCATGAGCGAGAGGCGACGGGGCCTGCGCGCGAAGGTGCGGTCTCCCGCGCCCCCATCCAATCCCCATCGACTGGCCGCAGCCGCCCCTCAGTTCACCCCGCCGCGCTCGGCGAGGCGCCGGCCGCCGGCATCAAAAAGGTGGAGGCGCGACAGGTTGGGGCTGAGATGGACCGTCTGGCCCGGCTCCAGCGCCAGGCGCTCCTTGGTGACGACGGTGATGTTTTCCTCTCCCAGGCGCACCACCAGATGGGTTTCGGCGCCCGTCGGCTCGACCACGGCGATGGTGGCCGGCACGCCCTGGTCCGACAGTGTGATGTCCTCGGGGCGGAAACCATAGGTCGCCGGCGTGCCATGGAAGCCCTGGGGCAGCGGCAGGCTGGTCACGCCGTCCGTAAGCCGGAAGGCACCATTTTCCACCCGGCCTTCCAGCAGGTTCATCGAGGGCGAGCCGATGAAGGCGGCGACGAAGGTGTTGGCCGGGCGGTCATAGAGCTCCAGCGGCCGGCCGACCTGCTCCACCACGCCGCCGCGCATGACGACGATGCGGTCGGCCATGGTCATGGCTTCGATCTGGTCATGGGTGACATAGACGGTGGTGGTCTTCAGCCGCTGGTGCAGATCCTTGATCTCGGCGCGCATGGTCACGCGCAGCTTGGCGTCGAGGTTGGAGAGCGGCTCGTCGAACAGGAACACCTGCGGATGGCGCACGATGGCCCGGCCCATGGCCACGCG
The DNA here is from genome assembly GCF_001938945.1 of Xaviernesmea rhizosphaerae. Classification (GTDB taxonomy): domain Bacteria; phylum Pseudomonadota; class Alphaproteobacteria; order Rhizobiales; family Rhizobiaceae; genus Xaviernesmea; species Xaviernesmea rhizosphaerae. The sequence goes on from NZ_MKIO01000042.1 coordinate 46,769, forward strand.
CTGGCGCTGGCCGCCGGAAAGCTGGCGCGGCAGCCGGTCGAGCAGGGGGCCGAGTGCCAGGATATCGGCGGCCTCGCGCACGCGCTTTTCGATCGAGGCCTTGTCGACGCCCTGAAGCTTCAGCGCGAAGCCCATATTCTCGGCCACCGTCATATGCGGATAGAGCGCATAGGACTGGAAGACCATGGCGATATCGCGCTCCTTCGGCGCGACATCGTTGACCACGCGCCCGCCGATGCGGATCTCGCCGGCGGAAATCTCCTCCAGCCCGGCGAGCATGCGCAGCAGCGTGGACTTGCCGCAGCCCGAGGGGCCGACGAGCGTGACGAACTCGCCGTCTTCGATATCGACCGAGACGCCGTGAATGACGGGCACGGAGCCGTAGTGCTTCTCCACCCGTTCGATGCTGACCGATGCCATGATGGTCTCCTCAAGATCATGGGCGCAGCTCCCTCCCGGGCGGATCGCCTCCGGCTTCGGACGCTGCGGCAAAAGACAAGATGCGTTCTTTTCACGCATCGGACCGGAAGCCGGCTTCCGGTCCGATGCCTTGCGAAGGGCGGCGCGTCCTCATGCGGGCGCCGCGCCGTCGGCTCGTGGATCAGGCGCTCACAGCGAAAGCGCGAAGGCCTTGGCCGACAGGGCCTCGCCGCCTTCGGCCAGCCGCGCGGCTGTCGCGGGCGCGAAGCTCTTCAGCCGCTTGGTGCCGCTCCAGCGGCCGCCATCGGCGAAGACCTCGATCGAGCCACAATCGAGGAAAATGCGGATCTCGCTGGCCGCTGCCTGGCGGGCGAGATAGCGCGGCGACGGCTTTTCCCCCGACACGCCATAGAGGATTGCCAAGCCATCCGCCGTCTGCTCCACGCCGAGCGCCAGCTCGGGATGGTCGATGTCGAGGCGGAAGGCCGTGCCGGCTTGCGGCAGCGTCAGCAGGATTTCGGCCGCGCCGGAGCCCAGCGCCATGCCTTCGGGCCGATGCAGTGCTGTGGCGTCGAGCGGCGCCTGGCGCAGGGTTTCCGCCGTGTCGAGCGGCGGCGAGAGCAGGGCCTTTCCGTCCAGAACCAGTTTGCGCGGCAGCGTCATGGCGCTGTGGAAGTCGATCTTCTTCGAGACGTCGGTCCAGTTGGCGAGCCAGGCGATCATCACCGTCTCGTCGCCATCGCGGAAGCCCTGGAAGGCATAGGCATCCGTGCCGAAATCCAGCTCCTGCTCGAATTCGGGCGTGAAGCGGGCGCCGTCGAAGCGGCCGACCGTGGCGATCGTCAGGTTGCGCCGGCCGGTGTCGGGGCAGCGGCTGGTGAGCAGCGCGAAGATCAGCGCCCAGCGGGTCTTAGGATCTTCCGGTGCGCCGAGCGGCAGGATGCAGGGGCATTCCGCCGCCGTCATGCCGAAGCGGTTCTCGCGGTGGAGCAGGCCGACATAGCGCCAGCCGGTGGCACCCTCGACATCGTCGGTCTCATAGAGCAGCACGATTCCGCCCTCGCGGTCGCGGCTGCCGAGCAGCATCTTGAAGCGCCCGTCCGGACCCTTGATGACATAGGGGTCGCGGAAATCGAGCGTCAGGTTCAGCCCCTCGGGCCGCCCGGGCACGACGAGTTCGGCCGGGCCGGCGGTCACGCCATCGGTGGAGACGGCGCTCCACTGGTTCTGCTCCTCCGGCTCCCGGTCCTTCACCTGCTCGGTGAAGAAGACGCGGATGCCGCCCTCGGCCGTGGGGATGGCCGAGCCGGAAAAGGCGCCGCCGAGCCCGTCGGCCGTCTTCGACAGCGCGTCATTGGGAAAGAGGAAGATGGGCAGATGGCGCCAGCGCAGGAAATCCTCGGAGACCGCATGGCCCCAGTGCATGGTGTTCCAGCGCAGGCTGTGGGGATAGTGCTGGTAGAACAGATGCGGCCGGCCGCCGAACCGGCCGAAGCCGTTGGGATCGTTCATCCAGCCGAAGGGCGGGACGAAGTGATAGAGCGGCAGATGCGCCGGCGGCGGATTGAGCGGGCCATGGAACAGCGGCGCGATGCCCTCCTCCATCACCTTGTCGGGCTGGAAGGCATAGGCCGCCGAGAGCGCGGTGACCGCGGGATCATAGGCGATGACGGCCGCGCCGCCGGCCTCTGCCTTGAGCGTGCGGAAGGTGAATTCCTGGGCATTGTCGGCCACGGCCTCGCCGGCCGGGCGGCCGTCGAGCGTCAGCGTCACGCGCGCCGGCCGGCCGGCGTCCAGCGCCTTCAGCCAGAGATGCAGTTCGCTGCCGGGTGCAAGCGTCGCCGTCACGGCGGCGGAGAGCGATGGAGATTGTTCGGTCATGGCTTAACCCTTGATTGCCGAGCCGACGAAGGAACTGACGAACCAGCGCTGGAAGGCGAGATAGAAGGCGAGGATGGGGAGCATCATCAGCACGGAGGCCGCCATGGCGCGGTCCCAGAAGATGCTGTCCTGGCCGAAGAAGGTGGCGATGGCGACCGAGATCGGCCGGGCATAATCGGTCTGGGTGACGAGGATCGGCCAGAGATACTGGTTCCAGGCCTCGATGCCCATGAGGATGGAGACGGTGGCGAGCGCCGGCAGGCTGAGCGGCAGGAAGATCGAGCGATAGACCCGGAAGACCGAGGCGCCGTCCATCTCCGCCGCTTCGAACAGGTCCTTCGGCAGCTGCGCGAAGAACTGGTAGAAGAGGAAGGTGTAGAGCGGGCTTGCGATCCAGGGCACGATCTGCACCGCGAAGCCATCGGTGATGCCGGCGCGCGAGACCATGATCACCAGCGGCATGATGATGCTTTCCTGCGGGATGACATAGAGCGCGATGACGATGGCCAGCACCACGGCGCGCCCGCGCAGCGACCCCCAGGCCAGCACGAAGCCGGCCATGGAATTGACCACGAGACCCCCGACCACGGTGCAGAACAGGATGATCAGCGAATTGAGCAGGTAGCGGCCGAAGGCCAGTTCGCCGGAGAAATGCGCGACCTCGGCGAAATTGTTGAGCGTCGGGTTCGACACCCAGAAGGCGCGGAAGGTGCCCATATCGGCCAGGATCTGGAAGCGGTCGTCCTTCAGGCTGGCGACAGCCAGCAGGAAGAGCGGCGAGACGATCACCAGCGCGATGATCAGCATGCAGGCGGCCTGCACGGCGCGGTAGGCGTTGAAGCGCCGGCGCCGGAGTGCGGGAACCTTGGCGGCCGGGGTGAGCGGGCGGGAGGCAAGGGCTGTGTCAGACATCGTAGCGCCTCAGGAGAAAGCGTTGCAGGAGCGCGATGACGAGGACGATGAGGAAGAGGATGACCGAGACGGCGGAGGCATAGCCGAGCTTCTGCTCCTCATAGCCGATGCGCACCATGTAGTGGACGACGGTTTCGGTCGAATTCTTCGGCCCGCCCTGGGTGAGGATCGCCACCTGGGTGTAGAGCTTGAAGGCCTGGATCGTGGTGATGACCAGGACGAAGACATGGGTCGGGCGCAGGCCCGGCATGGTGACATGCCAGAAGCGCTGCAGCGCATTGGCGCCGTCGATGCGCGCGGCATCGTAAAGCTCCTCGGAAATGCCCTGGAGCCCGGCCAGATAGATGATCATCTGGAAGCCATAGGCCTGCCAGGCCGAGAGCAGGACGATCGAGACCATCGCCCAGTTCGGATCGCCCAGCCAGTCGATCGGCTGGATCGTGCCGAAGGAGAGGAAGCCGAGGATCTGGTTGAACGGGCCTGTGGGATACTGGAACAGCGTGGCCCAGATCACGCAGACCACCACCATGGAGGTGATCGCCGGCAGGAAGAACAGGCCGCGGAACAGGTTGCGGAAGGGGATCTTCTGATGCAGCAGCAGCGCGGTCAGGAAGGCCAGCCCGCACTGGACCGGGATGATCCAGAGGGTGAAGCGCGTGACGTTCCACAGCGCCGTCCAGAACAGGGGATCGTTGAAGATCCGGATGAAATTGGCCAGGCCGACGAAGCGCACGGGAGTGGGGCGCGGCACCAGCGGCTGGTTGGTCATCGCCGTCCAGAAGGACAGGATGAAGGGCGCGATCAGGAAGACCGTCATCAGGATGACGGCCGGGGCCAGCATGCCCATTTCCTGGAACAGCCTGGCACGGTCGCGCCGACGGCCCTTGGGGCGGGCAGGCTGCGGTTTGGCCACGGCGGACGCCGCGCCGGCAGATGGAATGCTCATGACGATCTCTCCTGCGGCCGGCGGGCCGCCTCCGCGTCCTGGTGCATCGGACTGAAAACCTTCCGCAGTCCGACGCTCCAGACTTTTGTTTTTGCCCCGGATTTTTCCGAAGACCTGAAACCGGTCTTCGGCGCGATGCGCTGGCGCATGTCTTCCGGCGGTCGTTCCCGGCACTAGAGCATCGGACTGAAAACAGTCCTCAGTGCGATGCTCTAGATTTTTGTTTTTGCATCGGATTTTTCCGAAAACCGGTTCCCACTTTTCGGTCCGATGCTCTAAGCCGGAAACGACCGGGCTGATGGCTTACTGCGCGCCGTTGAAGGGCGGGTAGCCGTCATTGTCGGTGATGTCCTCGTCGATCTTCTGCGCGGCCTCGCTCAGAGCCGACTTCACGTCGCCCTTGTTGAAGATCTTGTCCACGGCCTGCATGTAGGCGGCGGTGATCGCCGGATAGGCCGGGTGCGGCGGACGCGGAATGGCGGTCTTCGAGGCCTGCTCGAAGGCGACGGCCAGCGGGCCGCCTGCCGCATAGAGCGGGCTTTCGGCGGCGAAGCTCTTCAGGCCGGGATAGGCCGACTGCGACTTGGCATAGTCGCGATAGGCCTTGTCCTTCAGCATGAAGGAGATGAACTTGCCGGCGATGTCGGGGTGCTTGGAGGCGGTGGTGATGCCCCAGATCCAGGTGCCGTCAGGCGACGCGCCCTTGGCGCCGAACTTCGGCAGCGGCATGACGACGACGTCGTCCTTCATCGCGGCCGCGGCTTCTGCGTAAAACCAGTGACCGCCGAAGGCGAGCGCGGCCGGATGTCCTTCCGCGTAGAACTGGTTGGTGCCGGCGGACTGCGGCACGATCCAGCCCTTGTTGACCCAGGTCTGCATCATGGTCATGGCGTCGACGCAGGCCTGGCTGTCCAGCGTGCCTTCCGACTTCCAGCTCTTGCGGTCGATCAGGTCGCAGCCTGACGATTGCAGGATCGGGCTATAGGCATAGGTGATCCACTCGGTCTTGATGCCATAGCCGCGGAAGGTGTCGATCGGCCATTTCACGCCGTCGAGCTTGGACAGCTTCTCGAGATTGGCCTCGAACTCTTCGCGCGTCCAGGCGTCGTCCACCGACTTCGGAATGCGCGCGCCGATCTTTTCCAGGTATTTGCGGTTGCCGTAGAGCACGACCGAGCTGTCGGTCAGGCCGATGCCGTAGAGCTGCTTGTCGATGACATAGGTGCCCTGGGCGATGTTGGACTCGGTCATGTCCGAAAGCACGTCGGCGTCGATCACGTCCTTGATCGGAGAGAGATAGCCGGACCAGACGTAATTGGCGAGGAAGGGCGCGTCGAGCTCCATGATGTCGGGAAGCTGCTTGGCCATGACGGCGGCCGAGAACTTCTCGTTATAGGCATCGTGCGGCGCATAGATCAGCTCGATGTCCACGTCGGGATTGGCTTCCTCGAAGCGCTTGGCGAGGTCGCCATAGGCGGCCACCCAGCCCGGATCGCCCTGATGCATCATCTTGATCACGGTCTTGGCCTGAGCGCCGGCCGCGAAAGCCAGCAGAGCGGCGGCGGTGGTCGCCAGAAGTAAACGTTTACCCATCATGATATCCTCCTCCTTGGGGTCGTATCGATTGCCTGCCACAGGCCGCCCCTCCCTCGGGGAACGCCTGAATTTCCTGGGACATGCGCAGCCTTCCGGCTGCATCCTCCCGGCGGTGGCGCCCATGCTGCGCCGCGCCGCCGAACTCCTCGTTTTCCTGCCGCTGCCGGCCTTGGCTTCACCTCAGACCGAGCGCCGCTCCACCATCTGGCCCGGCCGCGCCGCCGCTCCCGCAGCGTTGCCGAATTCCCACTCCCGCGGTCTTTCATGGTGCAGCCTTTGCCTCAGACCGAGCGCCGCTCCACCATCTGGAAAGGCAGGCGGCGCACCTCCGGCGGCACGGGATCCGTGCTCAGGAGGATGTCGGCCGCCATGCGGCCCATCAGCCGGTGCGGCAGGGCCATGGTGGTCAGCGGCGGATCGAGCCTGGAGGCGATGTCCACCTGATTGTCGAAGCTCGCCACCGCCACGTCGTCGGGGATGCGCCGCCCCAGGCGGTGCAGCGCGGCATAGACTTCCATCGCCACGCGGTCATTGCCGCAGAGCAGGGCGTCCGGCGGGTTCGGCCCGTCGAGGAGCGCCGCGACATGATGCGCGACGAGGCTCGGCGCGCGGTCGCTGTAGATCGCCCGGCGCACCGCCGGCAGCACCGGCATGGTGCCTTCGTTTAGGCCCGCTTCCGTCAGCGCCCGGCGAAAGCCCTTTTCGCGCAGCTCCCCGGCGAGCAGGCCCGGCAGATTGATAAAGGCGAGCGAGCGGCGGCCGGCCTCGATCAGGTAGCGGGTGATCTCATGCGCCGCGCCTTCCTCATCCGGCACCAGCGACAGCACGCGGCCCTGCGCCTCCTGGCAATTGATCATCACGCCCACCACGTCGCCCGCCCCTTCAGGCAGCGCCACGGTCTTGTGATACATCGCGGCATAGGCGATGGCGCGCGGGCGGAAGCGCCTGACCTCCTCCAGCACCGCGCCGACATCGCGCCGCCCGCCCAGCGTCATGGCGAAGACCGCCATGTCGGCCGAGCGTGCCGCGCTGTCGAGGCCGCGGATGATCTCGGTGGCGAAAGGCGAGGTGATCAGGTCATCCGCCACCAGCCCGATCAGCGGCATCCAGCCCTGGCGCATGGAGCGCGCCGCCAGATTGGTGACATAGCCGAGCTCGGACGCGATCTCGAGGATCCGCTCCCGCGTCGCCTCCGCCATGCGCGCGGAACCGCCATGCAGCGCGCCGGACACCGTCTTCACCGAGACGCCGGCAATCCGGGCGATGTCGTTGAGAGAGGCGGCCAAGGCTGGGTCCGTTCCGGTTTGGGTTATCGATTACCCGAACTCCTAACCCCGAAGCCGGGGGCTTGTCAATCGGCCTTGATAAGTGTCGAAGAAACGTCGCCGTCAGGCGCATCCTGGGAAGGGCGGAGAAGACGGCGCGCCTGCGGTCACACCGCCAGGCGCTGCTGTGCGAAATCGGCCAGGAAGGCCGGGATCTCTTCTGCGTCCATCGGCCGGGCATAGAGATGGCCCTGGACCAGCGTCGCCTGCAATTGCTGCAGCACGGCCAGTTCCTCGCAGGTTTCCACGCCTTCCACGACGCATTCCAGGCCCATGTCACGGCTGAGGGCCAGCACGGACTTGACGATCTTGTAGCTCGCCGGACGTTGATGCAGGCCGGAGACAAAGCTGCGGTCGATCTTCACGCGGGTGAGCGGCAGGGCATGCAGCCGCGTCAGGCTGGAATAGCCGACGCCGAAATCATCCAGCGAGATGCGACAGCCGAGCGCGCGCAGCCGCTCGACCGATTGTTTGACCTGGTCGAAATCATAGGTCAACGCCGTTTCGGTGATCTCGAAATCGATGCGGTTGGCCGGCAGGCCGCTGTTTTCGATGATGGCGATCAGCGTGGTCACCCCATCCGGCGAGGCGAGATCCTGCGCCGAGAGATTGAAGGCGAGGCAGACAGAGTCCGGCCAGGTGGCGGCCACCGCCAGCGATTTCTGCAGCAGCGCGCGGGTCAGATGGGAGACGAAGCTCGTCCGTTCGGCCACCGGAATGAACTGCGCCGGCGGCACGCGCCCGAGCACCGGACTGTCCCAGCGCGCGAGCGTCTCGAAGCCTTCCACCGTCCCATGGACGATGTCGACGATCGGCTGGAACACGATCGACAGCTCGCTGGCGAGGTCGGCCTGCTTCAGCGCCTGCTCGATGCGCGCTTCCGCATTGATCGTACGCTCATGGGCGGTGGAGAACAGCACGGCGCTGCCGCGCCGCATCCGCTTGGCGTGATAGAGCGCGTAGTCGGCGCGGTCGAACAGCTGTTCGCAGGTGCTGGCCAGATCGGGATAGACGGCGATGCCAAGCGAGGCCGCGACCTTGGCCGTGGCCTTGGCAAGCGCGACCGGCTGCTGGATGATCTCGGCCACGGCCATCGCCTGTTCCACGAGACGGCCGTCTTCGGCCGCCCGGACCGTGACGATGGCGAATTCGTCGCCCCCTAGGCGAAAGGCCTTGCAGCCCTCCGGCAGCGTCATCAGCCGCTGACCGATCTCCATCAGCAGCCGGTCGCCGGCCGAATGGCCATAGACGTCGTTGACCGGCTTGAAGCCGTCGAGGTCGAGCAGCGTCAGGGCCAGCCGGGTTCCGTCCTGCCGGGCGCCGTCCAGCGCCTGCTCCAGATGCGAGAAGAAGGCGCGGCGGTTGGGCAGATCGGTGAGGCGGTCGATATTGGCCAGCCGGAGATTCTCGTCCCCCAGCGCCCGCGTGCGCTGCTGCGAGACGATCATCTGCTCGAAATTCCGGTAATTGGTGAACAGGATCGACAGCATGCCATAGCAGACCAGCGCGACATTGATGGTCACGGCCGCGAAGGTCAAATGGCCCATGGCCAGGAAGAAGGTGACGAAGGCGCCATTGACGATCAGCGTGACGATCAGGGCGGCGGAGCGCACATGCATCAGGCAGAAGATGCAGGAAATCACCGTGATGGCCATGTAGAAGGCGACATGGGAGCGCGCATAGGCATCGCCATAGGGCACCAGCAGGAAGGACCAGGTGGTAAAGGCGACGGCGATGCCGACGGCCAGCCTGTTCGTTCCCTGCAGCACGCGCAGCGCCTGTTCGGCCGAAGGCTCCTGGAAGCGCACGCGCCGCCAGAACATGAGGCGCTTGGCGCAGATGAGGGTGAGAACGGCGGGAACGCCGATCGCCAGCCAGAGCGGCGTGCTGCGCATATGGGTGACCGCCAGTGCCCAGGTGCTCGACAGCAGGATGAAATACATCATCGGCATCTGGCGCGTGAAAGCCTGATACTGCGCTTTCAGAAGCTCCGGATTGTCCGAGGCCACGGTGAAGAGCCGGGCCATCGCGCCGTTGCGTTTCAAGTTGGTTTTCCTCCCTCGCAGCCATGGCTGTCACGCCACTGCCAGGATTGATCCTAGCAGGCACGAACGCAAGAAGTCTTAAGAGGGAAGAGCGCAGTTTAAGGTGCTGGACAATACCGGCAAATTCCCGGTCTAACGTCTGAGGATCTGCAACCTTTGGGAAGTATTTTCGAGCCGAGTTAATGCAAAGAAGGTTCGTTATTTGTCATACAATAAGACTTGCCCTGAACGGAGCCGCGGCGCGGTCATTGTTTGACCTTTCGCACGCTCCGGCGCGCCTGCTGATGGGCGCATCGGGCTGAAGCTAAGGATCGGCCACCTGCTTCAGGCTTGCGTCTGGCGCAGTCTTCCCGAAGACCGGGCTCCCGTTTTTTCCCGTGTGCTTCTTGAGGGATGCGCCGCATCGCGGCCGCAGGGCGGGAGACAGGCTCCGGTCGCTGCGGCCGCAAAGGGTCGATAGGAGCAAGCCCTGCTGTCAGCAGTTGCGCTCGACGCCGTCATCGCTGGTGTTGCCTTCGGGGCAGTTGCGGTTGGCATCGGTCTTGGTGCCGGTGGCGCCGCTATCGGGGCTCGTGCCCGTGGCGCCGCCGCCGCCCGTGCCCGTGCCCATATTGGTGCCATTGCCGCCCATGGTGCCGCCTGTGGTGCCCGAGCCCGAACCCATGCTGCCGCTGGTTCCGGTGCCGCTTCCGGTGCCGCCGCCTTCATTGGTGCCCGTTCCGTCGGTGCCCATCGTGGTGCCGCCGGTTCCCGTGGTGCCGCCATTGCCCGTGCCGGATTGCGCGAGCGCCCCCGTCGCCAGGCCGCAGGACAGGATGGTGACTGCAAGCAGTTTCAATCGCATGGTTTTTCCTCCGTCAGGATGTTTTATCCACGGCGAAGCCTCGGGAGGGATCTTGTCGATCCCGCCGCCTGCGGCCTGCCGATCTCTGGTGCTGAAGCAGGCCGCGCGATGCGCTGTGTTTGTGTGCCTGCCCCTTGCCAACAGGCGAAGCCGGAGGAAGTTTCAAAAATAACCGAGAGATTGCGCAGCCTTACACTGGCGCGTCCCGCGCGGGGTGCTGCCCCGAGGCCGTGGCCGGGCGCCGGCTTTTGGACGTAAAATGCCCTGCCGTCTGGAAAACCGGGCGGTTACCGGCACCCACTATGCGCCTTCAGGAGGGGGCGGCAGCGATGGACGCACGCCGCCCCCAACGTCGCCCCTTGGCACTCAGGCGTCGAAGGCCTCGGTCGCCAGCCAGAAGACGGCGTCCTGCGATTCTGCGGTTTCCAGCCAGACGAAGTCCAGATGCGGATATTCCTCCTCGAGGATCTCACGGCCGGAGCCGATCTCGCAGAGGATGCCGCCGCCGGGGTTGAGATGATCGGCGGCCTGGTCGAGGATCTGACGCACGAGATCGAGCCCGTCCTCGCCGCCATCATGCGCCATGACCGGCTCGGCCTGGAACTCGGCCGGATAGCCCGAAAGCGCGGCATGATCGACATAGGGTGGATTGGTGATGATCAGGTCGTAGGTCCTGCCCTTCAGCGGGGCGAAGAGATCGCCTTGGACGAGGCGCACCTGCCCCTCAACCTCGTGGGCCGTCACGTTGATCTTCGCCACTTCCAGCGCTTCGGGCGACAGATCCACGGCATCGACTTTGGCCAGCGGCAGGAACTTGGCGGCCAGCACCGCCAGACAGCCCGAGCCGGTGCACAGGTCGAGCGCGCTTTCCACCGTGGTGGGGTCCGGAAGCACGGAGGACCCTTCCGGGTTGAGATATTCGGTAAAGAGCAGCTCGCCCAGATGCGAGCGCGGCACGATCACCCGCTCGTCCACATGGAAGCGCACGCCCTGAATATAGGAGCGGCCGGTCAGATAGGCCGATGGCTTGCGGGTGGTCACGCGCGCCTCGATCCGCTCGGCCAGCAGGCGGCGCTCGGCCGGCAGCAGCCGCGCATCGAGGAACGGGTCCAGCCGGTCGATCGGCAGCTCCAGCGAGTCGAGCAGCAGAAAGGCGGCGTCGTCGGCGGCCGTCAGCGTGCCGTGGCCATAGCTGAGATCCGCGGCGTTGAAGCGCGAAATCGCATAGCGCCAGTAATCGCGCAGCGTCGCCAGCTCGCGGGTGATGTCATCCAGGCTCATCAAGGCTCTCCCTTCCAAAGAGTGGCCGCGTCCTCTATTCCCCGAGAAAATGGAGGCCGATGCGGGCGGCCGGATGGCCGCGCGCCAAAGGTCTCCGCTCTAGAATGGCATGGGGCTGCGGGTCAACCTTTCGGCGAGGAGCATGATGATGAAGAACGGCCGCAGACCGCCCCCCCGCCCGCCGAAGACCGGCGCCGGCCCAGGCCGCGACCCGGGCACCGGTGTCAAGGGACAGCGCGGGAAGGGACATCCGGCAAAGGGGCAGGGCCCGAAGGAGCAGGGCACAAAGGGAATGGCCGCCAGGCGCTTCGCCACCGGGGCCAAAGCCGCAAGCCCTGCCGCATCCAGACCCGCCGGCGCCCCCCCGCGCGAGGGCGGGCGGAGGGCGACGCTTGCCCGGGCTCTGTCCAAGCTCGGCTTCTGCTCGCGCAGCCAGGCCGAGGCGCTGGTCGGCGAGGGGCGGGTGCGCGTGGGCGGACAGGTGGTGCGCGATCCCGAGCACTGGGTGGATCTCGACCGTCAGGAGATCCGCGTCGACGACAGGAAGGTCGAGGCCGAGGCGCCGGTTTACTACATGCTGAACAAGCCGCGCGGGCTGGTGACCACCCGCCACGACCCCGAGGGACGACCGACCGTGTTCGACTGCCTGACGGAGCTGGCCGTGGCCCATCTCTCGCCGGTCGGCCGGCTGGACAAGGCCAGCGAAGGCCTGCTGCTCTTCACCAACGACACCGCGTTTGCCCAGGCCCTGCTCGATCCCGAGACGCATGTGTCCAAGACCTATCACGTGCAGATCGACCGCATTGCCGATGATGCGGTGCTGCGGGCGCTCTGCGACGGCGTGCGGCATGAGGGCGAATGTCTCAGCGCCCGGTCCGTCACGCTGCTGCGCGCTGGCGACAAGACCTCCTGGCTGGAGATCGTGCTGGAAGAGGGCCGCAACCGCCAGATCCGCCGGATGCTGGAGGTGCTCGACATCGCCTGTCTCAGGCTGGTGCGCGTGGCGATCGGTCCCGTGCTGCTCGGTGATCTGCCCAAGGGTGCGGTGCGGCCGCTGGCGGCAGGCGAGCTGGAGGTGCTGCGCCGGCTCACGGGCCGGGCCTGACGCGTCAGGCCGAACGGCGCAGCATCAGCTCGCTCTTCAGGAGGATCTGGTCGCGGTGCGGGCCGGACTGCTCCTCGCTCTCGCCGAGCTTGCGCATCAGCAGGCCGATCGCCAGCCGGCCGATCTCGTTGTAGTTCTGCGCCACGGTGGTGATCGGCGGACAGGCATATTGCGACAGCGGATGGTCGTCATGGCCGGCGACGCGCAGGTCGCAATCGGCGCCATGGCCGACCTTGAGCCCGCGATGATAGGCCGCCGCGATCACGCCGAAGGCCAGCCGGTCATTGGCGCAGAGAATGGTACGCGTCGGCAGTCGGTCCGGCTGGGCAAAAAGCCGCTCGGCCTCCTCGAAGCCGAAGCGCTCGAAATCCCAGCTGGCGACATCCGACAGCGCCAGCACATGCGGCGCCTGGTTCAGCCGCTCCATCGCCTCGCAATAGGCATCCAGACGCGTTCGGGCATTGGTGTTGACCGCGGGCATGCCAAAATAGCAGGGCGCCTCGCCCGAGCGGCAGAGATAGTCGACGATCAGCGCAAAGCTCTGGCGGTTGTCGGTGCCGACAAAGGCGGCCATGTCGTCCGGCGGGGAATCAACATAGACCAGCGGAATGTCGCGGTCGAGCTCGGCGAGCGTCGAGCGCCGGCCGTTCAGATCCAGCGGCGCGACGATGGCGCCGGCGACATTCATGGAGCGGAAGGTGCGGATCGCCCGGTCCTGCAGCTCCGGCCGGCCATCCGAGGTCAGCACGAAGGCGAGAAAGCCCGCTTCGCTGGCGATCAGCTCGATACGCCGCGTCAGCGCCATGTAGAAGGGGTCGGTGGCATTGGGAATGACGACGCCGATGATGTTGGAGCGGCGGCGGTTGAGGTTCACCGCGAAGATGTTCGGCCGAAAACCGGATTTCTTCAGCGCCTCCTCGATCACGTCGCGCGTCTTCTTGCGCACCGAGGCCGGGTCGTTGAAATATTTCGAGACCGTGGGGCGGGACAGGCCGACGAATTCCGAGAATTCCTCCATCGTGCGTATCGTCTTGGCCAAATCGCATGCTCCCTGGGGCAAGGCCCCGCTCTCTGCCTCCGGCGCTGCCGCCGGCATCAAAAGGGCTGTTGCGGTTGCAATGCAACCGCAGCTGGCCCGAAAGGTCCGGTCTGTCAGGCGTGGCCCCCGGCGCCAGGCTTCGCCCCTGTGATTGCACCGCAATTCCCTAAAATGCCGGAAAGCCGTGTCAAGGAAAAGAGGGATGGCGCCGGAGCGTCCGACGTCAGACATAAGAGGGTTGCCGTCGGCACTGACCGCACCATCCCACCCGCCGCACCCGCGGTGGATCCTCGGGTCAAGCCCGAGGATGACGGGCGATCGGGGTGGCCGATGGTGTCACAAGAGAGGTCCGTCACCTGTCTTCGCGGCACGGAAAGGACGTTTTTGCGTTCCGGCGGGCTCCCGCTTTGGCGCGCTGTCTCCACCAAGGCGCCCCCACCCACGACGTCATCCTCGGGCTTGACCCGAGGATCCACCTTGGCTGCAGCGCGTGGGGCGATGGCGGACATCCCGAACCAGCTCAGCGAGCGGAAGGGTCGCCGCCGCCGCCCCTGCCACGATGCCCGCATCCCCGGCTCCGGCCCGACCACGCCTGCGGAGCGGTTCTCGCACCGTCTCGTCCCGGACGCAGCCTCAGGCCGCGACATATTGCACCTTCATCGTCGCGGGATCGCCCGGCTTGTGCAGGAAGAAGGGCAGCATGTCCTGCAGCGGCAATTGATGCGACACCAGCCGCGCCATGGTCCCGTCATCGGCGCGCAGGATGGCGAGCGCGTCGGGAATGTTGCGGTTGAGCGAATGCGAGCCCACCAGTTTCAGCTGGCGGCGGAACACCTCGAAGGGGGAGATGGCAATGCGGGCATCCGGCGCGCAGACGCCGAAGAACAGCGCCGTGCCGCCATCGTCCACCAGCGGGATCATGCTCTCGACCACGCTGGCGATCCCGGTGGCATCGGCGACGAAATCGAAGCCCTTCCTCTGGCCCATCAGCGCCTGCGAGCCCGACACCGCGCCTTCGAGACCCAGCTCGGCGGCGAAGGCCAGACGGCTCTCGTTGATATCGGCCATGGTGACGCGCGCCACCCCTTGCGATTTCAGCGACAGCGCCAGCAGAAGCCCGATCGGCCCGGCGCCGAAGACCAGCGCATGGTCGGGCGTGCGCGCGCCCGCGCCGATGCCGGCGCTGCGCATGCCGTTGACCACGCAGGCGAGCGGCTCGGCGAGTGCGGCCGTGGTGTAGGGCATGGCCCCGATCGGGTGAAGATGATCGGCATGCACCAGGCTGACCTCGGCAAAGCCGCCATTGTGCGAGACGCCATAGGCCTTCAGGTTGCGGCAGAGATTGGTCAGCCCCCTGGCGCAGGCCGGGCAGGCGCCGCAGGGCAGGTTCGGATCGACGGCGACGCGGTCGCCGACCTCAAAGCCGGAGACGCCGGGCCCGAGCGCCTCGATCTCGCCGGCATATTCATGGCCGGGCACGACGGGGAAGGCCCCGTCGCCATAGCGGGCATGAAGCACGTCGATATCGGTATGGCAGAGGCCGGCCGCGCGCACGCGCAGGCGCACATGGCCTTCCGCCGGCGGGCCGGGATCGAAAGCGGCAAGCTCGGCCTGGCCCTTGCCCGTGAAACGGATCGCCTGCATGGCGGCCCCCTTTCTCAGCTCATCCAGTTGCCGCCGTCGACATTGTATGTCTGGGCGAGGATATAATCGCTGTCGGACGAGGCGAGGAACACGGCCAGGCCCTTGATGTCGTCGGGCGTGGCGAAGCGGCCGATCGGCACGGATTTGGCAACCGCGGCCTTCTTCTCGCCGGGCTTGAGACCTTCCCACTTGGCGAAATGCGCGTCGACAATGTCCCAGTGCTCGCCATCCACCACGCCGGGGGCAATGGCGTTGACATTGATGCCATGCTTGACCAGCGCCAGGGCAGCCGATTGCGTGGCGGAGATGATCGCGGCCTTGGAGGCGCAATAGAGCGTCACCAGCGCTTCGCCGCGCCGGCCGGCCTGGCTCGCCATGTTGATGATCTTGCCGCCGCGTGCCCGCGCGATCATCACGTTGGAGACCGCCTTCATCATGAAGAGCGGACCCTTCAGATTGACGTCGAAGACCTTGTCGTAGCTCTCTTCGGTGATGTCGTTGATCGGCGCCATGTCGAAGATAGCGGCATTGTTGACGAGAATGTCGATGCCGCCGAATTCGGCATCCACCGCCGTCACGCAGGCCTCAATATCGGCCACGCTGGTTACGTCGAGCTTGACGGCGCTTGCGGCCGGACCGATCGCGGCGGCCGCCTCGCTGGCGCGCGCGATGTTGATGTCGGCGATCACGACGCGGGCACCTTCGGCCACGAAGGCTTCGGCAAAGCCGAGCCCGATGCCGCGCGCGCCGCCCGTGATCAGGGCCACCTTGTCCTTCAGTCTCATGTCGGTCTCCCGTCCTGCGCCGCCGTCGGGCGGCCCGGTTTTCTGTTGTGAACGCTTTCGTCCGGGCCCGGCAGAGGCCGGACCCGGACGGCCCCTCCCTGGCGGCAAAAGCCAGGGCGTGGAGAGCGGCTGTCCGTCGCATGCGATCATGGCACCGAACAGGATTGCCGCCTTTATCGGCGATGCTTGCGGCTTACTTGATGTAGCCGGCGCGCATCATGTCGCGCTGAACCTGCGCCTGCGCGGCTTCCAGCGCGGCATCCACCGTCTGCTGGCCGGCAAGGGCGGCGCCGATCTGCTGGCCGACGACCGTGCCGATCGACTGGAATTCCGGGATCGCCACGAACTGGACGCCGGTATAGGGCACCGGATCCTTGGTCGGCTTGGACGGATCGGCGGACATGATCGCCTTCAGCACCGTTTCGGCGAACGGCGCGGCCTTCTGATATTCCGGCAGGGCATAGGTGGACTTGCGGGTACCAGGGGGAACGGCGACCCAGCCTTCCGTCTCGCCCACCGTCTTCACATAGGCCTTGGAGGTGGCCCATTTCAGGAAGGACTTGGCGGTGGCCGCCTTCTGGGTGGTGGCGGGAATGGCGAGGTTCCACGACCAGGACCAGCTCGATCCGTTCGGCGTGACTTCGACGGGCGAGCGGGTGAAGGCGATCTTGTCTGCCACCTGGCTCTGCTTGGGGTCATAGACGCGGCCGGCGGCCGAGGTGGCGTCGATCCACATGGCGCAATGGCCTGTTGCAAACAGCGACTGGTTCTCGTTGAAGCCGTTGGCGGTCGCGCCCGGAGGGCCGTTTTCCTGCATCAGCTTGACATAGTCGCCGATCGCCTTCTTCCAGGACTCGGTGGTCAGCTGCGGCTTCCAGTCCATGTCGAACCAGCGGCCGCCATAGGTGTTCACCATGGTGCCGAGGAAGGCCATGTTCTCGCCCCAGCCCGGCTTGCCGCGCAGGCAGATGCCATATTGCTGCTTGGCCTTGTCGGTGAGCTTGGCGGCGAATTCCTTGATCTGGTCATAGGTCGGCTGGTCCGGCATCTTCAGGCCGGCGGCGTCGAACAGATCCTTGCGATAGAGCGTGAACGAGCTTTCCGTATAGAAGGGCACGGCATAGAGCTTGCCGTCGACCGTCAGGCCCTTCTTGATCGGGTCCAGGAGGTCGGCATAGTCATAATCGTCGCCCAGATCGTCGACCGAGGTCAGCCAGCCGGCCTTGCCCCAGATCGGCGCTTCGTAGCCGCCGATGGTCATCACGTCGAACTGGCCGCCCTTGGTGGCGATGTCGGTCGTGACGCGTTCGCGCAGAACGTTCTCCTCCAGAACGATCCAGTTGATCTTGTTGCCGGTTTCCTTCTCCCAGGCGCTGGAAAGCTTCTGCATGATGATCATGTCGCCATTGTTGACCGTGGCGACGGTGATCTCTTCGGCATGGGCCAGCCCGGCCATCAGGCCAAGACCCACCACCGACGACGACAGCATGCGGATGAATGTGTTCATGGGATCCGTCTCCTCCTTTACGGATGTGCACGCATAAAGCTACGTGCGTAAAGTTTTTATCGGCTATGATCGTTGATGCTGTCAAGGGCGTCGTCGGGCGGTCGGCGCCTGTTCTTGCTGGTGGCGCATTAAGCCTCTGAAAAAGTTCAGAATTATGATTTTGCCTGGGTGCGGTGCACAGTATTTGTGCTGCATCGCCATAATTGCCTCGAAAGAGATTTTTATTGACGCGTGTAAATTTCAATGTTGATCTCGGTCACCGCGGCGTTTATCAGCGCTGACGAATTGGCGGCCTCTTCCTTGAGCGGGAGAGCGCCTCGGCATGAGTGGAGGCGGCCCGCGCGGGCGCGCCGGAGGAGGCAGGCATGGCGACAGCGCGCGCGATCGCGCCGGAGGCGCTCGGACCGACGATCACGGTGGGCGAAATTCTGGTGGAGATCATGGCCACCACGGTGGGCGACGGCTTTCTGGCGCCGCAGCCGCTGATCGGCCCTTTTCCCAGCGGCGCTCCGGCGATCTTCATGTCGCAGGTGGCGCGCTGCGGCGGGGCGGCGGGCATCGTCGCCGCTGTCGGGGCCGATGATTTCGGCCGGCTCAATGTCGAGCGTCTCGCGCGCGACGGGGTCGATGTCTCGGCGATTGCCACCATTGCCGGCAAGCCGACCGGCAGCGCCTTCGTGCGCTACCGCGCCGATGGCAACCGCGATTTCGTCTTCAACATCGCTCATTCCGCCGCCGGCGACACGGCGATGACGGGTGAGGCGCAGGCGCTGATCGCGCGCGCCGGCCATGTCCACGTGATGGGCTCGGCCTTCGCCATTGACGGCGCCGGCGCGATCCTGCGCGAGGCAATTGCAGAGGTGAAGGCGCGGGGCGGCTCGGTCTCCTTCGATCCCAATCTGCGCAAGGAGCTGGTCAGCGGGGCGGAAGGCCGCAGGCTGGTGGATGATCTGCTGTCGGTCTGCGACCTGCTGCTTCCCTCGGGCGAGGAGCTTTTTGTCGCCTCAGGACAGGATACGGAGGAGGCCGCGATCGAGGCGCTGCTCGCAGCCGGCATCGCCGAGGTGGTGCTGAAGCGCGGGGCCGCCGGCTCCAGCCATTTCAGCCGCGCGCATGGGCGCATCGATGCGCCGGGCCTGAAAGTCGAGGAGGTCGATCCCACCGGGGCCGGCGACTGTTTCGGCGCTGCCTATCTCACCTGCCGCCGGCTCGGCATGGCGCCGCCCCAGGCGCTTGCCTATGCCAATGCCGCCGGCGCGCGCAACGTCACCCGGCAGGGGCCGATGGAGGGTGTCGGCAGCCTGGCCGAGCTCGACCAGTTCATCGCTTCCGTTTCCGCGAAAGGATAAGGTCATGTCGACCCCTCTCAGCCATCTCGTCCTGACCGATCTTGCTCCGGCCCACCGCGCCGGCCGGCCCTTCGGCATCACCTCCGTCTGCTCGGCCCATCCCACCGTGCTGCGCGCCGCCATCCGCCGCGCCCGGCGCGATGGCCAGCCGGTGCTGATCGAGGCGACGTGCAACCAGGTCAATCATCTCGGCGGCTATACCGGTATGACGCCCGCCGATTTCGTCCGTTTCGTCGAGAAGATCGCTGCGGAGGAAGGGCTCGATCGCGGGCAGATCCTGTTCGGCGGCGATCATCTCGGCCCCAATCCCTGGCGCAAGGAGCCGGCGGAAACGGCGCTCGTCAAGGCGGAGGCGATGGTGGAGGCCTATGTCACCGCCGGCTTCTCCAAGATCCATCTGGATGCCTCCATGGGCTGCGCCGGCGAGCCGGCAGCGTTGGACGACCGCACCATTGCCGGGCGCGCGGCAAGGCTTGCGGCTGTGGCGGAAGCCGCCGCCAGAAAGGCCGGCATCGCACCGCCGCTCTATATTCTCGGCACGGAAGTGCCGGTGCCCGGCGGGGCCGACCATGTGCTCGACACGGTGGAGCCGACCGCGCCCGAGGCCGCCGAAGCCACCATCGCCGTGCACAAGACGATCTTCGCCGAGGCGGGTCTAGGCGAAGCCTTCTCCCGCGTCATCGCCTTCGTCGTCCAGCCGGGCGTTGAGTTCGGCAGCGACAATGTCGTGGCCTATCAGCCCGAAAAGGCCGAGGCGCTGAGCGCCGTGCTCGCCACCCAGCCCGGCCTGGTCTTCGAGGCGCATTCCACCGATTACCAGACGGAAGCGGCGCTGGCGGCGCTGGTCAGCGACGGCTATCCGATCCTGAAGGTCGGCCCCGGCCTGACCTTCGCCTATCGCGAGGCGCTCTACGGTCTCGACATGATCGCCTCCGAACTGGTGCCCGGCTATGGCCAGCGCCCGCTCGCCGCCGCCATGGAGGCCCTGATGCGCGCAGCCCCCGCCGACTGGCAGGGCCATTATCACGGGGAAGAGGCCGCACTCCGGCTGCAGCGCCATTACAGCTATAGCGACCGCATCCGCTATTACTGGAACCGGCCGGAGGCGGACGCCGCCGTGGCCAAGCTTTTGCAGGCGCTGGACGGCGTGGCCATCCCCGAAACCCTGCTCCGGCAATATCTCGGCGGCCTGCCGCTGGCCGAGATCGCGGGAAAAAGCGCGAGTGAGATCCTGGTGACCGCCGTCGATCAGGTGCTCGGCCTCTATGCCGCCGCCTGCCGACCGGCGGCCTGACGGGAAAAGGCCGGGGACGCCACCGCGCCAATCCGGTCCGCCCGCGCGTGAAGCGTAAGCCTCCGCTCCCCGGCGGGGAGAAGGCCAGGCGAGGGGGCAGGTGCCACACCTTGCGCAGGTGGTCGCCTCTCCGCCGGGCACTTTTCGCCCGGCCCCGCGTTCTGTTGGTGGACCACCCCCATGAGAACGGCAGGAGCGGCATTGATGGACATCAGCGGCAGGATCGAAGGCCCCGAGGCCGATAAGGTGCGCGACGCGCTGAAGGACATGCTGGGCCGGCTGGAGCGCGACGGCGTCTCCAGGGCCAAGGCTTCGGCGCTGATCCGGGCCGAGCTGGAACGGGACGCGATGTCCGACCAGCCCGAGAGCGCCCCGCCGTCGCCCGACGCGCCGATGCGCGAGGAACCCGCCAATGACTGGCCGGCGGCCTGATCAGGCCCGCCCCGTTTCTTCCACACGCGCCGTCTCTTCCAACCGAGACGTGTCGACCCGTGCCGGCCAGCGATAGAGCGCGGCCGTTCCCGCGCGGCCCACGGCCTCCGGCTGCCGGTCGCGAAACCAGAAGGCGAGGCTGACGACGGGCGTTCCCGGCTTCAGGTCGCGGTCCAGCAGCAGCCCCAGCTTCGGCATCGGCCGGATCATCAGATAGGACACGACCGCATCGGCATCCGTGAGATCGGCGCGGAAGAAATCCTGTCGCATCAGCCTGATATGAGGATGGTGGCGCAGCCGCAGCCGTGAGATCCAGTAGGGCAGGGGCGACAGCTCGAAGCCGCGGATGCGCGCCTGCGGAAAGCTTTCCGCCAGCACGCTGGCCATCGCGCCCCAGCCGCTGCCCAGCTCGTAGATCACCGCATCCTCGGCCAGCCCCGCTGCTTTCAGCAGCGCCACCACCTGCAGCGCTTCCTTTCGCGAGGAGGACATGGCGGGAACGCCCGTGCGCAGCTGCGTGATCAGCAGCGAGAGGCAGCCGGCCATCACCAGCGCCAGAGCCGCATATTTCGCAAGATCGATCATGGTCCCTGCCTTGCCCGTCCCGCCGCCTCGTGTCCAGCACTCTGCGCCGCAGGGGTAAGCACCTGTTGACTGCCGCCGGGTTCGCTTTCATATCATGTGAACCTGAAAGGAAAGGGAGAACCGCCGATGCTGCTCAGCACCCGCCAGGAAGACATTATTGCGCTGGCCAAGGCGAGCGGCCGGGTGACGGTGGAAGATCTGGCCGCGCGCTTCGGCGTGACGCCGCAGACGATCCGCAAGGATCTCAACGATCTCTGCGACGGGCGCCTGCTCACCCGCGTGCATGGCGGCGCGCTTTTCCCGAGCGGCAACGAGAATGTGCAATATGAGGCCCGGCGCGCCATGGCGGCCGCGCAGAAACAGGCGATCGGCCGGGCCGCTGCCGCCATGATCCCCGACAATGCCTCGCTCTTCATCAATATCGGCACGACGACGGAGGCCGTGGGCGAGGCGCTGTCAGACCATCAGGGCCTGATGGTGATCACCAACAACATCAACGTTGCCAACAGCTTGCGCCTGTCACCAGCGATCGAAGTGGTGATTGCCGGCGGCGTGGTGCGTCGCTCGGATGGCGGCATTGTCGGCGAGGCGGCGGTGGATTTCATCCGCCAGTTCAAGGTCGATTTCGCCGTGATCGGTGCCTCCGCCATCGATGGCGACGGCGCGCTGCTCGATTTCGATTTCCGTGAGGTGAAGGTGGCGCAGTCGATCATCGACAATGCCCGCCATGTCATCCTCGTCTCCGACGCCTCGAAGTTCGAGCGCACCGCGCCCGTGCGCATCGGCCATCTCTCGCAGGTCAACAGCTTCATCACAGATCACTGTCCAAACGGGCGCATCCGCGCGATCTGCGCGGAAAACGATGTGCGCCTGATCGAGACACAGGGCTGATCCCGTCACCTCATCCTTCGGCATGCAATCGTCCGAAAATCTTCATTTGACATTCGTTTTGCATTCACTTTAGATTGCTTCAGTTTCGAGAAGCAATAAGTTCGGCGCCCTTCTGCGGCATCCGGGCGGTGGAGAGATGATGTCAGGCGAGAAGCTGCAGGATCTGTTCGTCATTGGCGGCGGCATCAATGGCTGCGGCATCGCGCGCGATGCGGCTGGACGCGGCTATTCGGTCACTCTGGCCGAGATGAAGGATTTCGCCTCCGGCACCTCATCGGCCTCCACCAAGCTGATTCATGGCGGCCTGCGCTATCTCGAACATTACGAATTCCGCCTGGTGCGCGAGGCGCTGATGGAGCGGGAGGTGCTCTGGGCCATGGCGCCGCACATCATCTGGCCCATGCGCTTCGTGCTGCCCTTCCAGAAGGGCGGCGTGCGGCCGGCCTGGCTGGTGCGGCTGGGCCTGTTTCTTTACGACCATATTGGCGGGCGCAAGCGGTTGCCGGCCACCCGCACGCTTGACCTGCGCCGCGATCCGGCCGGCAGGGCGCTGAAGCCGATCTTCCGCAAGGCTTTCGAATATTCCGACGGCTGGGTCGACGATGCGCGGATGGTGGTGCTGAATGCGCGCGACGCCGCGGCGCGCGGCGCCCGCATTCTCAACCGCACCCAGGTGATCGCCGCGCGGCGGGAACAGGGCGGCTGGACCATCGAGACGCGCAATGCCGAAGGCGAGTTGGAAACGCACCGCGCCCGCATGCTGGTCAATGCCGCCGGCCCCTGGGTGGACCAGGTGCTGTCGGGCGTTCTGGCGCGCAATGATGCGCGCAATGTCCGTCTGGTCCAGGGCAGCCATATCGTCGTCAGGCGCAAATTCGCCGATCCGCGCGCCTTCTTCTTCCAGAACCCGGATGGCCGCATCATGTTCGCCATTCCTTACGAAGAGGATTTCACGCTGATCGGCACGACCGATCGCGACTTTACCGGCGACCCGCGCGCGATTTCCATCACCGAAGGCGAGATCGACTATCTCTGCCAGGCGGCCAGCGACTATTTCGCCGAGCCGGTGACGCGGGACGATATTGTCTGGCGCTATTCCGGCGTGCGGCCGCTGTTCAACGACGGCGCCTCCAAGGCGCAGGAGGCGACGCGCGACTATGTGCTGAAGCTGGAGGAGGGCATGGCGCCGCTGCTGAATGTCTTCGGCGGCAAGCTGACCACCTATCGCCGGCTGGCCGAGCATGCGCTGGAAAAGGTCGGCGAGGCGATCGGCGCGAAGGGCGCGGCGTGGACGGCGGGCTCGCGCCTGCCCGGCGGCCAGTTTCCGGCCGATGGCGCGGCGGCGGCCACAAGGTCGCTCATCGCGGCCTATCCCTTCCTGTCTGAGCGCCATGCCGCGCGGCTGATCCGCTGCTATGGCAGCGATGCCGCCGAACTGCTCGGCGGCGCTACCGACATCGCCGGCCTCGGTCGCCATTTCGGCGGCACGCTTTACGAGGCGGAGGTGCGCTGGCTGGTGGCGCGGGAATGGGCCATGACGGCGGAGGACATCCTCTGGCGCCGCACGAAACAGGGCCTGTTCCTCACGCAGGACGAGATGCAGGGTCTGGAAGACTATCTGCGGGGTATGGCCGTGCAACATCGGGCGGGGTAAGGGCCTAGAGGCCGGGCCTACGGGCTTCGCTTGCCCCGGCGATGCGCACCGCCCTGGGAGGGGCGGCGTTCGCGGGCGCGGGAGCGCGGCGGCAGGCCGAAGACTTGAAGCGACTGCCTCGCCGGGCGAACAGCCGGCCGAGCGCGTCGCGCGACGATATCAGGGAGGAGAACATCATGGGCGGCTATATCCTGGCCATCGATCAGGGCACCACATCCACGCGCGCCATGGTCTTCGACGGTCAGATGCGCGTGGCGGGCCGCGCGCAGCGGGAGTTTCCGCAGCATTTTCCGGCCTCCGGCTGGGTGGAGCACGATCCCGAGGACATCTGGAACAGCGTGGTCGAGACCGTAAGGCTGGCGCTGGCCGATGCCGGTCTGGGCGCCAAGGACATCGCCGCCATCGGCATCACCAACCAGCGCGAGACCACTTTGGTCTGGGACCGCCAGACCGGCGCGCCGCTTCACCGCGCCATCGTCTGGCAGGACCGGCGCAGCGCGCCGATCTGCGAGGCACTGAAGCGCGACGGGCTGGAGCCGGTCTTTACTGAAAGGACCGGCCTGCTGCTCGACCCCTATTTCTCCGGCACGAAGATCACCTGGCTGCTCGATCATGTGGACGGGCTGAAGGCGCGGGCCGAGCGGGGCGAGATCTGCTTCGGCACGGTCGACAGTTTCCTGATCTTCCGCCTGACCGGCGGGCGCCGCCATGTGACCGACGCCACCAATGCCGCGCGCACCCTGCTTTATGATATCGGCCGTAATGCATGGGATGCGGAACTGGCCGGCCTGCTCGGCGTGCCGCTCGCCATGCTGCCGGAGGTGCTGGACTGCGCCGCCGATTTCGGCGTGACCGACCCCGCGCTGTTCGGGGCCGAAATTCCGATCCTCGGCGTGGCCGGCGACCAGCAGGCCGCCGTGATCGGCAATGCCTGCTTCGAGCCGGGCATGATGAAATCCACCTATGGCACCGGCTGCTTCGCTTTGCTCAACACCGGCACGGATCGCGTGGCCTCCACCAGCCGCCTGCTGACCACCATCGCCTACCGGCTGGATGGAGTCACCACCTATGCGCTGGAGGGATCGATCTTCATCGCCGGCGCGGCCGTGCAATGGCTGCGCGACGAGATGGGCTTCATCAAGGTGGCCTCGCAGGTCAGCGCGCTGGCGGAACAGGCCGACCCCGAACAGCGGGTCTATCTCGTGCCGGCCTTCACCGGGCTCGGCGCGCCCTGGTGGGATGCCGAGGCGCGGGGCGCGATCTTCGGCCTGACGCGCGGCACCGGGCCGGCCGAATTCGCCCGCGCCGCGCTCGAAAGCGTCGCCTTCCAGACGCTGGACCTGCTCGATGCCATGCAGCAGGACTGGCAGGGCCATGACGGGCGCACGGTGCTGCGCGTGGATGGCGGCATGGTCGCCTCCGACTGGACCATGCAGCGCCTGGCCGACATCCTCGCCGCGCCCGTGGACCGCCCGCTCTTCCTCGAAACCACGATTCTCGGCGCCGCCTGGCTCGCCGGCGCCCGCGCCGGCCTCTGGCCGGACGCCAAGGGCTTCGCCGAGCGCTGGCACCGCGACCGCCGCTTCGCCCCCGGCATGGCCGCGCCCGAACGCGAAGCTGCCATCGCCGGCTGGCGCGACAGCGTGCGCCGCTGCCTGTCGGCGTGAGGTCCCTTCCTGTGTCTTGCCTGGATCGGGCACCGGCGATCCTTCCGGTCGGGGACTGTCACGCAAATACAAACGCCGGCTTTCCGGTTACGACATGCGACAAGACGAGGCATTACGGCGCTATCCGATCTGTTTCACTCGGGTCGGCGTATCTTAAAAGATTTTTACTTAAAGAATTACCTTCTCGATCGTCGTTTTAATCAGATCGAATTATGCTTCGGAAGTAATAACCGTCCGCATGTGAGAAGAGCGGTTAAGGTCGAGCGTTCCAGCACGCTCTTTCCCGCCGCAGTAAAGGCAGGCCATTGCCTCAGAAACTCGTGATGAAGCCGGGAAGTTCGAAAGTTGAGCCTTTCAGCAGGCGGCTGTAGCGCGCGCCGAGATCGAAGGTGAGATCCGCCACATGCAACCGGCTCAGCTTGCGCATGACCGGTGGCAGGCTGTTGGGCCAGCGCAGGGCGAAGCCGACATTCCCGTTGTTCATCCCCAAGCTCAGCAGATCGGCACGGAACTGATCCGCCTTGAAGGTGAACTCATAAGCCGGCGCATCCGAGCCGGGGTGGGTGGCGCGCAGAGAGACCGTCGGTGCATCATCTGGTATTGCCGGGTTCCAGCACCAGCCGCGAAAACCGATCTGGTCCACATGATCGATGCGCAGATCAGCGCGCAGCGTCACCGCATTGCGACCGCCGGCGGCAACTTCGCGTCGAATATCGGTTCCCACGATGGAAACGATGATGGGGGAGCGGCCGGGTGCCAGACGGTCGGGATCGATCAGACAGCTGAAGCCATGCCCCATGGCCTCATCGACCGCCACGAAGGCTTCGACCTGGCTCAGGCTCATGTCGGCCAAACATCGCGCGAAAGCAGCTCCGTCCTGGCTGAGGACGATCTCGTAGGCGTGGGAGCTGCCGCCGACCTCGTAGGCCCAGCCCGTCAGTTTCCGCCCCTGCAGCTTGACGATCAGTCGTGTCATCTTGACTTCCATTTTCGACCTGCCATTGCGCCGACAACAGCGCAACTTCGCATGTGCCTGTTCGAGCCCAAGGCTCACTGATGGGCTTGCAGATGGATGATGTTGACCCACCGGCACCAGCCGAAGTCCTGGGGCGAACCCTCCGGAAGACGCACGGCAATATGCAGATCGAGCGGCACGGCCGAAGGCTCCGGCAGCTGCAATTGCAGAAGAACATCTGCGCCCGGCGTCACTTCGGTCCAGCCGCTTCCCATAGGCGACGACCAGATCTGCTCATCCGGTCGGCGGATGATGTCCTCGTCGTCGATGGCCGGAACGGCGGCCATGGCGAATTCGGTCGGCGAGGCCTTGGGATGGGCCAGGCGCACCACGGCGATGGCCGAGAGCGTGCCGGCGGGCAGGGCGTGCGGCAGAACAGCCGTCGTCGCCGTCGCCTGATGCGAATTCAGCTGAAGCGATCCGTCCACTTCCAGCGTCACCATGTCCCAGATGAAGCCGGCGGGCTTGGTGCTGGTCAGCTTGGCGGTCGCAAACAGGGCAGCGGAAGGCTCCACGCTGGTCGATGCCTGGCTGATCGTCGCCTTCTCGCTTTGAAACTCCCGCGTCTGATCCTCGCAGAAGGCGCGAACGCGGTCGACCTCATAAGCGGGGGCAATGACCGGCGCGCTGCGATAGCGCGGCGCCATGTCCGTGCGGGGCTGCGGCTGCTCGCCATTGGCGACCTTTTCCACGAAAGCGGCGAACTGCTGCATTTCGTGCTGCAGCGACAGGCCGGAAACGCTCTCATGGCCCAGGCGCGACAGGCGCGCGCCCAGCTGCTCGTCGACGACCAGCGACGACAAGGCGTGGGCAATCGACTCGGGCGTCTGATGCGCGAGCAGCAGCTGGTTGCTCTTGTAGTCGTGCAGGTTGTTCGCGCGGTAGATATCGACCACGGGCAGGCCGCAACCCATCATCTCGAAGGGAATGCGCGAGGGGTTGGACGCGCTGATGCAAAGGCCGGCGCGCGAGGCGTTGTAGAGGTCGTTCAGTTCCTTGGGCGAAACGATGCCGAGATTGACGGTCGGATACCAGAGATAGGCCGGCGCATCGCTGCCATACAGGACGATCTCGTAATCGGGGTGGAAGCTCTTGAAGATGCCCAGCGCTTCCAGCCCGAGCTGCGCGCAGCGGCGCGGCTTTTCCGGCTGATAGATGAAGCAGACCCGCTTCGGCCTTTCGGCATAGGGCTGGCTCAGGCTGTAGACCTCGTCATCATAGCAGAAGTCCATCGTATAGCTGTTGACGCCATATTGCTTCTGCTGCCGCTTGGCCAGCCAGTGACCGAGCGTGATGAAGGATGAATTGAACAGGAAGTTGTTCTCGGCATAGAGGAAGGCGTCGCCCACCGGGTTGAACCAGCCCTCGATGTCCTGGATGAGATGCACCATCTTGCCGCCGAAATGCCGGCGGATCATCGGCGGCGTATCCCAGCGGGTGGCCACGGCCAGATCGGCATTGTGCAGGCCGAAGGGAAACTGCCCGCAATGAAGCCCGCTGATGCCGAAATAGGCTTCGACCAGCTGCGAGACATTGGTCCCGATCGGCTTGCCGTCCGCCAGGAACGACACGGTCACCTCATGCCCGTTGCGCATCAGCGCGTGGGCATAGTTCAGGATAGTTCTGACACCGCCGGATCCCTTGATCGGCGCGGGAGAAATGACAACGATCTTAGCCATGAGGCGTGATGATCCCTTTAAATTTTCCGCACGCAGCAGATAACGGAAACCGGCGACAGCATCCCGAAGAGGCTGTCATAAATGGCGGACTGCTTGCCTTCGGCACGCACGACGAAGCTGCCTCCGGGCGGCAGATCTGACGGCATGTGCGCCGTTTCCGGCTTGTCCATGAACAGAGGCATGATCACCTTCTCGATCCGGGCGCGCGTCGCCGTATTGTAGTAGGAGATCAGCACGGCTTCGACACGCAGCATGTCGTTGCCGGTGTTTTCGAAGATGAAGCTGCTCGTCAGCAGGCAGATGCGCGCATTGGGGACGATGGCGCAGCCATCGGCGGAAAAGAAGATCTGGCGATCGACGAATTCCGCTGGCTCCCCCTCGGCCATGACGCCCAGCCTGACGGGATAGCTGTATTCCTGCTGGGTATGGCGGCCGCCCATCATCCTGATCACGAGCGAATCCGCCAGAGCGGGACGCGAGCGGCGCAGCTCCGGCACCTTCCAGTAGGAGCGCGATTCCAGGAACTGCTGAACCGTGGCGTAACGGGCGAACGTCTCCCAATAGGGTGACGACAGGCCTTCGACATTGCGCGACAGGTTGTTTTCGTCGTGCGACCAGCGGCCGATCATCGTCAGCTCGTCGAAGGTCGGGAAGGCGACCAGACCGCCATAGGCATTGCGGTAATCGACGGGATCGATCAGCAGCTCGGCCAGACCATTGTCGCGCGCCTGCTGCGACACCTGGCCGTAGAGCGCGATCGCCCTGCGTGCGGCGTTTCTCAGCCGGCGCAGATCGATGCGCTGCTGCAGCGTCTTCGTATCCTCGCCGAAGACGGGATCGCCATCGGCGGAATAGGTTTTGACCGCGCCCAGTTCGGAGGAGCAGACCTGCTCGATGATTTCCTTGCAGTGCAGGCCGAGCAATTCGCTGCGCTGGGGCTGGCCTGCATTGTAAAGCCAGCCCTTCGCCCGCAGGCCGGCCAGCTGTTCCTCGATGCAGCCCGCATCGCTGGCAAGGTAAAGCCCGTGCAGGGTGACATCGTAGCCGCAGGCGCGCAGGACCTTTTCCAGCAGGCGCTGCGATTTGCCGGTCCAGCCGACATCGACGGCATAGAGCGTCGTGTGGCCCGGCTGGACGCCATAGCGGGCGAAGACGTCATCGACAAAGACCTTGAAGATGTCGCGCTGCGCCTGGGCATAGGCGAGCGTCGCCGCCTTCAGTCCCTGATGGCGCTGCATGCAGGCGATCAGCGTGTGGGTTATCATCGCGCCGTGCAACAGCGGATAGTCGAGCATCACGCCTTCGATGCCGAATTCATCGGCGTCCACCGTTTCCAGCTTCACCATGGTGCAGAAGGAGCGGATGGTGAAGGGCGTGCGGCGTGAGAGAATGAAGGTGCGGATTTCCTCCTGCGAATAATCGAAGAAGGCCGCCGGGAAGACGATGGAGCGGGAGGACAGGAAAGGCCGGCTGATCGTCTCGCGACGGCCGGTGGCGGCCGCCACCGTGTTGATGGCCTCGCTGAGGAAAAGCCCTTCGCGTGTCAGGCAGAGGATCGGCCCTTCGCCATTCCGGCAGGCAGTTCAGGTCCTTCAGAAGATGCCCGAACAGGCCGTTTTCCTTGTCCAGCCGGAAGGTCGAGGAGCACAGAACCTCCTCCTCGGCAAACGGCACGGCGGTCTTGCCCCGCAAAAGCGCATGGAGTTCGTCGGGGCAGAGATAGGTGTTGGACAGAACGCGGATCGTCTTGCCGGCCTGGCGCGCATAGGTCAGTGCCTGATCGACCAGCGGATCGACGAAGGTCAGGTTCGCCTCATGCCGCACCTCTTCGCGCGCCAGCGCGGCGCGCGTCTCGGCGGAGAAGCCGGTATATTCGGCATAGATTTCGGCCAGGGTCACTTCGTGAAAAAGGCCCGCCTGTTCCCTGCGCTCGCGGGCGCGGCGCTCGGCCAGAATCCGGCCGCGGCGAAAGGCATCGGGCGAGATCGTGTCGTGAAGAAGACCGAGCGAGAGGAGCGTCTCGCCCAGCTTGGCGAAGCTGTCGCTCGGCTGGCGGAAAGGCCGCCATAAGATGGTGTCGAAACAGTCGAAGATGACGGCCTTGATGCCTGCCTGGTCGCAAAGTGCCTTAAGATCGACAGGAAATGAGACTCCGCTTCATCCTGATAGCTGTCGATTCCGACCAGAGTCTCATAGTCTTTAACGCTCCGGTGAAGCGGGAGCTGGTCTATCTGCACGCCTTCTGGAATAGGAATTGCCTCGATCGCAATTCAATCTCGCCGTGTCCGCAGGCCATTGTTGCAACCAACGGCTTTCGAGCGCTCTGCAGACGGATGTAGAATAACTGTGATGGCAGGAGCAAGCAGGCCTGACGAAAAAATCCTTGATTTAGCGAGGCCTGAAGGGGTCGACCGGGGTCGGTGTGTTGCGCATCAGTCGGTCGAGGAGGAAGTCGACCAGGAGATCCGCCGCCGCCGCCGCCGACAGGATCGCGGTGTCCAGCACGAGTTCGGCCGTTTCCGGCTCCTCATAGGGGCTGTCGATGCCGGTGAAGTTCTTCAGCTCCCCCGCCCGGGCCTTGCGATAGAGGCCCTTGGGGTCGCGGGATTCGGCGAGTTCGACGGAGGCCTTGACATGGACCTCGATGAATTCGCCCGGGGCCATCAGCTTGCGCGCCATCTGCCGGTCGCTCCTGAAGGGCGAGATGAAGGCGCACAACACGATCAGCCCGGCATCGCTCATCAGGCGGGCCACCTCCGCCACGCGGCGGATGTTTTCCACGCGGTCCGGCTCGGTGAAGCCGAGGTCGCGGTTCAGGCCGTGGCGCATATTGTCGCCATCGAGGAGGAAGGTGTGCTTGCCGGCTGCCGCCAGCTTCAGTTCGGCCAGGTTGGCGATGGCCGATTTCCCCGCGCCGGAGAGCCCGGTCATCCAGACCACCAGCGGCGCCTGATGCTTCATCGCCGCGCGGCGGCTGCGGTCGATGGCAAGCGCCTGCCAGTGAATATTGTCGGCGCGGCGCAGCGCCTGGTGGATCCGGCCAAGGCCGACGATGCGGCCGGTGGCGGAATCGGTCAGGTAGAAGCAGCTGAGGCCATTGCTGTCGACGTCGAAGGCCAGTGGCGTTTCGAGCGCCATATGCGCCATGCCCATGGCAAAACATCCGAGGCTTTCGGCCTCCACAGGGTCGGCCATGTCGAGATCGGCGGCAGCTCTCAGCCGTGTGACCGAGGCGGTGGCGGACTGGCCGCCGAGGTCGAGACCATAGCTGCGCCCGGGCAGAAGCGGCTCCGAATCAAACCAGGCGATCGCGGCCTCGAACTGGTCGGTCACTTCGCAAGGCCGGTCGGCCGGAACGATGATCTGTCCCGGTTGGCAGGCCACCGGCTCTGACAACGTCAGGCGCAGGGCGGCGGGGCCGGTGACGCGGCGCGGCGCAGGCTCCAGCGACACCAACGCGCCCACCGAGGACAGCATGCCGCCCGGCAGGATGCGGATCGATTCGCCCGCCGCGATCCGGCCCTGGCAGACCGTGCCTTCGACGGCCGGCGCCTCCGGCCGGCTGCGATCGAAGGCGGTCACCGCCAGGCGGAAGGGCTGATCTTCCTGCTGCATGAAGCGCGCCGTCTCGGCCTCGATGACCGCGCCAAGCGTCGGCCCGGCAAACCACTCGGGGGTCGCTGCGGTCCTTTCGCGGCCTTCGGATCGTGCGGACAGGGCGTTGAACAGCGGAACCAGCGGTGGCATCGCACGATCGCCACAGAGCGTGGCCAGTTCCGCACGGATCGTTTCGACACTGGCGCGCCCGTCCTCGATGGCATCGAGGCCCGTCAGCACGATGACGAGGCCGCCCCGGCGAAACAGGTGGTGGCGGATCAGCAGGTTGCCCATCGCATCGCGGTTCGACTCGCGGACATCGACCGCCAAAAGCACGAGGTCGGCCATGATCAGCGCCTCAAGCCGCGCAAGCGGGGTCTCGCCCGCCTCGTCCTCGCTCTGCTCGATCGTCCAGCTCTGCTGCGCGTCACCCTGCGGGGACTGCTGTGCCTTTGGCGAGAGCCATGTCAGGCCGGCCTCGTCGGCCAGCGCCTTGGCCAGTTGCGCACGGCCCTCACCGGGCGTGCCGCAGATCAGCAGCGTGCCTGCCGTGCCGGCGCGCGGCGCGGCGGGCGGCGCAGACGCCTGTGTGCTTTCGCCTGCAGCGCGCCGAAAGGCCGATGTCAGGCTGTAGAAGGAAAGCTTTGTCATCCCTGTGAGCGCTGCCAGAGTCAGGATGATGTTTCTCCCTGTCGAAAAGGACGTTGCAACCCAGAGGCGGTCTTTCGTCGGACGCAGACGGCCTTCCCTGCAGCCCGCTCGACGTGCGCCGCTGCTTAAAGGTCAACCATCAATCTTGAGCCTGACTTATCTGTTACACTGGACATCGAGACTGCAAAACAAAAATTGCACAAGCGCGAGATTTCTCGACAGGATGTAAAAAGCTGCCGTTTTCCCCACAATCGCCTGTCCGATGGCTGCCTCTTATTTGGTTTTTATAAATAATACAATATCACAGCCCTTTGGCGGGCAGGCGATGCAATTGTGGGCTTCCCATCGCTGAAGAGATACTCATTGATGCTGAAATCTAGGCAATCCGCTGAATTCTGCTATTTCAGCGTGTTGTACCGCAAGGCGGCGGATGACGGGACTCGGCGCCGGCCTTGCGGCACCTTCCGGCTGCATCCCCTCAGGACGCGTCGGTCTGGTCTGCAAGCACCCGCGCCATGGCCTGGAGAAGGATGACGGCGGAGGCGGCGCCGGGATCGATGTGGCCGAGGGAGCGTTCTCCCAGGCGGGCGGCGCGGCCGCGGGCGGCGGTCATGGAACGGGTGGCCTCGGCGCCGGCTTCGGCTGCCGGCAGCACGGCGCGCCAAAGCGACGCGGCATCGAGGCCGGCGGCGCTCTCGGCGGCTTCGGCGGCGGGAATCCAGGCATCGAGCATGGTCTTGTCGCCACGCTGGCCCTTGCCGCGCTCGGCAATGCCGGCGGCCATGGCCTGCAGCAGCCCGGCCTGTGTGGCGGTGGAAAGCGGGGCGAGAGGGCGCGCGGCAAGCGATGGCGCTTGCGCGGGGGTGTTGGAAGCGGCCGGTTCCTGCGTCCTGAGAAAGCGGGCGGCGCGGCGGAAGGCGGTGGCATAGAGCGGGCCGGTGGAGGCGCCGACCGCGTCGAGAAAGGCGGTGGCGGCGATTTCGAACAGGGCCGATGGTGCCATCCTGTCGAGATCCTCGCGCGCAAGCGCGGCCGTCACCGCTTCGAAGCCCAGCGCCATGGTAATGCCGTGATCGGCATCGCCGATGGCGCCGTCCAGCTCGGTCAGCCAGTCGCGCGCGTCCGCCATGGCGCTGGCAATATCCCGGAACATCCGGCTGAGCTGCCGGGCCGCGTGATCGGTCATGCTGGTCTCCTCCCGCGGCCGGTCTCTGCCGTCCGCTCCTCCCTCGAGCATCTGTCGGATGCTTCCGATTTGTTCTTGCCGCGGCGGCGTCCGGAAACCGGTGCCCGCCTTCCGGTCCGAAGGCTAGCCTCGGGTCCGCCCGCATCCGCCTGCCGCGCGCGCCGGTCCGGCCTTGTCGCCGCTCACACCTTCAGGAAGGCCGTGTCGCAGGGCGCGGCCAGCAGCGCTTCCAGCTCCTCGTCCAGATGCATGACCGAGATCGATGCGCCGGCCATGTCGAGCGAGGTGCAATAATGGCCGATCCAGTTGCGGGCGATGACGATGCGCTTGGCGGCCAGGCGCTGCGCCACCCGGCGATAGAGAATATAGAGCTCCATCAGCGGCGTCGCGCCGAAGGAATTGACCAGCACGGCGACGCGGTCTCCTGGCTTCGCCTCCATTTCGGCGAAGATGCCGTCCATCACCCGGTCGACCACCGCGTCGGCGCTCATCATCCGGTCGCGCGCCACGCCGCGCTCGCCGTGAATGCCCATGCCGATCTCGATCTCGTCGGCCGAGAGCTCGAAATTGTGCCGCCGGGTCTGCGGCAGGGAGCAGGGCTCCAGCGCCACGCCCATCGTATAGGTGCGGGCATTGGCGCGCGCGGTCAGCGCAGCGCAGGCCTCCAGCGGCAGGCCGCGCTCACAGGCAGCACCCGCCGCCTTGAAGATCAGCACGTTTCCGGCGACACCGCGCCGGCCCTCGCGGTCCTCGCGCGGGGAGGAGGCGATGTCGTCGGTCGTCAGCACGGTGCGCACGGCAATGCCGTCCTCCTCCGCCATTTCCGCCGCCATCTCGAAATTCATGACGTCGCCGGCATAATTGCCATAGACGAACAGCACCCCGGCGCCGCCGGAGGCCGCGCGCGCGCAGGCCAGGATCGGCGCCGGCGGCGGGGCGGAGAAGATGTTGCCCACCGCCACCGCATCCGCCAGCCCCCGCCCGACATAGCCGAGGAAGCAGGGCTCGTGCCCGGTGCCGCCGCCGATCACCAGCCCCACCTTGCCCGGGCGCGGACCGTTGCGCGCCACCAGCGCCCGGTTCGAGCCTCCGATCGGCCTGATATGGGCGGCATGGGCCTGCACCGCGCCATCCAGCATCTCCTCCACCACATGGTCTGCCTTGTTGAGGAATTTCTTGATGTGGGTGCGCGGGCCGGTGAGAGGGGCGGGGCCGGCGCTCTCGGCCCTCTGCCGCGCCTTCGCTTCGCCCTCGCTCACGCCTTCGGCATGCAGGATGCCGCGCCCCGTGGCCGCATCGGTCACCAGCACATTGGCATAGCCGCCGCGCAGCGCGGCCAGGATCGCCGGCACCTTGTCGAAGCCGCCGGCAACCGCGATGCGCAGGCCGATGGCGGCAAGGGCGGAAAGCTCGATGCCGATGGTGCGCCCGTCCAGCGGCCCAGCCACGGGCCGGCCCTGCGCATCGATGAAGCGGCCGGCCACCCCGCCCACGGCATTCTTGGCCAGATAGTCCTGCAGCGAGACATCCTCGAAAAAGCCGCTGGTCTGGATGGTGGAATTGGGCCGCAGCGAGGAAATGCCGAACAGCGCCTTGTTGGCGCGGCCCAGCGTGGCAAACTGGTCGGCGATCAGCGGCTCGGCCATCAACCCGGCGCGCAAGGCCGGGGAGGAGACGATGGCCGGAGCGGCCAGATGCACCAGCCTGGCGCCGAGCGCGCGGGCAAGGGCTGCGGCGCAAAGCTCGGGCGTATAGGCGATGTCGGCCCGCGTGCCGCCGGTGGCCTGCACCACCGTCACATCCTGCAGCCGCGGATCCTGCGCCTGCCGTTTGATCTGGCCGGCCACCGAAAGCACGGTGCGGCCCCAGGCCACCGCCAGCGTATCGCCCGATTGCACCAGCCGGCCCAGCGCCTGGGCGCCGGCCACGCCCAGCCGGTCGATCAGCGGCCGCGCGCCATCATCGCCCGGCACGACCAGGCAATCCTCCAGCCCGAAGTGCCGCTTCAAGGCCTGGGCGACCGACAGCGCGCCGAGCCGCTCGGGTTCGAGCGCGATGTTGACGATGCCGCGCGCGCGCGCCTCGGCCAGATAGGTGTTCACCGTGGCGCGGGAAATGCCCATGATCTCGGCGATCTCGCCTTGGGTGCGGCTTTCCTCGTAATAGAGCCAGCAGGCCCAGACATAGGGATCGTCGCCATAGCGCAGCGGCACCGCCGCCGGCCCGGCGCCGGCCGCCTCCGCAGGCACCAGGCGCGGGCTGCGGCCGGGCGTTGTCGTCCTGTTGTTGGCCATGGTGTCTCCGCCGGCTGCGCCCGGCCGCTCCTGATGCGATTGCGTTCAGGCCTGTCGCGATCGTTCAGATCGGCATCAGACGGCTTGAACCCCCGTCTGCTGATAGCCTAGCATCACATTGCGGGAAATGGTCAGTCTCATCTCCCGGATTTTGTTCGCCCCGTCCCGGTCCTGTCCCCTAAAGCTTCGTTAGGCCGCAAACGGTGATCCGGCTCTCTTGGCCAAAGGTGGCAGTCGGGCCCCCGTCGGTCCTGTAGAGACGGGATTGCGGAAGGAGCCGTGAGAAACACGGCACATCGGTTCTGAACGCGCCCACCCGCTGTTGGTGACCTCCCGTCGCCCGCGCGATGTGATCCCTGAGCCGGACTGTCCCATCCCCCTCGGCGAAGCTGTCGCCGCAACGACATCACAGGGAAGGACTGTTCGCAAGCGCGCCTGCCTGCACCTGGGCTAATCTGCTTGACACCGCGAGGCCCGGCCGCCTTTGGAGAGAGAGGCGACCGGGACCGCAAGACCCGCCGGGTGCCGGGAGGACCGCCGGCGGAAGGAGGAGAAGACGGGAAGCGTCTGCGCTTCAGGTCAGCCGAGCCGGGCGCGGGCGCCTTCGCAAAGCGTCTTCAGGATGATGGCGCAGGAGGTGGCGCCGGCGTCCAGCACGCCGAGCGAGCGCTCGCCAAGCCGGCTGGCGCGGCCGATCCGGGCCACGAGGTTCAGCGTGGAATCGCGGCCCGCCTCGGCGGCGGCGACGAGGGCGTCCAGCGCCTCGGCGAAGCTCCGGCCGGCGCTCGTGGCGCCATCGAAGGCCTCGATGGCGGGCACCAGCGTGTCGATCAGCGTCTTGTCGCCCACCTTGGCCGAGCCGATCGACTGGATGCCAGCCAGACCCGCATGCAGCATGCGGCTGAAGGCGGCGGCGTCGATCGTCTCAAGCCCCTCGATCGTCTCGGCGAATTCGGTGAACATCACGCCATAGAGCGGGCCCATCGAGCCGCCGATCTCGGTCATCAGCACGGTGCCGAGCGTGTCCAGCGCGCCCGCCAGCGTCGCCTCCGTGCCCTTCAGCCGCTCGGCGGCCATGCCGAAGCCCTTGGCCATGTTCACGCCGTGGTCGCCATCGCCGATCTTGCCGTCGATCTCCGAGAGATAGGCGCGGTTTTCGATGATGCGCTCGGCCATGGCGAGCACGATGGCGCCGCCGCCGGCATTGGAAAAGCTCTGCATGGGTTCTTCCCCTCTTACAAAATGATGGTGCAGCCTATCCCCGCGGGCAGGGATGGCCGGACCTCAAAGCACCATGGTGCACCGCGCCTCGGCCTCGAGCAGCGCCTTCAGCTCGGCATCGAGCGCCATGACGGTCAGCGTCGCGCCGACCATTTCCAGCGAGGTGAAATAATTGCCGACATAGGTTTTCGCGATGGTGAGCCCGCGGGCAGTGATCTCCTCCTCGATCGTGTCGAAGAGAATATAGAGCTCGTTGAGCGGCGTGGCGCCGAGGCCGGAGACGAGCACGGCGACTTCGGTGCCGGCCGGAAGGTCGTGATCGTCGAGCACGATGCGGGCCATGTCGCGCCCGACCTCGCCCGCAGATTTCAACGGCTCCACGCGCACGCCCGGCTCGCCATGATGGCCGATGCCGACCTCCATCGTGC
The DNA here is from genome assembly GCF_001938945.1 of Xaviernesmea rhizosphaerae. Lineage (GTDB taxonomy): Bacteria > Pseudomonadota > Alphaproteobacteria > Rhizobiales > Rhizobiaceae > Xaviernesmea > Xaviernesmea rhizosphaerae. The sequence goes on from NZ_MKIO01000042.1 coordinate 84,042, forward strand.
CGGCTTCGATCTGGAAATTGGGATGGCCGACGGCCGGCAGCGTGCAGGGGCCGAGGCCGACGCCGATCGAGCGGCAATGGTCGATGGCCTTCTGGGCGGTGGCGCGCACCTCTTCCAGGCTTGCGCCCTGCGCTGCCTTGGCGCCGCCGACCTTCCACATAAAGATCTCACCGGCGACCCCCCGGCGCTTCTCGCGCTCGTCCTTCGGCGCGGAGCAGACGTCGTCATTGGCGACCACGGTGGCCACCTCGATTCCGTCCTTGGCGGCAAGCTTGATCGCCATCTTCACGTTCATGTTGTCGCCGGCATAATTGCCATAGAGGCAGACCACGCCCTTGCCGCCATTGGCCGCGCGGATGGCATCGTGAAAGCTCTTGGCGGTGGGGGAGGAGAACAGCTCGCCCACGGCGACCGCATCCAGCATGTTGCGGCCGGTATAGCCGATGAAAGCCGGCTCATGGCCCGAGCCGCCGCCGGTGACGACGCCGACCTTGCCGGCCACCGGCGCGCCCTTGGCCACGACCACGCGCAGATTGGCAGGCGAAAGCGCCAGAAGGTCGGCATGCGCCTTGACGAAGCCCTTGACGGTATCCTCGACGACCTCGTCCGGATTGTTGATGAAGCGTTGCATGAAAACTCCTGTCATGAGCGCGCCCGAAAGAAGGGATGGCGGTCAGAGAATGGTGTAGCCGCCGTCGATCAAGAGATCGGCGCCGTTGATCATGGCAGCCCCTTCCGATGCCAGGAAGACGGCGGCGGCGGCGATTTCCTGCGGATAGGCGAAGCGGCCATTGGGAATGCGCTTTTTGGCACTCTCGCCCTTCTCGCCGGCCCAGGCCTTCTTGCCGAGCTCGGTCAGAACGATGGTGGGGGACAGCGTGTTGACGGTGATGCCGTATTTGCCCCATTCGGCGGCGAAGGTCTTGGACATGCCGATGACGCCGAATTTCGAGGCGCAATAGGCGACATGGTCCTCGATGGCCACCGTGCCGGCCTGGGAGGCAAGGTTGATGATGCGCCCGCCGCGTCCTGCGGCGATCATCGCCCGGCCCACGGCCTGGGTCACCAGGAAGCTGCCCTTCAGATTGATGTCGATGGTCTTGTCCCAATGGGCCAGCGTCAGCTCGGTGGCGGGCGCAAGCAGGGCGACGCCGGCGCTGTTGACGGCAATGTCGATGCCGCCGAAGGCGGCGAGCACATCGGCCACGGCCTGTTCCACCGAAGCGGGATCGGCCACATCGCAGACAAAGGCGCGGGCCTCGCCGGTAAGCCTTGCGGCTTGCGCCTCGGCGATCTCGCGATTGATGTCGAGCACGGCCACGCGCGCGCCCTTGGCGGACAGCGCCTCGGCCGTGGCCGCGCCGATGCCGGAGCCGCCGCCGGTGACAAGCGCGACCTTGCCGGTCAGCGGAAAGGTGAAGTCGATCTGAGGAGCGGCGTCAGTCATAGGGAAACTCTCGGGCTGAATAGGGGGACGGGCGCCCGGCTGGCGGGCCTGCCGATCGGCGCACCGGCCGCAAAGGCTGCGGCCGGTTTCTCTGTTCTGTCGTGGCATCGGCGGGTGCGAAACCGGGCTTGGATGCCGCGAAGTTCGCGGTTACTTGCGGCCCTGCAGCAGGGTATCGACGTTCTCGCTGGTGACCGGCGTCCAGGGAACGTTGTAGTTCTTGTCCTTGCCGTCGTTGAACGGCATGTCCTTGTAATGGGCCCAGATGTCGGACTCGGGCTTGTAGTCGCCCTTCTTGGCGTGGAAGATCGCCAGATCCATGGCGCCCTGCGCCTGGGCGCGGGCATCCTGCAGGATCGAGGTCATGGTGCCGTCCTTGACCGCGTGCAGCGCATCGGTGATGCCGTCGATGCCGGCAATGGCGAAGTCCGTCGGCTTCAGCTTGGCGGCCTTGATTGCCTCGATGGCGCCGAGCGCCATTTCGTCGTTCTGGCCGATCACGCCCTGGATCTGGCCGGGATGGGCCGTCAGCCAGTTTTCCATCAGCGTCTGGGCCTCGGCGCGCGACCAGTTGGCCGTCTGGTCTTCCAGCACCTTCACGTCAGGGCATTCGGCCAGCGCCTTCTTGTTGCCTTCCAGGCGCGAGATCTGGGCCGACTGGCCGATCGGACCTTCGAGGATGACGACATTGCCCTTGCAGCCGATCTTGTCGAGCACGGTCTTGGCTTCCATGTAGCCCGAGATCGTGTCGTCGGAGCCGACATAAGCGGCGAGCAGGTCTGAATTGACGCGGGTGTTGGAGCCGACGACAGGGATTTCCGCGTCATGGGCAGCCTGGACGGCGGTGGCGCCGGCCTCGATGTCGATCGGCACGAAGATGATCGCGTCGAATTTCTGCGTGATCATCGTGTTGAACTGTTCCTGCTGCACCAGCGCGTCATAGCGGCCGTCGAACACGGTCAGCTCCACCTGGCCGCTCTTGACGGCGGGGTGCTGTTCCAGCGCGGCGGTCCAGATCTGCATGAATTCGGCATTGAGGCCATAGGGCGCCGCGCCGATCTTCAGCTTCTTGTCCTGCGCCAGGCTCGGCGTGGCCATGAGGGCGGTGGCGGCCGCCAGCGCGATGAGAAGTTTCTTCATGTCGTTTCCTCCAGGGGTGGTCTTTCGAGGGAGCCTGTTCCAGCCTGTCCGTCAGGAAAGGGAACCGGCGGTCTGCTTCGGGCGCGCCCCTCCGAAACCCGGACGCGGCCCGCAACATGGGCGGCCGGGCGGCGCATCCGCCCGGGAATATGGTTAATCGGCCGTTATCATCGGATGCGATCAGCCGTGGTTGCGCTTCTGGTCCAGCATGACGGCGCCGACGATCAGGGCGCCCTTGAGAACCTGCTGGTAGTAGGACTGGATGCCCATCAGATCGAGGCCGTTGTTCATCACCCCGATGATCAGCGCGCCGATCAGCGTGCCGGTGATGCGGCCGACGCCGCCCGACAGCGAGGTGCCGCCGATGACCACCGCGGCGATGGCGTCCAGCTCATAGGCGATGCCGGCCTGGGGCAGGGCCGAACCGGTGCGCGCCGACAGGATCATGCCCGCCAGGCCCGACAGGCCGCCGGAGATGACATAGACCGAGAAGCGCAGGCGCGAGACCGGGATGCCCGAGGTGTTGGCCGCATGCGGATTGCCCCCCACGGCATAGATGTAGCGGCCGAAACGGGTGCGCGAGAGCACCCACCAGGACACCAGGAAGACCACGGCCAGCACCACGACCGGCATCGGCAGGCCGGCGACGCTGCCCGTGCCGATGAAGCGGAAATCCGGGGTGAGCGCCGGCACCGGCTTGCCGCCGCCATAGATCAGCGTCATGCCCCGCGCGGCCGAGAGCATGCCGAGCGTGGCGACGAAGGCCGGCACGGAAAAGCGCGAGACGATGGTGCCCACCAGCGCGCCGCAGGCCACGCCGACCAGAACGCCGATGGCGAGCGCCAGTACGGCCGGATAGGGCCCGCCGGGAATGGCCGCCGTGGCCGAGGTGGTGGCGAAGCTGGCCGCGACGATGCCCGACAGCGCCACGACCGCGCCAACCGACAGATCGATGCCGCGCGTCAGGATGACGAAGGTCATGCCGATGGCGAGAATGCCGTTGATCGAGGTCTGCAACAGCACGTTGGAGATGTTGCCGGGCGTCAGGAAATATTCGTTGGACACCGAGAGAATGCCTGACAGCAGCAGGAAGGCGATGAAGATGCCGTATTCCTGCAGGATCAGCCGTCCGCGCGCGGAGGTCGTCTCGGAAGGGGCGGGGCTGTTGTCGGTGACGGACACGGGATCGGTTCCTTCGGCAATGTCTTCTTCGGGACTGTCTGGCAGGGCTGCGGGCATGCGCTAGAGCAGCGGACTGAAGAACAGTCCTCAGTGCGATGCTCTAGATTTTTGTTTTTGCATCGGATTTTTCCGAAAACCGGTTCCCACTTTTCGGTCCGACGCTCCAGGTGGCAGGCCGCGCTCAGGTGGACAGGTTGACGAGCGCGGAGGCATCCACCGCGTCGCGCGCAAGGATGCCGGCCGAGCGCCCCTGGCGCATGACCATGATGCGATCGGACAGGCCGAGCACCTCGTCGATTTCCGAGGAGATCATCACCACTGTGCCGCCTTGCGCCGTGAAGTCGCAGATGATGCGGTAGATCTCGCGCTTGGCGCCGACATCGACGCCGCGCGTGGGCTCGTCGAGCAGCAGCACCTTGGGCTGGCGCAGAAACCACTTGCCCAGCACCACCTTCTGCTGGTTGCCGCCGGAGAGACCCGAGACGGGCATGGTGTCGCGCGCGGCCTTGATGGCGAAGCGGTCGATCATGGCGCGGGCCGCATCGGCCTCCGCGCGCCGGTTCATGGAGAAGCGCGGGCTCATTTCCGGCAGGCTCGCCAGGCAGACATTGTTGCGCAGGCTGTCGCCGAGATTGAGCCCGGTCAGCTTGCGGTCCTCGGTGACGAAGGCGAGGCCGAGATCCATGGCGTCCCTCGGCCGGCGCACCGTAATCGGCGTACCGGCAAGGCGGATGATGCCTTCCGAAGGCGTGTCCAGGCCGAAAAGGCAATTGAAGATCTCGGTGCGGCCCGAGCCCATCAGCCCGTAAATGCCGAAAACTTCGCCCCTGTGCGCGGTAAACGAGACCTTGTCGATCTTGCCGGGCGCGGTCAGGTTTTCCACCTCCAGCCCGGGCTCGTCGGTCGGCACATTGGTCTTGTAGAATTCCTCGCCCAGATCGCGCCCGACGATCATGCGGATCAGGCCGGGGCGGTCGATGTCCGACAGCAGCCCGTCGCCGATGAAGCGGCCGTCCCGGAAGACCGTGTAGCTGTCGGCGATCTGGAAGATTTCCGACAGGCGGTGCGAGACATAGACGATGCCCTTGCCTTCGGCCTTCAGCCGCTCGATGGCGACGAAGAGGTGCTGCGCCTCCTTCTCGCCGATGGCGGAGGTGGGCTCGTCCATGAAGATCACGTCGGCATCATGGGAGAGTGCCTTGGCGATTTCCACGAGCTGCACCTGCGCGACCGAGAGATGCATCATCAGCGCGCTTGCGCGGATGTCGAAGCCCAGACGGTCGAGCAGCGCCTGGGCCTTGCGGTTCATGGTCTTGAAATCGATGCCGCCGAAACGGCCCGACGGCTCGCGGCCGAGATAGATGTTTTCCGCCACGCTCATATGCGGGATCGGGCTCAGCTCCTGCTCGATGATGGCGATGCCGGCCGAAAGCGCCTCGGCCGGCGAGGAATAGACGACGTCGCGCCCGCGGGCCCGGATCGTGCCGCCATCGCGCTGGTGGATGCCCATGAGGATCTTCAGGAAGGTGGACTTGCCCGCGCCATTGCCACCGCACAGCGCATGGACCGAGCCGGGCTTCAGCCGCAGCGCGCCGTCGCGCAAGGCGGCCACGCCGCCGAAGGACTTCTTCAGCCCTTCCACCTCAAGCAGATAGGTCACGGATCTTCCTCCACGCGGCCCGCCTTGTGGCACAGCCGGCGACCGGGCGACCTCCATCGCCCCGTCTGATGTTTGACATTATTCGGCAGGCAATCGACAAATGTCAATCAAGGATCGTCGCCGCTCTGCGAAGGGGTGTGCTGCACTGCGAAGTGGAGTGAGTCACCTTGCGCGCCTCTCGCCCGCGCCGGCCCGGCGGCCTCGAGCCTTTCCCTCTTCCGTCTTGCCATGTCCTGACGTCGTCCACTATGATGGACGGATGACAGAGATCCAGGACCTCGACCGCCGCATCGGCGCCCGCATCCGCATCGAGCGCGACCTCCGGGGATGGTCGCTGACCGATCTGGCCGAACGGGCCGGTGTGTCGCGCGCGATGATCAACAAGGTGGAGCGCGGCGAAAGCAGCCCAACCGCCCAGCTTCTCGGCAAGCTCTCCGGCGCCTTCGGGCTCAGCATGTCGACCTTGATGGCGCGGGCCGAACGCGGGCAGGGGCGCCTTGCGCGCCGCGGCGAGCAGCCGCTCTGGACCGATCCCGAGACCGGCTATCTCCGCCGCCAGGTCTCGCCGCGCACCGAACTGCCGCTGGAGCTGGTGGAAATCGTGCTGCCGCCGCGCGCCGAAGTGGCCATGCCCGCCGCCGCCTATGCCTTTCAGCGCCACCTGATCTGGGTTCTGGAAGGCGCATTGATCTTCACCGAGGGCAGCCTGCGCCATGAGTTGCAGGCCGGCGACTGCCTCGAACTCGGACCGCCCGTCGACTGTCGCTTCGAAAACCGGACGGAGACGCCCTGCCGCTACGCCGTGACCTTCTTGAAGATGGCCGGTTAAGGACTAGCCCGACCCGCGCGGAAGCAGGCTATCGCGCCAATCTCTCAAAAATCGCTTGCATTCTTCTGTCCATTATTTTAGACGATTAGTCTCAAATAATGGACGAAGGGGAGCATGATGGAACTCCGCGATGCGATCCCGGCCGATCTCGCCGGCATTACCGAGATCTATAATCATGCGGTGCGCGAGACCACGGCGATCTGGAACGAGACCGAGGTGGATCTTGCCAACCGCATCGCCTGGCATGCCGATCGCCAGCGGCTGGGCTATCCCGTGCTGGTGGCGGTGGAGGGCGGCGAGGTGCTCGGCTATGCCTCTTTCGGCGACTGGCGCGCCTTTGACGGCTATCGCCACACGGTGGAGCATTCCGTCTATGTGCGCGCGGATGCGCAAGGGCGGGGCCTGGGCGTCGTGTTGATGCAGGCGCTAATCGACCGCGCCCGGGCGCTGGGCAAGCATGTGATGATGGCCGGCATCGAGGCGGGCAATCGCGGCTCGATCCGCCTGCACGAGAAGCTCGGCTTCCGCCAGGTCGGGCTGATGCCGCAGGTGGGCACGAAGTTCGGCGTCTGGCTGGACCTCGCTTTTCTCCAGCTGGTGCTGGACGATCGCGCGGCGCCCTGAAGCATCCTTCGATCGGAGCGAGACGACGATCAACCAGATGATGCTTCAAAGAAAAAGGCTTGAAATGCGCACGTCTGACTCAATCCGCTCAGCGCCAGCAGGGCATTTGGACGGGAGGTCGTCCGCCGTCCGATGCTCTGGTTTTTAAGGTCTTGCATCGGATTTTTCCGCAAACCTTTCCCTTTTTGCTCCGAGGTTCTCATGGTCTTCCTGCTTCTGGTGGCCGCCGGCGGTGCGCTGGTGCTGCAAAATCTCGCAATGAGCGCGATCGCCGCGCGCGCCTCCAGCCTGCTGATCCCGCTTCTGCTGAATTCGATTACCGGGCTCTGCCTGTTTCTCGGCCTGTTGCTCTGGCAGGCCGGCCCGGCGGGGCTGAAGGAACTGGCGCAGGTGGCGGATTGGCGCGCCTTTCTGCCAGGCCTGCTCGGCTCCTTCTTCGTGCTGGCGAGCCTGATGGGCTATCAGCGGCTTGGCGCGGCGTCCACCATCGCGCTGCTCATCGCCAGCCAGCTTGCCTGCGGCCTTCTCGCCGACGCCGTCCGCTTCGGCCCTGCCAGCCTCAAACCCATGACGCTGTTCGGAGCCCTGCTTCTGGCCGCGGGCGCCGCACTGGTGGTGAGCCGCGCCGGGCGCTGAGCCCCTGAAAGAAAGTGGTTTCACGGCTCTGGCCATCCAATGCGAACAAAATGCCTGAGCGTCGTCTGCCTGTGATTTTTTGCCCACTCGCCAGTCAAGGCGCGGCACAAACGGCCTCGTCGCGCGTTTCCCGCCTGCGAAATCGTTGACTGCCTGAGGACAGCCCGCCTCAGGTCAGCAAAGAGGGGCCACGTGACCGCGGCGCTTCGTCCTCGGCAAGGCTGGGCGCCAGCATGACGCGGCGCATGGCGGACAGAAGGCTCGGCATGGTGGCGGCTTCAGCCTCTCGCGCCGCCCAGCCTTCCAACGTGCCGCCGGCCAGGCCGGCCTCGTCGAGCGTCCTGTCGATCAGGCGCGTGACATCTTCGGGATGACGGCAGAACCGCCGCGCCATGCGGCCGAGTTCCTGGCGAAGCCGTTCCTCCCCTTGTCGGTCATGTGAAAGATCGCCCGAGGGATCCTCGCACCGATTATCGGCGCCGCATGTCGCCATGGCCATCATCTCCATCTTCTTGTTGTCGGGAAAATGCGCGCGGGCCAGCCCCGGTTCCTGTCCGCCAGCGTACGGACGCCCGCAGCGCCGGGCTTTGCAGCCGGCTGAAAGGCTCTTAAGCGAGGACGGCGGGCCCCGCTTCCGCCAATTGATTAAGTATCTGTAATGAAACAATTTCGCATGGATGTGCATTATCAGTAGGTTCGACAATGCAGGGTGGGGCGCCACGGCGCCCGGCCCCGTGAAGAGCCGCGTGGCCGCGTTCACGCCGATTTCGCAATGCCAATTCGCAATGCCGGGGGGCCTGCCGCCATGTCATCCGAACCTGTCCTGTCAGCCGCGATCGCTGCTCCGGGCGCGCCCGGCATCGCCGGACGCTGGACCTCCAGCGCCAAGAGCGGGCTCGGAACCGCGCTTTCCGCCGCCTCTCCCGTCTGGTTCACGCTGAGCCACGGCATCGTCAACGAGGTCTATCATCCGCGCGTCGATCTCGCCTGCACCCGCGATCTCGGGCTTTTGGTGACGCGCGACGACGGCTATTTTTCCGAGGAGAAGCGCCACGCCGCCCATGCCTGCCACTGGCTGCATGACGGCATTCCCGCCTTTCACCTTGAGAACGTGGCGCGCGATGGCGCCTATGCCATCGACAAGACCGTGCTGACCGATCCGCGCCGGCCGGTGCTCCTGCAGAAGATCCGCTTTCGCCCGCTGGCGGGGTCGATTGCGGACTATCGCGTCCATGCGCTGCTCTCGCCGCATCTGGTCAATGCCGGGGCCGGCAATTCGGCCTGGACCGGGCATTACAAGGGGTTTCCCATGTTGTTTGCCTCGGGCAAGGGCCAGTTTCTGGCGCTGGCCTCCTCTCTGCCCTGGGCGGCTATGTCGGCGGGCTATGTCGGCCAGTCCGATGGCTGGCGTCAGCTGTCGGAAACCGGGCGGCTGGCGCCCTATGGGCGCGCGCTTGACGGCAATGTGGCGCTGACGGGCCTGATCGGCTTCGGGCCGCAGGAGGATGCGGCGCTTCTCGCGCTCGCCTTCGGCGCCAGCGAGGCGGAAGCCGGCTATCACGCGCTTGCCAGCCTGCAGGATGGCTATGAGGGTGCGGCGCGGGCCTATGTCGCCGGCTGGCAGGCGTTTCAGCGCGATCTCCTGCCGCTGGAATCGGGCGGTCGCAAGGGCGCCCATCTCTACCGCGCGAGCACCGCCGTGCTCGGCCTTCACCGCTCGCTCGCCTTTCGCGGGCCCGCGGTGGCCAGCCTGTCCATCCCCTGGGGCTTCAACAAGGGCGATGACGATCTCGGCGGCTATCACCTCGTCTGGCCGCGCGATCTGGTGGAAACGGCCGGCGGCTATCTCGCCTGCGGGCTGACGGAGAACGCGCTGGAGATCCTTGCCTATCTGCGCACCATCCAGGAGGAGGATGGCCACTGGCCGCAAAATGCCTGGCTCGACGGCACGCCCTACTGGACCGGCGTGCAGATGGACGAGTGCGGCTTTCCCTTGCTGCTGCTCGATGCGCTGCACCGCATGGGCACGCTGACGGGGGAAGATCTGGCCGCCTATCTGCCGATGGCCGAGCGCGCGGTCGCCTATCTCCTGCAGAACGGCCCCGTGACCGGGGAGGACCGCTGGGAGGAGGATGCCGGCTATTCCCCTTTCACGCTAGCGGTGGAAATCGCCGCACTTCTGGCGGCTGCCGATACGCTGGAGGCCTGCGGCCGGGCGGCTGGGGCCGCGCTGGCGCGTGAGACCGCCGATTGCTGGAACGAGCAGATCGAGCGCTGGACCTATGTGCGCGACAATGGCACCGCCCGCGCGCTGAGCATCGAAGGCTATTATGTGCGCATCGCCGCTGCCGACACGGCCGATGCCGCCTCGCCCAGCCATGGCTTCGTGCCGATCAAGAACCGCCCGCCCGAAAGCGGGACCTATGCGGCCGACGCGATCGTCAGCCCGGACGCGCTGGCGCTGGTGCGCTTCGGCCTGCGCGCGGCCGACGATCCGCGCATTCTTGCCACAGTCAAGGTGATCGACGCCAAGCTCTGCGCCGCGCTGCCGCAGGGGCCGGTCTGGTATCGCTACAGCGAGGATGGCTATGGCGAAAAGGCCGATGGCGGCCCCTTCGACGGCACCGGCATCGGCCGGCCCTGGCCGCTTCTGACCGGGGAGCGCGCCCATTACGAGATCGCCGCCGGCCGTCTCGACCGGGCGGGCGATCTCCTGGAAACCTTCGCCGCCTGCGCCGGCCCCGGCGGGCTTCTGCCCGAGCAGGTCTGGGACGGCGAGGATCTGCCCGAGCGCGAGCTAATGCGCGGCGGCCCCTCCGGCAGCGCTATGCCGCTGGTCTGGGCGCATGCCGAATATATCAAGCTGCTGCGCTCCCTCAAGGATGGCCGCGTGTTCGACATGCCGCCACAGGGGCCGAGGCGCTATCTGCGCGATGCCACGGGTTCGGCCATTCGCATCTGGCGCTTCAACAACCGCATCCGCGAAATTCCGCCGGGCAAGGCGCTGCGGCTGGACCTGACGGCGGCGGCGACGCTGCGCTGGAGCGCGGATGACTGGACGAGCGTGCAGGAAAGCCGCACGGCCGCGCCGCTCTTCGGGCTGCACAGCGTCACGCTTCCCGTCGCCGATCTGCCGGCGGGAACGCGCATCGCCTTCACCTTCTTCTGGACCGAGGCCCAGCACTGGGAAGGCGAGGATTTCGCGGTGGAGGTGGTGGCGGAGCCCGAAGCGCCGTCGGCCGTCGGCTGACGGTTCGGCACCGTCGCGGCGTCGGTTCCGGGCCGCGACGGCGCGATGACAGCAGACGGGAAGGAAACGGCTTTCGCGCAGCCTTTGGTCAGGCCCGGCCGTTTCCACCCCCGGTCCAGGAGACCCTGGGCCTCAAGAAGGAGAGACTGATGACGGACGCTCATAGCGACACCATGGCCGATGCCCATTCGCACACCCCGCATTCCGACGCACTCGTGCTCTTCGGCGCCACGGGCGATCTCGCCCACAAGAAGATTTTCCCCTCGCTCTACCAGATGGTGGCGCGCGGCCATCTCGATGTGCCCGTGATCGGCATCGCCTTTGACGACTGGCCGCTGGAAAAGCTGGTCGCCCGCGCCCGCGACGGCATCGCGCATGCGCTGGGCGAGGTGGATGAGACTGTCTTCGGCCGGCTCGTCGCGCTGCTGTCCTATGTCAGCGGCGACTATCGCGATGCCGCCACCTTCGACCGGCTGAAGGCGGCGCTCGGCGCGCGCCACCGGCCGATCTTCTACCTCGCCATCCCGCCGAGCCTGTTCGAGACCGTGGTGCGCTCGCTGCAGCAGGCCGGGCTGACGAAGGATGCGCGGCTGATGATCGAAAAGCCCTTCGGCCATGATCTCGCCTCCGCGCGCGATCTCAACGCCATCCTGCATTCCGCCTTTCCCGAAAGCGCGCTGTTTCGGATCGATCATTATCTCGGCAAGGAGGCAATCCAGAACCTGCTCTATTTCCGCTTCGCCAACAGCTTCCTCGAGCCCGTCTGGAACCGCGACCATATCGACAGCGTCGAGATCACCATGGCAGAGGATTTCAGCGTGGAGGGGCGCGGCAAGTTCTATGATGAGGTCGGCTGCCTGCGCGACGTGGTGCAGAACCATCTGCTGAACGTGCTGCTGCTGCTCGCCATGGAGCCGCCGGCAGGACACGCGGCCGACGATCTGATGGACGAGAAGCAGCGGGTGCTGAAGGCCATGCCCGCCTTGTCGCCCCCGGATATCGTGCGCGGCCAGTTTCGCGGCTATCTCGACGAGCCGGGGGTGAAGCCGGGCTCGACGGTGGAGACCTTCGTCGCCGTGCGCTTCCGGGTGGACACCTGGCGCTGGCAGGGCGTGCCCTTCTATATCCGCGCCGGCAAGAACCTGCCGGTTCACGCCACCGAAGTGGTGGTACGCTTCAAGCGCCCGCCGATCGACGTGTTCGATCCTCTGGCCGGCGCGGGCAATTATGTGCGCTTCCGCATCGCCCCGCAGGTGGTGGTGGCGCTCGGCGCGCGGCGCAAGATGGCGGGCGACGCCATGATCGGCGAGCCGGTGGAACTGCTTGCCGTGGATGACGACAGCGCCGACATGCTGCCCTATGAGCGCCTGATCGGCGATGCGATCGCCGGCAACAAGCAGCTCTTCACCCGGCAGGATATCAGCGAGGAAGCCTGGCGCGTGGTCGCCCCCGTGCTGGACGATCCGATCCCGCCGCCGGTCTACGCGCCCGGCACCTGGGGGCCGGAAGAGGCCATGACCGATTTCGGCCCGCCGGGCGGCTGGCACGCGCTGGAAGCCGCGCCGAAGGGCGCGCCTGCGACCAGCATGTCGCCCACCCATCCCGTGAAGAGCTGAACCATGACCCCGCACGATCTGAAACCGGATGTCCTCAGCACATCCGACGCTGCAAGCCCCCTCGGCGATCATCGCCCCGAAGCCGCCCCGGCCGTTCTCGCCATCGATATTGGCGGCTCGCATGTGAAGATCCGCACCCAGGCGGTGGAGGAGGAGCGCCGGGTCGAGTCAGGCCCCACCATGACGGCGGCAGAGATGGTCGCGGCGGTCAAAAGCCTCGCCGATGGCTGGCATTATGATGTGGTGTCGATCGGCTATCCCGGGCCGGTGCACGACAACAGGCCGTCGCGCGACCCCGCACATCTGGGACCCGGCTGGGCCGGCCATGATTTCGCCCAAAGTTTCGGCCGGCCGGTCAAGGTGGTGAACGACGCGCTGATGCAGGCCATCGGCAGCTATCGCGGCGGGCGCATGCTGTTTCTGGGCTTAGGCACCGGGCTCGGCATGGCACTGATTCTGGAAGGCGTCTGCCATCCGCTGGAGGCCGGCCACCTGCCCTATCGCAAGGGCAGGTCCTTCGAGGACTATGTCAGCGAAGCGGCGCGCGAAGCACGCGGCAAGAAGAAATGGCGCGATGCCGTGGCCGATGTGGCGCAGCGGCTGGATGCTGCCTTCCTGCCCGACGAGGTTGTGATCGGCGGCGGCAATGTCGAGCATCTCAAGACCCTGCCGCCCCGCTGCCGGCGCGGAGACAATGCCCTGGCCTTCCTGGGCGGCTTCCGCCTCTGGACCGAGCCGAAGCTGGTGCTGTGACAGGATCTCGTGGCGGGCCGATGCGAAAGGCCCGGCAGACGATGGGGTGCAGCCGCGGGGCTGGGCCCCGAAACCGCGCTGACCCCTCGCAAGACAAGGGATCGACGGCCAACACCTGCCGAACATACTGCCCGTCGCGGCAAAGTTTTTTTCGCCCGATCGGCGAATTTCAAATAAAAATTTGACAATAAAGGCGGTTGCCTCTATAACCAGCTCATCGATCTTTTCTTGCCGAGCTTTTGTTACCGCGCGATTGGCACCGCGCTTTGAGCGAACCCTCCCTTTAAAATGTCGTTATCACCATCCGCAGGGCTTCCGTCCTGTGGTCGTTTATTTGCTATGAGAGGGTTCAACATGACCACTGGCACCGTAAAATGGTTCAACTCCACCAAGGGCTTCGGCTTCATTCAGCCGGACAACGGCGGCGCTGACGCCTTCGTTCACATCTCCGCCGTCGAGCGCGCTGGCATGCGCGAAATCGTCGAAGGCCAGAAGCTGAGCTACGACCTCGAGCAGGACCGCAAGTCCGGCAAGATGTCGGCCTGCAACCTGCGCGCCGCCTGATTTCGCTTTTCCGCCTGAGGGGCTGACCTTCGGGCGGGGCTGCTGCGACAGGGAAGAGACCTGGAGCCCATGCGGGTTTCGGCCTTCCCGATGCGGCGAAAGACTGCCGTTGTTGGGTGATACCCCCGACGCGGCGACAAAAATGCGGGGCAGCGTGCCGTTTCCGGTTCGTTGCTCCGTCGATCAAGAGATCCGACACGGCGGAGAATCCGGCGCCCCTTGGGCACCGCTGGATGGTGCAGGGCTGGAAACCGGCTTTGCGACGCGAAACGCGCCAGCAGCCTCCGGCTACAAGCTTCCGCCAAAAGCCCACACTGTCAAACGGCCGATTGCGCTAGACCGATCAGATAGATCGCGGCGCAGGACGGCTCGACACAACCGGCCGATCTCCGGGCACCTTCACGACTTTGACCACGGATGAAATGGCACTGTCGATGGATGGAGACCCAAGCGAGGTCAGGCACTCTTGCCTGGCCTTTTTTGTTTCCGGCGCTGTTGCGTCGCGTTCTTGCTCAGCGGAGGCGGGCGCTCGGAACCGAAGCCGCGTTGCAGGCTTCCGGTCAAACCCGGTGCTCAAAAGCCCGTGGCGATCTTTCTCGGTCGCGCCTCACGCTTTGAGTGATTGCTTTTCAGCCTGTCATGCGCGCAGGGCCGGCAACCTCTTTTTAAAAAAATCCGATGCGGAAACCAAAGATAACCCATCGGACTGCCCATGATTTTCAGCGCCATGCGTAAGAGCGACGGACGGAGCAGCCGTTCCGGTCCGATGCACCGGCAGCGCGGAATGCCCAAAGGACCATCGCGCGATAGGCCGCGCGACAGGCAGAAGGTCATCCGAAACAGAAATTGTCCCACGCCATGCGCGTGGCGAGGAGGAACAGCATGAACAACACCTTCAGCAAATCGCGCCAGCAGGCCGAAATCGCTTTTGGCAAGACCCAGGGCCGGACCGCGCCGCAGGACCAGGCCCGCGCCTCGTCCCGCGACCGCGCTTTCGACGAACTCGATTCGATCAAGGCCGCCCGTGAGGCAAAGACCCTGAGATTGCGCACGGCGCGTCTTGCCATGGAAATTGGGGCCAGGGAAATTGTGGCCAAGGAAATTGGGGCCAGGGAAATTGGGGCCAGGGAAATTGGGGATGGTCTACAGCATCGTGACTAGGATAAGACGCAGCTTGCTGTCATAACGGCAACCTGCATGACAGGCAGCGGCCCGGTTTTCCGGGCGGACACCGCGCCTTGCGGATCCTGCAAAGAGGCGGGACGCCGCCTTCGGGACAATCCGATGCACGGAATAAATTCGGAGCACCAGTCCGATGCTCTGGCCAGGCATTCACGCTCCGCCCCGCCGCCCTTGCGACGCGCGGGGAAACAGGCTGATGCACACTTTCGATTTTCTATGGATGGAAACTTTTGAAGAACGCCCGCAACAATGAACTGACCGACCGCCGCCAGAGTGCCCAGGAGGCCAAGGCCGCACAATTGAAGGCCTATCGCGACGCCCAGGCCCAGCCCGATCCCGAGCGCGCCGCCCGCCAGGCCGAACGCGCCGCCGTGGCCGCCGCCCGCGAAGCCCGCCGCATCGAGCGCGAGGAAGCCAAGCGCGCGGAAAAAATCCGTCTGGCTGAGGAAGCCGCTGCGCGCGAAGCCGCGCTGGAAGCCGAAGCCCGCGCGGAAGCCGAGGCCCGCGAACTGGCCGAAAAGACCCGCATCGCCCGCGTTGTCGAAGACGAAGCCGCCCGCAAGGCCGAGCGCGACCGCCGCTACGCCGCCCGCAAGGCGCGCAAGAACTAAGGCATCTGACGGAAAGCGGGAACCGGTTTTCGGAAAAATGCGATATGAACGGTCAGTTCTATAGCATCGGTCTGAGAATCGTCCTGTGCGGCCCATGACACGACGCTCTGCGACCTTGGCTGGCCCCCTTGTATCTTCCCGCTGTCGCTTGTGAGAGATTTGAGCGACAGCGGGAAGATACAAGGGGGCGCCTCGTCGCACAAACACCTTTGTCGTGTCCTGTGGAGCTGGTTGCACGCGAAAGGCTTCAGGCGCGCCTGAGCGTCGCCGCTCCGATGGTTCAGCGCGGCCCCACCCCCCTCAGGAAACGCGCGAGCAGCCCATCGAATTCCGCCGACCTGCCGCGGAAGGGCGCATGGCCGGCACCCGGGATGACATGGGTGCGGCCGTCCCAAAGATTGCCATAGGCGGCGCGGGCGACGAAATCGAGATTGACGAAGGGCTCGTCGGCGCCATTGACCACGGCAAGCGGCACGGGGGCTTCGCGGGCGAGGCGGCTCTGGTCGTCGCCGGTGCCGGCCAGGAAGGCTTCCACCATCATCCGGCGCGCCCGCCCGTCGGTGCGCGCGACCATGGCGAGAAACGCCTCCTTGAACGGTTCGCCGCAGGTGGCGCGGGCATAGAGCGCCACATCCTCGGGCGAGAAATGCTCCTTCCCGCTCAGGCCCGCCGCCTCGCCGGCCAGGAAGGCCTCGCCCAGCGTCTCGCGCGTCAGCGGCGGCGTGCCGGTGATCATCAGGCCGCGCAGGCCGGGAAAGCGCTTTATCATCTCCAGCCCGACATGGCCGCCCAGGGACCAGCCGAAGACTGCGGCCTGCGCAGTGCCGAGCCGCTCCAACAGCTCCACCATGGCCTGCGCATAGCCTTCCATCGAATAGGTTCGGCCTGGATCGATCGCGTCGGACGAGACGCCATGGCCCGGCAGGTCCGGCACGATCAGCCGCCACTGCCGGCCGATGTCGCCCTCCATCTGCTGGCGGAAGACGATACCGGAGGCGGAATTGCCATGGATCATCAAAACCGGCAGGCCCGGCCCGTCGGTCATGCTGACGGCGATCGTGGCGTGGCTGGTCTCCACCCGGGCGCTGGTTATCGGCATGGTCGGCCTCCGGCTGTTTCGAAGCTTAAGGCGTCCGCAGGGGCGGCGACCGGCTTCGATCCCTGTTGTGATGCAATCGTGAAATCCCGGGCGCCCGCAATCCTTCGCGCGGCCCGGCTTCCTGCGTGCCAGATTGGCCCGGCGGGGCCGGCGCCGTCAACGCGGGAGAGGGGCGCCGTGCAAAAGGTTTGCGGGTCTGGCTCGTGGCCGCACGCCCCGCACCGCCTCCCGATCCCTGCCGCGAAAAGATCACATTTCCCGACCGACGGATCGCGCTCGGCCGCGCGTCCAAGGAACATCGATGCGCCGCCTTTCGCGGCGTGCCCATTGCAGGATGCCCGTTTGTGCCGGTCAGGCGCTGCCGGGCCGGAAAGGTCGGTTCGCCATGGAGACATCCGCTGATCGTGTGACATCCGCTGATCGTGCGACATCCCCTGATCTCGAGGCGGCGCTGGTGCTCTGGCGCTTCGGCCTCGGCCCCCAGGCCGGCAGCCTCGCTGCACTCGGGCGTGCTGCCCGCGATCTCCTGAAGGAGGAGATCGCCGAGCGGGCCGTGCCCGTGCCTGTCGGGCCGCGCCTGCAGTCCTCCGCCGCCCTGCTCGAGGCGCTGCGGCTCTATTCCGAGGCGGTGAAGGCCGAGCGCGAGCGCGCGCCGGGCTCCCCGGGCGCAGCCGCCGCCATGGCGCCCCCCGGCCAGGGCGCGCCCGCCTCCGCCCGGCCGGTCCAGCCCGCTTCGGTCGATCCGGCGAAGATGCCGCCGCCCGTGCCGGTTCCCGCTGCGGGCATGGCCGAGGGCATGTCGGCGCAGAAGCAGCCGGCCACCGCCCCGGCGCCGCAAATGGCCGCCCAGCCTGCGAGCAAACGCCGCTATCTGCCGCAGGAAATCCTGATCGCCGAAGCCGAGGCACGGTTCAGCGGCACGATCCATGCCCCGCTGATCGGCTTCGGCGAGCGGCTCGTCCAGTTCTGGGCCAACCATTTTGCGGTGGCCACGGGCAAGGGCGGCGAGGTGCATATTCTCGCCGGCGCCTTCGAGCGCGAGGCCATCCGCCCGCATGTCTTCGGCCGGTTCGAGGAGATGCTGCAGGCGGTGGAAAGCCATCCAGCCATGCTCGCCTTTCTCGACAATCAGCAATCGGTCGGCCCGCAATCCCCCGTAGGGCTGAAGGGCAAGCAGGGGCTGAACGAAAACCTCGCCCGCGAGATCCTGGAGCTGCATACGCTCGGCGTCGCCGGCGGCTACAGCCAAGGCGATGTCACCGCGCTCGCCCGCATCATCACCGGCTGGACGGTGGCGCGCGGCGAGAAACAGCCTGACACTGTTCGTGGCCGCTTTCTCTTCCGCGCCGAAGCGCATGAGCCCGGCGACCAGACGGTGATGGGCCTGACCTATGCGGCGGGCGGCGTGGAGCAGGGGCGGGCGGCGCTTGCCGATCTCGCCCGCCATCCGGCCACGGCCCATCATCTGGCGCTCAAGCTCGCCCGTCATTTCATCGCCGACGATCCGCCGCCGGCGCTGACGGATCGTCTGGCCGCCGCCTATACGCGCAGCCGAGGCGATCTCTCGGCCGTCTATCTCGCTCTCGTCGAGGCGCCGGAGGCCTGGAATCCGGCCCTGACCAAGATCCGCCCGCCGCTCGATTATGTTAGCCTTCTCCTGCGCACGACGGGGCTGAAGCCGAAGCCCGAACAGGTGCTGCAGGTGATGAAGGCGCTCGGACAGCCGCTCTGGGACCCGTCCGGCCCCAATGGCTTTTCCGACAAGAGCGAGAATTGGGCTTCGGCCGAAGGTCTGGCCACGCGGCTGGATGCCGCCAGCCTCTTCGCCGGCCAGGCTCTCGGTCAGTCCGGCGGTCAGTCCGGCGGCCAGCCGGGCGGCGATCTCGATCCCCGCAGCTTCCTCGCCGACCGGCTGGGGCCGCTCCTCAGCCCGGAGACGCTCAAGACCGTCTCGCGCGCCGAAACCCGGGCGCAGGGCCTGACGCTCGCTTTCCTTTCCCCCGAATTTCAAAGGCGCTGACCATGCTCTGCGATCCGCTCACCCCCACCCGCCGCGCCGTGCTCGGCGCTTCCGGCGCGCTGTTTGCCTGGGCCTTCATGCCGCGCCTGGCCAGCGCCGCCGCCACGCGGGATCCGCGCTTCGTCACCATCATCCTGCGCGGCGCGCTGGATGGGCTCACCGCCGTGCCGCCGACAGGCGATCCCGATTATGCCGATCTGCGCCGCGAGATCGCGCTTGGGGGGCAGGGACCCGGCGCGGCCCTGCCGCTCGATGGCTTCTTCGGCCTCCATCCCTCCATGCCGCAATTTCACCGGCTGTTCCATGCCGGCCAGGCCGCCATCATCCATGCCTGCGCCACGGGCTACCGCGACCGCTCGCATTTCGACGGGCAGGACGTGCTGGAATCGGGCTTTCCCATGCCCGGCCATGTCGAGACCGGCTGGATGAACCGGCTGATCGGCGCTCTGCCGGCGGGCGAGCGCGTGGCGCCGCGCGCCGGTCTCGCAGCCGGCGCGACCTCAGGCGGAACGCTCGGTCTCGCGGTCGGCGCCACGCCGCCGCTGCTCATTCGCGGCGCTGCGCCGCTGCTCGGCTGGGCGCCATCCGTGCTGCGCCCGGCCGATGGCGATATCGCCGCCCGGCTCGCCGATCTCTATGGCCAGAGCGATCCGCTCCTCGCCGGGCTCCTGCAGCAGGGCATCGACACGGGCAAGATCGCCAGCGGCCTCAATGGCAAGGCGAAAGGCGGCCCGGGCGATCCCGACGGCATGGAGCAGATGGCCATGGGCACAGCCCGGCTGCTGGCGCGCGAGGACGGCCCCCGCGTGGCCGCGCTCGCCTTCGAGGGCTGGGACACCCATGCCCAGGAGGTCGATCGGCTGGGCAAGCTGCTCGGCGGCCTCGATCGCGCCTTTGCCGCCTTCGAGGCCGGCCTGGGACCGGTGTGGAAAGACACGGTCATCCTCGTGGCCACCGAATTCGGCCGCACGGCCCGCATCAATGGCACGGAGGGCACCGACCACGGCACAGCCACGGTCGCCTTTCTCGCCGGTGGCGCCGTGCGCGGCGGCCGTGTTCTCGCCGACTGGCCGGGCCTGAAGCAGAGCGCGCTCTACGAGGCCCGCGATCTGGCCCCGACCACCGACCTCAGGGCCGTGGCCAAGGGGGTGGCGGTGGAGCTCCTCGGCCTCTCCGCCACGCCGCTGGGCCAGACGGTCTTCCCCGGAACGGAAGGGCTCGCGCCGCTGAAGGGGCTGATTGCTTGATCATCTGAGCGCTTGACGGGGGAAGGGCGGGGCGCGAAAGAGACGGCCCGCCTCGCGGGGCCGACGCAATAAGGACGGCGCTCCAGCGCGGCGCGCTACTTCCCGGCTCGCTCCCGTCGGTCCAAGGAAGGTGCCGGCCATGGCTCTTCGGCGCGCGGAGCCTGCTCAATCTGGCAATTTGCGCCGCTTTCTCCTCTTTTTTTCCAGTTCTCAGCCAGTTTCAGTCCGCTCTGATGCCTAAATGGGCCCTGCTGCGGGGAGGATCGCCCTGCCAACTAAGGGTCTCCGTCAGTTTTTCCCTTTAGTTTTCAGTCTCTTAACCAGTTCCGTCATTTTTCTTTCATTTCCTGTGTTGACGTTTCGGGTTTGGTGGCCGTATAAGGCGCTCATCGAACGAGGGG
>NZ_MKIO01000043.1 GCF_001938945.1 Xaviernesmea rhizosphaerae
CAAGACGGACGTCAGCTTCATGGCCTGGATCTTCCTGCGCGCGGCACACCTTCGGCTCAAATGAATGTCAACGCGCCTTAAAACCCCGCGGTCAAATATTCATACAGAGCCAGATCGTACCGCAATCCCGAAATTTAAGCACACGGGCAGTCAGTGCGGCTTCTCGGCGAGCAGCCGGTCCAGGATCTGATCCGTTCCCAGTCCGGTCAGGCTGATCGTGGTTTCCTCGATCCGGATCGTGCCTTGCGCGTCTGCAGCTTCCAGCACCCGCTTCACCGCCTCGACCTTCGGCGCGAGCTCGCGGCGCTTGCGGAGCCTGGCGGAGAGGTCGAGCGTCGCCAGGACAGCGCCCGGAACCGAAAGCACGATCCCAGCGATGGCCAGGCCGGTCGCAAGGTCACGGCGGATGTCATCCGGGCCAGTCGAGGACGGCGTCTGCGGGCGCTCTCCGGTCAGGGTCGCCAGCAGGTCGGCGGCGGTCTCCGCAGCATGAGCCGCGCCTGGGCCGGTCAGGGTCAGCGTGAGAGTCACGCGTTCTGCTCCTTCAGCTTGGCGATGATCTGCCGGCAGTGATCTGCCTGCCCGGCCTGGCCGAGCTTGTCCCAGGCGGCGGCCGCGACGGTCAGGATCCCGATGCCCTGATCGGGCAGCCCGCCCAGGGCCAGCACCTGGCCGAACAGCGTACCAATGGCGCCGACGGCGTCCGGATAGCCGAGCCGATTGGCTCCGTCCCAGGCCCAGGCCAGGTCCTCGGCAATAGCCTCAAGCCCGTCCGTCTGGTGGTCGCCGCGCTCCAGCCGCAGGCGGGCACAGCTGAAACGGATGTGGACGAGGATCGAGAGGTCACCCATGGCTTCCGCATCGGGAAGACGGGACAGATGCATCGCGAGCGCCGATTCGACGTCGCCCTTTTCAGCGAATGCATCGGCAATCTTGCCCCTGGTCACTGCCAGAGACCGCTTGTCGCCGAGCACTTCGTAGGCCGGTAGCTGCTCCTCGACGCGGATGCGCAGCGCCTCATCCAGATCGCCCCGCGCCTCAAGCACATCGGCGATCTGACCCTTGGTCACCGCTAGTTCCCGCTTGTCGCCGAGCGCCTCGAAGACCGGTAGCTGCTCTTCGACGCGGATGCGCAGCGCCTCATCCAGATCGCCCCGCGCCTCCAGCACATCGGCGATCTTGCCCTTGGTCAATGCCAGAGACCGCCTGTCTCCGAGCGCCGCGAAGACTGGCAGAAGCTCCTCGGTGCGGATGCGCAGCGCCTCATCCAGATCGCCCCGCGCTTCCAGCACATCGGCGATCTTGCCCTTGGTCAATGCCAGAGACCGCCTGTCGCCGAGTGCGTCGAAGACTGGCAGAAGCTCCTCGATGCGGATGCGCAGCGCCTCATCCAGATCGCCCCGCGCTTCCAGCACATCGGCGATCTTGCCCTTGGTCAATGCCAGAGACCGCCTGTCGCCGAGTGCCTCGAAGACTGGCAGAAGCTCCTCAATGCGGATGCGCAGCGCCTCATCCAGATCGCCCCGCGCCTCCAGCACATCGGCGATGTTGCCCTTGGTCAATGCCAGAGACCGCCTGTCGCCGAGTGCCTCGAAGACTGGCAGAAGCTCCTCAATGCGGATGCGCAGCGCCTCATCCAGATCGCCCCGCGCCTCCAGCACATCGGCGATCTTGCCCTTGGTCAAGGCCAGAGACAGCCTGTCGCCGAGCGCCTCGAAGACTGGCAGAAGCTCCTCGGTGCGGATGCGCAACGCCTCATCCAGATCGCCCCGCGCTTCCAGCACATCGGCGATCTTGCCCTTGGTCAATGCCAGAGACCGCCTGTCGCCGAGTGCCTCGAAGACTGGCAGAAGCTCCTCGGTGCGGATGCGCAGCGCCTCGTCCAGATCGCCCCGCGCCTCCAGCACATCGGCGATCTTGCCCTTGGTCAATGCCAGAGACAGCCTGTCGCCGAGTGCCTCGTAGACCGGTATCTCGTCCTCGATGCGGATGCGCAGCGCCTCATCCAGATCGCCCCGCGCCTCCAGCACATCGGCGATATTGCCCTTGGTCACCGCCAGAGACCGCCTGTCGCCGAGCGCCTCGAAGATTGGCAGCAGCTCCTCGATGCGGATACGCAGCGCCTCATCCAGATCGCCCCGCGCCTCCAGCACATCGGCGATATTGCCCTTGGTCACCGCCAGAGACCGCCTGTCGCCGAGCGCCTCGAAGATTGGCAGCAGCTCCTCGATGCGGATACGCAGCGCCTCATCCAGATCGCCCCGCGCCTCCAGCACATCGGCGATATTGCCCTTGGTCACCGCCAGAGATCGCCTGTCGCCGAGCGCCTCGAAGATTGGCAGCAGCTCCTCGATGCGGATACGCAGCGCCTCATCCAGATCGCCCCGCGCCTCCAGCACATCGGCGATATTGCCCTTGGTCACCGCCAGAGATCGCCTGTCGCCGAGCGCCTCGAAGATTGGCAGCAGCTCCTCGATGCGGATACGCAGCGCCTCATCCAGATCGCCCCGCGCCTCCAGAAGATTGGCCCGCAGACCGAGCAGCTGTGCCCGCGGCCCTTCGCTAAGCGTCTCAGAGCTCAGAGCCAGCTCCAGCAACTTCTCCTGCAACTCTACATCGCCGGCCTGCTCCGCCGCAGTGACCGTGTGGCCCGCGAGCAGGTGGTCGGGTAGCCGACCCATCGCCTTCAGTCGCAACACCGCCGGAACGGCAAGCTCCAGGGCCTCCCGGGCCAGACCTTGGAATTTGAACAGATAGAGCACACCTGCCAAGGCAGCAGCCTGCAGAATGTCCGGGTCCGGGCTGGTGGCGCGAAGCGCCAAGCGGCAGGCGACGGGCCCGCGCGGGTCCAAGGGAAAATCGCCATCGGTATCGCGCCAGGCCGTGGCCAGCACCGCCAGCCCAGCATCTGCCACTTGCGCAGCAAGATCCTCCTCCAGAGACGGCGCCAGCGGACGGGCCAGGGGGTTGGCGCCTAGATGCGGCAGCTCCGGTGTGCCAGGCCAGCCCGATAGCGTCCCGAAATCATCAAAGAGCCCCAGGGCAATCAGACGGTCGATCGTAGGCTCCACGGCCACCACGCCAAGCGCCCCTCCTGCGGCAGCAACCGCGGCACGCGGCACCGGCACCTCTTCTTCGAACAAGCAGGCCGCGGCAAGCATCAGGCGCTCCGTCCCAGTCAGCGCCGCCGCATAGGTCTCGAAACTCATCCGGGTGAAGAACGCGACCGCCGCATTGCCGTCCGCGGGCACCTCGCCGGTCGCGCGCCATTGTGATACGGCCTCAACCGCGGCTGGGGCAGCCTCTGCCTCCCCCTTCAGGATCGGCCGGGTCAGTATATCCTGAAGCCCAGGATTGCCCGCCGCAGCCTCGAGCGCGGCCGACACCTGCGCCATGTCTTCCTTGCCGAGCCTCTCCTCTGCCGCACCGGCCCTTGCCTTGGCGCGCCACTGCTTCTGCCGCTCGCCCTGCCGCATGCCGACGAGCGGAACCCGCAGAAGCCCCGCCGCCAGATCGTTGCCTGCCCCATCCGGAAGGACGAAATCGTAGCGACTGGTGATCAGCAGACGAGATTGCCCCCGATGCGCTGCGAAGGCCGCGAGAAGCGCGCCGAGCGCGGGGCGCAGATCTGGACGCGGCATCACCAATGGCCGGTCCGGGACCGGCTCCTCCAGCGCCCGCTCGAAATCGTCGATCACCAGAAGGACCGGATACGCGGCAAAGACCTGGTCTAAGAGGAAATTCATTGCCTCTCCCAGCATCGCCTCGTCGGCCCGCACTGCCTCGCGCATCGCCGCGAATTCGTTCCTGAAGCGTGCCTGTGCTGCAAAGCCCTGGAACACCCTGCCCAGGAGTGGCGTCGCCACCCGCTCCAGCTCCATGAGGATCGACAGCCCGTCATAGCGCCCGAAGACCACCGCCAGCTGATGGCCGCTCATCCGGTCGGCCAGCCGCGCGGCAAGACTCGACTTGCCCAGATTGCCCATTCCGTGGATCAGCGCCCCGGTCGCCGCGCCGGCAAAACCGCGGCGCAGGTGCTGAAGCTGACGGCGGCGGCCGACGAATTCATGGCGGCCAGCGACCCGGACCTGTTTCGCTGCATCGAGAAATCGCGGCGCGGCCGGGGGCAGTGCCGTGCGCGCGGGCTTCCTCGGCTCACAGAGCGTCCCGCCGCCGCCCGGGCCCAGATAGAGCCTCACTAGATGCCAGTGCCGCCGAGGCGCGCCACTGGCCATGGGCTCCATCACCCCGTGGCGGGCCCGGGCCGCCGCATAGGCAACAGTTTCGCCGCGGCTGAGCCCGGCATAGAGCGCCTCCGCGAAGGCAGAGGCATCCGCATCATAGACAGAGCCGTCCCAGCCCAGCACATGCGGCACCCCTGCGGCCATCTGCCTTGCCAGCGGCTCCGTGAGGTCCGGCGCCGGTGCGCCCCCGGCATCGCGGCGTGGCGCAGCGTCAAAGGAGGCCGAGCCCTCGCGGCGTCCCTCCCGGGCGGCCGCTAGCTCCCCGGCCGGCCCACGCTGTCCGGTGCGACAGGCCGAGAGGAACAAAAGCGCGGGCACGCGTTCACCAAGCGCTGCAAGCAACCGATCCGGCGTGACCGTCTCGGCTGCGCCCGTTTCCGTCTCCAGAAGCAGCACCGGTCGGGCCACGCCCGCGACCCTCAGAATGTCGCCATGGCATGACAGATGCAGGATGTCGAACGGGCCGTCATCGCGATGGCGATCCGCCAGCACTGCGAGCTCGCCGCTTTCTTCCACCGTCAGATGCGCCAGCGGCCGACCGGAACTCCGGTTGCGGGTCGCCTCGAGGATTGCCGTTTCCTCGGCTTCGTAATCGAGTTCATGCTGGCCTTCGGGAGCCGCGGCCATGAAGAGCATGGCGAGGTCGGAATGGTTCGGCGCGGCAGGGGTGCCTTCGGGGCCGATTCGGCGCAGCGGCAGGAACAGATTCATCCGATCCGTCGCGAGGAAGCCGGTGCCGTCGGCGAGGATCTCCCAGGGAGCCGCCAGCAGCGCGTCAGTCACCGCGCCGGCCTCTGTTCCGATGACCTCGAGGGTGCGGCGGCTCGCCTTGAGCCAGCCGGCGAGGGCGCCGCCCTGATCGAGCCAAAGCAGCATTTCGCGTCCGACTTCGAGAATCTGCTCATCCTGATTTATCTTGACGGCGCTTGCATAGCGTCGTGCCCAGCTCTCGAGAAGCCTTTGCGGCGCAACCGGCGCTTCTTGCCCCCTAGGCTCAGGACCTATTAATTTGGTTTGAGATGTGATTCACGGTTTCGGAAAGGAGACCGTGATGAGTGATGTGTTTT
>NZ_MKIO01000044.1 GCF_001938945.1 Xaviernesmea rhizosphaerae
TGCAACCGTTATCTTTTGGTTGTGATTTATGAGTCCTGAGCCTAGAGCATCAGACCGAAAAGTGGGAACCGGTTTTCGGAAGAATCCGATGCAAAAACAAAAATCTAGAGCATCGCACTGAGGACTGTTTTCAGTCCGATGCTCTAAAGTGCATCGGGCCGAAAAGCGGGAACCGGTTTTCGGAAAAACCTGACGCAAGAACAAAATCCAGAGCAGCGGCCTGCACGTGATCGTCGGTCTGCGTGCGAACTCAGGCGAAACGCCGCGCGTAGAGCCGGGCGCACAGAAAGGTCAGGGCGAATTCGCCTATCTGATACAGATCTCCCGGCAAAATCAGAGCATGGCAAGGAAGCCTGCATCTGTTACGAAACATTCGTATTTTACCGATAAGTCTAATACAATACCACCGCAATGACTGCGACTGGTATAAGAATGCCCGTCGGGGTTGAAAATCCGACTGATGCGTCTTTTGAGCGCGCGGCGAATCACAGCTCCCTCCCGCGAGGGAATTACGCCGCGACGGAAATCTCCTGCCATAGGCAATGCGAGGAGAAACGGCCTTTGCACAGGGCAACGGCCATCGCCACGCGGCAAGACCACATCAACCTGTATGGGCCAGGTGTGCGTCTCGCAGCCCCCTTTTTACCTGTGAGTCATGCTGCAGGCATGACCTCCTATTCGACCAACGGAGATCATCATGGCAGTCCAAAGTTTACGCGCAATCGACATGGTGCAGAGCATCGGCATCAACACCAAGGGCGCGCTCTATGCCAATGGCTATAAGAATTCGAGCCTGATCATCAACAGCCTGAACTATATCGGCGTGACCCAGGTCCGCGATGCGATCGCCGGGCAAGCACAGGGCGCGCCCGTTCTCCATGCCATGGCGGCCGCCGGGATCCAGTTCAATTTCATGACGTCATATGGCGTCGCGGCCAATGGCGCGGCCGGTATTGCCGACTTCCTCAGCGCGCTCAAATCCTTCCAGACCAGCAATCCCGGCGCGCTTCTGTCGATCGAAGGGCTGAACGAAGCCGATCTGACCAGCGCCAGCTATAATGGCTTGACCTCGCTCGAGGCGGCCGCCGCCTTCCAGAAGGATCTCTACACCGCGATCAAGGCCGACCCGGCGCTCAGCGCAACGACCGTGCTCAATCTCAATCTCGGCTACGACAACACCTCCAACTATGCCCGGATCGGCGATCTCGGCGCCTATTCCGATGCGGCGAATGCGCATATCTACACGCATACCGGCCGCGCCAATAATGATCCGGTCATGGAATCGATCGTCAGCCATGCGAAGAGTGCCTCCTCTGGCGATCCGCTGATCGTCACTGAGATGGGGCACACCACGCTGCAAAGCTTCCAGGGCATTGGCACGAACGAAGCCGCCCAGGCGAAGATGATGCTGACCGACCTGTTCATGGCCTTTGAGGACGGCGCCAGCGCGGTCTACCTCTATGAGCTCCTCGACAACAGCGACAGCCTGTATCGCGGCGAGTCGGAAGTCTATTTCGGCATTTTCAAGGAGGACGGAACGCCGAAACTGGCCGCCACCGCGCTCCACAATCTCACGACCATTCTCAAATTCGGCGCCGATGGCGTGGCGGACGGCACCGTTCCGGCCGTGCCGACGCTCAGCAATGCCCCTTCCACGGCGCATCTGATGACGCTGGACAAGCCGGGTGCGGTCTATGACATTCTGATCTGGAACGACACGCCGGTCTGGAATCAGAACACGCAGAAGGACATCACTCCTGTTACGACCCAGACCGTGCTCCAGTTCAGCCAGGTCGAAAGCGTGATCCGGGTCTATGATCCGCTGAGCGGTCTGGAACCGATTGCCACCTACAACAATGTCTCCAGCATTTCCCTTCCTTTGAGCGACCATCCGCTGGTCGTCGAAGTCGGTGCCGCGGCGGCCGTCACCGAGACGGCTCTTGTCAGCAACGCCAATCTGTCCCTGACGGCCGCGCAGTTGATGGCACGCATCGACAGCCTGGCTGCATCGAGCGGGCTGACCTCCATCACCCTGACGGACAGCCATGCCCTGCCGGTCTCCACGGTCGAGACCATGAATTACATGATTTCCAACTATGGCAGCACGCTCGCCAAGATCGCCGGCGGCTACAGCTTCACCGTGAGCTATGGCGAAAACAACTGGGAGACGGTCAAGGAGTACGACGCTCAAGGGACGCTGACGCTGAAAACCGACTATGGCTACAGCAATGGCGACCTTGTCACCAAGACGACTCTGCATCCCGATGGGACTGCGGATGTCTACAGCTATAAGATCACCGGCCAGACCTATACGAGCCTGCATCAGGTCTCCGACGCCAGCGGCAAGATCACGCTCATCGAGCGAATGCATGCCGATGGCACCTTCGATTCCAGGGAATTGCACAATACCGATGGATCAAATGAATACTATACGTACGACACGGCTGGACGCCTCATTAAAAACTCGGTGACAGCACAGGATGGAACCATCACAGCCTCCAACTACGACACGGCAGGCAAGCTCATCTGGCAGGGCATCAAGGAAGTGGATGGCGATCTGACGTCCACGAACTATTCCGCCGGCGTCAAGACCAGCACTACGATCACCAGCCATGAAGGCTGGACAGACACATTCAATTACCTTCCGGATGGAAGCCTTTCCTCGGACTATCGAAAAAACGCCGATGGCAGTGTTGTCTCAACGACCTACGTCAACGGCGCCGTGAAAACGAAGTCAATACAGTCCGTCGATGGTTCCATCGATAATATGACTTACGGCATCACCGGAAAGACATACACAACCGAACACAGCCAGACCAATGCAAGCGGCAAAATCACGCTCGTTGAGCGGATGCATGCCGATGGCACATTCGATACACGGGAACTGCACAACTCTGACGGTTCGAATGAATATTATGTCTACGATACGGATGGGCGTCTCTCTCAAAGCTCCGTTACCGCGCAGGATGGAACCGTCACGGCCTCCAAATACGACACGGCCGGCAAGCTAACTTGGCAAGGTGTCAAAGAGACGGATGGCGATCTGACGACCACCACCTATTCCGCCGGCGTTAAGACCAGCACGACGATCACCAGCCATGAAGGCTGGACAGAGCAGATGAACTATCTCTCTGACGGAACACTGTCCTCGGATTATCGGAAGAACGCCGATGGCAGCAGCGTCACAACGACCTACAGCAATGGCGTCGTGAAAACGAAGGCGTTTGTGGCCGCCGACAGCTCGATCGACTACACCGTCTATGGCATCACTGGAAAGACCTATACGATCGAGCACAGCAAGATTGATACGAGCGGCAAAACCACCCTCATCGAACGGATGCACGATGACGGCACATTCGATTATCGCGAATTGCGCAATGCCGACGGTACAAAGCAGACACTGACCTACACGGCGACCGGAATTCTCACGGCCGATACGTTCTATAACACGGACGGTTCGAGAATCTGGAAATCCTACAAGCAGGATGGTACCGGAGACATTCAGACCGAAGTCTTCAATGCGGCCGGCACCAGTATGAAACGCGATATCCTGCACACATCCGGCAAGCATGACCTCTATGCCTTCGTCGATGGTCAGACCCTGTCGGGCGGCGCGGCCGATGACACCTTCCGCTTTTCGACCACGAAGAATGCCACGATGATCTATCAGGGTGGCAATGACATTCTTTACGGGTTCAACACAGATGGCGGCGCTGCGGATCATGTCGCCATCAACAAGAGCTGGGCGGCGGACTTCGCCTCGCTCAACATGGTCCAGCAGGGCAGCGACGTTCTCATCCGCTTCGATGCCGCCGACACGCTCCTCGTGAAACAGCAGAAGGTGGCAGCGCTTACCTCCGACTATTTCATCTTCAGCTAAGCAAGGACGCGCCAGGCGCATGTCGGGCTTCACGCAGAAGCCGGACATGCGCCCATGCCGCGTCTAGGCTCAGGACCTATT
>NZ_MKIO01000045.1 GCF_001938945.1 Xaviernesmea rhizosphaerae
GGTCAAGTTCCTCGACCTGGTGAACTCCGTCACCTCCACCGTCTCCGGCGCCTCCAACGACGTCATCATCACACGCGACTCGCTGCGAAAACTGTAAGGCGCGGCGGGTCGAAAAGCCGCATGCGCTTCTCGGCCCGATCAGGCGCAATTCCGGTCCACCGTTCTCGTAAGGCGCTGCCCATGACAGACAGCGCAAAAGGCAAGAGCGAGGGCGTTGAACGCTGCGACATGCGGAGGCTCAGAGCGGCTGGGCCTCTTCGAATCCTCGTCGTGTGTAAACGGTCATGCAGCCGAAGCTGGGTTGCTCCGATTGCGCAGGAACGGCGCCTGCCCCGGAAAAAAGAGCTGGCCTTTTCCATGCCTGGCACGAGAAAATTCGAGCTGCGCGGCCCTAAAAAATGTTGCGATGCACAAGAAATTAGTGCACGTGTTCTGCGAGCCCCATCCGTTCAACACGCCGGTTCTGGCCTTAAACCATGAATCGCATCCGGTTGAAGGGATGCGACATTGTTTGCAAGAGGCGTTTCATGAAGCGGATTGACGAAGCTTTGCCTGGAGTTGTTCGTGTTGTTCCCGCCCGGTTCGGGGATAGCAGAGGATATTTTTCCGAAGTGTTCAAGGATGCATGGTTTCGCGAGAATGTCGCAGACGTCTCCTTCGTTCAGGACAACGAGTCGTTGTCCGCAACTGTCGGGACGGTCCGTGGCCTGCATTTCCAGCTCGCGCCTTTCGCCCAGGGCAAGCTGGTGCGCTGCATTGCCGGTGCGCTGTTCGACGTGGCGGTGGACATTCGCGTCGGCTCCCCGACCTATGGCAAGTGGGTCGGCGTGACGCTTTCGGCGGAGAACGGCGAGCAGCTCTGGGTCCCCCCGGGCTTTGCCCATGGCTTCGCAACGCTTGCGCCCAATACGGTGATTTCCTACAAGGTGACGGCACCCTACAGCGCCGCCCATGATCGCGGGCTCCTGTGGAACGATGCCGATGTTGGAATCGACTGGCCGCTGGCCGGCGATGGCGCCATCCTGTCGGACAAGGACAAGGTGCAGCCGAAGCTGGCAGACCTGCCGCATTCTTTTGATTATCAGGCTTAAACTGCGGAGAACCCTATGCGTATTCTCGTAACGGGCGGAGCAGGCTTCATCGGATCGGCGCTGGTGCGCTATCTGGTCTCCGAAGTCGGTGCCGAAGTGCTCAATGTCGACAAGCTGACCTATGCGGGCAATCTGGCGTCGTTGAGCCAGGTCGAAAAGGCCAACAACTACCACTTCCTGCAGGCGGACATCTGCGACCGCGCGGCGATGGATCAGGCGCTCGCCTCCTTCCGGCCCGACCGCATCATGCATCTGGCGGCCGAAAGCCATGTCGACCGCTCGATCTCCGGTGCCGGCGACTTCGTCCAGACCAATGTCATCGGCACCTTCACGCTGCTGGAGGCTGCCCGTTTCTACTGGAACGGTCTGCCGGCCGACCAGAAGGACGCCTTCCGCTTCCTGCATGTCTCGACCGACGAGGTCTACGGCTCGCTCGGCGACGAAGGGCTGTTCGAGGAGACGACGCCCTACGATCCGTCCTCGCCCTATTCGGCCTCGAAGGCGGCAAGCGACCATCTGGCAATTGCCTGGCACCGCACCTATGGCCTGCCGGTGGTCGTCTCGAATTGCTCCAACAATTATGGGCCGTTCCACTTCCCCGAGAAGCTCATTCCGCTCGTGATCCTGAACGCGCTGGAAGGCAAGCCCCTGCCGGTCTACGGCCAGGGCGTGAATATTCGCGACTGGCTCTATGTCGAGGACCATGCCCGCGCGCTGCACCTGATCGCGTCTAAGGGCCAGCTGGGCGAGAAGTAC
Organism: Xaviernesmea rhizosphaerae; assembly: GCF_001938945.1. Classification (GTDB taxonomy): domain Bacteria; phylum Pseudomonadota; class Alphaproteobacteria; order Rhizobiales; family Rhizobiaceae; genus Xaviernesmea; species Xaviernesmea rhizosphaerae. Next base: position 1,848 of record NZ_MKIO01000045.1, read on the forward strand.
AATGTGGGCGGCCGCAACGAGCGCCGCAACATCGACGTGGTCAAGCGTATCTGCGCATTGATGGACGAGATGCGCCCGCGCGCCACGCCGCATGAAGACCTGATCACCTATGTGACGGACCGTCCCGGCCATGATGCGCGCTACGCCATCGATGCCACACGGCTGGAAACCGAACTGGGCTGGAAGGCGCTGGAGAATTTCGATACGGGCATCGAGAAAACCGTGCGCTGGTATCTCGACAACGAATGGTGGTGGCGCCCGCTTCGCGATGGCGTCTATTCGGGCGAGCGCCTCGGCGTTCTCAAGCAGGGCTGAGATCGATGCGTCTGGCTGTCACAGGAAAGCAGGGACAGGTCGTCACAGCTCTGATCGAGCGCGGTGCGGTTCATGGCGTTGACATCCTGGCGCTCGGCCGGCCGGAGCTCGATCTGGCGGATCGCGCCTCGGTGCTCGACGCGCTCGCCGGCGCCAAGCCGGATGCGATCGTCTCGGCCGCCGCCTACACCGCGGTGGACAAGGCCGAGAGCGAGCCCGCCCAGGCCTTCGCCGTCAATTGCGACGGTGCCGGCGCGGTGGCGGAAGCGGCGGTCGCGCTTGGTGTACCGGTTTTGCACCTGTCGACCGACTATGTCTTCGACGGCACCAGTCCCGAGCCCTATCTCGAAAGCGACCTCGTCGGACCGACCTCGGTCTATGGCCGCTCGAAGCTCGCCGGCGAAATGCGGCTGGCCTCGATCGCGCCCAATCACGCGATCCTGCGCACCGCCTGGGTCTATTCGCCCTTCGGTGCCAATTTCGTCAAGACGATGCTGCGGCTGGCCGAAACGCGTGACAGCGTGAGCGTCGTCGCCGATCAGCAGGGCACGCCGACCAGCGCGCTCGACATCGCCGATGCCGTCATCGCCATCGCCCGCCAGATGATCGACAGCGACGAGGCGGAACTGCGCGGCGTGTTCCACCTGACGGGAACAGGCTCGGCCAGCTGGGCGGATTTTGCAGAAGCGATTTTCGCAGGTCTTGCGGAAAAGACCGGCAAGCAGGTCACTGTCAACCGCATCACGACCGCCGACTATCCGACCCCCGCCCGCAGGCCGGCCTATTCGCGGCTGTCCAACGAGAAGCTGGCGCGGCTTTATGGCGTACGTCTTCCCGACTGGCGGGACTCCACCAAGCTGGTGCTCGATCGTCTGCTGTGACGGCCGGCCGGCCATGCGGCTGCCTCGCAGAAAATATCCGAAACGGGAAATCCGGCACCGAGCGTGCCGTTCGATCTGTGTAACAAACGCCCCTGAAGCGCGACCGGAACCGGCAGCGCGTGACATCTTTGAGGATAGGACATGAAGGGTATCATTCTGGCCGGCGGGTCCGGTACGCGGCTTTATCCGATTACCATGGCTGTCTCCAAACAGCTCATGCCGGTCTATGACAAGCCGATGATCTACTATCCCCTGACGACGCTGATGCTGGCCGGCATCCGCGAGATCCTGATCATCACGACGCCGCACGACAACGAGGCTTTCAAGCGGCTGCTCGGTGATGGCAGCCAGTGGGGCATTTCGCTGACCTATGCGGTGCAGCCCAGCCCGGATGGGCTGGCGCAGGCCTTCATCATCGGCGCAGACTTCGTCGCTGGCGGCTCGTCCGCCCTGGTTCTGGGCGACAATATCTATTACGGCCATGGCTTGCCGGAACTGTTGCGCAAGGGCGCCTCGGCGACCTCGGGCGCACGCGTCTTCGCCTATCACGTCACCGATCCCGAACGCTATGGCGTGGTGGAATTCGACGAGACGATGAAGGCCTTGTCCATTGAGGAAAAGCCGGCACAGCCGAAGAGCAATTGGGCGGTCACCGGGCTCTATTTCTACGATGAGCAGGTTGTCGATATCGCCGCCAATCTGAAGCCCTCGCCGCGCGGCGAGCTGGAAATCACCGATGTCAACCAGATCTACCTCGATCGTGGGCAGCTGGATGTCGAACTGATGGGCCGCGGCTATGCGTGGCTGGATACGGGCACGCCCGACAGCCTGCTGGATGCCGCCGACTTCGTCGCCACGCTGGAGCGCCGCCAAGGCTTCAAGATCGCCTGCCCCGAGGAAGTCGCCTTCCGCATGGGCTATATCGATGGCGAGCAACTGGCCAAATGCGCCAAGGCGCTTGGAAAGAGCAATTACGGCAAATATCTGAGCCAGCTCAAGTAACTATCGGCCGGCGGCGCCACTGCGACGAGCATGCGGCGCCGCCGGAGCCAGCACTACCGGCAGATGCGTGGTCGGATCAGCCAAGGGTACTGGCGTCAACCTGCCACAGGAGCAGGGCATCGGTACCATTGCGGGAGCGGTCGAATGCAGCGCTTCGTCGCGCTGTCGACAGACATCGGCGATAAAGCCCCCCACTCCCCCTGCCCCGCGCGCGGCAACAGGCATGCCGGATCGATTGTTTTCCGGTCAATCGCGCCTCAAGACGGAGAGGGTTCGCAAGCCCCGCCGCGAGCATGACCATCCTCCCGAACCTCCTTGATCGAAATCTCCACGACAGCGCTAGACCATCGGACTGAAAATCATACGCAGTTCAATGCTCTAGAGTTTTGTTTTTGCATCGGGTTCTTCCGAAGGCAGGTCCCACTTTTCGGTCCGATGCTTCAAGGCTTTCCGGCTCTTCCCCTTTGGCCGTCACGCCTTTGCCGCCGGCCTTTTGCCGCCATTGGGCCGCCCCGAAGTTCTGGCGCTGGACTGTCCATCCGTCACTGCCTAAGAAGAGTGCGCGGCGAAGCGTTTCTTCGCGCCTGGCACCGTGCCACGCCGGCTTCGTACCGGACTTGAAGGCGGAGTGACCGGACGCGGGTCCAAATGCTCGGACGCAAAGATGGAAGCGGCGAACAAAGCATTCCCGGCGGTCTCACGGCCGGCCATGCTGCCGCATGTCGCGCAAAGGCGAGAACCGATTCTGCGATTGCGGCATGCGACAAAACAAGGACTTAAAGCGCGGCTGCCGACTCTGATGGATCGCAACGCGCTTTAGAACGGATAGAAGGCAGGTCACAGATGAAAATTACCATGATCGGCGCAGGCTATGTCGGGCTGGTGTCCGGCGTTTGTTTTTCGGATTTTGGTCATGACGTGATCTGCGTCGACAAGGATACGGCAAAGATCGAGGCGCTTGAGGCCGGGCGCATGCCGATCTACGAACCGGGCCTGCAGCAGATCGTCGCCGAAAATGTCCGGGACGGGCGCCTCGCCTTCTCGACCGATCTTGCCGAAAGCGTGCGCGATCGGGATGTGATCTTCATCGCTGTCGGTACACCGTCGCGCCGCGGCGATGGCCATGCGGATCTGAGCTATGTGCTGGATGCCGCCCGCCAGATCGCCGAGCATGTGACAGGCTTCACGGTCATCGTCACGAAATCGACCGTTCCTGTCGGCACCGGTGACGAGGTCGAGCGCATCATGCGCGAGGCCAATCCCTCTGCCGACATCGCCGTCGTCTCAAACCCGGAATTTTTGCGCGAAGGCGCGGCTATAGACGATTTCAAGCGACCGGATCGGATCGTCATCGGGCTGGAGGATGATCGTGCCCGTCCGGTGATGAGCGAAGTCTACCGCCCACTCTATCTCAACCATTCGCCGCTGCTCTTCACCGCGCGCCGCACCTCCGAGCTGATCAAATATGCCGGAAACGCCTTCCTGGCGATGAAGATCACCTACATCAATGAAATTGCCGATCTCTGTGAAAAGGTCGGGGCCAATGTGCAGGAGGTCGCCCGCGGGATCGGGCTCGACGGTCGCATCGGTGCGAAATTCCTTCATGCCGGACCGGGCTATGGCGGCTCCTGCTTCCCGAAGGACACGCTCGCGCTGGTCAAGACCGCGCAGGATTACGAGAGCCCCATCCGGCTGATCGAAACCACGATTGCCGTCAATGACACCCGCAAGCGGGCCATGGGGCGCAAGGTCATCGCCGCGGCCGGCGGCGATGTCCGTGGCCGCAAGGTGGCGATCCTCGGCCTGACCTTCAAGCCAAACACCGACGACATGCGCGACAGCCCGTCGATCACGATTATCCAGGCGCTCCAGGATGCTGGCGCCCTGATCACCGCCTACGATCCGGAGGGCATGGACAATGCGCGAAAGCTGCTGGAGGACGTCACCTATGCGGACAGCCCCTATGTGGCCGCGCAGGATGCCGATGCGCTTGTGATCGTGACCGAGTGGAACGAGTTCCGCGCCCTCAATCTCGCGCGGCTGAAAGCTGCCATGCGCACACCGCTCTTCGTTGACATGCGCAATGTCTATCAGGTCAGCGAAGTCACCCGACACGGTTTTTCCTATGTTGGCGTGGGGCGCGCCGGCGGCTGACACGTCTTCGCCACAGGGTTAGGGCGGAGAACGGCACCAGCACGGATCGGCCAGGCGGCCGAAAGCCGCTCTCTCGCACCAAGAGAGGTCTTCAAGGGGATACTCTGTTGCAATGCGCTTTTTCTTGTGCGATGCAGCAAGAGAATTCCACATCAGACGACATCTGCAGTCAGCGCGTGAGGACGGACATGGCGGTTCTTGTAACGGGTGGTGGCGGCTATATCGGCAGCCACATGGTTTGGGCGCTCCTGGATGCGGGCGAGGACGTGGTCGTCATCGATCGCCTTTCCACGGGCTTTCGCTGGGCGATTGCGCCGGAAGCGCGCTTCTATGAAGGCGATATCGCCGATGCGGAGCTCCTGCGCCGGATTTTCAGCGAAAACAGCGTCGATTCGATCATCCATTTCGCTGGCTCGATCGTCGTGCCCGAATCGGTGGCCGATCCGCTCGGCTATTACGAAAACAACACGGTCAAGTCGCGCAGCCTGATCGCCAGCGCGGTCGAGGCCGGCATTCCGCACTTCGTCTTTTCCTCGACGGCAGCTGTCTATGGCACGCCGAGCGTTCTTGAGCCGGTCACCGAAGACCTGCCGCTGCGGCCTGAATCGCCCTATGGCTCCTCCAAGCTGATGACCGAGATCATGCTGAAGGACACGGCGGCGGCCCATGATCTGACCTATACAGCGCTGCGCTATTTCAACGTCGCCGGCGCTGATCCCAAGGGGCGCAGTGGCCAGTCGTCCGCTCTCGCCACCCATCTGATCAAGGTCGCCTGCGCCACCGCACTGGGCAAGCGCGCCTCCATGAATGTTTTCGGCACCGATTATCCGACCCCGGACGGCACCTGCGTGCGCGATTACATCCATGTCTGGGACCTGGCGCAGGCCCACCTCAAGGCTCTGCAGCGCATGCGCGCGGGCGGCGGCTCGCTCGCGGCCAATTGCGGTTATGGTCATGGCTATTCGGTTCTCGAAGTGCTCGATGCCGTTCGCAAGGTGCACGGCAGCGACTTCCCCGTGACCTTTGCCGAGCGCCGTCCGGGCGATCCGGCAATGATTGTCGCCAATCCGGGCCTCGCACGGCAGGAACTCGGCTGGACACCGGAGCTCGACGATCTCGAAGGCATCATCGCCAGCGCGCTCGACTGGGAGCGCCATCTGATGCGCAAGAACAGCGCGGGCTGATCATCCCCGCCGCGACGCTCTCGTCCATCGGGGGCGTCGCCGGTGTCTGCCGACACCCTGTTTCACCAGAGCGCGCCAATGAACAGGTCCTGCTGCGACGTCGGACCGAAAGGTCGATACCGGTTTTCGGCTCCGACACAGAGATGGACATCGGTAACATCGGTTCGATGTCGATTTCAGGGCAGACGCTCCGGCGAATTCCATCCATATCGGCGCGTGAAACGACATCCGGGAGCAATCTCCCGGATTTTTCATGTCAGCAAGATGGACGGTTCTGCGTGAACGGTGCTCGTCGCTCAGTCGGGATGCACGTCGTTGCATCGTGTCGGCGAAGGCCACCCGCTGAAAGCGCAACGCGATCTCTCGGGTCAGCTTCCCGCGCTATCACTCCGCTCTGGAGGCCGACAGCTCTGACGGTCGCTTCAGCGCGAATCCGTCCCGCTGTCGATGCTGCGCGTGCCACGGGCAAAGTGTAGCAGGAAGTACCCCTTCAGCAGCACCATGGATAGGGCGGCGGTGAAGGCGGCAATGCCTGCACCGATCAAGCCGAAAGCCGCGATCATGGCGAAGGCGAGTGCGATGGACAGAAAAACGCCGATGATGTTCAGCGTGGCGTAATGCTTGTCCTTGTTTCTGCTGGTCAGGCCGATATTCAGCAGATCGGAGAAGGAGCGCACGATAGCGGCCAGCAGCAGCAGAATGAAAAGATCGCGGTGCTGGCTCAGCTCATGCATGCCCATGATACGGATGAGGATTTCGCTCGCACCGAAGACGCCAAGCCCGAGGATCGTTCCAAAGGCCATGGTCTTCAACATCTCACGCCGGAATGCGCGGCTCCAATGATCCGGCGTTCCTTCCTTGAACGCGCGAAACAGCACAGGAAGCGCAAGCTGAACCACCGCTGTTTGCATCAGCGTCTGCAGTGCATTGGTGAGGGACCAGAAGAAGGTGTAAATGCCCGTCAGCGTCAGGCCCAGCATGAACGAGACGATATAGCGATCGGTATAGATCAGGCCTACCAGCGCGAGGTCGCTGACATAGATGTGCCAAGAATGGCGCAGCCGCTCCCGGATCCAGCCATAGTCGATCGGGGCGGTGAAGGCCTGGCGCAAGGGCCAGTGGCGCAGGAGGTAAAGCAAAAGCGCAACCGCTACGCCATAGCTCAGGATCCAGGCGATAAAAACGGTTTCGAGGTTGCGGAACACCGGAAACGCGATGCCCAAGCCGGCCGCGAAGGGCACCCAGAGCGCCGAGCGGACGAAAACCAGCAGATTGGCTTCCGTTGCCATGTCCTGACCGATCAGCGGCAGATGGATATCGAGCCCATAGGTCTCAAGCCAGATCAGAGCGATGATAATGCCGTAGAGCAGGGTGATCGAATATCCGGCCGCAAGCGCGATAGCGACACAGAGGATCGTGACAAGGGCAAGTGTGACCGTCGTGACGAACAGGCGATTGTGCACGACATTGGCAGCATAGGCCGGGTCTTTGCCGACGACTTCACGGGCGACAAAATAGTTCAGGCCCCAGCCGATGGCGGCGGGAACGATGCCAATGGCGCCCAGCGCCAGCCCATAAATACCTGTGGCCTCATAGCCGAGATATTTGATGATGTAGAAGGAGAGCAGGAAACGAAAGACAAGCGAAAGCGAGCGAAAGCCCAGATTGACGAGACTTGTCAACTTCTTGATGTAGCGTTTCATTGGACTCCATCCGTTCGGCTGAGCGCAGCAATCGCGTCGAGACGGGCGAGGAGCAGATGTGCGCTCGCCTCCCAGGAAAAGGCGGCTTTTCGTTCATATCCGGCAGCGCGCAGTCGGTCGGCATCGATACGCCCGTCCGCCATCTCCGCCATCGTCTGGGCGATCGACGCCTGATCCAGCGGCTTGAAATACGCCGCGGCATTGCCGCAGATCTCGCGCATGACGGGAATATCAGAGCAAAGCGCTGGGCAACCCAGGCTCATGGCTTCGAGCGGCGGAATGCCGAAGCCTTCATAAATGCTTGGAAAAATGAGCGCCAGCGCGTTTTTGTACAATGCCTTGATTTCCGCGTCGCTCAATCGCCCCGTCGGCAGCAGACCTTCGGGCGCAGCGCCGCTTTTCTCCTGCGAAAACACGCGTGCGGCCTTGCCGACGAGAACGAAGGGCAGGTCGGGGCGCTTCAAGCTTGCATAAGCCTCGATCGCCCGGCCGAGATTCTTATTGGGGGCGGGCGAGCCGACGAAGAGAAAATACGAGCCCTTCTCCAGGCCATAGCGGTCCAGAACCGAAGGGTCGGCTTGCGTTCCATCCAGATGATCGACGGCATTGGGCAGAACGGCAATATCTTCAGCCGGCTGATGCAGCACTGAGGAGAGTTCGCTGCGGGAGAAGGCAGAGACGGTCGCCAGATGTGCACGGCGCGCCAGAAGACGCCCGAGCGTGCGATGAAGATGCGCGTAGCTCGGTGAAAAGCCTTCCGGAAAGCGGAAGACCAGCGCATCGTGGATGACGACGAGATGTCGGGGATGCAGGACCGGACCCGAATTGCAGGGGCTGAACAGAAGGCCTTTTCGACTGGCCCATGACAACGTCGTCTGCTCCCACAAGTGCCCTCGGCTGAAGGGAGAAACCGTGCGAATTTTCAGCTTGGCAAAGCCCTGATCGTGCGGCACGCCCGGCGGAACCAGAATGGTCCAGCGTGCGGCGTCCGTATCATCGATCATGGCATCGACAGCTGCGAGAATGGACCGCGCAAAGCGCTCGACGCCCGTGACCGGCCGGCCAAGAAACCGTCCATTGACGAAGATCGGCAGGCTCTTAGCGGCGTCGATGACCATTATGCCCTTCCAATATTGCCGACACCGGCGCTGAATGACTCCCAGCACCGGGCAACAGGCGTCTTCGCCATATGCGCATTCCCTCAAAGAGCCCTGCCGGCATGACAGTCAAGCCGCATGCAACTGAAAAGCACAACTTTCGCATCGCGGCTGCAGACATGGAGCAGGGCGATGGCAAGAGCTTGTCTCCAATCGCGAGAAGACGTCTACCCGCATTCTCAATAGGCCAAAAGCGCGTCGCGATCTTTCAGATTCGCCTCACGCGTCTGGATGTCGACGTCTTTGTTTTTCCCATGTCGCTATCGCAAAACCAGTGACCACTTCGCGCGATATCGATTAAATCGAACAGCAGTGCGCGCAGTCGCTCCATACGACGGCAGAAATCTCCACCATGGAATGCGAAAGCAAGAAGGAAGCGACGCGAGGAAATCCATGTCTCGCCGCAATCACCGGCCCTGATCACTTCGTCTTTCACGCAGCCACGCAGGAAAGCCAATCGCCAGCCTTGCAGGCATTCCTGCGAAGCATTGCCCGATCGGATTGAGAAAGGCGTGACAGAGGACGGTCCATCACGCCTTGCCTTCGTCAGGCGGCGGCCTTGGAGACGAACTGCCGCTTCCACTTCGCGATATTGTCGAGCGGAATGTCGAGGACGGGGCGCTTCGAGCCACCGATCCAATTTTCGATCAGATCGAAATTGTCGCGCGCGCAGGTCGGGAGATGGGTGTTCTTGCCAATTTCGGTCGCGCGGTTATCGACCTCAAGGATCAGCGAGCGCACCTTGTGCTGCAGCGCATAGACGCCGCAATGCAGTCGAAGGCCGATATAATCGACAGGCTGCTCGGTAAAGGCCGCCTTCACGCCAGCCAGCGACGGCTCCAGGATCTGCAGCGCGCTCGAGGCGTTGGTGGACGCGATGCTCTGGAGATAATCCAGGTCATCATACATCTGAGGCCAGAAGTAGACCTTGCGATAGCGCTGGGTCAGCAGGCTGAGCAGTTTGCCATCGATTTCCGGCTTGCGCAGATAGGCGGTCAGCGTGAAGACAACGTCTTCCTTCTTATCTTCCGGCAGGTCAGCCACATGGTCCGGCGTCAGGTCCCACATCGTCGGGCAACCCGTGTAGATGACGTTGTCGATACCAATATCCTTCAGCTTGTCATGCGTATACTTATCACGCACAGAGTGAAGATAGGTATCATGCAGGATCTTCTTGTAGATCTTCTGCGTGACGATATCGGGCTTGTCCTGATATTTATGCCAACCAACGCCCATGAGCACCGGATTGCCGGCGCGACCGAGGTCCGTGAGACGGAGCTTCCACTGATGATACCAGAGCCAGTGGCTGCTCAGAATATTGGTGCCGCCGACAAATGCGAAGTCACCTTCCTTCAAGTACTTGAAAGCAACCTGACCGGGATAGTCATGCGTAGGCACGCCGGTAAAAAACCCCTGCGGAAACACTTCGCGCAGATGCTTCTGCACAGAAGCCATGATGATCTGGTCGCCAAGATTATCCGTGACGTAAGAAGAATCGAACAGCGTAATTTTTTCCATCATGTGCCGTACTCCACGTAGGTTTTAAATCGACAGAGCGCGTTATCTCAGCGTGAATTGCAGTCGCAGACCCTGTTCGCGCTGCGTCGAAAGACTGTGTGAATGCTGTACTCGCGCTTTGTCCTGCCAGATAAGACGGTGACCTCTTCGCGGTTACTGTTGCCATAAATTTGTGCGACGCACAATGGTGAAACTGAGAGAATGCAATGCTTTTAAATCGGTTTACGCGACGCCGCCCAACGAAGGAATTTTGAGCGATTTTCCGTAAAAAGCGCAGCTCCGCGCGGCTGAGAGAGCCTGACAACGCGGGCAAAATCCCAGTTCATCCAGAGCGGACGCGCGGCAGTTGCGCATGGTTCTGCTCGGACCAACACGCATGCATCGGCGAATACCGTCTGTTCTTGAGCACCCTTTGCCCGGCATAGGCATAAAGCCTCGCGCCCTGGCGTGACGCATCTCAGGCAGGCGCTCCCGCTGTGGCGGCATGCTTGGTCAGGAAGTCGGGCCGGAGATAGAGGGGAGCGCGGCTGGCATCGACCTTGTTCATCACCACACCGGCGCAGGCAGCCGCGATTTCCTGTTCCACATCCAGGGTCTGAAGGGCAAGTCTGCGGGAGGTCCGGCTCCATTCGACGACATAGATAAAGCGATCCACGAAAGGCGAGATGGCGCGGGCATCCACCGCCGTGCGCAGCGGCGGGAGATCAATAATGATGTAATCGAAGGACTGACTCAACTCGCTCAGAAACGCCTGCATCTGCCGTGATTCCAGCAGGCTGGCGGAATGGGGAACGCGCTGCGCCGCACCGGAGGCGATCACCTTCAGCGGCGTCCCGCTGTCCTCGGCAAGCGCCTGAGCGAGGCTTGCCCGGCCGATAAGCACATCGACGAGACCAGCCTTTGCCCGGTGTGCGAGGACGCCGCCGGCGCGCGGGCGACGCAGATCGGCATCGACCAGGACAACGCGATGGCCCTGGTCCGCGAGAAGGCGCGCGAAGTTCATCGCGATCGTCGAGCGTCCCTCGGCGGACAGCGTGGAAACGATGCCGACGACGCGCGATTGTTCGGGCAGCTCGATATCGATGGTGACCTTGGCGCTGCGCAGCGTCTCGGCGAAGAGAGACAGAGGCGCCTCGATCGCCTGGCGCGCCAGAACCTCGATCCCGGCATCCCGCCGCTCCTCGCCCGATCCCTCGGTGATCCGCGGCGTCATGCCGAGGAAAGGCAGCGAGAGCCAGCTTTCGACCTGCTCTTCCGTGCGGAAGGTCCGGTCCCGATATTCGCGATATCCGCACACCACCAGGCTGGTCAGAACGCCGATCATCAGCCACATGCCCATGAACATCGCGCGGTTCGGATAGTTGGGTGAATCGGGGGGGCTGCCCGGGGTGATGATGCGCGAACGCGAGACCGGCAGGCCCTGAAGCGAGAGGGCGGTGCGATAATTCGTCAGCGCCGCCTCATAGAGATCGCGATAATTCTGCGCTTTGTTCTCAAGCTCGCGCAGCTGCACTTCCTTCTGTGCAGACACGGAATGCGAGGCCATGGCATTTTGCAGCCCCTGCTCCAGGCTCACGACACGCTGCGCCGAGATCGTTGCCTCGCTGAGATAGCTGGAGGCGACGCGCTTTAATTCGTCGAACATCTGTCCGCGATAGATGTCCATCTGCCGGCGCAGGTCCTGCGCCTGGATATGATCGGCCCCGAGGCGTCTGGCGATGTCGGCCTCCCTGCGCGATGCTTCGAGATAGCGCAGGCGCAGATCGTTCGAAATGAAGTTGGCCAGAGAGCCGGCGACCTGGCTCTGCCATGCCCCGCCATCGATCATCCCCTTGATCTGATCGTACCGGGCACGCGCACTCGCCTCCTCCGCGCGCGCCGAGGTCAAGGCTTCGTTCAGGGCACGAAGCTCCTGGTCGATCAGGGGCTGGCTGTCCTTGATGTCTTTGTCATAGGTCTCCAGCAGCTTGTTCTGGGAGCGGTAGGTCTGCACAGCCATATCGCTGTCGATGGCCTTCTTGCGCAGTTCGACGAGCCGCTCCTGCAGCCATTGGCTCGCCAGTTGCGTGGCTTCATAGCGTGCATTGAGAATGTCCTCGCCATAGGCCTTGCCAAATGCATTGACGATCTGTGCCGAGAGGGTCGGCGTCGCTGCCGTAAAGCTCACACGGAGGATGGTGCTGTCGCCCACGCGCTGGATAAAAAGGCCGTTCAAAAGCGCATCCCGCGCCCAGGAACGCTTGTCCTGAACCTCCGCGCGGACCTTTCGGCCCTCCAGAAGGCCGATCCTGGCGAGGAGAGAAAAGCGGAGATTGAAAAGGGAATTGTCGAGCGCATCGGCCGATGCGACAAACTCGCCATTGTCGAGCAGATCCAGCCTGTCGATCACCTTGTCCAGAATGGCATAGGATTGGAACAGGCGCACTTGTGTATCGATATAGGGATCGTTGTAATTGATATTGATCTTCGCCCAGCCGCGATCCGCCTCGTTGCGGGTCTCCGACTTCAGGTCGCCATCGAGATCCAGCAGCAATGTCAGGGTCGCGGTGTAGAAGGGCTGCGTCACGACCAGAAACAAGCCGCCGAAGCACAGACAGGACAGGATGACGAGCAGGATCATCCGTCCCTGGCGCCGCAGGACGGCAAGGACATCCTGCATATCCAGATAGCCCGCCTCGAAACCTTCGGGCTGTTCGACGTCCGCTGTCGATGTATAGAGCTTCAACGCAACCTCACAGATGACATGTCGATCGTCGCAATCCTGGCAGGCCGGTGGTCAGACGTGCCGCCTTTGTCCGCTGGCGGGGTAGAGCCGAGACGGCCATGCGGCACGCTCGCAAAAGACGCATTCTCAAGGCCTGCAGTGCGGACTGGATCGCAGGATGAGGCCGGATCAAAGCGGGCCGCGCCGACCCTTCCCGGAAACCAGCGCGACGCCATCCGCCCGGCATCGGCGAATGGGTGCCAGAACTGCCATGAAACAAAGCGCTCTTCAAGACGAAGCCAGGCCATTTCATTCCTGCACGACAAGTCTGACCTCCTGGCGGTCGGGAGGCAGATCCAGGATCAACGGGCGCGGCCCCAATGCGAAGCGGCGGGCATCCTGCAGCTGCGCCGCGCACAGGCTGCGTGCCCGCACAGTCGCCTCTTCCTCCAAGGCGAGCGAAGCGGAAAAGGCAGGGCTCGTCGTCCAGCTGACGATCCGCAAACCGAAAGGGCCTCCCATCGTCAGCACGAAGACATGCGGAAAGGGTCGCTCCAACTTGAAACCGTCGGCCTGCTTGATGAGCGCCACGGCCTCGCGAACGGCGCAAACCGCAGGCTTGGGCGCGCCATCCACGTCATAAAGCCCGAAATTGGCCTCGAGCGCATCGGGGTTTCTGTCCTGATCCTTCAATTCATAGACCCAGGCCCCCTTGAGCCAGGGGGTCGCGGCCGACCAAAACAGCACCTGCGCAACATTGTCCGCCTGCGCCTCACGGCTGATGACACAGGGGCTGCGCGCGGTCGGCCAGCCGAATTCCGTCAGATAGAGCGGCTGCGGACCGCCCTTAGCGCTCAACATGGCCTGAAGCGTCTCAAGACGGTCGATGACGTCGGTTGCCGTGCGCCTGCTCTCGTCGGGTTCGCAATGATTGTAGACGTGAACCGACAGGGGCGCCTCCAGACCAGAGGCAATGGCGCGCGTCCATTGCCAGTCCTGATCAACACCGACGGCTCCGGCAAGCAGGGTGGCCTCCGGTGCCGCCTTGCGCAGATCCGGCAGCACCGTCCGCACGAGGTCGACATAGTGGACGGCCGCGCGGGGATCGTCCGGACCGCCTGCGCCAATGATCCAGGGGGGCGTGAAGGTGAAGCGCAGATTCCACTCGTTCCAGATCTCGTAGATCGGATCGAACCCGTGCGTCGCGCGAACCGCACGGACGGCAAAGTCGGAAAAGGCCCGGCGCGCCGGATCGTTCAGCGGCGGGTCAGCATTGGGAAGCATCGGATTGCCATGCCCGAGAATGAGCAGGGGGCGCTTCGTCGTCATCTGCATGAAGCTGAACAGGCGGGCGAGATGGCTGGCCGCGGGTGTCCGGCTCCAAAGTTCGAAGTCCGGCCAGGGAAGATCGTCGCGATAGGAATCGACGCCCAGTTCGTCCAGGCGCTGCGCGGCCGGCTTCATCTCGTAGTGATGCTCGCCGCCAATGCCGAAGTGAACCCCCACGCCGGCGATCAGCGGCGCGGGACGAGGCATCAACTCCTGTTTCAGGACCACCAGGTTCCGCATTTCGGCAGCCTTTGCACCCGAAGCCAGCAGCAAGGCAGCCCAAGCCAGACAGATCACGATTGCCGTCTTGCGCATCCATTCTCCTGCAATCTTGCAGAGACCGCCCATCGGATACAGCCACCGCCACCTTCCGGCCGCAACGTTGTCCTGCATGCCGATGCCGATGGACGACACGGCGATATCAGGGCAACGAACATGACGGCAGGCCTATCACAAATTTGTTTGCACTGCACAAATTTTCTCTCTATCTTCCGTCCAGCTTAAGCTTTGTCGGATCCGGCCGCCTCTGTTCCGCCATGCGCCCATGAAAAATCACCATTAGGGCAGCGATGCTTTTCAAAGCTCGACACCTGATGAGCGGGCGCACCGGCAGAACAAAGCGTCGCCCATCCTGCGAGAGACTGCACAGCGCGGCGACGAAAATAGATCGGAAAGAGGTTTTTTCATGCGCATACTTGTCGTATCCGCAATGTTTCCGCCCCATGTGCTGGGCGGCGCGGAAATTTCGGCCTTTAATCTCGCGCAGTGGCTGCAGAAGCAGGGACATGAGATCGGTGTATTCATGGCGGCACAGACGCCGGAAGAGCAGAAGTCCGGCGAGATGGTCGATGGCATGAAGGTCTGGAGCGTCTATGTTCCGCGCCCTTATCCCATCCAGAAGCAGGGCAATGTCAGCCAGAAATACCTCAAGCCCCTGTGGCATCTGCAGGATCATATCGATCCGCGCAATCCGACACTGCTGGGTCCGGTTCTCGACGCGTTCAAGCCTGATTTCTGCAACATTCATTACGTCACCGGGCTTGGACACAATATTCTCCAGGAGATCGGCAAGCGGGATATTCCCGCCATGTATGTCATGCACGACATGGGGCTGTCCTGTGTGCGCATGACCATGTTCGTCGATGGCAAGACCTGCGCCACGCAGTGCGGCCCGTGCAAGGTCTCCGCGCGCGTCAAGCGCCGAGGCATCCGCTCCGTGCCGCGTATTGGCTTCGCCTCGCCTTCGCGCGCCAACCTGGAGCAGAACGCCCGTTTCCAGCCGCTGCGGGACTATCCCATGGCCGCGATCCTCGACGCCAACAAATATCCGCCGCCGAGGGTGACCCGGGCCCCTTCCGACGTCATGCGGTTCGTCTATGCTGGACGGCTTGAGGAAACCAAGGGCGTCGGCGTCCTGCTTCAGGCGGCGGAGGCAGCCCATCAGCGGGAGAATTTTACGCTGACAGTCGTGGGCAAAGGCTCTGCGGAAGAGGCATTGCGCGCCCGCTATGGTCATCATCCCTGGATCAACTTCACCGGCCATGTCACCATGCAGGAAGCGATCGATCACATCGCCAGCGGCGACATGCTCTGCATCCCGTCCATCTGGCTTGAGAATTCCCCTGGCGTCGTGATCCAGGCGCTCGGTATGAGCGTGCCCGTGATCAGCAGCAATGTCGGCGGCCTGCCGGAACTGGTGCGCCATGACGAGAACGGGTTGCTTGTGCCTCCCGGCGACGCCAAAGCCTGGGAGGAAGCGCTGCTCATGGTTCTATCCGACAAGGCCCGGCTGGCCCGCTACCAGGAAAATGCCGCACAGCGCGCCGGTGAATTCGATCAGGATTACATCGGTCGACGCTATCTGCAGTTCATCGAGGAAATCCGGACTTTCAAGCCGGCCACCCGAGCAGCCTCCTGAAGGGTGGGGCCGTCCGGCGATCAACCGTTCTCGCAGGCAGAAGCCAGGTTCGGCACGATGAGACGAACGTCGAAAATCCTGTCGAACAGGAGAAGAACCATGTCACGTCGATTTTTAATGGCCCTGGCCTGCGCGGCGTCCCTGCTCGGCGTAGCCGTGTCTGCGCCACGGGCGGAGACGAGAACCGAGCAGTTCGCCCCCTTGTCGCCGGAGCAGCGCCACTTTCATGCGCCGATCATCGGCGTCAATGTCTATTACGGGCCGGGACAGATCAATGGCTACATCAATCCGGATCTCGGCATCCGGCAGATCGACGAGCTTGGAGCGGACTCGACCCGGGATTATCTGATCTGGCAGTCCTTCAAGTTTCCGCCCTCTGGCATCGTGCTGGCGGGAGCGGGCAGAATGATGCGTTTTCTGCCGAAGTCACCCTTTCTGCCGCTGATCAATCTCGGCCATACCAATTCTTTCGTTCCTGGCGGCGTCCCGCCGATCACCGATGAAGGGCTCACCTATTTCGGACAGTATCTCGACAAGGCGGTCGAACTCACCCGTTCTTACCATCCGATCTACGAGATCTGGAACGAATGGAACATGACGATCGGCACCGGCATCCGACAGCCACCGCTGGTCGGGGCGGGAACGCCTGACGACCCGCGCGCGGCCGTTCACTATGTCCGCGTGGCCAAATTTGCTGTCGATCGCATCCGCAGCCAGGACCCCGAGGCCAGAATTCTGGTGGGGGCCGTCGGCGAGGACCCCGGCTGGCAATGGGCCAGCGCCATCGTTCGCGATGGCGCTCTCAAGGGCGCGGACGGCCTGTCGATCCACCTCTACAATCAATGCATGCCGCGAGCGACCCAGCGCAACGCGAGGGAGCTTATCGACCGCGCACGCGATCTGCAGAGCAGACTGAAGGCGATCCGCGGCGGGGCCGAGACACCGATCTACATCACGGAATATGGCTGGCCGACGTCCAAGGGACAGTGCAGCATGCCGGTCGATCAGACTGCGGACAATTTCGCCCAGTTCATCCTGCAAAGCGCCGCCATTCCGTGGATCAAGGGCATCTGGATCCATTCCCTGAAGAACATCAGTCCGAACCCGACCGATCTGGAAAGCAATTTCGGTCTGTTCAGCTATGACGACAAGCCGAAGGACTCGGTCTGCTTCGTCCGCGCCGCGACCGATCTCATCAAGTCGGCGGATTCGATCGAAATCCGCCAGCCCTTCAAGGATGTGTTCGTGGCGCGCATGACAGCCGGGGCTCGCCAGCGGCTGGTGTTATGGACGACGAACACCGAACAGCAGGCCCGGATATCCCTGGCAAGCACCGCGTCACAGGGGCACCGGATGTGCGATAAGACGCCGGTCGGCCTGCAAGAGGCGACACTCGGCCCGACGCCGCTGATCTATGAATTCGACGCCGCCGATCCGCTCTCGATCGAGATCGACAGCGATCAACCGCGCCTGTAACGAGACCCGTATTGATGCTGAAATTTCTCAAGAACATCGTGAGCGAATTGCGGGCGGCGCGCGGGGGACGCGCGCAACCGAAGATCTGGATGTTCGGCCCGATGCCGCCACCCCTTCATGGCCAGTCGAACTATAACGCCACCATCGCCGCCTTCTTTCGCACACAGGCCTCGTTGACCATCCTGTCGACGGGCGGCACAGCTGCGGAAAAGCTGGTGGCCGGCCTGATCCTGCCGTTCATCGCCCTGCTGTTCATCGGCAAGAGCGACAAGATCTACACCTCACCGCCCGGGCAAAGCGGGCTTTGGCTGTTCATGCCCTGCATTCTCGTCTTCAGGCTGCGCGGCATGGAGCATGTGATCCACCATCACTCCTATCGGCCGATCAACATCGGTCCGACCCGGTCGAACCGTGTCCTGACCCGTCTGGGCGGCCCAAAACAGCGCCACGTCTTCCTGTCGGAACGGATGCGCGAGCAATATGCTGCGATCTATCTCAGCGCACCTCAGAAGGCCGGCAGCTTCGTCCTTCCGAACGCCTTCTTCTTCTATGAAGAACAGGCCGAGCCGCAGCGCCGCGAAGGCCCTGTGACGATTGGCCATCTGAGCGTGATCACGCGGGAGAAAGGGGCCCCTTATCTGATCGAGCTGGTCGAGGCACTGGCGCGAGAGCGCCGGGATTTCCGCTTCGTGCTCGCCGGCCCGGTGCGCGACCCTGCGCTGAAGGCGGAGATCGATGCCTTCTGCAAACGCAATGAGGGGATCGCATCCCATATCGGCCCGGTGATGGGCCAGGACAAGCGGCAATTCTACCAGTCCGTCGATCTCTTCGTCCTGCCCACCCGCCTGATCGACGAGGCTGACCCGCTCGTGCTTCTGGAAGCCTACAGCTTCGGCTGCGATGTTCTCGCCTCGTCAACGGGCTGTATACCCGAACGCGTTCGCAGTCCCGACAGGCTCTTGACCTTCGACCTGGCACAAGACGTCATCAGGTTGAACCTTGCCATAGATGCTGCTCAGCAGAATCGGGCGGAAACATCCATCGCCTGTATGGCTTTTGTAAAAGACCTGTACGAACGATCGCGTGCGGACGCGGAGCGCTTCTTTGGCTATTTTGGCTGTTCCATCCACGCACATGCATCCGATCGGAAGAAATGAGGTTAGTGATGCCGACTAAATCTGCGCTTAACGTCGTGATCGTCAATTATCGAACGCCGGATCTGACCATTCGCTGCGTCCAGTCGATCATTGATCAGGGTGTCGCGAAGCCCGAGGACATCGTCGTCGTCGACAATCGCTCCCCTGACAACTCCGAGCAGCGCCTGACAAAGGAGCTGCCCGGCGGAGTCCGGTTCTTTCAATCCGGCAAGAATGCGGGCTTCGGCGCCGGTGTGAATTTCGGCGTCCGCCAGACCCATAGCGACTATCTCCTGGTCCTCAATCCGGATACCTATTTCGAATTCGACAGCGTCTCGGGCGTGATCGACTATCTGCGCACAACGCCGCAGGTCGGCCTCGTCGGCCTTGATCTCATCAATCCCGATGGATCGCGCCAACATTCGGCACGCCGCTTCTATTCATTCCTCGATATCGCCGCCCGCCGCCTGCCGGTGATCAAGACCCTGTTCAGCAGCCGCAATAACAGGCATCTGATGCTGGAGAAATGGAAGCTCGACGCGCCCTTCGATGCGGAATGGGTCATGGGGACAGGTTTCATCATCCGCAGCGACCTCTACAACAGGATCGGCGGCATGGATGAAAGCTATTTCCTCTACATGGAAGACGTGGACCTGTGCGCGCGCGTCTGGTGCGAGGGCCTGAAGGTTCAGTGCATCCCTGGCGCCAAGCTCGTGCACGATCATCAACGTTCCAGCGCCGCAAGCCCTTTCAGTTTTGCCGGTCGGGCCCATATCAAGAGTCTGCTTCTTTTCCGGCAGAACTTCACCCTGCCGCTGTTCCGGTCGCCCGGCGTGGACAAGGTCGTGAAATCCTTCGGAAAAGGACCTGCAGCGCTTCACAGTGGACAGAGCGCTTCGGAAAGCAGATCGTAACGCTTTGTTCTCCATACTTATCCAGCCAAATGCAGTAAATAAGTGCGATTGTTGCGAAGAAAGCGGAACTGAAGACGTGCCTGATCCAAATCGAACCTCGTGATACGCGCTCCTTATGAAGATAATCCACGTCTGCGAGACGATCATCGGCGGAACAGGAAGTTACCTGTCAGAGGTGATTCCGCATCAGGTCGAACGATACGGCGCCGAAAACGTCGCCTTGCTCATTCCGCAGACGCATATGCCGTTCGTGGAGAAGTCCATCCTGGATTCAGGCGCGCGGATCTTCACCTTTGCTCGGCCGCGGCGACTGTCCGGAAGCATCTACCTCTCTTTCCAATATTTGAGGCGCCTGCAGAGTTTCAAGCCGGATATCATTCACGCGCATTCGAGCATTGCCGGGGTAATCGTGCGGAGCTTGCGCATGTTCACCCGCGCACCGATCGTCTTTTGTCCGCATGGCTGGTCAATGGACATGAAGGGCTCGCGAGCCATGCTCCGGATGACGGAGGTGGCCGAGAGGGTCCTCGGCCGGCTTCCCGACCAGATTGTGGTGATCTCCGCGCATGAATACCAGCGCGCCCTTGACATCGGCATTCCTACAAGCCGCCTGACGCTCATCCCCAACGGCATAGCAAATATTGTACCCGCAGTCGCGCCGGCGCCCTGGGACGATGACCGCATCAAGGTGCTCTACGCTGGTCGTTTCGACTATCAGAAAGGCGTCGATGTGCTCATGCGCGCGGTCGAGGGCCTGGATGACCGCCTGAGCGTGCGCCTGGTCGGCGATGCCGCTTCTGGAAACAGGGTTCTGCCGGCAAAGCTGCCGGCCTGTGTCACGGAAGTCGGATGGCTGGACCGAAAAGGTGTGACAGCGCAGATGATGAGCTGCGATGTTCTTGTGGTTCCTTCCCGCTGGGAAGGGTTCGGCCTGGTGGCCATCGAGGCCATGCGCCTTGCAAAGCCGGTCATCGCCTCCGCCGTGGGCGGCCTTCAGGAAATCATCGACCAGGGACGCTATGGCTATCTCGTCCAGCCCGAGAACGTCCAGGAACTGCACGATCGGCTCCTCGAGCTCGACCGTGACGAGCTGCGGGCGATGGGCGAGATCGGGCACAATCGCTATCTGTCGAAATATACAGCCGATCGCATGGTCAGGCAGCTGGACGATCTTTATGCACGGATGCTCCTGACCTCGCTTCCTGCCGCAGCAGGCGCAGGAACAGACGAATAGAGACCGGCGACATCACCGATCGAGCGCTCCCGTTCGTAGCCCGCCAAGCATAGCCCTAGAGCATCGGACCGAAAAGCGGGAACCGGTTTTCGGAAAAATCCGATGCAAAAACAAAAAATTAGAGCATTGGACTGCGTATAATTTTCAGTCCGATGCTCTGGCGTCGATGGACCACCTCTCTGTGTAGAGGGCCTTTGTGGAGCAGGTTGTTCAGACGGCGGCAGATTGCCCGCTCGACAGCTTCACGTCAGCCTTCTCGGTCATGCTTAACGGACGCCGCTGAAGCGGCGGGCGGAGCTTTAAGATCAGGAGCACAGGAATAGAGCATCGGGCTGAAAATCAGACGCAGTCTGATGCTCTGGAATTTTGTTTTTGCATCGGATTTTTCCGAAAACCGGTTCCCATGTTTCGGTCCAATTCTCTAGACTATCGGAGATGCGCCGATCCGGGGCAAACCTCCCGGCACAATCAGAGCATGGCAAGGAAGCCTGCATCTGTTACGAAACATTCGTATTTTACCGATAAGTCTAATACAATACCACCGCAATGACTGCGGCTGGTATAAGCATGCCCGTCTGGGTGGAAAATCCGACTGATGCGTCTTTTGAGCGCGCGGCGAACCACAGCTCCCTCCGGCGAGGGAATTACGCCGCGACGGAAATCTCCTGCCATAGGCAATGCGAGGAGAAACGGCCTTTGCACAGGGCAACGGCCATCGCCACGCGGCAAGACCACATCAACCTGAACGGATCAGGTGTGCGTCTCGCAGTCCCCTTTTTACCTGTGAGTCATGCTGCAGGCATGACCTCCTATTCGACCAACGGAGATCATCATGGCAGTCCAAAGTTTACGCGCAATCGACATGGTGCAGGGCATCGGCATCAACACCAAGGGCGCGCTCTATGCCAATGGCTATAAGAATTCGAGCCTGATCATCAACAGCTTGAATTATATCGGCGTGACCCAGGTCCGCGATGCGATCGCAGGACCGGCACAGGGTTCACCCGTTCTCGACGCCATGGCGGCCGCCGGGATCAAGTTCGATTTCATGGCGGGATATGGCGTCGCGGCCAATGGCGCGGCCGGTATTGCCGACTTCATCAGCGCGCTCAAATCCTTCCAGAGCAGCCATCCCGGCGCGCTTCTGTCGATCGAAGGGCTGAACGAAGCCGATCTGAACAGCGCCAGCTATAATGGCTTGACCTCGCTCGAGGCGGCGGCCGCCTTCCAGAAGGATCTCTACACCGCGATCAAGGCCGATCCGGCGCTCAGCGCAACGACCGTGCTCAATCTCAATCTCGGCTACGACAACACCTCCAACTATGCCCGGATCGGCGATCTCGGCGCCTATTCCGATGCGGCGAATGCGCATATCTACACGCATACCGGCAGGGTCAATGACCCCGTTATCGAGTCGATCATCGCCCATGCGAAGGCTGCCTCTTCCGGCGACCCGCTGATCGTCACCGAGATGGGGCACACCACGCTGCAGAGCTTCCAGGGCATTGGCACGAACGAAGCCGCCCAGGCGAAAATGCTGCTGACCGACCTGTTCACGGCCTTTGAGGACGGCGCCAGCGCGGTCTATTTCTATGAGCTGCTCGACAACAGCGACAGCCTGTATCGCGGCGAGTCGGAAGTCTATTTCGGCATTTTCAAGGAGGACGGAACGCCGAAACTGGCGGCCACCGCGCTTCACAATCTCACGACCATTCTCAAATTCGGCGCCGATGGCGTGGCGGACGGCACCGTTCCGGCCGTGCCGACGCTCAACAATGCCCCTTCCACGGCGCATCTGATGACGCTGGACAAGCCGGGCGCGGTCTATGACATTCTGATCTGGAACGACACGCCGGTCTGGAATATGAATACCCAGAAGGACATCACCCCTGTCACGACCCAGACCGTGCTCCAGTTCAGCCAGGTCGAAAGCGTGATCCGGGTCTATGATCCGCTGAGCGGCTTGGTACCGATTGCCACCTACAACAATGTCTCCAGCATTTCCCTTCCTTTGAGCGACCATCCGCTGGTCGTCGAAGTCGGTGCCGCAGCGGCCGTCACCGAGACGGCTCTTGTCAGCGACGCCAATCTGTCCCTGACGGCCGCGCAGTTGATGGCACGCATCGACAGCCTGGCTGTATCGAGCGGGCTGACCTCCATCACCCTGACGGACAGCCATGCCCTGCCGGTCTCCTCGGTCGAGACCATGAATTACATGATTTCCAACTATGGCAGCACGCTCGCCAAGATCGCCGGCGGCTACAGCTTCACCGTGAGCTATGGCGAAAACAACTGGGAGACGGTCAAGGACTACGACGCTCAAGGGACGCTGACGCTGAAAACCGACTATGGCTACAGCAATGGCGACCTTGTCACCAAGACGATCCTGCAGCCGAGCGGGGTCATGGACGTCTACAGCTATAAGATCACCGGCCAAACCTATACGAGCCAGCATCAGGTGGTCGATGCCAGTGGCAAGATCACCCTGAGTGAACGCATGCACGCGGATGGCTCGTTCGATTCAAGGGAATTGCACAATGCTGATGGATCAAATGAGTACTATATCTTCGATACCGCAGGGCGCCTCTCGCAGAGTTCGCTGATTGCCCAAGATGGCACCATTACGAGCTTCAGCTACGATACAGCAGGCAAGCTAATCGCACAAAGCATCAAAGCTGTGAATGGCGATGTCACCTCAACAACCTATTCCGCCGGCGTTAAGACCACCACGACGATCACCAGCCATGAAGGCTGGACAGAACAGATGAAATATCTCTCAGATGGAACTTTGTCCTCGGATTATCGAAAAAACACCGATGGCAGTGCAGTCTCCACGATCTACAACAATGGCGTCGTGAAGACGAAATCGATCCTCTTCGCCGATGGCTCTAGCGACAATACGACCTATGGCATAACCGGGAAGACATACACGATCGAACACAATCGAACCGACACAAGCGGCAAAACGATACTTTTGGAACGGATACACGACGACGGCACGTTCGATTATCGCGAGCTGCGCAATGCCGACGGTACGAAGCAGTTTTTCACCTATACATCGACAGGAATTCTGACAGCGGACACGTTCGTGAACGCGGACGGTTCAAAAAGCTGGAAGTCCTACAAGCAGGACGGCACCGGGGACATTCAGACCGAAGTCTTCAATGCGGCCGGCACCAGTATGAAACGCGATATCCTGCACACATCCGGCAAGCATGATCTCTATGCCTTCGTCGATGGTCAGACCCTGTCGGGCGGCGCGGCCGATGACACGTTCCGCTTTTCGACCACGAAGAATGCCACGATGATCTATCAGGGTGGCAATGACATTCTCTACGGGTTCAACACAGATGGCGGCGCTGCGGATCATGTCGCCATCAACAAGAGCTGGGCGGCGGACTTCGCCTCGCTCAACATGGTCCAGCAGGGCAGCGACGTTCTCATCCGCTTCGATGCCACCGACACACTCCTCGTGAAACAGCAGAAGGTGGCAGCGCTTACCTCCGACTATTTCATCTTCAGCTAGGCAAGGACGCGCCAGGCGCATGTCGGGCTTCACGCAGAAGCCGGACATGCGCCCATGCCGCGTCTAGGCTCAGGACCTATT
>NZ_MKIO01000046.1:0-241 GCF_001938945.1 Xaviernesmea rhizosphaerae
CCACCTGCGCGGCTTGCTTAGCCAAAGGCAGATCCAGGCGGTCATCCCGCCAAAGGCTGACCGGAAGGAGCCGATTGCCTGTGACTTCGCCATGTATCGCTGGCGCCATCTCATTGAGAACTTCTTCTGCGATCTCAAGCAGTTCAGGGCCATCGCGACCCGCTACGACAAGACGGACGTCAGCTTCATGGCCTGGATCTTCCTGCGCGCGGCACACCTTCGGCTCAAATGAATGTCAACG
>NZ_MKIO01000046.1:360-772 GCF_001938945.1 Xaviernesmea rhizosphaerae
GCGCGGCACACCTTCGGCTCAAATGAATGTCAACGGGCCTTAGTGCATCCTCAATGTCGACGCCGAGATACCTGACTGTGTTCTCGATCTTGATATGGCCGAGCAGGATCTGGATCGCTCGAAGATTGCCAGTGGCTTTGTAGATCATGGCAGCCTTCGTTCGCCGTGGGGAATGTGTGCCATAATCCTTCCGACGAAGCCCGATCGCTGTCACCCACTCATCGACCAGTCGGGCGTACTGCCGAGTGCTAAGATGATCTGCGTGGCCTACACGACTGGGAAAGGCATAGTCATCGACTGTTCCTCCTCTTCGTTGAAGCCAAGCGAGCAGACTAGGCTCAGGACTCATAAATCACAACCAAAAGATAACGGTTGCAGCGATGCATATGCTTGAGAAGAAGGTATGCGCGCA
>NZ_MKIO01000047.1 GCF_001938945.1 Xaviernesmea rhizosphaerae
GACATAGGTCTCGATCCCCGGCGTCGACAGGCCGCCGGCCTGGGAGAGCAGGTCGAGGATACGGTCGCCGCCCTCGTTGAGCTCGATCTTGGCGGGATCGTTGACATCGCCCAGAACGGCGACCTGAGCCGACTTGGTGGAGATCTTGGAAATGACCACCTGCGGCTCGATCGCGCGGTTCTGCAGGCGTTTCTGGATGTCGCTCTGCACGGCCTCGACGCTGCGGCCGGCGACCGGGATGCGTCCGGCATAGGGGATGGTGATGGTGCCATCCTTGCCCACGGTCTGGTTGGGCATGGTCACGTAATTGCCCGGCCTGGAGCCGGCATCGGCGGGCACGAACAGGCCGCCGGACTGACTTTCGAAAATGGAAACCTGGATGACGTCGCCGGGGCCGAGCGGGAGATTGGGGGCGGGGCCGCGGCCGGCGCCGAAGCCGCGGAAGCTGTCGGCCGTGGTGATCGACTGCAGAAGAGCCAGGACGGTCTTGTTGATGTCGACAAGCGCGTAATCGACGCCGGCGCGACGGTCCTTGTTCGGCGAGCTGACCTTGACCGATGCCTGCGCCTCGACCCGGCCAAAGGAGGGGCCGGCCGTCGGCGTCGACGTGCAGCCGGACAGGGTCAGGCAGGACACGCCCATCAGGATCCAGAATCTGTACATAAGCATCGATGCCCCTAACTTCCTAAGGCCTTCATGCGGCATAGCGCGCAGGATCACCAAGAAAAACCAGCCTTTGCAGCTGCAAGAACGGCAAATTCTCAGAGCGCCAGTTGCTAAATCACAACAATCTCCGACCCGCAAGCTACGCCGGAGCCTGTGACAAGAATGCAACGCTTTCTGGCGTCGTGTTGTCTGCTCGCCACACAGGCTTGATGTACGAAGACGGCGCCTCAGCCGGCTGCCCTCGCTGCATCTGCAGGTGCACGAGAATCTGCTCGGCCGCAATGCGTCCTCTTTCTGGGCCGGCAGCGCGTCGTTGTCGTCCATCCATCGACGCGCACGCGTGGGCAGGCCGCGCCTCACACGTCCTGTGAAGCGCTCGGCAGCAGCTCGGACGGCTGAGCTGCGGTGGAGGTTGGCGCGCTCTTTCTGGGGCGGATCGTTGCGGGGGCGCCGATCGCCACGCAATCGTCAGGCACGTCTTTGAGCACCACGGAATTAGCGGCCACGACCGCATTTCTGCCCAACGTGATCGCGCCCAGAACGGCGGCGCCGGCATAAATGCGCACGCCGTCGCCGATGATCGCATCGTGCTCCGAATCCGGCGAGGTTCGCCCGATGGTCACATTCTGGAGAATTGTCACGTCGCGTCCGATCGTCGCGGTGCCGACAACGATCCCGAACGGGTGAGGCGTATAAAATCCGCCACCGACTGTCGCCCCAATGGCTATCTCCGAACTGAAGCAAAGGCAGCTTGCCCACCAGATGATCCGCCGCAGCAGCCGGCCGATAAGCGGGATGCGCGCTGCCATTTCCTGAAGGCGCAGTGAAAAGACGAACTGGAAACCGGGTGTAAGCAAAAACATGCGCAAGGCGAAGGGAAAGGAAAGCCTCTTCCTCTCCCGCTGCGCGAACATTTTCAGGTCGGCCTTGATCTTGCTGAGAGGTGTCTCGCGAACCTCCATGTGCAACTCCATTTTCAGACAGCTCTCATGGTGACGGGAAGCTATCGCGTTGCACCATTTTTTTTCGTGCGCGGCAAGAGAAAGATCTGCCAGGATGTGGTAGTAAAAGCAGGCCCCCGCCAGAAAGGCCGGCATCCTATCGTTTTGGAAAAGCGGTTGCCAATACGGCGTTTGCAGTGCAGCAAAAATCTGCTATGCCGATTTCAAGAAGCGATGCGGTTTATGGGTACGCATGTGAGCCTGCATTTGCTAGCGAATAAGATTGTGAGCGCAAGACCAGGCGGCGTGAGCCGGGGCGGCGGGACGGACAGGGCTCGCGCATGCCGGTCAGCCGTGGCCGACACATTCGCGGCTGCGCATGCAGGGAGCGTGTCGTTGTCGAAGCGAATCTTATCGACAAGTTGGCCCGGGCGACGGATAAAGATCCCTGGATGATGTTACACAGATAGCGGCTGGGATTGGAGAGCTGTGCGCTTCGCTTCAGCCGTGAAAGCGTGAAAGATAGAAGGTGCGCACGCATGCAGTGCGGCTTGCCGCGGCCGACGCCGCCGAACGACGTCAACGAGGTGTGACAGTGCAGATTCATCACCGTGATTTTTCCAACGGTTCCCCGGCGGTCAGGCCTGCAGACAATCGTTTCGATGCGATGGAGCTGGATTGGATTTTCGGCATCGCGCGACGCCAGTGGCGTGTCGTCGCGATTTGCGTTTTTTTGGCTGTTGCCGGCGGTATCGCGTATCTGGTGACAGCACTGCCGCTCTACACCGCGCAGACGAGCCTGCTGATTGGCAGCATGAAGAACCAGTTCGTCGAGCAGTTGGCGATGAACGGCAATGGCAGCATCGTCGAAGACGAGAACGCGCTTTTGAGTCAGATCGAAGTGCTGAATTCTGAAGCCGTGGGCAACGCGGTGATTGACAAGCTCAAGCTCGATCAGGATCCCTTCTTCATGAAGGAGAAGCCTTCCTTGATCAGCACGCTGCTCGCGCCAGTTCGTGCGGCAATCACCGCCCTGATGGGCAGTAAGCCGGAAGACAACTCGCCGGAGAAGCTGCGTCAGGATGCCCTGAAGAAGCTGTCGGACAATATGTCGGTTGTGCGTGTCGGAAAGAGCTATGTGCTCAATGTCGGCTTCACCTCTCCATCGCCGGAATTTGCCGCACGCGTGGCCAATGCGATCGGGGATGCTTACGTTCTCGACAAGCTGAACTCGAAATATGATTCCGCCCGGCGCGCCGGTGACTGGATTCAAGAGCGTGTCGTGGAACTGCGCCAGAAGGTGCTCGAGAGCGATATGGCCGTGCAGCGCTTCAGGGCCGCCAACAATCTCGTCTCGACGGGCACGCAGCTGGTGTCCGAGCAGCAATTGACGGAACTCAACACTGCCCTGATCACAGCCCAGTCCGAGACCGCGCGGGCCCGGGCTCGATTGGCGCGCATCGAAAGCATTCTGTCAAACGGTCAATCCGACGCGATCGTGACAGACGTTCTCGACAGCTCCGTCTCCACGGAACTTCGCAAGAAATATCTCGATGCCGCCAAAATGGAAGGCGAAATTTCGAAGAAGCTTGGCCCGGATCACCAGCAGGCAGTTCGCCTCCGGGCCGAAATGGCGGAATACAAGCGGCTCATGTTCGAGGAACTGAACCGCATCGCAGAGAGCTACAGAAGCGACCTCAAGGTGGCCGAAGCACGGGAGCAGAGCCTGCAGGACAGCGTATCCCAGGCCAGTTCTGTCAGCGCCAGCGCCAACGAGACGCAGGTGCAGCTGCGCGAGCTGGAGCGGGAAAACGAGACCTATCGCAATCTCTACCAAAACTTCCTGCAGAACTATCAGGTTGCGATCCAGCAGCAGACCTTCCCCGTCACTGAGGACCGTATCATTTCGCGCGCCATGCCGCCGGAAAAGGCGAGCTTCCCGAAAAAACCCCTCGTTCTTGCCGTTTTTCTGGTCATGGGCGCTGCCGTGGGAACCGGTATTGGGGCCTTGCGTGAGTTTCGCGATCGCTTCTTCCGGACCGGGACGCAGGTTCGGTCGGAACTCGGCTTGGAGTTCCTCGGCAATGCGCCCCTGCTCAAGGGGGATAGTAATGCCGATCAGGCGGGCGCGCCTGCCGATCCCCGCCTGATCAGCAAGGGCAACGCCGTTTCAAACTATGTCCTGGATCATCCACTTTCGGCTTTCGCCGAGGCGTTGCGCAGCGCCAAGATCTCCGCGGACATGTCGATCACGGGGAAGAACTGCAAAACAATCGGCATTGTTTCCTCGCTGCCCGGCGAAGGAAAATCGACAATCTCGATCAATTTCGCTGAGCTGTTGGCAAACCAGGGTGCTCGCACCGTGTTGATCGATGCAGACTTGCGTAATCCCGGACTGACGCGTGCGATCGGTCGACATGCGACGGTGGGACTGCTGGACGTTCTGCTGGCCGACAAGGACCCCATGCAGGCAATGCTGGTCAATCCGACGACACGGCTGTCCTTCCTGCCGGCGGTTGTTCGCCAGCGCGTGCCGCATTCCTCTGAATTGTTGGCATCGGCAGCCATGGGCGAGCTTCTGCAGAAGCTGTCGCACCATTATGACTATATCGTCATGGATCTTCCGCCGCTCGGGCCGGTCGTGGATGCGCGTGCTGCTGCGCCGCGCATCGACGGCTTCCTTTACGTGATCGAGTGGGGTCGGACTTCACGCCGGCTTGTTCGCAACACGCTGAGGACCGAACAGGCGATCGCCGACAAATGCCTTGGTGTGGTCATGAACAAGGTCGATCTCGACAAGATGCGGCTCTATGCCACTGAAGGATCCGACGAATATTATCACGCGGCCTATTCGGCTTATTACCAGAAGGGTTGAGCTCCAGCGTCTCTCTTCCTGGAATTAAGGCAAGGATGAGCCTGAGTTGTCGGTGTGTTCCGCGTGCTCTGGACGTCCATCAAAGCTAACGCATCGGAGCGGGAAGCGGGAGCCGCTTTTCACCCCGATGCGCTAAGGAATGGTTGCTTTGTCACGTGCTGCATGCTCACGCTATGCCTTGGACCCGGGCGGTTTGTCACCGGTCCTTGACGCTTTGGGCGTTACGGTGCAAGGCAGGCCATGAACATCACACGCCTGCTTTACGGCCTTGCGGGATTTAGACGGTCGCAATCTCGAGCCGCGTCAGACAGGCGAAGCAGGCTTTTTCTCCCGCAAATTGATCCAAGACATGTTCTTTATGCGATCGGCGATGTGCATGGATGCCTGAAAGCCTTGCGGGCAGCGGAGCTGTGTATCTTCGCAGACCTTGCTCGTCAAAATCGTGCGGGCACGATCGTGCTTCTGGGAGACTATGTCGATCGAGGCCCTCATTCCGCACAGGTCATAGAACATCTACGGCAGCCGACACCGCCTTCAGTGCAGCGCATCGCCCTTTGCGGCAATCACGACGATCTGTTCCTTCGTTTCCTTCGTCGTCCCGAAAAGCATCGACACTGGCTGGAGATGGGGGGCGACAAAACGCTTCGTTCCTACGGGATCGATGCCACCAAGCTCCTGCACAGCGGCGGCTTGCCCGCCCTGAGCGAGGCCATGCTGCGCCTGATTCCATCCGATCACGTGGATTTCCTCGCCGGCCTGCCGGTCTTCCTTGCCTATGGCCAACATCTCTTCGTCCATGCCGGGATCAGGCCGTCCATCCCCTTGGAAGACCAGACGGAAGAAGACCTGTTGTGGATCCGCGAGCCCTTTCTGTCCACCGGGCCGGGATTGCCAGTGACTGTGGTGCACGGACATACCGTGGTCAAGGAACCGATCTTCGCAGAGGGGCGCATCGGGATCGATACGGGTTGCTATCGCTCCGGGCGCCTTACTGTTCTGAAATTGCAGGAAAATACGGTCGATTTTCTGCCAGTTCCACCCTCCGGTGAATGAGGGATCGACGCGAGACGCCGGGCCACGGCAGGGAGGCGGTGCTTCCCTGCCGTGGCCGAGGCTGTCTTTACATGATGAGGGTCGAGCGCACCGCGAGCTGCGGCATGTTGACCCGCACCGTGCCGGTCCCCGCCGTCGCGCAGACCAGTTCCAGCGCCCGGAAGGAGAGATAGGCACGAGCGCTATAGGCCGGTACCGTCAGGACTTCCGAGGCGTGATCCATGGAGAAGCCCTCCGTCGAGGGGTACAGTCCATGCGAGGTATCATTCAGTAGAGCATGGGTGACTTGGGTGGTGCTCACCCCGTTCAGCGTGCCGTTCATCTCGATCATCGGCTGCACGGAGGCAAGCCCTGTGGCGCCCGCGATCACCGTCGTCTTGCCGAAAGCCTGGAGCATCGTGCCGGGAGGCCAGTAATCGCCATTCGGGCTGGTGCCGGCGAGATCCTGATTGATGCGCACGCCGCCGCCGGCCGTGGTGACGTTGTAGGTGATGACCACGTCGTTGCCGTTCCCCTCCGCATTCGGCTCGACGCCGACCGTAAAGGTCGTCGTGCTGTCGCCGGTCACACGCCGGAAATTCCATTCAAAGGGAAGCGCCGAAGTGCCGGATGCCAGGGAGCCGCCGGCGCCCATGGTGCCGGCATTTCCCGAGGTTGCGTTGAACAACGGGTTGTTGACGAGCTGCAGCCCGTTGACGCGCTGATTGGAACCGTCGACGCTGTTGCGCGGGAGGAGACGCAGGATATTGCGTAGGACGCCGGCAAAGAGTTTTCCGACGAAATAGGCGCCCGTGGCAGATTCATGCACCAGCGTCGCCTCGCCCGTGCGCATATAGCCTGTGCGGAAGGCCAGGCTATTCGGTGTCGTGCTGGGATCGTGCAGGATGGACGGCGCGTCGAGCAGCCAGACATTGGGGCGCAGTTCGGCAAGACGGCGCAGCGCGGCATTGTAGATCACGAGCTGTTTGATCTGTGCGGCCGTATAGTTCGCGGCGCCATGGCACAGCACAACGATGACACGCATGCCCTTGGCCAGCGCTGCATCGACCTTGGTCAACGTGTCGGCAAAGGCCTGGGCACCGACCTGGTCGGCTGCGACTGTCGCCCCGCTGACGGCATGGGTGTAGGGTGCCTGGGCGATAGAGTTGATCCCCTCGCTGATGTAGAGTACGCCGGCATCCGTCGCCAGTGCGGCCGAGAGCCGCGCCAGCGTCTGGTCGGTGCGCTCGCCCGACTTGCCAAAGTTATAGGCCCTGGCGACGGGGTTGCCGGCCAGCGCATTGCCGATGAAGAAGTGGTTATAAGCCGAGCGGTTGCGATAGACGCCGCTATCGAGATGCATTTGTTCGACCGTGCTGTCGCCGATCGCCGCGATGATGTTGAGCGAGCGCGGTGCGATGATGCTGCCGATGGTGTTGCGTCCGAAAAGCCCTTGCTCGTCATGCCCCAGCACATGGGTCAGCGCGCGGATATCCGCCTGTTCGATTTCTCCGGCCATGGTTTTAGAACCTTCCTTTAAGGGTGAAACGTGCCGCGTCCGGGCCCAGGCCCGAGAGCAGCGTGTGGTCCCCAGAAGGCTGCTTGCCGGTCAGCTCGAGTGTCATCGCAGCGGTATTTTGACGGGCAGCGACCGCCGTGGTCGCAGGTCCGGTGAAAGCGATTGCAATTGAGATCATGGCGTCCTCCTGGTGACGGGTGAAGGATACGAGGCGGCGGTCATCCGGGGAGGTTGAAGGAATTAGAACCTAAATAAGAAAAAATACCTATTTTTTATCATGTCTGGACATTGTTGGCGATGCCGGAAAGGCCCGCATCCGTCGGTTCCAGATTGTTTTGATGCCGTCAAAAATTTATAGTGCGCCGCAAGACCGTCCCCGGCGCAACGCGCCTCCAAGCGCCCGGCCGAACATTCTCTGCCGCAGACAGGATCCGCAATGGCTTCTCGCTATCTCGTCAATGTGCAGATCCTGCGCTTCCTTGCGGCGCTTCTTGTGGTCGTTGCCCATGTCGGCATCGAGGTCGAGCACATCAGCGAAACCAGTGGCCGCCCTTTCGCGTTGTTCCATCCTCTCGACTGGGGCGTGGGCGTCGACATCTTCTTCGTCATCAGCGGCTTCATCATGTTTTATCTGATGCATGACCGTTTTGCGCGGCCGGGCAGTCCGGCGCGCTTCCTGCGTCGGCGCCTGATCCGCATCGTGCCCTTATACTGGATCTGCACCACGTTGATGCTGCTCTCGATCCTGATAGCGGGTCAGCTGGTTCGAAATGACGGCTTGAATCCGGCGCATATCATCGCCTCCTATGCCTTCATTCCCTGGCCGAGGGCCGACGGCCAGATGGGGCCGCTCTTGTCTCTGGGCTGGACGCTGAATTTCGAGATGTTCTTCTATGTCGTCTTCGCCTTCGCGCTGCTTCTGCCGCGGCGCCTTGGCCTGACATCGATGTTCACCGGCTTCTGCGCGCTGATGCTGATCGCGCCCCACGTTCCCGCCGATCTCTGGATGATCCGGTTCTGGGGCGACACGATCATTGGCGAGTTTCTTCTGGGTATCGTCCTGGCAATGGCCTTTCTCGGCAACAGGCGGCTCGGCATCGTGGCCATGATCGCGCTGATCGTGATGGGTTTCGGGCTTGCGGTTCTGTTCTTCCAGACAGGAAGCTACGAGGTCGTGCCCAGGCTCGTAACGGGTGGCATTCCCGCAATCGTGATCGCCACGGCCGCCATTCTCGGCCCTTCCGCGCCGAACAATGCGTTCAGCCGTTTTCTCGCGCTGGGCGGTGACGCCTCTTACGCGCTCTATCTGACCCATCCGTTCACCATCAAGCTCCTGGGAGCGCTCGGCCTGAAGATGGGCCTGTCCCTGACGGGCATTTTCTGGCTCGGGCTTCTGCTGACGGTGATCGTCGCTCTTCTGGTTCATCTGCTGGTGGAGCGCCCGATTACGCGCTTCCTCAACCGCACCTTCGATCAGCCGGGCCCCAGACCGCTCGCCGAAAAGGCGAGCCTGCCCTGACGCGGGCGGAACGCAACACAAAGCCGCAGCGACTTCTCTTAGACCGAAAGTCCGGACACGCGTTCGCGGGCCTTCGCGAGGACGGGATGAGCCGCGGTGATCGGCATAGCCGTATGTCATGCGGCCAAGGAGAAGCTTATCGATGCGGATCGCCATCACCAATGCGCTTTATCCCACCCCGGCTCAGCCCTCGGTTGTCGGCGGTGCGGAGATCTATGTCCGGCAGCTGTCGCAGACCTTGCGCGCGCGCGGGCACGAGATCCTGATTCTGCGCGTGTCGCCGGACGACCGGGTGCATACGGAGACGGTGGATGGCATCCTTGTGCGCTACCTGCCGGTGCGCAATCTCTTCCCGCCTTTCCGGCAGCCCGCAAACCCGCTGCTGCGCCTGGCTTGGCATGCAATCGACGACCGCTATCGCGCGCCGGCCGCCACGGCGGACTGTCTGGACGCCTTCCGGCCCGACCTCCTCCATTCGCACACCTTCAACGGTCTGAGCACGGATGTCTGGCAGGTGGCGAAGGCAAAGGGCCTGCCGATCGTGCACACATTGCACGATTATTATCTCACATGCCCGCGCTGCTCCCGCTTCAACAAAGGGCACGATTGCGAAGCGACCTGCGGATCCTGTGCGCTGCTCACGTCCGTGCGCCGGCGCCGGACGGCGCTGGTCGATGCGGTTGTGGGGGTCAGCGCGAAGACGCTGGATATCCACCGGCAGGAAGGCCTGTTCGCCGGGGCCGTCCAGCACGTCATCCGCCATGCACCGGATGAATCAATTGCCTATTCCCCCCTGCCAACGACCGATGGTCCGTTGATCATCGGTTACATCGGCCGGTTCTCGGCGGAAAAGGGTATCCGCCTGCTGCTGGAGGCCGTCAGCCGGCTCGAACCAGGATCCGTTCGCCTGCTTCTGGCGGGAAAATCAACGCCCGAGGAGCAGGCAGAGCTCAGGCAGGTCGCGCCCGGGGTCGATATCGAATTTCTCGGCTATGTTGCGCCGCCAAGCTTTTATCAAAGAATTCAAGTTCTTGCCGTTCCATCGATCTGGCATGAGCCGGGCCCGCTCGTGCTGATCGAAGCCCAGGCCGCCGGCCGGCCGGCCATTGGGACCCCTTTTGGCGGAATTCCGGAAAACCTCGATGACGGCAGAACGGGATGGCTTTCCGAGCCGGAGCCTGAAAGCATGGCCAGCGCGATCCGGCGCCTGG
The DNA here is from genome assembly GCF_001938945.1 of Xaviernesmea rhizosphaerae. Taxonomy (GTDB): domain Bacteria; phylum Pseudomonadota; class Alphaproteobacteria; order Rhizobiales; family Rhizobiaceae; genus Xaviernesmea; species Xaviernesmea rhizosphaerae. The sequence goes on from NZ_MKIO01000047.1 coordinate 9,764, forward strand.
TGGAGGACCGCTCCCTTCTCACGCGGGCGCATCACGCGCTCGGCGAACAGCGCGCGCTCAGACGCTCCTTCGACGATGTGGTTAGTTCTTACGAAGCCATCTATGTCGCCATGGCGGATCGGAGGCAGCGGTGAGCCGCGGCACGGATCGATGAATGCTTGTGCGTTGCGAGACGGGCTGCTTATATCCACCGCGCGTCCCGCAAGACCAATTCACTCCTAGCCTTGGGCTCCCGATCCGTGATGATTTCCGTCGAAGACAAACTCCAAGAAAACAGATGGATTGGGCCCGGCTTCAATCTTCTCAGGCATGCGCTGGCGCTGGCCATCCTGCTGCATCATTGCCGCGTGGCGGTGTTCGGTCTGTTCGGCCGTGCGGAGCTCGTCAAGGACGAAAGCCAGCCTGGAATGGCGGTGTTCCTGCCCAAAGCCGTGCCGGGTGACGGCTATGAAAGCCTCAAGGGCACGGGTCTCTGGGCGATGGACCGCATGCATCTGTCCGACATCGTCACGGAGCTTTTGCGGCCGGGTCTGTTCTCGCTCGTCGGCATGTTCTTCGTTCTCAGCGGCTTTCTGGTTGCCGGCAGCGCCATGCGCAACAGCAACATCCCCTCCTTCGTCGGCAATCGTGTCCTGCGGATCGTGCCGGCTCTGGCCGTCGAGGTCACGCTCTGCGCGCTTATCCTGGGGCCGATCTTCACCCATCTGCCGCTTCAGGACTATCTCTCCAACGGCCAGTTCTTCCGCTATTTCGGCAATATTCTCGGCCATGTCACCTTCGAGCTTCCGGGCGTTTTCGTCACCAATCCCTGGCCGCTGATGGTCAATGCCAATTTATGGACGCTGCCCTGGGAGTTGTGGTGCTATGTGCTGATGCTGTCGATGATGGTGCTCGGCCTGTTCGCGCCGCAGGGACGCTACCGCCGGGCCATGTCGGCGATCGCCCTGGTAATCATCCTCGCCATGACGCTGTGGAACTACCTCAATCCCGAAATGTTCAATGTGCGCCAGGACACGACGCGCTTCGCCGGCTGGTACATCGTGTTCCTCTTTCTCGTCGGCGTCTATCTCCGGCTGATCGCGCGGCATCTGCCCCTGCATGGCGGGCTGTTTCTCGTTGCCGCCGCCGCCTATTACGTCATGACGGTGATGAATGTGCTCGGCCCGTTAAGCGGTGTCTTTCTCGCCTACTGCACCGTCTATATCGGCATGATGCGGTTTGACTGGTTCGATCGCATCATGAAGCACGACCTGTCCTACGGGATCTATCTCTATGGCTTCCCGATCACCCAGATGCTCGTCGCCCTGATCGTTCCCATGGTCAGCGGATCGCGCGTGGTGTCCTTTGCCCTCATCGCGCCGCTGGTGGTGGTTCTTACCGCGAGCTTCGCGCTGATTTCCTGGATCTATATCGAGCGTCCGGCCCTCCGGCTGCGCCGGCTTTATCAGAAGCCGGCTCTATAGGAATGCAACCCATGGCACGTCGAGCCCTCTTCATGCGTCTCGTCCGGAAAACGGCGGCTCAAGCGATCTTTGCCCGCCGCCCCTCTGCGCCAGCCGCCTTTCAAGGCAAAATGCTGTCCAGGCTTGTGCTCGTCCTTTTGGCCTTGAGCGCCCTGCAGCAGATGGCACAGGCGGCGCCGGACCAGATCCGGATTCCGGCCGGTGGTTCCATCTCCGCGGAAGGCGACAGCCTGACCTATGGCATGGACGCCTCGCCCGCCGGCCGCCAAACCCAGATCAACGGCGCCACCTTCCCCCGCAGCCAGCATCCCTATCCCGAAACGCTGGCCGAACTTCTTGGGGGGTGTGCGCGCGTGGTGAACCGCGGCTTTCCCGGTGATCGCTCGGTGGATGGTCTCGTGCGCTGGCAGGCTGTCTCGGGCGATCATCTCGTCATCATGATGTATGGCTCCAACGATGCGCTGAACTATGGCGGGGCACCGACCGGTATCGTCTCGCTGGACATGTTCCACGCGGTCATGCGGCTGATGATCGAGCGCCGCCAGGCGCAGGGCGCGCAGGTGCTGCTGCTTGTGCCGCCGCCGATCGGCGATCCCCAGGCCGACGCCCGAATCGCGCCCTATCGCGAGGTGGTCCGTGCGCTTGGCCGCGAGAAGGATCTTCTCGTGATCGATCCCCGGCAGGCGCTGACACCTGGGGCTCCGGTCTTCACGCCCGACTGGGTGCATCTCTCGGCTGAGGCCAACATCGCCATTGCCAAGGCCATCGCGGCGCATCTGCGCTGCCAGTAAAGCTCATAATTGCGGCGGGGGCGACAAGCCTCCCCCGCCGCATCGGCACGATTTCAATCTTTGCTTCGATGCATCTGGCGTTGTTCGGCTTCCGGTCAAAAAAGGCCTGGAGCTCAATCGCAGAAGCCGCGCACCTGCCTGTGAACCGTTCCATGCTGGGCTCGGGTGAGTAGGAACCGATCATCACGTCGACAAGCCGTTCAGGCTGAGGCGTCCCAAAAAAATGTTGGGTGTTCAGAGACGTCGGTGAAATGAGGGTGGCGGACAGAGAGTCCGCCATACTGTTGCAAAATGGTTATCACCTATGATCAAAAGTATATATATAAGTCAATAACTTAGTGACTCACTCCATATTTCGCTCTACCCTTCAATGGCTTAGAATTCGGTCACCTGTTGGGGTAAATGTTGGGGCGAAAATGGCTCTTTCTTTGAACAAACTGAGCGCTCGCGCTGTCACCGCGATAAAGAAGCCTGGCCGCCACGGTGACGGCGGCGGGCTGTATCTGGTCGTTGACAAGAGTGGTGCCAGGCGATGGGTTTTCCTCTACCGTCGCGACGATCGCCTTCGCGAGATGGGCCTTGGCGGCCTGAACGCCGTAACGCTTGCCCGTGCTCGGGAGCTCGCTGCCGAGGCACGCGCCAATCTTCAAGCCGGCGTCGATCCGATAGAAGCGAAGCGGAACGCGCCGGTGGCCGTTCCTACGTTCGGCGAGGAAGCGGACGACTTTATTGACGCGATGGCGCCGCAGTTCCGCAACGCAAAGCATCTCGACCAATGGAAGATGACGTTGAAGGTCTATGCCGCGCCGCTGCGGGCAAAGCCGGTTGACCGGATAGCGACGGCAGACATTCTGGAGGTGCTGAAGCCGATATGGCTCACCAAGCCGGAAACGGCGAGCCGGGTCCGTGGACGTATTGAGCGCGTCCTGGATGCGGCGAAGGCGAAAGGACATCGCACCGGCGAGAACCCCGCTGTTTGGCGCGGGCATTTGGCGAACCTGTTGCCCAAGCGCAGGAAGCTTTCACGTGGCCACCATGCCGCCATGCCTTATGAGGATCTACCGGCCTTCCTCGCGGACCTTCGCACCCGTGACGGCATTGCAGCGAGAGCGCTGGAGTTCACGATATTGGCGGCGGCTCGCAGTGGCGAGACGTTCGGCGCGACGTGGCGAGAGATCAACCTTGAAGCGGCGCTTTGGGTCATACCGGCGGATAGGATGAAAGCCGGGCGGGAACATCGCGTTCCGCTGACGGCTCGCGCCATCGAGATCCTGACGGAACTTTCGGCCCTCAACGCCGGTCCGGACACCTACGTGTTTCCAGGCCAGAGGGAAGGGCGCCCGCTTTCGGTTATGGCCATGGATATGCTGCTGCGGCGGATGAATGTGGATTTCACAGTTCACGGCTTCCGATCCTCCTTCCGCGATTGGGCGGGCGAAGAGACTGCCTTTCCCCGTGAGGTGGCGGAAGCTGCGCTGGCGCACGTTGTCGGTGATCAAACCGAGCGGGCATATCGGCGCGGCGATGCCCTGGAAAAGCGCCGCAAGCTGATGGTCGCATGGGCGAACTATTGCGAGCCCCGCAAGGGAGGCAACGTGGTTCAATTGAAGGCGCAGCGGGGTGGGTGAATGAGACGGGTTAGGCTTATCTTGCTTTTGGGCATTTTGGCCGGCTGCCAGACGGCTGAAGAGCATGACGCAAAGATCAATGCCGATCTTGATGACAGGCTCAACGCCTACAATGGCGCGACCATGGCGGAATTCCAGGCAAGGACGGGAATGCTGCCCGATGATGCCTACCCGATCGAGGGCGGCCGCGTGTTCGTTTTCCGGACGTCGCCCGTGTTCATGACGCTGCCGGCGACCGACGTCACGCCGGCCGTCACGAGGTCGGTGCAGTGCCAGTTGCTTGTTTAGACCGTTCTGGCAGATCGGAGGGGCACGGCGGATAGCTGGAAGATCGTCGGCACACAACGAAGTGGCGCGTGCAGAAATCTGCCGGTTTGAAGCGATGAAGCCATAGTCAGGGCCAACGCTCACAACTGTTTGCCGGTCATTGCCTGTGAAACGACCGCCGATACGTCCGGCCCTGGACCAGAGACAAAAACTTGTCGATTGTTTCATGCATCGCCGTCGCAGCAGTGAGGTCAAAGGCAGCACGATATGCGGCCGGTGAGACTATACGAAGGTTAGAGGCGCCGGCTGCAAAGGCCTCCACGGCCCGAACCAGACTCTCGGCGTTCATCGCCTTCGGCTATGCCCGCGCACATACGTTCCATTCTTCCGATAATTGCCGCCGACGTACACCGACCCGCCGCTGTATGAGGAGTTTGCCCAGTTCCCGTATCCATCCTAGCCGCCGGCGCGAGACGCGGCGCTCCTAGCGCCACAGCGGCGGCCGGCCGCGTCCAAGGTCTCTGGTGGTTAGCGATTTGCACAGTCGCTGCGAAGGAAACCTTCCCCTAATAGTTGATCAACGTGTCACTGATCAACACGGGTAGACCTTCCCTACGGCCTTACTCCCGATACTTACGACGAAGCCCTCAGCGCCTTGCGTCGCTGGTAAGCTGGGAATGAAGATGAGTGGAAGCTGATCTTGCGACGCTTCTAGATCTTCAAGAGGCGCGACTAAAAGCATTGAAGTCATTTTTGAAGCGTCTTCGTTCGCGATGTTGGTGCTTCCGGTTGGAAAACTTTCCACAAGCTTAGCGAGACGAGTATTGTACTTCCGCAACATAGATGTAGCGAACCAGTCAATAAGCATTTGTGCCTCCTGGTCGGTACATGAGATAGCGCCACCACTCTGGGGCTTCTGCGGAGACTGTGTCACCTGCAAAGGGCTAGTTGCGACTAAAGAAAAATCATAACCGGGGAGCGAAAGAAAGGGTATAAACGCTGAATAGACCAGCACTCTGAAACGGCGAAAGTCGTGTACTGTAACGTTGCCCCAGCGATCTGGATAGAGAGGAACCGGACGATTCGTGTGTGAGATAAACACGGTAAACACCATGCAGGTCTTGCGATCATCATAGCATCCCAATTTGATTAACTGATCTTTTGATCGAGGGTTGGCAGCGTATTTTTTGTCCAGCCTAGGCACGTACTGTGCCCAAAGCGGGAAAAGGAGTCGCTGCTTCGGGCCTTCAATGAAAGCTGATGCTGTTTGGTATCGTCCATCGGCTAAGGGACCTGTATATTTGATGGTGGTGCCGGAGCTGTCGTCACTCGGGTGCACGCTAATTCGTTCGGCAACTATTCCGACGTCGGTACCATCATGATCCTCGTGGTTGTCGGCAGAACGGAAGTTTATCAAAAGATCGTCAGCAGGCCGTTGCATCACGGAGAAAAGCTCAAAAAAACCTCGTGGGGTTTCAACTCCCCATCTAACTTTTGCTTCTCCTGACACCTCGCCCCTCCCCAACAATACAATAGTCAAGACGATCATCTAGCTCCAGAAAGAAGGAGTCGAGTCGCTGAAAGGAGACCGGCCTCTAAAATCTGAGTAGGAATTTATGTGCTGGCGGGTGAACCTTCAAAACTGAGTCCGTCCTTGAGGGCTTGTCACCCGCGTCCGGGATCTGGGTGGCCGCTAAGCGCGGTGCTCAATAGTAAGCGGTTAGGCCCAGGGCTAATAGGTCATCAACCTGGCTGTTGGGATGCCCTTGAAGATTTTGGTGCGAACGTCCAAGAGATAGGTAAGTGTCTCTACCTAGTTGAGTTTGGCGGTTTCGGTGTGCTGAGCGATGCAATGACGACACAGTGTTCCGCCTCGACTTCATGGTCCTCGATGAGCTTACTGTGGACGGTTCGAGTTGGCATCGCAGACGTGCCATCTCATCTGGTAGCCATACTCCTCCTTGTGGCCATAGCACCAGCCAATCCGGTCAAGCATCGCCCCCACTTCTTCTCGCCGCTTGCACGCCTGCTGCGTCTTGGGGCTGTCGGCGTTCGTGCTCCCGCGGCACTTACTGTTCTCGACATGCCACTGGTTGATCACCCGATCCGGCGCCTTGGCGCCCTTATCGGTAGCGAGCACCTTTCCGCTCTCCGACTCGATCTTTCCACTTGTGGGATTCCAGACAAACGAGAACTCTGCCATGCCGGATGAGGTCTTCGCCCTTTCCCTGCTGCGAGCGAACCACTCGACCACACCGGAGACATTGCAATTTTCGGCGCACCGAACGCTTTCTGAGCCTGACTTCAAGCTATATATCCGCTCGGGCCAACGTTGGGCGAAGGTCGTCTTTTCCTTTATGATAACGTCCCTTCCAACGACTTTGCCATAGAAGTCAACTTGATCTTCATAGGCGCCTCGCATGAAGGTAAGAGCAGTAGAATTCCCGTCCGACCATGCATCGTGATACCGGCGAACGAATTCCACGGCGCGATCGGCAGGGCTTGAAGCGGCAGGCAAATTCGCGGCCTGCTCTGATGGAGGCGACGACGAGGAGCCAGGTGCCGGTACTACAGACACGAAACCAGCTTGGGCAGCAGCAGGCGCAGCGTCGACCGTCACAATCCCCCACTCACGCATCTCCGCGCTGGTGAGGTAGCGCATGTCTGAGCTTTCGATTGAAAGGCTGAGCTGTAGCAGCTTGGCGCTGACGCCCATATCTGACAGATACCCGATAATCTCTCCCGTCAATGCCTGAACCGTTGCGACTGCAGTTTTCTGATCTACGCCCACGTCGTCGGAGAAAAAGGCCTGGTGGACGCCGATTGATCCGGCTTCGGCTGACCGCTTGACGCCTCCGAGAAATGCAAGTGCACAGGCGGAGGCGCACTGTGATGAGCGGATCTGTATGGTATTCACGTTAAGCGCTCGTATTGCGCGCCCCATTTTCATTGCGGCAACGACGCTTCCACCGTTCGAGTCGAATGTAATGAGTGTCGGCTGGAACTGCGCATACTCTGCGACCAGCCTCATCGGATCGTCGGACGGCTCAAACTCGCCCTTAATGACAAGAAGACGTCCTACCTGGTCCAAGGTGAGCCGCTCGTAGGTGAGTGCAGCTGATGCGACGCCAACGTCTAGCATGGCGGCGCACAGACCGATCAGTAGCTTACATCCATTTCGTGCCGGTCCCCATCTCTTCCGCGGAACCATCTTCGTGAGATCAGTCACAGCAGACCTTTCTCACATATGTATTTCCAAGCGTCACAATCGAGTCTTTTGCGATCACCCCGTGCGCCTTAAGGGCTCCAGCGACGTCCTTCGCCTCCTGTGCTGCGTAAACGTCCTTCAACGTCACGGCAAACCATCCATTCGCAGCGAGATGAACAGCGAGAGGCACCGACGACCTGTGAGCAAAAGCCGTAGCCTCATTAAGGGAGCTAAAGCTCTTGACCTGGACGTAGCGCCCATCTCCTTCGCCCTCCTCGAACTGTGCCACGCGGACCCAAGTGTAATGAAGGTAGCCAACCCTGCCTCCGCTCGATACCCGGTACCAGTCGCCGCGACCATCCAAGATATCGACCTTCGTTCCATTGCCGAACTGGCTTACGGTCTTGGCGTCTACGCTTTCCGTCGCCTTTAAAGGCGCTACTCCCTTTGGGTGCCGGACAATGCCGTCGCGGGCGATAGGTACGTTAAGCGAAGGAAGTGCCTTCACGGCTTGGCCTGGCTGGGGAGCACTAACGGCAGGTCTAGCGTCTGGAGCCTTCTCGGCAACTCTCACGGGCGTATCCTGAGTGGTTACCCTGAACCTCCTCATTTCGCTGCCGGAAAGATAGCGGATGTCGTTGCTGTCATACGAGAGCGAGAGCTGCAGCAGGCCGGGGTCGACTCCCATTTCGGACATGTATCCGATGATCTCGGCCGTAGTCTGCTGAACCGCGGATACGGCGTCGTCGACATGCATGCCTTGGGGGTCGCTAAAGGAGGACTTGTGGACACCGATGGAGCCAGGCTCTGCGGAGCGTGCCGTTCCACCCAAAAAGGCGAGCGAACACGCTGAGGCGCACTCTGCCTTCCGGACCTGAAAAGTCATCAAGCCAAACGACCTGATCATGCGGCCCAGCTCAATGGCCTTCGCCACGTTGCCGCCGGGGCTGTCAAACCCGATGAAGGAAGGATGCTCCCGAATGAGCAGATCGCGCAGCTGCGTCAGATCGTCGGAAAACTCGAATGTGCCCTCCACCATAACGAACTTGGTGCCCGCGTCTGTTTGTTGAACGGTGTACGCAAGCGTGGCCGACGCTTGACAGACGGAGATGCCGAGCCAGGCGGCTGTCATTACAAGTGAAAACTTGAGCAACATGCGAAGACCCTTGGCGACGGCTTATCAACTGCATAGCGCCCTAACGAGCAAGTGCTCCGCAAAGCTCCAGCGTTTCCAAGACCCTATGATTGCAAGCGCCAGATGCCAATCTATAAATTCCTATAAATTTGATGCGTGTATGAAGTCCACCCCCAGTTGCAAATATCCTGTTTTTCCCGAATTTTATCTCCTGTTCACGCGAGGCAAGCGCGGGCCGCAATCGTCCGTCACGCCGGCCGAGGTGGCGGACCCCTACCGCCAGATCGCGCAGGCGTTCGGTGCATTTGCGGACTGCCGGGGCGAAGGCACAGGACAATGCGCGCAGTGACCGCGGCGAGAATGTTCAAAGGGTCATGATTGGCGCGCTCGACATGATCGACAAGGCGCCATACCGAACGTTGGCGGAAGCGTCTGCGCTGATGAAGGTGGTTCAATTGCTCCTGCAGAATCTCGCGACGTCAGAAGCCATGGCCCAGCCTGAGCTTCACCGGTCCTTTCTCGAATTCGCTGTGCGCCACAAGGACGCGGCGCTGGCGTTCATGGCCGATGCGGGGCCGCGACTGGACGCCAGGGTCTATGGCGCGCTCTCGGTCAATTGAGGTCCTGCGGCGCATCAGCTTGCGGCCGCGGCCCACCTTGGCAATAGCAGTCCTGAATGCAGGCCGCAGGAAGGACTTCACAAAACCTCACCTCGCACCTGAAAAAACCTGAAACTGTTCCTGTGTTTCAGACTGCCATGACTTGCCGGCCGAGCGCGCCGAAGGCCGTCAGGCGCATGACCATCGATACCAGTGCCGTTGCGCGGTGACAGCTTGAGGCCAAACCGCTCGGCCGCCGCAGCTTCCCCGACGTCGCCGATCAGGTTGCCGTCGAGCGTGAACTCGGAGGCGGCTATTGGCGAGGACGAGGTCGGTGTTCACTGGCGGTAACTGAAACTGCATTATCCATTTCCTGCCTTATAAAAATACGTCCTGTCACAAACCTTCAGGGTTCCTGGCATTTGCGCCGTAATTTTCTTACGTAAAGGTAATAATCGGCGATTTGATGGAATGTTGAAACTTGCCGCTCATTATCCCACTTTACGTCGTACTTTACATCGCTATAACATGGGCCATCAGCGAAGAGGCAGCGCGATATGAGCAAAACATTCGATCCGCTACAGGGTGATTTCATTGATCATATTCCGTTGAAGTCCGCGCCCCTGGTCAGGGTGATCGCCCAGGTTCGGTTTCCCGACGTCACGGTCAATCCTGATCGGATATTTGTCTCAGGTTTTCAGAAGGCTATAAGGAAGCGCTATCCGAGGTTCGTCGAAGAGGGCACGCAGAATATAGTCTTAGGCCCGACTGGCGTGTCGATGTCACCGTCCGTCGTATATCGTTTTCTCGATGCGGCTAACGTCTGGCGTGTCTCTCTAACCCCCAACTTCATGTCGCTCGAAACGAAAAAGTACGAATCTGGAAACGACTTTGCCGATCGGTACCGGGAGCTTCTCGGCCATCTAGCCGAGACCGTGGCTCCGAGCCATGTCGCCCGGATCGGCATTCGGTACGTTGATCAAGTTCAGGTCACAGGCGGACTGAACGTGGATGACTTGCTGGAACGGCATATGTCGGAAGTCTCGGGACGTTTGCCGAATGTGCGCCACATGGTGTCGGAACTAGAGGCGAGATCGAAAGAGGGGATGGTCTTGGCAAGATGGGGACATCTGCCTGAACAAGGGACCCATGATCCCGAGATCATGCCTCCCGTCGAAAATGCTTCCTGGTTCCTCGATGTCGATTCCTACATTGGTTACGAATCGGAACTTCTGGAATACGATACGAATAAAGTGGCAGGCATCACTCACGAGCTGGCCAATCGAGCCTATAATTTCTTTCGCTGGTGTGTGAATGATCACTTCCTCGCGAAATTCGGAAAGGATGCCTGATGTCAGCCTTGAGAAGCAAACCTTTAGGATGGGGCAGAGGCTCCTCGTCACACGGGGGTTCCTTCAACCTGATCATCATGGACGATCAATCTCTAGGAAATCTCGCGGTCATCGCACAGCGCGCGACTTCCAGCTCTTCGACGATCGTCGCGCTGCCGACCGCTGGAACGCCGCTCCTTAGCGGCACTGCCTCTCGCGCGAATGTGCTCACCGTCGCCGACGACCAGAAGAACGTCCCGATGTACCTCGCCACCATCAAGAGGATCACGGGATTCTCTTGGGAGAGGATCGGCACGTTGCTCGGCTGTACGCGTCAGACCGTCTATAACTGGACGCAAGGCGAACCGGTCAAGCTGGAGAACGCCCGTGACGTCGCGCAACTTCACGAGACGCTCGCCTACATCGATCGAGGAAGCCAGGCCGAGACCGTTTCGGTTCTCGAAGGTGAAGTCGCGGGTCGTTCGGTCATTTCCATGATTGTGGCAAGAGAGTTTTCGGTCGCCAGGAGACTTGCGGGCAAGGGACGTGGAAGGCCGACGGCCACATGGACACAGATGCAGCCGCAGAAGCCGAGCGGACGCCAGGATCACTGGACAGACCGTATCGCCGCCGTAGATGACGAGGATGTTGACCGTAGCGCTGGTTTCGTTCCCAATAAGGTAATCAAGAGAACGAAACTCAAGACCAGATAGACGGGCATATGGCAGACTCTGATGGCGCGGCGGATGTTCTGACCGATGAGGAATACAAGGCTCTGGGGCGCTGGCGTCAAGGTGACTTCACGCTCCAGAGAAACCATATTCCGTTGATCTTCGAGACCGACGACGAAGGCCTCGACGTCGGCACTATCGAGACCTGCGGTTGGATCGTGATCACACAGACCTGCGATATCGTGAATTATGGCAAACGCAAGGAATACGTATCGATCTGCCCGATCGTCGTCGTGCCTCCTGATGTCCTGAAGGAGGTACATGCAGGTGTGACGCCTGCCTACGGCAAGCTCGATCTAGCCGTGGCAGATGACCATGTGGTCGACTTTGGCATGACCGCGACGGTGCATAAGCGCGCCCTGCTGTTGCTGGAGCGACGCGACGGATTCTCAGATGATGCGGCGAGGAGTGTTTTTCAGCAATCGCTCGAACGACGTTACGGCCGTTTCGCATTCCCGGACTGGCTCAGCAACGGTCCGCTTAGACAGCTGAGAAAGCGGGCACGCGAGGCACACAAGTCAAGCGGGGCAAACGGCAACATCTACAAGGCGATCGACGAGTTCCGTGTTCGCGGAAATCCTGATCTGGAAAGCAAGGGCTCGGTTATCGGATTTCTCGCTGTCGTGAACCGCGACAAAGAAAGGGAGACCACGCGTCAGGCTATCCGCAAAGAACTCGATACCCAAGCTGGGAAGTGGGACTGGCCGGAAGACTTTATCAAAGAGGACGAGTTCATCGTTGTCGGGACGCTCGACGAGTTCTCGGGCCGCGATATTAAAGAGAGCTACAGCGTCGATCTGGACTTCATCTCGATGAGGCCAGACGAGCGAAGCTGAGAGCCGTTAGGCCTGACGGCATTCTCTATGTCTGGCAGCCATCATCCTCGCCCGCCCAAGCGTCGCCGCTATCTTGGCGTTCAGGGCAGCGGGCCAGTAGGGAAGTTTTTCATACCGACCGGTCATCTTAAGCTCTCCATTTTCGAGAGTGGGCTATCATCGCCCCGCTTTTTGCATGCACGACAAAAGTAGGCCGTCCGCGTCTTCATCGGGATCGGAATGTGTGGAGCGAGATACAGTATCTGGCGGCAATGGGGAGCTGGTCGGCGCAATTGCCCCGAGCGCGCGGAAGAATGATCAGCCTTCCGCCGGGAAAAGCCCCAGCCCGTCATCCGGCAGCGGCCGCTGAAGCGCCTTTGCCTCGGACCAGTCTGCCCGCATCCAGACATCGACCTCCTCTGCCGTGGTAAGAATGACCGGCATGGCTTTAGGGTGGATTGGCTTGACCACCGCATTCGGTTCTGTCGTCAGAAAGCCGAAGAGCTGATGCTCTCCTTCGCGTGGATTCTTCATGGATCCGCGCGTCCCTTTCCAATCCGTCCAGATGCCGGCGAAGAAGGCGAGGGGCTTGTCATCGTTGATCGCGAACCAACGCTTGCGCTTCTTCGGCTTGGTGTCTTCCCATTCGCAAAAACTCGTCCAGGGCACGACGCAACGGTTCTCCGGCCCGAGCCAGCGGCGCCAGTGCGGCGATGTGACGTTGCGGATGTTGGTGACGCCTGTGTCCGGTTTATCGCCCAGGATCGACGGCGGCGTGGGCATGCCCCATGTCAGTCGATCCCAAGCCTCGCCGTCCTGTGTACGTCGCAGGACCGGCGCCGGGCGATCGGGGTAGATATCGATCGACGGCTCAAGGTTGCCGAGACGATCGAGGGCCTGGCGGAAGGCCCGCAAAGCCTCCTGATTGGTGCTCACATTGTACAGATTGCACATTCCGCCCTCCCAGCGCTTCCCATGCTTTTGCAGGGTGTCATAGGTGTCGGCGTCTATCGAGCGGCGAATTTTCTCACAGCTGGATGCTCTCCAGACGGTCGCTTGCCGCGCCCGCGGGCCGGTGTGGTTCAGTTTGATCTGCCTCCGGCGGCCGTCTTGCTCGAAGGCGAGGGGCGGGCACATCCCAGAATTTAAGGCGCTTCGAGCTGGCTATACCATGCGTTATCGCTAATACCAGCTTGGCGGTCACGCTGCGTGCATTGTTCAAAAGATCCTGCGAATGTCCCCTCGCAACGAAACGAGGAGCGGTAGGAACGATGGCAGCCTTAGATCGCGATTTAAAGATTTCCGAGTATAATCCGACGACTCCTACGAGCACGTTTCGTGCCGAATTTCTCATATTCAATAATAGCGATTTGTCGGTTTTTCATAATGGGGTCGAACGATCGGACTTCACCGTCACCGCAACCTATACGGAAGGTGTTGCGAGCGATGCGAAAGTGGTCTTTCGAGAAGGTCTAACAGGAAGCGTGAAGCTTATTCGAAATCCGAACGATCGGCATCGGGAGGCCACGAGAGTGGGTGTCTCTCCTGGCGGGATTTCAGACGGGCCCGATCAATCCGATGCAGTTTCCGCGTCGCAGGCCGCAGTAAGCGCAGATCAGTATCCTTTTATCGTCATTCCTGACGGGCTTGTCTCGGATTACAATATTGCGAACCAGACAGGGACGGACAATTCGCAAGCGATACTATCGGCAATGTCATCAGGAAAGCCGGTTTATATCCCGGCGGGGCAATATCTTGTTGCCAATAGCCTTATTGATCGCGCGTTGGAAAACGGGCTCTTTTGCGGGCCGGGTCGGATATTTTCCGCGTGGTTGTCCGGGAGAAAAGAAGAACAAGGTAAAATGCACGCCGCTGGAATTTGCACGCCGATGCGAGGCGAAGTCGGTGGCGGCGGCATCCTGTTGGGAGGAGAGGGGAAAAATAACAATGGCATAGTTATGTGGTCTTCATCGCCGTCAGGCTGGGCCGCTCGTCCCAAAACAGCCGGCTACACCGAACTTAACTTGTATCCCAATCTGCCAATAGGCACAGGAACCGGGCAGGCCGGCACGCCAAATGTGGTTTTCACCTATGGCTCATTTGACGGTTATAGCGATTATGTCGCAGTCGGAGATTTCATCGGGTTCGGCCTGGATAGATACCTTATTGCCAGCATCCGAAGTGATGGGTTTTCCCTCAGTACGACATCCGGTGGCGCCGTTAATTTCCCTGCGAATACAGAGAGAACTTGGCGCTACACCTATGATATTCGTCGTGGCGCCTGCAATATTCGCGGCAACAGCATCATCTTCATCGACGGTGATTTCTTCTTCAGCTTCTTTTATGATACCCGATCGAACAAGCTAAAAATTGGGAACACATGGTATTCTGTGACTCAGATTATCGATCCGCGCCAATTGAAGATCGATACGAACCTCGGGAATCAGGATAACATCGCATTTATCCAGAAAACTCACATCGAATTTGCGTCCGGATTGCGCACTCAGTCATTGATGGGCAGTCGGGAGGAAAATGCCTTCATCGGTGTCACGGATAAGGGCGAGATGAAAATTGACCTTCAAGGTTTTGTTAACGGCGCAGTCCCTCGCGAGATGCCGCTGATCATTGGTGGGGCGCTCAGCTACGATGCCAATGGCCTCTATGAGCACCTGACTTTGACTGCTGACGGAAAGCTTGGCGTAGGAGAGCCGCGAGATGTTGTCCGTGCATCGCCTGCGAGAACGAATAGTTTTGTTGTGAGCTCCGCAGCGCAAGGCGGCACAAAGGTAAGGGTCGTTTCCGACAGAAAGCGGGCGAGCTTTAACGGCGATATCCGGCTGGTCGACACCTACTTTGAGAACGACTATGGCGGCGCAAAGATTCAATCTCGCACGGCTGTCGGTACGTCTTCCCTGGCATTAAATCCAGAAGGCGGTAACGTCCTCTTGGGCGGGCCGGTGGTTCTGAATGGCGTGGGTTCGTATGCTGACGACGCTGCCGCTGCTAGCGCAGGGGTGCCGAGCAAGGGCTTATATCGTCGGTCCTCAGACGGTGTCTTAATGATGCGCGCTTAGCCTTTTGCATAAGGGGCTATTCTTGACTGTTGGACGCCTTGCCGGGATCCGCGGCTTGATCCTGGCAAGGCGTAATCATTCAGACCTTTACGTCTTTCCAGACCGGACGCCGAACCGTATCGACCCGCACCAGCTCTCGGATCTCAAGCCCCGGCCATTCGTTCGGCCATGGAAGCCAGATTTCCGCCTGCACGAATTCAGCAGAGGAGCACTTCTGGCACCGGAAGCGCGGCGCCAAATCAAGTACGGGGATGTTGTCGAAGACCGCGATGAGGTCGAGTGGTCGGTAGTGGCGCCGTGTCCTGCACCCGTGGCACCGCACCCGGATCAACGCGCCGAACTCGTTCGCTGTCGACAACCGCGGCGCCTTTGCCAGAATGCCAGGGTGACGCGATTTGCGGCCTTCAGGCATTGTCCTGCCGGTCGAAGCGTGGACGCCAGCCACGGGTGAAGCCGCTGCTTGCCGCCGCCTCAGTCAACGCCAGTTGCAGCCGGAGATGCTGGCAGTCATTGAGGAGCGCGAAGATTGCGGTCCGAGCGTCCCCGCCATGCCAAGCCAAAACGTCTTCAATCACATCAGGCTCAATTTTCGGCAGTGAAAGCGGCTTCATCGTAGATCTCCATGTTCCCATTTTGTTCTAATAGAAATCGGAGATAGCCGAAACGAAGCCTCGGCTGCAATGTCGGTAAGCTAATTCAATCGGAGGTCCGGAATTTGAGCGAACGGATCATGTGCGTCCCGCGAGCGTGACGGGCGCCCTATGCAAGTGCCTCCAGGGCCGTCGACGGCTGCTGGTCGTTCTGGAGCACTCCTAGTTGATCGCATTCGGGTTGCCAGTTTGAGCCTGCGCGCCAGCTCACACGGACTTCGTCCTGCCGCGGCGTTCAATCATGTTGTACGTGGATCCGATGAGCACGCCGACCAAGGCTCCTGTCGCTTTCACGAACGCGTCAATGAATCGAGGATGACGCGTCGGTGAGAAAAACTGAAGCAATTCGATCAACCCCGCGCAGACGATAAGAGCGATCCCGATAGCGACGCTATGACGAGGATAGGCAGCAACAAAGAGCGCTGACATGATCGTAAAGGCAAGAGCGCGGTCGAAATTGACGGGCATAACATCATGCGGTCTCCAGCCGATTGGAGACACCGTAACGAAGATGATGGCGGCGAGAGCTGTCCAGGCGGCAGTGCGAAGAATGGTGAGTGTCATCGTTCTGTCATTATACAGCGTTGCTGCATGGCAGCAATGAGTGGATGACCTCACCTCGTTGCGTAATCGGCTGTGGGGTCGAGCTTAGACTGCGCAGCAAGCTGACGCTTGAGACGTTGTTCGGATCCCGCAGATCTTTTATCCGTTTCGCTCTTTAATGTGGGGTCATATCTCGACGCGGCGGAAAGCTGGCCGAGCAAATATCCGGGTCGTGATATGGAAGTTCGGAGATCTGCCCGCAGCGAAAGCACCTCTGTTTCCCGTCACTGGTGACTTCCGGGTGGCGAACGATTGTTCGATACACCACTCCGTCAATCTCGATCGTCTCGGGCGGGATCTTCATTTCCTGTCCTCACGGCGACGTGGTCGAAAGACCACAATTGATGTCATAGCGAACCCCGTTGATTTCGAGCGTCAACCTACGGTCCTCGGTGACAAGACCCTGGTTAACGGGCACGCCGCCGAGGGCCATTGTCTTGTTGATGCCAGAAAAGCCGATGCTGCCGCGCCAAGGCGTGCTCTGCGTGTCGGACCACTTGATGAACTGATTGGTGGCCATCGCCACGCCGATATCGGAATAGACCGTATCGAGTTCACGCATGTCGACGCCGACGCCGGCCTGTCCCTGGAGACGGATGTGGCGCTTGGACTGCGCATAGCCGGGCTGCGCGAAGATCGCGATCCCGTCGCTGACGATATTGGTCCCTGCCGTATCGTTTGCCGACCCGATGACCAAATGGATGCCAATCCGCTGATTGTTCGGATCCGGGCCGGTCGCACCGCAGCCGACTTCCATGTTCACAGAGCCGGTCGTCGGGTTGCTTGTAAAGTCACGATATTCGGAGCATACACACCACACCCGTCCGTCGCCGCGCTTCTCGACGCGGGGATACACCGCGCAATGCTCGCCCGCACGAGCAGCGGCGCCGGCATCCGGCTGATAAAGCATGTTGACGACGAAAGCCCACTCGAAGCTATCGATTGGTTTCCGGATTGCATGATCAATGCGCATCGTGGAGCTAACCTGCCCGGCTGTTCCCAGTCCGGGCGTAGTGGTCTTGATGTCGCGTGTGATCCATACATCGGCGAAGTCATTGACGGCAGCATTGTCCTTCTTCACCCAAAGCCGGCCTCCGTCTTTAATAGCGACGCCCTGCAAACCGGCACCGTCGAAGTTTTCGAACTGCAGATAATCGCCCGGATTTCTGCCGCCCTGCCCAGCGACTTGAAAAACAGTCCCGGCCGCATCCTTCGAATACAGCTTCCTGTCGGCCGTATTCACGCCGAGTTCGGCTTCCAGAAGTTCGGTGCTGGTGAACACCTTGCCAGGGGTGGACGTACGGCGGTTCTGGAACCGGGTTGCCTTCGTGACCATCAGACGGCCCCTCCACCAAGGATATTGGCGTTCGAAATCTGGGCCTGAAGTTTGCCGATTGTTGACTCGATCTCATAAGTCGAAACGACGGGCGCAACGGGATCCGTAGCGTGTCGGACCAGGCGCAGCTTGTGCAACACAGTCGAAAGGAGGGACTTGGTTAGATCGCGATCGGACACGTAGCGCACCCATAAACGTCGATTTCAAGCGCAGGCAAAAAGACCAGCGACAGAGCTTGAAGTCGGTTGACGTTCGCCAGCAGTGAGGCTGGCATGGTTTGCGCGGGTCCGCGAGTTCCGCCGTATTCGCGATTGAAAAAACTATAGCACGCCTCTGCTCATCGGCAAAGCCGCCATTCGCGCCAAAGCGTCCCAAAGTTGGGGCGGCCGCAATTTTTATATGGGCTCCTGCTGCGGCTTCGGCCGCTGCGTTTGGACTGGGCCAGGGGGTGGGGTCCGACCACCCTAGGATCCGGCCGCGCGGGTTCATTGCGGTGACTTTGCCCAGACGCTGACCGGCGATAGCGCATCACGCTGTCCGCATCAGTATGCTCGTGCGGACATGGCAGATCGGGGCTTAAAAAGTGTATGTATGGGCTTGACGCAAATCAACGGACATATCATAGTTCGTACACTATCCATACGTACATCTAAGGTGGCACATGCAAAACGAATTTAGGACGAACGAATTCAAGATCTTTTCGGCGGTTCAGACCGAGCTTCGTGAAGCGATGATGCGCAACGACCGCCGCACTGCATATCTCGCTATGGAGGAGTTGCGCGGGATACAGGAACACTCACAGTGGCGGGCAATGCGCGCACGCTGTGCCGCTGTCCTGTCCGAATTCTCTGTTCACTGAGGTGTATAATGGCACAAACGATACTGTACTGCCGGGTGAGCACATCCGAACAGACGGCCGCCCACCAAGAGACACAGGCTAGGCAAGCCGGGTTCAAAATCGACCAGGTATTGAGCGATCAGGGCGTCTCAGGTGTAACCGTGCCGCTTGCTGATCGTCCTCAGGGGCGGCGTCTGTTCGACATCTTGCGCAGCGGGGACATTCTTGTCGTGCGCTGGGTCGATCGCCTTGGGCGAAATTACAGCGACGTCACCGACAACATCCGGGAGTTCATTCGGCGCGGCGTCATCATTCGCACGGTCATTAACAACCTGACCTTTGACGGTGCCACAAAGCAGCCCATGGAAATGGCGATTAGAGACGCCATGGTTTGTTTCATGGCGGCTATGGCCCAAGCCCAAGCCGAGGCTATCAAGGAAGCGCAACGGGCCGGGATTGACCACGCTCGCGAGGCGGACCGGCCTGGGGTCTACAAAGGCAGAAAGCCAAGCTATAGCCGCACGGATCTGGAGACGGTGCTTACGATGCTTGAGAAGCAGGCCGGCACGTCAGAAATCGCGAAAGCTACGAATTTAACGCGCCAGACGGTATTGCGGATCAAGGCCGATCCTAGAGGGGCAGATGATGCGCTAAAAGCCTGGGGGCAATGACCCCAACGCCAGCGCCTTCCGCAAGTCGTCACCCTGGCGCCCGAACTTGTCGGCCGAAATGGTGGATTTGACATACACGAGCTTGAGCACTCACACTCTGCCAAACGTCGCGTCGGGAACTCAATCATGATGCTAACAGAACCTGAAGTCGCCGAGCGCCTGCGGTGCAGCACGTCGAAAATCAAGCGGCTCCGGTTCGCCGGGAAGCTCGACTATCTCCCAGGGCGCCCCGTTTTGATCGACGAACGCGATCTTGATGCCTTCATCAGCGGGCAAAAGCGGATTGGACGAGAGCATGGAAGGCCTTCAAACGAAATCGCCGCAAGGACGGATGAGGCGCGGGAATGGGCGCTCGCTCAGGTGCTGGGGCTGAAGAAATGAAACTCCTGACCGAGCCGGAAGCCGCGCAAATCCTCCAATGCAGCACGTCTACAATCAAGCGGCTCCGGTTCGCCGGAAAGCTCGCCTATCTCCCAGGGCGCCCCGTTTTGATCGACGAGGCGGACCTGGCCGTGTACATAGATGAGAAGAAGCGCGAGCGGGAGCGACGGGACGCCGAGCGACGAGCCGCCCAGGCTCCAATGGAAGCGAGACGCTGGGCGGCGATCGCCGTGCTACTGAGACCAGACCGACGCAAGCCTAAATCTTCATGAAATCGCGCCGGCCGAATTGCCGGCGGCGCGGAAGCTGGGCCGCGGCATCAGTCGAACAGGGTCGGTCGGGTCTTTCCTTCAAGATCGCGAATTGCTTGCTCCAGCTCGCCGGCCGTCATCTCATGCGGTTCCTTCTGGCGGTCGTCGTCCGTGTCGGCATAGAGACCGGCGGCGCGGAAAAGGTCGCTGATCAGCTTCGCCCGCGCGGAAGGCGCTACGCGTTTGTCCTGCACAAGATCAAGCGCGATACGGTACACCTTCGGCAATTCTGTTTGTAAGAGGTCCTTGACCTGACGCTTCGTGTCGACCCCTCGGCGGTTCGTCATGTTCCCGTCTCCTATCCAAAAATATCATGTTGCTCGATCGCCGCGGCCAAGGCCTCCAGCCGGGCAATCTCGGCTTGGATGCGCGTGACCTCCGGGCCGACCTGTTTGGGTGTGGCCAATGCTGTGGCGATTTCCTTCGCGACGAGACGCTGTTGCCGCGCTGCCGCGCGCGCGCCTTTAGGGCCGGGCTGGTGCGAACGCTGCCATGCATCGTGCCGCTCTCGCTCTTCGGCCGTCATGGCTGCCAGGCGAGCCGCGCGTTTCTGCTGTGCATTTTTCTGGTCCCGCAGCTTCCGGGTCAAACGATCCATGGCGTCCGGGCGGTCAGCATCGGGCCATTTCGGTTTGTGCCAGTTCTTTCCCTTTGGTGTTCGCCCTCCATGGGCGTGGCACCTGCCGTTCTCCAAGGCAATGCGCTTACAAGGCTCGCCGGTCGTTCTCGCATGAGCTCCGCACTTCGGCTTTGTGTGCCGCTGGCTGTTCCAGTCCGCAAGGGCCTTCCGGGCGACGACCTTGAACCTTGCCGATCTCACCCAAGAGCTGATCCGCCGGCCGTCTTTGGCGTGCGTCTTAATCACGTGAGCCCACCTGCTGTTTTTGGTTTAGGGGTACGTAAGGTATCGTCCAGGAGGTGCCGCGAGACATCCTGTCCCGAAATCCCACTCCAACGGGAGCACGGAGAGCGCCGCTTGTCGGCGGCAGCGTTCCCCGTAGGGGCGACAAGCTCGACAAGCCGACAAGCGTTGATTTCATTGGCTTTTTTTCTTGCTTGTTGCTTCACTTCTGCCGACAAGCCGACAAGCGGAGGCAGAACCAGCCTTAACATGTTGTTTGGCTTGAATTTTCCTCTTGTCGCCGACAAGTTGACGATAAGGCCGACAAGCGTCACTGCGCGCCATCCTCAGCCTTCGCCGATCGGTCGATGTACCAGCACGCTGTTTGCGCAGAAGATCGTTTTAGGGCGCGGATCAGGACAACTTGTCCCGACCCTAACGTGAATTGCACGCCGCCGCCGCCCAACGCGCTCGTTATTTCACCGACAACGACATTCCGCGCTTTGCCCTCGAAGATGCCTTGCTCTCTGGCGCGAGCGCCGATTGCCTCCCAAAGACCCGGAAGCGGCAGAGTGTTGTTCTCGGCTAGCAGGTCGTGCGCGATCCTTGCGATCGCCTCCGCCTTGGATCCATCCACTTTCTTTCTCGTGCGGGCCTCGATCTTCACGAGATCCAGAACGGGAGCGAAATCACCAGCCGCCTGAAGCGCCGCGCGCGGATCGTCATCAAACAGCGCGCCGGCCGCACCCGGTCGAACGCCACAGCCATTTCCCACCGAGACGCTCATTCGCTTGAACACGAGCGGAACGCTGGGCTTTCGGTCATGACTGATTTTCGCATAGTCGAGCCGTATAAGGCCGTCTGCTGAGCTGACACCCCACGCCCTTTCGTCTTCCGCTTCGCCTGTGACGTTGACTAGAGTGAAAGCAGAGCGGACCTTCCCGACAGCCGCAAAGCCGCCGCGGCCTGCGCCCATGTCACCCGCTGCGTTTCGGGTGTGCTTGGCCGTATGATGGACCACTTCGATCGCGCATCGTGATCGGGCTGCAATCCAGGCAAGCTCTTGCAGAAGCGCGTCCTGGTCGTCATTACTGTTCTCGTGGCCGCCGGCCGTTAGGCTGATCTGCGTATCAAGGACCACCAAAACAGCCTTGTATTGGTCTATAATCCGCTCAAGAAGATCCGCGCCGGGCGCTCGCTTCATTGCAGATCGATCGTTGTCCCGCTGCATGATTGTGAGCTTCGTGCCATCCTCTCCGCTCCACAGAATGATGGGGTGTTTCGGTTTGGCTACATCAAAATGCCGCTGTGACGCCGCCAGTCTGCGTTCCATCTCGCTTAGGCGATCTTCCGCGTTGTAGATGATCACCGGGCCCGCCAGGTGAAGCCTTTCGGGGCTGATTGGCGCCCCGGTCTCATCAACGCCGCGAAGCACCGGCTCCGATCCACTGGAAACCGCAAGCGCATCGCGCAGCGCGAGTGTTGACTTCGATACCCCCGGTTCGCCGACGCACTGGGCAACGTCGCCGAGAGGCAGCCGTGGAAACACGACCCATTCCCGGGGCGGGATGCCCTTGGGTTCGATCCTGTCTGTCACCACTTTCAGGCCGGGTTGACCTATGTGTTGAGACGGATCCTCTTCAGAACGTTCCCTGAACAGGCTTTCTAGTGGCAAAGCCTCTTCCCGGTCTTCGAACATTTGCAGCTGAGGCGCCAAGTCGTAGCGGGCGCCACCATGGGCAAACGAGTTGATGACGAAAGGCCTTGTTGAAGCGAGCACCATGGCGACTGCACGCCCGCCGCCGTAATCGGGTTCAAGCGGATCAGCGCATGACTTCCGGTGGAATTGCGTCGGGTCATTGATGATCTCCCTGACGGTTGCACTGCTTCCATCATCGAAGAAGATCTCGAAATGCTCGTCCAGGACATGCCGTTCGGTGGCTGATTGCACACTTCGCCGCGCACTCTCAGGAGAGATGCCGCGCCTGGCGACCAGGTCAGCAACTCGCTGCTCGATATACGCCGCCCTAATCGCCTTTGCCGGCGCGGCAAGATCCGCTTCCATTTCGCTGACCAATACCCTCAGGCGGAACGCTTCTTCGGCACTGAGAGGAGGAAGTGAAGCAAGGTCGAGCATTCCTCCATCCTGGACGACACAGGGCCTCGGCAAAGCTCGCAGCTTGTCGTCCTGCAAGACGGGATCCGCTTCATAAAATAGGCGACTGCTGTCCGATGATGCGAACGTGTCAAAGAGCGTTCGTGGCAGGATGTGGCCGCTTGCGGTGATCTTGCCGTACAAAAAACCCGCGAGCATGAGCCGATCCGCAAGGTTCCTGACAAACTCCGGGATAAGCCTGCCGTCGGGCACGACATAGTAGCGGTGATGACTTGAGGTCAGACTTTTCTTACCGCCGACGCCGACGCCGACGCCAGCGGACGCAGAGTTCCTCCTGAGGAATGCAGCCTTCCCGAATGATGGATGCACAGACGCGAGCGCATGAGAGATAGAACCGGCCTCTTTCAGTGCACCAAGGAGCGCTTCCGGAAACTCAGCGCTATCGAAATCCATCCCGAAAATGGCGGGTCCGTTAAGGGCTTCGAAGTTTTCCTGCGTCCGAGAGAGATAACCCTCCTCAAGACCCTGGCGGGCGGTTGTGATCTGCCATTCGTCACGGCCGACGCGCGGCGGGGCGCAGATGATGGCCTGCTTACTGGTCAGCGACTGTAGCTGCGCCTCAAGGCCTCCAAGAACCTCTTTGGGCGTGCCTTCAAGACGAACTTTCCGAAAACTGCCGGCATATAGCCCAGGAGCCGCTTCCTTCTTGATGCCGCCAGTACCATCCATACTGTAGGCTTTCGTCAATCTCGCCGCACTTGTGACAAGAGTGATCGCGGTCGAGGTGCGCGGCGCCGGTGATGGCGATTGGGTAGCGCGCCATTTCTGGAAATCCGAACTAGTGCCCAAGCTACTAGATGCAGGTTGATGGCGCGGCATTTTCGCGATATGTTGATCTAGCATTTTTATTTCCTAACGGCCGGTTGCGCTTTGCCGAGCGCACCGGCTTCATTTTATGGACATCTCAGGATGCTGGCGCGCATAGGCGCGAGACGCGGGCGTCCGGGCTAATACCTGCAGCTCCTCGACGGCCTTGCGCACCGTTGGGCTTGTCGCACGCATGTACTCAAACGCTAGCAGCGCGTTCTTCTGGCTCGGCGTGTTGAACGGTGGCGGCAGGTAGACCGGGAAATTGTAGAACCTGGTCTCGTCTCGGTTTCGGCCGAAAACCGGCATCGTCGATATGTGCAGCAGGAGGCAACCGGGCCTTATGGTGGCACCGGGCGGAATGTCGCTGATCTTCGGTGGGTAAAGACCGAAGAGCAACGGCGCGGACATCTCGCGAACTTTGGGACGCCGCTTCGTCCTTCCGCGGATCTTCATCGGGTTCACCCGAAAATGTCCACTTCGGCCGCTTTAAGAGCCATTTTGCGGCGCTTTCGTTTGGGGCCCGGACGAAAGGCACCTGCCGACCTATCGATCAGCGCTTCGGCGTCTGTCCGGCGAACCAAGGTACGCCCGCCCACCTTCACCGCATCGAGATCTCCGCGCCGAAGCAGATTGTAGATGTGGCCGCGAGACGCGCGAAAGAACTCAGCTGTTTCTGGAATGGTCATCACCGGCCGCAGCTGGCTGTAAGCCTCAGCAGCGCGCGCGGTAGGCGAAGTGGTATTGCGGCTCAGCATCATCTTTCTCCATTTCTTGGAGTAAAGTGTCTGTAATGCCTAGATTTGTCAATCAAGAAATAATGCTAAGTCATTGATTTTACGTATGTCATATGTATGTCTCCAGTATGCAACTAGTTTTATGAAGGAATTCTGGGTGACATACGTGTGACATACATCCGGGATGGCGCATAATTACTGCGCTGAACCGACGCGGGCAGGGAGAAGGCTTCGGTGACGGCCGCGCCGAGTTAGGGTGCGGATTAGGGTGGCGCTCAAAACGCTTAAAATTCTGTAGGAAAATCAAGGTGAGATGGCGGACAGAGAGGGATTCGAACCCTCGATACGCTTTCACGTATACACGCGTTCCAGGCGTGCGCCTTCAACCACTCGGCCACCTGTCCATCCTGTCATCCTCGGCCCTGGTTGAAAGGGGGCAAGGCGGGTGGCTGGCACCCGTTCGGCCGGTTCCCCGGCGGACGGGCGGATATATACCGATGATCTCGGCGAGATCAACTGCTTCGTGACAAGTTTTTGAACTCTTTGATCGTGGACGCGCAAAGGCTTGGGATTGTCTGGCGGCGGATGCGCTCCTATCTCTGGCAAGTGGCGGCAGTCGGGCGGACCAGGCGAGGGGCAAAGGCGATGCGGTTCTTGATGCGGGTGATGAGTTTCCTCGCTTTGGTGCTTGCCGTCGTTCTGGCCACGGTCGACGCGCTGCAGTCCGTGGCGATCGGCGCGCCGCTGTTCATGCCGCTGGCGGAGGCTCTGGCCGGATTTGGACAGTCCGGGCTGGTGCTTGTTCAGGCGCTGGAGCGGCCGCATCCGGAAATCAGTGCCATCGATCCGCTGTTGCAATGGGCGCTGTCGCAGCCGGCGTCGATCGTCTTCTGCGGCGTGTCGCTTCTCTTTTGGATGATCGGCTATCGCCGCCGGCCGGCGCGTGCCTCCTTCGCCTGACATGGTCTGAAAAGGGAAGAGGCGGCCGGACGGCTGCTTGAACCCTG
This sequence comes from Xaviernesmea rhizosphaerae, assembly GCF_001938945.1. Taxonomy (GTDB): domain Bacteria; phylum Pseudomonadota; class Alphaproteobacteria; order Rhizobiales; family Rhizobiaceae; genus Xaviernesmea; species Xaviernesmea rhizosphaerae. The sequence continues at coordinate 35,164 of NZ_MKIO01000047.1, forward strand.
GGACCGGACACCCCGCGTGCGATGCCCGGCAGAATGATGGCTCCATGGATGAGGCTTTCGGTCCTGATAATCCTGCCGGCCTGACGCCGATGATCGGTTGGGGGCGGCAAGGGGCCGGCGATGTGCCGCCGGGCTGGAGGAGGAGCGGGCTATCGATGCCGGATCGTCTTTCCGTTCGCTGATCCCGTCTGTGTGCTTTTATCTTTTGCAAGGACCGGATCGCCCGATCCCGATGAAATCACGAGAAACAAGAAAGGCTTGTGCCATGCTGTTTTCCGAGCTGTTCAACAAGAAGATCGAAATGCCGGCGCCGAGTGCTGCCCTGCCGGGGCGCGAGGTGCCGATCGCGACGGCGGACATCCATTTCGTCAATGGCAAGCCGCTGCATGGCCCTTATCCGCAGGGCTTGAAGAGCGTGCTGCTCGGCATGGGCTGCTTCTGGGGCGCCGAGCGTCTGTTCTGGAAGATCCCGGGGGTCTATGTCACGGCGGTCGGCTTTGCCGGAGGTTATACGCCGAACCCGACCTATCGCGAGACCACCACCGGGCTGACCGGCCATACCGAAGTCGTCCGCGTGGTCTATGATCCTGCCAAGGTCAGTTTTGCGGCGCTGCTCAAGACCTTCTTCGAGGAGCATGATCCGACCCAGGGCATGCGCCAGGGCAATGATGTCGGCACCACCTATCGCTCCGCCATCTATGTCGAGGATGCGGCGGATCTGGAGGAAGCCAAGGCCGCGCGCGCCGCCTATCAGGCCGCGCTCGACGAAGCCGGCCGCCCGGCGCGCATCACCACCGAGATCGCACAGGCCGGCCCCTTCTTCTTTGCCGAAGAAGAGCACCAGCAATATCTGGCCAAGAATCCCGGCGGCTATTGCGGCCTGCGCGGCACCGGCGTGTCCTGCGCCCTGTAAGATCTGTCGCACCGAGCATCGGACTGAATCCAGTCCGATGCTCGACGTTTTCGCTTGCATCGAATTTCTCGGAAACCGGTTCCCCGTCTCGGTCCGCTGCGAGACGATGCCTGCGCGGCTGCCATGTGCCGCTATGCGCGGGCCATGATCGTCCGCCCTCTGGCTGCCGACGATCATGCGGGGCTGGCAATTGAACCGCGACGTCCTTCGCGATAAACCTGACTTTATAAGAATAGTTTTCAGGGCGGCCCGTGCCGCTTTGTCAGGTGTGAAGGACGGTCGGCATGGGCTTTCAGCCGCGCATGCACAATCGCATCGAAGGCTTCAGCATTTTGGGCGGGCTCAAGCGCCTGAGTTTCCCCGGCATGACGGCGGATCTCTGGGATGTCGCCTGCGCGCCCGAGGCCGGTGGCTTTTATCTGGGCGAGGATCCCCGCCTCTTCATCGTCCTCTCGGCCACCGGCGACGAACGGCGCAGCCTGCGGCTGTCGGCGCCGGGCCTGGAAGCGGCGGAGGCGGGGCCGAACCTTTCCCCCAGCCTCTCCTATGTGCCGGCAGGACTTGGTCTGCGCGGGGAGATGCGCGCCGTCAGGACGCTGCGCCATCTCGATCTTCATATTGGCCGCGAGGCGCTGGCCGAGCGTCTGGGCGAAGGGACCGATCCCCGCGCGCTGTCGATCCCGCGTCTTCTGCAGCCGAGCCCGGAGCTGCTGCCTGTCGCCCGTCTCCTGGCCGTCGAATGCGAGGCGGCGCAGCCTCTGCTGCCGCTTTATGCCGAAAGCCTCGCCTTGGCGCTGCTGATCGGCCTTCTGCGCCTGCCGGCTCCGGCGGCGCCTATGCGCGCGGGGCTCGCGCCCTGGGCCTTGCGCAGGGTCGTGGACTTCATCGAGACCCATTGCCAGCGTGCCATCCGGCTGGAGGAGCTGGCCGGTCTCGCCGGCCTGTCGCCCTCGCATTTCTGCCATGCCTTCAAGGCCTCGACCGGCATGGGCGCGCATCGCTACCAGATGGAGGCGCGGCTGGCGCGCGCAAGGACCCTTTTGAAGGCGGGCCGGCTGTCGATCAGCGAGATCGCTACGGAGACCGGCTTTGCCGACCAGGCGCATTTTACCCGCGCCTTCCGCCATCTCTCGGGCACCACGCCTGCCCGCTGGGCCCGCCTGCACCGGGACACCTGAACGCTTGGCGCCAAGGACGGGCGGCCTTCGCGCCCGCTCCTGTCGCTGTTCATCTGCGGGCAGCTGTGCCGCCTGCGCCACAGTCGCGGGAAGGATCTCCGGCCATCGCAGGATCGCGCAAAAATCGCAGGAAACGACAAGCACCGCCTTTATTCCTGAGTTATGCGCTCATCTTAATTCGGGCCGAACGCGGCCCTGGTCGAATGAGCGGATGCGGGACGATGAACAAGCGGCAGGTCGAAATCTGGAAGACGGGCGTGGCATGGCTGGTTCTGGCCGTGGCGGGCCCTGCCATGGCGCAGGAGACTGAGGCGCCGCAGACTTTGAGCGGGCAGGCGCAGGAGAAGCAGGGACAGGCGACGGTGCTGGACACCATCACCGCCCGGGGCAGGGGTGATGCGACAGGCACCGGCCCGGTGGAAGGCTATGTGCCCAGGACCAGCGCCGCCGGCTCGAAAACCGGCGCCGATCTTGCCGACGTGCCGCAATCCGTCTCCGTCATCGGCCGTCAGGAGCTCGATGATCGCGGCGTGGTCACCAAGGTCGACGAGGCCCTGCGTTACACGCCCGGGGTCACCACCCAGCCCTTCGGCACGGATGCCGACACGGACTGGTTCTATCTGCGCGGCTTCGATGCCACCCAGTCCGGCGTCTTCCTGGATGGGCTCAATCTCTATTCCTATGGTTTCGGCGGCTTCCAGATCGATGCCTATGCGCTGGAGCGCGTCGATGTGCTCAAGGGGCCGGCCTCGGTTCTCTATGGCGGCGCCAATCCTGGCGGCATCGTCGATCTCGTGCGCAAGCGGCCGCAGGACGGCACCACGCGGGAAGCGGAAATCGGCATCAACAATTTCGGCAATGCCTTCTTCGGCTTCGACGTCAACGATAAGGCGGATGCTGCTGGTGCCGTCACCTACCGCGTGACCGGCAAGATCGCCGGCGGCGAGCAGGAGACCGATTACAGCAACGACCTGCGCGGCTTCCTGATGCCGCAGGTCACCTATCGGCCGGATGACGCGACAAGCCTGACCGTCTATGCGATGATCTCCAGCTTCAAGCAGCGCCATACAGGCAATGGCTTCCTGCCCTATGAGGGCACGGTCACCCGCGCGCCCTATGGTCGGATCGACCGGGATGCCTTCTTCAGCGAGCCTGATCTCGATACCGGCCGTGCCGACCAGCAGCTGATCGGCACCGAAGTCACCCATGAATTCGACAATGGCTGGCAGTTCAGCCAGAGCCTGCGCTATGCCCATCTCGATAAGCACGAGGTGATGTTCTACCCCTATGGCTACGTCAACACCACCGATCCGGCGAGCCCCCTCTATTACCAGCTGAACCGCATCGGTTTCGAGCATGACACAGCGGTCCATTCCTTCGCGGCGGACAACCGGCTGACCGGCACCTTCGCCACCGGTCCGCTGGCCCATGAGGTGCTCGTCGGTCTCGACTACAAGCATTACCGCATCGACCAGACCCAGGCGGTGCCGGCCTGGCCGGCGGCGGCGACGCCGATCGATCCCGTCGATCCGGTCTATGGCCTGCCGCAGCCGCCGATCAACGGCACCTATCTGGACCAGACGCTGACGCTCAGCCAGCTCGGCCTCTATGCCCAGGACCAGATCCGCTTCGGCAATGGCTGGCTGGTGACGTTGAACGGCCGGCAGGACTGGGTGAAGACGGAGTCCGATGCGCGGATCGGCACAAGCTATTCCGCCGATGACAGCGCCACGACCGGCCGCGCCGGTCTCGCCTATGAATTTGCCAGCGGCCTGACACCCTATGTCAGTGCCGCGACCTTCTTCAATCCGCTGATCGGCACGGCCTATGATGGCGGGGCGCTGAAGCCGGAAGAAGGCCATCAGATCGAGGGCGGCATCAAATATGCGCCCGGCTGGGCCGATGCGCTGATCACGGCCTCCGTCTTCCACATCGTCAAGCAGAATGTCGCGCTCACCCGGCCGGACTTTCTGCAGGAGCAGCTGGGCGAGGTGACCTCGACCGGCTTCGAGTTCGAGGCCAAGGCCAATCTCACGCAGAACTGGCGGGCGCTCGCCTCCTATTCCTATACGGATCTGGAGATCACCAGGGATCTCAACGCCGATCTCGTCGGCAAGCGCCCCTATCTCATCCCCACCCATCAGGCCGCCTTCTGGCTGGATTATCTGGTGACCGACGGCGCAGCCGAGGGCATGAGCCTTGGCGCGGGGCTGCGCTATCAGGGCAAGTCCTTCGCCGACAATCTCAACCAGTTCGCGGTGCCGGATGCGGTTGTGGTGGATGCCGCCATCCGCTACGAAAAGCAGGGATGGGGCGCCGCGCTCAACGTCGCCAACCTGTTCGACAAGGATTATGTCGCCGGCTGCCAGGGGATCTACACCTGCGGCTATGGCGCCGGGCGGACGGTCACGCTGAAGCTCAGCAAAAAATTCTGATCCTTTGCTGTCGACAAAAAGCATGCTGCCCTTTCGGGGGCAGCGACATTTTTTTGACCAGTTGAGAAAAAATTTCGGATGTTTTTTGTTAGGAGCCATGCAAGGATGCCGGCCAGCCAGCGCCCCTGACGCGCGAAGTCCGCATGGCTGGGCACGCGGTTTCGCCAGTCCGTTCCATCGGGATCGGGGGATGCCAGGTCAGGCGACCGAGGGGTTCGCCTGTCTTCCGGCGTGGCCAAATACAGGATCCTTAGAACAACAGGGCTCAACGATGAAAAAAACTCTCCTCGGTCTCCTGGCCTTTTCGCTGATGTCGGGCGCCGCCTTCGCGGCCGATGTCAAGCCGGCGATCATCTATGATCTTGGCGGCAAGTTCGACAAATCGTTCAACGAAGGCGCCTTCAACGGCGCCGAGAAGTTCAAGACCGAAACCGGCACGGCCTATCGCGAGTTTGAAATCGCCAACGACGCGCAGCGCGAGCAGGTTCTGCGCCGCTTCGCCGGCGACGGCAACTCGCCGATCGTCATGGCCGGCTTCAACTGGGCGGCCGCGCTGGACAAGGTCGCGGCCGAATATCCCGACACCAAATTCGCCATCATCGACATGGTGGTGCAGCAGCCCAACGTGAAGTCGATCGTCTTCAAGGAGCAGGAAGGGTCCTATCTCGTCGGCATTCTCGCCGGCATGGCCTCCAAGTCCAAGACCGTGAGCTTCATCGGCGGCATGGACATCCCGCTCATTCACAAGTTCGCCTGCGGCTATGTCGGCGGCGCCAAGTCGACCGGCAAGGACGTGAAGACGCTGGAAGCCTATACCGGCACCACGCCGGAAGCCTGGAACGACCCGGTCAAGGGCGGTGAAATCGCCAAGTCGCAGTTCGCTCAAGGCTCCGACGTGGTCTATCATGCCGCCGGCGGCACGGGTGTCGGTGTTCTGCAGGCCGCTGCGGATGCCGGCAAGCTCGGCATCGGCGTCGATTCCAACCAGAACGGCCTGCAGCCGGGCAAGGTTCTCACCTCGATGCTCAAGCGCGTCGACGTTGCCGTCTACAATTCGTTCAAGAGCGCGGCCGACGGCAAATTCGAGCCCGGCATCTCGGTTCTCGGCCTGAAGGAAGATGGCGTCGGCTATGCCGTCGACGACAACAACAAGGCGCTGCTGACGCCCGAAATGACCGCCGCCGTCGAGAAGGCCAAGGCCGACATCATCGCCGGCACGGTCAAGGTCCACGACTACATGACCGACGAGGCCTGCCCTTACTGACGAAGGGGATGCCCCGCGCGGCCTTTGCGGCCTGCGCGGGGCGCTCCTGTCACGATCCCGAAGGCTGGGGGGTGTTCATCCGCGGTCCGCTCAGTAGTGCGGCGGCCGGGTGATGGCAGGGGCATCGAGCGTCTGTTCTTCCAGAGTGAGGAAGCGTTCGGTCAGCCGCTCTAGCTTGGTGCGCATCTGCTCGACCGTCTTCCATTGTTCGGCAAGCTGTTCGGACAGCTCCTCGATGGTGCGGTTCTGATGGGCGACGGTCTCCTCCAGCGCCTGGATGCGGTCGGCTTCGGTCATCATCTCACGGTCCTTCCTGTCTCAAGACAGCTGGCGGCGCGCCGTTGCGGGCAGAGGCAAAGCCGGGATCGGCGGCCTGTGACCTGTCGGGCGGAACAACGCTATCCTCTAAAAAATCAAGGCTTCCGCTTGCCGTTGCCAGGATAAGCCTTCTTATTGCTTTCATCGGATAAGGGTCCGGACGACGCGGGGCAAGGCGGACGGACGGCGCGCAGCGGAGAAGAGCTGTCATGAGCGATATCGCCATCGAGCTCAAGGGCATCGACAAGCGTTTCGGGCTGGTTCACGCCAACAAGGCGATCGATCTCAAGGTCCGCAAGGGCACCATCCACGGCATCATCGGCGAGAACGGGGCCGGAAAATCGACCTTGATGTCGATTCTCTACGGCTTTTACCAGGCCGATTCCGGCGAGATCCTGATCGACGGGCAGCCTGTGACGATCAAGGATCCCAATGCCGCGATCGCCGCCGGCATCGGCATGGTGCACCAGCACTTCATGCTGGTCGACAATTTCACCGTTCTGGAAAACGTCATGCTCGGGGCGGAGGACAGCCAGATCCTCAACGCCTCCATCGCCAAGGCGCGGGTCGAGCTCAAGCGGCTGGAGCGGGAATATGCGCTGGAGGTCAATCCGGATGCGCTGATCGAGGAACTGCCGGTCGGGCTGCAGCAGCGCGTGGAAATTCTCAAAGCGCTCTACCGCAAGGCCGACATCCTGATCCTGGACGAGCCGACCGGCGTGCTGACGCCGCCGGAGGCCGACCATCTCTTCCGCATTCTCGCCCAGCTCAAGGCCCAGGGCAAAACCATCATCCTCATCACCCACAAGCTGCGCGAGATCATGGCGATCACCGACGAGGTCTCCGTCATGCGCCGCGGCGAGATGGTGGCGACGCGGCAGACGAAGGCGACCTCGGTGGAGGAGCTGGCCGAGCTGATGGTCGGCCGCCGCGTGCTCCTGCGCGTGGACAAGGGGCCGGCCTCGCCCGGCGCCGTCAAGCTCAAGGTCGAGAACCTCACCGTGCGCGACGGCCGTGGCGTCACTATGGTCGACAATGTGTCCTTCGAGCTGAAAGCCGGTGAGATCGTCGGCATTGCCGGCGTTGCCGGCAACGGCCAGTCCGAGCTTCTGGAGGCGATCTCCGGCATCCGCCGCGCGGCCGGCGGCCGGGTGATGCTGAACGGCACGGCGGTGGACGTGACCGGCAAGGCGGACCCGGCGGATCTTCGCCAGCGCGGCCTCGCCCATGTGCCCGAGGATCGCCACCACGTCGGCCTCGTGCTGAAGTTCGAGGAGGCGGAGAATGCCATTCTCGGCTATCACCGCGAGCCGCGCTATGGCCGGGGACCCTTTCTCGACATTCCCGCCATCCGCCGCGAGGCGGAGGAAAAGATCGGCCGCTATGACATCCGCCCGCCCAATCCAAGGCTGAAGACCGCCAATTTCTCTGGCGGCAACCAGCAGAAGATCGTGCTCGCGCGCGAGATGGAGCGCGGACCCGATGTTCTGATCATCGGCCAGCCCACGCGCGGCGTCGATGTCGGCGCGATCGAATTCATTCACAAGCGGATCATCGAGATGCGCGACCAGGGCGTGGCCGTGCTGCTCGTCTCTGTCGAGCTCGACGAGATCCGCGCGCTGTCCGACCGCATTCTCGTGATGTTCGCCGGCCGCGTCGTCGGCGAGCGGGGCGCGGATGCGGCGGAAGGCGAACTCGGCCTCTTGATGGCCGGCATCGACGGAAAGATGGAGGCCGCTCAATGAGCACCCCTTATGCCAAGCTGCCCGGCTGGGTGGACTATGGACTGATCCCGCTCATCAACCTTCTGGTCGCCTTTCTGGTCGCGGGTCTCGTGGTGTTGCTGGTCGGCGAAAACCCGCTGAATGCCGCCTATTACATGGTGACCGGCGCCTTCGGGCGCGGCGAATATCTGGGCTTCACCCTCTATTACGCCACCACCTTCATCTTCACCGGCCTGTCGGTGGCCGTCGCCTTCCATGCCGGCCTGTTCAACATCGGCAGCGAAGGCCAGGCCTATATTGGCGGCATCGGCGTGGCGCTGGCCTGTCTCTGGCTGGACCGGATCCTGCCCTGGTATTTCGTGCTGCCGATTGCGGCGCTGGGGGCGGCCTTTTTCGGCGCGCTCTGGGCCTTCCTGCCCGGCTGGCTGCAGGCCAAGCGCGGCAGCCACATCGTCATCACCACCATCATGTTCAACTTCATCGCCGCCAGTCTTATGGTCTATCTCCTGACCAAGGTGCTGAAGCCGATGGGGTCGATGTCGCCGCAGACGCGCACCTTCGAGGCCGGCGGCCGCCTGCCGAAGCTCGACTGGCTGATGTCGTTGTTCGGGCTGAACATCGGCAATGCCCCGTTCAACATCTCCTTCCTGCTGGCGCTGCTTGCCGCCTTCGCCTGCTGGGTGCTGATCTGGCGCACCCGCTTCGGCTTCGAGATGCGCACCATGGGCCACAGCCCGTCGGCCGCGCGCTATGCCGGCATCAGCGAAACCCGCATCACCATCGTCGTCATGATGATCTCGGGCGCGCTGGCAGGCCTGATGGCGCTGAACCCGATCATGGGCGAGCAGGCGCGCATGCAGCTCGATTTCGTCCAGGGCGCCGGCTTCGTCGGCATCGCCGTGGCGCTGATGGGCCGCTCCCATCCGGCCGGCATCATCCCGGCGGCCATTCTCTTCGGCATGCTCTATCAGGGCGGCGCTGAAATCGCCTTTGAAATGCCGGCGATCTCGCGTGACATGATCGTGATCATCCAAGGCCTGGTGATCTTGTTTGCCGGCGCGCTGGAAAACATGTTCCGCCCCGCCATCGGCCGCCTCTTCGCCGGGCTCGCGTCGCGCGCGCCGGCAGCCAGCCAAGCCAAGGGAGCCTGATGGCCATGGATTTCTACGTCTCCCTCATCGCCATCCTGGAATCGACCATCCGCCTGTCGGTGCCGCTCTTGTTTGCAGCCCTTGCCGGTCTGTTTACCGAGCGCGCCGGCGTGTTCGACATCGGCCTGGAAGGCAAGATGCTCGGCTCGGCCTTCGCCGCCGGCGCGGTGGCCGCCGTCACCGGCTCGGTCTGGCTCGGGCTTGTCGCCGGCATCCTCGTGTCCGTCGCCCTGTCGCTGGTCCATGGCTATGCGTCCATCACCCAGCGCGGCAGCCAGATCGTCTCCGGCGTCGCCATCAATTTCGTCGTGGCCGGCGCCACGGTCATCCTGGGCGAGGCCTGGTTCCGTCAGGGCGGGCGCACGCCGGCGCTCTCGGGCGGGGCACGCTTCCAGACGATCGACCTGCCCTTTGTCGAGGCGCTGCGCGATGTGCCGGTCATCGGACCAATCTATGCGCAGCTCCTGTCGGGTCACTTCCTGCTGACCTATCTCGCCTTCGCCATGGTGCCCTTGAGCTGGTGGGTGCTCTACCGCACGCGCTTCGGCCTGCGCCTGCGCGCGGTGGGGGAAAATCCCGGTGCTGTGGACACGGCCGGCATTTCCGTCGTCTGGATGCGCTACCGCGCTGTCATCTGCTGCGGCATCCTCACCGGCTTTGCCGGCGCCTATCTCTCGCTTGCCATGACTGCCGGCTTCGTCAAGGGCATGACCGCCGGCAAGGGCTATATCGCGCTCGCCGCGCTGATCTTCGCCAAGTGGCGGCCGGTCAACGTCATGTTCGCCTGCCTGCTCTTCGGCTTTCTCGATGCGCTGTCGATCCGGCTGCAGGGCAATCCGCTGCCGCTGATCGGCCAGGTACCGGTGCAATTCATGCAGGCACTGCCCTATCTTCTGACCGTCATCCTGCTGGCCGGCTTCATCGGCAAGGCGATCCCGCCCAAGGCCGGCGGCGTGCCCTATGTGAAGGAACGTTGAGACCATGGAAGACCATCTGTTTTCCGCCGCCCGCGCGGCCATGGCTAAGGCGCATGCGCCCTATTCCAAGTTCCCGGTGGGTGCGGCGATCCTGGCCGAAGACGGGGCGACCTATGCCGGCGCCAACATCGAAAACCTGTCCTTTCCTGAAGGGTGGTGCGCCGAGACCACGGCGATCAGCCATATGGTCATGGGCGGGGGCAAACGCATCAAGGCCGTGGCCGTGGTCGCCGAGAAGCTGGCGCTGTGCCCGCCCTGCGGCGGCTGCCGCCAGCGGCTGGCCGAGTTTTCCGGGCCCGACACGCTGGTCTTCCTCTGCGACGAGGCAGGCGTGCAGAAGCGCATGCGCATGGACGAGCTTCTGCCGCATGCCTTCGCCACGGACACGATCGGATGAGCGCGGCCATCGATCACCTGCGCCCGCATGTGGCGCCGCTGAAGCCGAAGACCGGGATCGTGCTCGGCTCCGGCCTCGGCCGCTTCGTCGAGGCGCTGGAGGTCGTGCACCGGATCTCCTATGCCGATCTGCCGGGCTTTCCGGTCAGCCGCGTCTCGGGCCATGCCGGCGAGCTGGTGGTGGCGCGCGCGGGCGGAGCGCCCGTCATCGTGCTGTCCGGCCGCGTGCATTTCTATGAGAGCGGCGATGCCAATGCGATGCGCGCGCCGATCGAGACCCTCGCCGCGCTCGGCATCGAGAACCTGATCCTCACCAATTCCGCCGGCTCCGTGCGCGAGGATCTGACGCCCGGCTCGGTGCTGCGCACGGCTGACCACATCGCCTTTTCCGGGCGCAGTCCGCTCATCGGCGTCGAAGGGGATGGCCGCTTCGTCGGCATGACCAATGCCTATGATCCCGGGCTCGCCGCGCGCATGGAGGCCGCTGCCGAAAGCCTCGGCCTCACTCTACCGAGCGGCGTCTATATGTGGTTTTCAGGCCCGAACTTTGAAACGCCCGCCGAAATCCGCATGGCCCGCATTCTCGGCGCCGATGCCGTGGGCATGTCCACCGTGCCCGAGGTTATCCTGGCGCGCTATTTCGGCCTGAAGGTCCTGGCCGCTTCCGTCATCACCAATTACGGGGCCGGCATGACCGGGGCGGAACTCAGCCACGACGAAACCAAGGAAATGGCGCCCAAGGGCGGCGAGACGCTCGGCCGCATCCTCCTGGCCATGCTGGCCTCCGGCGATCTCTGATCATTGCCTGCCGGCGCGCGGATCACGGCCCGGCCGGAGCGACAGAGCCGTCTCCGTGACCCGCTCCGGAAAAAGTCTCGACCGGCGGTTTCGCGGCGGAGCATCTGCTTTATGCTGCGGCGGCGAATCGCCGGGCCGCGCTTTCGGGCAGGCCGGCTCTGCCCGATGAAGAAATGGACCCTGAACATGCTGGATGCCAACAACCGCCAGATCGCCGCGCTCTCGCTCTCGCTTCTCGACCTCACCGACCTTGGCGAGACCACGACGCCGGAGGCGATCGATGCGCTCTGCGACAAGGCCGTGACGCCCTATGGCACAGTTGCCGCCATCTGCATCTGGCCGCGCTTCGTCGCCCAGGCCCGGGCCAAGCTCGGGCCGCAGCACCCCGTGCGCATCGCCACCGTGGTGAATTTTCCCTCGGGCGACCTGCCGGTGGATGCGGTGGTGGCCGAAACGCTGCAGGCCGTGGCCGATGGTGCCGACGAGATCGATCTCGTCATTCCCTATCGCGCGCTGATCGCAGGCGATGAGCAGGCGGTGACCGATATGATCGCCGCGGTGCGCGCGGCCGCGCCGCATCCGGTAACGCTCAAGACCATTCTGGAAACCGGTGAGCTGAAGGACAAGGCGCTGATCCGCCGTGCCAGCGATCTGGCGATTGCCGCGGGCGCTGATTTCATCAAGACCTCCACCGGCAAGGTCGCGGTCAATGCGACGCTGGAAGCGGCGGACCTGATGCTGAACGCCATTCGCCAACAGGGCGGCAAGGTCGGCTTCAAGCCGGCCGGCGGCGTGCGCACGGTGGCCGATGCCCAGCTCTATCTGAAGCTCGCCGCCACCATTCTCGACCCGGACTGGCCGATGCCCTCCACCTTCCGCTTCGGCGCCTCCGGCCTGCTCGGCGATATCCTCGCCGTGCTCGACGGGCGCGAGTCCGCCGTGCCGAATGCAGCTTATTGAGGCTCACACGATGCGCGCGCTCCCGCAGGAGATCATCCGCCGCAAGCGTGACGGCGCCGTGCTGCGCGCGGAGGAGATCGCCGCCTTCGTCGAGGGCATGAGCGATGGCTCGATCGGCGAGGGACAGGTGGCGGCCTTCGCCATGGCCACCTTCTTCCGCGGCATGGCGCGCGAGGAGACCGTGGCGCTGACGCTCGCCATGCGCGACAGCGGCCGCGTCTTGTCCTGGGATCCGATCGACCGGCCGGTGGCTGACAAGCATTCGACCGGCGGCATCGGCGACAATGTCTCGCTGATGCTGGCGCCGATCGCCGCGGCCTGCGGGCTGGCCGTGCCCATGATCTCGGGCCGGGGCCTCGGCCATACCGGCGGCACGCTCGACAAGCTGGAAAGTATTCCCGGCTATGATATTGCGCCGGAACCTGCCCGCCTGACCGCTCTGGTGCGCGATGTCGGCTGCGCCATCGTCGGCCAGACAGCGGATCTGGCGCCGGCCGACCGGCGGCTCTATGCCATCCGCGATGTCACGGCGACGGTGGATTCCCTGCCGCTGATCACTGCCTCGATCCTGTCGAAGAAGCTTGCGGCCGGGCTGCAATCCCTCGTCATGGACGTCAAGACCGGCAGCGGCGCCTTCATGCGCACGCAAGGCGAGGCGGAGGAACTGGCCTGGGCGCTGGTCGAGGTCGCCAATGGCGCGGGCGTGAAGACCACCGCGCTGATCACCGACATGAACGAACCCTTGGCCGATGCTGCCGGCAATGCGCTGGAGGTGGCCCATGCGCTGGCCTTCCTGCGGGGCGAAAAGGCCGGCAGCCGGATCGAGACGCTGGTGCTGGCGCTGGCGGCCGAGATGCTGATGTCATCGGGACTGGCTGCCGACGCGGCTGAGGGTGCGGAGAAGGCCGCCCGCGCGCTGGCCTCCGGCGCTGCCCTGGAGCGCTTCGCCGCCATGGTTCACGGGCTGGGCGGACCCGCCGATTTCATCGAGAAGGCCTCCGCCTATCTGCCGGCAGCGCCGGTGGTGCGCCCGATCACAGCGCCTGCCTCCGGCTGGCTTGCGGCTTGCGAAGCGCGCGGCATCGGCATGGCCGTCATCCGGCTCGGCGGCGGGCGTCTTTCGCCTGCGGACGCCATCGATCCTGCCGTCGGCTTCTCCGCTATCCCGCCGCTCGGCACGAAGGTCGAGGCCGGCGATTCGCTCGCCTTCGTCCATGCGGCGAGCGATGCGGCGGCCGAGCGCGCCATGGCCGAATTCCAGGCCTGCTACCAGATCGCAGAGGCGGAGCCAGCGCCGCGAAACATGATCTTGTCGCGGATCACGGGGTAAGGCGCCGATGCCTATCGACAACCAAAAGGGCCGGCGCGTCCTTCCGTGACGCGTCGGCATCGTTTGGCTGCTATTACTTCGTGCCGTACATCCGGTCGCCGGCGTCGCCGAGGCCGGGGACGATATAGCCCTTGTCGTTCAGGTGGCTGTCGATCGAGGCGGTGTAGATTGGCACGTCGGGATGGGCGGCCTGGAAGTTGCGCACGCCTTCAGGTGCGGCCAGCAGGCAAAGGAAGCGCAGGTTGCGCGCCCCGCGTTCCTTCAGCTTTTCGACGGCAGCAATCGAGGAATTGCCGGTTGCCAGCATCGGGTCGACCACGATGGTCAGCCGTTCGGCCAGGCTTTCCGGCGCCTTGAAATAGTATTCCACGGCTTCGAGCGTGTCGTGATCGCGATAGACGCCGATATGGCAGACGCGGGCGGAGGGCACCAGTTCCAGCATGCCTTCCAGAAGGCCGTTGCCAGCGCGCAGGATCGAGGCGAAGACCAGCTTCTTGCCTTCGAGAACCGGCGCTTCGATGGTTGTCATCGGCGTTTCGATGGTCTCTTGCTTCAGCTCCAGATCACGCGTCACCTCATAGCAGAGCAGGGTGGAGATCTCGCGCAGGAGCCGGCGGAAGCTCGCTGTCGAGGTGTCCTTCTTGCGCATGATGGTCAGCTTGTGCTGGACAAGGGGATGATTGATGACGGTGACGCCGTCCATGGCGGGACCTTCCTCTGCAACGGGATCCAATGTGGGCAGGCAGACGCGCCGCAGGACGGCTTCGCCTGAAACGGCATCGAAAGGAGGCCTCGCTCCAGGGCGCTGCGCTCCTCGCGGTGCGAAAGTTCAAGGGAAGCGGCCTCTGTCTCCGTCACCATGGGCAGGTCTGTCCCCATGCGCGCGCCCCATGCGCGCGTTTGGCACCATGACATGGGGTCCCTTCGCCCGGGCGCGGACGGCGGGTCTCCTGGACGACGGCGGCGGGCCGGCTTTCTCTTGAGCTCGAAGCCCGTTGTCACAGAAAGCAGGCAGCCGGGCAAGACCATGTGCCGGCTTTCCCGCGCCTTCCCGCAGAGTTCGCAATATCGCCCGCAATTTCGGCCCCGACTTTGCCCTTTAATGGCGCAGGACGGTTTGAAAACGGGGCACATGCAAAAGGGGGCAGGTCCATGGACCTCCCCCCTTTAGCAAAAACACTGCTATCTGTGGCGTCAGTCGAGAACGCGCACGACCGTGTAGTTCTGCGGGTTGACGATCACGCGGCGCTCATTGACCACAGTGTAGGCGTAGCGCTCGTCTTCCGGCACCGGCGTCAGCACGACGGTCTTCGGAATGGGCTTGCCGACGGCCACCGGCTGTTCGACGACGACGGACTGGGCCACCGGCTGTTCCTGGACATAGGTGACCACGCGCTCCGGCGGCGGATCGATCGCGGCGCCGGCCACGAGGCCGACGGCACCACCGACGGCTGCGCCCACCGGGCCGCCAACAATCGCGCCAGTTACCGCGCCGCCTGCAGCACCGGTCACGGCGCTATCCTGTGCAAAAGCTGCAGTAGACGTCATGCCTGCAAGCAGGGCCGTAGCAATAAGAATGCGGGTCTTCATGGTCTCTCTCCTCTTTCACTTTCGACTTTCGGACGCCACAACGCGGCTCGTCTTGACTTCGTTCCTTCGTCGGCGTTTTATTCTTTTGTTGAGCGATAATCGTTCTGGTTGAGTAGACGATTAACGTTTCGTTAAAATGCCGCATTTAAAGTCCAGGGAGCCGGCATGCTGCCGACGGCGCTCGCGCGCTAAAAGGCCGGCAGACCTCATGATGTGGATGGCGCAGGGCCGCTGAAGCTCCGCCGGAAATCCCGCTTGAATTTTGACGACGATCTTGCTGACCCGTCCGGGCCCCAGCCGCCTGGCGGGATCGCCATGATCTCAAGGAGACAGACCGCCTCTTCATGGCTTCCAAGCGTCCCGACAAGCAGAAGATCGAACCGTCCTTCGCGCAGGATCGCGCACAGGATGACAGCCGCCTCGACATGGTGGCGGGCGAACGCTTGAGCGCTGGCGGAAAGACGGGTGCGGCCAAGGGACCAAGCGGAGCAAAGAGTGCTGCGCCGCGCGCCGCGCCTGCCGGCAAGCAGCAAAAGCCGCAAAAGCCGTCACGTCGCCGCGCAGCACAGCGCGGTGGCTTCGCCCCGCTCGCCTGGCTGCGGGCGCTGGTCTACTGGACCGTGGTGGCCGGCATCTGGGGCGGCATCGCCGTGGTGGCGCTGGTGGTCTATTTCGGCCTGCGCATGCCCAGCGCCAACAGCTGGGCCATTCCCGAGCGCCCGGCCAATGTCAAGATTCTCGATCTGGCGGGCGATGTCGTGGCCAACAGGGGCACGACGGGCGGCGAGGCGCTGGCGCTGCAGGACATGTCGCCCTTCATTCCCCAGGCGGTGATGGCGATCGAGGACAAGCGCTTCTACAGCCATTTCGGCGTCGATCCGCTCGGCCTTGCCCGCGCCTTCGTGACAAATCTCACCTCCGGCCGCATGGTGCAGGGCGGCTCGACGCTGACCCAGCAGCTTGCCAAGAACCTGTTTCTTTCGCCGGAACGCACGCTGGAGCGCAAGGTGCAGGAGGTGCTGCTGGCGCTGTGGCTGGAGCAGACCTACACCAAGGACCAGATCCTCACCCTTTATCTGAACCGCATGTTCTTCGGCTCCAATGCCTATGGGGTGGAGGCAGCGTCCTGGCGCTATTTCAACAAGTCGGCGCGCGACGTGAATCTGGGCGAGGCGGCGACGCTGGCCGGCCTGCTGAAGGCGCCCTCGCGCCTGTCGCCAGCGCGTGATCCCGATGCGGCGGAGGCGCGGGCCCAGGTGGTACTCGGCACCATGCGCGAGCAGGGGCTGATCACCGACGAGGAGGTCAAGACCGCCATGTCGCAGCCGCCGGCCAAGGCGCGCAGCTTCTGGTCTGGGGCGCAATATTATGCGGCCGATCTCGTGATGGATGAGCTGACCAAGCTCATTGGGCCGATCAAGGAAGATGTCGTCGTCGAGACGACGCTGGATTCGACGCTGGAAAAGGCGGCCGACAAGGCGCTGAACGACGTGCTGAAGAAGGAGGGCGGCAAGCTCGGCGCCTCCCAGGCCGCGCTCGTCTCGGTCGATGGTACCGGCGCCATCCGCGCCATCGTCGGCGGGCGCGATTATGCCGAGAGCCAGTTCGACCGCGCGGTCAAGGCCAAGCGCCAGCCGGGCTCAGCCTTCAAGCCCTTCGTCTACGCCACGGCCATGGAGGCCGGCAGCACGCCTGTTTCGACCATCGTTGACGGCCCGGTGCGCATCGGCAAATGGACACCGGAAAATTACGATCAGAAATATCGCGGGCCGGTGACGCTTGCCTATGCGCTGGCCAATTCGCTGAACACGGTGGCGGCGCAGCTGGTCATGCAGGTCGGCCCCTCCAACGTCATTCAGCTCGCCCATCGCCTTGGCATCGAATCCGAGCTGCAGAACAATGCCTCGATCGCGCTGGGCACCTCCGAGGTCAGCCTGCTCGAACTGACCTCGGCCTACGCGCCCTTCATGAATGGCGGCTTCAAGGCCACGCCGCACATCATCCGCCGGGTGACCTCGACCGATGGCAAGGTGCTCTACGAGAACAGCTATGACAGCCCGCCGCGCGTTCTCGATCCGGCCGTGGTCGCGGAAATGAACCAGATGATGCTCGGCGTTGTCCAGCACGGAAGCGGCAAGAATGCGCAGATCAAGGGCTGGCAGGTGGCCGGCAAGACCGGCACCACCCAGTCCTTCCGCGATGCCCTGTTCGTCGGCTTCACCGCCGATCTCACCACCGGGGTCTGGTTCGGCAACGATGACGGCAAGTCGATGAAGAAGGTGACCGGGGCCGGCCTTCCGGCCAAGGCCTGGGCCGAATTCATGACGGTGGCCCATCGCGGCCTCACGCCGCGCCCGCTCTTTGGTACGGATGCCGTCACGCCCATGCTCGATCCCGGCGCGGGTCAGCCGGTCGCAGCCGTTCCGGACGGGGCTGTGTCGCCGGGCGGGCCGGTTTCGGGCGAGACGGTCTCGGGCATTCCCGGCGCCGATGGCATGCCCGATCCGCAGGCCGGCAGTGCCGGGAGCGGCGCGCCGCGCGGCGATGGCTGGGGCGGCTTCGACCCCTCCGGCCCGGTTCCTCCTGCCGATGTCGGCGGAGCTCCGCCGCCTGCGCCGCGGCGCAACACGCTTCTCGACTTCCTCACGGGCGGATGAGTTTGGCTGGCGGATGCAGCACCTCTTCGCCCGCGCCGGGAGGAAGGGGTGTCGGATGCGGCGACGCCCGGCACGGCGCGAAAGCCTCGCGCAAGCGTCGTCGGCGCAGATCGTGGACCCCTCTGCTGCGCGTTGCGCATCATCAGGGGCGTGCTGGAAAAATCCGCGTTCTTTTGCCCTCAACCGGATCTTTCGCCGCCTTGCAGTGGGAAAAACACGTCCTTATATACCCCCCATCGCCACGCCGGATGGCTGTGGCATCTGCAATCCCAAGACCCCCCGAGGGGCTGTCTTATGAACGCCTGACCGGGTTCCGACAGCCCGCTGCAAGGAGATGACGATATGGCTAAAGTAATTGGTATCGACCTGGGAACGACGAACTCCTGCGTCGCCGTCATGGACGGCAAGGACGCCAAGGTGATCGAGAATGCCGAGGGCGCGCGCACCACGCCGTCCATGGTGGCCTTCACCGAGGATGGCGAGCGTCTGGTCGGCCAGCCGGCAAAGCGCCAGGCTGTGACCAACCCCGAAAACACTCTCTTCGCCGTCAAGCGCCTGATCGGCCGGCGCCATGACGACCCGACCGTGACGAAGGACAAGGGCCTGGTGCCCTACAAGATCGTCAAGGGCGACAATGGCGATGCCTGGGTGGAAGCCGGCGGCAAGGCCCAGTCTCCCTCGCAGATCTCCGCGATGATCCTTCAGAAGATGAAGGAAACCGCCGAAGCCTATCTCGGCGAAAAGGTCACCCAGGCGGTCATCACCGTTCCGGCCTACTTCAACGACGCCCAGCGCCAGGCCACCAAGGATGCCGGCCGCATCGCCGGCCTCGAAGTGCTGCGCATCATCAACGAGCCGACGGCGGCAGCGCTCGCTTACGGTCTCGACAAGAAGGACGGCAAGACCATCGCGGTCTACGACCTTGGCGGCGGCACCTTCGATATCTCGGTGCTCGAAATCGGCGATGGCGTCTTTGAAGTGAAGTCGACCAATGGCGACACCTTCCTCGGTGGTGAAGACTTCGACATGCGCCTGGTCGAATATCTCGCCAACGAGTTCAAGAAGGACCAGGGTATCGACCTGAAGAACGACAAGCTGGCCCTGCAGCGTCTGAAGGAAGCCGCTGAAAAGGCCAAGATCGAGCTGTCGTCCTCGCAGCAGACCGAAATCAACCTGCCCTTCATCACGGCGGATGCCTCTGGTCCGAAGCACCTGACGATGAAGCTGTCGCGCGCCAAGTTCGAAAGCCTGGTGGACGATCTGGTCCAGCGCACGATCGCGCCCTGCAAGGCCGCGCTGAAGGATGCCGGCGTCTCGGCCTCCGAGATCGACGAAGTGGTTCTGGTCGGCGGCATGAGCCGCATGCCGAAGGTGCAGGAAGTCGTCAAGCAGCTGTTCGGCAAGGAGCCGCACAAGGGCGTCAACCCGGATGAAGTCGTCGCACTCGGCGCCGCCATCCAGGCCGGCGTTCTCCAGGGCGACGTCAAGGACGTTCTGCTGCTCGACGTGACCCCGCTCTCGCTCGGCATCGAAACGCTCGGCGGCGTCTTCACCCGCCTGATCGAGCGCAACACGACGATCCCGACGAAGAAGAGCCAGGTCTTCTCGACCGCCGAAGACAACCAGAACGCCGTGACCATCCGCGTCAGCCAGGGCGAGCGCGAAATGGCTGCCGACAACAAGCTGCTCGGCCAGTTCGATCTGGTCGGCATCCCGCCGGCACCGCGTGGCATTCCGCAGATCGAAGTCACCTTCGATATCGACGCCAACGGCATCGTGCAGGTCTCGGCCAAGGACAAGGGCACCGGCAAGGAGCACCAGATCCGCATCCAGGCCTCCGGCGGCCTGTCCGACGCCGACATCGAGAAGATGGTCAAGGACGCCGAAGCCAATGCCGAGGCCGACAAGAAGCGCCGCGATACCGTGGAAGCCAAGAACCAGGCCGAAAGCCTGATTCACTCCTCGGAAAAGTCGCTGAAGGACTATGGCGACAAGGTCACCGAAGCCGACCGCAACGCCATTTCCGACGCGATCGCTGCGTTGAAGAGTGCGGTCGAGGCATCCGAGCCGGACGGCGAGGACATCAAGGCCAAGACGCAGACGCTGATGGAAGCTTCCATGAAGCTCGGTCAGGCCATGTACGAGGCCAACCAGAGCGATGCCGCCCATGCGGATGCGGCCCGTGATGCGGCCCGCGACGGCGACCATGTCGTGGATGCCGACTATGAAGAGATCAAGGACGACGACCGCAAGAAGTCGGCCTGATTGTGATCGCCTGAGCTTCAGGACGGGAAGGGGTGCGGGCGACCGCACCCCTTTTTCGTTCGGAGATGCTGTCGAGGGCGGCTGATTCCCGGCCTCAAGACAGGCCGCGGTCGCGCGCCGACCGTCATCGGCCATGCCGGCGAAAGCTTTGCCGGGTAGTGTTTGCGCCGCGGGCCGGGCAGATGCGCCTTTTTCGACAAAAATGCACGCGCCGGGCCTGAAGCTATGGCATCGCAGCAGAAGCTTCACTAAATCCTGTTGCGAGAAAAATTTTCGTGAGGCAGGGAACCGCCGCCGGCCTGCCGCACCACATCAACGGGACTTGCTCAACGGATGAAACGGGATCTTTACGAAACGCTCGGCGTCGCCAAGACGGCCGACGAAAAAGAACTGAAGAGCGCCTTCCGCAAGCTCGCCATGAAATATCACCCGGACCGCAATCCGGGCGATCCGGAAGCGGAAAAGACCTTCAAGGAAATCAACGAGGCCTATGAGACGCTCAAGGACCCGCAGAAGCGCGCGGCCTATGATCGCTATGGCCATGCGGCCTTCGAGCAGGGCGGCATGGGGCCGGGCGGTTTCGGTGGCGCCGGCGCCGGCATGGGCGCAGGCGGCTTCTCCGATATCTTCGAGGATATCTTCGGCGAGATGATGGGCGGCGGCCGCCAGCGCCAGCGCTCAGCCGGCGGACGCGAGCGTGGCGCGGATCTGCGCTACAACATGGAAATCTCGCTGGAGGAAGCCTTCACCGGCAAGACGGCGCAGATCCGGGTTCCGACCTCGATCACCTGCGATGTCTGTTCCGGCTCGGGCGCCAAGCCCGGCACCAGCCCGAAGACCTGCGGCACCTGCCAGGGTTCCGGCCGCGTGCGCGCCGCACAAGGCTTCTTCTCGATCGAACGCACCTGCCCGACCTGCCAGGGCCGCGGCCAGGTGATCCCCGATCCCTGCACCAAGTGCCATGGCTCCGGCCGTGTCACGGAAGAGCGTTCGCTCTCGGTCAACATTCCCTCGGGCATCGAGGACGGCACCCGCATCCGCCTGTCGGGCGAGGGCGAGGCCGGTGTGCGCGGCGGTCCGGCGGGCGATCTCTATATCTTCCTGTCGGTCAAGCCGCATGAGTTCTTCCAGCGCGACGGCGCGGATCTCTATTGCACCGTGCCGATCTCCATGACCACGGCGGCGCTGGGCGGCACGTTCGACGTGCAGACGCTCGACGGCAGCAAGTCGCGCGTTTCCGTGCCCGAGGGCACGCAGGCCGGCAAGCAGTTCCGCCTGAAGGGCAAGGGCATGCCGGTGCTGCGGTCCTCGCAGGTCGGCGATCTCTACATCCAGATCCAGATCGAGACGCCGCAGAAGCTGACCAAGCGCCAGCGCGAGCTGCTGAAAGAGTTCGAGGAGATTTCCTCCAAGGACAACAATCCGGAATCGACGGGCTTCTTCACCCGGATGAAGGAATTCTTCGAGGGCTGATCTCAAGGGCGTAAACGTCAGGTGCGGCGCGCGATCGGGCGCGCCGCACCGATGCGCATCCCGCCGGTCGAAAAGAGCGCGCCGCGCCGCGCGGGACGTGGAAGGCACATGCCGCAGAAGGTCTATATCGAGCGCCTGGCGCTCACCGACTTTCGCAATTACCACACGCTGTCGCTCGCGCTCGACGAGCGCCATGTGGTGCTGACCGGCGACAATGGCGCCGGCAAGACCAATCTGCTCGAAGCCGTTTCCTTCCTTTCGCCCGGCCGTGGCCTGCGCCGCGCGCCCTATGGCGAGGTGGCGCGCAAGGAATCTCCCGATGGCTTCTCGGTCTTCGCCGCTCTTTCCGGCATGGCGGGCGAGGCGGAAATCGGCACGGGCACGCTGGGCGTCGAGGAGGGGCAATCCCGCCGGCTGCGCGTCAATGGTACACCGGCGCGCACGGTGGACGAGCTGCTCGACCATAGCCGCATTCTCTGGCTGACGCCGGCGATGGACGGGCTCTTCACCGGCAGCGCCAGCGACCGCCGCCGCTTTCTCGATCGCCTCGTCCTCTCGCTCGATGCCGAGCATGGCCGGCGCGCCAGCGATTATGAGCGGGCCATGCGCTCGCGCAACAAGCTGCTTTCCGATCCCCGGCCCGATCCGCAATGGCTCTCCGCGCTGGAGCGGCAGATGGCCGAGCTCGGCATCGCCATGGCGATCGCCCGGCGCGAGATGATCGCGCTGCTCGAAGGGCTGATCGTAAGGGGCATGGACGAGGGCGGCGCCTTTCCGGCTGCCGGCCTGGCACTGAAAGGCTTTCTCGACGGCGAGGATCACCGTCCCGCCATCGATCTCGAAGAGGAATTCGTCGATCGCCTCGAAGGCGGGCGCTGGCGCGATGCGAGCGCCGGCCGGGCGCTGGAAGGGCCGCACCGCTCAGACCTCCTCATCCGCCACCGGGCCAAGGACATGGAGGCCGCCCGCTGCTCCACCGGCGAGCAGAAGGCGCTGCTGGTCGGCCTGATCCTCGCCCATGCCCGGCTGGTTACGGATATGACCGGCCATGCGCCGCTGCTGCTGCTCGACGAAATCGCCGCCCATCTCGACGAGCGCCGCCGCGCCGCTCTGTTCGATCTGGTCGACGGGCTCGGCGGCCAGGCCTTCATGACCGGCACGGATGCGGCTATGTTTTCCGCGCTCGGCGCACGCGCCCGCTTCTTCCATGTCGCCAACGGACAGGTGAGCCCATGACCTCTCCCATCGCTTCCGCTGCCGATGACCGTCGGCTGGGTTCCGAGGAAATCGAGCGCTATCGCCGCCATCTGCTTCTGGCCGAAATCGGCGGGGCAGGGCAGCAACGGCTGAAGGCGGCGCGGGTGCTGGTGATCGGCGCCGGCGGCCTCGGCGCGCCGGTGCTGCTCTATCTGGCTGCCGCGGGCATCGGCACGCTCGGGGTCGCGGATGACGACCGTGTCTCGCTTTCCAACCTCCAGCGCCAGGTGATCCACGCCACCCCCGATCTCGACCGCCCCAAGGTCGAGAGCGCGGCCGATCGCGTCGGCGCGATCAATCCGCATGTCGCCTTTATCGCCCACGCCGAGCGGCTGACGGCGGACAATGCCGAGCGGCTGATCGGCGCCTATGATCTCGTGATCGACGGCTCCGACAATTTCACCACCCGCTATCTGGTGGCCGATGTCGCCGAGCGGCTGGAAAAGCCGCTGGTGACGGGCGCAGTCGGCCGTTTCGACGGCTCGCTGACGGTGCTGACCCCCTATGCCACAGCGGCGGACGGCACGCGGATGCCGCGCTACCGCGATCTCTTCCCCGAGCCGCCGCCGGAGGGGGTGGTGCCCGCCTGCGCCGAGGCCGGCGTCATGGGCGCGCTGACGGGCGTGATCGGCACATTGCAGGCCATGGAGGCGATCAAACTGCTGACCGGCGCCGGCGAGCCGCTGATCGGCCGCCTGCTGATGTATGACGGCCTGGCCGCCCGTTTCGAGACCATCCGCTATCGCCGCCGGCGGAGCGCCCCGTGATAATGGATGGGGTCGGGGGTGGGATCGACCTTGTCCGCATCGATTCCGGGTTCACTCGCCACGACGCACTGCTTGCGCTGATCCGTGCCGCCTTCGCCTCCATGGATGGCGTGATCGATCCGCCCTCTTCCGCCCATCGGCTGACGGTGGAGAACCTGGCCCAGAAGGTGCGCGACGAGATCGGGCTGGTGGCGCTTGATCGAGGGGCCGGCGATGCCCTGATCGGCTGCGCCTTCCTCCGCCCCGAGCCCGACGCGCTCTATATCGGCAAGCTGGCGATTGCGCCCGAGGTGCAGGGGCGCGGCATCGGCCGGGCGCTGCTCCTGCGGGCGGAGGCGATCGCCCGCGAGACCGGGCTGCGGCGGCTGAGGCTGGAAACCCGCATCGAGCTTGTCCGCAACCACCAGACCTTCGCGGCCTGGGGCTTCGTCCGCACGGCGGAAAACGCCCATCCCGGCTATGACAGGGTCACCTCCGTGGAGATGAGCAAGGTACTGGACTGATGCGGTTTCCGGTTGATCAGACCGGAAGCCGTATGAGAAGCGCGCTCTGCGCGGGCCGGCGTCGGAGCGCCTATTCGCTCGCCTCGTTCAGTGCCCGGCAATCCTCGTCGTCGAGCGTGATCTGCGCCGAGCGGATCAGGCTGTCGAGCTGTTCCTGGCTGGTGGCGCTGGCGATCGGCGCGGTCACGCCGCGCCGGGCCATCACCCAGGCGATCGCCACCTCCGCCGGCTTGGCGCCATGCTTGTCCGCCACGGCATCCAGCGCGCCGAGAATGCGCATGCCGCGCCCGTTCAGATAGCGGTCGATGCTGGTGCCGCGCGGCGACTGGCCGAGATCCTTGTGCGAGCGGTATTTGCCCGAGAGGAAGCCGCGGGCGAGCGCGAAATAACTGATGACACCGATCTCCTCCTCGATGCAGAGATTGCGCAGCGCCCCCTCAAAGCTCGCGCGGTCATAGAGATTATATTCGGGCTGCAGCACGTCGTAGCGCGGCAGGCCCTTGTCGCGCGACACAGTAAGCGCTTCGCGCAATTGCGCGGCATCGAGATTGGAGGCGCCGATATGGCGCACCTTGCCTGAGGTCAGGAGCGCATCATAGGCCGACAGCGTCTCCTCGTAGGGTGTCTCGGCATCCGGCCAGTGGGAGAGGTAAAGATCGATATGGTCGGTCTTGAGCCGGGTGAGCGAGGCCTCCACCGCCTCGAGGATCCAGCGGCGCGAAAGCCCCTTGCGGCCCTCGCCGAGATCCGAGCCGACCTTGGTGACGATCACCACCGCGTCGCGCGGACGGCCGGACTGTTTGAGCCAGCGGCCGATGACGGCTTCCGATTCGCCGCCCTGGTTGCCGGGCGCCCAGGAAGAATAGACATCGGCCGTGTCGATGGCGTTGAAGCCGGCGTCGACGAAGCCGTCGAGCAGGCGGAACGAGGTCGCCTCGTCGGCGGTCCAGCCGAAGACATTGCCGCCGAAGACCAGCGGCGCGATCGAAAGGCCGGTGCGGCCGAGCCTGCGCTTTTCCATCCGTGAACCTCACTTGCTCTGTCAGTGGGAAAGCATGGGTCTTAAATCGATTAGCGGCAAGCCTTGCCGCAATGAAAAATTTACGACAATGGACCCTGCGTTCGGGCGCGGCCCCTTCGCGGGGCCAGAAATGCCGACGGGAAAAGCGCGCCCTCGCGCGCGCTTTGGCTTGCCTTGGCACCGCCTGCCATGCCCAATGCGCCGCGTCATGAAGGAGGACAGGACATGCTGCGTTTCGGAATTCTCTCGACGGCCAAGATCGGCCGCGACCAGGTCATCCCCGCCATTCAGGATGCCGAGGGCTGCGTGGTCACCGCCATTGCCAGCCGCGATCTGTCGCGCGCCCGGGCGGTTGCCGACCGCTTCTCCGTGCCCCATGCCTTCGGCTCCTATGAAGAGCTGCTGGCCAGTTCCGAGATCGACGCCGTCTACATTCCGCTGCCGACATCGGACCATGCCGAATGGGCAATCAAGGCGGCCGATGCCGGCAAGCATGTGCTCTGCGAAAAGCCGATCGCGCTGAAGGCCGAGGAGATTGACCCGATCATCGCCGCGCGCGACCGCAATGGCGTGGTGGTCAGCGAAGCCTATATGGTCACCTACAGCCCCGTCTGGACCCAGGTGAAAAGCCTGATCGCCGAGGGCGCCATCGGCCGGCTGCGCCATGTCCAGGGCGCCTTCAGCTATTTCAACCGCGACCCCGAGAACATGCGCAACAAGCCGGAGCTCGGCGGCGGCGGCCTGCCCGATATCGGCGTCTATCCGACCATCACCACCCGCTTCGTCACCGGGTGCGAGCCTGTGCGCGTCCAGGCGACAACCGAGCGCGATCCTGCCTTCGGCACGGACATCTATTCGAGCGTGCGTGCCGATTTTGGCGATTTCGAACTGTCCTTCTATATTTCCACCCAGATGGCGGCGCGCCAGGTCATGGTGTTCCACGGGGTGGATGGCGTCATCGAGGTCAAGTCGCCCTTCAACGCCAACCGCTATGGCGCGGAGGAGCTGGAGCTTTCCAGCCAGAACCATGCCCAGTCACAGATCTTCCGCTTCCCCGATTCGCGCCAGTACAAGCTGCAGGCGGAAGCCTTCGTGAAGGCCGTGGCCGGTGCGCGCGATGCGGTCGTGTCCTTGGAAAGCTCGCGCGCCAATCAGGCGCTGATCGACGCCATCTACCGCGCGAGCGAGAAGGACGGCTGGGAAGCCGTCTGAGCCCTTCGGAATGGCCGCGACGGCGCGCGCCTGCGCCTTCGCGGCCCGCAAGCTTCAGAGCAGGCCGACAAGGCCGCCGGCCGTGGTGCCGGTGGCCAGCACGAGATCGGCGCGCAGCGGCAGGATCGAGCCGGCCGGCACATTGGCGAGCGTCACCGTCTGTCCCTCGCTGAGCCGCAGCGCCAGCGTGCCGGAAACTCCGACATAAACCGCGCGGGTGATCTCCGGCAGCGCCGCGCTGTCGCTCGGCGTAATCGCGAAGCCGCGCGTGGCCGGGCCGGTCATGGAGGGGGCATGGGCATTGAAGCGGTCGGGCATGAAGCTCTCCTTCGGGTGAATCCTGGTTTTTCGCAACGGAGCTTCGGACTGAAACGCTCAGGCAGTCCGAAGCGTCAGCTCTGTGGCCGCTCATCTTCCCCGCATCGATCCGGGCGGGGAGGTTCCTTCCGGCCAGACGCCCGTCCCTTAAGCGGCTTTGCGGCAAATACCGGTCTTTTGCCTGTCTCCTGCGTTCTCAGGCCCATGGCCGGCGGAAAAGCGGTGGGTGACGGCGCCCGCACTTTGCCATATGCGTCGTAAGCCCCTATTGTCGCAGCTTTCCCGCGCGCATGCCCTTCGGTGCCTGGCGCGGGCGCGGGCGGCAAGAGGGCCGCCGACAGGAGCTGCATGCCGATGGGTCTGCTTTTCGACAGCGACGCACCGTCCAACCTCACGGAATTCTCGGTCTCGGAACTTTCCGGCGCGATCAAGCGCACGGTGGAGCAGGCCTTCGATCAGGTGCGCGTGCGCGGCGAGATCTCCGGCTATCGCGGGCCGCATTCCTCCGGGCATGCCTATTTCACCCTGAAGGACGACAAGGCGCGCATCGATGCCGTCGTCTGGAAGGGGACGATGAGCCGGCTCCGCTTCAAACCGGAGGAGGGGATGGACGTGATCGCCGTCGGGCGGATCACCACCTTCCCCGGCTCGTCCAAATATCAGATCGTGATCGAGACGTTGGAGCCGGCCGGCGCCGGCGCGCTGATGGCGCTTCTGGAGGAACGGCGGCGCAAGCTCGCGGCCGAAGGCCTGTTCGACCCGGAGCGCAAGCGGCCGCTGCCCTTCCTGCCGCGCATCATCGGCGTCGTCACCTCGCCGACCGGCGCCGTCATCCGCGATATTCTCCACCGCATCAACGATCGCTTTCCGCTGCATGTGCTGGTCTGGCCGGTGCGCGTTCAGGGCGAGGGGTCGGGAGAAGAAGTGGCGCGCGCCATTGCCGGCTTCAACGCGCTGACATCAGATGGCCCCATGCCCCGGCCGGATGTGCTGATCGTCGCGCGCGGCGGCGGCTCGCTGGAGGATCTCTGGGGCTTCAACGACGAGGCCGTGGTGCGCGCGGCCGCCGCCTCGCGCATTCCGCTCATCTCGGCCGTCGGGCACGAGACCGACTGGACGCTGATCGACCATGCCGCCGACCGGCGTGCGCCAACGCCGACGGGTGCGGCGGAAATGGCGGTCCCGGTCCGGGCGGAGCTGGAAAGCCTCGTCTCGGGTCTCGGCGCCCGGCTGCAAGCCGCCATGCGCCGGCAGATGGACAATCGCCGCCAGGCTGCCCGCGCGCTCGCCCGCGCGCTGCCCTCGCTCGACCAGCTGCTGGCCTTGCCGCGCCGCCGCTTCGATGAGGCCGCCGCCGGGCTTGGCCGGGCGCTGCAGATGAACACGGCGGCCAAGCGGCGCAGCTTCGAGCGCGTCGGCGCCCATCTGCGCCCGGAGCTGGTCTCCGTCCGCCTTCGCGACCGCCGCCGGCATGTCTCCGAGCGAATGGCGCTGGCCGAACGCCTGGTCGAGCGCATCGGCGAGCGTGCCGGTCGCAGGCTTTCGGCGGCAGACGTCGCCCTGCGTGGCTTCCCCGCGCGCGCGACAGGCCAGATCCGCCATGCGCGGGAGCGGGTGGTGACGCTCTCGGCTAAGGGCGAGCGCGCGGTCGAAGCCGATCTGCGCCGCCTGCGCGGCCTGATCCAGGCGCAGGACCGCATGTTGCAGTCGCTCTCCTATGTCAACGTGCTCGGCCGCGGCTATGTGCTGGTGCGCGACGAGGCCGGCGCGCCGCTGAAGACGGCGGCGGAAACCGGGCCCGGCCGGGCCGTGACCTTGCAATTTGCCGATGGCAGCCTCGCCGCTTTGACCGAGGAGGACGCTTTGATCCCGCCCGACCTTCAACCTGCCGCCCCGCCTTCTGCTGACGCCGCCCCACCGGCGAAGCCCGCCCGCAGCCGCAAGCGCAAGGCGGAGGAGGAGACCCCGCAGGGGAGCCTGTTCTGAGCGGATCACCCCTGACCGATCACCCCTGAACGGATCACCGGAGACAGCGGCATGAAGGCTCTTATCGTTCTTGCCCATCCCTTGCCGGAAAGCTTCGCGGCGTCGGTGGCGAGGGCTGCCGAGGCGGCGCTGACCCGCGCCGGCCATCAGGTCTCCTGCCTCGATCTCTATGCCGAGAATTTCGATCCGCGCCTGACGGTCGAGGAACGACGCACCCATGCCACGGCGACGGGTGCCTCGCCCGACTGCCAGGCGATGGCGGCGCAGCTGGCCGAAGCCGAGATCCTCGTGCTGGTCTTTCCGCAATGGTGGTTCGATTTTCCGGCGATCCTCAAGGGCTATTTCGACCGGGTGCTGGCGCCGGGCGTCGCCTTTGAAACGATCGAGGGCGGACCGATCCGCCCGAAGCTGAAAGGGCTGCGCCATCTCGTGGCGCTGAGTTCGACGGGATCGCCCTGGTGGATGGCGCGGCTGGTGATGGGTGAGCCGGTCCGACGTCTGCTCAAGCGCGGGATTCTGAGCGGTTGCGCGCCGCAGGCCCGCTTTCGCATGCTGACGCTCCATGGCATCGAGGCATCAACATTGAAGCGCCGGCAGGCGCATCTTGCCCGCGTGGACAGGCTGCTGGCCAATCTTCGCTAGGCGCCGTCGGGAGGAATGGGCAGTTTTCGCACGGGTTGAGTGCGCATTAACCTCTTTCGCAAAGCAATCGGTAACCTGTCTCAATCTAGTCTTAACGACCTTCCTCCTTCTTGCGAAAAGCTGATGCCGGTCGATCTCTCCGCAACACAGGCGCTCACGCTGTGGCACGACGTGTCGCTGGAGCAGGTGCATGTCGATCCCCATGACCTGACGCTCCGGCAGATGGCCATTCTCCTGCACATCTATCTCAAGCCGCCGCCGCACACGGTGCGCGGCCTTGCCGCCACGCTCGGCGTCAGCAAGCCTGTGATCACCCGCGCGCTCGATACCATGGGGGCGCTCGGGCTGGTGACGCGCGCGCGCGATGAGCGCGACCTGCGCAACGTCGTGATCAAGCGCACGGTCGCCGGCGCGCTTTACCTTGAAAAATTCGGCGACCTCATCATAGATCGCGGGCGGACCCTTCCCCCGATGTGAGATCCCATGCCCGACCTGCCGATGTCCGACCTACTAGACCGCCGCCTTCACGCCTATCGTCCCGACCTTGCCGAGGAGGCTCTGCGCGGCCGGGTGGAAGCGCTCGCCTTCGTCGAAGGCAATCCGGGCATGATCACCGTCCCGGTGGTCCAGCTTCGGTCGACGCCGGATCTTTTCGCCGGCACCGATACCGAGCTTCTGCTCGGCGAAACACTGCGCATCCTCGATGTTGCCCAGGGCTGGGCCTGGATCAAGGCCGACCGCGATGGCTATGTCGGCTATGTGCCCGATTATGCCGTGGTGAGCGATGGCCCTGCGCCGACCCATATCGTCACCGTCCCGCGCAGCTTCGTCTATTCCGGCCCGGACCTGCGCCTGCCGACGGTGCAGGCGCTTTCCATGGGCTGCCGGCTGACGCTTGTCGGCGAGCATTCCACCCGCGGCACGCTCTACCGCACCCTGCCGGATGGCAGCGCCGTGGTGGCGGCCCATGTCGCGCCGCTGGAGGCGCCGCCGGCGCCCGATTATGTCGCGGTGGCCGCACGGTTTCTGGAGACGCCCTATCTCTGGGGCGGTCGCTCGGGCTTCGGCATCGATTGCTCGGGCCTCGTCCAGCTCTGCCTGATGATGGCGGGACAGGCCGCGCCGCGCGATACCGACATGCAGGAGGCCGGTCTCGGCCAGGCGATCGCGCGCGAGGCGCTGCGCCGGGGCGACCTCGTCTTCTGGAAGGGGCATGTGGCGATCATGGAGGACGACACCACGATCCTGCACGCCAACGGCCATTCCATGACAGTGGCGCGCGAGCCGCTCATCGATGCCATCGAACGGGTCGAGCGGCTCTATGGCGGCCCCACAAGCTATCGCCGGCCTAGAGCATCGGAGTGAAAATAGTACTCAGTGCGATGCTCTAGATTTTTGTTTTTGCATCGGATTTTTCCGAAAACCGGTTCCCACTTTTTGGGTCCAATGCTCTATTGGCTGACGGTGGCGCTTTCCACCGCCTCGATGTTGAAGGCGGCCGCCATCAGCGCGCGGGTATAGTCCTCGCGCGGGGCGGAGAAGATCTGCCGGGAGGGGCCCTGCTCCACCACCTTGCCGCCGCGCATGACGATCACCTCGTTGGCGAGCGCGCGCACGACCTTCAAATCGTGGCTGATGAAGAGATAGGCGAGCCCGTGGCGCGCCTGCAGATCGCGCAGGAGATCGACCACCTGCGCCTGAACGCTCATGTCGAGCGCCGAGGTCGGCTCATCCAGCATCACGAATTCGGGCTTGAGCACCATGGCGCGGGCAATGGCGATGCGCTGGCGCTGGCCGCCGGAGAACTCGTGCGGATAGCGCCAGCGGGTGGCGGGGTCGAGCCCGACCTCCTCCAGCGCCTGCGCCACCCTGCGGTCGCGCTCGGCGGAAGACAGCGAGGGTTCATGCACCTGCAGCCCCTCGGCGATGATGTCCGAGACGGCCATGCGCGGGCTCAAGGAGCCGAAGGGATCCTGGAAGACGACCTGCATGCGCCGGCGCAGGGGCCGCATGCCCCCGGCATTCAGCCCGCCGATCTCCTGGCCGAGAAAGGCGATGCGCCCCTTCGAGCCGATCAGCCGGGTCAGCGCCAGACCGAGCGTGGTCTTGCCGGAGCCGGATTCGCCTACGACCCCCAGCGTTTCCCCGGCGCGCAAGGTGAGGTCGATGCCGTCGACGGCCTTCACATGATCGACCGTTCGGCGCAGGAAGCCGGCCTTGATCGGAAACCAGACCTTGACCTCGTTGCCCTCCATCACGACGGGCCGCGCCGCATCGGCCACCGGCGGCTCGCCCTTCGGCTCGGCGGCGAGAAGATGGCGAGTATAGGCATGCTGCGGATTGGCGAAAATCTCCGCCGTCGGCCCTGTTTCGACGATCCTTCCCTTGGTCATCACGCAGACGCGATCGGCGATCTTGCGCACGATGCCGAGATCATGGGTGATGAAGAGCATGGACATGCCATGCTCATCCTTGAGCGTTTTCAAAAGCGCCAGGATCTGCGCCTGCACGGTGACGTCGAGCGCGGTGGTCGGCTCGTCGGCGATCAGCAGGTCCGGCCGGTTGGCCAGCGCCATGGCGATCATCACCCGCTGGCGCTGGCCGCCGGAGAGTTCATGTGGATAGGCGGCCAGCCGCTTTTCCGGCTCGCGAATGCCGACCTGGTTGAGGAGCTCCAGCACGCGCGCCCGCGCCGCCGGGCCTTCCAGCCCCTGATGCAGCGTCAGGATCTCGGCGATCTGCCGCTCGATCGTGTGGAGCGGATTGAGCGAAGTCATCGGCTCCTGGAAGATCATGGTGATGTCGTTGCCGCGCACGGCGCGCAACTCCTGCTCGGGCGCCGCCAGGAGATCGCGCCCCTTGAAGCGGATCTCGCCGGCGGGATGGCTGGCGGCCGGATAGGGCAGGAGCTTCAGGATCGAATTGGCCGTCACCGACTTGCCCGACCCCGATTCTCCCACCAGCGCCACCACCTCGCCGGGCAGGATGTCGAAGGACACCCCCTCGACCGCCATCGCGGTCCGCCCGCCCTGGTGAAAGGCGACGGAAAGATTGCGGACGGAAAGAAGCGGTTCGGTCATGGGGCGATGCTTTGCAGGAGGCTGGTCAGGGTGGGCAGATCGGGACGCAGGAGAGTGAGAGGTTCGATCTGGATGGCGCCAACAAGAGGGTGCGTCAGAGCTGATACGGGGCCGATGCCGGTATCGGCTGTCATCAAATGACTACAGCCCGCGCTGAGCGCGCTGGCTACGTGAATTGCGTCTGGCAGCTTCAAGGCTCTGCGTTCAGCCCGAAGAAGTGCAGCGACATCAAGGATTGAGGCTGTCACAGGCGCTACGGAGAGCCAAGCATTGCCGTGCGACAAGTACCGATATTCCTGTGCGATAATGGTTTGCCCGAGGCGGTAGGGCCGAACGAGCAGCTCCGAGAAGGTCAACGCGCTGGTGATAAAGGGCGGCGTTTCATGGTCGCGAGACCGTTTCAGCAATTCCTGCAATGCTTTGCTTTCAGGCGTTTGACTTTCAAGCAACAGGATCAGGACATTGGTATCGAGATAGATCGGCGTCGATGCGGTCATTCATCGTCCCATTCATCGCGCAGGGCACGGATACGGCGCACTGCCTCCTCCACGGAGACGGATTCCGCTCCGGAGGCGTGATGGCGGCGAATGGCTTCAAGTGTGTCTTCAGCATTGCGGGGAGCGGACTGCGGCGAGGCGATCCGGTCAAGCACTGCGAAGCGCGACCCCTGAATTTTCCCGATGCGTTCGAGATTTTCTCTCGTGCTCGGTGCCTCGTCCGAACTCGCTGCATCCGGCACCTCATCGATAACGATGCGCACCATCGCGCCCTCGGGCAGGCCTTCGCGCAGATCCTCCGGCAGTTTCGAGGCAGGGTAATGCTCACGCACGATCTTGTTCATGATGCCGCTCCTGTGCCCACGCGGTTGACCGGCCGCGCCGGGCCTATTCTACGCGCTTTCGCCCTCATCGGAAGGTCTTGCGCGGGTCGAAGGCGTCGCGGGTGGCCTCGCCGATGAAGATCAGGAGCGACAGCATCACCGACATGACGACGAAGGCGGTGAGCCCCAGCCAGGGCGCCTGCAGGTTGGATTTGCCCTGGGCGATCAGCTCGCCGAGGGAGGGCGAGCCCGGCGGCATGCCGAAGCCGAGGAAGTCCAGTGAGGTCAGCGTGGTGATCGAGCCCGAGAGGATGAAGGGCAGGAAGGTCAGCGTCGCCACCATGGCATTGGGCAGGAGATGGCGCAGCATGATCGTGGCATTGCCGACGCCAAGCGCGCGGGCCGCTCGCACATATTCGAAATTGCGCGCCCTGAGAAACTCCGCCCGGACCACGCCGACGAAGCCGACCCAGGAGAACAGCAGCATGATGCCGAGCAGAACGAAGAAGCCGGGCGGCAGGATCGCGGCGATGATCAGGAGAATGTAGAGAACCGGCATGGACGACCAGATCTCGATGAAGCGCTGCATCAACAGATCGGTCCAGCCGCCGAAATAGCCCTGGATGGCGCCGGCCGTGACGCCGATGAGGGCGGAAAGCAAGGTCAGCGCCAGACCGAAGAGCACGGAAATGCGGAAGCCATAGATCATCCGCGCGGCGACATCGCGCGCCTGATCGTCGGTGCCGAGCCAGTTAAGATTGCCGAGGATGCATTGCGGATCGCTGACGCCGCCGGCATAGCCGGCGCAGCGCTCCTCAGGGCTCATCAGCCAGAAGGGGGCGGTGGGCGCGGAATGCGGCACGTTGGAATTGGCCGTGCGGTAGGAATAGCGGATCGGCGGCCAGATCATCCAGCCATTCGCTTCGATCTCCGCGCGGATGAAGTCGGAGCGATAGTCGGTCTGGGCGAGGAAGCCGCCGAACTTTTCTTCCGGGTAATCGATGAGAACAGGCACGAGCAGCTCGCCCTTGTAGGAGGCGAGGATCGGCTTGTCATTGGCGATGAATTCGGCGCACAGGCTGAGGCCGAACAGGATGAGGAACAGGATCAGCGACCAGTAGCCGCGCCGGTTGGCCTTGAAATTCTCCCAGCGGCGGCGGCTGACGGGCGAGAGGCCGCGCCGGCGCCCGCCGTCCGGGATCGGCGCCACGATTGCCGGATCGGAGACCATCGCGTTCATCACACATCCCTCCGGTCGAAGTCGATGCGCGGATCGACCCAGGTATAGATCAGGTCGGAGAGCAGGCTGACGACAAGGCCGAGCAGCGAGAAGATATAGAGCGTGGCGAAGACGATCGGATAGTCGCGCTTGACCACCGATTCATAGCCGAGCCGGCCCAGCCCATCGAGCGAGAAGATATATTCGATCAGCAGTGAGCCGGTGAAGAAGGCGGAGATGAAGGCGGCCGGAAAGCCGGCGATGACGATCAGCATGGCATTTCGGAACACATGGCCATAGAGCACCCGCCGCTCAGACAGGCCCTTGGCGCGGGCGGTGACGACATATTGCTTGCGGATCTCGTCGATGAAGGAATTCTTGGTGAGCAGCGTCGTCGTGGCGAAGGCCGAGAGCAGCAGCGTCACCAGCGGCAGCGTCATGTGCCAGAGATAGTCCAGGATCTTCTGCCACCAGGAAAGATCGGCGAAATTGTCCGAGACGATGCCGCGCAGCGGAAACCAGTTGAAGAAGGAGCCGCCGGCAAACAGCACGATCAGCAGGATGCCGAACAGGAAGCTCGGCACCGCATAGCCGACAATGATGATGCCCGAGGTCCAGACATCGAAGGGCGAGCCGTCCTCCACCGCCTTCTTGATGCCGAGCGGAATCGAGATCGCATAGGAGAGAATCAGGATCCAGACGCCGAGCGAGATCGACACCGGCATCTTGTCGAGGATCAGGTCGATCACGGGCGTGTTGCGGAAGAAGCTCTCGCCGAAATCGAAGCGGATATAATTGCCCATCATCGTCAGGAAGCGTTCGAGCGGCGGCTTGTCGAAGCCGAACTGCTTTTCGAGCTTGGCGATGAATTCCGGGTCGAGGCCCTGGGCGCCGCGATACTGGCCGCCGCCTTCATCCATGGCGGAAGCGCCGAAATCATTGCCGCCGCCCGACAGACGGTCGCCGCTCTGGCCGGAGAGGTCGGAGATGACCTGTTCCACCGGACCACCGGGCGCGAATTGCACGACGACGAAGGAAATCGCCATGATGCCGAGGATGGTGGGAATCATCAGCGCCAGACGGCGCAGGATATAGGCGCCCATCAGCAGGGCCGCTCCGGGTTGACAGCCGGGGCGGGCAGATGGCGATGGCCTTCAGGCGCCAAAGGCACGGCGTGCGGTTTCAACATCCATGGTGCGGCCGGGCGGGTCATGTCGTGTCTTTCTGTCTCGGTCGGGGCGCTCGCGCAGCGGCGCCGCCTGTTCTCGTCGAGCCTCCCGCCGGGCCGGAGGGATCGGCCACCCGTGTCGCCCAGGACAGGAGTCCCCGACACTGGCGGTCCAAGCTTTCACGAGGCTGTCTTTGTGAAGGGCGGGCGCGGGCGGATTACGGCTGCGACCACCACAGCGCCGGGAAGCCGACGGCATATTCCGGCAGCGGGTCCGGGTGCTTCAGCCGTTTGGCATAGGCGATGTTGGAATTCTTCGAGGCATAGGTCGGCACGATGATGTGGTGGGCGAGCAGCACGCGGTCGAGCGCATGGGTCGCGGCCACCAACTCCTCGCGGTCGCGCGCGAAGATCACCTTGCGGATCAGCGCGTCGACGCCGGGATTGCTGATGCCGGAGAAGTTCTGCGAGCCCTCGCGTGCGGCCGCTTGCGAACCCCAATATTCCGTCTGCTCATTGCCGGGATTGAGCGACTGCGCCCAGCCCAGATAGAGCATGTCGAAATCGCGCCCGCGCCAGCGGTTGGTGAACTGCGCGGAATCGACCGAGCGCACGCTGGCCTCGATGCCGATGCGCTTGAGGTTCTGGGAAAAGGGCAGGGCGACCCGCTCGATCGTGTTGCCGTCGAGCAGGATCTCGAAGGTCAGCGGCTCGCCGGTCTTCACATTGACCATGCGGTTGTTCTTCAGCTCGTAGCCCGCCTCTTTCAGAAGCGCGATCGCCTGGCGCAGATTTTCGCGCATCTTGGTGGGGTCGCCGCCGACAGGGTTCAGATAGGGCTTGGTAAAGACATCGGCCGGAACCTGATCCTTGAGGCCCTGAAGGATCTCCAGCTCCTTGCCCTGGGGCAGGCCCGAGGAGGCCAGCTCCGTGCGGTAGAAGAAGCTGTCGATCCGGTCATACTGGCCGAAGAAGATCGTCCGTTTCAGCTCCTCGAAATCGAAGGCATAGTTCAGCGCCTCGCGTAGCTTCGGGTTCTGAAATTTGTCCCGGCGCAGATTGTAGATGAAGCCGACCATGACGCCGGAGTTGCGGTTGTCGTTCTCAAGCGATTCGCGCACGATCCGGCCATCCTTGACGGCGGGGAAGTCGTAGGCGGTCGCCCAGCGTCGGGCTGAATTCTCCCAGCGATAATCGGCATTGCCGGAGCGGAAGGCCTCGAAGGCCACGTCGAGATCGGCGAAATAGGTGAAGCTGATCGCAGCGAAATTGTTCTGGCCGATGTTGACGGGCAGATCCTTGCCCCAGTAATCCGGGTTACGCTCGTAGCGCAGCGCCGAGCCGGGCGCGATCGATACCAGCCTATAGGGGCCCGAGCCCATCGGCGCTTCCAGCGTGGTGCGGGAGATGTCGCGTGCCTTGCCATCGGGCCCCTGGCCCTGCCACCACAGTTTGGGCACGATCAGGAGGCCGCCGAGGATGTGTGGCAGCTCCTTGTTGCCTGTTTCGTCGAAGGTGAAGGTCACCTCGCGCTCGGCCGTCTTCTCGGCCTTGACCACATGCTTGTAGTAGAATTCGCTCTGGGGATTGAGCGCCTTGGTCTGCTCGAAGCTGAAGATCACATCCTCCGGCGTGATCGGCGTGCCGTCGGACCAGCGGGCCTCGGCGCGCAGGCGAAATTTCGCCCAGGCAATGTCCTCGGGGAAGGAGACGGCCTCAGCGATCAGCCCATAAGTGGAGGAGATCTCGTCCATCGAGGGCTTCATCAGCGTTTCGAAGACCAGGCCCATGGACATTCCCGAGGCATCCGCGGCGGGGCCGACGAGGCCAACGGCCAGATCGCCCTTGGCCAGCAGCGGATTGGTGCTGTCGAAGCTGCCCATGATGTTCAGCCTGACCTCGCCGCCCTGAGGTGCTGCGGCGTTGACATAGTCGAAGCGCTGGAAGCCTTCGGCATATTTCAGCGGACCGACCATCGACAGCCCGTGGCGCCAGACCGGCGCCGCTGCCTGCCCGCCCGTCTGCGCCTGTTTCCCGGTCTGGCCTGCCGCATCCTGCGCCAGCACCGGCGCGGCACCGAGCGCGATGGTGGCTCCAAGTGCGAGCACCTGCAGAAGGCAGGCAAAAGGACGTCTCACGCGCAGCGTCATCCGGTCGAGCAGGGCGGTCGGGGCCAAACATCTCTCCATGTTATGGGGCGGCAGTCATCTGTCAGATGGCGGCAACCAGGGGGCGGGCGTCATCAAATCGACATGCGGCAGAATAGGGGAAACTGCGGCAAAAGACAGGCCGCATGCTGCAATGCCCGATCACGCTTGCGCGCGGGCAAATCTCCATAGCTGCAAATGTATTGTGCCTGACTGCTTTTGCCGCCCCGCCGGCGCGCATGACGCAAGTCTGACACAAAGGCGATGTTCTAGCAGGAGGAAAGCACGGCGCGCAGGCGTCGATTCCCTCGGGCTTGCGCCCGGCTTCTGAGGACAGAGGCCGGCCGATCATCGGATATTCCCCATGGCCTTGCGATCCTCCCGCTCCTTCCGCCACCTGTTTGCCGGCGCCCTCGTTGCGGCGCTTCTGCCGCTGTCTGCCCATGCCCAGGATCCCACGCCGGCCAAGCAGCTCTTCGGCGCGGTGACGCTGCCCTCTGCGGGCGCCACGGCGCCGATCGGCTCCTATGCCAAGGGCTGTCTCGCCGGCGGCGTGCAAATGCCGGCGGACGGGCCGACCTGGCAGGCCATGCGCCTGTCGCGCAACCGGCGCTGGGGCACGCCGGAACTCGTCAGCTTCATCGAGCGCTTCTCGGGTCAGGCGGCCAGCTTGGGTTGGGGACGCGGCGTCCTGGTCGGCGACATGTCGCAGCCGCGCGGCGGGCCGATGCTCAACGGCCATGCCTCCCACCAGATCGGACTCGACGTCGACATCTGGTTCCGGCCGATGCCGGCCAAGACGCTCTCGGCCGAGGCGCGCGAGACCTATCCCTTCGCCTCCATGCTGGACAAGTCGAAGTTCCTCACCGTCGATTCGCAGCGCTGGACGCCCACCCATGCCAAGCTCTTGCTGAAAGCGGCGGCCCAGCCGGAGGTGGAGCGGATCTTCGTCAATCCGGCGATCAAGAAGAAGCTCTGCGACACCTGGACCGGCGACCGCAGCAATCTCGGCAAGATTCGGCCGATGTACGGCCATGACGAGCATTTCCACATTCGCCTGAAATGCCCTGCCGGCGACACATCCTGCAAGCCGCAGGCCGCCGTGGCCGCCGGCGATGGCTGCGACAAGTCGCTCGCCTGGTGGTTCACGCCCGAGCCCTGGGCCAAGCCGAAGCCCCAGCCGAAGCCCGCGCCGGACCAGAAGCCGGTGAAGCCACGCTTCACCACGCTCGCCGACCTGCCGAAGGCCTGCTCCGCCGTTCTGGCCGCCCCCGCCGCGGCTGGCGTGAAGGTCCAGCCCGCGCCGGTCAAGTCCGGCCTGGTGCCGCCGGCCAGCGTGCCCGACGCCGAAGGTGGCGAGGAGTAATATAGTCTGCTTTTTAGATTATGGGTAAAAAGCGCCGGTAGCCTGCCGCTGCCGGCGCTCTTTCGTGCGCCATCCCCCTCGACAGACGCTTTAAAACGATTAGAAGCTGTGGTCTCAACCGACTTATGTCGAGGTGGCCGCTGTTCGGCATGGCCGCCGGGAGGGGAACGGGATGGCCGATACACCATGCATCGCACTGATCGCCCATGACCAGAAGAAGCAGGACCTGGCGGATTTCGCACGCGCGCATGAGGCTGTCCTCGCGCGCTACCGCATCGTCGCCACCGGCACGACCGGCGGCCGGGTGCAGGAGGCCTGTCCGAGCCTTGTGGTCACGCGGCTGAAGAGCGGTCCCCTGGGTGGCGATCAGCAGATCGGCGCGCTGATCGCGACCGGCGAGGTGGACATGCTGATCTTCTTCACCGATCCGCTGACGGCCATGCCCCATGATGTCGACGTCAAGGCGCTGATGCGGCTTGCCACCGTTTACGACATTCCCATGGCGTTGAACCGCGCCACGGCCGAGCAGTTGATCGTCTTCGCACAGTCCTGATAGAGCTTAAGCCAGTCCCACTTCACGGAACCGCCCATGTCCCTGCCCACCGACGAAGACCTCACCGCCGGCCTCGCTTTTCCGATCCTGATCGGCGACATCGGCGGCACCAATGCCCGCTTCGGCCTGATCCCCGATGCCGGGTCGCAGCCGCATCTGTTTCCGATCGTTCCCACCGGCGGCTATAAGAGCATCGAAGAAGCGCTGATTTCCGGCGTGTTGCCCAAGGACATGGCGCGCCCGCGCTCGGCCATCATCGCGGTTGCCGGCCCGATCAAGGGCGACGAGATCCCGCTGACCAATGCCGGCTGGATCATCCGCCCAATTGACATGATTGCGGCGCTCGATCTGACGGAAGTGATCGTCATCAACGATTTCGAGGCCCAGGCTCTGGCGATCGCCGATCTGTCGGACGAGAACCGGGTCAAGGTCGGCGGCGGCGAAGTGCTGGCGGACCATTCCTGCGCCGTTCTCGGGCCGGGCACCGGCCTCGGCGTCGCCGGCCTCGTCCATGCGCGTCAGACCTGGTTTCCGGTTCCCGGCGAAGGCGGCCATGTCGATCTCGGGCCGCGCACGGCGCGCGATCTTGCCATCTGGCCGCATCTGGAAACCATCGAGGGGCGCATTTCCGGCGAGCAGGTCATCTGCGGCCGCGGCCTGCTCAATCTCTACCGCGCCATCTGCGCGGCCGATGGCAAGCCGGCCCTCTATGCCGATCCGGCCGAAGTGACCCAGGCCGCGCTCGCCCATGAAGATGCCGCAGCCGACGAGACGCTGAAGCTGTTCTCCACCTATCTCGGCCGCATCGCCGGCGACATGGCCATGGTGTTCATGGCGCGCGGCGGCGTGTTCCTCGCCGGCGGCATCGCCCAGAAGATCCTGCCGGCGCTGCAGGGCCCCGAATTCCGCGCGGGCTTCGAGGACAAGGCGCCGCATTCGGCCCTTCTGAAGACGATCCCGACCTTCGTCGTCACTCATCCTGCCGCCGCCCTTTCCGGGCTTTCGGCCTATGCCCGCGCGCCGCAGCGTTTCGGCCTGACCACGGAAGGCCGCTGCTGGCGGCCTTAAGCGCCGGCTCGTCCATCCGCGATCCAAAGGGCCTGCCCGTGCGGGCCCTTGAACGAGCGGGCCCTTGAATCGGCAAACCCTTTGCCGGGTGCATGCCGAAGGCCTTGGCGCAAGACTCGCCAAATCCAAGCCAAGCGATTATAGGAGCGGCGACCAAGCGTGTCTTTCGCGGGACGGAAGGCTGGGATTGGCAGACGGAGCGCGCCTGAAGCAAGCGCCCGGGGACATCGTGGCCGAAGCAATCGGCCGGTCCGTCCGGTACGCGCTGCCCCGCCCGTCAGCCTGTCCAGTCCCATCGTCTCGCTCGGCGCGTTCAGGATGCTGTGGCGGCCCGCCCGCCGGCAAGCTCTCAAGGCCCGCAAGCCCTCAAGGATAGGCGCATTGAAAGACAAAAAGATCAAGCAGCCCGCCGTTGACGCCGAGACGATCACGAGCGTGCTCAAGCGGGTCGTGGCCGAGAATGGCCGGGCCCACATCAAGGGCTATGTCTTCGCCATCATCTGTCTCGGCATCATCGCCGGCTCCACCGCCTTTGCCGCCTGGATCATGGAGTCGGTCGTCAACGAGGCCTTCGCCAACAAGCGCGCCGACATGGTGCTGATCATCTGCGCCGCCATCTTCTTCTCCTTCCTGATTCGCGGTTTCGCCACCTATGGCCAGGCCGTGGCGCTGTCGAAGATCGGCAACAGCATCGTCGCCAGCTATCAGCGCCGCCTCTATTCCCATCTGATGGCGCTGTCGGTCGGCTATTACACCGACACCCGCTCGGCCCGTATCTCCGCCAAGATCAGCCAGAACGTCTCGGGCATCCGCGATGTGCTGAACATGACGGTCACCTCGATCGCGCGCGACCTGCTGACGCTGATCGCGCTGATCGGCGTGATGATCTCCAAGGACTGGCTGCTGACGCTGATCGTCTTCGTGGTGGCGCCGCCGCTTCTGCTCGGCCTGCGCTATGTCTCGCGGCGGCTGCGCCAGGCCACGCGCGAATCGGTGGAGATCAACAGCCACGTGCTCGGCGCCATGCAGGAGACGATCCAGGGCATCTCGATCGTCAAGGCCTTCACCATGGAGGACCAGCTGCGCGGCAAGGTGGAATCGATCATCGACCGCGCCGAAAACCGCGCCAACCGCATTGCGCGTCTGTCGGAGCGCACCGCGCCCATGACCGAGACCTTTGCCGGCTTGGCGATCTCGAGCGTGCTGGCCTATGCCGCCTTCCGCGCGATTTATGACAATGTGCCGCCGGGCGCCTTCTTCTCCTTCGTCACCGCGCTTTTGATGGCCTATGACCCGGCCCGGCGGCTTGCCCGCCTGCAGGTCTCGCTGGAGCGCGCCGTCGTCAATGCGCGGATGATCTACGAGGTACTGGATACGGTGCCCCACCAGCGCGACAAACCCGGCGCCACCGCGCTGCATGTCGGCATGGCCAGCATCGAGTTCCGCGATGTCGCCTTCTCCTATGCCGAAGGCGGCGACATGATCCTCAAGGGTGTGAGCTTCACGGCCGAGGGCGGCAAGACCACGGCGCTGGTCGGCCCCTCGGGCGCCGGCAAGACCACGGTCATCGGCCTTATCCCCCGCTTCTATGATCCCACCGCTGGCCAGATCCTGATCGACGGACAGGATATTCTCGACGTGACCAAGGCCTCGCTGCGCGCCCAGCTCGCCTATGTCTCGCAGCAGCCCTATCTGTTCGAAGGCACGATCCGCGACAATATCCGCTATGGCCGCGAGGGGGCGAGCGATGCCGAGGTGGAAGAAGCCGCCCGGCTCGCCTATGCCCATGACTTCATCCTGGCGCAGCCGCAGGGCTATGACACGCCGGTGGGCGAAAACGGCGTGACGCTTTCGGGCGGCCAGCGCCAGCGCCTATCGATCGCCCGCGCCCTGGTGCGCAACGCGCCGATCCTGCTGCTCGACGAGGCCACCTCCGCGCTCGACACGGAATCGGAAGCCGCCGTGCAGAAGGCGCTGGACCATGCGATGGAGGGACGCACCGTCGTCGTCATCGCCCACCGCCTGTCCACCATTGTCAATGCCGACAAGATCGTGGTGATGCGCGACGGCATGGTGGTCGAGGAGGGCTCGCATGATGCGCTCGCCGGGCGCCGCGAGGGCCTTTATGCCCGTCTGCACAATCTTCAGGCGCCACTCGCGCCGTCCTCTGCGGCGTCCGGCCCTGCCTCCGATCCCGCTGCCTTTGATGCATCGACCGGCGAGACGCCGGCCAAGCAAACGCCTCCCAGCGAAACGCCCGCAATCGAAAAGCCCGCCAGCGAGGAGCAAGCCCGATGAGCCTGTCCGATATGAAGCTCGTGGTCACGGGCGCCGCCGGCCGCATGGGCCAGGCGCTGATCCGCGTCATTCATCAGACGCCCGGCGTCGTGCTGCATGCAGCGGTCGCCCGTTCCGGTTCGGCCTTTGTCGGCCGGGATGCCGGCGAGCTGGCCGGCCTGGGGCCCATAGGCCTGGCGGTGACCGATGATCCGCTCAAGGCCTTTCTCGATGCCGATGGCGTGATCGACTTCACGAAGCCGGAAACCTCTGTCGATTTTGCCGGCCTTGCGGCCCAGGCGCGCATCGTCCACGTCATCGGCACCACCGGCTGCTCGCAGACCGACGATGCGGCGTTCGAGGCGGCGTCCCGCCACGCGCGGCTGGTCAAGTCGGGCAATATGAGCCTCGGCGTCACGCTCCTGGCCGCGCTGACGCAGACGGCGGCGCGCGCTCTGCCGGCCCGCGACTGGGACATCGAAATCCTGGAAATGCACCACCGCCACAAGGTGGATGCCCCCTCGGGCACGGCACTGCTTCTAGGCGATGCGGCCGCGCGCGGCCGGGCGATTTCCCTCAAGGAACAGTCCGTGCGCGTGCGCGATGGGCATACGGGCCCGCGCCCCGAGGGCACGATCGGTTTCGCCACGCTGCGCGGCGGCTCGGTGGTGGGCGAGCATTCGGTCTATCTCGCCGGCGAGGGCGAGGAGGTGATCCTGTCGCACCGCGCCACGGACCGGGCGATTTTTGCCCGCGGCGCGGTTGCGGCCGCGCTCTGGGCACGTGACAAAAAGCCCGGCCTCTATACGATGCCCGACGTTCTCGGACTGAACTGACCCTTCCCGCGCCTCCCGGCGGGTGAGGGCGACAGGCCGGACTTCAAGCTTTAACCGTCAACACCTCGAAGGAAAGTCATTCATGAGCGGAACCCTTGTGCTCGTCCGTCACGGCCAGAGCGACTGGAACCTGAAGAACCTCTTCACCGGCTGGCGCGACCCGGATCTGACCGAGCTTGGCGTGGAAGAGGCCAAGACCGGCGGCAAGGCGCTGGCCGAAACCGGCATCAAGTTCGACATCGCCTTCACCTCGGCGCTGACCCGCGCCCAGCGGACCTGCCAGTTCGTGCTCGACGCGGTCGGCCAGAGCGATCTGGAAACCATCCGCAACCAGGCGCTGAACGAGCGCGACTATGGCGATCTCTCCGGCCTCAACAAGGACGATGCCCGCGCCAAGTGGGGCGAGGAGCAGGTGCATATCTGGCGCCGGTCCTATGACATCGCCCCTCCCGGCGGCGAATCGCTGCGCGACACCGGCGCCCGCGTCTGGCCCTATTACATGACCGATATCCTGCCGCGCGTGCTCTCCGGCCAGAAGGTTCTGGTCGCCGCCCATGGCAATTCGCTGCGCGCGCTGGTGATGGTTCTCGACCGCCTGAGCCGCGAGGAGATCCTCAAGCTCAACCTCGCCACCGGCGTGCCGATGGTCTACACGCTCAACGCCGATTCCAGCGTCGCCACCAAGACGGTGCTGGGCGATATGTCCGGCGCGCACTGAGCCATTGCACACCAAAGCATCGGACCGAAAAGTGGGAACCGGTTTTCGGAGAAAACCGATGCGGAAACAAAATCCTAGAGCATTGGATTGCGCAAGATGTGCAGTCCGATGCTCTAGGAACAGAAAAGCCGGCTTCGCGAGGGGCCGGCTTTTTCGTGTTCGCGTGCAACTCGCTCACGCGCCGAGCGCCCCGGCCTCCCAGCCGAGCATGGCGCGCTTGC
The DNA here is from genome assembly GCF_001938945.1 of Xaviernesmea rhizosphaerae. Lineage (GTDB taxonomy): Bacteria > Pseudomonadota > Alphaproteobacteria > Rhizobiales > Rhizobiaceae > Xaviernesmea > Xaviernesmea rhizosphaerae. Next base: position 79,772 of record NZ_MKIO01000047.1, read on the forward strand.
GCGTTAGGCCCCAGTGATAGCCGGTGAGTGCCCCGCCCTTGCCGAGCGCGCGGTGGCAGGGGACGACGAAGGAGACGGGATTGCGCCCCACCGCCGCGCCCACCGCGCGCGAGGCCTTGGGGCTGCCGATGCGCGCGGCGATGGCCGAATAGGTCTCGGCCCGGCCGAGCGGAATGTCGAGCAGCGCCTGCCACACGCGAACCTGGAAGTCCGAGCCGATCAGCACCACCCGCAGCGGCTCTTCCGGCCGCCAGCGGGCGGGGTCGAAGATGCGGCCGACATAGGGCGCGGTCGCCGGTCCGTCCTCGACGAAGCGGGCCTCCGGCCAGCGCCGCGCCATATCCTCGAAACAGGCAGCCTCCCCCCCGGCATCGGCGAAGGCAAGCCCCGCCAGGCCCCGCTCGGTGATCATCACGAGCGCCTGGCCGAAGGGGGAGGGGTGAAAGCCGGTGCGGATCGTCAGCCCCGCCCCGCGCGCCTTCCATTCCCCCGGCGACATGGCCTCATGGGTGACGAAGAGATCGTGCAGCCGGCCGGGCCCGGACAGGCCGAGCTCGATGCTGGCTTCGAGCAGCGGCAGGCCCTCCTGGCCGAGCAGGCGCTTGGCATGGTCGAGCGTCACCGCCTGCAGAAAGGCCTTGGGCGACAGGCCCGCCCAGCGCGAAAAGGTCTTCTGCAGTTCGGTCGGCGATTGGCCGAGCTGGCGGGCCAGCTCCTCCAGGCCCGGCTGCGCCCGATAGTCCAGCGTCAGGCGTTCGATGATCCGGCAGACCGTCTCGTAATCGCCGGCGCCGGGAAGGATTTCGGTGTCAAGCGTGGCGGCAAGCGTCATAAGGGTCTCTCCGAGCATCGATCAGGGGGGCAGCGTAAAGACACCGCGCGGGGCTCGCCACCCGTTTCTTGGCCAAGCAGCTTCAGCGTCTGACGCGGGCCAGCGCCTGCGAGAAGGCGGCGGCGAAGCTTTCCCGCTCCTGCGGATTGAGAAAGCTGGCGACCGGCACCATGCGGCCGCGCTCGGCGATGTGCAGGGCGGTGATGCAGATCTCGGCATGGCGGGCAATCTCCAGCCGGGCGGAAAGCGGATTGAAGCGATGCTCGACCATGGCGCCTTCAGGCGAGAAGCTGCGCAGGCGGATATCGACACGCGAGATGCTGACCTCCTCGCGCCGGCGCCCAGCCCGGTGGCTCATCCACACCGCGCCGAGCAGCAGCAGAATATCGAGCCCGAAGAAGGGCAGGACAGGCCAGGCGCCGATGGCGAGAAACAGCGTCGCATGGCCCAGGCCCAGGAGGATCGCCAGCACCAGCAGCACGCGCGTGCCCTTGGGCCCCAGCGAACGATGGGGCCTGAGCTCGGCCGTGAAGACCGGCCTTTCACTGGGATTGTCCGCGCGCGTGCTGGCGATCATGGCCCGGCAGCATAGACGAGAACCGGCCTCGGCGCGCGGCTTTTGCGGGGAGCCATCAGAAGAAGGTGAGGGAGACGGCAGCAGAGGGAGGGCGCATCGTCTCGCTGTGCTGCGGTGGATGACGGACAGGGCTCTCTGCCGGCCCTGATCAAAACGGCGATGCGGGCGGCGGGACGATCCTGTATGAGGGAGCATGGCCAAGATCACGACCCAGAACACCGCCCTTTCCGACCCCTCAGAGACCCTGTCACCCGTTACCGGCCCTGCCGACGCCGACAAGGCCGTCAAGGCTCCGCCGAAGGTGAAGGCCCGCCCGGCGCCGCGGCGCGGGGCGGCGAAGACGCGGGTACGCACGGCCTATGGCCGCGCGGAGATCGAGGAGATCTTCCGCCGCTTCTCCATCCAGCGGCCCGAGCCCAAGGGTGAGCTGGAGCATGTGAACCCCTTCACCCTGGTCGTCGCCGTGGCGCTCTCGGCCCAGGCCACGGATGTCGGCGTCAACAAGGCCACCCGCGCGCTCTTTGCCGTGGCCGACACGCCGGAAAAGATGCTGGCGCTGGGCGAGGAGAAGGTCCGCGACTACATCAAGACCATCGGCCTCTACCGCAACAAGGCCAAAAATGTGATTGCGCTCAGCGAAATGCTGGTGCGCGATTTCGGCGGCGAGGTGCCGCGCACGCGCGAGGAACTGGTGCGCCTGCCCGGCGTAGGGCGCAAGACCGCCAATGTCGTGCTCTCCATGGCCTTCGGCCAGCCGACGCTGGCTGTCGACACCCATATCCTGCGCCTTGCCAACCGGCTGAAGCTCGCACCCGGCAAGACGCCGGACGAGGTGGAGGAACGCCTGATCCGGGTCATTCCCGACCACTACCTCTTCCACGCCCATCACTGGCTGATCCTGCATGGGCGCTATGTCTGCAAGGCGCGCCGGCCGGAATGCGAGCGCTGCATCATCGCCGACCTGTGCAAGGCGGACGAGAAGAGCTGCGACGTGCCGGCGCCGCTTGTCGAATGGACGGGCGCCAATGCTGCGGCGGATGAAGGGCAGCCGTAAAGCCCAGAGCGTGGGGTGACGCTCTACCGCTTCTCCGTCAGCGAGAAGAGGAAGGCTGCGGCGGGCAGCGCCAGGCCGAGCAGCGAGGCGGCGAGCCAGCCGCCATGGGCATAGGCATAGGCGCCCGCGGCCGAGCCTAGCGCCCCGCCCAGGAAGAAGGTGGCCATGAACAGCCCGTTCAGCCGGCCGCGCTCCGCCTCGCCCAGCGTATAGATTGCCCGCTGTCCAAGCACCAGCGAGGTCGAGACCCCGGCATCGAGCAGGATCGCGGCGAGCGTGAACAGCGCCAGCGAGACGAGCGAGCCGGAGGGCACAAGATAGGTCAGGGCGAAGGACAGCGTCGCCATGACCAGCGCCACGCGCGTGGCGATCCGGCTCAGGCCCCGGTCGGCAAGGCGCCCGGCGATCGGCGCAGCGATGGCGCCGGCTGCCCCCGCCAGCGCGAAGAGCGCGATGGCGCTTTGCGACAGGCCGAATTCGGGACCTGCCAGTTCCAGCGGCGTCACCGTCCAGAACAGGCTGAAGGCGGAAAACAGGCCGGCCTGATAGGCTGCCCGCCGCTGCAGCACGGGCGTGTGCAGCGCCAGATCCTTCATCGAGGCAAGCAGCGCGAAATAGCCGAGGCTACCCGCCGGCCGGCGCTCCGGCAGGGTGCGGGCGAGAAGCAAAGCGAGGCCCAGGAGAACGGCTGCGGACAGAAAGAAGACCGCATGCCAGGAGACGATGCCGGCAATCAGGCTGGAGACCGGCCGGGCGAGCATGATGCCGACCAGAAGCCCGCTCACCACATTGCCCACCACGCGGCCGCGTGCCTCGGGCGCCACCATGGCCGATGCATAGGGCACGATGATCTGCACCGAAACCGAGCACAGGCCGATCAGAAGAGCGGCGGAGAGAAAGGGCGCAGCCTGATTGAACAGACCGGCGCCGAGCACGGCGAGGGCGTCCAGCAGCAGCATGGTCAGGATCAGCCGCTTGTTCTCGATGAGATCGCCGAGCGGCACGATCAGGAGCAGGCCGAGACCATATCCGATCTGCGTCAGCGTGACGATCAGGCCGCTGGCGGCCGGCGACAGGCCGAGATCGCGGCTGATCGGCCCGACGAGCGGCTGGGCGTAATAGAGATTGGCGACGATCAGCCCGCAGGCCGCCGCCAGAATGAGAGTGAGCCGCATGGGGATGCGTGCGTCCTGAACCGAACCGGTCATGCCTGCCTCTGTCACGCGGGGTGTTTCCCGTGAAAACCGAATCACGGAAAAGGCCCCGTGCCTTTCCTGTTCCACGGCAGTCCGATGCCGAAGCGACGCCGCCCGGCCAGCCTGCAGCGGTTGTTGCGCCGCTCCTCCCGCAATGCCGCAGGCATGACATGGCGAGCCCGTTGCAGGCAAGCATTCCGGTCCGGGCCACGCCCTGCAAATTCTGGCCTGGGTCCGCCTGCGGGCGGCGTGTCGTGCCGGGGGGGCGGCCGGTGGGGGATGCGGCGGGGCGCGGCCTGCGTCCTGCGCCAGCGGCGGTGAAGCAATGCGTATGCCGGCGAAACAAAGGGATTCCCTCCGCCGTGATTATGCGCTAGCGCGAAAGAAGTTTCCCCATGGCCGGCACCACCGGCGGCCCAAGAGCGGATCGGATTGAATGACCAGTTTCGACGTGCTGACGATCGGTAATGCCATCGTCGATATCATCGCGCGCTGCGAGGATGCCTTCCTTGAGGAAAACGCCATCATCAAGGGGGCCATGAATCTGATCGACGCCGAACGCGCCACGCTGCTCTATGACCGCATGGGTCCGGCCGTGGAAGCCTCGGGCGGCAGCGCCGGCAACACGGCGGCCGGTGTGGCCAGCCTCGGCGGCCGCGCCGCCTATTTCGGCAAGGTCTGCGACGACCAGCTCGGCGAGATCTTCGCCCATGACATTCGCGCTCAGGGCGTTCACTTCAAGACCGCCCCGCTGACGCAAGCGCCGCCGACCGCACGCTCGATGATCTTCGTGACCGAGGATGGCGAGCGGTCGATGAACACCTATCTCGGCGCCTGCGTGGAGCTGGGGCCCGACGATGTCGAAGAGGAGGTGGTGGCCGCCTCCGCCGTCACCTATTTCGAGGGCTATCTCTGGGATCCGCCGCGCGCCAAGGATGCCATCCGCGCCGCCGCCCGCATCGCCCATGCCCATGGCCGCGAAGTGGCGATGACGCTCTCGGACAGTTTCTGCGTTCACCGCTACCGCGCCGAGTTCCTCGATCTGATGCGCTCAGGCACGGTGGATATCGTTTTCGCCAACAAGGCGGAGACGCTGGCGCTCTACGAGACCGAGGATTTCGAGGCGGCGCTCGCGGCGATTGCGGCCGATTGCAAGCTGGCCGTCGTCACCATGTCCGAAGAGGGTTCGGTGATCCTGAAGGATGGCGAACGCGTGCCGGTGGAGCCGCTTGAAATCGCCCAGCTGGTGGACACGACCGGCGCGGGCGATCTCTATGCTGCCGGCTTCCTGTTCGGCTACACCGCCGGGCGCAGCCTGGCCGATTGCGGCCGGCTCGGCAGCCTTGCCGCCGGCATCGTCATCCAGCAGATCGGGCCGCGGCCCATGGTCTCGCTCAAGACCGAAGCCGAGCGTGCCGGCCTGCTCTGATGATCTGTGATCCGGCCTAGAGCATCGGACCGAAAAGCGGGAATCGGTTTTCGGAAAAATCCGATGCAAAAACAAAAAGCTAAAGCATCGCACTGAGGACTGTTTTCAGTCCGATGCTCTAGCGGAGCATCCGCCCGGCCGGCCGCGTCAATTCCCGGGGCGCGTGCCCTACTTGAATGCCTCGCCGGGATAGGCGCCCCAGAGTTCGTTCTGGGCGATCCAGCCGCTGACGCCTTGCGTCTCGGCACGGCACCAGTCGCCATTGCATTCGCGCACATGCACGATCACGCCCGGCTCCATCCGCGCGACGATGCCCGCGCCCGAGGCCGGCTCCCGGCGCATGTTGACGAAGACGCCCGAGCCCTTGCCGCGCATCCAGGGCGCGGTCAGCGCCGTGCGCTCGCCCGAAAGCAGCGCCTGGTTGACCCAGCCTTCCGTGCCCTCGGCATCGCGGATGCGGCGCCAGTTCTCGTATTCCTGGATGATTTCCACCGGAATGCCGGCTTTGAGATAGCGCCAGGAAACGGCGTAATCGAGGCTCGGGCCGACGCGCAGATTGACGCTGCGCGATTTCAGGCTGACGAAGCGGGGCAGCGGCAGGCCGCTGGCGCCGCGCGTCGCCTGGGCGGCGGCCGGCTTGGCCAGCGGCGCCTGCGAAACAATCCCGCCCAGCAGAATGCCGGCGAGCACGGTGCCTTTCAGCAAGATGACAGGGATCCGGCGCATGGACATCCACTTTCGATCGACGCTGCCGGCCGCGCCCCTTGAGGGGCCGCCGTCGCGCGCCTTGCAAATCTCGCGCATCCGCAGCCGCCGTCCCTCATGGAGCGGAGGCCCGTGATGCGGCTCCAGCGGTCTGATTTCGACATTTGCCACCGGTCGCAGCGCCCTTGACGGCAAATGTCAAAATCAGACCACGTTCGGCCCATTGCCTCTCGCGCGGTCCTCCGCCTGCCGGCAGGTTCGCCCCGAAGGGCGACCCGTCATAGGGCGCGCTCCACGGCGCGGGTCCAGACGCCGTCGAGAGTTTTGATTGAGTTCGCGAGGCGGTCTGCTAGACAATGCGCCGTTACGTGACCATTACCGATCCTGGTTAACAAGCCGTCAACACGAGACCGGACAGATCCGCCATGACTGCGAAGAAAAAGCCCAAGGTCTTCATCACCCGCAAGCTGCCGGATCAGGTGGAGACACGGATGCGTGAACTTTTTGAGGCGGAGCTGAACATTGACGACCGGCCCTTGAGCCAGCCCGAACTGGTCTCGGCCGTGCAGCGCGCCGACGTGCTGGTGCCCACCGTCACCGACCGGATCGATGCCGCGCTGATCGAGCAGGCGGGGCCGCAGCTGAAGCTGATCGCCAGCTTCTCCAATGGTGTCGACAATATCGACGTGGACGCCGCCGCCGCCAAGGGCATCACCGTCACCAACACGCCGAACGTGCTGACCGAAGACACGGCCGACATGACCATGGCGCTGATCCTCGCCGTACCGCGCCGGCTGACGGAGGGCGCCACCGTGCTGACCGACCGGCGCCATGAATGGGCCGGCTGGTCGCCGACCTGGATGCTCGGCCGGCGCATTTCCGGCAAGCGCATCGGCATTGTCGGCATGGGCCGCATCGGCACGGCGGTGGCGAAGCGGGCCAAAGCCTTCGGCCTGTCGATCCACTATCACAACCGCAAGCGCGTCAGCGCCGAGACGGAGGAGGCGCTGGAGGCGACCTATTGGGACAGCCTCGACCAGATGCTGGCCCGGGTCGATATCGTCTCGGTCAATTGCCCTTCGACCCCGGCCACCTACCATCTGCTCTCGGCCCGGCGCCTGCAGCTGATGCAGCCGACCAGCTACATCGTCAACACCGCGCGCGGCGGCATCGTCGACGAAACCGCGCTGATCAAGTGCCTGCGCGAGGGCCGCATCGCCGGCGCCGGGCTGGATGTGTTCGAGAACGAGCCGGCGATCAACCCGAAATTCTTCAAGCTGGCCACCGAAGGCCGCGTCGTGCTTTTGCCGCACATGGGCTCCGCCACGTTGGAGAGCCGCATCGACATGGGCGAGAAGGTGATCATCAACATCCGTACCTTCTTCGACGGCCACCGCCCGCCGGACCGGGTGCTGCCCAGCCGGGTGTGATGGCACAGGCCGGAGGCAGGTGCTCCGGCTCTAGAGCATCGGACTGAAAATCATACGCAGTCTGGTGATCTAGGATTTTGTTTTTGCATCGGATTTCTCCGAAAACCGGTTCCCACTTTTCGGTCCGATGCTCTAGGGGTCGTCAGACTGTGATGAAGCCCTCCATCACCCGCAGGCTGCGCCCGGCAATGGTGACGCGTTCGACCACCCTTTGCCGCTTCTCGGCCGCGACATCGATGATGCTCTCGCGGCCCATCTCCACCCCCTGGCGGATGCGGACCTCGATCCACGCATCCGCGCGCGGGTCCAGCGTGGCGAGAAGCGCGCCGAGTGCGCCGGAGGCGCTGCCGGTGGCAGGGTCTTCCGGGATCTTGTCCAGGGGCGCGAACATGCGGGCGCGGATGGCCATCGGTGCGTCGGGAGCGCTCTCCTCGCGCACGTAGAGGAAGATCGGGAAATGATCGGTCTCCTCGGCATGGAGCGCCTGCGCCCGGCGCGAAGCGGCCATATCTGGCAGGGCGGCGGCCAGATCCTTCAGGCTGCCCAGTTCGGCGATCACGAATTTCAGGCCGACGGAGGCAAAGACTGGGGCGTGGCGGTCCGTCCTGATCGCCTCCGCACCGAGCCCGATGCAGGCCGCGACCGTCTCGACATCGACCTCGCCTCCCAGCATGAGCGGCTGCGGCGCGGTGATGCGCGTGCCGGCAAGCGTCCCGTCGCCGGCCTTCAGGATCTCCACGATCACCAGCCCGGCGCCCTCCTCGAAGCGCAGCCGGTCCGGCAGCGCCCCTGTCTCCGCCTGGATCCTTTCGGCCACCACCTGCGCCGTGCCGACATTGGGATGGCCGGCAAAGCCGATCTCCATGGTGGGCGTGAAGATCCGCACCTCGGCCGTATTGGCCGGGTCCTTGGGCGGCAGGATGAAGGTGCTTTCCGAATAGCCGAACTCCGCCGCAATCGCCTGCATCGCCGCGCCATCGAGCCCCCAGGCATCGGTGACGACCGCCAGCGGATTGCCGCCGAAGCGGCGTTCGGTGAAGACATCGAGCGTGACGAAGGGAAACTGGGGCATGGGGTGCGGGTTCCTGTGGCGGGAGCCTTTTGTAGGAAGGCGCCCGTCTCATGGAATGGGCAAACTTGTTCTATGGGACAAGAATGGCGCGGAGCCCGCGCGTGCGCGGGAGGGCGGCGGACCTGAGACCGGGGCATGATGGGAAAACGTCGTTTCCATCAGACCCTGGCCGGCGGTGAGGCCCGCAAGCTCCCGCAGGACGCCCTGCACGCGCGCCGAAGCGATCGTGCCTTCAAGCAACAGGGTTTCGCCCTCCACTGCCGAATGCGTCACGGCAGCCCCGGCCTTGCCCAGCACGGTCAGCAAGGTGTGAAAGGCGTTGCTTGGCGCTTCCAGCCGAAATTGCTCCACGGGTTCGCAGACAACCGTGCCCGCTTCTTGCACCGCCTTGGCCAGCACCCAGAGCGTCAACTGGCGAAAATCGCCGGCTGTGCTGGAGGGGGAGGTGTGTTTTGCATCGGTCATGGCGATGTGGCAATCGACAATGGGCCATCCGAAGAGGCCGTCTTCGAGGGCTTCCAGCGCGGTTTCCTCCACGGCGCGATAGAAACTCGCCGGCATCTGGCCGACATCCACTTCAAGCGCGAAACTGTTTCCGGCGCCCTCCTTGCGCGGCTCGACGCGCAGGCCGACCGTGGCGAGGAAGGGGTTGGGCGGCCTGAAAATGAGTTCGAGGCCCGTGCCAATGCCGAGCAGCCGTTCCACATGGACGATCGTGCTCTCTTCGAACGCGACCGAAAGGTCGAAATCGGCCAGCAGCGTGTCGCGGATGACGTCCTTTTGCACCTCGCCATAGAGCGACAGGTAGATTTCGCCCGTGTCCGCTGTCTTGCGCAGGGCGATGAAGGGATCCTGTTCGGCAAGCTGGCTGAGCGCCACCCACAGGGCGCCATGGTCGCCGGCTCTGGCGACCACGATTTTCGCTTCGAGCGTCGGCGGCGGAAAGGCCGTTTTGACGGCAGAGTCGCGCATGTCTCCCACGCTGTCGCCGATGCGCGCATGGGACAGACCCGAGATCCGGCCGATCTGCCCCGCCTGCAGGCAGGAGGCCGGACGGGTCTGCCCATTGTCAAAGACCTGAATTACAGTGACCCGCTCAGGACCTCTCGGCAGGGAAAGTGTCTGGCGCAGCGCAATCGTGCCGGAGGTCAAGGCGACATAGGCCAGCTTTTCTCCGCCCCAGCCGCGCTCGATCTTGAAGATCGTTCCTTCTACGGCAGCGGCGGGATCGCGAAGCGGCGCCGGCAGGATCGTAGCGATGGCGGACATCAGCGCCGGCACACCGACGCCTGTCATCGCCGCGCCGGCGAAGCTCGGATGCAGCAGTCCCTGACCAACCTGCTCGCGCAGGGCGTCCTGCAGGCGTTGCGCGGTCAGGGTCTGCGGCGCCGTGAGATAATCCGCAAGCAGATCGGGATCGTGATCCGCCATCGCCTCGCAAGCTGTGTCGAAGAGTGCGGGATCTCGAAGATCGAGCGGTTCGGCCCGGGCGTTTTTCGTGCCCGCTTCGATGACACGCGACACGCCAATCGGGCGCACGGGCAGCGCAGAGCGAAGCGCCGCGATCACCGCCGGAACGTCTGCCCCGCGGCGATCGATCTTGTTGATGAAGAACACGAAGGGCACCCGCAGGCGCTGAAGCGCACGCACCAGAACCCGCGTCTGCGCCTGCACGCCTTCGACGGCGGAAACGACGACAATCGCCGCGTCAAGCAGACCGAGAACCCGGTCGACTTCCGCGATGAAGTCCGGATGGCCGGGTGTGTCGATCAGGTTGACGATACGGTCCCCGATCTTGAACGAGACAACCGCCGCCTTGATGGTGATCCCGCGTTGACGCTCAAGCGCCAGCGTGTCCGTTTGCGTGCTGCCCTTATCGACGCTCCCGAGGCGATCGATCACGCCTGCATCGAAAAGAAGTCGTTCAGTCAGACTGGTTTTGCCAGCGTCCACATGGGCGAGGATGCCCAAATTCAAACTGCGCATGATGCCTCAGCTTCTCAGAAAGTCGGATGTGAAGTTCGTGAGAAGTGAGTCGGCGCATTGGGACCCCCGGTCGTTCGAGAGAGAATGGTCTTTCGCGGTGCCTGATCCAGACGATCAGCATCAACAGTGTGCCTGTCCATCGAATGATGTCAAGCCAGCCGCCCTTAGTGCGATCGCGCGAAAATCGCTTGCACAACGCATAAGTCTGCGCTTATCTCAAGCACATGATGACGGACGATCTCTTCAAGGCGCTGGCCGACCCGACGCGGCGCAGGATTTTCGAGAAGCTGGCCGAGGGCGGGCGCACCGCGAGCGCGCTGCGCGAGGGCATGGCGATCAGCCAGCCGGCGATGTCGCAGCACCTTGCGGTGCTGCGCAAGGCCGGGCTCCTGCGGGAGGCGCGCAAGGGCCGTTTCGTCGAATATCAGGTCGAACCGGAGGGGCTGGCGCGGATGGCCGAATGGCTGGCCCGTTACCGCGCCTACTGGCCCGAGCGAATCGACGCGCTCAAGACCCTGTTGCGGGAGATGGATCAATGACCGAGGACACCCCTGTGGATGCCGCTCTCCTGTTCGAGGAGACGCTGGATGCACCGCTGCCGAAAGTCTGGCGCGCCCTGAGCATCCCGGCGCTGCGTGCGCAATGGCTTCCCTCAGGGGATCTGATGGAGCCGGACGGGGTGGAGGTGGTTCCCGGTCAAACGATGCGCTACAGGATGCGCGAGCGCACGCCGCCCTTCCTCGAGAGCCATGTGACGATCCGCCTGACGCCGGGCGAGGATGGCGGCACGCATATCCGCATCCTTCACGAACTGGCCAGGCCGCGCGCGGCCGGCCCGGTGGCGGCCAATGCCAACAGAGCGGCCCTGCTGAGCGCCGCCTGACCGCGTTCCCGACAGCTTACACTCCAACAGCAGGAGAATTCGCCGATGCGCGAAGCGATGCAACTTGTCCCCATGGTCGTCGAACAGTCCAGCCGGGGGGAACGGTCGTTCGACATCTATTCCCGGCTCCTGCGCGAGCGGATCATCTTCCTCAATGGCGAGGTGAACGACACGGTGGCCGCGCTCGTCTGCGCCCAGCTCCTGTTTCTGGAAGCGGAGGATCCGACGCGGCCGATCCATCTCTACATCAACTCACCCGGCGGCGTGGTGACGGCTGGCCTCGCCATGTATGACACCATGCATTACATCCGGCCGCCGGTGCATACGCTGTGCATGGGCACGGCCCGCTCCATGGGCTCCTTCCTGCTGATGGCCGGCGAGCCGGGCCAGCGCGCAGCACTTCCCAATGCCAGCCTGCATGTCCACCAGCCGCTCGGCGGCTTCCAGGGGCAGGCGTCGGATTTCATGATCCATGCCGAGGAAATGCAGCAGACCAAGCGCCGCATGATCCGGCTCTACGCACAGCATTGCGGGCGCAGCGAGGAGGAGGTCGAGCGCACGCTCGACCGAGATTGCTTCATGACCGCCGAGCAGGCGCTGGAATGGGGGCTGATCGACCGCATTCTCGACCGCCGCGCGCTGGAGCTGCCGGCGGCGTGACCGAAGGTCGCGGTCCGGCGTGCAATGATGCAGGCCGAGGCTGCGCCCCTTGAGACAGTCGACCCCGGCGGCGAGCCGCCGGGCCTTGTTCGGTTCTGCCGAAGGGCCTCAGGCGCGCAGCGTGCCGCCTGTGGCCTTGGTGACGTTGGCGACGATGCGGCCGGTGAGCGCCTCGAAGTCCTCGTCCGTCAGCGTGCGCTCGGCCGGCTGGATCGTGACTTCGATTGCCACCGACTTCTTGCCCTCGCCAAGCGCTCCGCCCTCGAACACGTCGAAGACATTGACGCTTGCGATCAGCTTGCGGTCGGCGGTCGAGGCGGCCTTGAGGATCGCGCCGGCTTCCACCGCGCGGTCGACCACGAAGGCGAAGTCGCGGCGCACGGCCTGGAAGGGCGAGAGATCGAGCGCCGGCTTGGTGCGGGTCGCCTTCTTCTTCGGCTCTGGCAGCGCATCGACGAAGACCTCGAAGCCGGCTAGCGCGCCCGAGACATCCAGCGCGGCCAAAACCTTGGGATGGAATTCGCCGAAATAGCCGAGCGTGATCTTCGGGCCGTATTTGATCGTGCCCGAGCGTCCCGGATGGTACCAGGACGGGCCGCCGGCCTCGATCTGGACATTGGCCATGGGCACGCCGCAGGCTTCCAGCACCGCCAGCGCATCGGCCTTGGCGTCGAAGACGTCGATCGGCTTGCCGCCGCCCTTCAGCCCGTTCGACCAGGAGCGCCCGGCGCCGGCAAGGCTGGCCGTGCCGCGGCGCAAGCCGCCGGCCACGCGCCGCTGGCCTTCCGGCTTGTCGCTTTCATAGGTGCCCGAAACCTCGAACAACGCGACATCGCCATGGCCCTTGTCGGCATTGCGCTGGGCGGCTGTCAAAAGGCCTGGCAGCAGCGAGGGGCGCATGTCCGACATGTCGGCGGCGATCGGGTTGACCAGCGAAAGCTCCGGCTTGCCGCCGCCGAACAGCTCGGCCTGGTCCTTGGGGATGAAGGACCAGGTGACGGCTTCCAGCATGCCGCGTGCGGCCAGCGCCCGCTTGGCGGCTCGGGTGCGGATCTGCAGGAGCGTCAGGATACGGCCATTAACGGCATCGATCCGCTCCAGGGCCACGGGACGGATGCGATCGACGCCGTGGATGCGCATGACCTCTTCCACCAGATCGGCCTTGCCCTCGACATCCGGCCGCCAGGAGGGGACGGTGACGCGTGCCCGCGCGCCCTGATCCTCGACCGTGAAGCCGAGCTTTTCCAGGATCGTGCGCGACTGAGCCGGCTCGATCGTCAGGCCCGTCAGGCGGCTGACCTCGGAATAGGGAAAGTCCACCACCCTGGCCGCCGTCTCGCCGCTGCCGGCAATGACCGCCTCGCAAGGGCTGCCGCCGCACAGCTCAAGCACCAGCGCGGTCGCGCGGTCGAGGCCGGGGATCATATAGGCCGGATCGACCCCGCGCTCGAAGCGGTAGCGGGCGTCGGTGATGATGCCGAGGCTGCGGCCGGTTTTGGCGATGTTCATCGGATCCCACAGGGCCGATTCGATCAGCACCTCGGTCGTGGTCTCGTCGCAGCCGGAATGCTCGCCGCCCATGATGCCGCCGATCGATTCCACGCCGTTCTCGTCGGCGATGACGACATTGGCCGGCGAGAGCTTGTATTCGCGGGTGTCGAGTGCGAGCACGGTCTCGCCCTCCTTCGCCCGGCGCACGGTGAGATCGCCCTTGACCTTGGCGGCATCGAAGACGTGCAGCGGCCGGCCCTGGTCAAAGGTCATGTAGTTGGTGATGTCAACGAGCGCATTGATCGGGCGCAGGCCGATCGCGGTCAGCCGGCGGCGCATCCAGTCCGGGCTCTGGCCGTTGCGCACACCCTTGACGAGACGCAGCGCGAAGCCGGGGCAGAGCGCGGGATCGTCGAGATCGAGCGTCACCTTGACCGGTGTCTCGCCCGAAAGCGGGAGCGCCGGAGCAGGCGTCGTCTTCAGCCGGCCGAGGCCGGCGGCGGCGAGATCGCGGGCAATGCCGTGAATCGAGGTGCAGTCCGGCCGGTTCGGCGTCAGGTTGATCTCGATGACGGGATCGTCAATGCCGGCATAGGAGGCGAAACTGGTGCCGACGGGGGCATCCTCCGGCAGCTCGATGATGCCGTTATGGTCGTCGGAGATTTCCAGCTCCTTCTCCGAGCACATCATGCCCCGGCTTTCGACACCGCGAATGGTGCCGACCGAGAGCGTGACATTGAGCCCGGGAACATGGGTGCCGGGCGCGGCAAAGGCGCCGACGAGTCCCGCGCGCGCATTGGGCGCGCCGCAGACCACCTGCACCGGCTGGCCGGCGCCGGTATCGACCATCAGCACCTTCAGCTTGTCGGCTTGCGGATGCTTCTCGGCCGAGACCACTTTGGCGATCAGGAAGGGCTTGAATGCCGCTTTGTCATCGACATCCTCCACTTCGAGACCGATCGCGGTCAGGCGTTCGCAGATCTCGTCCAGCGTGGCGTCGGTCTCAAGATGATCCTTGAGCCAGGAAAGGGTGAATTTCATCGGTTCGTTCTCGTTTCGAAAATGGCATGGGCCGCGATGTGCTCAACGCCGTAAGCTGGGTTCGCCGCTGCAGGACATTTTCCCGAACAACGGTCTTGTCGTTCAAAGTGCTGGATGGGTGAGCCCCATGGCCAGCCGGTCGTTCCTCGTCGCCCTCGCGAGTATCGCCTATTGCTGGCCAGTTTTTACGTAATCGGCCAGAACGGCATTGATCCGGCTTTGCCAGCCAGGCCCCGTCTTGCGGAAGTGCTCGATCACGTCCTTGTCCAGCCGAAGGCCCACACGCTCTTTCACGGGTGCTTTTTGCGGGCCTCGTTGGCCACGGCTGCGCTCTAAAGCCTGGGCGATGTCAGCGAAGCTTCCCTGCATCGGCTGGGCATCCGACAGATCTTCTGCCGTCACTTCGCGCACCTCGCCCTCCGCATCAGTGAGCGGCGGACGGATCTCGTTTTGCATCGGAAAAGATTTTCTGCTCTCGCTCATTGGCCTTCCTCAGAGAGATGATCCGCATCTTGCTGCCGCGCATGGTCCAGCACATCACGTGCAGGCGTTCGCGGATTTTGCCCAGGGATACGAAACGATGTTCGCCGTAGTCTTCGCGTGAATCCATGACGGTCAAGGCCGCTGCAGGATCCATCAAAGCGGCGCGTCCGCAAAGTCGATCCGACGCTCACGCAGCGTCTTCTGGCGTTTCTCTTCATCCCATTCGAGATCCATCTCTACCACAACTCTTTATTTGTGGGCACAAATAAATTGGATGCTGCTGGACCTCTGCCAATGGGCTGGAGCGAAAGCAGCTGTCTTTACTGGCTCAGCCCCCCGAACAGCGTCGGCATATCCAGCGGGCGGAAGCCGTAGTGGCTGAGCCAGCGGGCATCCGCATTGAAGAAGTCGCGCAGATCCGGCATGCCGTATTTCAGCATGGCGATGCGGTCGAGGCCCATGCCCCAGGCGAAGCCCTGGTAGACATCCGGGTCCAGCCCGCCGGCGCGCAGCACGTTCGGGTGGACCATGCCGCAGCCGAGGATCTCCATCCAGTCCTTGCCCTCGCCGAACTTGACGATCGGGCCGGAGGAGCGGTCGCACTGGATATCGACCTCGAAGGAGGGCTCGGTGAAGGGGAAGAAGGACGGCCGGAAGCGCATGGTGATGTCCTCCACCTCGAAGAAGGCCTTGCAGAATTCGGTCAGCACCCAGCGTAGATTGGCGACATTGGCCGTCTTGTCGACCACCAGGCCTTCCACCTGATGGAACATCGGCGAATGGGTGGCGTCCGAATCCTGGCGATAGGTCTTGCCGGGAATGATGATGCGGATCGGCGGCTCCTGCGCTTCCATGGTGCGCACCTGCACCGGCGAGGTATGCGTGCGCAGCACCTTCTGCTCATTGCCGTCGCCGCCGGCCTGCAGGAAGAAGGTGTCGTGCATTTCGCGCGCGGGATGGCCCTCGGGGAAGTTCAGGGCGGTGAAGTTGTAATAGTCGGTCTCGATATCGGGCCCTTCCGCAATGGAGAAGCCCATATCGGCGAAGATCGCGGTGATCTCGTCGACGATCTGGCTGATGGGGTGGATGCGGCCACGCTCGGCCGGGGACGAGCGCACCGGCAGCGTCACGTCGAGGGTTTCGCGCACCAGCCGCTCGGCGATGGCGGCATCCTTCAGCGCGGCCTTGCGCGTGGCGATGGCGTCGCTCACGCGCGTCTTCAGCGCATTGATCGCTGCGCCGCGCGTCTGCCGCTCTTCCGGCGACATGGTGCCCAGCGTTTTCAAAAGGTCGGAGACCGACCCCTTCTTGCCCAAGGCGCCGACGCGCACGGCTTCGATCGCCGCTTCGTCGGCGGCCGTCTCGATGTCGTTCAGCAGGGTGCTTTCCAGAAGCGCGAGATCGCTCATGAGGGGAACCTGTTCTGGCCGTTATGGCCGCAAGGGTGGTCTATCGGGGTGAGAAGGGCGGACCGAAGGAAATCGGTCGCCAGAATGAAGCGGGTGATATCGGCGCCCTGGCGGAGGCGATCGACCAGGCGGGCGAGCGGCAGGGCGCGGGCAAACATCGGCACGAGGCGGGCAAGCGCAGTCTCCGCGTCCTGCGGCCGGTGCTGCCGCCAGGCGCAGAGCGCCTGCCACCGTGTCTCCGGCAGGAGGGCACGGCTCGCCACCTGCAGGAACAGGAGCCAGAGATCGCGCGCCTGTGCCAGCGGCAGCGGCATGACGGCAACGGGATCCTCTTCGAAATCCATGAAGCCGAACCCCTCCGCGCCGAGCGAGAAATCGCGCGGATGCGGTCGCCCATGGCAGAGCCGCGCGCTATGAAGGCGCCCGAGTTCGCCAGCCGAGCGGACCAGAAGCGCGTCGTGACCCTGCGCATCGATCAGACGCAGGGCCTTCATCTGGCCGAGCACGTTCGGACCCAGATCCGACAGGACCAGCGCGGTCGGGCTGCGATAGAGCACCTCCGGCGTGCGGAAGCCGGCGCGCGTCAACCTGTCGATCTGGCGGATTTCCCGCGCGACCATCGCCTCGGCCGGAACGCGCGGGGAAGGGGCGAGCGCGCGGGCGGTCGGGCCGAGCCGCGCGGCGATGAGGCGCAGATGATGCCCACGCCAGGGCG
This sequence comes from Xaviernesmea rhizosphaerae, assembly GCF_001938945.1. Taxonomy (GTDB): domain Bacteria; phylum Pseudomonadota; class Alphaproteobacteria; order Rhizobiales; family Rhizobiaceae; genus Xaviernesmea; species Xaviernesmea rhizosphaerae. The sequence continues at coordinate 96,735 of NZ_MKIO01000047.1, forward strand.
CGCGCCGGCCATAGCGCTTGATCCAGATCGTCCGGTCGGACAGCGCCACGCGCTGGACGCGCCGGGACGAGCCGGCAAGCGCTGCCAGCATCGTCTCGACATCCGCATCCTTCAGCCCTTGGAGCATCTCCTGCCCGTCCTGCCGTGATCCAAGAAAAAACCCGCGCCGGCTCAGCGCCAGCGCGGGTTTCCCAAAAAGTGACGATAGCTTGGGAAGCGCTGGTCTTAGCGAACCGCGCTTTCAAACTCGTTGGCCGTGCCCGTGTCCTTGAGGTAGGCGAGCGCGGACTTGGCGGCTTCGACGAGCGCGCCGAAGGCAGCGGCTTCGTGGATGGCCATGTCAGAGAGAACCTTGCGGTCCACTTCGATGCCGGCCTTGTTCAGGCCGTCGATGAAGCGGCCATAGGTCAGGCCATGCTCGCGGACGGCGGCGTTGATGCGCTGGATCCACAGGGCGCGGAAATTGCGCTTCTTGGCGCGGCGGTCGCGCGTGGCGAACTGACGCGAACGATCGACGGCGGCCTTGGCGGCGCGGATGGTGTTCTTGCGACGGCCGTAAAAGCCCTTGGCGGCCTTCAGCGTCTTCTTGTGCTTGGCGTGGGCTGCAACGCCGCGTTTTACACGTGCCATGGAATGATCTCCTTAAAATCCAAAAAGCCTGAAGGTCTCAGAGACCGTTGGGCAGGTAGTTCTTGATGATCTTCTTGCCGTCAGCTTCGGCGAGAACCATCGTGCCGCGGGCGTCGCGGATGAACTTGTTGGACCGCTTGATCATGCCGTGGCGCTTGCCGGCGCCAGCTGCCAGAACCTTGCCGGTCGCGGTGATCTTGAACCGCTTCTTGGCCGAGGATTTCGTCTTCATCTTGGGCATTTTGCTACTCCATTCTTCTTCGTGTCGAACCGGTTGACGAGACCGGCTCCAGCGTAAAGAACGGCCACGGCATGCCCTGCCGGACCGTTCGGACGGCGGCTTGTAGCCGAAGCCGGGAGAAAGCGCAACCGGGTTCGGTGCGATTCCTTGCAGCCTTGGGCGCCAAGGCATGGCCCGACGGGGCCGCCGTCAAATCCGCCGAGGTCCTGCGAAAGTGCCGAGGTCCCGCACATGCGAAAGGCCGCCCGCAGCGCCGGTCGGGCTGCAAGCGGCCTTGCTGTTCTTCGTCGTTCCTGACATCGCCGGTCGACAGAGCGCACGCAATCTTGCGGCGCGGCTCTTGCCAAGAGGCTTCGTCCTTCTGAAGGCAAGCCTCTTGCGCGTGAGCCCTGCAGGTCGGCGGGGGCCGTGTCGCGATCAGCGCGGTGCGAGTACCATCATCATCTGCCGTCCCTCGAGCTTGGGCTCGGCTTCCACCTTGGCGATGGCGGTCGTGTCTTCCTTGACCTGCAGGAGAAGCTTCATGCCGAGTTCCTGGTGGGCCATTTCGCGGCCACGGAACTTCAGCGTCACCTTCACCTTGTCGCCCTCTTCGAAGAAGCGGTTCATCGCCCGCATCTTCACCTCATAATCATGGGTGTCGATGTTGGGACGCATCTTGATCTCTTTGATCTCGATGATCTTCTGCTTCTTGCGGGCTTCGGCGGCCTTTTTCTGGGTCGCGTATTTCAGCTTGCCGAGGTCGAGGATCTTGCACACCGGCGGTTCGGCGTTGGGCGAGATTTCGACGAGATCGAGACCGGCCTCTTCCGCAAGGCGGAGCGCCTGGTCGGTCGGAACGATGCCCTGGTTGCCGCCTTCGGCATCGATGAGCTGCACCCGGGGAACCCGGATTTCCTTGTTGGATCGGGGGCCGTCCTTGACCGGTGCGTCCGATTTAAAGGGTCTGCGAATGGTCGTATTCTCCTCGCATTGTTGAAGGATTTTGGTCGATCAGGGCATCGGCGTTTTCCGGTCCGTGAGGCCGTCACGCTGCCCGTTCAATCGTCAAGGCGCGTATATAGCATCTTCCGGGAGGAAAATCACCCTCTGTCACCGCGCTGTAATTCCGTTTAGATGGAAAAAACCTTACGAAAGGACCCCTCATCCCATGGCCGAGATCGCAGCGCCGCCCGTTTCCCGTGTCCTCGTCGGCGAGGGCGCCGAATCGCGCGAGATCGCCTATCGCTTCCTCCCCGCGACGGAGGCCGCCAATCCCCCCCCGGAAAAGCCCGCCATCGTCTGGCTTGGCGGCTATCGCTCGGACATGGAGGGCACCAAGGCGCTGGAGCTCGAAGGCTTCGCCCGGGCGAAGGGGCTTGCCTGCCTGCGCTTCGACTATTCCGGCCATGGCATCTCCGACGGCGCCTTTGCCGAGGGAACGATCTCGCGTTGGCGGGAGGAGGCCGAGGGCGTGATTGCCACGACCGGGATCGGCCGCATGATCCTGGTCGGCTCGTCGATGGGGGGCTGGATCGCCCTGCGCCTTGCCGAGGAACTTCGCCGCCACGGTCAGGCAGAGCGGCTGGCCGGCCTCGTGCTGATTGCCCCGGCGCCGGATTTTACCAGCGACCTGATCGAGCCGCAGCTCGGCGAAGCCGAACGCCGCGCGCTCGACGAGAAGGGCTATTTCGAGGAGCCCTCGGCTTACGGGGCGGACCCCTATATCTACACCCGCAAGCTGATGGAGGACGGCCGGGACAATCGCGTCCTGACCGGCACGATCGAAACCGGCTGCCCTGTTCATGTGCTCCAGGGCATGAAGGATCCGGATGTGCCCTATGCGCATGCGCTGAAGCTGATGGAGCATCTGGCCTGCGACGATGTGGTGATGACGCTGATCCGCGATGGCGACCATCGCCTGTCGCGCCCCGAGGATATCGAGCGCATCCTGGCCGCCGTTTCGGCCATGCTGACGGAGGCCTGAGCGGCCTCTTCTGCCTCTATAAGCTTGGACGCAGCCGCGGCGGCATCCGGCGGACCATGCTGGCTCCGGCTCTCCTGAGCCGGCTTCCCTTGCCGGCGCGCCTCTCGCCGCGCTGCCATAGAGCTTAACGGCCAGTGCTGCTTGCCGGCCGCAGGCCTGGCGATCCCTGGGGATAGGCTCTGCCACATTGTGGCGGCCGCGCCTGCGGAAAGCTGCCGAATTTTTCGAGAAAAACAATTTATATCAAAAAGATAGCTTCTTCTCATCTTTTATCAGAAGGCGCGAATCTGATGCGGTTTCGCCGCAAATCTTAACCATGTCTTAACGTGCCGCGCTGCCGCAATTGACTTGGGCTGCCCCTGCCGGTTAACGTTTTCTTAACGATTAGAACAGCGAGCGCATGAGGCGTCTCACCAGCTGTCGTCAATGTCACAGGCAAGCGGAGTGGTCCGCGCGGGGTTTTTCCGCGGGCGCTTCGCCACAGGGGACGCGCATGGCGCAGATCAAGGGGCTTTTCAGTGTGGCAGCGGCACTCGCCGCCCTCGTCCTGTCCGCAGGCGCGGCCATTCCGGCGCCGGCCAATGGCAGCTTGTGGATGCAGACCGGCAGCGTCACCTCCCAGCCCATCGGCCATTACGAATTCTGCCAGACGCATCAGAGCGAATGCTCGATCACCTCGCCCTCCTCGCCGCCGCCGCGCGTGACGGAATATGGCTGGAAGCTCATTCGCGAGATTAATTCCAGCGTCAACCATGCCATCACCCCGATGACCGACATGGAGCTTTATGGCCGCGAGGAGTTCTGGACCTATCCGACAACCGCCGGCGACTGTGAAGACTATGCGCTGCTGAAGCGCCGCGATCTGCTGGAGCGGGGCTTTTCGCCCGCCGACTTGCTGATGACGGTGGTGCGCAAGCCTGATGGCGAGGGTCATGCCGTCCTGACCGTGCGCACCGCGCAGGGCGACTTCATCCTCGACAACCTCGATGACGAGGTAAAGATCTGGACCAAGACGCCGTATCGCTATCTCAAGCGCCAGGCCTCGTTCAACACGGGCCGCTGGGTCACCATCGAGAATGGCGACGAAGTCATGGTCGGTTCGGTCGGCCGCTAAGCCGGCCAGCCCCTCTGCCGCACGGCAGATGTGAGTATTTCAAACGGACACTTCAAACGGACAAGGGCCGGCGGTTCAGCAACCGCCGGCCCTTTTTGCATTTCGTAAATGGGCCTGCCGCGCCGCTTGTCAGCCGCTGCCGATCAGGATGCCGGCCGCCAGAACCAGGCCGCCGCCGATAACCACCTGGAAGGCGGCGCGCAGGAACGGGGTTTCCATATAGCGGTTCTGGATGAAGGCGATCGCCCAGAGCTCGAAGAAGACGATGATGACGGCGGCGATCGTCGCGGTCCAGAAGTTCGGGATGAGGTAGGGCAGGGTGTGGCCCAGGCCGCCCAGCGCCGTCATGATGCCGCAGGCGAGCCCGCGCTTGAGCGGCGAGCCGCGCCCGGAAATCTTGCCGTCGTCATGGGCGGCTTCGGTGAAGCCCATGGAGATGCCGGCGCCGACGGAGGCGGAGAGGCCGACCAGGAAGGTCTGCCAGGTGTCCTGCGTGGCGAAGGCGGCGGCGAAGATCGGCGCCAGGGTGGAGACCGAGCCGTCCATCAGCCCGGCAAGACCCGGCTGCACATAGGTCAGCACGAACTGACGATGGGCCGTCTCTTGCTCCTCCTCCCGCACCTCTTCCGGGCGGTGGCGCTCGTCCAGCATGCGGGCGATGTCCTCGTGCCCCTGCTCGGCCAGAGCCAGATCGTGCAGCAGGGCCCGGGTGCCGGCATCGGATGTCTGCTTGGCCGCCTCGACATAGAAGCGATAGGCCTGCTGCTCCATCAGCTCCGCCTCGCGGCGGATGGCGTCGGGCGAAAGGTTCTTCTGCAGCCAGTCTGGCTTGCGCTCGAGAAAGCCGCGCACATGCTCGCGCCGGATCAGCGGAATGCGCTCGCCGAAGCGGCGGCGATGCATGTCGATCAGCATGTTCTTGTGGGTGTTCTCCACCTCGGCCATGTCCTCGAAGACCTTGGCCGAATGCGGATAGGCCGCGCGCAGCTGGTCGGCATAGGCAAGGTAGATGCGGGCGTCGTCCTCCTCGGAGGCGATGGCGAGCGCCAGCACTTCCTGTTCGCTCAAGGACGACAAGGGACGGCGGCGGGCGCCGGAGAAAAGCTGCGTCAGCATGACGGGGATCCGTTAGTTTAGAATAATTCTAATCTATATCGCGGTGCGAAAATGGCAAGGGCTTTCCTAGCTGGGGGTCTCGCGCCCATCTGCCGCTCGCCGTGCCGCCCGTCTGCCGCCCGAGGAAAAAGGAGCAGGATCGCAGGCGGAGGGAACAAAAAATCCACCCGGTCGTTACCAGCACAAGAACAACGCCGAGCAACCACTAGCCGGCGAAGTTTTAAAGTAGATCTTTTGAACCAAGGGAGACGATCATGGATGTAAATGGCGTTGGCTGGCTCGCAGCAATCATCATCGGCGGTCTCGCAGGCTGGATGGCGGAACAGTTCATGAAGTCCAATATGGGCCTGTTCATGAACATTATCCTGGGTATTCTGGGCGCTGTCGTCCTCAATGCTATCCTGTCCTTCGCCGGCCTCTCCTTCGCCGGTTGGCTCGCCTATCTCGTCATCGGCTTCATCGGCGCTTGCCTGCTGATCGCCGTGGGTCGAGCCGTCAGGCATTAACCGGCCGGTACATCGGGCCCGGTAAATCGGGATTGAAACGAAAGCCGCCTCGAACAAAGGCGGCTTTCGTCCGTTTGGAGCCTATGCGGGCCGCGTTGCACAGGCGCTTCGACGCTGGGCTCGATGACCATCACGAGATTTGAAGAGGAGATGGCGATGCTGACACATGATGCCGAAGGCAATGGCAAGGGTATCCTTGAAATCAACGGCCAGTCGCAGCCCGTATCATATGAGGTGATCATGGCGCGCGACGAGGACGAAACGCGCAGCGTGCGCATCCGCCTGATGGCGCCGCGCGACTGGCTGATGAAGCAGGGCTTTTCCGGCGAGGCGACGCTGGTGCGCGACAATGGTTCGCGCGTGAAGGTCAGCCATGAAGGCGGCGTGGGTGTAGAGGATCCGATTGCGGTCGCGCTCGAAGGCTATGAGGCGCTGAAGGGCGGCGAGGGCGAGGCCGCCGAGGCCTATCCCGAGCTGTCGTCTCACTGAGCTACGGCTTGCCAGAGAGGTGAGCTACGGCTTGCCAGAGAGAGCGAAACAGCGAGAACAAGAAAAGGGCGCGGCCTTGCGGCAGCGCCCTTTCGTTCGTCAATTTTTCAGCTGCAGACCATCAGTCCTTGGCGCGCTCGACATAGGAGCCGTCTTCGGTGGCGATGATCACACGCGTGCCGGCGGTGATGTGCGGCGGCACCAGCGTGCGCACGCCGTTCGACAGCATGGCCGGCTTGTAGGACGAAGACGCCGTCTGGCCCTTGGTGACCGGCTCGGTCTCGGTGATTTCGAGCGTGACATGGCGCGGCAGTTCGATGGCGATCGCCACCCCTTCGTGAGTCGACAGGGTGCAGACCATGCCTTCCTGCAGATAGGCCTTCTGGTCGCCGATATCGTCGGAGCTCATGACCAGCTGGTCGTAGCTTTCCGGGTTCATGAAGTGGAAGCCTTCGCCATCTTCATAAAGGAAGGTGTGCGGACGGTCTTCGACGAAGGCGCGCTCGACCTGTTCGGTGGTGCGGTAGCGCTCGGACACCTTCACGCCGTCGGAGATGCGGCGCATATCGACCTGCGTGACCGGGGTGCCTTTGCCCGGGTGAAAGTTCTGCGCCGTCAGCACCACATAGAGCTTGCCGTCGACATCGAGGACGTTCCCCTTGCGCACGGAGGAGGCGATGACCTTGACCATAAGTCTTCCTTGTTCAGAATTGTCGTGTTCGCGAATACTTGTCTCTGGCGGCCCGACCGTCTAGGAAGCGGCCGACAGGGCCGACGGGACGGCGCGGGCGCCTTGCCCGGGCGTTCGGGCCCAGGGTTTCGGGCCGCACCTACCCCATCTCAAGCAAAAAGGCCAGCTGTCTCGCGGCGAAAGCGGGGTCTGGCCGCAGGAAGATGGGCCGATCCGCCCGTATGAGATCCGAAAGCCGGCAAAAAAGCGCTGTCAGACGCCCGGTGGTCAGGGCCTCGCCCCCCTTGCGTGCGGGGCGCGATGCCGGTGAAGGAGTTGAACGATCATGGCCGCAATCTCGCCCTGGTGGAGCCGCGACCGGCATGCCGACCGCCGGCCTTTCCTGATGGCGCGCGGCCGCATCCAGGCGGCACTGCGCGGCTTCTTCGCACGCCAGGATTTCGTCGAGGTCGATCCCGCCGCGCTCCAGATCTCTCCCGGCAACGAGGCCCATCTGCACGCCTTTTCCACCCGCGCCATCGGTCCGGATGGCCAAGGCCATCCCATGCATTTCCACACCTCGCCGGAATTTGCCTGCAAGAAGCTGCTGGCTGCCGGCGAGACGAAGATCTCCTGCTTCGCCCATGTCTGGCGCAACCGCGAGCGCGGGCCGCTGCACCATCCCGAATTCACCATGCTGGAATGGTATCGCGTCGGCGAGGCCTATGATCAGCTGATGGCCGACTGCGCCCGGCTGCTGGCGCTAGCCGCCGAGGCCGCCGGCAACGAGATGCTGCGCTGGCGCGGCGCAGAATGCGACCCCTTCGCCGACCCGGAACGCTTAAGCGTCGCGGAAGCCTTCGCGCGCTATGCCGGGATCGATCTGCTGGCCACCGTCTCCCCCACGGGGGAGACCGACCGCGAGGCGCTGTCGCGCGCCCTGCAGGCGGCCGGGCTGCGCGTGGCGCCGGACGATCTCTGGGCGGATCTGTTCAGCCGGGTGCTGGTGGAGCGGATCGAGCCGCGGCTCGGCTTCGGCCGTGCGACGATTCTTTATGGCTATCCCGTGTCGGAAGCCGCGCTCGCCCGGCGCAGCGCCGGCGATCCGCGCACGGCCGAGCGCTTCGAGCTCTATGCCTGCGGTGTCGAACTGGCCAATGCCTTTGGCGAGCTGACCGACCCCGCCGAGCAGCGCCGCCGCTTCCTGATCGAGATGGCCGAGAAGCAGCGCATCTATGGCGAGACCTACCCGATCGACGAGGATTTCCTCAAGGCTTTGGAGCGCATGCCAGAGGCGAGCGGCGCCGCGCTGGGCTTCGACCGGCTGGTGATGCTGGCCTCGGGCGCGCGGCGGATCGAGGAGGTGCTCTGGGCGCCTGTCGCCGATCCGGCGGACCAGCCTGACCAGCCGGAGCTTGCCCCCTGATGGCCGCCGCGACGCTGACCACGCTCACCGCGCTGACACAGGCCGGCCTTGTGCCGGAGGCCGACCACGCCGCGCTCGCCCCCGTCACGGCCCGCTATGCGCTGGCCGTCAGCCCCGACATCGCCGCGCTGATCGATCCCTCAGACCCCGAGGACCCTATCGCCCGCCAGTTCATTCCGCAGGCGGCGGAACTGGACACACTCCCCGAGGAGCGCGCCGATCCGATCGGCGACCATGCTCATTCGCCCGTCGAAGGCATCGTCCATCGCTATCCCGACCGGGTGCTCCTGAAAGCGGTGCATGTCTGCCCGGTCTATTGCCGCTTCTGCTTCCGCCGGGAAATGGTCGGCCCCGGCGGAGAAGGAACGCTGTCGGGTGCCGCGCTCGAAGCCGCCTTCGCCTATATCGCCGATCACACGGAGATCTGGGAAGTCATCCTCACGGGTGGCGATCCCTTCGTGCTGTCGCCCCGCCGCCTCGCCGATCTCATGCGCCGGCTGGCAGCCATCGAGCACGTCAAGATCGTGCGCTTCCACACCCGCGTGCCGGTGGTCGAGCCCGCCCGCATCGATGCCGCCCTGATCGCGGCGCTGAAGGAAAGCGGCAAGACCGTCTATGTCGCACTGCATGCCAACCATCCGCGCGAATTGACGCCTCAGGCGCGCGCGGCCCTTGCGCGCCTTGCCGAGGGCGGCCTCACGCTGGTCAGCCAGTCCGTCCTGCTGAAGGGCGTCAATGACGATCCGGAGGTGCTGGCGGCGCTGATGCGCGGCTTCGTCGAGGCCCGGGTCACGCCCTATTACCTCCACCATCCCGATCTCGCGTCGGGCACCAGCCATTTCCGCCTGACGATCGAGGAGGGCCAGGCGCTGGTCGCCGCCTTGCGCGGCCGCATTTCAGGCCTCTGCCAGCCGACCTATGTGCTGGATATCCCCGGCGGCCACGGCAAGGCGGTGATCGCCGCGTCTTCCGTTCAGCCGGATGGGGAGGGCGGCATGCTGGTGCGCGATTTTCGCGGGCAGGTCCATGCCTATCCGCCGAAAGGTGCGTGAGGCGCGCACGAAAAAACCGGCCCTTTCGAGCCGGTTTTCGCACGTGTGACCGATGGCCTTCGCCTGATCAGTTTTCCTGGATCGGCGCGATGGAGATTTCTACGCGGCGGTTCTGGGCGCGGCCGGCTTCGGTGGCGTTGGAGGCGATGGGGCGCTCCTGGCCGTAGCCGATGGCCGACATGCGGCGCTGGTCGACGCCCTGGCTGGCCAGGTAATTGGCGACCGAGGCGGCGCGGCGTTCCGACAAGCCCTGATTATAGGCGGGATTGCCCACGGAGTCCGTGTGGCCGTCGACGTCGATCAGGGTCTTGTTGAACTTGTTCAGAACGATCGCGACCGAGTTCAGCGTGGCGTAGAAGCCCGGATTGACCTGATCCTGGTCGGTGGCGAAGGTGACGTTGGACGGCATGTTCAGGACGATGCGGTCGCCGACGCGGGTCACGGACACGCCGGTGCCCTGCAACTGCGCGCGCAGCTCCGACTCCTGGTTGTCCATGTACTTGCCGATCAGGCCGCCGCCGAGCGCGCCGATGCCGGCGCCGATCAGGGCGCCATTGCGCCGGCCGCGCGCATCCTTGCCGATCAGAAGGCCGGTGGCAGCGCCCAGGCCCGCGCCGATCAGCGCGCCGCCGGCCGTGTTCGACATCTTCTGTTCGCCCGTATAGGGATCGACAGTCGTGCAGCCGGAAAGATAGACGGCCGCAACGGCCAGGATGGCAATTCTCTTCATCATCGAATCAAGGGTCCCCCGATGGATACATGGCCGTTCATAGCATCGATTGCGGCGGGAAGATGAACCCTGCACGATGGCGTGATCATGGCGTGACGGAAAATTCCTTCGGGCCGCGTCTTTTGCGCGATGTGCGATCGATCGCCGCGCGCCGGCAAGCGGATCAGAGCGCCTTGTAGAAAATGGTCGTGTCGCAGAAGCGCCCATCGGGCCAGAGCGCGTAATTCGGCACCACGCCGCTCTTCCTCCAGCCGAGCTTCTCATAAAGTGTCTCCGCTGGGCTGCCCGTCGCCGTGTCGAGCACCAGCAGGCTCTTGCCCGCATCGCGCGCCCGCGCTTCCGCCGCCGCCAGAAGCCGGCGGGCGAGGCAGGCGCCACGGGCTGAACGGTGAACGAGCAGCTTCTTGAGATCCGCGCGATGCGGCTGGTTGGGCGGCTGCTTCAGGCCGAGCTGCACCGTGCCGACCATATGGCCCGCCCACTCCACGCCGAGAAGAACGATGGCACCGGCGTCAACGCCGGCAGCGACCTCCCGCCAATAGGCTTCGGCTTCCGCCTGCGAGAAGCCGGCCATGAAGCCGACGGAGGCGCCGCCGTCGATGCAATCGAGCAGGATCCCGGCAAGATCGGGAAGGGCGGCCAGCGCCTCCTTTGCGGACAAGTGGGTGAGCCGCTCGGCGGCCCCAAGGTCTTTGGAAGGCGCAGTGGACGGCGCGGCCGAGGAGGGCGAGGATGGCATGAAGGCCTCTTGAGAAAAGGGGGAGATGGTCAGGTTTCGTGCCGGTGCAGGATCACCGCATAGCGCGCCGGCTCGGCATGAGGGTTTTCAAAGATCTGGCCGTCGCTCAGCCGCATGAACAGGCAATCGCCCGCCTGCAGCGCATGCGTGGTCTCACCCGATGTCAGCCGCATCGCCCCTTCGAGGATCCAGACATGCTGGCTGACGCCGCTGTCGAACACATGGGGATCAAACACCACGCGTCCGCCGGGCGGAAACTCCACCTCGATCACATCGACGGGCGAGCCCGTGCGCTCCGGCGAGACCGAGCGGCGGCGATAGCCTGTGGCCGGATCGCGCCAGACGCGCTGGCGGTCGCGCCGCGACAGCGGATCCTCCTGCGTTTCCTCCTCCGCGAAGAAGCGCGACAGGGTGGTGTCGAGCGCGGCGCAGAGGCGGTTGAGCAGCTGCGCCGTCGGGCTCGCCTCGCCGCGCTCGATGCGCGAGATCATGGCGCGGGAAACGCCGGCGCGCTCGGCCAGCGCGTCCAGCGTCAGCCGCTGCGCCTGGCGCAGCGCCTTCAGCCGCTCGCCCAAGCGGCTGTCGATGCTGTCTTCAAAGGTGTCCTTGCCCAATTCCATGATAAGAGAATAAATTCTCTTTTGGTGGAGTCAAGCGGATCGCTGCGGGATTCCTGCCGCGGCATCGGGCGGGGACAGGGCGAAGAAGCCCGGAAGCCCGGCATTTCCCGCTTTGCGCCCGGGATATGCGCTGCTATATGCCGCCCCCATGAGCACCACGACGCGCACGCCCCTCGACCATATCCGCAATTTTTCCATCGTCGCCCATATCGACCATGGCAAATCGACCCTTGCCGACCGGCTGATCCAGACGACAGGCGGATTGGCCGAGCGCGAGATGAGCGAGCAGGTGCTCGACAGCATGGATATCGAGCGCGAGCGCGGCATCACCATCAAGGCCCAGACCGTGCGCCTGCACTACAAGGCGAACAACGGCGAGACCTATGTTCTGAACCTGATCGACACCCCAGGCCATGTCGACTTCGCCTATGAAGTCTCGCGCTCGCTCTCGGCCTGCGAAGGCTCGCTGCTGGTGGTCGATGCCAGCCAGGGCGTGGAAGCGCAGACGCTGGCCAATGTCTATCAGGCGATGGACAACAATCACGAGCTCGTCACCGTTCTCAACAAGATCGACCTGCCGGCCGCCGAGCCTGACCGGATCAAGCAGCAGATCGAGGAAGTGATCGGCATCGACGCCTCCGACGCGGTTCTGATCTCGGCCAAGACGGGCCTCGGCATTCCCGACGTGCTCGAAGCCATCGTCAATCGCCTGCCGGCGCCCAAGAGCGACGGCGGCGAAGCCGCGCCGCTGAAGGCACTGCTGGTCGACAGCTGGTACGACACCTATCTCGGCGTCATGGTTCTCGTGCGCATCATCGAGGGGCGGCTTTCCAAGGGCCAGACCATCCGCATGATGGGCACCGATGCCCGCTACACGATCGAGCGCGTCGGCGTGCTCACCCCGAAGATGGTGGCCATGGACAGCCTCGGCCCGGGCGAGATCGGCTTCATCACCGCCTCGATCAAGGAGGTGGCCGACACCCGTGTGGGCGACACCATCACCGACGACAAGCGGCCGACGGCCGCAGCCCTTCCGGGCTTCAAGCCGGCCCAGCCCGTGGTCTTCTGCGGCCTCTTCCCCGTCGATGCCGCCGACTTCGAAGAGCTGCGCTCGGCCATGGGCAAGCTGCGCCTCAACGATGCTTCCTTCTCCTTTGAAATGGAAAGCTCGGCCGCGCTCGGCTTTGGCTTCCGCTGCGGCTTCCTCGGCCTCCTGCACCTGGAAATCATCCAGGAGCGCCTGAGCCGTGAGTTCGACCTTGACCTGATCGCAACCGCACCTTCGGTCGTCTATCAGCTGACAATGACCGACGGCACGGAGAAGGAGCTGCACAATCCGGCCGACATGCCCGATGTCGTCAAGATCAGCGAGTTCCGCGAGCCCTGGATCAAGGCGACGATCCTGACCCCGGACGAATATCTCGGCGGCATCCTCAAGCTCTGCCAGGACCGCCGCGGTATCCAGACCGAGCTGACCTATGTCGGCAGCCGCGCCATGCTGACCTATGACCTGCCGCTGAACGAAGTGGTGTTCGACTTCTACGACCGGCTGAAGTCGATCTCGAAGGGCTATGCCTCCTTCGACTACAATCTCTCGGACTATCGCGAGAGCGACCTGGTCAAGCTGTCGATCCTCGTCAATGGCGAGCCCGTCGATGCCCTGTCGATGCTGGTCCACCGCTCCGCCGCCGACCGGCGCGGCCGCACCATGTGCGAGAAGCTGAAGGACCTGATCCCGCAGCACATGTTCCAGATCCCGATCCAGGCCGCCATCGGCGGCAAGGTGATCGCCCGCGAGACCGTGCGCGCGCTGCGCAAGGACGTGACCGCCAAATGCTATGGCGGCGACGCCACCCGCAAGCGCAAGCTTCTGGAAAAGCAGAAGGAAGGCAAGAAGCGCATGCGCCAGTTCGGCAAGGTGGAAATTCCGCAGGAAGCCTTCATCGCTGCGCTGAAGATGGGCGACGAATAGGAAGCTCTCAGCTTCTTCTTGATCTTGTCGCCTGATTTCGTCAGGCTTGTCCCCGAGGCCGGCAGGGCATCCGCGTCCTGCCGCTTCTCCGGGAGGTTGCCATGCACAAGTTCAAGATCGTCAAGGCGGCGAACGGCCAGTTTCGCGTGCAGTTCGCCTATAATGCCGAGGTCATGGTCTGGTCGGAAAACTATGCGTCCAAGGCCAGCGCGAAGAACTGCATCGAATCGCTGAAGAAGAATGTGCCCGATGCCGCCGTCGTCGACCTCACGCGCGAGGAGACGGGCTCAGGCTACCGCTTCGAGATCGCCGACAGCAAGGACCAGTTCATCGTCCGCTTCCGGGCCTCCAATGGCGAGGTGATGGTGCAGTCGGAACGCTATGCGTCCAAGGCCAGCGCCAAGAACTGCATCGAATCGCTGAAGAAGAACGCGCCCGAGGCGCCTGTCGACGACGAGACGGTCGCGGCCTGACGCGCCGGTCTTTCCGGGCCGTCAGGATCGGTTTATCATGTGCAATGCCCGATAAGGCCGGCCTCGCCTTGAAGCCCGGCCTTATCGCCGTTCGCTCTGGGAGATCCCGCATGACCCAAGCCATCAGAACCGCCGATCTCGCTCTGGACGAGCGCCTCCTGGCAGAAGCCGAGGCGCTGAAGATCGACGTGCCCCGCGCGGCCGCCGAGGGTGTCGCCCAGGCCGTGAAGGCGGAGAAGGAGCGTCTCTGGCGGATCGAGAATGCTGAGGCGATTGCTGCATGCAACGACTATGTCGCCAAACATGGCCTGCCACTGGCGCGGTATCGCCAATTCTAAAGTCAACCGGGTCAGCGCTATTCGACCGCTTTGCCTATTGTGGCCGGTGAAGGGGTGCTTTGGCTGGAGGTGTTCCGATGGCGCGGTTCGATGTCTATCAGATGAAGGCAGACGGCGCACTTGTGGTCGACGTTCAATCCTCTCTTCTTGATGGCCTGGATACGCGTGTTGTCGTTCCTCTCCTGCCGCTGGGAGCGTTGGCATATCCCATCGCGCGTCTCAATCCGATGATCACGGTCGATGGAACGTCCTACCTGATGGCCACGCAATTCATCGGAACGGTGCCAGAGCGCGCCGTCAGCGCGACGATCGCCAATTTGAAGCAGCGGGGTGACGACATCACCGCCGCCCTTGACTTCCTCTTTCAGGGCTTCTGATCCGGATTGCGCGAACGATTGCCGGCTATTGATCGTCCGCGCAGGGCCAGCCGCCCGGAGCAGTCAGGCCCGTTGGCAGCTTTGTCTTGGCGTCGCCGCAAGCGAGATCGACCTGTTCCTGTGTCAGGCCCTTCGCCTGGGACAGGTCCAGCCCCTCGATGCGGGTGAGGTAGAGGAAGGCCTGGTCGAAGCCGAGCTGGCCGGCGAGCTTGGCGCCGGTCAGCCGCGCGCGCGACAGGTTCGACAGGGCAAAACGGGTGTCGTTCAGCGTCGCGCCGGAGAAGTCGACGCGCGAGAGTTCCGCCTTCTCGAAATTCGCGCCCGTCAGATTGGCGCCGGCGAACTCGGCGCGCTGCAGTTCCGCGCCGGAGAAGTTCGCACCATTTGCCCTGATGCCGGAAAAATTCGAGCGATAGGCTTCGATGCGAGCGAAGTCCGCCCCTTGCGCCGTCGAGCCGGCGACGGAGGTGCGGATCATCCGCGCCTTCTCGAAACGGGCGCCATTGAGGTTGGAGCCGCTGAGATCGGTGGCGTTGAGATCGCTCTCGCTCAGGTTCGCGCCGTCGAGCGTGCTGGAGGACAGGAGGATGCGCGGCTTGTTGCAGCCGCTCCAGTCGATGCCGGAGGCGGGCGAGGCGCTGCAATCGGCGGCGGGGGCAGGGCCGGCAAGGCCGAGCGCCGCCGCTGCCGCGAGCATGGCCAAGAGCTGTCGCACAGGATCTGCCGGTGCCTTTTCAAAGGGCATTGCCGTTTCAGCCGTCATGTCCCGTATCTCCTCCCGACAGGCGCGCGTCGCACCTAATCTCAAACCCTCCGGCACCGCAAGCCGCGCGGGAGTCGGCATAGCGCAACCGGCCAGAGCCTTCCGGAGTTTCGGATGAAATCATGGCCATGGGAAGACATGGGGCGCATCCTGGGGCGCGCATTGGCCGCGCCCCGGCTTAATCCAGTGGCTTTTCGGGCCAATGCTCAGGGACATACGGGTCGCCTTCTTTCACGGTGTGTAGCGGGGCGGCCCGCCGATCGCCGCATCCGGAAGCCTGCATTTGCGGGCTTTTGGCCGGTCATGCCTTGACCTTTCAGCGTGAAACAGGCATTGCACCGCCTCAATCGCGCCTTGAGGGCGCTGGATAACGGAACAATCATGAGCAAACCGACCTCCTCGGCTCCCTCGCAGCGCATGCTGCGGGTCGGCGAGCAAGTCCGCGCTGCCATCACTCAGGTGCTGCAGCGTGGCGAGGTGCGCGACCCGGTGATCGAGACGACAGTGATTTCCATTTCGGAAGTCCGCATGTCGCCGGACCTGAAGATCGCCACCGCCTATGTTACGCCGCTCGGCGTGGCCGACCACAGCGAAACGATCGAAGCGCTGAACCGCAACGCCAAGTTCATTCGCGGGCGCCTCGGCCCGCAGCTGCGGCAGATGAAGTATATGCCGGAAGTCCGCTTCCGCGACGATACCAGCTTCGACAATTACAAGAAGATCGACGAGCTCCTGCGCTCGCCCGATGTCGTGCGCGATCTCGATCACGACGAGGATTAGGGCATCGGACCGAAAAGTGGGAACCGGTTTTCGGATAATCCGATGCAAAGACAAAGATCTGGAGCATCGGACCGAAAAGTGGGAACCGGTTTTCAGTTCGCCGCTCCGAAACCTGACCGTAGAAGACGGGACAGGGTGTCGCTGTTTGTTTGCGGCATGACCGCCGGGTTCAGGCGGCTGCAGGGCGTTGTCGCCTGAGGGCGATCCGTGCCGAGATGAGAAGACCCGCGTGCCGATGCCGAAGAGCTTGGCCGGGCTTTGCCAGGATGGAATGAAGAAGACGATGGGAAAACCGCGCAAACCCAAGGGCCGTCCGGTCTCCGGCTGGCTGATCCTCGACAAGCCGATCGATTTCGGCTCGACCGAGGCCGTGTCGAAGATCAAGTGGCTGTTCAAGGCGCAGAAGGCCGGCCATGCGGGCACGCTGGATCCGCTGGCCTCCGGCATGCTGCCGATCGCGCTCGGTGATGCCACCAAGACCGTGCCTTACGTGATGGACGGCCGCAAGATCTATGAATTCTCCGTGGCCTGGGGCGAGGAGCGCACAACGGACGATCTGGAGGGCGAGGTCAGCCAGCGTTCCGACAACCGTCCGTCGGAAGAGGCGATCCGCGCGCTGCTGCCGAATTATACCGGCGTGATCTCGCAGATCCCGCCGCAATTCTCAGCCATCAAGATCGATGGCGAGCGCGCCTATGATCTTGCCCGCGAAGGCGAGACGGTCGAGATTCCCGCCCGCGAGGTCGAGGTGTTCCGCCTGACGCTGCTCGGCTGCCTGCCCAATCTCGCCCATTTCGAGATCGAGTGCGGCAAGGGCACCTATGTCCGCTCGATCGCCCGCGATCTCGGCCGCGATCTCGGCTGTTATGGCCATATCGCTTCGCTGCGCCGCAGCTTCGTCGCGCCCTTTGCCGAGGACAGCATGGTGCCGCTCGCCGAACTGGTGGCGCTCGAAAAGATCGAGGACGAGGCCGAGCGCCTGGCGGCGCTCGACGCTTTCCTGATCGACACCAGCGAGGCGCTGGCGAGCCTGCCGCATCTGCCCGTCAATGACGACCAGGCCCACCGCCTGCGCATGGGCAATCCGATCATCGTGCGCGGGCGCGATGCGCCGGTGGCCGAGCCGGAAGCCTATGCGACGGCGCGCGGCAGACTGGTGGCGATCGGCGAAATCGCCGAGGGCGAATTCCGCCCCAAGCGGGTCTTCACGGAAAACTAGCATCGGACCGAAAAGTGGAACCCGGTTTTCGGACAACTCCGATGCGAGGCAAGACCAGCGCATCGGACCGAAAAGTGGGAGCCGGTTTTCGAGCGCATCCGAAGCGCTTCAGCGCCCACTCCGGCCATCGCATGATCGGGCGGCAAGACAGGTTTCGCTAAAGCATTGGCAAGACGGGCTTTTGTCTTCGCTTCGCTGAATTTGTTTTGTTAAGGTCGCTGCGGATCTGCTTCGCGGCGTCTCCGACCTGTCGCTGTCGGACCGCAAGGCGGGGAGTGCGATGGGGGCATGGCCGAGACGGTGAAGACCAATCCTGAACGAGCGCCGCCTTGGCAGGTGGGACGGCGGATGCGCGTGCGCCGGCCGCTCGTGGTCTATCTGGCCGCCTTGCTGATGGTGGCGATCATCCCGTCCTTCATCTTCTCGCTGTTCATTCTCAAGCGCAGCGCGGACAATCAGGACGAGGTCGTCAGCCAGCTTCTGAGGGCCTCGACCACCTCGGTCAGCCGCGTGGTCGAGCGTGAAATCGACACGATGCTGACCACGCTCAAGGTTCTTGCCGCGCTGCATCGGCCCGGGGACACCGATTTCAAGGCCTTTTACGACCGCTCGGTTTCCGCCCTTGCCGGCACGGGCACGCATCTTCTGATCGTTGACCGGAATTATCGCCAGCTGTTCAACACCCGCGTACGCTACGGCGCGCCGCTGCCGCCGGTGGCGGATCCCTCCTCGGTGGATCAGGCCTTCCGCTCGGGCACCACGGTGGTCTCCAACGTCTTCTTCGGCCGCACGGCAGGGCGCTGGGTCTTCAATGTCTATCTTCCGCTCGGCGACAACGGCACCTCCACGGAATGGGTGATGGCGCTGACGCGCGACGCCGAGGATCTGGCGCGCGTCGTCGGTCATGGCGCGCTCTCCAGCGGCTGGAACGCCGCGGTGCTGGACAGCACCGGCCGCGTGATCGCCTCCTCCGACGCAACGATGCGGCCCGGCACTGCCTTCTTCCTGCAGATCGTTCCGGGCCCCGAGGCCGGGCTCGGTTCTGCCCGTTACAAGGGGGTCGATTACCGCACGGTCACGGAGTTTTCCGTGACCAGCGGCTGGCGCGTGGTGGCCTGGGCACGCCAGTCGGATGTCGATGCCCGCGTGGTCAAGTCCTTCCTCTGGCTGAGCCTTGGTGGCATGCTGTTTGCCGGGCTTGCCCTCGTCGGCTCCATGGCCATTGCCCGGATGCTGTCGCAGGGCGTGCGCGGTCTGGCGGAGGATGCGCGTCGGCTTGGCGCGGGAGAGCCTGTGGCACCCCGCCGCCACCGGATCACCGAACTCGAAGCCGTCTCGGAAGCACTGGGGGCGGCGGCAGAGGCGCGCGCCAAGGCCGAGGGCGAGATCCACTTCCTCATGCGCGAGGTGGCGCATCGCTCGAAGAACCAGCTGACCGTCATCCAGTCCATGCTCAACCAGTCGGTCCATGCGCAGGGCACGGCACAGGATTTTGCCGAGACCTTCCGCCGCCGTCTTGCCGGCCTTGCCCGCTCCACCGACCTGATGATCGCCCATGCGGCACAGGGGGTCGATATGGGCGAGCTTGCCCGCAACCAGCTGCAGCCCTTCGTGCCGGAGGAGGCCGGCCGCGTCGTCATCGATGGTCCGCCCCTGCGGCTGGATACGCAGGCCTCGCAGACGCTCGGCATGGCGCTGCACGAGCTGGCCACCAACGCCACCAAATATGGCGCGCTGGCCAACAGCCATGGCCGCGTCCGCCTGAGCTGGACGACAGACGAGACGGAGCTCCATCTGGTTTGGCGCGAGAGCGGTGCCGACCTGCCGGCCGAGACCACGCCGCCGCGCCGGGGTTTCGGCACCATGGTGCTGGAGCGCATGCTCGGCATGTCGCTCGATGCCAGGCTCAAGCGCGAGCGCCATGCCGACGGCATCGAATGGCAGGTGACCATTCCGCTGGCCAAGCTGTCGCCAGAGGCCAAGCCCGCGGAAACGCCGTGACCCTCGGCCTTTCACTTGCGTCGGCACGCTCTTTCTTTCCTCAGGAAGATGCGGTATAGGCAGCGCCAACATGAGGTTCGGCTGCGTTTGACGCGGCGGTTCCCGCATTTTGCGCGAACCCTCTTCATGGGCTTGAACGGCCGCAGCTAGACGACATCCCGGCTGCAGGCGACCTGAAATCCTAAAAATAGAAGAAAGGATGACACGATGTCGATCACCGCAGAACGCAAGGCGGAACTGATCAAGCAGTACGCCACCGCCGAAGGCGACACCGGTTCTCCGGAAGTCCAGGTGGCCCTGCTCACCGAGCGGATCACCAACCTGACCGAACACTTCAAGGACCACAAGAAGGACAACCACTCCCGTCGTGGTCTCCTGGCCCTGGTTTCCAGCCGCCGCTCGCTGCTGGACTATCTGAAGAAGAAGGACGAAGGGCGCTACAGCAAGCTGATCACCGCGCTCGGCATCCGCCGCTAAGACTTCGAGCCGCCGGGCGCATCGCCATGATGGGCCCGGCGGTTTCGCATCCGGCCTGCGTCGCTTCAAGGAAGGGCGGCAGGCGGGTGCCCTCGCAGGAGGGCAGACCGGACAGGATCGCGCCTGTCGCCTGAAGGCCAGGCGGCGCCCATCCGGCACACCGAGACAAGAGGCAATGGCGGACAGGCCCTGAGGCGCCGCCCGTTGCCAGAGCAGGCAGGACCGAAAGCGGTCTTGCCGATGCCGCCGATCCGCCTGGTTCAAGAGCCCCTGGTTCGAGACGAGGCGGCGCGCCGCGCCGGAGGCGAGGGCGCGACAAGGCGGCAGAGACCCGCAGACCGGAATGTGCCGGGCTGCGGAAGATCAACCGACCGGCCTGTCATGGGGCAGGATTGCAGGATGCTTCGGCGCCATGGCCGGAGCGGGAAACCGGCGCCGGATGGCCCGCCCGCTTCGCCGGATGCCCGAACGACGGTTCCACCCCGTGGCCCGTCAGAAGCCTCCCGCTGTCTTGCCCGTGATGCGCCGTCACGGCGGAGAAACCGCCCGCGCCGGTTCCGGCAGCGGCCGGACCCCGCAGATGCAAGGAATGTAAGATGATGTTCGATACGCATACGGTCGAAATCGAATGGGCCGGCCGCCCGCTGAAGCTGGAAACCGGCAAGATCGCCCGTCAGGCCGACGGCGCCGTTCTCGCCACCTATGGCGAAACCGTCGTTCTGGCCACCGTCGTTTCGGCCAAGGCGCCGAAGCCGGGCCAGGATTTCTTCCCGCTGACCGTCAACTACCAGGAAAAGACCTATGCCGCCGGCAAGATCCCGGGCGGCTACTTCAAGCGCGAAGGTCGCCCGTCGGAAAACGAAACGCTGGTTTCGCGCCTGATCGACCGGCCGATCCGCCCGCTCTTCCCCGAGGGCTACAAGAACGACACGCAGGTCGTAGTCACGGTCATGCAGCATGACCTGGAAAACAATCCCGACATCCTCTCGATGGTCGCCACCTCGGCCGCTCTGACCCTTTCGGGCGTTCCCTTCATGGGCCCGGTCGGCGGCGCGCGCGTCGGCTATATCAATGGCCAGTACGTCCTGAACCCGCATCTCGACGAGATGGACGAGTCCAGCCTCGACCTCGTCGTTGCCGGCACCACCGACGCCGTTCTGATGGTCGAGTCCGAAGCCAAGGAACTCGACGAAGACGTGATGCTCGGCGCCGTCATGTTCGGCCATAAGGGCTTCCAGCCGGTGATCGACGCGATCATCAAGCTGGCCGAGGTCGCCGCCAAGGAGCCGCGTGACTTCCAGCCGGAGGACTTCTCCGCGCTTGAAGGCGAAATGCTGTCGATCGCCGAAGGCGAGCTGCGCGAAGCCTACAAGATCACCCAGAAGGCCGACCGCTACGCCGCCGTCGATGCCGTCAAGACCAAGGTCAAGGCGCATTTCTTCCCCGAGGGCGGCGAGCCGCGCTACACGGCCGAAGAAGTCGGCGCCGTCTTCAAGCATCTGCAGGCCAAGATCGTTCGCTGGAACATTCTGGACACCAAGAGCCGCATCGACGGCCGCGACCTGGAAACGGTTCGCCCGATCACGGCGGAAGTCGGCCTGCTGCCGCGCACCCATGGTTCGGCGCTCTTTACCCGCGGCGAGACCCAGGCGATCGTCGTCGCCACGCTCGGCACCGGCGAAGACGAGCAGTATGTCGACAGCCTGACCGGCATGTACAAGGAACGCTTCCTGCTGCACTACAACTTCCCGCCCTACTCGGTCGGTGAGACGGGCCGCATGGGCTCCCCGGGCCGCCGCGAAATCGGCCATGGCAAGCTGGCTTGGCGCGCCATCCGCCCGATGCTGCCGTCGGCGGAACAGTTCCCCTACACGCTGCGCGTCGTTTCCGAAATCACCGAATCGAACGGCTCGTCCTCCATGGCCACCGTCTGCGGCACCTCGCTGGCGCTGATGGATGCGGGCGTTCCGCTCGCCAAGCCGGTTGCCGGTATTGCCATGGGCCTGATCCTGGAAGGCGACCGCTTCGCCGTTCTCTCGGACATCCTGGGCGACGAAGACCACCTCGGCGACATGGACTTCAAGGTCGCCGGCACGGCTGACGGCATCACCTCGCTGCAGATGGACATCAAGATCGCCGGCATCACCGAGGAGATCATGAAGGTCGCGCTCGGCCAGGCACAGGGTGGCCGCAAGCACATTCTCGGCGAAATGGCCAACGCCATCACCGAGAGCCGCGGCCAGCTCGGCGAATTCGCGCCGCGCATCGAGGTCATGAACATTCCGGTCGACAAGATCCGCGAAGTCATCGGCTCGGGCGGCAAGGTCATCCGCGAAATCGTCGAGAAGACCGGCGCCAAGATCAACATCGAAGACGACGGCACCATCAAGATCGCCTCGTCCTCCGGCAAGGAGATCGAAGCGGCCCGCAAGTGGATCCACTCGATCGTCGCCGAGCCGGAAGTCGGCCAGATCTATGAAGGCACGGTCGTCAAGACCGCCGATTTCGGCGCCTTCGTCAACTTCTTCGGCCCGCGCGATGGCCTCGTGCACATCTCGCAGCTGGCCTCCGACCGCGTGTCCAAGACGACCGACGTCGTCAAGGAAGGCGACAAGGTCTGGGTCAAGCTGATGGGCTTCGACGAGCGCGGCAAGGTCCGCCTGTCGATGAAGGTCGTCGACCAGGCCACCGGCAAGGAAGTCTCCGGCAAGGCCGAAGGCGACGCCGCCGAATAAGCCGGCTGCCCGCGGCCTCTGAGCACTGGACCGAAGAACGCAAACACGTTCTCGCAGAATCCGGTGATCTGGAGACGCAGTGAAAGGACAAGAGGGCGCGGAGGCCGGCAGATGCCGCTCCGCGCCCTTTGCCTTCCCAGGCAGTCCTGTCCATCCTTGCTCAACCGAGGATCCGCCGGGCAGATTGCAGGTTCGACATAGAATTTATCCGGCTATTCAGTTCGCGAGCCGGCCAAGGCGCAGGCCGCTGCTTCGCCTCGCATCGTGGCCGAGAGGCGCACGAGACCGGACAAGCCGATTTTTTTCATGAGTGCTGCTGCGCCATTCGAGGCGCGTGCGCTCGACACCAAGGGCCTGCCGCCACGCGCGCCAAGAGAGCCCCAATTTCGACAAGGGAGCGCCGACGTGACGCGCAATGCTGTAAAGACCCTGTTTCACCCCTTCGCCAATGGCACGCTTGACCTCCCGGGGGAGGGACAGCGCATCCTGTTTCTCGGCGCGGAAGCCGGCTTCGATCGGCCCGAGGGCTTTGACGCCACGCTGGACGCTGTCCAGCCGCTGCGCCCCCATCATCGCGGCCTGGCCGCAGCCCGCATCGACAGCCGTCCGGAACTGGGCGACGGCAAGGAGTATGACGGCGCGCTGCTGCTCATCGGCAAGCATCGTGGCGAGAACGAGCAGAGGATCGCCGAAGCGCTGCTGCGCACCCGCGAGGGCGGCATGATCGTGATCGCCGGCGCCAAGGAGGACGGCATTCTGGCGCTGCGCAAGCGGCTGGAGGCGCTCGGCTTCGACGTGGACAGCCTGCCGAAATATCATGCGGTCGCCCTCTGGTTCCCGCGCCCGGCCGATATCGGCGCTGCCGTGGAGACCCTGCGGGCCCGCGCGGCCGTGGTCGAAGGCCGCTTTACCGCGGCACCCGGCATGTTCTCGCATGACCGGATCGATCCCGGCTCGGAACTGCTCGCCTCGCGCTTTCCCCGCGATGCCAGCGGCCATGCTGCCGATTTCGGCGCCGGCTGGGGCTATCTCTCAGTCATGCTCGCCGAGGCCGCGCCGGGCCTCAAGGGCATCGACCTGTTCGAGGCCGACCACAATGCGCTGGAAGCCGCCCGCGCCAACATGGCCGCCAATGCCCGCAACATGCCGGCCCGCTTCCACTGGCAGGACCTGACGGCCGAGGAGCCGCGCGACCGTTTCGACCTGATCGTGATGAACCCGCCCTTCCACGAGACCCAGGCCGCCGATCCGGCGCTAGGCCAGGCCATGATCCGCATGGCGGCAAAGTCGCTCAAGCTGGGTGGCCGGCTGATGCTGGTCGCCAATCGCGGCCTGCCTTACGAGTCCGTCATGACCGAGCTGTTCAAGGAATGGGGCGAGACCTGCCGCAATGCGCGCTTTAAGGTGCTGTGGGGCCGCAAGTAGACGGAGCATCCATGCCGCCGGAAACACGAGATCCGATCATCATCGCCGATGCTCGCCCGCTGATCCGGCTTGCGGCCGCGGACCTGCTGGAAGCCATACGCTTGACCAACCGGCAGATCGTGCTCGTGGATCGGGTGGAGGATGAGGTTTGCGGCGATCCATCGAAGCCTTTTGCCTCGGAAGTCGCCGATTGGCTTTCGCGCATGCAGGACGCCGTCATCAGAGCGCCGACGCTGGAGGGGCTCGCCATCGCCACCCTTCGCCAGCAATCCGCGCAAGGGAATGCTGCGGCGGCCGAGCGCCTGAAGAAGGCGCTTCGCCACAGCGGCGAGCGCGCCATCCGCGAATATGTCGAAATGATCGAGCCGAGCGATGTCGAAACCGCACTCGTGCTCTACGAGGACGGCGCCGTTCCCAATCTGATGTCGGCTGCGAACGTTCCGATGGTGCTGATGACTACCCGCGCCTTCGTCCGAGAAGTGATCGACCGCGGCTATAATGGCGATGCGCTGCAGGCCCTGGAAAGCACCGGCTATCATCTCAAGCCGCCGATCCGCACGGTGATCGAGGGCGGGTTCGAGGAGTCTTCGCTGTAGACCACGCTTCGGCGATACGCGCAGGACTGTTCTCGCAGGCCGGTCTCGAAGAACAGATAAGCCCGGATTGGCGGTGGCCGATCCGGGCTTTTTCGTCTGCTTCTCTCGCCCTCTGTCAACGAAGGCGGCGATCCGATGGAATGGTCTACTCCGTATCCGCCCCGCGCAGCGTCTCAAGCGTCGGCAGGGAGGTGATGTTGTAGCCGGCATCGACATAATGGACTTCGCCGGTCACGCCATTGGACAGGTCAGACAGCAGATAGAGGGCGGAGCCGCCGATATCCTCGATGGTCGGCGTGCGGCGCAAGGGCGCGTTCTTCTGGTTCCAGGAGAGGATGGCGCGGGCGTCGGAGATGCCGGCGCCGGCCAGCGTGCGCACGGGGCCGGCGGAGATGGCGTTGACGCGGATGCCGCGCGGGCCGTAATCGGCGGCCAGATAGCGCACGGAGGCTTCCAGCGCCGCCTTGGCCACGCCCATGATGTTGTAGTTCGGAATCACCCGTTGCGAGCCGTTATAGGTCAGCGTCAGCATGGTGCCGCCGTCGGTCATCAGCGGCGCCGCGCGCTTGGCGAGCTCCGTGAAGGAGAAGCAGGAGATGACCATGGTGCGCGAGAAGTTCTCGCGCGTGGTGTCGGCATAAAGCCCCTTCAGCTCGTTCTTGTCGGAAAAGCCGACGGCATGAACGACGAAATGCAGCTTGCCCCAGCGCTCGGCGATCGCGGCAATGGTTGCATCGACGGAGGCGATATCCTCGACATCGCAGGGCAGGACGAAATCGGAGCCAAGCTCGGCGGCAAGCGGCTTCACCCGCTTGCCGAGCGCCTCGCCCTGATAGGTGAAGGCGAGCTCGGCCCCCTGCGCGTGAACCGCCTTGGCGATGCCCCAGGCGATCGAGTGGTTGTTGGCGAGGCCCATGATGAGCCCGCGCTTGCCGTTCATGAAGCCGGTCATGGCGCTCATCCGTTGTGGCGCTGGAAGACCAGCGTGGCGTTCGTGCCGCCGAAGCCGAAGGAATTGGACAGGATCGTGTCGATCTTGGCATTGTCGATGCGGCTGCGCACGACCGGAACACCCTCGAATTCCGGATCGAGCTCGGTGATGTGTGCGCTTTCGCCGATGAAGCCGGCCTGCATCATCAGAAGGCCGTAGATCGATTCCTGTACGCCGGCTGCGCCCAGCGAATGGCCGGTCAGCGACTTGGTCGACTGCACATGCGGGATCTTGTCCCCGAAGACCTCGCGGATCGCGCCGATCTCCTTGCTGTCGCCCACCGGCGTCGAGGTGCCGTGGGTGTTGATATAGTCGATCTCGCCCTTCACCGTGGAGAGCGCCTGGCGCATGCAGCGCACCGCGCCTTCGCCCGAGGGAGCGACCATGTCATAGCCGTCGGAGGTGGCGCCGTAGCCGACGAGTTCCGCATAGATCTTGGCGCCGCGCGCCTTGGCATGCTCCAGCTCTTCCAGAACCAGCACGCCCGCGCCGCCGGCAATGACGAAGCCGTCGCGCGAGACGTCATAGGCGCGCGAGGCGGTGGCCGGCGTGTCGTTGAACTTCGACGACATGGCGCCCATGGCGTCGAACAGGTTGGACATGGACCAGTCGAGATCCTCGTGGCCGCCGGCGAACATGATGTCCTGCTTGCCCCACTGGATCATCTCCGCCGCATTGCCGATGCAGTGCGCCGAGGTCGAACAGGCCGAGGAGATCGAGTAGTTCACGCCATGGATCTTGAACCAGGTGGCGAGCGTCGCCGAGGCCGTGGAGGACATGGCCTTCGGCACGGCAAACGGGCCGATTCGCTTCGGACTCATGTTCTTGCGGGTGATGTCGGCGGCTTCCACCAGCGTGCGGGTGGAAGGGCCGCCGGAGCCCATTATGATGCCGGTGCGCTCGTTGCCGGAGATTTCGCGCTCTTCGAGCCCCGAATCGGCAATCGCCTGCTTCATCGCCACATGGTTCCACATGCCGCCCTGCGACAGGAAGCGCGCAGCGCGACGATCGACCAGGTCGGTCGTGTCGATTTCGGGCGCGCCCCAGACCTGGCAGCGGAAGCCATATTCGGCAAAATCCTTGGAGAAGGTGATGCCGGACCTGGCGTCCCGCAGGGACTGCGTGACCGCCTCCGCATCGTTACCGATGGAGGAAACGATCCCCAGCCCGGTGACAACAACACGTCTCATCGCGATGAACCTTCCTTCGATCGGTCTTTTGGTTTGCCTTCGCACTGAAGCAGAAGCCTCAGGCGGCCTTTTCCTGGAACAGGCCGACGCGCAGATCGGTTGCGCGGTAGATCACTTCGCCATCGGCCTTCATCCAGCCATCGGCAATGCCGAGAACCAGGCGGCCGCGCATGACGCGCTTGAAGTCGATGCCATATTCGACGAGCTTGGTCTTCGGCGTCACCATGCCGGTGAACTTGACCTCGCCGGTGGAGAGCGCGCGGCCCTTGCCGGGCTCGCCCAGCCAGCCGAGATAGAAGCCAGTCAGCTGCCACAGCGCGTCGAGACCCAGGCAGCCGGGCATGACGGGATCGCCCTGGAAATGGCAGGGGAAGAACCAGAGGTCGGGCGTGATGTCGAATTCGGCACGGGCGAAGCCCTTGCCATGATCACCACCATCCTCGGACAGTTCGGTGATCCGGTTGAACATCAGCATGGGCGGCAGCGGCAGCTGAGCATTGCCGGGGCCGAACAGCTCGCCGCGCCCGCAGCTCAGGATTTCCTCATAGTTAAAGCTCGTCTGCCTGGAACTCATGCCTTGGCGTCCTCACGTCTGAATTCGTCGAAGTCTGCGCTGATGTAGGATGAAAAGACCGTGATTTGAAGCGGCGGCCGCGGGAAAGCGGCGGGCCAGGCTTCGTCACGCCTGTCATCCCCAGCGCAGGTGTTTGCGCCGTCGCATACATGATGATGCCCGTCATCACCAGAGGAAAACCGGAAACTGCGGCCTTTGTGCCCTTCAAGGACAGTTTGCCGCCAGCAAAATCGTTCCGGGCCGACCAGACACGGGCTTCCTTTCGGGACGCCTACCCGTTGTTTCACGCTATTGAAAGCGTTTCAGCGAAAAGTTATATCGGTGTAGAATGTTCAAGTTTTGATGAGAAGCCTCAGTCCCCGATGTCCGATCGCTCGACGCTCTGTCCCGAAGACCGCCTGCGCCAATTCGGCCTTCGTCCGACGCGCCAGCGCGTGGCACTGGCCGAACTCCTGTTCGCCAAGGGGGACCGCCATCTGACGGTGGAGGAGCTGCACGAGGAAGCGGTGACGTCAGGCGTGCCTGTCTCGCTGGCCACGGTCTACAACACGCTGCACCAGTTTACCGATGCCGGCATGATCCGCGTTCTGAGCGTGGAAAGCAGCAAGACCTATTTCGACACCAATGTGTCGGACCATCATCACTTCTTCATCGAGGGCCATAACGAGGTGCTCGACATTCCCGTGAGCAACATCTCGATCGGCAATCTGCCCGAGCCGCCCGAGGGCATGGAGATCGCCCATGTCGACGTGGTGATCCGCCTGCGGCGCAAGGACGGAGAGGCACCCTCGGCGTCGTAATGGCGGCAGGGTCGGCCGGTCGCGGTCATGACAGGCTGCTGAACGAGAGGTGCGTGCTTCATAGGTTTTCCGCAGCTTAGGAGCTGCAAGGGGGCTTGTATGCTCGGCAGGGTCTTTTTCATGGCCGGACTGCTGATGGCCGGACTGCTGGTGGTGGTTCCTGCTGGCGCTCAGGCGACGGAACCCGCCGAAGACGGTGCGCCAGCGCCGTGGAAACATCTCGACGGACGCAATGCCGGTGCGGTCGGGACCTGCTCGCCGGATGACGACGAGGATGTCACGGACTGCTATCTCGTGCGGTGCGAGAAGGGCGACCTCGTCTTCGTCATGCAGGCAGCCAATCTCGCGGAATTCGGCGTTCGCAAGATCACGTTCGAGATCGGTCGCTACAAGCAGACGATCAAACTGCCCGCTGTAAAGAACGAAGAGCAGGCGATCAGCCTTGCGAAAGAGCAGAAGCTCCTCGCCGCGTTGACGTCCCGTTCCGATTGGGCAAGCCTCTCGACTGCTGGAGCCCGCCTGGAATACAGCACGGGCTTTGACTTGACGGGTGCCGCGACATTGATTTCCCAGCTACGCGGGATCTGCCGGAAATAGCCAGGGCCCGATTCTTATCATCTGGCCGAGGCAGGAAATCCGCCGGCAGAGTGTCAAGTTGCAACAATCGGCCGTTGCCCGGCTTGGCTTGCGGCCGGATGGAAAGGACGATCTCATGCGTGCAGTTGCTGCAAATACGCGTGTCGGCTGCATCTTTCTCGCCTTGGCCACCATCGCATTCGGTCCCGCGGCCGCAGCCCGGGACGCCCTCTCCCGTGTGATCGAGCAGGGATGCTTCGCTCGGCACTACACAATGTCCCATCTGTCAGCCCATCCCCGCCAGCGTGTCAAAGCCGTTTGGCTCAGCCATGAAGACGGCCGAACCGCAGATGGCGGAACCGAGTTGACGATTGCCTTCCAGATCGACGGGACGACCTTCGGGAGCACGGCCTACTGCAAGGGCAGTCGGTGTGTGCTGGAAGCGGATCAAGGCGCGTTCATGCTGCAGACAAATGGCTCGGACCTTCGACTTGCCGTTGGAAGCCGTCTATCGGTCGAAGGCGCGCACGGTTTCTCGCCGGATCTCGGTCGCAGCATGGACGACCGTGTCTTCCGCCTTCATCCAGCGGATCGATCGGTTTGCGCAGCGGTCACGTTCTGATCTGAGGTCTGGACGGGGGAAATGGACCGTTCCCAAGCGCGAATCGCGCAGCGAAAATGACGGCCTGGGCGCATGTCGGATTTTTGCTCGGAAATCGAGCTAAGATATTTATTTTCTCAGTTTTTCTCGAGAAAATCGGATGCGGCTTTCCGGTCGCGCCGCCGCGGTGGCATCACCACGTCAGGGTCGCGCCCGGGCTTTGCCTTGCCGCGCGGCAGCGTCCAGCCGAAGCGCAGCGCGCCGCCGCGCACCAGGAAGGCGGCGAGCGTGCCGATCAGCGAGGCCAACCAGGGCTCGGCGCCGAGCGCATGCGAGATCACGAAGACCAGCGACCCGGCCAGCGCCGCGCTCACATAGATTTCCGGCCGCAGCAGCACGGACGGTTCGCCCGCCAGGAGATCGCGCAGAATGCCGCCGAAGGTGGCGGTGAGAATGCCGGTGACGAGGGCGAGAAGCGGCGAGCCGGTTGCCGCCAGCCCCTTTTCCGCCCCCATCACGCAGAACAGCGCAAGCCCGGCCGCATCGAGCCAGAGCAGCAGGCGGTAGCGGGATTCGAAGCGGTTGGCCGAGAGGAATACGGCAATCGCCGCGCCTGTGGTGATGACGAGATAGGTGGGATCACGCACCCAGAAGACCGGCGCCTGGCCGAGGATCAGGTCGCGCAGCGTACCGCCGCCAATGCCGGTGACCGCGCCGAAGAAGAGATAGCCGATGATATCGAGCTGCTTGCGCGAGGCCGAGAGCGCGCCCGTAGCGGCAAAGACGGCGACGCCGGCATAATCGAGAAAGCTGAGGATCGACATGGGCATTCCCTGTGCAAGCTGTCGCGCCGGCGCATCCTCGCGCCGGCCGCAGGATCAGGCTTGACCCGGCGCAGCGCCGATTTCAAGCGCTGCATTTCGCCAGACAGAGGCAGATCGATGGCGGGAGACAGGCGGCGCTGTTGTGCCCGCATGAAAGCTTATTGCGGAAACAGCGCCGTGGTGCGGCCGGTGGCGTAATAGGCGGCAAGGCCCGTCCATTCGCGCACCGCCGTCGTCAGAAGCTGGGCATTGAGCGAGGGCTGGGTGAAATCCAGACCCGGCCTTGCCTGGCCGGTCGTGCGGTAATCGGTCGGCCAGGGGATCATTTCCAGCCCCTGTTTGCGGAAGAGCCCCATGGCGCGCGGCATGTGGAAGGCCGAGGTGATGAGCGCGCAGCGCTCCAGTCCGGCCTCCTTCAGCAGCGCCTGTGTCTGCCGGGCATTCTCGAAGGTGGTGCGCGAGGCATTTTCCTTCACCAGCCGGTCCGGCGCAATGCCGAACAGGGCGAAGAAGCGGGAAGCGACATCGGCATCGCCCTGATAGGCGCCGCTGAAGGAGCCGTCGCCGCCCGAAACCAGGATCTTTGCTTGAGGATGGAGCCCCGCCAGACGCGCAGCCTCGATGAAGCGGTCGGCCGCCTGGTTGAACTCGATGCCGCCGCGCGCCGCCATCACCTCGTTTTCAAAGGCGCCGCCGAGAACGACGATGCAGCCGAGATCCGCCGGCAGGGCGGCCGGCTTGGGAAAGCGATCCTCCAGCCTTTGCAGCAGCACGCTGCCCGTGGTGGTGAACAGGGCGACGAAGAGCAGGAGCGTGGCCAGGCTCAGCGTCGTCAGCCCCAGGCGGGACAGGCCGAACAGCAGAAGCAGCAGCGCGAGAAGAAGGAGAAGGAAGACGAGCGAGAGCGGCTGGGCGAGCAGCCAGAGGATTTTCGACAGCAGAAACATGATGGCACCATGCCGTGCCCTCGGGGGAAGAGCAAGCGGGCGGGTGGTCTTGCCGGCGCTCCGGCACCATGCGAAGGACCGCGAACGGCTATGCCCTGACGGTGGTCGCACGCGCAAAGGACAATGGTGAGGCCTTGGGAAAGGCTTGAGAAGGCTTGTACAGCGCGCGCGGGCTTGACCGGCGCCTGCGGCTGCGGCTTTCTCCCCGCCTATGAACCAGGTGAACACGTTGACGTCATCCGCCGGCCTCTGGCCCGTCGATCCTGCCCAGCCGGTGGCCGTGATCGGTGGCGGGCCGGCCGGGTTGATGGCGGCCGAGGGGCTGAGCGCGCGCGGGCATGCCGTCACCCTGTTCGAGGCCATGCCGACGATCGGCCGCAAGTTCCTGCTGGCCGGCAAATCGGGGCTGAACATCACCCATGCCGAGGACTATGCCCGGTTTCGCACCCGTTTCGGGCGCGCCGGCGCATCTCTGGCCCCAGCACTCGACGCCTTTCCGCCGCAGGCCGTGCGGGACTGGACGGATGAACTTGGTATCGAGACCTTTGTCGGCACGTCCGACCGCGTCTTTCCCTTAGGCCTGAAGGCCTCGCCGCTGCTGCGGGCATGGCGGGCGCGGCTGGAGGCCTCGGGCGTGCGCATCCGCACCCGCCATCGCATGGTCGGGCTCGATCGTCGCGGGCTGCATCTGGCCACGCCGGAAGGCGATCTCCTGCTGCGGCCGCCGGCCGTGCTCCTGGCGCTGGGCGGCGCCAGCTGGCCGCGGCTCGGCTCGGATGCGAGCTGGATGCCCGGTCTTGAGACGCTGGGCGTGGCGCTTTCGCCGTTTCGCCCGGCCAATTGCGGCTTCGACGTTGCCTGGAGCCCGCATTTCCTCGAACGCTTTGCCGGCGCGCCGCTCAAGGGGATCACGGCCACCAGCGCTGCCGGCCGCCTCTCGGGCGAATGCGTCGTCAGCTGTCACGGGGTCGAGGGCAGCCTGGTCTATGCCCATGCCAGCGCCTGCCGCGATGCGCTGGAGGCTGAGGGGCAGGCGGAGCTGGTGTTCGACCTGGCGCCCGGCCGCAGCCTCGAGCGTCTCACCGCCGATCTCGCCCGCCAGCCCGCCAAGGCGAGCTTTTCCACCCGCTTGCGCAAGGGCGCGGGTCTGGAAGGCGTGAAGGCGGCGCTGTTGCGCGAGGTGACGCCGGAGGCGGCCAGTCTATCGCCGGAGGGGCTCGCATCCCGCATCAAGCATCTGCCCGTGCCACTGCTTCGCCCCCGACCGATTGACGAGGCGATCTCTTCTGCCGGCGGCGTGCGCTGGGAGGGGCTTGATGAGCGGATGATGGTGCGGTCCGTGCCGGGGCTGTTTGTCGCCGGAGAAATGGTGGACTGGGAAGCGCCGACGGGCGGCTATCTTCTGACCGCCTGTCTGGCGATGGGCCGGCATGCCGGCCTCGGCCTTGCTGACTGGCTGGAGGAGCACGCTCCGCACGGATCTGCAAAGCAAGAATGAGAAAGGCCCGCCGGCGATGCCGACGGGCCTGTGCCACTTAAGTCTTCTGGGGTCCGCCTACCGGAAGACAGGTGGGCGACGCGCATTCATCAGGAGTTCCTGTTCGCTGGCAAAATTGCCGAAGAGACGCGTAAGTCGAACATTTTCCTCCTGGCTCAAACGATAGCGCCGGCAAAATTCTTCGACGCTACGCACGCTGCGCATCTTCACGTCTTCGAGTTTCGCAATATCCAGATGTTCACTCATGTCCCAAAAGTCCCCCTTGCTGCCCCGTGTAACGTTTTTGTCCGAAGTTTGTTCCAGCCGATATCGCTAAATTTCGTGCTTTTTTCTGACTAAATTCTTCGGTGGCGCGTCGGCCTGCTTCGGGTCCGAATCGGCCCGCTGCAGGGCGGGCCGAATGCAACTTCCCAGCCCGGCGCGCCGTTCAGGAGCAGATGAGACACAGCGAAGGGAGACCCGAAACATGCGATCCTTGAAGGATGCCGTGGTGGTGATCGCGGGCGCGTCGAGCGGCATCGGCGAGGCCGCAGCCGAGGCCTTTGCCGCCGAAGGGGCGCGGCTGGTGCTGGCGGCGCGAAACGGGCCGGCGCTGGAGGCTGTGGCCGAGCGCTGCCGGCGCCGGGGAGTGCGGGTGCTGGTCGTGCCGACAGACGTCACCGAACCGCGCCAGGTGGCCGCGCTGGTGGAGACCGCGCGCAGCTTCGGGCGGATCGATGTCTGGGTCAGCAATGTCGGCGTCGGCGCCGTCGGGCGCTTCCACGAGGTGCCGTTCGAGGCGCATGAGGCGATCATCCGCGCCAATCTCATTGGCCATA
The DNA here is from genome assembly GCF_001938945.1 of Xaviernesmea rhizosphaerae. GTDB lineage: Bacteria > Pseudomonadota > Alphaproteobacteria > Rhizobiales > Rhizobiaceae > Xaviernesmea > Xaviernesmea rhizosphaerae. Next base: position 130,009 of record NZ_MKIO01000047.1, read on the forward strand.
TGCGCGAGGCCCATGCCGTCGTGCCGGTGTTTCTGGAGCAGGGCAGCGGCGTGTTCATCAATATGATCTCGCTCGGCGGCTTTGCCGCCACGCCCTTTGCCGCGGCCTATGCCGCCAGCAAGTTCGGCCTGCGCGGCTTTGCCCAGTCGCTGCGCGCGGAGCTTGCCGGGCACCGCGACATTCATGTCTGCGATATCTATCCCGCCTTCGTCGATACGCCGGGACTGAAGCACGGCGCCAATTATGTCGGCCGCGAGATCAAGCCGCCGCCGCCGGTCATCGACGCCCGGCGTGTGGCCGCCGCCATGGTGCGCGCCGCCCGCGCGCCTCGCGCCACGACCACCGTCGGCGTGGTGACCGATGCCGCACGGCTGGTCGTGGCGCTGGCGCCGGATCTGGCCGCCCGGCTTCTGGCGCGCGGCATGGAGCGCGGTTTTCGCCGTGCCGGCCGGATCGAGCGCAGCGAGGGCAATCTCTATCGGCCCCCGGTCGAGGCCGGCGGCATCGATGGCGGCTTCCGAAAGGCCGGGCCACTCTCCTCGGCCGGCGGCGTCGTTGTCGCCGGCTTGGTCGTGGCGGGCCTCGCCCTTGTCGCCGGCCGCCTTCTTGCCGGCCCGCCGCAGCCGCTGGCACGGCGAAGGGGGCGGCGGGTCTAGGGTCAGGACCCTAGATATTGCCATCCCCTCCCCAACAGGGCCCATGCCGCCCACATCCCCCGCAATTCCTTCGGAACCTGATGTCCGCGAAAGGGTTAGGTTCTTAGCCGGCGCGGTGGAGCGCGCCGGTCCGAATGTCTCGGTTCCGCCTGCGCGCCACAAAGGTGCGGCGGTGCGAGACGGTTTGAAGCGACGGGTCGTTTTTCGACTCCGCTCTCGCTTCATCAACACGCATCAGAAGGAGGATCCCATGGCCAAGGCCGATCACAAACATTTTGGTTCGGGCTCGCAGGGCAAGGGCGACGGCAGCGGCGCCATGACCGTCCTGGAAGACGGCATTCTTCCCGACAACATGATCCTGTCCAACCGTGACAAGGCGCAGCATTCGCGCGAGCGCGGGCTGGATGGCAAGAACATCCAGACAGAGCAGTATCGCGACCATGCGGGCAACCGCCGCAACGAATTGTAACGCCATGACCGGACCGGCCGAGCGCCCGGAATGCGGGCTGGCGCCGGGGTCATAAGATCGCCCCAACGGGCGAAGGAGGAAACGATGAACAGCAGGCAGCCGCCGGTTCCCCCGGCCAACCGCGCGCCGCATGGCGCAAAGCCGGAGCAACCGAACGACACGCAGGGCCAGATTTCGTCCCAGACGGTTGATCCCGACAAGATCGGTCAGCAGGGCAACAGCAAGATCAATACGACCCATCAGGGCTATCAGCAGGATCGCTGATCACCCGCTGAAAGCATGCCGGCGCATTTGCTGTGCCGGCTCGTCGATTTGCTGAACCAACAGGAGTTTTACATGTCCACATCAACCAAGACGCCTGCGAGCATTCGCCAGGGCGGTCCCGGCGCATCGCATGAAAACGCCAAGGCACCGCTCGACATCAAGAAGCCACCGGCCGATTCCGATCAGCGCTCCCACAGCGCGGTTTCAGGCGGCGGTGGTGAAAAGGACAGGCATCATAGCCATGATCCGGATGGGAAGGGCGCCGCGCGTACGCATTGACCTTGATGGCGAGGGTTTGTGCCCGCGCCATGCGCCCAACGATTGGCCCGCCTGTTCCCGATGGAGCAGGCGGGTGTAGGGGGCAGGCAGGTGAAAAGCCACTTACTTGCGCAAGATCACCCAGATGGCATGGATGATGCCCGGAATATAGCCGAGGAGCGTCAGCAGGATGTTCAGCCAGAAATGCAGGCCGATGCCGACCTGAAGGAACACGCCGACGGGCGGCAGCAGGATGGCGAGCAGGATGCGGATAACGTCCACGGAAGACCTCTTCGTTGGGTTCGATCCCCTTTCAACGCATAAGCAGGGGCAAAAGTTCGCCTGTCGCCAGCGGGCCGAAACATATCCGCCTTGAAGCAGCACACCCTGGCCCGATCGCGGCTTTCACCGCTCATAGCTGGCCGGAGCGGCAGAAATTTGTCCGGTTCATTTGCCAATACCCCGGCCTTTGCCGCGGCGGGTGAAAGCTCTATAATCCTTCCTGACGAAGTGCGGTTCTTCCGGTTCGTCGATCGCCGAACACGCACTGTCGGTCAGCGCGCAGTCAGGTGCCGCGATGTGTACACGCACGGTCTTTCCAAGATGATCATGGCACCAAGACAGTGTCACGACATAAGCCAACACGCATAAGACAAGGTGACGACAAGGCCGTCACGACAGGAGCAGAGCAGATCATGTCGCGCAACCGCCACGCGCCCCAGCTTCTCCCGGCCGAGGTCGCCGCCTGTGTCGATCGCCTGGTGGACGAGGCCGCGCGCCTGCATCTTGCTGAGGACACCGATGCGCCGGTTGCCATCGCCGTGCCGGATGTGCGCGTCGATGGCATGCCGGCGGGCGATTACGAGATCGTCATCCGCCGCAAACCCAGCGCTCTGGCAGAACGCCTCGAAGGGCTGAACAATCCTTGGATGCGCGGATTCGAAGGCGGTTGAGGCCTTTCTGCGGGAGCGTTGCGCAAGAGATTCGCCTGACAGCTCTCACCCGCAGGCTATTTTCGCAACGCCTGAAAAATAGCGGCTTCTCGAAATGCGGCCCCAGCCTATGTGATGCTATACCGGGCATGCGGTAGGATCTGCGCGTGTTACCGCAGGGCGTCACCATGCCCCTGTAAAAACTGCGCATGACTTGCTGTATGGCTTGATGCAGCCGGCCTCTGCCCGGGCTGCAACAGTGCCGGCATGCGATCTGGCAGACGACACGGCTATGATCTTCGCCGGGAAACGGAGACCGGGTGGCGGGAAGCTATAATTTTTTTCTGGTCGGCCTGTCCTTGCTGATGGCAATCGCGGCATCCCTGACGGCGCTCGATCTGGTTGCCCGCGTTCCGGCCGCCGCCAGTCGCACGGCTGGCCTGCTCTGGCTGGGGGCGGCCTCGCTGGCCATGGGCGGCGGCATCTGGGCCATGCATTTCGTCGCCATGCTTGCCTTGTCCATGCCCGGCATGGAGGCGCGCTACGATCCCTGGCTGACAGGCCTGTCGCTGGCGCTCGCGATCATCGCCACGGGCTCCGCTTTCTTCCTGATGAACCGGCCAAGGCGCGGCCCGCTGGCCCTTCCGCTTGGCAGCCTGGCCATGGGCCTCGGCATTTCCGCCATGCATTATACCGGCATGGCTGCCATGAGCCTGCCGATGACGGTGCATTATGATGGTGCATGGGTGGTCATCTCGATTCTGATTGCCATCGCCGCCGCTTTTGCGGCGCTGGCCCTTGCCTTTGGCGGCCGGCATGCGCCGGTTCATCTGGCGATGGCTGGGCCTGGCGCAACGCAAGGAGCCCGGCGTGCCGACGCCCCGTCGCAAAGCGTGGGCGATCTGATGCGCCATGATCTGACGCGGCTGGCCGCCGGCGTCATCCTCGGCATCGCGATCGCGGGCATGCATTTTGCCGGCATGAGGGCGGCGGATTTCCATGCCGGCGTCAATGCCGGCCATGCGCCGACCATGGGTGTCGATCACAGCCCGCTTGCGCTCGGGGTCACGGCGGTCACCTTCGTCATTCTCTTCGCGGCGATGATCGCCGCCATGGTCGATCGCCGCGTCGCCGTCAAGGCAGCGCGCGATGCCGAGGCGCTGCGGGCGAGCGAGGCGCAGTTCCGGCTGTTTTACCGGGCCACGCCGCTGCCGCTGCATGCGCTGGATGCGCAAGGGCGGATCGAGGAGGTCAGCGATGCCTGGCTGGAGCTTCTGGGACATGGGCGCGATGCCGTGATCGGCCAGCCGCTGACGCGTTTCATGACCGGGGAATCGGCCCGGCGCCGGGTTCAGGAGGACTGGCCGCGGCTGCTCGACAGCGGCAGTCTGGCCAATCGCGACTATGCCTTCATCACCCGCGATGGCCAGGTGCTGGATGTGGTCTCCACCTCCCGCGTTCATCGCGACAGCGCCGGCCGGTTCGTCTGGGCCGTGGGCGGCCTGATCGATGTCACCGCCCGCAAGCGGGTCGAGGAGGCCCTGCGCCAGGCGCAGAAGATGGAGGCGATCGGCCAGCTGACCGGCGGCATCGCCCATGATTTCAACAACCTGCTGGCGGTCGTCACCGGCAATCTGGAGCTTCTGCGCCGGCGGATCGGCGGCGATCCGCAGAGCGAGCGGCTGCTGGACCATGCCATGAATGGCGCCCGGCGCGGCGCGGCGCTGACGCAGCGCATGCTGGCCTTCGCCAGGCGGCAGAGTCTGAGGCCGGAGGCCGTATCTCTGCCGGCGCTGATTGATGGCATGGAGGACCTGATCCTCACCTCGCTCGGGGACCGCATGCGCCTGCGCCGCGATCTGCCGGCCGATCTGCCGCTGGTGGAGGTGGACGGGCCGCAGCTCGAACTGGCGCTGCTCAACCTGGCCGTCAATGCCCGCGATGCCAGCGGAGCCGAAGGCGAAATCGTGCTGACCGCCCGTGCCGTGGCCTCCGGCGATCCTTCCCTGCCGGCAGGGCTTCCCGAGGGGCGTTATGTCTGCCTCGGCCTGCGCGACGAGGGCGAGGGAATGGACGCGGAAACGCTGTCGCGCGTGTGCGAACCCTTCTTCACCACCAAGGAAGTCGGCAAGGGCACCGGCCTCGGCCTGTCCATGGTCCATGGCTTTGCCGAGCAGTCCGGGGGCAAACTGGTGTTGAAGAGCCGCAAGGGCGAGGGAACCACGGCCGAGATCTGGCTGCCCGTGGCGCTGGACGGCGCGCAGGAAGCTGCCCAGCAGGGCGCGCAGGGTCAGGCGAAGACGTTGCCGGCCGCACCGCAGGGCGACTCGATCCGACCCAGCGCCGTCAGCGATGCACCCGGCCAGCCGGCTGAAGAGGAGGGGGCCCCGGCTGTGCCCGTCGTCACTCTGCCTTCCGGACCGCTGTCTGCGCAAGGGCCGACCGCCCCGGCCGGCGATGCGCCGGTGCGCCCGCTCACCATTCTTGCCGTGGATGACGATGCGCTGGTGCTGATGAACACGGAGGCGATTCTGGAGGATCTCGGCCATCATGTTCTCGTGGCCCATCGCGGGCGGGAGGCGCTGGACATCCTGGCCCGCACGCCGGAGATCGACCTGCTGGTGACCGACCAGTCCATGCCCGGCATGACGGGGCTGGAGCTGGCCTCTGCCGCACGGGCCGCGCGGCCGGATCTGCCGATCCTGATCGCCACGGGTTATGGCGACCTTCCGGCGCTCATGCCCTCCATGGCCCGGCTGGGCAAGCCCTTCCTGCAGGCCGACCTGGCCCGCGCCATTGCCGGCCTGCTGCCGGCGCCCGGCCAGTCCGCGCCGCACGCCGCGGCCTGATCCCACCTGAAATGCCCGACTTGACCGCCGCTGCCGGCCACGGCATGGCTGTCGGCAGAATTCCAGGAGGAGAGACCATGAGCGAGACGTTCTACCACGCGGCCCCGGGCCGTTATGACGACATGGCCTATCGGCGCTGCGGCCGGTCGGGGCTGAAGCTGCCGGCCATCTCGCTGGGTCTCTGGCAGAATTTCGGCGGGCTCGATGCCTTCGAGGAGGGCCGCGCCATTCTGCGGCGCGCCTTCGACCGGGGCGTCACCCATATCGATCTCGCCAACAATTACGGCCCGCCGCCCGGCGCGGCCGAGGAAATGTTCGGCCGCATCCTGTCGACCGACTTCAAGCCCTATCGCGATGAACTGGTCGTCTCGTCCAAAGCCGGCTATCTGATGTGGCCCGGTCCCTATGGCGAATGGGGCTCGCGCAAATATCTGCTCGCAAGCCTCGATGCCAGCCTGAAGCGGCTTGGGGTCGATTATGTCGATATCTTCTACCATCACCGTCCGGACCCCGAGACGCCGATCGAGGAAAGCATGGGCGCGCTGGCCGATGCCGTGCGCCAGGGCAAGGCGCTCTATGTCGGCATTTCCAACTATCGCGCGGCGGACGCCAAACGGGCGATCGAGACGCTGAAGACGCTGGGCGTGCCCTGCCTGATCCACCAGCCGAACTATTCCATGCTCGACCGCTGGATCGAGACAGATGGTCTGCTCGACGTGCTCGAAGAGGGCGGCGCCGGCGCGATCGTCTATTCGCCGCTGCAGCAGGGCATTCTGACCAACAAATATCTCGGCGGGATTCCCGAGGGTTCGCGCGCCGCGCGCGGCAGCCGTGGCGGCTCCATGGGGGCGGATGGGGTCAACGAGGCACGGCTTGCCAAGGTGCGCGCGCTCGCGCCGATCGCCAGCCGGCTTGGTCTGCCTCTTGCGCATCTGGCGTTGAAATGGGTGCTGCGCGATCCGCGCGTCACCTCGGCGCTGATTGGCGCGCGCACCGTCGCCCAGCTCGATGACAGCCTGGACGCGCTGAAGGGCGGGGCTCTGTCCGAAGGTGATCTCGCCGAGATCGAGGCGGCGCTCACGGCCGCCTGACGCCTGCCAGTCCGTTCTTTTTAGAGCATCGGACCGAAAAGTGGGAACCGGTTTTCGGAAAAATCCGATGCAAAAACAAAAAATTAGAGCATCGGACTGCCTGCGATTTTCAGTCTGGTGCTCTAAGCGGTAACGCCGGGTCGCGGCACGCTTCGGGTGGCGCGACGTCAGGCGGAGCGGGAGAAGACCACGCGGTTGCGGCCATCGCGCTTGGCGGCATAGAGCGCATCGTCGGCACGGCGCAGCGCCGCTTCCGGACTGTCGCCGGCCATTCCGCACATGGTCATGCCAACGCTGCAGGACAAGGCGATGGTCGCGCCGCCTGCCTGCAGCCTGACCGCGGCGACGGCGGCGCGCAGCCGCTCGGCGGCCTGTTCGGTCTCCTCGCTCGTGCGGGCGGAAAGGATCACGCCGAATTCCTCGCCGCCGACCCGGGCGATGAGGTCCTGCTCGCCACGCTCGCGGCTCAGCCGGTGGGCGGTCTCGACCAGGGCGGTGTCGCCCACGGCATGGCCGAAACCGTCATTGATCGACTTGAAGTGGTCGAGATCGATCAGCAGGACGCCCGCCTGCCGGTTCTCGGCCTGGCAAAGCGCGATGTGCTCGGCGAGCTTCTCCATGAAGTAGCGGCGGTTGAACAGCCCGGTCAGCCCGTCCGTGGTGGCCAGATGTTCGAGATCGGCATTCATCAGCCGCAGCGTCGCCTCGATCCGGCGGATGTAGGTGACATCCGCCAGCGACAGAAGCTGGGACGGGACGCCGGCAAAGACGATGCGCCGGCTGGCGACCGTCAGATTGTGCAGGTCACCTGAGGGCGTCCGCACCACGATTTCCGCCACCGGCGTGTCGCCATCGAGCCCTTCTGCCGCCGCGTCTCCCGCCGCTTGCCGCAAGGCGTCGAGATAGTCGGGTGCGATGTCCTTGCCGAAGTAATCGTCGGTGCTGGCGCTGCGGTAACGCAGGAGGCCGGTTTCGTCGATCACGATCAGCGGCGTCGGCAGCGCATCCAGCAGCTCCCGCTGCGCCGTTACAGCCTTGGTTTCGGAAATGATGTGTTCGGCCGCCCAGGGATTGCCGCGCAGCGGCCGCACGCTCTGCCAGACGATGTCGAAACTGCCGGCGGCATTGGCCCGGCCGATCGACATGCCCATGTCGACATGATGGTTGATGCCCATGGTGATGGTCTCGCCATCGAGACCCTGCTCGGTCCGGCCGAGCATATATTGGCGCACGGCGGCGGTGCGCGTGGTTCCGGCGCCGGCGGCGGCCCGAAGCCACATGCGAAACCCCGTCCGCGTCGCGACCATAGCGTCATAGACCCGCTTGCCACCGCCCGTCGCCCGGTTCCAGTCCTCGAGAAAGGCGCGGTTTTCCGGCGTGCGATGCGCCATGAAATAGTTCCAGCAGGCATGAAGTCCGCTCGTGGCGGACGAGCCCAGCGTCGTCAGATCGAGTTCGTTCAGGGAAAGGGCCAGAACCGGCAGGTCCTGCATGTCGAAATTCGCCGCCTGCAGCGCCGAATAGAAGCGCGCATTGGCATCGCCGAGAATCGTGGAGACGATCACGCCGCGGCCGCGTTCGCGGAAGGCGGCGATGGCCTCGATCTCCTGCTGCCAGTCGCGGTGTGAAAATGGAACGTAGCGTTCCGGCATCTGCGCCGTGCTCAGTCCCTTGGCGTCGAGAAAGGCGCGCATCATCCGGTTGATGGCGCGGGGATAGTTGTCATCCATCCCGATCATGAAGAAGCGGTTGAACGCGCCTCCCGGTGCCGAGAGAAAATATTCGAGCGCGGGAAACAGCTTCTGGTTCGGCGTGCCGCCGAGATAGAAAATATTGGGCGACTGCTCCTCGCCCTCGTAATCGAGCGGATAGAACAGCAGGCAGTCCTCTTCCTCCACGACGGGCAGAACCGCTTTGCGCGAGGTCGAGGTCCAGCAGCCGAAAATCGCCGCAACGCCATGATCGCGGATCATCGTGCGGGCATGCTGGCCATAAAGCAGCCAGTCGGAGCCCGGATCCAGCATGACGGGAACGATCCGGCAGCCCAGAAGCCCCCCGGCTTCATTGGCTTTGTCGATCTCGATGCGCAGCATGTCGACCAGAGGCGCTTCGTTGCACGCCATGGTTCCGGTCGTCGAATGCAGCACTCCGACTTTGACAATGCGCTGACCGAACATGCACAGGTTTCCTCAGAAGGGAGAGCGCCTTTGGCTGATGGGAAAAGTCATGTGTTCGTGAAACCGAACCCGTATTTCGCTCTCTGCCGGAGGCGGGAAAAGAGATCGGCGAGGGGAGGGATCGCAGTGGTTGAGGATACGGTTTATAAGGTGTCCCCGGTTGCTTAAGACGGATTTCTCGGACAAATCAAGTTCATATGCGCATCGTTTCGGTTCATTTCCCTTAAGAAACGATCGCCTGATATAGTGGAAATTGAGCAGGATGAAAATTCTCATGACGGTGTCGCGATTTTGCCTCATCCTGTCGGCCATGCCCGCTCTGCTGGTACCCGTTGCACAGCCAAGGGCGGCGGAGCGCGAGGTGGTCAAGACCTATGCCATTACCGGCACGACCGGGGCCGAGCTCTATGCCTCGATCGGCGACCGCGGCCCCGTGCTCGGGCATGGGCAACGCGTGATCGCGCATACAAGTTTCAAGCTGACCTGGAAACGCGACTATCGCGAGGAGGCAGGCGGCTGCCGGCTCGCCGGAGCCATTCCCTCCCTGGTCATCACCTACACCCTGCCGAAACCCTCGGGCCCGCTTTCGCCGGCCATGGCGGAAAGCTGGAAGCGCTTCAGCGACGGCGTGCGCCGGCATGAGATTGAGCATGGTCGCTTCATCCGGGAGATGGTCGCGGAGATCGAGGCCGCCAGCTTCGGCCTCGCTGCGACCCCCGACCCCGGATGCCGTCAGGTCCGCCAGATGCTGAATGCGCGGCTGAAGGCGATTTCCGACCGCAACACGGCCCGCAATGCCGCCTATGACCGGGTGGAGATGAGCGAGGGTGGCGCGGTCCACCAGCTGATCCTCGCTTTGGTGAACGGGCCCTGATGGATCCCTGAAGCGGTAGGCTGGAAAAAGAGCGGGAGGCCGTGGTTCGGCCTCTCGCTTCATCCCTGCTTACGGCTGGCCGAGGCGCCTCTTCAGGCTGGCGACGACCTGCGCGGCCAGCGCCTCATAATCCTCGTCGAAGTGATGACCGCCCTCGATGCCGATCGCTTCCACGCCCGTGCTCTTCAGCTTGACGCAGGGATCATCGTCCTCCTCCGTGCCATAGATGCACTGGATCAGCTTCGGGTTGATCTTGGCGATGTCCTTCAGCGAATCGCCTTCGGAATCGCTGCTGTCCACCCCGAGCCAGCCCTGGACCGAGATCTCGTAATCCACAGCGCGCGAGAGAGCGAGCAGGGTGATCTGGCTGACACGGTCCTTGTTCTGCTGTGACAGGAGATTATAGGTCGCGGGGATGATGTCGGCGCCGAAGGAATAGCCGATCAAAAGGACATGCTTGACCTTCCACTGGCGCCGATAGGTGTCGATGATCCGGGCCAGATCCTCGGCGGTTTCCTCCGGCGTGCGCTTCGACCAGAAATAGCGCAGCGCATCGACGCCGACCACGGGAATGCCGGCATCCTGCAACTCCGAGCCGACTTCCTTGTCGATGTCGCGCCAGCCGCCATCGCCGGAATAGAAGACTGCCATTGTGTCATAGGCGGGCTTGGCCGGCAGCAGTGCCAGCGGCAGGCCGAGCGGATTGTCGCCTTCGCTGGCATTGGCGGCAGCCACCTGATCGGCGATCGCCTGGTCCAGCGCATCGCTGGCGGGATCGGTGGTGTCGCGCGTGGCGATGTCGGAATGGTCCTTGACCAGAGCGGCCACATGGTCTCGGCCCGGCTTCGGCGCCTGCGGCGTGAAGATGACGGTGACGGGCGCTGGCAGGTCGCCCTCCGTCAGCCCGTAGGTCATGCGCCCGTCCTTCAGCGTCTTGTCGGCCGGGGTGCACAGCTGGGTGGTCAGCGGAATGCTGTCGAGCGGATCGACGGCGATGGCATCGCCGATCGTGGCATCCGGGCTCTGCGCGATCATGGCCAGCGCCATGGCGCCGCCCTCGCCAATGCCGGCCAGGATCGGCGGGCGGTAGCTGTCCGAATTGGCCGCGCGCTGGATCTGGTGCGCCAGCGATTCGATATCGGAAATCGTATAGATGCACTCGTCGCCCTCTTCGGGCTTGAGGCCCTTGAGATAGACGGGCAGGTCGATGCCGATCACGGCCACGCCCTTGTCCACCAGCGCCTTTGCGCGCGTCTCGTCCTCGGCGCTCCAGCCCTTGGCATCGGAAATCAGAACGACGTTGCCGGTCAGGGCCTTCGTGGGCACCATGATGTGATCGGCTGGGATCGAACCGGTATCGTAGGTCGGCTTTTCCTGCGCCATTGCCACCTGTGCAAGGGCAGGCAGGCCGGCCGTGAGGGTGGCCGCCAGCAGCGCCACCCTGGATAGATGCTTCATTTACCGACGACTCCTCTCACGCCACCGCTGATCAGCAAGGTCGCATCCAGAAGGGCCAGTGCGGCGCCTGTGCCGTTGGACACGGCCAGATAGCGCGGCTCCCATCGCGGATGGAACTTGGACTTGAAGGCCCTGAGGCCCTTGAAATTGTAGAATCGCTCCCCGTGCTCGAACAGCAGGCTGCCGACGCGGTCCCAGACCGGGGCCGTATCGCGCCGCGACATGCCCGACATCGGCGCCATGCCCAGATTGAAGGTCCTGTAGCCCTCGGCCTTCATCTTCTCCATGATCGAGACGAAGAGGAAATCCATCGCGCCACGCGGCGCATCCGGCGAGAAGCGCATGAGATCCACCGTCGCCTCGTGCTTGGTGTCGGTCACCATGACATTGGCGAAGGCGACGATCTTCCCGTCCTTGTAGAGAACGGCGACCGGCTGGGCGCAGATATAGTCGGGATCGAAGGCGCCGAGCGAGAAGCTCTTCTCGCGCGTCTCGTGATGGGCAAGCCAGCTGTCGGAGACCGCGCGCAGGTCGTCCAGCACGGCGGCGACGTCGGGCTGGGCGATCAGGCTGAAGCTCATGCCTTCGCGCACACCCTTGCTCAGCGCCTGGCGCAGGCCGGCAAGGCGTCCGCCCTTGAGCTCGAACCGGTCGAGATCGACGATGGCGAGTTCGCCCAGCTTGAAGGCGCGCAGGCCCGCATCGGCGCAGGAGGACAGGAGCGCCGGCGAAATCTGGTAGAAGGCGGCGCGGCCGCCAGCTGCGCGTGCACTTTCGACGAACTGCCAGACCAGCTCGGAGAAATCCGCCTCGTCGCCGATCGGATCGGTGAGCGCGATCCAGGAGCGGCCCTGGATCCCGTACATGATGAAGGCCTTGCCGCTTTCGGAGAACATGACCCGCTTGTCGCCCATGCGCACCAGATTGGCATCGGCCGAATCCTGGCCGCGCACGACATCGACGGCCTTGTCGATATCCGCCTGGCTCGGCGCCTGCGGCCGCAGCGTCGCCGGGCGCATCAGGCTGAAGACCGTGACCGTGATCGAGGCCAGCACGAGGCCGAGAAGGGCGCGCAGGCCGCGCGGCGCCTCGCCGGAGAACTCGAAATCCCACCAGAGGTCGTGGCTATAATCGGTGTCGCGATAGACGAAGAACAGGATGGTGGCGGCGCTGACCACGACCACGCCCATGGCCGCCAGCCAGTTCGGCCCCAGCCCCTGGCGGAAGAGCGAAGCCCTGCGCGTGAAGGCCTTGCGGTTGAGAATCATGGCGCCGACGAAAACGGCGAGCAGAGCGGCCTCGAACAGGGCGATGGCCTTGATCGGCGCCAGCACCAGGGCGGTCACCGCGGCCAGCAGGCCGATCCACCAGCCGCCATCCAGCCGCTGGTTGATGCCGCGCGAGGCGACGAACAGCACCAGGCCGAGAATGCTGGAGATGAAATGCGCGGCTTCGACCAGAGGCAGCGGCAACAGCCGGGCCAGAACATTGAGGTCGCTGTCAGGCGTGGGCGTCACGCTCGAGAAGATCAGCATGGCCCCGAGCATCATCGCGAAGGTCGAGAGCAAGGGCGGGGCGAGGCGGACGGCGATCTGGCCGAGATCGGAGGCCACGGGCTTGGCGGAAAAGGCCCTGACCTCCGTGACGACCACGAGGATGATGGCGATGATCAGCGGCAGCACGTGATAGACGAGGCGGTAGAGCACCAGCCCGCCGAGCAGCTGCTCCATGCTGATCGCATTGCCCAGCGCCGCCACCATCACCGCCTCGAACACGCCGAGGCCGGCGGGCACATGGCTGAGCACGCCAAGACCCACGGCCGTGGCATAGATGGCGAAGAAGGTCGGCCAGCCGACATGGGTCTCCGGCAGAAGCACATAGAGCACAGAGGCCGATGCGGCGATGTCGAAGGCGGAAACCAGGAACTGGCGCGAGGAGGTTCGGCTGTCGGGCAGGCGCAGCGACAGGCCGGCGAAGGAGAGGGTGCGGCCATTGCCGCCGAGCACCACCAGCGCCGCCATGACCAGCACGAAGAGCAGGGCCACGCCGCGAAGCCATTCCGAGCTCAAGCCGATCACGGTTTCCAAGCGCGGCGCGACCATCAGCGTGGACAGCGCGGCGACGGCGAGCAGGCCGAGACCGAAGGACAGGGTGACGAAGGCAATGACGCGGGCGATCTCACTCGGCGTCAGCCCGAGCCGCGAATAGGCCCGGAAGCGGATGGCGCCACCGCTCAAGGGCCCGAAGCCCGCGGTATTGCCGATCGCATAGGCGATGAAGGCGGTGATCGCCACGGAGGGCGTGCGCAGCCGCCGGCCGATGAAATCGATCGCGTTCAGGTCATAGCCGATCAGCGCCGCGAAGCTTAAGCCGGTGAACAGCACCGCCAGCAGGATCGACGTCCAGGTCGTGTCCGCCAGCGCGTCCATTACGTCGTCATACCGCACCTCCGCCGTCAGCCGGGAAATGGCGATGGTGACGAAGGAGAAGATGGCGATGACCGCGATCGCTGTCAGATAGACACGATATTCGGCAAACAATGTCGCGATGCGGGAGCTGGAGGCGCCGTCGTCGTGCTCGGGCGTGGAGAGATCAGGTTCGGCTGCCATGGTGTCCTGAACGGTTTCGTGTCAAACGCGCGGGTGGTCGGGTCTCTATCATCACATTTCCCCGACAAGATGACGACGGCGCTCATCATTCCCGGGGTCTTGACAGGCAGAAATAGGCAAACAGTCGGCCAGCGTCGAGCCGGCTTATTTGCAATAATGCTTCTGAACATTTCGTTTCGATGCGTGCAGCCCAGGGCGCGTTCCCGACAAAACAATGCGGCATGAAAGACCGGCGCTCCTGCTATCCGCACAATTGCTTATGCCCGACCGGCCCTGATGCCCAGTTTGACCTGGCTTCCAATTGGACCTGGCTTCCGATCGGATTTGGCACCCGTCCGGCTTGCCCCGCCGCGCCGATCCTCTGTGCGCTCTCTGTTTTCCGATCGGATCGCCGTCTTCCCTCTTTTCGCTCCGATGCTCTCGTTCTCCTTCGGTCACGCGGACCTGCGCTCGCTCCCGGTGAAGGGGGGCGAAGCGGGGGGCGAGATGTGCTTCGGCGTGCCTCTCAAAGACGCCGATTATGTCTTTTCAAGGAGCGGGAGCCGGGATTGTCGGGAAACCGTATGCAGCACAGGGTCAAGACAGGTTCGCTCTTTCGCGGCCGTCCATCCCGTCCATGCCCGCCGCCCGTGCCTGCTCGCCTGTCGATGCCTCTCTCAGGGAGCGCCCTTGCGCCTGCAGGCGTCAGCGATGGCCAAGCGTCGGCAGGACAAAGCGAACCCTATGCCATCGCAGCTCCGGGCTTATGTCATGGCGCAAAAGGTGAGGCAGCAAGAAGGGCTGATCTCTCGCCTGCTCCTCCGTCAGGCGAAAACATCGGCGCCATGATCGCAGGCGCCTTGATTGCGGTCGGGATCGCTTCATGCCATCCCGCCATCCCAGTCCGTGAGCCGCCAGGTCTGGCCGATCAGGGGAATGCTGTCGCAACCCCTGTCTTCGGAAGGATCTGTGCGGGCGTCGAAAGCGGCATGCCCTTGAACCGCTGTGTCTCACGCGGTGCGCAACGAAGGGCACGCAGGCCCTTCGGGCACCATGTGGTCAGATGATTCGCGATCGGGATCGGGTCGTCCGAAGGGTGGGTCAGTGCGCCTTCATCTTGCGGCCGGCCGCGGTTGTCTGCGCGGAAAGGCCCGCCACGTCGCCTTCCATATCGCGAAGCACGGAGCCCAAGGCCATTTCGATGCAGGCCATCGTCGCGTCGAGCTTCAGATCGGAAGCGGCCTGATGGGCATAGGCCAGCATACGCGCGAGCGCGCGCACTTCATCGACATCGACGTCACCGTCGCGGTCATTCGGATTGACAATCGGAGAGGAGAGAAAGGTCATGGGAGCGTCCGTGGAGATCTGTCTGCCCCCATCTTATCCCAGTCGTGACAGGATGCGCGTGACGCAGCCGTGACACATCCCCCGATGGTTCATCATAAACTCTATACGGGTGTTGTTCTCTCAATCATTTCCCGCCAAAGCGAGGTGGGTTGGAACTGCCAGTCCGAGGGCGGCGCAGTGCGCGCGTCGGGCAAGGCTTCGGCCAGGCTGACGAGATCCAGCGCGTCGCGGCGCTTCTGGTCGATGCGATGGGCAAGAAGGAGATCGAGCAGGCGCGTGCGGTCGGTCTCGTGCGGCAGGGCCGCGTTCATGACAAGACGCCGCCATGTCCTGTCCTTGAAATGCAGGGCCGCGCCGCTTGCCTCCAGGGCCTTCAGCGTCTGCGCCGGCAGGAGTGCCGCCAGCGCGGGATTGGCCAGCGTGGCGCGGACGTTGACCAGGGGTTCGGTGATGCCCGTCCAGCCGAGCGCCGCGGGCGCATGGCTCTGGCCCACGTCGGCATCGTCGATCAGCAGGCCGTCGCGGTAGCTGCGGAAGATCTCGCCAATGCCGATCATGCCGAAGCCGTGACACTCGGCGGCGCGCAGCGCGCCCATGCTGGCGGCGCCGAGAACGCGCACCCCCTTCGAGAGGGCGTAGAGGATCTCCTTGTGCCAGACGGGGGCAGTATATTCAAAGCCGCCATCGATCAGCCCGATCACGCTCGCGCCCTCTTCCACCGCGCGGTAGACATCGCCCTGCAGCACCGGCGCGCGCAGATCCAGCTTGAGGCCGAGCCGGGGCGCATCGGGCAAAGTGGGGCCGACGAACAGGAGCTTCATGCGCGGATCGCCGCCTGGAGGGCGCGCAGCCCGTGGCGCTGCCGGCGCGCGCCTTCGGGATGTTCGAGGCCCGGCACCATCAGCTTCGCGACGGCGAAAGGCAGATGGGGCGCGCTGAGCGGAACGGCGACGACGGGCCCGATGCGGCAGGCGGCAAGATGGGCAAGCAGCGCGGCCCTGTCGGCAAAGGCCGGCGTTTCGCAAGCGGGCGTCCCGGCGGGCCGGGCTTCGAGCGCCCGCCTTGTGCTGTCGGGCAGCGGGCGGCGATAGGTCTCGGCGAACAGGTCGTCACGCGCACCGGAAATGAAGGTCATGCGCGATTGCGCCGCCTCCGAGACGGCGCGCAGCGCCGCGCGGGCCGCCAGCGGATGGGCGCCCGCGCCATAGGTCACATCGGTGAACCGGGCATGGGCCGACAGGGTTTCGGGCGGCGGCCCCAGATAGGCCGTGTAGCAGGGGATCTTCAGATCGCTGGTGATGTCGAACAGCGTCAGGCATAGGCCGGCATCGGCGATGCGGGCGCGCATCTCCTCCAACTCCGGTGTCGCCAGAAGAGCCGGATCGACGCAGCGGGCCAGCCGGGCGGCCTGCGGCATCAGCTGGAACAGCGCATAGGCGTCGCGCTCGATGCGCTCCATCAGCGCATGAAAGACGGCTTCGTCCAGCGTGTTGCCGGATGCCAGCCCGTCGGAGGATTGCCAGTAGCGATTGTTTTCGATGGTGCGGTCGAGCAGCACGGCATCGGCAGGCACATGCACAGGCTCGCCGGTGGTGAGGTCGGTTCCGCAAAACCAGCGAATCCGCTCGGCGGGGTCGAGCGGCCTCTTGCCCACCGCCAGGAGGATGGCGAGCGACAGCGCCTTATGGCCGTCCGCCTCCAGCTCCGCCTGACTCGCCTCCACCGTTGCGGTTGCCGGCGCGCAGGCTACGGCCCGCTCCAGCGCTTCCATCACAGCGGAGATGCGGGCATCCTCGTCGGTCACCCCCTTGCCCTGGGCAACCACGATCGATCTGGCATTGGGAGCATAGGCGCACCAGACGGGGATGCCGATGCGATCAAGACCGGTGTGACGGGCGATCCGGGTGATGCCGAAGGTCTTGAGATAGGGAAACACGCGGCCGAAGGTGTCGGCCGCGCTTCGTTCACGGGCAAACGCAGCCAGCGTCATGCCGGCCGATTATTCGAACACGCCGGCGAAAACGCTGTCGGCGGAGTTGACCGCAACGGCGAGGTTGACGCCCTTCACCACGGCCGAATCGGCAGCGGCGAGTTCGCCCATGCCGGTGAGGCCACCATGGGCTTCATCGACGGGAACCACGGTGCCGGCTTCGATGTCGGCAAGATAAAGCTTGGCATCGCCGGGAAAGCCAATCAGGACAGCCTTGGACATTTTCAAGTCTCCTTTTGTTAAGGGTTGCTTTCAGTATCCCGCCCGGTGCAGGGCATCTCGGTACAAATCCTTCTGCCATTGTTCCCGGATGGGCACGACGGCCAGCCATTTCTCGAGATCGAAATGCGGATTTGCCTGTCGATCCTTGCGCCGATAGCGCCTTGCCATCTTGAGGTCGCCGAGCATCGCAAAGCTCGCCGCTCTCAAGCGATCCGCGGAGGCCTGTTCCGCCATCCGCGCAATATAATCGACCGCATCCTGGTAGCGGCCGACGAAGAAACTGGCGCCTGCTGCGCTCCAGTAATACATGTCGGGGCTCATCGGATTGAGCCGCATGGCCTTTTCGAGCTTCTCCAGCGCCTCCGCAGGACGGGATGCGTGTACCAGCGAATCGGCGTAACTATAGATAGCATCTGCGTAGTTCGGACTCAATTCCTCGGCGCGGGCCAGAGCCTCCAAACTTTCGTCGATCTGGCCGAGATAAAGCTTGGCGACGCCAAGCTCCTTGTGGCCGACGGCAAGCTCCGGCTGCCGCTCGATGGCCAGCCGTGAATTTTCTTCCGCCCGGGCCAGAAGCGTCTTGTCGCCATGGGCGGTCAGGATCCATTCCAGCGAGAAGGTGCGCGCCAGGCCGCTATAGGCGTGGGAAAATTCCGGATTGAGATAGAGCGCCTGGCGAAAGCCGCGCCGGGCGGAGCGGATCGCCTGCAAGGTCAGCCGTGTGGTCTGCTGAAGGCCGGTGAGATAGGCGTGATAGGCTTCCGGATGGCGCTCGTAATCGGCAAGCGGTTGCTCGTGCTGGCGCAATTGCTCGGCGATGCAATCGGCGATCACGCTGGCGATCGTGCGGCGATGGGCCGCCCACTGCCCTTCGATCGAGAAGTGCTGCGCCCAGATGATGCGGTCGAGCGGCACGAAAATGATCTGCACGAACAGGTCTTCGGCCGACAGCGCGGTATCGACCAGATAGGAGACGCTGTGCTTGGCGAGAACGTCTACCTTCTCGCTGCTTTGCTGGATGCGCTGGGCGGTATAGGGTGCCACGACCGCGACATGGCGCAGCGCGCACAGGCTGATGGTGATGTCCTCGATCAGCGCGCCGACAGTGCCGGCCACGCTCTTGTGCGCGCCCGGCTTGAGCACCGGCGGCAGCAGCGCCAGGCGCGGCAGAGCAGCTGATACGGGCGGCGGCGCGATGACGGCCTTGAGCGTGGACAGCGGCGTATAGATCGGCTCGACGGCACTTGCGGCGGGGCTGGCCAATTGGGTGAGGCCGGGAGTGCGGCGGGGCGCAGGCTGGAGCGCTGTCACGGGCTCGGACGGCCCGACGCCTGTTTCCGGCGCCTTCGGCTGGCCGGACAGGCAACGCCTGACGACCTCGTCCTGCGGCTCGCGCTCCAGAAGGAAGAAGGCGGCCTCCCGCACGGCCGAAACCGGCGCGTCGCCGCATTCCTGCGCGCGCAAGAGCCGCGTGCGCAGGCGCTGGAGATGGTGGCGCTGCTGGGCCAGCACCCAGCGGTGAAAATCGCCGAACGGCACCTCGGCATCGCCGGGAAAGGGCCGCCGCAGGAGCTCGGTCATGTCGCGAAGCGGCGCATCCTCCGTGTCCAGGAGGGCGGCATCAACGGTGAGGGTCGTCTCGGGGGGCAGCCAGATCGCCTCGTCCGAGACGCTCAGCACCGGCAAGCCGGCGGCGGCCTGGGCCTCGCGGATGCGGCTGATCGTCTTGCGCAGGTTCGTGTGGCGAACGCTGCGCTCCAGATCCGACCAGAGAAGCACCGAGGCCTCGTCACGGCCGATCCGCCCGCGCCCGCTCAGCGCGAGATAGGCAAGCAGCAAAAGGCCCTTCTGCGGAAATTTCAGCCCCTGTCCCTGCGCATCGCGCAGAGACAGACTGCCGAAGGTCTGCAGAAGGGCCGACGCCATTAGCGCAGCGTGGCGCGATCGGCCTGCGCGGCTGCCGGACGGGCTTCGTCCACGGCGCCTTCAGCTTCGGCGATCGACTTCATCAGCGCGACGAGCCCGCGGCGGACATTGACGTCGCGGATCGAGGAGAAGGCGCGGTTGAGCGCCAGGCCTTCGCGCGTGCCGAGGAAATCGGTGACGGCGGCCAGTTCGGAGTCCGGCACGCCGCGGCCGGTCGGCTCGCTCTCTTCGAAGAAATAGCTCACGGGAACGCCGAGGATCTCGGCCGCCGCCTGAAGACGGCTGGCGCCCATGCGGTTGACGCCCTTCTCATACTTCTGAATCTGCTGGAAGGTGATGCCGAGACGTTCGCCCAGAACGGTCTGGCTCATGCCAAGCAGCACCCGTCGAGCCTTCAGCCGGCTGCCGACATAGACATCGATGGCATTGGGTGCATTCGTGCTCAATTTTTTCTCCTGCGTCATGAGTCTGAATGAGGGCTACAATGCCGCTTTTTTGGAAAAGAGCAACTCCAAGTAATCGGGAGGACTTTGCCAATACTCCCTAGAACTGCGGAAGCGTTGATGCCTCAAGGGCAAAAATAGACAATTTTTAATATATGTAGAGGTGAAACGCCGCCTGGGAGTAGACCGGGCCGCCCGGCGGGTTTCGCAGGCCGGGAACCATCGGCTTTACATGCAGTGGCGCGTTGGCCATCGGTGCGAAGCCGCTCTTGCCGCATCGCAAAAGCCATGCATTGCCAAACCGGGCGTTTACGCCATCTTATGCATCGATCATATGCTCTTCCTGCGAGCCATGATGCCGATCATGCCGATGCCGCAAGCATCTGGCTGTGTTCGGCCAGAGACTGGAATAAATAACTAAATCAGTGACCTATAGCGGTATTCCAGGCAGGGGCCGCCTGCCCCCTCGCCATTCCGCTCGTAAGGCGACAGCTTTGGAAAGATGCGCATGCCCGTCCAGCGTATAGGCTTCTATATTCTTCTGACCCTGGTGACGATCGCCTTTGTCGCCATCCTGCTGCCGTTCTATTCCGCGGTGTTCTGGGCGGTCGTCTTCGCGATCGTGTTTTTCCCGCTGCACGAATGGGTCCAGGACAGGACAGGCGGGCGCAGGAGCCTTGCGGCCGCCATCTCCGTCATCATCTGCGTCGTGCTGGTCATCGTGCCGGGCATGATGATCCTCAGCGCCATCGTCCAGGAGGGCAATCAGCTCTATCAGCGCGTGACCAGCGGCGAGATCGACCCGCAGGCGCTGTTCGAGCAGGCGCGCAATGCGCTGCCGGATTTCCTGCGCGAAAGGCTGACCGCGCTGGATTCGGGAGCGATCGCCGATCTCGGCCGGCGCTTTTCGTCGACACTGATGCAGGGCGGCGGCTTCTTTGCCGGCCGGGCGCTGGTTCTCGGCCAGAGCACGCTGCAGTTCTTCATCATGTTCGGCGTGATGCTCTACCTCCTGTTCTTCCTGTTCCGCGACGGGCGGGAGCTGACGGGAACGCTGCGCCGGGCGGTGCCCCTGAGCGACGCGCATTCGCGCCGGCTGGGCGCTAAGTTCACCTCCGTGGTGCGCGCCACCGTGCGCGGCAATCTGATCATCGCGCTGGTGCAGGGCATCATCGGCGGCGTCACCTTCTGGGGGCTCGGCATTCAGCCGGCCTTTCTCTGGGGCGCCCTGATGACGATGCTGTCCCTGCTGCCGGCCGTGGGCGCGGCGATCGTCTGGCTGCCGGTGGCGATCTATTTCCTCCTGGTCGGCTCCTATGTGCCGGCCGTGGTGCTCATCCTTGTCGGCGTGTTCGTCATCGGCCTCGTCGACAATCTCCTGCGGCCGCCGCTGGTCGGCAAGGAAACCAAGCTGCCCGACTATATGGTGCTGATCTCCACCATTGGCGGCATTTCGCTGCTCGGCATGAACGGCTTCGTCATCGGCCCGCTGTTTGCGGCCCTGTTCGTGGCCGCCTGGAGCATTTTCAGCGAGGAGCGGCGGCGCGACGAGGCGGAGATCGCCTGAGGGCCAGGCGGGGCCGAAGCGCGCCCCGCCCGGAAAATAGCGCGCCGCGTCTGGGAACCCACGTGAAGCCTTACGGTTAGGCTCATCGTTCACGAGGAGACGAACGATGATCCCTGTCCCGCCGGCGGTTGCGGTCGCGCCGATTCGCGCGCGGTCGCTGCCATTGCCCTGCCTGTCGCGCGGCCGTTGGCAGGCGGGCGGAACGCCTGCGCATCCACGACGGCTGGTCCTGCCGCAAAGCCCTGCCTTATCAGGCTGGACCTTTCTCACAACGAAGCCACATCGGCGGTCCGGCGGCGCTCTGCCCCGTCCGCTTGCCGATCCGCGCGCTCCTGGAGCGGCCCTTGCGGGAGAAGCTGGTCGCCCTGTCTGCCGAGCGGCGGCAAAACCTAGCCAAAATTAGTCTTTGGACGAGCCACTCTTTGGAGTGACCGCTCGAGGCTTTGTGCGCCTCGTGCCGACGCAACACCATTCCCAGCAGCAACAATCGAGGAAACCGATATGACGATGATTCGCGCCGCCCTTCTGGGCGCAACCCTGGCGCTTGCGCCTGCCTTTGCCATGGCCCAGGCCACTCCCGCTGCGCAGGCAGCCCCGGCGGCCATGCCGACGGAAAAGGCCGAATTTGCCAAGATGGCCGGCAGTTCGAACCAGTTCGAAATCGAATCAAGCCGTCTTGCCCTGGAGCGGGCCCAATCGGCCGATGTGAAAACCTTTGCCCGCCAGATGGTCGAGGATCACACCAAGGCCGGCAAGGCGATGATGAAAGCCGCCGCCATGAAGCGGCCGGCCGACCCGACGCCGGCGCTTGCGCCGAAGCATGCCGCCATGCTCGAGCAGCTGCAGGGCGCCAAAGGAGCGCAGTTCCAGATGCTTTATGTCGACATGCAGGTGCAGGCACATGAAGAAGCCGTCGCTCTCTTCACTCACTATGCCAAGAACGGCGACGACGCCGCGCTGAAGAGCTTCGCGGCCGAGACGCTGCCTGTGCTGGAAATGCACCGCAAGCATGTGATGCAGCTCGCTAAGAAAAAATAGGGTCCGCCCGGCGGCGCAGCATCTTTCCGTTTTGCCAAACGGCCGGCCTGCACGCCGGCCGTTTTCCTGTGCGGACCAGATGCCAAGGACACGCTTAAGACGTCGCCTTTAGAGCATCGGACCGAAAAGTGGGAGCCGGTTTTCGGAGGAATCCGATGCAAAAACAAAATTCTAGGGCATCAAACTGCATATGCTTTTCGGTCCGATGGTCTAAGGCCTGTTGACAGACGTCAGGTTGGGGCAAGGTTTGTTGCCGAGGGTCTCCTTGTTTGACAGGAGGCTTTGATGGTTCGTTATGTTCTTCGAGA
>NZ_MKIO01000048.1 GCF_001938945.1 Xaviernesmea rhizosphaerae
GACATAGGTCTCGATCCCCGGCGTCGACAGGCCGCCGGCCTGGGAGAGCAGGTCGAGGATACGGTCGCCGCCCTCGTTGAGTTCGATCTTGGCGGGATCGTTGACATCGCCCAGCACGGCGACCTGGGCCGACTTGGTGGAGATCTTGGAAATGACCACCTGCGGCTCGATCGCGCGGTTCTGCAGGCGTTTCTGGATGTCGCTCTGCACGGCCTCGACGCTGCGGCCGGCGACCGGGATGCGTCCGGCATAGGGGATGGTGATGGTGCCGTCCTTGCCCACGGTCTGGTTGGGCATGGTCACGTAATTGCCCGGCCTGGAGCCGGCATCGGCGGGCACGAACAGGCCGCCGGACTGGCTTTCGAAAATGGAAACCTGGATGACGTCGCCGGGGCCGAGCGGGAGATTGGGGGCGGGGCCGCGGCCGGCGCCGAAGCCGCGGAAGCTGTCGGCCGTGGTGATCGACTGCAGAAGAGCCAGGACGGTCTTGTTGATGTCGACAAGCGCGTAATCGACGCCGGCGCGACGGTCCTTGTTCGGCGAGCTGACCTTGACCGATGCCTGCGCCTCGACCCGGCCAAAGGAGGGGCCGGCCGTCGGCGTCGACGTGCAGCCGGACAGGGTCAGAGCGGAGACCGCCGCCAGAAGAAGCGCCTTTCGCATGAGTGTATCACCTTCCATCAGAGGTCCCGTATTGCCTTGAACTGCCTCATGTCCAATCTTGCTGATAGCAACCCATGGGGCCGCCTTCCCGTCGCTTCCGGCGGTATCGACGCCCTCGGCCGATGCAACAGCATCGCTCTGCGGACTTCTCCTAGAGCATCTGAGTGAAAATCAGACGCAGTCTGATGCTCCATGATTTTCTTTTTGCATCGAATTTCTCCGAAAAAACCGGTTCCCACGTTTTTGTCCGATGCTGTGCGTTTTGTCCGCTCCGATGGAATCAGGTCGGCGCGTCTCAAGGCCGTTTACTTGAAGCATAAGATTTGAAGCATAATCGTAGCGATCTTCGTTTCACGCCGGTCGGATAATGTCCTAAAGCGCGTCGCGATCTTTCACATTCGCTTCCCGCGCTTTCAGTTTTTGTTTTGCCGCAAGCCGTTATCGCGAAACCGGCAGCCAGTTTTGCGCGATATCGTTGATATCCTCGGGTGGCGTGGATTTTCAGTCTGACGCTCCACAGCATCAGCCGGGATACAAAACCAGATCAGATGCTCCCGATCTCCGGCGTTCCATCGGATCCTGCCGAAAGGGGATTGCCGACCTGCCGCACGATGAACGCGCCTGCGCGCGCGCCGCTGCTGTCGATAGCGATGCTGCTACGGTCGCGTTTTAGTTCCTGATAGGCCTGCGCCCCGGCGATAATCATCACCGACCACAAGACAGTCGATAAAACACTGGCCAGAAAAAGAGAGCGACATCGAAGGGTCATGTGCCGAGCTGTGTGAAAGTTTCTCCTTGAGACCTTCTATCGGTTGCCGCTTACGAAGAGGTTCGCGGCCATGGGGACATGCTTGTCTTCGATGCGGAATGATGAGACTTTCCTTAAAATTGTCGTAATATGGTAAATATTTCCTTAACACACTGCACGCGGTCGTTGCGCATCTTAGTTGCAGTCCGTTGGGCGGGGCCCGATTGGCGTGACTTTTGAACGCCTTGCCGCCTGATGATGCAGTAAATGATCGTATCGACGAGAGCGATCGCCTGAGATGGTTTGTCGGTGATCAGGTCGGCACCGGCTGCTTGAAGAACCCGATTGTCTCGTTAGGACAAGGCCGGGTCTGACCGCGATCACCAATCAGGCCTGGAGCATCGAACCGAAAAGAGGTTGCCCCTGGAACCGGTTGTCGGCAGCTTGCCCCAAGCGTAGGCGCCCGCGGTTGCGGCCGATCCGGTCGCAACCGCTCTGCTCCGGCGCCGAAGCGCCGGCTGTCGAATCAAGCCTTCAAGGCGCGCTCCAGCAGGCGGGAAAGGCGCTCGGCGAAGGCGCGGGGGTCGGCCGGCTTGTCGCCATCGAGCACGCGAGCCTGGTCGAGCAGCAGCCGGGCCGCATCCTCGCGCAGCGCCGCCCTGTCCTCGCCGATCGCGGCGAGCGTCGCGATCAAGGGATGGGCGGGATTGACTTCGAGGATCGGTTTGGCCGTTTCCTGCAGCCGGCCCGCGCCCTGCAGGATCTTCTCCAGCTGGCGGTCATAGCCATCCTCCGGCGCCACGAGGCAGACCGCGCTTTCGGTCAGCCGGTCGGATGCCCTGACGTCGCTCACCTCCTGCGCCAGGATTGTCTTCGCCAAGCCGATGAAGCCGTCGGCGGCGGCGGTCTTGTCAACATCCTTGTCGGCGCCTTCCGCGCTGTCGGGCAGCGGGAAGCGCTTGAGATCAGCCGCCCCTTGTGTGATCGAGCGGAAGCTTTTCTCCTTGAAGCTCGGCGCGTTCATCGCCCAGAAGCTGTCGACGGAATCGGTGAGCAGCAGCACCTCGATGCCGCGCGCCCGGAAGCCCTCGAGCTGCGGCGAGGCCTTGATCTGGTCGAGCTGGGCGCCGCTGATGTAGTAGATCGCGTCCTGCCCTTCCTTGGCGTCCTTGACGTAATCCTCCAGCGTGCGCAGGCCCTCGCCGGAGGCGGTGGTCTTGAACAGGGAAAGCGCCAGCAGCTGCTCACGCCGCTCGAAATCCTCGTAAATGCCTTCCTTGATCACCCCGCCAAAGGTGGACCACAGGGTTTCGTAATCGCTGCGGGCATTGGCGAGCTGCTTTTCCAGCGCCTGGAGCACGCGGTTGGTCACGCCCTTCTTGATGACCTGCAGCACCGGGCTTTCCTGGATCATCTCGCGCGAGAGGTTGAGCGGCAGGTCGGCGGTGTCGACCAGGCCGCGTACGAAGCGCAGATAGCGCGGCAGGATGTCGGCATCGTCGGTGATGAAGACGCGCTTCACATAGAGCTTCATCCGGCCCTTGCGGTCGGGATCGAAGAGATCGAAGGGCGCGACGGTCGGTACGAAGGCGAGCGCGGTATATTCCACCCGGCCTTCAGCGCGGTAATGCAGCGTCAGCGCCGGCGTGTCGTACTGGCCGGACAAGCCGCGATAGAAGTCGTTATAATCGTCCTGCGAAATCTCGCTGCGGCTCCTTGTCCACAGCGCCGTGCCGTCCGTCAGCCGTTTCGGCTCCTCGCCGGGCTTCTCGACCAACTCGATCGGCACCGGCACATGGCCGGACTGGGCCTTGATGATGCGCTCCACCGTCCAGCGGCTGGCATAGGTCTTGGCCTCTTCCATCAGCTGCAGGGTAATGCGCGTGCCGCGCGCGGGCGCGTCCGAAAGCTCTGCCGGGCGGATGTCGAAGCTGCCCTTGCCGTCGGAGGACCAGATCCAGGCCTCGTCCGTGCCGGCGCGCCGCGAGATCACGTCCACCCGGTCGGCCACCATGAAGCAGGAATAGAAGCCGACACCGAACTGGCCGATCAGCTGGGCGGTGTCGCCCTCGCTCTTGCCGCCCTCGCTCTCGCGCTCCTCGGCCGCGCGCGCGGGCTTGCCGCTCTGCAGCCGCTCCATGAAGGCGCGCGTGCCGGAGCGGGCGATGGTGCCCAGTGCATCGATCAGCTCGGCGCGGCTCATGCCGATGCCATTGTCTTCGAGCGTCAGCCGGCGGCCCTCTTCGTCCAGCGTCAGCCGGATGCGGCTTTCACCGTCCCCGGCGTTGAGGCCCGGCGTGGTGATCGCCTCGTAACGCAGCTTTTCGCAGGCATCGGCGGCATTGGAGATCAGTTCGCGCAGGAAGACGTCCTTATCGGAATAAACCGAATGGACCATCATATGCAGCAGGCGGGAGACATCGGCTTCAAAGCTGTGATGTTCGCCCGACATGTCCGCCGTCGACGTTTCTGCGGTCGCTGTGGTCATCGCTGAAATCTCTCCTTGTCCTTGCATGTTGGTCTGTGCATGTCGCAAATTGCGTCCGTCAGGTGGCAAGGGCGAAGGCGAAAATCAAGAGAGAGGCCGCGTGTTCAAGCACGGGTCGCGACCAGGAAGAAGCGCGGAAAGCGCAGGAGCCGCCGGCCATCGCTGCGCAGGGGATAGGCGGCATCGATCCGTGCCGCGTAATCCTTGAGAAATGCCTGGCTGTGGTGTTCCCCGGCTGCCTGGAGATAGGGGCGCAGCCCCGTGCCCTTCACCCATTCGACGATTGCCGCGGCATCGGTCATGGGGTGCTGGTAGATCGTGTGCCAGAGATCGAGGCGGCGCGTGAGCGGCGACAGACGGTCGTAATAGGTCTCGGCGGCGGGAAGCGGCGGGCGCTGCAGGCCCCTACATCTCTCCGCCCATGGACCGGCCTTGGCCGCTTCCTCCATCATCCGGTGCGAGGGCTCGTCGAGATTGTCGGGCATCTGCACAGCGAGCACGCCGCCCGAGGGCAGGGCTTCGAGCAGCCGGGCGAGAATGTCGAGATGGCCGGGCAGCCACTGGAACACCGCATTGGCATAGAGCAGATCGGTTTCGGGTGCCGGCGCCCATTGGGCAAGATCGGCCTGGACGAAAGGGGTCTCGGGCAGCCGCCGGCGGGCCGCGGCCAGCATGTCCGCGTCGCCATCCAGTCCGCTCACCGCGGCAAGGCCGAAGCGCTCCACCAGAAGCTCCGTGGAATTGCCGGGGCCGCAGCCGAGATCGACGATATGGCGGGCGGTTTCGAGCGGCACCTGCGCCAGAAGATCGCGCGCCGGCCGCGTGCGTTCATCCTCGAAGCGGAGATATTGGGCGGCAGACCAGGCCATGGAACGTCCTCCTTGTGGTGCGCGGCCGGGGCCCGGCCGAGTGCGCGGGCCGCCGGGGGCGCTCAAGCATCGGAGCGAAAAGGGGCGACCGAAAGGCGGTCCCCGCGTCTCGCTCGCAGGCTCAAGGCAAGCCATAGGCCGATTCGCGCGCGCCGTCGCCGGGCTTCGTCAGCCGTCCGGCACGCCGCCGGCTGCCACAAGCGCTTGCGGCGTATCGACATCGAGATGGGCCGCAGGGCCAAGTTCGACCGCAAGCACGGGGATGTCCGTGGCCGCGATGATGCGGCGCGCGCCTTCGTCGCCCGTCAGCGCCGCGAGCGCCGGAAACAGGCTGCGCGGCAGGATCACCGGATTGCCCGGCCGTCCTTCGCTGGTCGCGCGCACGATCGCCTGAGTCCCGGCCTGCTCGAATCGTGTAATCAACAGGTCGAGATCATCATGGGTCAGGCCCGGCATGTCCGCCAGCATCACCAGAATGCCTTTCGGCGCGTCCATCCGCATGCTGCCGGCTGTCGTCAGTGTGCTGAGGTGCCGCACGCCGAGCGCCAGAGAGCTTCCCATGCCTTGGGCATGATCCGGATTGTGGAGAAGGCGAAGGGACAGGCCGGCAAGTGCGGCTTCGATGGCCTGCGCACGGTCGCCCGTGACCACGGTCACCTCCCGGGCGCGGCTGGCAAGGGCGATCGCCGCCATCCGCCGCACCAGCGGCACGCCGCCGAACCGGGCCAGCAGCTTGTTCGGCCCGCCCATGCGCCGGCTGGCCCCGGCCGCAAGGAGGAGCAGCGCGACAGAGGAGGGCCTTGTCCTGTTCAGAGACATTTCATTTGCCGAATGGGGGTCTCGCTCCAGGATCGTCTCTCCGCTTGGCATGGGGAAGGGCGTGTACGGTTCTGCCAGGATATAGGGCAGGACCGGCGCGGCGTCGCGCGGAGCACTCCGCTTTTGCAATCCCGCGATCGGAGGCGTTGACCCCTGCGAGAGAGGGCAGACCTCTCCGCCATTTCCTGCCCGAAAAAGGGATGCCTCCACGCGAAAAAGCCGGCGGCGCCTTTAGGCACCACCGGCTTCTCATCATCGGGTCTTTGCGAAAAGCGGTTTCCGCTTTTCGGTCCGAGGCCCTTTAATGTCAGGCGGCCTTCTGGCCCTTCTTCTGGCCCTTGTCATTGGCCGAGCCTTCGGCCAGCTGGGTCAGGGCCTCGTCCGTGGCGGATTCTTCCTGAAGGGTGGCGTCGAGCAGTTCGACGGCTTCGTTCATGCCGAGCTTCTGCGCCCACGCCTTCAGCGTGCCATAGCGCGCGATTTCATAGTGCTCGACAGCCTGGGCAGAGGAGATCAGGCCGGCATCGATGGCGGCCGTACCCTTGTAGTCCTCGATGATTTCCTCGCCCTCGGCGATGATGCCCTGGATGGCTTCGCAGGTCTTGCCGCGGGCCGGCTTGCCGACCAGTTCGAAGACCTGCTGCAGCCGTTCGATCTGGCCTTCGGTTTCTTCCTTGTGCTTCTGGAAGGCGGCCTTCAACTCTTCGGACTGGGCGGCGCGCGCCATCTTCGGCAGGGCACGAGCGATCTGGCGCTCGGCGAAGTAGATGTCCTTGAGCGTGTCGATGAAGAGGTCGTTCAGGGTCTTTTCGGTAGCCATTCTCGTTCTCCTTGGAATTTGTTTGTCAGGGAATTCGGGTTCTCCGCTTGTCCCTTTGGTCTGCGCTAGAGGGTGATGCTTGGGCGGTTAAGGCGTGAGGCGGGGGCCGGCACAGATTGGCAGCTGCGTTGTCCGCCTGGCTGCCGCCCTGTGTCACGACCGGCCGCGCGGGTCAGAACCAGGAACGGCGCCGAGAGTTGCGTGGGTCCATCTCAGAAAGACGATGAAAAAGATCCTGGGAGGCGTCGTGCAGCTGTGCACCCATCTGGCGGGGCGGGCGGGCGATCAGATAGACCGCAAGGCTC
The DNA here is from genome assembly GCF_001938945.1 of Xaviernesmea rhizosphaerae. GTDB lineage: Bacteria > Pseudomonadota > Alphaproteobacteria > Rhizobiales > Rhizobiaceae > Xaviernesmea > Xaviernesmea rhizosphaerae. The sequence goes on from NZ_MKIO01000048.1 coordinate 6,713, forward strand.
GCCAGTCCTGCCAGCGCAGCCGTGGCATAGGGGCGCTCCATCGCCTTTTCCCGCACGATCTGTCCGGCTTCTCCAACCTTTTCGCCGGCGCGGCTGGCGGCGGCCTTCGACAGGCGTCCCAGCGTGGCGGTGATATTGGCAAGCTCCTGGCGCATGGCGGCCAGATCGGCCTCGTGACACGAGCGGCCTTCGCCTTCGATCACGGTGAGCGCTTTCGAGCGTGTGCCAGCGTCAAAGGGGGCCCTGCTTGTCGCCTGGTCAGCCTCATCCTTCGACTCGTCCTTGCCGATATCATTGCCGGAAGCGGGTATGTCGGCTTTGGCATCCTGTCGCGAGGTTCGCGAGAGGTTCTCGATGGTCTCGCGTGCTGCGTCGTCGCGGCGATCGATGGCCTCAAGGGCATCATCGACAAACGGGGTGCCGTCCATGGGCACCACGCCTTTGGGTACGGGCTGACCGATCTCCGTCATGGGGGGTCTCCTTCATGATCTCGCAGGAATGGGGTGCGTTTGCTTTCCCATCCCAAATGAGCGGGACCCTAAGATGTTCCCTCTGCCGGTGGAGACGGCAGGCACGATCGCGATCGTGCGGCAGGGCGGCGCTGCCAAGGTCGCATGACGGAACCTAACATCGGGGCAGGGGTTAGCATTCCACAGCCTCAAACCGACGATGGAAGGATCTCCGCATGGACAAGTCGAGACAGATAGAGGGCGCCGACGCGGATCTGCGCGGTCAGGACCCTGCGGAAGGCGCGCGCGACATTATCGACCACGAGCTTGCGCGCTCGCAGGGCGAGAGCGACGATCAGACGGAGAAGGGCGCCTCGGATAAGAAGAGCTTGGAAAAGGATAGTGGCGGCAAAGCGAACGACACACCCCATCCCGCCGGTCCGCATGCCCGCCCCGATCTGACGGACAAGAGCCGCACGCCCGGCGCGGGAACGCTGGCCGAAGACAGCCCCGATACCGATCCCGGCGCCGGTTGACGCCAGTCAGACACCGTCGGCCGCAGGATATCTGAACGCAGAACGCCGCGCTTGCCTTGAGCAAGCGCAGCGTTGTCATGTGAGCTCGATGGCGAAAAGCCTCAGGCGGCCTGATCCAGCGTCTTGGCGCCGGTCATCAGGGCCACGGCGTCGGACATGCTGTAGTCCTTCGGCTTGATCACCGCCAGGCGACGGCCCAGGCGATGGATGTGGATCCGGTCGGCGACCTCGAACACATGCGGCATGTTGTGCGAGATCAGGACGATCGGGATGCCCCGGGCGCGCACGCTCTGGATCAGCTCCAGAACCTTGCGCGATTCCTTGACGCCGAGTGCAGCCGTCGGCTCGTCGAGAATGATGACCTTCGAGCCGAAAGCCGCCGCGCGGGCCACGGCCACGCCCTGGCGCTGGCCGCCAGACAGCGTTTCCACTGCCTGGTTGATGTTCTGAATGGTCATCAGGCCGAGCTCGGAGAGCTTTTCGCGGGCAATGCGTTCCATCGCCTTGTGGTCGAGCTTGCGCAGCACCTTGCCCATGAAGCCGCCGGCGCGGATCTCGCGGCCGAGGAACATGTTGTCGGCGATCGAGAGCGCCGGCGACAGGGCGAGCGTCTGGTAGACGGTCTCGATGCCGTTCTGGCGCGCATCCATCGGCGAGGAGAAGCTGACCGGCTTGCCGTTCATGCGGATCTCGCCTTCGTCCGGCCGGATGGCGCCGGAGAGCGCCTTGATCAGCGAGGACTTGCCGGCGCCGTTGTCGCCGATGACCGCCAGGATCTCGCCCGGCATCAGGTCGAAATCGGCATTGTTGAGGGCGGTGACGCGGCCATAGCGCTTGACGAGGCCACGCGCGGTAAGAATGGGTTCCTGTGCCATCAGCGAGCTGCCTTTCTGATCCACTGATCCACGGCGACCGCGACGATGATCAGGACGCCGATGAGAAGATAGGTCCACTGCACATCGGTGCCGAGCAGGCGCAGGCCGAGCGCGAAGACGCCGACGATGAGCGCGCCGAACAGCATGCCGAGCACTGAGCCGCGGCCGCCGAAGAGCGAGATGCCGCCGATCACCACGGCGGTGATCGACTCGATGTTGGCGAACTGGCCGGCGGTCGGAGAAACCGAACCGATGCGGCCGATCAGCGCCCAGCCAGCCAGCGCGCAGATGAGGCCGGACAGCGCATAGACCGAGGTGAGCATGCGCGCGACATTGACGCCGGCCAGTTCCGCTGCATCCGGATCGTCTCCGACGGCATAGAGATGGCGGCCCCAGGCGGTGTGGTTCATCACGTACCACAGCGCTGCGACGAGCAGCACCATGGCGACGACGCCATAGGTGAAGACCGCGCCGCCCAGGCGGATATTATTGCCGAAAAACTGCAGGATCGGCGCTTCGGCCTGGAGCTGCTGCGAGGGAATGGTCTCGTTCGCCGAATAGAGGAAGTTCGAGGCCAGTACGATCTGCCACATGCCGAGCGTGACGATGAAGGGCGGCAGCTTCATGCGCGAGACGAGAATGCCGTTGATGAAGCCGCAGAAGGCGCCGACGATGAAGCCGCAGAGGATGGCGATCTCAGGCGGGAAGCCGTAGCGGAAGGTGAACTGGCCCATGATGACCGAGGAGAGCACCATGATGGCGCCGACCGACAGGTCGATGCCGGCGGTCATGATCACCAGCGATTGCGCCGCGCCGACGATGCCGGTGATGGCGACCTGCTGCAGGATCAGGGACAGCGAGAAGGCCGAAAAGAACTTCGAGCCGAGCAGCGCGCCGAACACGGTGACCGAGACGACGAGCACGATCAGCGAAACCGCCGAAGGGCTGGTGTGCAGGAAATGCTGAAGTTTCTGGATCGGGGTCCGCTTGACTTCGAAGGAGGCGACCTCTTTCGAGCTGTCCTTAATGACCTTTTCATAATCGTGATGCGGCACGGCGGCCGTCGGCTCGCTCATCGTCATCCTCCGCTTTTGGTTTTCAAGAAATTCGATCCGGTCGCGCGATCTGCCGCGTCTGCTCCGGTGTTCATCCGAGCCTCACGCTTGCTCCGGCGAAAAGGCCGGCAGCGTTCGCATCGAGGTTCGGGCAGGTTCGGGCATCAGCTCCTGATGGACGAGATCGACCCGCAACCTCGCGGCCATGCGAGGGACGATCCGCCTTGCGTCTGGCGCAGGAGAGAGCGAAGGGTTCGCTGGTCACGCCTGCGTCACAGCCAAGCCAGAGCCGGAGCCCGGGTCTGATCTGAAGACCCGGGATCCGCAAAATTCGCAAGCAGAAGCGCCCTCAGGCGCTGCCGCCGATCAGCCCCAGCACTTGGCGAGGCCTTCCTTGGTGTCGATCGACTTCACGCCGGCAGCCGGCTTGTCGGTAACGAGCGTCACGCCCGTGTCGAAGAAGTCCTTGCCGTCGGTTGCCTTCGGCTTTTCGCCGGTTTCGGCGAACTTCTTGATCGCTTCCACGCCGAGCGCGGCCATCTGCAGCGGGTACTGCTGCGAGGTCGCGCCGATGGCGCCGGCCTTGACGTTCTTCACGCCGGGGCAGCCGCCGTCGACGGAGACGATCAGCACGTCCTTCTCGCGGCCAACGGCCTTGAGCGCCTCATAGGCACCGGCAGCGGCCGGCTCGTTGATCGTGTGGACGACGTTGATGGTCGGATCCTTCTGGAGAAGGTTTTCCATGGCCTGACGGCCACCTTCCTCGTTGCCGTTGGTGATGTCGTGGCCGACGATGCGCGGATCGGTCTCGTCGCCGATCTTCTTCGGATCCTTGGGGTCGATGCCGAAGCCGATCATGAAGCCCTGGTCGCGCAGAACGTCGACGGAGGGCTGGGCGGGCGTCAGGTCGAGGAAGGCCACGCGGGCATCCTTGGCGCCGGCACCCATGGTTTCCTTGGCCCACTGGCCGATCAGCTTGCCGGCGAGCAGGTTGTCGGTGGCGAAGGTCATGTCAGCGGCGTTGATCGGATCGAGCGGGGTGTCGAGCGCAATCACGAGCAGGCCGGCCTTGCGGGCCTTCTCGATGGTGGGAACGATGCCCTTGGTGTCCGAAGCGGTGATCAGGATGCCCTTCGCGCCGTCGGCGATGCAGGTCTCGATTGCCGCGACCTGGCTTTCGCTGTCGCCGTCGATCTTGCCGGCATAGGACTTCAGCGTCACGCCGAGTTCCTTGGCCTTCGCGGTCGCGCCTTCCTTCATCTTGACGAAGAAGGGGTTGGTGTCCGTCTTGGTGATCAGGCAGGCCGTCGGCTGCGCGGCAGCGGCCGGCGTTGCGAAAGCAGCGGCCGACAGAGCAAGTGCGCTCATGGCGGTGTACAGCGCAAAATTCTTCATGGATCTCCTCCCAGAGACAAGGTGCGATAGAGCGGATGGAAAGGGCACGGTTTCGAGCTCGAAGTCTCCTCTTTGGATCGAGCAACCTCCCCGAAGCCGATGCCTTACAGTTCCGATTAACAGCAGAACCGCTGCGCTTGTCAATAAATAAATCGAGTTGAATTATTTATCGATGGGGGATATTGGTTTGGCCTGACGTGGCTGAGTGGGAGGAGCCGACCATGTCGTCCCAGATCGACGATCCGGTCGCCGCCACCGGAAGACAAGGCGGCAGTTCAGCAGTGTTCGACCCGGCGGGCGGCGCCAACCAGATCCGCGTGCGCGCTTATAACGAGCGGCTCGTGCTGTCGCTGGTGCGGCTGCATGGCGAGCTGTCCAAGGCGGAGATCGCCCGGCGCACTGGTCTTTCGGCGCAGACCGTGTCCGTGATCATGCGCGCGCTGGAAGGCGAAGGCCTTCTGCTGCGCGGTCCGGCCGTGCGCGGACGCGTGGGCCAGCCGTCCATTCCCATGCGGCTCAATCCCGATGCCGTGCTCTCCTTCGGCGTCAAGATCGGCCGGCGCAGCGCCGATCTCGTCCTCATGGATTTCGTCGGCACGATCCGCCAGAAGCTGCGCCAGACCTATGCCTATCCCCAGCCGGAGGTGATTGCGGATTTCGTCCAGTCGGCGATCGAGGCGATGGAAACGGGGCTGGACGATCGCCAGCGCCGCAGCATCGCCGGCGTCGGCATCGCCGCGCCGTTTGAATTGTGGAACTGGGCCCATGAGGTCGGCGCGCCCGATGGCGCCATGGAGTGCTGGCGCCATGTCGACCTGCAGCTCATGATCAGCCAGCGGCTCGACCATCCGGTCTATCTGCAGAACGACGCGACGGCGGCCTGCGGCGCCGAGCTGGTCTTCGGCGTCGGCCCCGCTTATCCCGATTTCGTCTATTTCTTCATCGGCTCCTTCCTCGGCGGCGGCGTCGTCATCAATTCCGCGGTTTTTTCCGGCCGAACCGGTACGGCCGGCGCGCTCGGCCCCTTGCCCGTGCGCGGGCCGAAGGGCGAGAACCGCCAGCTTCTCGAAGTCGCCTCGATCTTCGTCCTGGAAAAGATGCTGCGCGCGGAGGGCATCGACCCGGAGCCGCTCTGGTACTCGGCCGATGACTGGATCGACTTTGGCGCGCCGATGACGGCCTGGATCAACGAGGCCGGCAAGGCGCTGGCCCAGGCCGTGGTCGCGGCGGCGTCCGTCATCGATTTCAGCGCCGCCGTCATCGATGGCGGCTTTCCGGCCTGGGTGCGCAAGCGCCTGGTCGAAGCCACCATTCAGGAAACCGTGCGTCTCGACCTTCAGGGCGTGCTTCTGCCCGAAATCGTCGAAGGCGCGGTCGGCCCTCATGCCCGCGCGATCGGCGGCGCCAGCCTGCCGATCTTCTCGCGCTATCTCATCGATACCAATGTCTTGTTCAAGGATCCTATCTGATGCTGAAAGGTCTTAACCCGCTTCTGAGCCCCGAGCTGCTCGCCACGCTGCGCGCCATGGGCCATGGCGACGAAATCGCCGTGGTCGACGGCAATTATCCGGGGCTGGAACATGCCCGGCGGCTGATCCGTCTCGACGGCCATGCGCTGGTGCCGGTCATCGACGCCATTCTCAGCGTCATGCCGATCGACGACTTCGTGCCCGAAGCGATCTTCCGCTCCACCGTCAAGCAGGATCGCGACCTCCTGGACCCTGTGCACGAAGAGATGATCGCCTGCTGCGCCCGACACGAGCCGAACCAGCCCGTCGTGCCGCTGATCGGCGAGGCCTTCTACGGCCGCGTCAAGGCCGCCCATACCATCGTCCAGACGGGCGAACCCCGGCTTTACGCCAACATGATCCTGCGCAAGGGCGTCATCTATCCCTGATCGAGTCCCTTGAGCGCACAGACGTGCTCATCAGAAAAATGCCGGCAGGACTTGGGGTAAGAACCCCGTCCTGCCGGCCTTTCTGCCTATCTGGGCCGTCCAGCCTCGTTTGCCATTGGCCTGCAGCCGCCTTCGGGCTACGGGAAGCAAGAGCATCGGCCCCGAAACCGGATCAGACCTTGGCGGTCTGCCCGGCTTCTGACAGCGTTGCATAGCGGGTGGTGACCCCGTGCAGATTGTCCGCCAGCCAGGCCGCCATGGCCTCTTCTTCCTTCAGATTGGCCTGGAGCACACCGAGCGCGGCCGTATAGCCGCCGAGCTCGGCCAGCGTGATCAGTGATTTATAGGCGGCGATCTCGAAATTCTCGAAAGCGTAATTGGCGAAGGAGTTCTTCAGGATCTCGTCGCCGGCCATGCTGTGACCGAGCGCCGCCATGCTGCCCGACAGCGAAAGCGCCATGTCCTTGAGTGTGGAGTGATCCTCGCCGAGCTCGCTGAGCACACCTTCGAGCCGGTCGATCTGGCCCTCCGTTTCCTGCTGATGCTCTTCCAGCCGCCGGGCCACCTCGGGATAGTTCTCGATGCGCTTCAGCTGCGGTTTGATGATGGACAGAGCCTGGTTTTCCATGGCGTGCGCATTGCGCAGGCCGGTGATGAACAGGTCGCGCCGGGTATCGGTCGTGGACATGCAAGCTCCTCTTGAGGCATCTGGCCGAAAAGGCGGGGGCCGTTTCGGATGACGCTATGCGAAAAAATGGCGAGACTGTCGGACATATCGACAGCCTCAATCTGGCCGATCCGCTTTGCGAACGGCCATGGCGACAGAACGGCAGGGCGAAGAGTCTCTTGGGTCTCCGCCCGGAATCCCGCTCTGATTTCTGGTTTGGCCAGGAAAAACGGGCCGGGGTGCCTGACGCACCGGTTCCCGAACAAGCCTTCCGCCGCAAAGTTGCACGTTCTTTCGCATCAACGGCGCGCACGCTTTTGCGGTGACGATTCGCCGTGTTTTCTTGAAGGGAGAATTCAGACGGGGAAATTTTGATGGAGGAATTTTGAGCGGGAACTTTTACCCTCGAGCCCTGTTTGGCGTCTCGTCCTGCCACGCGTTTTGATCGCCTCCGTTGCGGTCAGGGGCGCTGCGTCGGGCCTCGTCACCCTGCCGTCCGGCGGATCGATTTTCGGAGCATGCTCATGAACCAGTCCCCTTCCGCCGCATCCCCTGCCGTCGCGCTGGTCACAGGGGCCGGTTCGGGCATCGGTCGCGCAGCGGCCATTGCCCTGTCGGCCGAAGGCGTGCGCGTCGGGGTGCTCGGCCGCACACGCGACGAGCTGGAGGACACGGTCAGCGCCATTCTGGCACGCGGCGGGCGGGCGGTGGCGCTGGTCGCCGACGTCTCCGACGAAGCGCAGATGCGCGCGGCGATCGGGGAGCTTGTCTCGGCATTTGGCAAGCTCGACATCGTCGTCGCCAATGCCGGCATCAACGGCGTCTGGGCGCCGATCGACGATCTGACGCCGGAGGAATGGGACAAGACCATCGCCGTCAATCTGCGCGGCACCTATCTTACCCTCCATCTGAGCGTTCCCCACCTCAAGCAGGCCGGCGGCGGGTCGATCACCGTCGTCTCCTCCATCAACGGCACGCGCACCTTCACCACGCCGGGCGCCACGGCCTATAGCGTGACCAAGGCGGGACAGGTGGCCATGGTGCAGCAGCTTTCGCTGGAGCTGGCGCGCTATCGCATCCGCGTCAACGCGGTCTGCCCCGGCGCGATCGCCACCCGCATCGACGACAACACCGCTCAGCGCGGCGTGGAGGAAACGGCCATTCCGGTGGAGTGGCCGGAGGGCGAGGTGCCCATCACCGGCGGCAAGCCGGGGCGCGCCGAGGACGTGGCCGATGTCATCGCCTTCCTCTCCTCCGACCGCGCGGCGCATGTGACCGGCACGCCGGTCTGGATCGATGGCGGGCAGGGCCTGCTGCGGTAGCGCGTCAGGCCGAAATGAGCTGCGGGATGGTCGCTCCGGCCCGCGCGCCCGCATGCAGGTCGCTCCTGCCCAGGCCCGATCCCTCCCGGCGCGCGGCGTGGCGGATTCTCGGCATTCTCGTGAATTTCTTCATTAGAGTGATGCCAGCGCCATGCAAGATACGACTTCGAATGATTTTCCATCCCATGCACGTCCTGTAGGAACAGCGGACATTCACAGCGGAATCCGACCTTGACTTCATCTGATCCTGGGTTCCTGTCCGGCTGCGGCAGGCTCGGCGCGCTTATCGCGCAATTCGACTGGTCGAAGACCAGTCTCGGGCCGATCGGCACCTGGCCGCAGGCCGTCACGAGCACGCTTTCCCTAATCCTGCACTCGCCCGTGGCGATCGTCACGCTGTGGAACGAGGACGGCGTGATGATCTACAATGACGCCTATTCCGAATTCGCTGGCGCGCGCCATCCGGCGCTCCTGGGCTCCAAAGTGCGCGAAGGATGGCCCGAGGTGGCCGATTTCAATGACCGGGTGATGCGCGAGGGGCTGGCCGGCAACACGCTGTCCTTCAAGGATCAGGCGCTGACGCTCTATCGCGCAGGCCGGCCGGGCCAGGCCTGGATGGATCTGGACTACTCGCCGATCCTGTCGCAGGAGGGCACGCCCATCGGCGTGATGGCGATCGTGATCGAAACCACGGCCAAGGTCATGGCCGAGCGGCGGCTGGCCGAAAGCGCCCATCACGCCAAGCAGATCCTCGACGGGGCGATCGACTATGCCATCATCGCGCTCGACCGGGACGGGCGCATCACCCGCTGGAACGAGGGCGCGCGGCGCATTCTCGGCTGGAGCGAGGAGGAGGCGCGGGGTGCCGATGCCGGCCTGTTCTTCACGCCCGAAGACAGGAAAGCAGGATGGCCGGCGCAGGAAATGGCTGAGGCGCTCGAGCAGGGCGTGGCCAATAACGAGCGCTGGTTCGTGCGCCAGTCCGGCGACCGTTTCTGGGCGAGCGGCGAGATGTCGCCGATCCGCAACGAGGCCGGCGTAGCCGTCGGCTTCGTCAAGGTGCTGCGCGACCGGACGGAGGAATATCTGACCGAGGCCCGGCTGAACGAGGCGGAGCGGCGCCTGCGCCGGGCGCAGGAGGTGGGCGGGGTCGGCCTGTTCATCCTCGACGCGCAGGAAGACAGGATGCAGGTCACCGGCCCCTTCTGCCGGATCTTCGGCTTTGCCGAGGCCGAAACCCTCTCCGTGCATGCGGTCGAGGCCTGCGTGGTGCCTGAGGATCGAACCGTCGCCTCCACCCCGGAAAGCCGCAAGGATGGCAGCGCGCCGATGGATGTGGAATATCGCATCCGCCGCGCCGATACGGGCGAGGAGCGGATCATCTCGCGGCGCGGCGAGTTCGAGCGCGATGCGAACGGCCGCATCCTGCGCCTCGTCGGCGCCGTGCAGGACGTGACCGAGCGGCGGCGCGCCCAGCGCGAGCTGCGCGAGAGCGAGGCCAAGCTGAGGGCCTTGACCGAGACGCTGGAGCAGCGCGTCAACGAGCGCACAGCCGACCGCGACCGCATCTGGCGCCTGTCGACCGACGTGATGCTGGTCGCGGATTTCGCCAGCCGCATCGTCGCCATCAATCCGGCCTGGACGCGCCTGCTCGGCTGGCAGGAGAGCGAGCTCGTCGGCCGCTCCTTCCTCGATTTCATCCATCCCGACGATCTCGCCGCGACCATGGCCGAGACGGAACGGCTGAGCGAGGGCGCCACGGTCTTCACCTTTCTCAACCGCTACCGCGCGGCTGACGGCAGCTATCGCCGCTTCTCCTGGACCGCCGTGCCGGACGAAAACTACATCCACGCCGTGGGACGCGACGTCACGGCGGAAGTCGAGGCGGCGGAAAACTTGCGGCGCACCGAGGCCGCGCTGCAGCGGGCGCAGAAGATGGAGGCGATCGGCAATCTGACCGGCGGCGTCGCCCATGACTTCAACAATCTGCTGCAGGTGATTTCAGGCAATCTCCAGCTGCTCTCCAAGGACATGGCTGGCAATGAGCGGGCGGAGCGGCGCATCGGCAATGCGCTGGCGGGGGTCAATCGCGGCTCCAAGCTTGCCGCCCAGCTTCTCGCCTTCGGCCGGCGCCAGCCGCTCGATCCCCGGGTCGTCAATATCGGCCGGCTGCTGCAGGGGCTGGACGAGATGATCCGCCGCAGCATCGGCGAGGGCATCGCGGTGGAGACGGTGCTCTCGGGCGGGCTGTGGAACACGCTGGTCGATCCGACGCAGCTGGAAAACGCCCTGCTCAATCTGGCGATCAATGCCCGCGACGCCATGGAAAACTATGGCCGGCTGACCATCGAGGTGATGAACACGGTTCTCAACGGCAACCATGTCGCTCAGGGCGAGGATGTGGAGGCAGGGGACTATGTCGCCATCACCGTCTCCGACACCGGCACTGGCATCGCCCCCGAGATCATCGACCGCGTCTTCGATCCCTTCTTCTCGACCAAGGTCGAGGGCAAGGGCACCGGGCTTGGCCTTTCCATGGTCTATGGCTTCGTCAAGCAGTCGGGCGGGCATATCCGCATCTATAGCGAGCCTGGTTCGGGCACGCAGGTGCGCATGTTCCTGCCGCGCGCGCTGGCCGAGGAGGACGCGACCGATGCGACCGAACAGGCAGGCGTGACCGGCGGCAGCGAGACCATTCTGATCGCCGAGGATGACGAGGGCGTGCGCACCACCGTGGTGGAAATGCTGCAGGATCTCGGCTACCGGGTGCTGAAGTCGTCCGATGCCGCAAGCGCGCTGAGCGTGGTGGAAAGCGGCCTGCCGATCGACCTGCTCTTCACCGATGTCGTCATGCCCGGTCCGCTGAAAAGCACCGAGATGGTGGAGCAGGCGCGCCGGCTGATTCCCGGCCTCGCCGTGCTGTTCACCTCAGGCTATACCGAAAACTCGATCGTCCATGGCGGCCGGCTCGATGCCGGCGTGCAGCTTCTGTCCAAGCCCTATACCCGCCAGCAGCTGGCGCGCAAGGTGCGCGCCGTGCTCGACCAGCGCCTTCAGGCAAGCCAATCAACGCCCGCGCCCGTCTTCACGCTCCGGCCCTCCGCGCCTGAGGCCGTGCCTCCTCAGGCCCCGGAAGCGCAGGCCCCCGAGACGCAGGCCGCCGCCCCGCCGTCATCCACGGCCCCCTCCGCGCCGCCGTCGGGGTCGGCAGGCCGGCAGGTGCTGGTCGTGGAGGATGATGCGCTGATCCGCATGGACACGGCTGAAATCCTGGAGGTGGAGGGTCTTGCCGTTCTGGAGGCGGCCACGGCACGCCAGGCGCTCGACCTCCTGGAAGGGCCGAAGGGTGGAGAGATCGGGATTCTCTTCACCGATCTCGGCCTGCCGGACATGTCCGGCGGTGAACTGGCCCGCCAGGTGCGCGAGCGCTGGCCGGACATCGCCATCATCTTCGCGACCGGGGAGGCGCAGGCGCCGAAAATCGACGGCGGTCGCGTGGCCTTTCTGCAGAAGCCCTATACGCCGCAGCGCGTGCTGGCGCTTCTGGCGGAGCTTTCCGGCTGAGCGCATCCGTTCTGTCGGCAAGCGGGGCCGCGAGCCGACACGGGTTCTTGGTCCTTGAGAGGAACCTTTTGAGGCATGACCCATTTGCGCGGAAACGATCCGGCGCCGATGAGCAGACGGGAGACGCCGGGCATGAGGAGTTGCCATGGCGTTGTTCTATTTTCGCGTTCTCGACAGGGATGGGGACGCAGCGAGCGAATCGGCTCACGAGTTTGCCAGCCTTGCCGAAGCGAAGGCCGAGGCACGCCGGGCACTCGGCGAAATGGCGGCCGATGGCCTTCCCGGCGCTCCGCTGAACATGATGTCGGTGGAAGTGCTCGATGCCGAGCACCGCTCCCTGGTCGAGCTGAGGCTCCTGGTGGAGGAGGTGCCCAAGGGGCTCTCCTGACGACTGTGCCTCGCCTGAAGACTGTGCCGGCCTGAAGACTTTGCCGGGAAGCGGGCGCGACAGGTTGAAGCGCGGTGCCGGCCCGCATAATTGATCGCCAAGCGCGATGGCCGTCAGGCGCCCTGTTCCCGCGTCTGCCCGCCCGCCGGCTGCGGCCTGCGCTCCACCACCAGCCCCTGGGCCTCCTCATCGATAATGCGCGCGCCGCGCTGGCGGCTGAGATAGCGCCAGAACCATTGCAGGCTGACGAGCAGCTTCTTCTCAAAGTTGACGAGCAGATAGACGTGGACAATCGCCCAGAGCACCCAGGCGAGCCGTCCCTTGAGGGTCCAGCGACCGAAATCGAAGATGGCGGCGTTTCGGCCGATCACGGCGGTGTTGCCGCGATTGTTGAAATGGAAGGGGCGTACCGCCCCCGGCCCGCGGCCGATGCGGCGCAGCTCCCGGCCGAGATGGCGGCCCTGCTGCTTGGCCACCTGCGCCAGCGCCGGCAGCGCCTTTCCGCCTTCGCCCACACCCAGGGCGGTATCGCCCAACGCATAGACATGCTCGATGCCCTTGACCGCGAGATTGGGCTCCACCGGCAGACGGCCACCGGGGCCCGGCTCCTTGCCCAGCCAGCGCGCCGCCGGCGAGGCCTTGACGCCCGCGCCCCAGACCACGCAGCCGACCTTCACTGTCCGCCCGGCCATGACCACGTGGTCGGCGCCGATCGCCTCGATCGCCTCGCCCGTGCGCACCTCGACGCCCATTTTCTCCAGCGTGCGGCGGGCATAATCGGTGAGGTTCTCGGGAAATTGCGCGAGAATGCGCGGGCCGGCCTCGACCAGCAAGACCTTCAAATAATCCGGCGCCAGCGCGCGGAAATCACGGGTGATCATGAAGCGCCCCAGCTCGGCGATCGCCCCGGCCATTTCCACGCCCGTCGGGCCGCCGCCGATGACCACGCAGGTCAGCAGTGCCTTCTTCTCCTCCGGATCGGTCGCCACCTCAGCCTTTTCAAAGGCAGTCAGCAGGCGCTGGCGGATCTGGCGGGCCTCGTGAATGGTCTTCAGCCCCGGCGCGAATTCGCGCCATTCGTCATGGCCGAAGTAATTATAGACCGAGCCGGTGGCCAGAACGAGCGTGTCATAGGGCACGCTCGGCCCATCCCCGGTCTTGACCAGGCGACGGGCCGTGTCGATGCCCGTCACCTCCGCCAGCATCACATGGATGTTTTCGTAGCGCCCGAGCGTGCGCCGGATCGGCTCGGAAATATCGGCCGGCGACAGCTCCGCCGTGGCGACCTGATAGAGGAGCGGCTGGAAGAGATTGTGGTTGCGGCGGTCGATGACGGTGACGGTGGCATCGCTGTTGCCCAGCGCCTGGGCGCAGGCCAGCCCGCCGAACCCGCCGCCGACGATGACGATGCGCCGTGATGCCGATGCGCCGGTATGGGCCAAGGCCCGGCTGATGCCGTCGGGAAGGGGCTGTTCCAGCAGAGATGCTTCGTCCTCGATCGGGCGTTGATCGGTCATGTCGCTCTCCATTGCCGGTCTGCCAGAGCATCGTTATGCATGCGATTGTCGGTCCGGTGCTCTGGTGGAATGAATTTGCCATTTGAGACCCAGCTGCAGCGATCTCGGGGATCAAATGTCAGGATCGGACCATCAGGCCCCGCTCTCCTCGAACCGGACGAAGCGGACAGAACGTGTCCAGACTCCGCAAGGCCCGGGAAGACCGGAACCCAGTGCCGCGAGGCCCGTCAGCAGGCCTCGCTTCATGTCGTCAGAGATTTCGAATCCAGGCCTCATCCGTCAAGGCGCGAAGACCTGTGTTTTGCACAGGCCAGCCATGCGGCAAGCCGTATTCTTCCCGTCAGGCGGGCGTGATCTGCTCGGTTTGTGCGCCGCTCATCGGCTTGGCCGGGCCGAGAACCGGCTTTTCGCCGAGGGGCGACATGGGATTGGCGGTAAACTCGCCCTTGCCGTCTGGCGACGGTCCCTGAGACCAGCGTCCGGCCACCGGCGCGCTGCCATCGGCCTGGAAGCCGAGGAAAGCATAGCTGAATTCGGTCTTTTCCATCTCCTGCGGGAAGGAATTGGGAATGGGGAAGACCTGTGTCGGCCCGCCAAGCTCTTCCAGCGCCGCCACCCACTGGTTCTGGTGCATCGTGTCGCGGGCAATCAGGAAGGAGAGCATCTCCTTCATGCCGGGGTCCTGCGTCATGTTATAGAGACGCACGGCAAGCGTGCGTCCTGTCGCCTCCGCCGCGATGTTGCAGGTCATGTCGGCGGCGATGTTGCCGCTGGCATAGATGTGCGACATGTTGAAGGGCACGCCGTCGGAATCGACCGGCATGGCCGAAAGACCGGCTGAAAGAATGTTCTTCAGATTGAGCCCGCCGAGCACCGCGCCGCCGACCGGATCGGCCGCGACCTCCTCCTTGACCGACACGGGCGCGCCCTCGAGATTGAGCGCGACGGCGGTCGCCAGCATTTCGATATGGCCGAGCTCCTCGGCGGCCGTGTTCATCAGCAGATCGCGGAATTTCGGATTGCCGCGCGCGCCGCAGGCCTGGAAGAAATATTGCATGGCGACCCGGATCTCGCCCTCCACGCCGCCGATCGCCTGCTGCAGGGCGCGGGCAAACTGCGGGTCCGGCGTCTCGACCCGCACCGGAAACTGAAGGCGTCCATCGGTATAAAACATGGTATTCTCCTTGAAGGTCTTGCGGAAGGTCTCGGGGAAGGTGTTTGGGGGGAGCGCTAGGGAAGGTCTTGGCTCGTCTTCCCCGGCCTCCAACAAGCGCTTCCCCCCGCAGTTCCCGCGCCGCCCGCGCTTTTGCCCGTTGCTGCCAAGATTTCGGGCTTTCCCCGGCGGACCATCCCGGGCTTTGCGATGGGGCTGCGTCGGGAGCAGGCTGTGCTGAGAGGATTAGGCTGATGGGTTCCCATGAGCGAGGCTTGGTATAGATAAGGCGCCATGCAGATCGCCTTTTACGCCCCTCTGAAATCCCCCGACCATCCCGTGCCCTCGGGCGACCGGCTGATGGCGCGGCTGCTGATTGCAGCACTGTCGGCGCGCGGCCATCGCGTCACCGTCGCCTCGACCCTGCGCGCCTTTGGAGCGACGCCGGAGGCGGTCATGGAGGGGGGCGCGGCGGCGCGGGCCGAGGTGGAGCGGCTGACGGCCCTCTATGAAAGTGAGGGCGGGCCCGATCTCTGGTTCACCTATCATCCCTATTACAAGGCGCCGGACCGGCTGGGCCCGGCAATCGCCCGCCGCTTCGCCATTCCCTATGTCACGGCCGAAGCTTCCTATTCCGCCCGGCGCGACCGGGCCGGGTGGGCCGAGGCGCAGGCGCTGGTGCGCGCGGCAGTCTCTGAAGCCGCGCTGAACCTGTGCATGACCGACCGCGACCGCGCCGGCCTCATCGACGCGATCCCGCAGGCCCGCGTGGCCCGGCTGGCGCCCTTCATCGATGCCGCGCGCTTCCTGGCGCTGCCGCCGCGGCCGGAGCCGGGCCATCTCGTGGCCGTGGCGATGATGCGGGCGGGCGACAAGATGGACAGTTTCCGCTTCCTCGCCGAGGCGCTGGCACTGCTGGACCGGCCGGACTGGCGGCTGACGCTGGTGGGCGGCGGGCCGCTGGAAGCCGAGGTGCGCGCCCTGTTCGCCCGCTTCGGCGCGCGCGTGACATTTGCCGGCGAGCGGCCGGCGGAAGAGGTGGCCGCCATTCTGTCCACCGCTGCGCTCTATGCCTGGCCCGGCTGCGGCGAGGCCTATGGCCTGGCCTATCTGGAAGCGGCCGCCAGCGGCGTCCCGGCCGTGGCCCAGGCCATCGCCGGCGTGCCCGAGGTTGTGATGGCGGGACAGACCGGGCTCCTGACGCCGGCCGGCGATGTCGCCGCCTATGCGGAGGCGCTCGCCCGTCTTCTGGCCGAGCCGGCGCTTCGTGACCGTCTGGCCGACGGCGCCCGTCGGTTCGTCACCGAAGAGCGCGATCTCGGCCGCGCCGCTGACCGGCTCGATGCGCTGCTGCGCCCGCTGGTCTCGCCGCTCGCACGGCTCTGATGGCGGCGCGAAACCGCCGGCACGGGCCGGATTTCACTTGAAGCCTGTCCGCCAACATGGGAAGCGACGGGCGACGCATGGGCGACGGCAGGCTATGCCCCTTTGCGTCATGCCTGTGCCGCGCCATCGCCGATAAAGGATCTCTGCCCGATGCCTCTTCCATCCGTCGCCGATCCGCTGCTGCGCGAACTCGACCGCTGGCATGCGCGCGGCGCCGTAGCGCCGCTCTGGCTGCGCGATGACGATGCGGTGAGCGCAACGGCGTCGCTGGAGCGGCTGGTGGAGCAGACGGAGCGCTTTTCCGTGCCGGTGACGCTGGCCGTGATCCCGGCTGAGGAGGAGCCGAGCCTGCGCAATCTGGTGGCGAGCGAGCCGCATGTCAGCGTGGCGGTGCATGGCTGGCGCCATGCCGACCATGCCGCTCCCGGCGTCAAGAAGCAGGAACTGGGCCCGGAACGCCCTGCCGAGACCGTGCTGGCCGAGCTTTCATCCGGGCTCGGCCGCCTGCGCGCGCATTATGGAGAGCATCTCCTTCCCGTGCTGGTGCCGCCCTGGAACCGGATCGACGCCGCGCTCCTGCCGGCCCTTCCGGGCCTCGGCTTCCAGGCGCTCTCCGTCTATGGCCGGGAAAAGCCCGGGCCGATCCCCGCCATCAATACCCATGTCGATCTGATCGACTGGCACGGCACGCGTGGCGGCCGCCCGCCCGAGCGTCTCTTTGCCGAGATTGCCGCGCGGCTGTCCGAGGTCGCCGGGACCGGGGCGACCATGGGGCTTCTCACCCATCATCTCGTCCATGATGCCGCGGCCTGGTCGTTTCTCGAAACCCTGTTCAAGGTCACGGCTGCCCATCCCGCCTGTCGCTGGGAGCCGCTGTCGGCGCATCTACAGCGGTAAGCAGGGCCATTCCGGTAAGAGCGGGCGTTGTCCGGCCTACAATCCGCCCTGTTCCGTCATGAGGCGGTAAGGGGCTCGGCCCCTGGCGCATCGGGGCTAAACCGGTTCCCAGTTTCCAAAGTACACGACACACGTATTTGCGTGCCGTGGCGCCCCCTCGTCCGCCTGCCGGCACCCGACCGGGGACGAGCCACGGGTCTCGTCCCGTCCTTCGGACCCCCGCTGGGGAGAAGAGACCCAGCCGACAGTGCCGCGCCTCCATCCAACTCCCTGAAAATGCATAAACCGCATTTTCTCATGGGTGGCAGCGGGGCAAAGCGGTGCCGCACGTCTCTTCTCCCCAGCGGGGAGAAGGTGGCCCGAAGGGTCGGATGAGGGGGGCAGCCAAGGTCGCAAATCATAGTGGCGTGTACGGGAGTGAAAAGCGGTTCCCACTTTTCGGGCCGATGCTCTAAAGATCGAGAACCTGCCCGTCACGGGCGACGAAGGCGCCGGGGAATTCGGACTGGGCGCTGAGGTGGATGGCGTCGAGCTCCCCATCGCTCCGCTTCGGCGAATGGTGGATCAGCGCCACCCGTGCCGCACCTGCGGCCTTGGCCAGGCGCACCGCCTGCTGCCAGGAGGAGTGGCCATAGCCGCGATAACGCGGCATTTCCGCTTCCGTATAGCTCGCATCGTAGATGAACAGATCCGTCTTCTCGATCAGCGCGAGTACGGTCGGGTCGAGCCGGTCCGGCTCATGTTCGGTGTCGGTGATCATGGCGACGCTGCGCCCGTCCCAATCCACGCGATAGCCGACCGCGCCGCCCGGATGGTTGAGCATGCCGGTCTTGAGCGTGACCCCCGCAACCGGCGACAGCGTGTCGCCCGGCTGGAAGTCGCGCGTCTTCAGCGCGGCGCAGCAAATATCGGGGCTCACCGGAAACCAGGGCGGGCGCATGAATTCGTCGATCATGGCGCTGGTGGTCATTTTGCCCGCAAGATGGCCGGACCAGAAGGTCACGCAGGACTGGCGGTCATAGATCGGCGGGAAGAAGGGAAGGCCGAGGATATGGTCGTAATGGCTGTGGCTGAAGAACAGGTCGAAGCGCGAAACGCCTTCGGCCTGCAGCGCCATGCCAGCTGGCATCAGACCCGAGCCGGCATCGAAGATCAGGCAATGATCGCCGCACCGCATCTCGATGCAGATCGTGTTGCCGCCATAGGTCTGGAAGGCGGCGCCCGACACCGGCAGGCTGCCGCGAACGCCCCAGAACCGTACCGTGAACCTGCTCTTCGTCACTGAGCGCACGCAACCATGGCGACGTCTTGCCATGGAAAAGCAGGCAATCTGCCTGCTGCTCCGTTCGTCCCGCTCTGCACCATGCCGTTTCCCTTGTCTGGCGTTTCAGGCTTCTGCCGCATGCCGCACTGGATTCGAAAATCGTCCCATGCTTATAAAGGCATCCGGTGAAGATTTTTTCTCTGAAACGTCCTCGTTTTTTCCCATGCTAGCCAAAAGCGGGGCATGAGGCGAGAGATGCGTTCGCATTTTCTCGGAGGCTGTGAGAAACATCCTCCGTTTCCGCTTGGCACAGGCCGCGCGGGCCCGCCCCGGCGGCTGCGCGGCGAGCGGCCTGTGTCGCGCGCCCAAGACCCCGTGACTGCGGCGCCCTAGCCCTTTGCCAGTGCGACCGTGCTTTGAAGAGATGATCCAGGCAGTGCCCGATGCCTTCAACTGACCCCTTCCGTTTCGCCATTCTCTCGGATGCGCATGTCCATGACATCGCCGCCGATTACGGCCTGCCCGATGCGCCCGAGGCCTTGAGCGTGCGCCCGCTCGCTGACACGATGCGCTCCACCCGCGTCTTCAACGAGAGCAAGGCGGCCCTTCTGCGAGCGCTTGAAGAGATTGCCGCACGCGGCATCCGCCACGTCGTCATCACAGGGGATTATACCGATGACGGGCAGGGGCCGGCGCGCGCGGCGGCGCAGGCGATCTTCTGCGAGGCGGAAGAACGGCTCGGCCTGCGCATCTTCCTTACCGTCGGCAATCACGATGTCTTCGCCGATGACGGCCGGCACCGTACGAAACGCTTCCTCACGGCTTCCGGCGGCCATGGCGTGCTGACCAGTGATCCGGAGCGGCGCGATCCCGACGCGCGCTTCGTGGCGCTTCGGCCCGACATGCGCTGCCTCGGCAGCCCGGCGGGGCTTGCGCCCTTCGCCACCTTCGGCTTCATGCCGCGAGAGGACGATCTCCTCTGGGAAACGCCTTTCGGCACCGATCCGGATCCCGAGGCGCGCCGCTATGCGGTGACCTCGCCCGACGGGCAGCGGCGCGAATGGCTTTTCGATGCGTCCTATCTTGTGGAGCCCGTGGCCGGCCTGCGCTTCCTGATGATCGACGCCAATGTCTTCGTGCCGCTGAACCCCGGCCAGATGCTTGCCGACATGACCTTTGAGGACAGCACCAATGCCGGCTGGACCGCGCTTCTGCGCCACAAGCCCTTCCTGCTCGACTGGATCGGCCGGGCGGCAGAGACGGCGCGGCGCGATGGGGCGCGGCTAATCGCCTTTTCGCATTATCCGGTTCTCGATCCGCTCGACGGCACAGGCGCGGACGAGCGCGCGCTTCTCGGCGAGACGGACATGGTCAAGCGGCGGCCGTCGCCCGAGGTGGCCGAGGCGCTGATCGCGGCCGGGATCACGGTGCATGTCAGCGGGCATCTGCATGTCAACGACACGGCGCAAGGGCGCAACGACGCCGGCGTGCTGACCAATATCGCCATGCCGGCGCTCTGCGGCTTTCCCCCGGCCTATAAGATCGCCACCCTTCGCGCCGAGGGGCTCGGCATCGAAACCGTCAGCCTTGATGCCATGCCGCTCGATGCCAGGCTGATGCGGCTCTATGCGCGGGAGGCGGTCCAAGATGGGCTGGAGACCGGCGGCCTGCTGGAGGCGGGCGATTACGGCGCCTTCCTCCATGCCCATATTGGCCGCATTGCCACGCGCCGGTATCTCAAGCGCGACTGGCCGCAGGACCTGGCCGAAGCGATCCGGCTTTTGACATTGGGGGACCTCGCCCGACTGGCGCTTACGGCCGAGCCTGTCACGCTCGAAGACTTTCTGCGCACAGGCGGTCTGGCGGGCGCAGGCGTCGCAGAAGCGGGCAAGGCCGGGCTTGTCGACCCCTCATTGAGCGACCTGCCGGCGACAGAGCTTGTCGGCGACTGGTATCGGCTGCGCATGGGCAGCGATCTCGGCCTCAAGGCGATCGCGGCGGAGCGCCGCACAGCCTATGCCGCGCTCGCTCGCGCCTTTGCCGGGCGCGACTGGCCGGAGAACAGCCTGCAGAGAGCCCTGGCGCTGATGATGCGGATGATGACAGCCTATGCGGAGGGGCTTCCCTCAATCGACTTCACGCTCGACTGGGACAGCGGAGCGATCCGCCGCGATTGAGGCACTGCATGAATTGGAGCAGTTGGCCGAAAACCGGGGGCCGGAAACCGGGAGCCGGTTGTCCGAACACTCCGATGGTCCGGACGCGCTTTATTCCAGCTGGCGCACGCGGCTGCGCGCCTCGGTCAGTTCCGAGGTGGTGTGGCTCAGGCGGTCGGCCAGCACGCGCATGATCTGGATGGTGATTTCGGGAAAATCGGTCAGCAGCTTGAGGAAATGATCCTTGCGGATGCGCAGCGCCTCCACCCCCGTGGTCGCCGTCACCGTGGCCGTGCGCGAGACGTCGCACAGAATGGCGATCTCGCCGACGATCGAATTGCGCTCGACCTCCGCCACCTTGATCGGCCCGGTCGAGGACTCCACCAGAATGTCGGCCTTGCCATCCAGCACAACATAGGCGGCATCGCCGATATCGCCCTGATGGAACAGCGTCTCTCCGACGGAGTAGCTCACCCGGTCCGAGGTGAAGGCGAGCAGTTTCAGCTTTCCCGGCTCGACTCCGGAAAAGAGCGGCACGCGCCGCAGCATCTGAACCTCGTCCTTGAGAAGCATGGCACTCCATTCCTCTAAATCTCGTGCAGTCCCGCCTCCCGCAGGTGCCTGCGCTGATTGTCGTTGATGCCTTGGCGTCGAGGCAATGATCGCCGCCGGCCTTCCGATCCACCCGTCCATCCGCGAAGGGGCGGCGCCTGAGGCGCGAAAGGCTGGCGCGTGATCTTAGGACGCAACGAGCTGTTTGAACACACCGTTCTTGCGGCCGAGCTCCGCATGATGTCCATCTTCCACCAGAAGCCCGCGATCGAACACCAGCACCCGCTCGAACAGGCTGGCGGAGGCGAGGTTCGACAGCACCCAGATGATCGCCTGATGTTCGCCGGAGCCACGCACCAGCTTCATGACGTCGCGCAGGATCTCGTCCTGCAGGCGGTTGTCGAGACCGGGCAGGGGCCGGTTGAATATGTAGAAATCGGAGCGGCGGATCATCGCGCGGGCCAGATTGAGCTTCTGCCGCTGGACGATGGTCAGCCGCTTGCCGCCGGCGCCGACATTGAAGTCCATGCCGATATCCAGCACCTGCTCCAGAAGGCCCATGGTGTTCAAAAGCGAGGAGACGATGGCGCGGATGCGCTTCTGCCCGTCGGCATGCTTGTTGGAAATGCGGCCGAACAGCACATTGTCCATCAGCGTCGCCGAGGCGAGATAGCGTTCGGGATCGTAGCGCTCGATCTCCTCGCGCATGTCCTCCGGCATGTTCTCGTGGAAGGTCTGGCGCACGGCGATGATCTTGTCCATCAGCTCGCGCGTCAAAAGGCCGAAGCGGTGGCGCGGCTCGATATATTGGAAGCTCAGCCGGATCATCTGCCCGCGCTCGGTCTCGCTTGCCCGCTCGAAGCCGTTGGCCCCGCGCAGCTTCTGCAAAAGCCCCTGATAGAGCGGAATGTCATCCGCGCTCATGAAGGTCAGCTGCTGGAAGAAGGGGTGATCCGGCGGCAGGTCGGCAAAGAGTTCGACGGCGTTTTCCGCGATCTGATAACCCATGTCGAACAGGATGCGGTCGAGCCCCGACTGATCGATCACCTGACGGAAATAGGTGTTCTTGGCCAAGGCCTGCGGCATCATGCGCGGGCCGATAGCGGTGCCGAACAGCAGGTTCTCGCCGACCGTGGCTTCCGGATTGTAGGCACCGGGCTCGAAGGGCACGACCAGACCGCTCAAGCCGGCTTCCTCCAGCTCGCCGGTCAGCGCACTGCGCATCTCGACGATGCGCTCGGCCAGTTCCGGCCGGCTCTGCGGGTCGATGGTGGTGCGCAGCGCCAGGTCGAGAATGTCCTTGGACAGCTGCACGGCATCGAGCACGGTGAGGATCGAGGCGAACAGGTCGTCGGCATGGGTGGCACCGGCGGCGCTGTAGTCGATCCAGTCGCTGTTGATGTCGTGGTGCGGATTGCCCGCGAGCCTGGCTTCGTTGATCTCCCATTTGCGATGGGCCAGCAGGCTGCCTTCGTAATGGGCCTCGGCGAGCGGCGCGTGCTTCAGCCCGTAGAGCAGGTTGTCGCGCAGCGAACCGTAGAAGAAGAAGCAGTCCGAGGCGGCATAGGTGATCCGCCGGCCGACGACCGACTCGGGCAGTTCGAGAATGTCCTTGCCGCCAAGCGTGATGCGGCCGCTCTCCGGCCAGATCAGCCGGGCGAAGGCTTCGGCCACCGCATCGCCGCCGCTTGCCGCCGCGCCGATGATCGCCACCGTCTCGCCGGGCTGGATCTCCACCGACACCCGCTCGGCCAGCCGCGCGCCACTGTCATCCGAAAGGGTCAGGTTGACGGCGGCCAGCGGCCCGGCACTTTCGCGCATGGCCTCGGCCTCCTCCTCGGGGCTCGCCTCCTTGTGCATGGCGGCCGGAGGCGGCTTTGCCAGGCCGGCGGTGGCGCCCGCCGCCGCGATCCCCGCCGCCGCCATGCCGGCTGCCGCCACGGGCGCGGGCAGGGCCTGCAGCGCGGGGTCGATCATGTTCTCGGCCTCGAACTGCTCCACCACCTGAACGAATTTCACCTGCACATCCTGGCGGGTCTGGTCCCAGTCGATCAGTTCCTTCAGCGGGCCGGGCAGATCCTTGTAGGCGCTGATCACCGCGACCAGCTGGCCGATGTCGAGGCTGCCTTTCAGCGCCAGATAGCCGCCGATGCAATAGAACAGGAAGGGGGTCAGCTGCGCCAGGAAGTTGTTGATGAACTTCACCATGAACTTCCACTGGTAGAGGTCGTACCGGATCTTGAAGATCCGCCCCAG
Organism: Xaviernesmea rhizosphaerae; assembly: GCF_001938945.1. Taxonomy (GTDB): domain Bacteria; phylum Pseudomonadota; class Alphaproteobacteria; order Rhizobiales; family Rhizobiaceae; genus Xaviernesmea; species Xaviernesmea rhizosphaerae. The sequence continues at coordinate 30,042 of NZ_MKIO01000048.1, forward strand.
CCGGTGGGCAATGTCGGCCCGCTCGTAATTGGAGGTGTCGTAGGCGTGGATCGTGCCGATGCCGTCGACGATCTCGCCGACGCGGCCGGCCAGTTCGCGCGCGGTGATCTGCCGCTCGCGGCCGAGAACCAGCAGCCGGCGGCGCATGCGCGGGATGATGACGGCCTGGATGCCGACCATGAAGGCGGCGATGGCGCCGAGCCAGACATTCTGCAGGAGGATGAAGGTCAGTGCCGTCAGCGCCTGGCCGCCGAGCAGCACCGGCTGGACGAAGGCATCGCCGGTGAAGCCGCCAAGCGGCTCCACCTCGTCCTTGACCATGCTGGAGACCTCGGAGCCCTTCATCCGCTTGAACTGGGCCGGAGGGAAGCGCAGGATCCGGTCGATCAGCTGATAGCGGATGCGCCGAAGCAGCCGCTCGCCAAGCCGGCCCTTATAGGTGTTGATATAGAGCTTGAAGAGGCCGTTCACCACGACGAGGCCGAGGAAGACCATGCTCAGCGCATAGAGCATCTCCATGCGCGTCAGTTCCAGCCCGCCGAAGATCGGCACGCTGCCGAAGCCAGGAATGGGCAGCGAAATCGCCCCGAAGATCTGCCGCGCGCCCGGTTCGCCAAAGCCGTCACCCTGGATCGGCCCGTTGACTATGCGCTTGGGCAGGTCGAAGGACATGAAATAGGGAATCATCGAAACCAGAACGACGATCAGAATATAGATCTGCTGCCGCCGCGTATGGTTCCAGATGTATCGTGTCAGGCTCTTTTCCATGGGCACCGAAGGCAGGTCAGGATCGGGTCAGTCGCGGCGGAGGCGGGGGGGGCGGTCGGCGGCGGGCGCCGGTTCCCGGACAGTCAGGGGAAGATGGGATATCCGTCCCGGTTTAACAGGGCAGGCATCGACATCGATGTCTGGACGATCCGGCGCAGCGTGCGGCCTGTCCTCCCGATGCCGCCTACGAGCCTTAGCATCGCAAGCCTACACCAGCCTTCCGCCGAAATCCATGAGGGGAAATCGCCGGAACATCTCCAGGCTGTCTTTTGCACGCCTTGTGCACCTGGTCGACAATCCGGCCGCAAGCCGTCATGCGCGCTGGCGCAGACTGTCAGCCAGAAGCCGGGCCGTGTGGCGTGCGCCGTCGAGATCGAGGGAGGCCGTTGACTGCCGTGGCAGGGCCAGCGCCTCGCCGATCGTGATGGCAAGCCGCTCGGGCGACAGGGCTTCCTGCTTCAGCACCCGGGCGAGGCCCAGGCGCTCCAGCCGCTCGGCCCGCTCGCCTTGTTCTGTCTCGCCTCCGGTGGTGAAGGGAATGAGCACGGCGCGGCAGCCGGCCTGAAGAATGTCACCGGCCGTATTGTAGCCGGCCTGGGAGACCGACAGCGTGGCGCTTGCCAGCAGGCTGGCGAAATCGCGGCGGAAGCGGAATACCTCCACGCCGTCAGGCGCTGCCGCACGGATCCGGTCGAAATCCGCCTGCGGCAGGTTGGGGCCCGTGATCAACGCCCAGGGACCCGCGCGCTTACGCATGCGGGCCGCTTCCAGCGCCGCCTCGATCAGCTCGCGCCCGACCGCGCCGCCGCCGGCCGAGACGACCACCTCGTAGCGCTCCGGCGATGGCTCGGGCTTCGGCGGGGCAACGAGGCCCGTATAGCGCACCTTGTCGGCGACCTCGGCCGCCAGCGGATAGGTTTCCTCCAGCCGTACGAAGGCGGGGTCGCCATGAACGAGGATCTGATCGTAGAAGCGATTGACGAAATCGAGCGTCTCGCGGTCGCGTTCCGGCTTGGGCCGCTCCTGCAGGATGTCGCGCAGCGAGGCGACGATGAGCGGACGCGGCCGGCGTGCGGCTGCCGCCTCCATCAATGGGATAAGCTCGAAGAGCATCTGCCGCCGGCCGAAGGGGAAGGCCTCGGTGATCAGCACATCCGGCTGCAGCCGCTCGAAGGTCGACAGAAGCAGGTCGCGGCGCGCAGCCTTGAAGGCCTCATCGGCCGGCGTCCCGTCCAGCTGGAACAGGCCCTTGAAGCCGGCATCGCCGGCCTTGACTGCCGGCAGCGCCACATGGTCGATGCCGGCGCCGGGAAAGCCATCGACCGGCGCGCCGCCGGTGACCACCGTCACGACGAAGCCCGACTGCCTGAGCGCGGCGGCAATGCGGCTGGCGCGGGCGATATGGCCGATGCCGAGCAGATGCTGCACATAGAAGAGCACGCGTGCCGGGCCACCGAAGGCCGATGCGGGCGGCGTTGCCGCATCCTGCGCAGCCTTGATAGGGGCGGCCGTGACAGGGGCGGCCGTCTCTTTGGCGGGCGTTTGGCGGTCAGCGGTCATGGTGTGTCTGCCATTCGGTTTCAAACAGGGTTTTCAGCTGGCGTATGCTCTGGTGATAGTCGAAGGCGCCGCGTACCCGCGCCTCCGCCGCCCGTCCGAAGCGCATCCTCGTCTGCGGATCGCGGATCGCCTGCTCCAGCGCGGCGGCGAAGGCTGCGGGATCTTCAGAGGGCGTGAGATAGCCGTTCACGCCATCCGTGAGAAGCTCCGGCACGCCGGAAATATCGGAGGCCACCACGGTCAGCCGCTGGCTCGAGGCCTCAACGATGACATTGGGCAGGCCGTCGCGGTCGCCATCGGGCGTGATCCGGCAAGCGAGCGCGAAGAGATCGGCGCGGCGGTAGAGCGCCAGCACATCCTCCTGTGCCAGCGCGCCGTGCCAGGTGATGCGCTGCTCCAGGCCGAGGGCAGCGGCCAGCGCCTTCAGCCTCTTGGTCTCCGTGCCGCCGCCCACATGCTCGAAACGCCAGTGAAGATCGGCCGGCAGGGCGGCCAGCGCCTTCAGCAGCACGTCATAGCCCTTTTTCGGAACGGCCCGACCGACGCTGGCGATCAGGACCGGATCGGCCGGATCGCTGCCGTCGCGCGCCGGGCGCTCCCCGGCAAAGAGGCCGAAGCGGTCGAGGTCGAGCCCGTGATAGCTTAAGTGCACGCGGGCGGGGTCCTGCGCCAGGCTCTGGAGATGGGCATGGCCGGTCTGGGTGCAGGTCACGGTCCAGCGGCTGTCGGCAAGCTTGCCGGCCAGCTCCCAGTCCGGCGAGGTCCAGATGTCCTTGGCATGGGCCGAGCAGGTGAAGGGCGTGCCGGTCATCAGCGACGTGTAGCGCGCGACGGCGGCGGGCGCGTGGATGAAATGCGCATGCAGCCACGTCCCGCCCTCGGGCCACTCGGCCGCCAGAACGCAGGCCTGGCCGAAGCGGCGCAGGCGGTTGCGCGAGAGGTCGCGCGGCAGATCCTTCCAGAAGGCTTTCCAGGCCAGCTGATAGCCGGGCAGCTTGCGCGCCTTCCACCAGGCTCTGGCCACGCGCAACGGCTCCTCATGCAGATATTCCGGCAGATAGAGCACCGGCGCGCGGATCTCGTCATGCACGGGATGGCGACGGGTGTCGGTCGGCCGGCGCATGGAAATCAGCGACAGTTTCAGCCCGGCCTGTTCCAGGCCGAGCAGCTCCTGGGCGATGAAGGTTTCCGACAGGCGCGGATAGCCCTTCAGCACCACGACGATCATGGGCGTCGTCATCGGCCGCTCAGCCGCTCACCAGGCTGAGGCGGGCGCGGTCGCCGCGCCGGTCGAACACCTCGGCCACGAGATCGGCGATGTTTGCGAGCCCGTCCAGGCAGAGATGTCTGGCGGAGGTCGATGGCGGCGGACGGTCCGGCAGCGCCTTCAGCGCGGCCGACAGCCGCATGGGATCATGCGCCTCCTCGGGCAGCAGCATGTCGATCAGGCCGAGTTCTGCGGCGCGGCGCGCGCGGATCAGCTGCTCCTCGCGCGGCACCACGCGCGGCACGATCAGCGCCGGCTTGTCGAAGGACATGATCTCGCAATAGGTGTTGTAGCCGCCCATGGCGACCACGGCCTTGGCGCCGGCGATCAGCTGCTCCATCCGGTTGTCGAATTCGATGACCTCAAGATAGGGAATTGCCTGAGCGCGGCGGATCAGCTCGGCGCGCTGCTGCGCGGGCATATAGGGCCCGAGCACCACCAGCGCGCGCTCGGTCAGCGTCGGATCGGCCTGATAGGCATTGAGCACGTCGTCGATCAGCTCCTCGCCATCGCCGCCGCCGCCCGTCGTCACCAGGATGTAATCCTCTTTGGGCTTGTGCTCGGACAGGACGTCCGCCGAGGCGGAGCGCTGCAGGAAGCCGACGAATTCCATGCGGGCGCGCACCTGCGGCGGCACGTCGAGCCCGACGAGGGGATCGTAGAAATCCGGTGGGCCATAGACCCAGACCTGATCGTAGAACTGGCCGATCTTGCGCAGCGTGTCGCCCCGCGCCCATTCGGCCTCCAGCAGGTGCGGCGCGTCCATCACCTCTCGCAGGCCGAGGACGAGCGTCGTGCCCTGCTGCTTGAGATAGGTCAGCGTCTCCTCCACCTCGCCGCGCAGGCCCATCGGCTCCTTGTCGACGATGAAGATATGCGGCTTGAAGGTCTCGGCCGTGTGGCGGATGATCGAGCGGCGCATCTTCAGCGTGTCGTGGAGGTCGATATGCTGGTCCATCGACGTATATTCCCCGTTGCGCAGCTTGATCACGCTAGGGATCTTCACGAAATCCACCCGCGCGCGATAGTCGAAGGCTCCGGCGATGGTGGCGCCGGAGATGATGAGCACGTGGACGCCGCGATAATGTTCGACCAGCGAATGGGCGATCGTCCGGCAACGGCGCAGATGGCCGAGCCCGAACGTGTCGTGGCTGTACATGAGGATGCGAGCGTCTTCGAAGCGGCGTGTCATGGCTTCAAGGTCCAGGCGAGGTTGTTCGGCCGGCGGGGCGCAAGGGGGAGGACGCGTCGGAGCACGCGTCTTGCCGCAGCGGATACCGCACTGCAATGTTATTTATAGGGATCGGCCGCGTCGCGTAGTCCATCGCCCAAAAAGTTGAACGCGAGGATCACGAGAATCACGGGAATTGTGGGAATGAGCAGCCAGGGATAGAAGGCGATCACACTGACGCTTCGCGCTTCCGTGAGCAGAATGCCCCAGCTCGTGATCGGCGGACGCAGGCCGAGGCCGAGGAAGCTGAGCGCGGTCTCGCCCAGGATCATGGCCGGGATCGACATGGTGGCGCTGGCGATCAGATGCGACAGGAAGCCCGGCACCAGATGCCGGCCGATGATGCGCCCCGGCCGCGCGCCCATCAGCTGCGCGGCCAGAACATAGTCCTCCTCGCGCAGCGCCAGAAGCTTGGAGCGCACGGCGCGCGCCAGCCCCGTCCAGTCGAGCAGGCCGAGAATACAGGTGATGCCGAGATAGATGACGATCGGGCTCCAGGTCACCGGCATGATCGCCGCCAGCGCCATCCACAGCGGAATGCTGGGGATGGATTGCAGCACCTCGATCACCCGCTGGACGATGAGGTCGAAAATCCCGCCGTGATAGCCGGCCAGACCGCCGATGACGATGCCGAGCACGAAGGCCATGCTGACGCCGAGCAGGCCGATGGTGAGCGAGATGCGGGCGCCGTAAAGGATGCGCGAGAGCACGTCGCGGCCCAGCCGGTCGCTGCCGAACAGAAAGAAATCGCTGCCTTCCGCCGGACAAACCAGATGGCGGTCGGCCTCCACCAGCCCCCAGAAGCGGTAGGTATCCCCTTTGCAGAAGAAGCGCAGCTTCTCCACCTTGCCGCGATCCTCGGTATAGACGCGGCGCAGCGTGTCCATGTCGAGCGTCAACGCGCGGCCATAGACGAAGGGGCCGACAAAGGCGCCGTCGTGGAACAGATGCACGGACTGCGGCGGGGCGTAGATCCTCTCCACATTGCGGGTGTGAAGATTGTAGGGGGCGAGGAACTCCACCACCATGATCATCAGATAGGCGGCGACAAGGAAGACCAGCGAGGCCAGCGCCAGCCTGTGCTTCTTGAACTTCCACCACATCAGCCGAAGCTGCGAGGCTTCGTAGATCTCCGACTGCTTCTGGCTCATGGCCTCGACCGACATCGGGTCGAAGGGCTTGTCGGACACGTAGTGGCTGAGCGGTGCGCCGGGTTCGGGGAGCGACAGCGTCATTTGCGGCTGCCTCCCTGCAGGCGGATGCGCGGATCGAGGAAGGCGAGCGCGATATCGGAAATCAGCACGCCGATGACGGTGAGGAAGGCGAGAAACATCAGGAAGGAGCCCGCCAGATACATGTCCTGGCTCTGCAGCGCCTTGATCAGCATCGGCCCGGTCGTTTCCAGCGAAAGGACGATTGCGGTGATTTCCGCGCCGGAGATGATTGCCGGCAGGATCGAGCCGATATCGGAAATGAAGAAGTTCAGCGCCATGCGCAGCGGATACTTCACCAGCGCGCGGAAGGGATGCAGCCCCTTGGCGCGTGCGGTCACGACATATTGGCGCTGCAGCTCGTCCAGCAGGTTGGCGCGCAGCCGGCGGATCATGCCCGCCGTACCCGCCGTGCCGATGATGAGGACCGGGATCCAGAGATGTTCGAGGATCGACTTGGCCTTCTCCCAGCTCATCGGCTCGGACAGATATTTCTGGTCCATCAAATGGCCGATCGAGGTGCCGAACCAGATATTGGCGAAATACATCAGGATCAGCGCCATCAGGAAGTTCGGGATGGCGAGGCCGAGCAGGCCAAGGAAGGTCAGCCCATAATCGCCCCAGCTATATTGGTGCGTGGCCGAATAGATGCCGATCGGAAAGGCGATCAGCCAGGTCACGAGGATGGTGACGAAGGAGACCAGCACGGTCAGCCAGAGACGGTCGCCCACCACATCGCTCACCGGCAGCTGATATTCGAAGGAATAACCGAAATCGCCATGCAGCATGCCGGCGACCCAGTGGAAATAGCGCATGACCGGCGGCTGGTCGAAGCCATATTCGGCGCGCAGCGCCTCGATCTCGGCCATGTCGACGCCTTCGCCCTGGGCGCGCATCTCCGAGACATAGCTCTCGAAATAATCGCCGGGCGGAAGTTCGATGATGGTGAAGACGAGGGCTGAGATGATGAGGAGGGTGGGGACCATGGCGGCGATGCGCCAGCAAATATATCGCAGCATCGATCAGCTCACACTGTCGCCATACCAGAAGGTGTCCATCATGTAGATGCCGAGATAGCAGGTCGGCTCGAAGCCGTAGAGCCCGTTTTCCGGCACGTTGTTCATGCGCGCCGAATAGACGAGCGGCTGCAGCGTGCCGTTGACGATGCCGATCGAGAAGACCTGGTCGGTGTAGATCGCCAGCATCTCGTGCCAGATCGCCGCGCGCTCGAGCGTCGTCGTGGTGCGCTTCCACTCCTTGAGCAGATCCACCAGCTTCTGGGCCTCGGGCAGTTCCGGCGCATGGCCGAACTGTCCGAGCGAGAGATGATGCATGCCCCAGACGGGCCATTGCAGCTGCGAATCGGCGCTGGGCGCCAGCTCGCCGGGGTTCATGTCGGCGGTGGGCACCCCATTGTCGAGGCCGAGCCACATGGCCATCATGATGTCGCCGCCCATGGCGCGGTTGCGGAACACCTCGCGCTGGGAGGTCTTGATGAACAGGGGGATGCCGACCTTGGCCCAGTGATCGGTGATCAGTTCCAGCACGTCGGTGTCGAGATTGCTTTCGCCGGCCGTCTCCACCACGATGCGCGCCACGCGGCCATCCGGCAGAAGCCGCATGCCGTCGCCGTCGCGGTCCGTCAGGCCCAGCTCGTCCAGAAGCCTGTTGGCCGTGGCGGGATCATAGGACGACCAGGCCTTGGCATATTCCGGCCGGAACAGCGGGCTCTCCGGCAGGATGGTGTCGGCGCTCTCCTTGCCCAGGCCGTAGAAGGCGGCCATGTTGATCTCGTGACGGTTGATGGCGAGCGACAGCGCCCGGCGCATCCGCACATCGCGAAACAGGCCCTGCCAGACCGGATCGCCGCAATTGAGATTGGGCAGCAGCGCCACGCGTGAGCCGAGCGTGCGCTTCCACAGATTGACCTTGACCGGATAGCGCTTTTCCGAATCCTTCAGGAAGGCATAGTCGATGAAATCGATGCCGGAGACCTGCAGGTCCGCTTCACCGGCGCCGGCCTTGGCGGGAATGATGCCGGCCGAGGAAATGTTCAGCACGAAACGGTCGATATAGGGCAATTGCCGCCCGTTCTCGTCCACGCGGTGGAAATAGGGGTTGCGATCGAAGATGAACTGCTCGGCTGGCAGCGCGGTGGTGTTGCGCCAGGGATCGAGCGTCGGTAGGTCGGGGTTTTCCGGCCGGTACTGACGCGACATCTTGATGTGCAGATCGGCCCATTTCTTGACGCGGGCCGCCTTCATCTTCGCCTTCAGGTCGTCTTCGCTGACATATTTCTTGTGGAACTGCTTCATGTAATGCGCGGGCAGAAGCAGGGTCAGCGGCGAGGCGGCGGCGAGCGAGGGCAGGAAATCGGGATTGGGCGCATCCCAGCTGTAGCGCACGGTGCGCTCGTCGATCACCTCGAAGCGCGGCGGCTTGCCCTCGGCCAGAAGCTCGCGCTGCACGCCGCCCTTGCGCAGATCCTCGTTGAGAACGACGTCCTCCCAGGTATAGCGGAAATCTTCCGAGGTCACCGGATGGCCATCCGACCAGCGATGCCCTTCGCGCAGATGGAAGGTGAAGATCCGGCCTTCCTCTTCCTCGTAGCGCTCGAGGATATCGGCCTGGAATTGCAGCTCCTGCGTATAGCCGACCAGGCGGGCATAGCCGTTGATCGTCATCAGCCGGATGTCCTTCTGGCTGCCGATGATCATCCGCACCGTGCCGCCATAGACGCCGGGCTTGCGGCCCATCGCCGCGAGATTGATCACGCGCGGCGCCTTCGGCACGCGCTCGGCCATCGGCGGCATCTCGCCCTTGGTCACGGCTTCGGCCAGCGGCTGCGGCTCGTCGCCAGGCGTGCCGGCCGCCCGCGACAGGCGGGTGAAGGCAGGGGTCAGCGCTGCGCCGGCCAGAAGCGAAAGGGTCAGGCGGCGGGTGATCATGCGCACAGCTCCCGGAAATCGGCATTCGGCCGCGCCAGCACCCAATGACCCTCGGCAATCTCGATCTTGGTCAGCGGCCCCTCATCCTCGTCGGAGAAGGCCTTTTCCCAGCGCTGCTGGCTGGCCGCGCCGCTCTTCTTCAGCGCGTCGAAATCCAGCGGCTTGTCGAGATCGGGGAAGGGCACGGCGGCGAGCAGCGCCTTGGTGTAGGGGTGCACGGGATTGCGCATCAGCCGCTCGCGCGGGGCGAGCTCGACGATGCGGCCGGCGCACATCACCGCGATCCGGTCGGCCATATAGTCCACGACCGCGAGATTGTGGGAGATGAAGAGATAGGTCAGCCCCAGCTCGGCCTGCAGGTCCTTCAGAAGATTGAGGATCTGCGCCTGCACAGAGACGTCGAGTGCGGAGACCGGCTCGTCGCAGATCAGCAGCTCCGGTCCGAGCGCGAGCGCGCGGGCGATGCCGATGCGCTGGCGCTGGCCGCCGGAGAAGCTGTGTGGGTAGCGGTTGAGGTGGCGCTTGTCGAGGCCGATGGCTTTCAGCAGTGCCTTGGCGGTTTCGCGGCGCGCGGGGGCATCGCCGCGACCGTGGATCTCCAGCGGTTCCGTCAGGATGTTCTGCACGGTCATGCGCGGCGAAAGCGAGGAGACCGGATCCTGGAACACCATCTGCACCCGGGTGCGCAGCCGGTCGAGCGCGGCACCGCGCGCGGCCAGGAGATCGATCGGCCCGTCCTGGCTGTGGAGCGTCACCGAGCCGGAATCGGCGGTCACCCCGCGCATCAGGATCTTGCTGACGGTGGTCTTGCCACAGCCGGATTCGCCGACCAGCCCGAGACATTCGCCGCGCCGGATATCGAAGCTGACATCGTCGACCGCGCGCATGGCGCTGGCCTCGCCCTTGCCGAACCAGCCGGATTTGCGGGTGGTGTAGGTCTTGGCGAGACCACGCACCGACAGAAGCACGTCGCCTGCAGCTGCCGCCGGCGCTTTCGGCCGTGCGCCGGCCGTGCGGCCAAGCAGCGCCTCGGCCTTCACCGGCACCTCGCGCAGCGCTTTCAGCCGCTCGCCGGGCTTCATGTCGAAATGCGGCACGGCGGCCATCAGGCCCTTGAGATAGGGATGGCTCGGCCGGCGGAAGATATCCTCGACCGGCCCGGCCTCCATGATCTCGCCGTGATAGATCACCACCACCTCGTCGGCCATGTTGGCGACGACGCCGAGATCATGGGTGATCAGCAGCATGGCCATGTCGAACTGCTGTTGCAGGCCGCGCAGGAGATGCAGGATCTGCGCCTGAATGGTCACGTCGAGCGCGGTGGTCGGCTCATCGGCAATCAGCAGCGAGGGGCCGCAGATCAGCGCCATGGCGATCATGGCGCGCTGGCGCATGCCGCCCGACAGCTCGAAAGGATACATGTCGATGGCGCGCTTGGGATTGGTGAAGCCGACCAGCGACAGCATCTCCTCGGTGCGCTCGCGCTGCTCCGCCTTGGTCGCGCCCTTGTGCAGCGCCAGGCTCTCGCCGATCTGGTTGCCGATCGTGTGCAGCGGCGAGAGCGAGGTCATCGGCTCCTGGAAGATCATGCCCATGCGGTTGCCGCGCAGGCCGCGGATCGGCTGGCCGTCGCGCGGCAGGGGAATGAGATCGATCGGGCCGCCGGACAGCGACGGGTCGTCGAAGAGGATACGGCCGCCAGCGGACGCCGAGGGCGGCAAGATGCCCATCACCGCTTGGCTGATCACCGACTTGCCGGAGCCGGACTCGCCGACCAGCGCGGTCACCTTGCCCGGCAAAACGCGCAGGCTGGCGCCACGCACGGCCTCCACAGCGCCGCCGAACATCGAGAAGGACACGGTCAGATCCTCGATCCGCAAAAGATCCGCGCCAAGCGTCATGCCAAGGCTTTCCTTCTCCATGAAGGCGGCGTCCGGCATGGTCTCATGCCGCCTGCGCTACCAAATATTCGCGGACACTAGCGGACGACTATGACAGTGTCCACACCGCCACCTTTTCGCCACAAGGCATCCCGGCCGAATTTGTTCCGCCGGATGCGGCAAGGTCTTTGCGGCAGCCCCGGACCGAGGTCGACAGGCACTTGCGCGGGGCGGATGCGCCGACTGCCTTGACAGCGCCACATCCAACTTCCAACTGACCTTCAGCGCGGGCCGTCGGGTCCGGCCTCTCTTTGCCTGCCTATCCTTTTGACTGCCGACCCCTTTGAACCCGGGAACCGTCCATGTCCGCCCCCTTTGCTGATGCGCCCACCGGGCATGCCGCCGCCGCCGGCGCCCCCATGCCGAAGTTTGACCTGGACCGCCTTCTCCAGTCGATCGACAGCCGCACGGCCCGCGCCGGCGTCATCGGTCTGGGCTATGTCGGCCTGCCGCTTGCGGTGGCCACGGCGGCGCGCGGCTTTTTCGTGACGGGTTTCGACATCGACCCGCCGAAGATCACGGCCATCGAGGCCGGCCGCTCCTATATCGAGGCGGTGACGGATGCGGCGCTTCAGGCGGAGGTTGCCGCCGGCCGCTTCCGTGCCGCCAGCGATTTCGATCTTCTGTCGGACTGTGACATCGTCGTCATCTGCGTGCCGACGCCGCTCACGCGCCATCGCGATCCCGATCTTTCCTTCGTCACCGCCACCACCCGGGCGATTGCCGCGCGCCTGCGCCCCGGTCAGGTGATCGTGCTGGAATCCACCACCTATCCCGGCACGACGCGCGAGGTGCTGCAGCCGATCCTGGAGGAGACGGGGCTCATCTGCGGCCGCGATTTCCTGCTCGGCTTCTCGCCCGAGCGCGAGGACCCCGGCAACCGCGACTTCCACACGACGGTGATCCCGAAGATCGTCGCCGGCGAGGGCGAGGCGGCCTGCCGGGTGCTGGCCGCCTTCTATGGCGCCGTGGTCGACAAGGTGGTGCCCGTCTCCACCACCCAGACCGCCGAAGCGGTGAAGCTGACCGAGAACATCTTCCGCGCTGTCAATATCGCGCTGGTCAACGAGCTGAAGGTGCTGTTCGACGCCATGGGCATCGACATCTGGGAGGTGGTGGACGCCGCCAAGACCAAGCCCTTCGGCTATATGCCCTTCTATCCCGGGCCGGGCCTCGGCGGTCACTGCATCCCGATCGATCCCTTCTACCTCACCTGGAAATCGCGCGAGTTCGAGCTGCCGACGCGCTTCATCGAGCTGGCGGGCGAGATCAATTCCGCCATGCCGCGCCATGTCGTCGGGCGGCTGGCCGAGGCGCTGGACATCCGCTCGGGCAAGGCGCTGAGCCGCGCGCGGGTGCTGGTGATCGGTCTCGCCTACAAGAAGAACGTGCCTGACATCCGCGAAAGCCCCTCGCTGAAGCTGATCGAGATCATCGAGGAGCGCGGCGGTAAGGCGGCCTATCACGATCCGCATGTCGCGGAGATCCCGAAGACGCGGGAATATATGGCGCTGAAAGGCCGGCAATCGGTGGATCTGACGCCGGAGACGCTGGCCGGCTTCGATGCGGTTCTGGTGGCGACCGATCACGACGAGATCGACTATGCCGCACTGCTCGCCGTGCCCGTGATCATCGACACGCGCAACGCCTTCGCTCGGCGCGGGCTGGCGAGCGAGCGGATCATCAAGGCGTGAGGCGGTTCGTGCCGACGCAAAGGGCATTGAGTCCAGCGCTTCGGGATGAGGCGCCAAAAATAATGGATCTTGTTCCCCCGCTGGGCCGGGCTTAAACCCATCGGGGCATATTCGATGGGACGAAAAGGTGCGCGTGATGCCGGAACGTGAGAAAGTAGCGCTGGCGAAGGCCGTGATCGTGCATGGCTATATGGCCAATCCCTCCGCCCACTGGTTTCCCTGGCTTGGCCGTGCGCTCGAGCAGCGCGGCCTTGACGTCACAATCGCCGCCATGCCGGAGTCGCAGGCGCCACGCCCCGACGTCTGGGCCGAGACGCTGCAGGTGCTGCTGCCTGAGCCGGATGAAACCACGCTGTTCATCGGCCACAGCCTCGGCTGCATCACGCTGCTGCGCCATCTTTCGCGCTTGCCTGCCGGCGCCAGAATTGGTGGCTATGTGCTGGTCTCCGGCTTCGACCGGCCGCTTCCCAATTTGCCCGACCTGGACGACTTCACCACAGAGCCATTGGACTATGACGCTTTGAAGCGCATGACGGATGTCCGCCTGTCGATCTATTCCGACAACGACACGATCGTCGATCCCGCCTATTCCCGGGCACTGGCCGCCGCGCTGAACACGGCGGAGATCGAGCGTCCCGGCGCCGGGCATTTTCTCGCCTCCGAGGGGGTTACGGAATTGCCTGAAATTGTCGACCGGCTGCCGCTTCCGCAAGCGGTCGCCTGATCCGTCCTTACAGCGCCGATGCAGGCTCCGGCGTCTGCTTCAGCCGGCTCGCCGCCTGGGCGTAGCCGCCGGCGGCGCCGTCGATGAAGTGCATGTGGTCGCGCTGGAGCGGTGTGGGCACGAAGCAGGTGATCAGCGCCTCATCCTGCCGGTGCAGGCCGTAGCGGCAGACGCCTTGCGCTTCTGCCGCCTTGAGCGCCGCCTCGATGCGCTCCAGCCTTGTAACGTCGATGTCGATCGTCATCTTCAGCCCGTCGTCGAATTTGCGGAAGTCGGAATTGTCGCCGACATCGCGACGATAGCGGCGGGCGTCGAAGCCGCCGAGATTGCGGCCTAGGCGCACCAGGGTCGAACTGAGGACATATTCGCCGGTAATGCGCAGCCACCGCCGCCAGGCGGGCTCGCCCTTCGCCCGCGCCTTGATCTCCGTCGCCAGCCCCTCGCTCGACAGGCCGAGCGCGGGGCCTTCGGGGGCGACGGGATGGCCGTCGCGCTCCAGCATGGAGGCGATCGCGATGATGCGGGCGACCAGCGCCTCGAAGGCGGCCACGTCGTTTGCCGGACCCGGCACGGCGATGATCGAGACGATCAGCCCGTGACGGGCGCGGATCGGGTTCCAGCGGCAGGAAAGGCCGGAAAGATCCGGCCGCGTGCCGGGCGGGGCGGGCGCAATGGCGTTGTCGCCCGCCTTCATCCGCATTTCCGCATAATGCGCCCCGCCGCCGGAAAACATGGCGTAGGACACCATCTCGCTTGCCTGGAAGCGCGCCACGCGGACATCATGACCCGCCGCGCGGATGGCGGCGACATCGAGCATGGCGACCCGCATCGTCAGCGACAGCTCTTCGCGCGCCCAGGTGGCGCAGGCGGCCAGCGCGGCCGCCGCCGCTTGCCTGCCAGATGCCGGCACGGCCACCAGCGCCCCGTCGCCGCCGAAAACGAAGGGCAGGTCATGGCGGCCGAGCCCGTTCAGCACGGCGGAAATGACGCTGGCGCCGGCCATATTGACCGTCTTGTAGCGTCCGGCCTCGATCGCCCCGGTCGAATCGACGATATCCGCCGTCGCCAGCCACCAGTCATCCGGCAGCGGGCGATAATGGGCGGCGTCGGTGACCCCGGCGAAGCGGGTGAAAACCGGCAACGTGGAAAAGAAGGTTTCGCTCGACATGGTGGCGGACACGATAGGCGATCGCTGCGCGCGGCGATAGCCGTCACCGCGAGGGAAAGCGCCGATGGGCGGCGGCAACGGACGAGGGGCAAGCGCCTCTGCTGGCAGGCATGGATCGGCAGAGGCATGGACCGGCGGGGGCGGATGGTCTACCACCGCCGTGAAAGATCAAAAGGCCGCTTCGTCAAGGAAAGACCGTCATGAGCCGTCTCGACAGCTTCATCCACAGGGTCCAGGCCCAGCGCGACATTCTGAACCATGTGCGCGATCTCGGCCTGCCGGCCGCCGAAGGGGTGATCCTTGAAGTGGGTCTGGGCAATGGCCGCACCTTCGACCATATCCGCGAGAACTTCCCCGGCTACCGCATCATCGCCTTCGACCGGGCGCTCGGCGCGCATCCCGCCTCCACGCCGGGGGATGGCGATCTGATCCTGGGCGAGATCAACGAGACCATCGGTGAGGTGGCCGGCATCGGCGCCGTCTTCGCCCATGCCGATATCGGCACGGCCTATCCCGAGGTCGATGCGCAGACGATCACCTGGCTACCCGACGGCCTTGCCGACGCGCTCGCCCCTGGCGGCATCGCCGCCAGCGGCCTGCCGCTCGATCATCCTGCCCTTGAGCCCCTGCCGCTGCCCTCAGGCATCCGCCCGGGGCGCTATCACCTCTACCGCCGGCGGTGATCACAGTTTTCAGAACGAAACGTCAACGATGGCGTGCAACAGCTTTCACTGGCATTGCGATGACGCCATGCGCCAAGACAAGCGCTCCAGCGCCGTGTGCGGGCTTTCACGCGACAGGAAACAGGATCGCCTCGTAATCTTGCGCGCCGTGAACGACGTGCAGCACGTCGATGGTCTCGGTGCCTATCCGATAGAAGATCACATAGTCGCCATAAGGTCGGCGGCGAAAGCCGGTCTGTTCGTAGCGCGGGACCAGCGGGTATGCGCGGGGCATTTCCGCCAGCCGAAGGCATCGCTCCGTCAGTTCCTGCACGAAAGTCTCGGCCCGCCGCGGATTGTTGGCCGCGATATGGTCGCCGATATGTTCGAGGTCGGCCTCGGCTTCGTCGGTGATGACGACGATCACAAGCCGCGATCTTCCCCCATTTTGCGATATTTGGCGCGCAGGCGCTCGGCAACCTCTTCGACAGGTTTGACCCGTCCGGCGTCCACATCCGCAAGGCCACGCGCGATGGCAGCATCGAGCGCAGCCAGGCGCTTTTCCCGTTCTTCGACCAGCCGAACGCCTTCCCGCAGCACTTCGCTGCGCGAATTGTAGCGGCCCGTTTTCACCAGCTCGCTGACATAGCCTTCAAGCCTGTCGCCCAGGTTTGCACTGCTTGCCATGGCGGACACTCCTTGTCCCCCATTTATGCCACGACCTGATAACTGTTAGCAAGTTGCCTGGCCGCGGGGCCGTGACTTGCTGACCGCGTCAGCTCTGGTTCATGGCAGCAACAGCACGTCGAATTGCGGCTCGTCCACCGGAAGCGCCCTGATGGTCACCGGTTCCTGCCGGCCGTCCTCGCGAAAGATCAGGCCGTTCTCGTAATGGCGGGCGAGCTTGTCCCTGAGCGCTGCGGCGCCGGCGGGGCCGTAGAAGACTGGGGAAAACTCCAGATAGATCGGCGTGCGCCGCGCCAGAAGCGGTTCCATGGCGGCGATCGCCGCCGGTTCGTAGCCCTCAATGTCCATCCAGACGAGGCCGACCGCATCCACGGAGACCTGCGCCTCCGTCAGGATCTCCGGCACTGTCTTCACCGGCACGGCAATGCGCGTGGTGCCGCCGCCGGCGGCAAGCGCGCTGCTCTTGCCGGAATTGCCGGCATGCTGGAAAAAATCCAGCGTGCCGCCCTCGGCCCCGGCCGCGCAAGGGGCGACGCGGATGCGCCCCTCAAACCCGTTCTGGCGGATATTGGTTTCCAGAAAGGCGAGATTGCGCGGATCGGGCTCGACGGTGACGATCTGGCGAAACCGCCCGGTCAGCGCGAAATAGAGGGTCTGCGTGCCGATATTGCCGCCGAGTTCGAGCAGTACTGTTTCGGGGCGCAGCAGGCCGCGCGCTTCGAGCACGGCCATGAGACGGTCGACATGATCGCGCTCGAAATGACCCTTCCGGTAGATCTTGCGGCCGATATAGTCGTGCGGCGAGAAGGTCATGCGGTGGTCGCCGCAATCGGCGGTCATGGACAGGACGCGCGGGCTGATGCCCTGCACCAGGAGTTCGCGGCCATAGCGCGTGTCGAAGAGGCGCCGGGCGATCCGGTTGCGGATCTTGCGCAGGCGACGCTTGAAACTTTTCATGGGTCCTGCCCGATGTTGAGAGCCCTTCACCTCGAAGCCGCATCCGGCTTCGCTGCGGGAATGGCTGGAGCATCGGACCGAAAAGTGGAAACCGGTTTTCGGCAAAATCCGATGCAAAAACAAAATTCAGGAGCATCAGGCTGCGTATGGTTTTCAGTCCGATGCTCTTGAGAGCGAAAAGAGGCCTTGCAGGCGAGACCGCTGCGCCGGAACCATTCCCCGGGCGGGCTGTTTCCCGGCGCAGCGGCAAGAGGCTTTCTGCCACGGAGCGGCCGTTCATCATAGCGGTCGGCGCGGGTGTTTTCTGCCGGAACCTTTATCAGGATGTTGCGTTAGCGAAGGTCTGGGGCAGACAGGCGCGTGCACGGGCAGTGCGGCGTCCGGGGTTTAAAGTGAGTGTCGCGCATGGGTTGCCGTATCCTGGTGGTGGAAGACGAGGTCTTCGTGGCCACAGAAATCGAGTATGTCGTCGAAGAGCTTGGTCATCATGCCGTGGGCATCGCCCCCGACAAGCCGACCGCGCTCAAGCTCGCCCCCTATGCCGACGTCGCCTTCGTCGATCTCAACCTTCTCGATGGCACGACCGGGCCCGAGATCGGCCGGCTGCTCGCCGAACAGCATGGGCTGACCGTGCTCTTCATGACCGCCAATCCCGGCCTGCTCGGCAATGGCATTCCCGGTACCGTCGGTGTGCTGCCCAAGCCCGTGGGCGAGGATCAGCTCAAGCAGGCGGTGGAATACACCGTCGCACTGCGCAAGGCGCAGGCTGCGCGGGCGCCCCGCGGGCTCAGGGTCTTCAATTGAAGCGATGCGGCGCAGGCGCAAACGATCTGTTTTCGCCATCACCTGCAGCGCACAGGGCATCGAACACGACATCCTCCGAATGGATTGCTCTCGGCGCCATTAAGATCCCTCAAGCCTTCGGCATCTGACTGCTGCGCGCCAGCGCCGTTAAGGGGAACTGCGCCTCGACCGTCACCCCGTCGCTTTCAAACCGCCGCGTCAGCGTTCCCGATAGCTGCCCTTCGACACTGATCGACATCAGGCGCGAGCCGAAGCCCTGGCGCTGCGGCGCGACGAGATCGTCACGGGGCAGCTTTTCCGTCCAGATCAGCCGGTAGCGGCTGTCGATGCGTTCGCCCCGGATCAGAAGGTCTCCGCCCTGTTCGGCCAGGGCGCCATATTTGGCGGAGTTGGTGGCGAGTTCATGGATCAGCAGCGCCAGGGGCGTCGCCGCGCCATCGCCGATTGCCGCATCCTCGCCCTCGAACCGTACAGGCAGCGGAGCGTCATCGGCCGAATAGGGCTCGAGCAGCAGCCTGATCAGGCCGAAAATGGTGATGTCCTGGCCGGCGACGGCGGCGCTATGGCTTTGCGGGCGGACGAAATCATGCGCCCGGCCCATGGCATCGATCCGCCGGCGCAGCTGGTCGGCAAAGGCGCGCGCTTCCGGCGCGGCGCGCGCCGAGAGGCTGATGATGCTGCTCAGCACGGAGAAGATGTTCTTGATGCGATGGCTGAGCTCGTGGTTGACGACATCACGTTCCGCCTGGGCGAGCTTGGCCTCGTGAATGTCGGTGCAGGTGCCGTACCAGCGCAGGATCCTGCCGGCCTCGTCGCGCATCGGCAAAGCGCGGCCCAGCACCCAGCGATAGACGCCGGAATGATGGCGCAGCCTATATTCGATCTGATAGGGGTCGCCCGTCTCCAGGCAATGGCGCCAGGCCGCCCAGGCACGCTCGCGGTCATCCTCATGGAACATGCCGTTCCATCCATCACCCTCGGTAAAGCCGGGGGCGGTGCCGGTGAATTCGTACCAGCGCGCATTGTAATAGTCGTGATAGCCGTCCGGCCGCGTCGACCAGACGATCTGCGGCATGGTGTCTGCCAGGATACGGAAGCCCGCCTCGGACCGCGCGGCTTCTTCCGCCGCCCGCTTTTGCTGGGTAATGTCGATGGCGATACCCGGCAGGCGCTGGCAGATGCCGTGCTCGTTCAGGATTGGTTGGCCCTCGGCCAGAACCCAGCGCACGGCGCCGTCCGCCCCGCGCAGGCGATATTCCGCCGAGAAATGCGCGCCCGTTTCCACCGAATTCTGGATCTTGGCAAGGAGCTGCGGCTTGTCCTGTGGATCGATGCCGTCGAGAAAAGCCTCGATCGGCGCCCCGCCATCCGATGTGTCGCCTTCGACGCCATACATGTCAGCGAAATGGCTGTCGGTATAGACCCGGTTCTGATCGAGCCGCCAGTCCCAGATGCCGACCACCGCCGAAGCGCTGAGCGCCAGCGACAGCTGTTCGCGGCTGGCGACGAGTGCGCGGGCGGTGCGCACGCTGTTGGTCGTTTCCGAAACCATGGCCATCGCCGCCAGCACCCGGCCGTCTTCGTCATAGACGGGATGGTAGTCGAGATCGAACCAGACCGCTTCGGGTGCGCCATTGCGCATCACCGTCATGGCCTCCTCGGCAAAATGCAGCGTTTCACCGGCAAACACCTGCGCCAGCACCTGCCCGTTGAAACCGGCGGCCTCCGGCCAGCTCGCGCAGATCTCCGCGCCAAAGGCGTCCGGATGGCGCTGTCCGGCAATCAGCGCATAGGCGTCGTTATAGATCGTCACGCCTTGAGGGCCGGCCAGGAGCGCCATGGCTGTGGCGGAGGACATGACGAGGCGCGCGGCCGTCTTCAGCGCCTCGGGCCAGGCTGAAAAAGGCCCGAGCGCGGTGCCCGCCCAGTCATGTCCATCAAACAGCGCAAGACATTCGCTTGCGGCCAACCGTCGGGGCAGGGCGCTCCCGGCCGCGGGAAACAGAAGCGAAGACGATGTCATGCAGACCTTTCAAATACTTGCATCCGCCTGCAAAAGGGCATGGCTGCCTTGCGGCCAGGGATGGCCGCCAGGCCCGGAGCAAACCCGGATGCGACAGGCTCATCACCATATAGGCGGGGCTTCGGGTCTGTCATGAGGCGGACGCTGCGATTTGCGCGCGCGCAAAGCCGCCCTTTTCATGAAAAGCTGCGCCGAGGCACGATTATCGTTTGGCAGCAAGCGCCGCTTGCCAGGCTGCGCCCCGGATCTTTTAGCGGCCGGGCGAATTTTTCCCCCGTGGACGGAACTTTGGATTCTATTTTCTATTTAATCGATGGATTTTTAGAAATCTTAAGCGACGTGATCAAGACCGCGCCCGACACCGGGCCGGGGGCACTTAAGGAGGTTCCCATGAACAGCGTCAAGCAGATGCTTCCGCTTCATCGATCTGTGATCGCATCCCCGGCGGGCCCAGGCCCGAGCCTTGCGGATGTGACGCGCACCGTTGCACTTCTCGGCTCGTTCGCCTTTGTGGCCGCCATGGTCTGCGGCCTGATCGGCTGACGGCCCTTCCAATTCCGTTCCCCTCTGTTGCCGCGCCCGGGCTGGTTCTAGGCGCGGCATTTTCTTGGGCCTGTTCCCGCACCGCGCGGGGGCTCTCCTTTTTTAGATTCCCTGTCAGATTCCGGGCAGGGAGAAGCGCGCCAAACGGTCCTCGAGCGTCTCGATCGCGCTGACGGGGGCATTGGCGAAGGCGAAGCGCAGATAGGCCTCCTGGACCGCGCCGAAGACATCGCCCGCGACCGTCAGCACGCCCCCGATGCGGCCGAGCTTTTCCGCCACGAAGCTGGAGGCGATATCGGGGTAGGGATGGCGGACATAGGCGAAATAGGCGCCGATCGACACGATCTCCCAATCCTCCAGCCCATCGAGCGTCTGGCGCATGGCGACGCTGCGCCGCGCGATCTCGCGCCGGTTTTCCTCCTGCCAGGGCTTGAGATCCGGCAGCACCGCCGCCAGCGCGATCTGTGCCGCGCGCGGCGCGCAGATCTGCAGATTGTCCATCACCTTCTCGATCTGGGCCAGCGCATGCACGCCGGCCGTGATCGCGCCCAGCCGGTGGCCGGGGATGCAGCAGGATTTCGAGAAGCTGTAGAGGCCGATCAGATGGTTCTGCCAGCCGGGCTGGCGCAGCAGCAGGTGTGGTGCGCCATGGCCCTCCGGCAGGAAATCGCGATAGGTCTCGTCGAGAATCAGCCAGATGCGCTTGCGTCGGCAGAGGTGGAAGATCGCCAGCAGCAGATCCGGCGGATAGATCGCGCCGGTCGGATTGTTGGGCGAGACCAGCGCCAGCGCGCGCACGCCGGGCCGGATCGCCTGTTCCAGCGCTTCGAGATCCGGCAGGAAGCCATAGGCGGCATCGCTCGGCACCAGATCCACCTGCAGGCCGAGCATGGCCAGCGTCGACTGATGGTTGAAGTAATAGGGATTGGTCATCAGCATCGTTTCGCCGGGCGCAAGCAGCGCTAGCGCGCAGGCGACGAAGGCCTGGTTGCAGCCGGCGGTGATCTGAATGTTCTGAGCGCCGATATCGGCCCCATAGATGGCGCAGATCTCAGCCGCGTAAACGCTGCGCAAGGCCAGTTCGCCGGCAATCGGCCCGTAGCCGGCTGCCTTGGGCGAGGCCGCGGCCTGGCCGAGCGCGGTGAGAAGGGCTGCCGGCGGGGCAAAGCCGGGCGCGGCCTGGCTCATATCCAGAAGCGGCCCCTGCGCCCCGTCATAGGCGCGCGCCCAGGCGCCGATCTGCGGGATCGGCGGGGCAGGGAGATCGGCAACGAGTGGATTGAACTTCAGCATGGGGCAGCGGACTTTCGGACAGCGAAACAGGCGGGCCCGCCAAGGGCGGGGCCGGGCGCAACAGAGCGGCACGACCCCGGCAGAAAAATGGCGGGGCAGAGCATGGCGGGGACGTTATCGCAGCCGCGAGAAAATCCTATGGCCGATCACGCCGATTCAGCAGAAATTTGCGGCCGCGCTCCGCTTTAACCCAGGGCGCATGGCCTGAGGTCCGGAGCACGGCCTGGGCGCTGAACCAGTTCCGCCGGCGTGGCGTAGACGGAAGGCGCGGGCGACCAGGCTCGCGCCCGCTTTCCCGCAGGAGAAGAGCATGACCCTCCACCTTTATCGCCCGCTCCAGCGCCTCGCGCGGGCAGCCCGCCTGTCCATTGGCCTGTCGATGGGCCTGTTCGTGGGCCTTTGCATCGGCCTCACCGCGTCGGCGGCTCATGCTGATGACCGCAGGATGGCCTATGACCGCACGATGATGGAAACCTTCTTTGCCGGGCGCACGCAGGCGAGCGGCACGTTCCACGCCATTAACGGGCTCACCCGCAAGCTGACGATCACGCTGCAGGGCCGGGTAATGCGCGATGGCCTGATCCTGCGCGAGGACATTGCCTATGACGATGGCGAGCGCCAGACGAAGACCTGGCATTTCCGCCGCACCGGGCCCGACACCTATCGCGGCACGCGAGAGGATGTGAAAGGCTATGCGACGGTGAGGGTCACCGGGCGTGTGGCCCGTTTCAGCTACGATGTCGACCTTGATCCCGGCCAGAAGGAGGCGATCTACCGCTTCTACGACCGGCTGGAAATGGCACCGGACGGCCGCTCGCTGGTCAACACCGCCACGGTGTTCAAGGCGCTGTTCCCCGTGGCACGGGTGAAGATCGATTTCACCAAGGGGGCAGGGCGTTAGAACATAGGTCACGCTCGGATTTTCGCTCCGGTGCTCAAGGCGTATGGCGATTTCTCAAATTCGCCTACGACGCTAAACACGCTCCAGCGGCTGGTGCGGTCCGTTGGGAAGGATCACGTCGACCCGGTCGCCCTTATGCACCGTGCCGCCCTTGAGCACCACTGCCATGATGCCGGCCTTTCGGACCGGCTGGCCTGTTGCGTCCAGAGGCAGCACCGCCTTGAGCAAGCCGCTGCGAAAGGCTTCGATCTGGGCGCAGGGATTGCGCAGCCCGGTCACGCGCAGCGCCACCTCAGGCCCGATGCGCAGAACGGTGTCGCGCGGCAGATCGAGAAGCGCGATCCCCTCGGTCAGCACGTTCTCGCCAAGACCGCCAGGCTGGATGGAGAAGCCCTGCGCGGCCAGTTCGTCCAGAAGCTCGCAATGGATCAGGTGAACCTGCCGCAGATTGGGCTGGCTTGGATCCACCGCCACGCGCGAACGATGCTTGACCGTGACGCCGGCATGCGCATCGCCACGAATGCCGAAATTCTCGATGATCTCAACCCTCTCGACTGGCACCTTGGAAAAGCCGTGAGCGGGATTGACGGCAAGCGAGACGACTGAGGGCATGGTTTGGTCCGGGCATGGCGAGGTGGTAAGCGGGGAGGAGCGCGGATCATTCCACAGTCCGCGCTCGCGCGCAAATGGTGGTCGCGCGTGGCTCTAAAGCCCAATCAGATCGGCGCGTCCCAGGCATTGGCGCGAAGACCGGGAAGCGGTTTTCGGAAAAAATCCGACACGAAAACAGAAAGCGGAGCATCAAGCTGCCGATCATGTGCAGCCGGATGCTCCGCGCCTCCCGCTTCATCAGTCTCCGCTCGCCAAAGGCGGCCGGGGACAATCAGGGAGCATTACGGCGACGCCAGACCGTGGGAGCTTTCCTCGACTTAAAGGACAAAGAAGTCGTCCGCATTTACCGTGCCATGGCCCGCGATCTTGGCGAAGAGCACCGCGCCGCCCTTGCCGGATCCATCGGCATCGTAGAACAGGTCGCCCGTCTTGGTGTTGTAGACGATACGGTCACTCGCATCCTTGGCCGCGCCCTTGCTGTTGGCGGCGAAGGCAGCGTCGGACAGCACGCCCTTGCTGAGCGTCTTGAAGATGGTCTTGTCCAGCACGATCCAGTCGAGACCGCTCTTGAAGTCGGTGATGGTATCCACGTTCTTCTTCGCATCCAGCTTGGTCACGAAGGCAAAATAGTCCGTGCCGCCGCCGCCGGTGAGCACATCCTGGCCCAGGTCGCCACTGAGCCAGTCATCGCCGCCCTTGCCGTCGAGCTTGTCGTTCGCCAGGCCGCCAAAGAGATCATCGTCGCCCTGGGTGCCGACGAGCACATAGCCACCCTTCTTGTCAGCCATGGCCAGCTTTGCAGTGGCGGTGGCCGTGCCACCCTCCCCATCGTACAGTGTATAGGTGAAGGATGCCGGGCCGACATAGCCCTTCTTAGGCGTGAAATAGACGTCGCCGCCCTTGAGCTCCACCTTGCCATTCTTGGCGTTGCCGACCGCGACAATGCTCAGGCTCTGTTGGGTCTCGGGGTCGCCGTCCTCGTCATTGTAAAGGAGCGTCGCTGCGGCAATCTTGTAGGTCTTCCACCCAGGAGCGATCTTCAGACCGACATCATCGCGCGCGACAGGCGCGCCATTGACTGCACCAACGTTCAGCGACACTTCGACCGCGTTAGAGCCCCTTGCGCCATCGAAGGCATAATAGGTGAAGCTGTCGCTGCCGTTATAATTGGCGACAGGCGTGTAGATGAAGCTGCCATCCTCATAGAGCATCAGCGTGCCATGCTCCGGACCGGTGAGAAGCTGTGCAACCAGCGGATCGCCATCGACATCGCCGTCCCCGGCCAGAACGCCCTTGGCGGCATCGACAGTTAGCGCAACATTCTCGACCGCCGCATAGGGACCATCGTCATCGGCGACGGGGGCGTCGTTGCCAGCATCAACATTCAGCGACACCGTGATCGGGGCAGAGACGAGCGTGCCATCGAATGCCTGATAGACAAAACTGTCGCGGCCATTGTAGTTAGCAACAGGCGTATAGACGAAGCTGCCATCCGCGTTCAGCATCAACGTGCCATGGTCCGGGCCGGTGACAAGCTGGGCCACCAGCGGATCACCATCGACATCGCTGTCCCCGGCCAGAACGCCGTTCGCGGCATTGACGACGAGCGTGACATCCTCGACGCCCGCATAGGGGCCGTCGGTATCTGCAATGGGCGCGTTAAGAAAGGTTTGAGTACCGAACTGGATGATTTCGATCGATGAAAGGTAATCGGTCTCGCCTGTGGCGAGATTCGTGACAACCTGCTCACCTCCGGCTTCACCGCTGATCATATAATATGACTCGAGGCCAGCAAAGATCGCACGATCCTGGCCGTCGCCGCCATCGAGCACATTGCTCCCCCTTCCTCCGATCAGGATATCGTTGCCTTCACCCGCATGGATCTCATCATTCCCGGCATCGCCATCGAGTCGATTGTCCTGCTCGTTTCCGTAAATTTTATCGGAGCCCACCCCACCCACGGCATTTTCAATGACGACGCCGTTGGCGATCGTGTATCCGCCGCTCACGCCGCTGATCCATGAGACATGACCCCCGGCATAAGGTCCGACAAGATCGGCATCGCGCAGGTCGATGACGGAATTCTTCGTTGATCCGGCATTTCCGATCGTATCTTCGCCGCCGGCATCCCAGATGCACACCCAACCCGTTCCCGCGGCGTTGTACTGCGGTAGCTGATAGACGTCGGCATTGGTTCGTGTCGACGTGTTGACGCCGTAGATTTTCTGCAAGGCAGCGATATCAAGCGCCATCAATCCTGAGGCATAGCCGTAATCCAGCTCAATTCCGAGCTCCTCCACCGTCCAGCCGGGATTGTAGGACATATTCGTCCAGATCTGCTGGTTCATAGCGTAGTCGCCATAATCCCGAAAGGCGTTGCCATATTCGACACCCGGAAAGGTCTGCGCACCGTCGTGAGGATGGGACAGGCCCACGGCGTGGGAAAGTTCATGGACGATCGTCGAAAAGCCCATCCCACCGACCGTCAGGTTCCACCAGGAAGCATTCTCGGTATTATACCGTCCTTCAGAACCATATGCCCAGGGATAGTAATGATCGGCGAGGGTCGTCACATTGGACGTGTCGTTCCAGGTCGAGCTCGTTGCCTCATACTCCGTCAACATCGCAGGCCCATCTGAAACCGCAACAAAGTCGAGACCGCAGACGCTCTCAAATTGGGAAAAGGCGGTCTCGAACGCTTTGATCTCGTTGGCAGACCAAGATTGGCCCTCGGTTTGACCGAACGTGTAAGTGACCGGCCCAACCCAGCAGCTGCCTTGGATAAGAGAGTCGAGATAAGGGCTTCCGTAGCCGCTCCCCGGGATCGTCGCCGTGGTAAACATATGCCCCTCGTCCTTCTGCCCCTGTTTCACGCCATGTGTCATCGATCATCAGGCGGAGGCAGCACCGGCCTTCCGCGCAAACGCTTAAGCATCGGAGTGAAAGTCATCCTCAGTCCGATGAGCTAAAACTTTTTTGCATCGGATTTTCCCGAAAGCTGATGCAACTTCCCGGTTCTATGCTTACGGGAACGCCATTCGGCAGGCTTCGAAGGAATAACCCTCCACCATGCTCCATCGGCCGCATCCTGTCGTTGAACGTCCCTTTCATGCTCATCGAGCGCATAATACGTCGCCATAGAAGGACAAAAGCAGTGCGCGCTTCAAAGCACAACCTATTCGTGCCTTAACCGCAAGACGATCCTCACACCGCGCGCCCGCAAGCGGCCTTCATAAAAATTCGCTGATAAAATCAGTAATTGTATTTCATGCCACAATCAATCGCAAAACATTGAGTTGGACGCATTGATGGCGCCAGCAATGCGACGATATTGCTTTTCCCAAAGCTCCAGAGCGTCGGACCGAAAAGCGTGAACCGGCTTTTGGAAAAATCTGCTGTAAAAACAGCAATCTAGAGCATCGGACCGAGTACTGTTTTCAGTCCGACACTCCAAACCAACATTGCGCGCATCGACATGAAAAAGCCCGGCGCTTGCGCACCGGGCTCCTCGTCATCGCCAATGAGGCAATGATTACATCTGCTGGAAGTAGCTGTACTTGCCGTCGGGGCCCTTCTTCCACTCGTACATGACGTAGCCGGGAAGCTTGGGGTCGCCCTTTTCGTCGAAGGACATCTCGCCGAGAACCGTCTTGAACGGGCCCTTGGCCTTCATCGCGGCAGCCACCTTTTCGGCGTCGAGCGACCCTGAGGCCTTGGCGGCTTCGGCGATCGACTGCAGGGCGGCGTAGGAGTAGAGCGTGTAGGCTTCGGGGTTGAAGCCTGCGGCCTTGAACTTCTCGACCAGCTCCTTGTTTTCCGGGCGCAGCGTCGGGTCGGGGCCGAAGGTGTTCAGCGTGCCTGCGACGGCGTCGCCGGCGATCGAGGCCAGTTCGTTGGAGACGATGCCGTCACCGGAAACGAGCGTGGCCTTCAGGCCCTGCTCGGCCGACTGGCGGATGATCAGGCCGGCTTCCGTGTGCAGGCCGCCCCAGTAGATGATGGAGACGCCGGCCTGCTTCATCTTGGCGATCAGCGCCGAGAAGTCCTTGTCGCCAGTGTTGACGCCTTCATACATCACTTCCTTGACGCCGGCGGCGTTCATCGCCTTCTTGGTCTCGTCTGCGAGGCCCTGGCCGTAAGGCGTCTTGTCGTGGATGACGGCGATCTTGGCGTCCTTGAACTTGTCCGCCAGATACTTGCCGGCGACGCCGCCCTGCTGGTCGTCACGGCCGCAGGTGCGGAAGGTGTTCCACAGGCCGCGCTCGGTGAACTTGGGGTTGGTGGCGGCCGGCGTGATTTCCAAGATGCCGCTTTCGGCATAGACTTCGGAAGCCGGGATCGAAACGCCCGAATTGAAGTGGCCGATCACGAACTTGACGCCATCTGCGGCAAACTTGTTGGCGACCGAAATGCCCTGCTTCGGGTCGGAGACGTCGTCGCCGAGCACGATCTTGATCTTCTCGCCATT
This sequence comes from Xaviernesmea rhizosphaerae, assembly GCF_001938945.1. Lineage (GTDB taxonomy): Bacteria > Pseudomonadota > Alphaproteobacteria > Rhizobiales > Rhizobiaceae > Xaviernesmea > Xaviernesmea rhizosphaerae. The sequence goes on from NZ_MKIO01000048.1 coordinate 57,503, forward strand.
GATGCCGCCGGCGGCGTTAATGTCAGCGGCGGCCTGTTCCGCGCCCTTCTGGAGCTGCGCGCCGAAGGCCGCATTCGGGCCGGTCAGCGGGCCGGCAACGCCGATGGTGACGTCCGCCCAGGCAGTGCCGCTGAAGGCCACGATGGCGCTGAAGGCCACGGCCGACAAAAGTGACTTTTTCATCCTGTAACTCCCAAGTGTTCGAGCGGGTCTTTTGGCAATCCGGCATTGTCCCCACTATGACGCTGCCGGAAACTTTTAAAGATCGGCAGATCCCGCAGGGTCTGCCGTCCGTTCCCTTGTTATTTTGCCTTCCACGAGAAGGGTGACACCTTCTCGTAGAGCCAGTAGTAGCTCGTGGTCATCTGCTGGGTTCGATAAAACCGGAAGCCGGCCGTAGAAAACAGCAAAAGAACGATCGTGTCCACGATGTAGTAGTGCAGGCTGAACATGGTTCCGCCAAACAATGCGTGATGAACGAAGCGGATCGCCAGGCCGAGCAGCGCGGTATATATCAGCACCAGGCCATAGCCCTTCCAGCTGTCGGCCACGCTCTTGCCGGTGCGCCAGGCCGTCCAGCCGCCGATGATGCATGTGATCATCATGAACTGCGCGAAAGAGGCTTCTTCGTAGAGAATGCCCTGCATGAAAACCGTCTCCTTGAAAGAGCGGGCCCGGCGTCAGTGACGCCCGCCCTCCAGATAGGCCGCGCGCACTTCCGGGTTGGCCAGAAGCTCGCGCCCGCCGCCCGACATCGTCACCTGGCCGTTGACCATGACATAGGCCCGGTGCGACAGCTTCAGCGCGGCAAAGGCGTTCTGCTCCACCAGGAAGACGGTCAGCCCTTCGGTTTCGTTCAGCTTGCGGATCGCCTCGAAAATGCCCTTGACGATCAGGGGCGCGAGACCCAGCGACGGCTCGTCCAGCAGAAGCAACTTCGGACGCGCCATCAGCGCGCGGGCGATCGACAGCATCTGCTGCTCCCCGCCCGAAAGCGTGCCGCCGCGCTGGCTCTGGCGCTCCTTGAGGCGCGGGAAGAGCGCAAACATCTTCTCCACATCCTCGTTGAAATACTTCAGATTGTCGAGGCTCGCGCCCATCTGCAGATTTTCATAGACCGTCATGCGCGGGAAGATGCGCCGCCCCTCGGGCGACTGGGCGATGCGCAGCCGGGCGATCTCATGCGTCGGCATGCGGGTGATGTCACGGCCCTCGAACAAAATCTGCCCGGTGCGCGCCTGCGGGCTGCCGCAGATCGTCATCATCAGCGTCGACTTGCCGGCGCCATTGGCGCCGATCAGGCAGACGATCTCGCCCTTCTGCACCTCGACATCGACACCGGCGAGCGCGCGGATATTGCCGTAATAGGTCTCGACGGCCTTGACCTGGAGAAGCGCGGTCATTTCTGGCCTCCTTCTTCCACTTCGTGCGCGACCTCTTCCACTTCGGCGATCACCTCTTCGATCTCATCATCCTCGACGCCCAGATAGGCCGCGATGACCTTCGGATCGTTCTTTACGAAATCCGGCGTGCCGTCCGAGATCTTCTGACCATATTCGAGCACGACCACATGGTCCGAGATTTCCATGACGACGGACATGTCGTGCTCGATCAGGAGGATCGAGGTGCCGGTCTCGCCACGAATTCCCTGCAGCAGCGTGTTGAGCGCCAGGGATTCGCGCGGGTTGAGGCCGGCGGCCGGCTCGTCCAGGCAGAGCAGCTCCGGCCCCGTGCACATGGCGCGGGCGATTTCCAGGCGGCGCTGCGCCCCGTAGGGCAGATCGCCCGCCGGATCGTCGGCCCGCTCGATCAGCGCGGCCTTCTCCAGCCAGTGCTTGGCCAGTTCGATCGATTCCTTCGACGCCTTGCGATAGGCGGGAAAGCCGAGCAGGCCGAGGATCGTATAGCCAGACGCGCGCATCAGCGTGTTGTGCTGGGCCACCAGAAGGTTCTCCAGAACGGTCAGGCCCGTGAAGAGCCGGATGTTCTGGAAGGTGCGGGCCACCTTGGCGCGTTTGTTGATCTCGAAATCGGCCAACCGTTCCAGCAGGAAGTCTTTCCCCGCCTTCTGCCGCAGCGTCATCATGCCCATGGTCGGCTTGTAGAAGCCGGTGATGCAGTTGAAGACGGTGGTCTTGCCGGCGCCGTTCGGGCCGATCAGCGCGGTGATCTCGCCGCGCCGGCACTCGAAGGACAGGTCGTTGATGGCCATCAGGCCCCCGAAGCGCATCGACAGATGCTCGACCTTCAGGATCGGGTCGGCAGAGCTTGCCGCCGGTTTCATCACAGGTGCGACAGCCATCAGCCGTGCCCTTCCTTGGTAAAGCTTGACGAGACGCTCTTGCGGGCATGGAGGAAGGCGCTGGGTTCACGCGAGCCGACGAAGCCGCGCGGTTTGAGCACCATGACCACGATCATGGCCAGGCCGAAGAGCAGCATGCGATAGAGCTCGGGCGTGAAATCCGGCCCGAAGATCGCCTTGAGGAAGGTCAGTTCGCGCAGCATTTCCGTACCGCCGACCATGACCACCGCGGCCACCGCGATGCCGACCAGCGAGCCCATGCCGCCGAGCACGACGATCGCCAGGATCACCGCCGATTCCAGGAAGACGAAGGATTCGGGCGAGACGAAGCCCTGGCGGGCAGCGAAGAACGAGCCGGCGAAGCCGCCGAACATGGCGCCCGTGGCAAAGGCGGTCAGCTTGGTCGTCACCGTGTTGATGCCGAGCGAGCGGCAGGCGATCTCATCCTCGCGCAGCGCCTCCCAGGCCCGGCCGACCGGCATGCGCCGCAGGCGGATGGTGACGAAGGCCGTCAGGAGCGCCAGGGCCAGAATGACGTAGAACAGGAAGATCTTGTAATAGGCCGCCGACATGGGCAGGCCGAAGACCTTGGCGAAATTGTTCGGCGCGCCGACATCGAAGGAATAGATTCCGAAGATCGAGGCCTTGGCGATGCCCGAAATGCCGAAGGTGCCCTGGGTCACTTCGGTCCAGTTGATCAGGACCAGGCGGATGATTTCCCCGAAGGCCAGCGTGACGATCGCCAGATAGTCGCCGCGCAGGCGCAGCACCGGGAAACCGAGGATCATGCCCCAGAGTGCGGCCAGAATGCCGGCCATCGGCAGCAGCACCCAGAAGGACAGGCCGAGATGGGTGGACAAAAGCGCGTAGGAATAGGCGCCGACCGCGTAGAAGGCGACATAGCCCAGATCGAGCAGGCCGGCCAGGCCGACGACGATATTGAGACCCCAGGCGAGCATGACATAGATCAGGATCTGGATCCCGAAATTGTCCACCCACTTCAGCGAGCCCTGCGTGCCGAACAGCGCCACCATCAAGGGCGGATAGAGCACCAGCGCGATGATGGCGATGGTGGAGAAATTGCGCTTGACGTAGCTCGGCTGCAGCTCGAGATCGGCCGCCGCGGACTTGGCGTCGCGCCGGCGTTTCATGGCGGGCTGGATATAGAGCACGCCGAGGAAGCGGGCGACCATGGCCAAGCCGACGAAGATGGCGAGCAGACCCGGCCGCGGGACCAGGATCAGCTCGTTGGAGATGTTCTGGTCGGTTTTCAGGCCGACATAGAGGACGAAGAGGCCGAAGGCGATGATGCCGGCCAGAACGGCCTCGCGCAGGGCCCGCGCCATCGTTGAAGCTTCGGCGCGCCCGGGAGTGGCGGAAACAGGTGCCATCGTCTTATACCTTCTCGACCTCGGGCCGCCCCAGAATGCCTGACGGCTTGAAGATCAGCACGATCGCCAGGATGGAGAATGTGGCCACATCCTTGTAATCGATGGTGAAATAAGCCGACCAGAGCGACTCGATCAGGCCGATCAGCAAACCGCCCAGCACCGCGCCCGGAAGGGAGCCGATGCCGCCGAGAACCGCCGCCGTGAAGGCCTTGACGCCCGGGATGAAGCCGTCGGTAAAGACCACGACGCCGTAATACATCAGGTACATGGTGCCGGCGACGGCCGCCAGCGCGGCGCCCATGATGAAGGTGACCGAGATCGTGCGATCGACGTCGATGCCGAGCAGCGCCGCCATCTTGCGGTCCTGCTCCGTGGCGCGCTGGGCGCGGCCGAGGGGCGTGCGGTGCACGATGTACCAGAAGACCGACAGGAGCACGGCGGTGATGACGATGATCAGGATCTGCTTCAGCGAGATCGTGATGCCGGCAATGTTATAGACCGAGGAGACCATCGGCGGGATCGGCTTGTTGCGCGGGCCCTGGGTCACCTGGATGAAGTTCGACAGGGCGATGGACATGCCGATTGCGGTGATCAGCGGCGCCAGGCGGAAGGAACCGCGCAGCGGCCGGTATGCCACGCGCTCGATGGTCCAGTTCCACAGGGAGGCCATGATCATGGCCACGATCATCATCACCAGAAGCGCGATCACCACAGGCACGCCGGCAAACAGGCTGGTCAGCGCCAGGAACACGATGAGGGCAGCAAAACCGCCCAGCATGAAGATGTCGCCATGGGCGAAGTTGATCATTCCGATGATGCCGTAGACCATCGTATAGCCGATGGCGATCATTCCATAGATCGAGCCGAGAGTCAGCCCGTTGACGAGCTGCTGGACGAAATACTCCATCAATTTTTCCCCGATGGCCGGCGTGACGGAGGGCCGGCCAATTGTTCTTATTGTCTCCCGCTTGTGCGGTTAGGGGATTCCATACCGCTTTCGATCGAAAAGGAAAGCACAAAAAATGGTCGCGCACATTTTCGTCGCGATCGCTCAAAAATTTCGCATTTGCCTGCGGGGAAAAGCCAAAACCGCGGCAGGATCTTTCGCCAATGCTGCCTTTTGCCGCAGGATCGACGGAGGCGATCAAAGCCGGACGACAATACCAGTGATGCACTTTATTAGATCCTGCGCACAAGCGTGCGCGCAAGAGCTGTGCTGGCCATCTCAGCCAGACAGGCCAACGGAGAGGTCGAATTCGCGTCCCATGCGCTTCAGCGCGTCGAGGAGGGAGGTGGCGTAGGAGCGCGGCGCCAGGATCTCGAAGAGGTTGTCGCCCGTGCGCGACAGGTGCATGCGGATCGCATGGCAGAGCACAAAACCGCCATCGCCGAGGCCGAACACATCCGGATGAAGATCGAGTCCGACGCCCTTGGCGAGAATCCGCCGGCAATGCGGCCCGGAGAGCCTGAGGCAGACCTCCCCGTCGCCCGCATCGAGCACGAAGGCGAGCGAGCCGAGCCGCTCCGCCAGCCGGGCGGGCAGAGCGGCCTGGGGGTCGTCATCCAGCACGATCCATTCCTGCGGGCCGGCGGCGCGCACGCCTGCCATGCCACCGAGAATGGCGGCGACGGCGACGCTTTCGCCCGCTGCCGCAATCACCCGGGCGATCGAGGGCCGCGCGAGGATCTCCAGATGATCGACGGCGCGCACGTCCGAGGTCAGGATCGCCGAGAGGGGATGCTGCCAGTCGAAGGCCACGGGAAGGGAAGAGAGGTCGCTCATGCCGGCTCCTTCGGCTCGATCTTGCGGTTGTCAGGGTCGACGAAGACGGGCGAGACGACCTCGGCCAGAAACTCCTCCTTGTGCAGCCTGTCCCAGACCAGCACGCGTTCGCCCAGCCGTTCGCGCCCCGATTTCAAGAGCGCCAGCGCGATCGGATGGCCAAGCGTCGGCGAATAGCAGGCCGAGGTGACATGGCCCTGATCGTTGAGCGTCGAGGGCTTGGCGCCTTCGCGCAGGAGATGGGCGCCTGCGCGGATCATGCGCTGGCGATCGACCGGGACGAGGCCGACCAGCTGGCCGCGATCGGCGGCGGTCAGGCCATAGCGCTCCGACAGCCGCTTGCCGATGAAGTCCGGCTTCTGCCGCGCGAGCATGTGCCCGAGGCCGACATCGTCAGGGGTGGTGCGCCCGTCGAGCTCGGCATGGGTGACATGGCCCTTCTCGATGCGCAGCACGTTCAAGGCCTCGAGCCCATAGGGGCAGATGCCATGGGCGCGGCCGGCCGCCATGATCGCCTCGGCCACCGCGCGGCCATGACCGGCGGGCACGGCCAGCTCATAGGCAAGCTCGCCGGAAAAGGAGATGCGGAAGAGCCGCCCGCGCAAGCCCCCGCGCAGCGTCACCGCCTGCGCCGCCAGCGGCGGAACGGCCTCGGCGGACAGATCGTCCTCCACCACCGCCTGCAGCACCTGGCGCGCCTTGGGCCCCGCCAGCGACATCTGCGCCCATTGCTCGCTGACGCTGGCGAAACGCACCTGCAGCGCGGGCCAGAGCACCTGGGCGGCGTGCTCGAGATGGCTCATGACCTTCGCGGCCATGGCCGTCGTTGTGGTGATGAGATAGTGCTGATGGCCGAGCCGGCTGACCGTGCCGTCATCGAACACCATTCCGTCCTCGCGCAGCATCAGCCCGTAGCGGGCCTTGCCCACGGGCAGCCGGAGCATCGGATTGCAATAGAGGCGGTTGAGGAACTCGGCCGCATCCGGGCCGAACAGCTCGATCTTGCCGAGCGTGGACACATCGCACAGGCCGACGGCCGCGCGCACCGTGCGCACCTCGCGATCAACGCTGGCGCGCCAGTCCTTCTCGCCCGGGCGGGGAAAATAGGCGGGCCGGTGCCACAGCCCGGCCTCGACGAACATTGCGCCTTGCGCCTTGGCCCAGCCATCGAGCGGAGAGAGACGGTGCGGCACGGCCTCCTCGTCGCGCGCCGTGCCGGCCAGCGCACCGAAGGAGACGGGCGTGTAGAACGGGCGGTAGGTGGTAATGCCCACCTCAGCCGGCGACAGGCCCTTCATCGCCGCCAGCAGGCCGGAGGCGTTGACGCCCGAGAGCTTGCCCTGATCGGTGGCCATGGCATTGGTGGTGTAGCGCTTGGCATGCTCGGCATGGCCGAAGCCCTCGCGCAGCGCCAGGGCAAGATCGCCGGCATGGACGTCGTTCTGGAAATCGACGAAGGCCTTGGACCGGGCGCCGGGCATCAGCCAGACGGGCGATGCGGCAGCGCCCGAGGCGGCCTCTTCTGCGTCGATCTCGGGCAGGGGGACGGTCGGCGCGCTGCGGCCGAGATCGGCCACCACTGCCGTGGCCTTGCGCACGCCGTCACCGAGCGCTTCGGCAAGCGTGGAAAGGCCGGCGGCAGCGCCTGCGGCCTGGAAGTCCGGGCCGACATCCGGCGGCAGGAAGGCCTGATGGACATCCGACCAGACGGGCTTGGCACCGTGCTGGCAGGCAAGATGCACGCGCGGGTTCCAGCCGCCGGCCATCGCCACAGCATCGCAGTCCAGCCGCTCCTCGAAGCCGGCGCGAACCGTGACCAGACCCTCCACCGACAGGCGGCCGAGCGTGTCCACCACATGCGCGCCCGTGAGCGTTCTTGCCCCTTCGGGCATCGGCGAGGCCTGCGCCGACGCGGTTCGTGCGTCGATCAGCGCCACGACCTCCACGCCGCGCCGCGCCAGCGCGGCGGCTGTCTGCCGGCCGGAATCGGAGGCGGTGACCACGGCCACACGCTTGCCCACCGCCACGCCATAGCGCGCGGCATAGGTCAGCGCCGCGCCCGCCATCATCACGCCCGGCCGGTCATTGCCGCCGAAAACGAGCGGCCGCTCCTCTGCGCCTGTCGCCATCAGCGCCCGCTTGGCAACGATGCGCCAGATGCGCTCCACCGGCTGCTTGTCGGACGGGATCGGCAGATGTTTCTGCACCCGCTCGACCGCGCCGAAGACATTGTCGTCATACCAGCCGAACACGGTGCTGCGCGGCAGAAGCGTGACATTGGGCAGGGCCGCCAGTTCCTCGACAAGGATCGCGGCGAAATCATGGGCGGGGCGGCCGTCGATCAGCCGCGTTTCCGACAGCAGCCAGCCGCCGAGACGGAAATCCTCGTCCGCCAGGATCACGCGCAGACCCGCGCGCCCGGCCGTCAGCGCTGCCATCAGGCCGGCCGGGCCGGCCCCGATCACCAGCAGGTCACAGAAGGCCCAGGCCTTCTCATAGGCATCGGGATCGCGCTTCAGCGTGGCGCGTCCCAGGCCCGCGGCACGGCGGATCAGTGGCTCGTAAAGCTTCTCCCAGAAGGCGGAGGGCCACATGAAGGTCTTGTAGTAGAAGCCGGCGGAGAGCAGCGCTGAGAGCCGGTCGTTCAGCGCGCCGAAATCGGTAGCGAGCGATGGCCAGCGGTTCTGGCTGACGGCCGTGAGCGTCTCGTGCAGTTCGACCATGGTCGCGCGCAGATTGGGCTCGCGGCGGGTGCCGCCGCCCACCGTCACCAGCGCGTTGGGCTCGGCGGAGCCGGCGGTCATCACGCCGCGCGGCCGATGATATTTGAAGCTGCGCCCCATCAGCGACACCCCGTCGGCAAGCAGCGCCGAAGCCAGCGTGTCGCCGGCAAAGCCGGAATGGCGGCGCCCGTCAAAGGTGAAGGAAAGAGGCTTGCCGCGATCGATGAGACCGCCGGTGAGCAGACGATGCGCGCTCATGCCGCCCCTCCCTGCGCAACTTCCGCCGCATCGGCCACTGACAGAACGTCATGGGTCAGCGTGTTGCGCTCGACCACGAGAAAGCGGCGGCAGCCGCCGACATGCTGCCAATGCTCGACATGCACCCCGCGCGGATTGGCGCGCAGATAGACATACGCATGCCAGGCCTCGTCGCTCGCCTCCGGCGCGGGACGCAGCAGCGTCGCATCGCCGCGCACGGCAAACTCCTCTTTCGGCCTCGGGCCGCAATGCGGACAGGAAATCAGACTTGCCATGGATCAGCGTTCCCGATCGGTCGGACTGGAAGGGCGGAAGAGAGTGGCATGCGGGTGGCGGCGGGTCTCAATGCAGGTTGGGCTGAGGCCCGGCGCCGGCCTCGTCGATGAGGTGGCCGCGCTCGAAGCGATCGAGCCGGAAGAAGCGGGCGGCGGGATGCGGCTCGCCCTTGGCGATCAGATGGGCAAAGCAGAAGCCGGAGGCCGGCGTCGCCTTGAAGCCGCCATAGCACCAGCCGGCATTGAGGTAGAGATTGTCGATCGACGTGCGGCTGATGATGGGCGAGCCGTCCATCGACATGTCCATCACGCCGCCCCAGGCGCGCAGAACCTTGACGCGCGACAGGCCGGGGATCATCGCCACGCCTTCCTCCATCACATGCTCGGCGGTGGCAAGGTTGCCGCGCTGGGCGTAGGAGCCGAAACCGTCGATCTCGCCCCCGAAGACCAGCCCGCCCTTGTCGGACTGCGAGATGTAGAAATGCCCCGCGCCATAGATGATCACATGGTCGATGCAGGGCTTCAGGCCTTCGGTGACGAAGGCCTGAAGGACATGGCTTTCGATCGGCAGCGCCAGATCGGCCATGCGGGCGACCTCGGAGGAATGTCCGGCAGCGGCGAGCCCCAGCCTGCCGCAGCCGATGAAGCCGCGCGTGGTCTCCACGCCCACCACACGGCCCGCTTCGCGGCGGATGCCGGTCACCGCGCAATTCTGAATCAGATCGACGCCCAGCCGGTCGGCGCCGCGGGCATAGCCCCAGGCCACCGCATCATGGCGGGCCGTGCCGCCGCGCTTCTGCAGGAGACCGCCGAGGATCGGAAAGCGGGCGTGATCGAAATTGAGGAACGGCATCATCCGGCGCACGCCCTCGCGGTCGACCAGCTCGGCCTCCACGCCCTCCATCCACATGCCATTGCCGCGCCGGATCAGCGCGTCGCGCTCGCTGTCGCTGTGATAGAGGATCATAACGCCGCGCTGGGAGAGCATGACGTTATAGTTCAGCTCCCGTTCCAGCCCTTCCCAGAGCTTCATCGAGAATTCGTAGAAGGGCTCGTTGCCGGGCAGGAGATAGTTGGAGCGTACGATGGTGGTGTTGCGCCCGACATTGCCGGAACCGAGATAGCCCTTCTCCAGAACGGCGATATTGGTGACGCCGAACGCCTTGGCCAGATAATAGGCCGTGGCCAGCCCATGCCCCCCGCCGCCGACGATCACCACGTCGTAATGCGGCTTGGGCTCCGGCTCGCGCCAGACCGGGCTCCAGCCCAGATTGCGGCCCAGCGCGTTCTTCAGGAGAGACAGGGCGGAATAGCGCATAGCGGCGGTGGTTCCATCTGTTTCGGAGAAAGGATGTTTCGGCACAGGCGTTTGCAGGCGGGCCCCTCGAGACGCAGGAGCCCGGACGCGATACGGACGGGAGGCAGGCGGCCGAGCCTTCCGCAACGCCGCCCTTCCTGGGGGCCGATCGCGGCGAAAAGCCGGCAGCCGCGGCGCCTTTTTCGCTGGCGCCCGCTTGTTGCGGCAAAGCACCAGCGCCCCCCGCGCCACTGTCAGCCCTTGCATAGGATGAAGACGGTGCCGAGCGCAACCGTGCCAAAATGGCACAGCCGTCTTTCTCGCGCTTCCTCGTGGCGGACGTGGGAGGCACCTTGCGCAAACCTCCCCGCGCCATCGCCTGCGGCGACAATCGCCCCGGGCGCTGAAGCCCTGTTTTTCCCGGGGAGATCCGACAGAATGAGCGAGCGCAGCAGCAATCTCGACATGCCCTTCATCCTGCCGCAGCAGGCGCAGAAACACGTGACCCACAATGCCGCGCTCCAGCTTCTGGACGCGGTAACCCAGCTGGTGGTGACCGACAGCGTCACCGCCCCGCCGGCCAATCCGGCCGAGGGGCTGGTGGTCTGGGTCCTGCCGGCGGCCACGGGCCTCTTTGCCGGCCGTTCGGGGCGGCTCGCCACATTCCAGGATGGCGGCTGGTCCTATCTCCTGCCCAGGACAGGCTGGCGCGGCTGGTTTCTGGCAACGAGACGGCTTCTGGTCTTTACCGGCCAGGGCTGGGAGGATGCCGATGCGCTGGCCGCCGCGCCGATGCTGGGCGTGCATGCGCCGGCCGACAGCACCAACCGCCTGGCCGTCGCCGCTGCGGCCAGCCTGTTCTCGCATGATGGACAGGGGCATCAGATGAAGATTAACAAGGCGAGCGCAGGCGACACGGCCTCGCTCCTGTTCCAGAGCGGCTGGTCGGGCCGGGCGGAGCTGGGGCTTGCGGGACAGGATGCCTTTTCGCTGAAAGTCAGCGCCGATGGCGCAAGCTGGCAGACGGCACTGGAAACCGACGCGGCCGGCCGCGTGCGCCTGCCGCAGCGCCCGCTGGTGCGCGCCTCTCTCGGCGGCGGGGCGAAGACGATGGCGGATGGGACGCGCAGCGGCTTTGCCACGCTGGCCGTCAACCAGGGCGGCTTCGGCCTCGGTACGACGGTGGGCGGCAATGGCGCCGCGCTGCTGGTGCCGGCCTCGGGGGTCTACCTGGTGATGCTGACGCTGGACGCCGCGCCGTCCGGCAGCTTCTCGATCACGGCCGAGGCCAATGCGCAGCTGGCATTGGCGAGCTTTCGCAACACCAGCCCGCCCGCCCAGGTCAATGCCACGGCCTTCGGGCTTGCTTCGCTTGCGGCAGGCGACGAACTCAGCCTGCGCCATGGCGGCACAGCGACGGTCGATTTCTCGCCCGGCCGGACGGAGCTGATGGCGATGAGGGTCTAGGGCATCGGACCGAAAAGCGGGAACCGGTTTTCGGAACAATCCGATGCAAAAACAAAATTCCAGAGCATCGGGCTGCGTATGATCTTCAGTTCGCTGTTCTAACGGCTCGCGGCGACGGCTGACAGGAGCGTCGCCATCATATCCTCGTTGAACGGCTTGGTGATTCGCGGCAGATGCCTGAGCGCCGGCGGAAAGACGGCGCTCTCGCCATAGCCCGTGACGAAGCCGAAGGGCGTGCCGCGCGCAGAGAGCTCGTCGGCAAAGGCGAAGCTGGTCTCCGCGCCGAGATTGACGTCGAGCAGCGCGAAATCAAAGGGATGTTCGGAAACGAGCTGGCGCGCCTGCTGGGCGTTGGTAGCGATTTCCACGTGATCCACGCCCAGAGACCGCAGAATGTCCTCGGCTTCCATGGCAATGATGAAATTGTCCTCAAGCACGAGAATGCGCTTGACCGTAGCCGTGTCTGAAGACGCCACCAATGTGCTTTCCTGTATCGAATCCATGCGATGCCCCCGAGAGAGGCATATATGGTCGTCTTACGACAACTGCGAGAGGCGGTGCATTTAAATAAGACACACCCCTTCGAGCGAACAGTCAATAAGATCGGGTTAAAGCACGATCCACAGGATCGGCGAAAACCCGCGATTGACAGCTGCTGAAGGCCGGCGGCCGGCCCCGCCAGGCAAATTCGACCCTGCCAGGCAATTTTTTAGCTTCGCCAGGCATTTGTGAAGAGCAGCGCATCCATCAGAAACCCGCTTCCCCACGTTCCGGCCGTCCGCGTCAGATGAACCGCCTTTTGCTTTCCGGCATGCCCTCCCATCCCGCGGCTTTGAGAAGCCCTTCCTCGTCGAGGATCTCGCAGCCGCGCTCGCCCCAGCGCAACAGGCCGCGCTCGGCCAGCTTCTTCAGCGTCTTGTTGGTGTGGACGATCGACAGGCCGAGCGTGTCGGCCACATGCTGCTGGGTCAGCGGCACCACGGTCGGATCGTCGCGGAACAGGCCCGACGCCCGGCCCCTCTGCGTCAGGAAGGCGAGAAGATAGGCGGCGCGCTCCATTGCGGTTCTTCGGCCGATGCTCAGCAGATGTTCGTCGAGGATGCGCTCCTCCTGCGCCGCGATCCAGGTGATGTCGAAGGCGAGGTCCGGCTGGTCGCGATAGAGATGGCCCAGCCGCTCGCGCTCGAACACACAGAGTGTCAGGGAGGAGAGCGCCTCCACCGAATGCTGCATCTCCGCCATCAGCGTCGCCTGCAGGCCGACGAGATCGCCGGGCATGGCATAGTTGAGAATCTGCCGGCGGCCATCGTCCAGCATCTTGTAGCGGAAGGCCCAGCCGGAAAGCACGGTGAAGAGATGCGCGCTCTGTGCGCCTTCCGACAGCACGGTCGTGCCGGCATTCAGCGTCAGCTCGCCGGTCTTGAAGCTGGAGACGAAGTCCAGCTCCTCCAGCGTGAAATCGCGAAAGGTCGGCATCTTGCGCAGGGGACAGGCTTCGCAGGGCGTCTGTTTGCTGGAGGAGATTTTCGGAAACGCCATGGAGGTCTCTGGGGGCGGCTGGGCGAAGCGCCGGGAAGGTGAAGGGAACGGTCTTTCGACGATCTCGGCCCCCGCGCCGCTCGAACCCGCTGGCAAAGCGGCGCTCGATCGACAGGGGAAGCCGGCGACGACTCGGGCGACCGGAATTTAAGTTGTTGCAGTCTTACCAATATTGTGCGGGAGGGCATTAAAATTTCACAAGCGGTTTGCTCCTTCCTTTCCGTGCCCTATCGTTGTCGCGCAGGCAGGCGCGCATTCGGGGTCGTCGCCGCCGGGCCTATGAGGAGGAGGAACGGATGATCAACACCATTCTCGCGGCGGGACGCACCGCCGTCGTCACCGGCGCGGCCTCGGGCATCGGCCTTGCCGCCGCCGGCCGCTTTGCCGCCGCCGGCATGAATGTGGTTCTGGCCGATCTGGAAGGCAGGCGGCTGGACGATGCCGCCGCCACGGTCGCCGCGCAGGCGCCGTCAGGGACAAGCGCCGTGATGGCCGTGCCCACCGACGTCTCAGACATCGCCTCCATCACCGCGCTGGCGGAAGAGGTCGAAGCGCGCTTCGGCGCGGTCCATCTGCTGATGAACAATGCCGGCATCGGCCCCGGCAGCTCGATCTTCGGGCCGATCGACGCCTGGGAACGGGTGCTCGCCACCAATCTCGGCGGGGTGATCACCGGTACGCGCGCCTTTGGCGAGGCGATGATCGCTCATGGCGATCCGGCCATGATCATCAACACCGGCTCCAAGCAGGGCATCACCACGCCGCCGGGCGATCCGGCCTATAATGTCGCCAAAGCGGGGGTGAAGGTGTTCACCGAGGCGCTGGCGCATGAGCTGCGCAACCGCGAGGGCTGCGCCGTCACCGCGCATCTGCTGATCCCCGGCTTCGTCTTCACCGGCTTGACCGCCGGCAGCCGCACGGAAAAACCCGCCGCCGCCTGGACGCCCGAGCAGACGGTGGATTTCATGATCGACAGCCTGGAGCGCGGCGACTTCTACATTCTCTGCCCCGACAATGACGTGCCGCGCGAACTGGACGAGAAGCGCATTCTCTGGGCTGCCGGCGACATTGTGGAAAACCGGCCGGCCCTTTCGCGCTGGCATCCCGACCATGGCGCCGCCTTTGCCGCCTATCTCAAGCGCGACCGGCCGGTCGTGGCCTGATCGATGACCATCCCGTCGAACGGCCTTCACCACGTCACGCTGATCACCCGCAGGATCCAGGCGAATGTGGATTTCTACGTCGGCTTTCTCGGCCTGCGCCTGGTCAAGCGCACGGCCGGCTTCGAGGATGCGGCGCAGCTCCATCTCTTCTATGGTGACCGCACCGGCCGCCCGGGCTCGCTGATCACCTTCCTGGCCTGGGAGGATGGCGGGCAAGGCCGCCTCGGCCGGGGCGCGCCGAGCGAGATCGCGCTGGCGATTGCCCCTGAGGCGATCGGCGCCTGGATGACGCGCGCCCTGCGCTTCCAGATCCCGTTCACCGGGCCGGAGAGTGAATTCGGCGAGCCGGTTCTGCGGCTGAAGGACCCCGACGGCGTCATCGTCAAGCTCACCGGCACGCAGGCGCTGTCCGACCGCAACGCCCCCTGGTCACAGCCCATCGACGAGGAAGATCCGGTCGGCGCCTTGCCGCCGGTGGCAGACGCCGATGCGGTACAGGGCCTCCGGGCGGCAACGATACTGACCGAACGGCCCGAGGAGACCGCCGCCTTCTTCAACCGCCATTTCGGCCTTGTGGAGCTCGCCCGCGAGGGCTCCGTGCGCCGCCTCGCTTTTCCCCGGGGCGATGCGATCGACATTCGCGATGCCGCAGGCTTCTGGGAAGCGGCGCCGGGCACCGGCACCATCGATCACATCGCGCTTCGTGCCGCCGACAACCGCGCGGTCGCGGCGCTGCGTCTCGCGCTGGCGGCCGAGGAGGCCGGGCCGACACCGGTGCATGACCGGCGCTATTTCACCTCGCTCTATGTGCGCGAACCCGGCGAAAGCCTCGTGGAATTCGCAACGGACGCGCCGGGCATGACCGTGGACGAGCCGGAGGCGACGCTCGGAACACGCCTGTTCGTACCGGGGCATGAAGACCGGATACCGCCGCTGGAGACGACGGTCGTGCTGCCGCAATTCGCGCTGCCCGGCGAACCGCGCCGCATCGCGCGCGACCTGCCCTTTATCCACCGCCTGCAGGCGCCCGAAGAGGAGGACGGCACCACGCTGTTTCTGCTGCATGGCAGCGGCGCCAACGAGCTGAGCCTTCTGCCGCTCGGGCGAAAGGCCGCGCCGGGCGCGCTCTTGATCGCGCTGCGTGGCCGGGCCCTGGAGGAGGGCAGCCCGCGCTTCTATCGCCGGATCACGCCCTTCCGCTTCGACCAGGCGGATGTGCGCGCCGAAGCGGACGCCTTCGCCGCCTTCATCACCGACAGCGTCGCCGCCTATGGCGTCGATCTCGATCACGCGGCCTTCCTCGGCTATTCCAACGGCGCCAACATGATCGCCGCGACCCTGTTCCTGCATCCGGGCCTGATCCGCCGCGCGGTGCTTCTGCGCGCCATGAACCCGCTGGAGGAGCCGCCCGCAGCCGATCTCGCGGGAACCTCCGTACTGATGCTGTCGGGCTCGGACGACGCTTATGCCGCCCATGCGCCGGCGCTGGAGGAGGCTCTGCGCGCCTCGGGTGCCGAGGTCGAGGCACGGCGCATTGCCGCCGGGCATCTGCTGACCGAGGAGGATACGAGACAGGCTGGGCTCTGGCTGGCGGGGAAGTCTCCGCGCCTTGGATCGGAAAGTGAGAGCCGGTCTTCGGAAGACGTCGGTGCAAAAACAATAGGCTAGCGCATGTCGCGCAAAGGTGCGCAGCGGTTTTTGGACAACGACCGGCGATGAAAACGACTTAAGGCTTGGGACAGTGAATCGCCAAGATTGCGCGAGGCATCAGAGCATCATCTGCTCGGCGTGAAACGAGAATAGAAAGGACCCTGCTTCCGACAACAGGCCTTGGAGCGTCGATCTGAGTCCGGTCACACGAAATCCTGGGAAGTACGTCCGAATTTGGATTTCTGGCAACGATGATCATCAGGCGCGACGTCATCCTCGGGCTTGTCCCGAGGATCTGCCATGGTTGATAATTGGTCGGTATATCAGGCGTTTGCAGATATCAGGGACAAGCCCGAGGATGACGGAACGAGGACTTTGCGCCTCTGCCAGGAAGCTCCGGATATCGCGAAGCGATCGACCGGATTTCGGATCAGACCGAGCGGCGCCCCGGATGCCGGATGGTCCATCGGCTGCGCGTCGGGGGCCGGCAGATGGCACCGCGGAATGAGGCAAGTCCAGCGCGCGGCAGCGTTGCGGAGGGGTAGCCTTGCATGCGGTTGCCGAGGTCGCTTCGTCCCTTCCGTTTCGACGGATGCTCCCGACCTTACCCCTCCCGCAGCACTTCCACCGCCTTGATCGCGGCGGAGGCGCGGTTTTCCACGCCGAGCTTCATGTAGATCTGCTCCAGATGCTTGTTCACCGTGCGGGCGGAGAGGCCGAGGATTTCGGCGATGTCGCGGTTGGCCTTGCCCTTGGCGATCCAGGCCAGCACCTCGGCCTCGCGCTGGGTGAGCCCGAAGCGGCTGCGCAGCAGATCCTCCTCGCTTCCCGCGCGCACACCGGTCAGGCGGAAGAGAAACTCGTCGGCGCCGATCGCGCCGAGAAAGGCGAGCTGCAGCACGGGCGCACCATGGCGGGCGATCGTCAGGCCGGCCTCCGTGCTGCCGGCAGCGCGGGCCGCCATCCAGCTTCTGAGGTGGCCGGTCAATGCCGCCATGCCATCCTCGGTCTCGATGGCGGCGTTGACCAGGCGGCTTGCCTGCGGCGTGGACCAGTTCACGCTGCCATCGCCATGCGCGGCGAGCAGATGCCGTCCGGCGGCATCCAGCGCCACGCGCGCGCTCTGGGCCGAGCGGGCATTGGTGAGATGAACACGGATGCGCGCGCGCAGCTCGTCGATGTTGATCGGCTTGGTCAGATAGTCCACCCCACCGGATTCCAGCGCATGGACCACATGCTCGGTCTCCGTCAGCCCGGTCATGAAGATCACCGGAACGGGGGCGATGGCCGGCTGGCGCTTCAGCGTCCGGCAGGTGTCGAAGCCGTCCATGCCCGGCATCACCGCGTCCATCAGCACGAGATCGGGCGTGATGCGGTCGACGACATTCAGCGCCGCGCGGCCGGAGGTGGCGATCAGCACGGAAAAGCCGGATTGCTCCAGCGCTTCGGTGAGGAAGCCCAGCGTTTCCGGGCTGTCGTCGACGATCAGGACGATATCGCGCGGATCAGACATGCGCAGGGTTCTCCCGCTCGGGCGCCGGGTTTCTGGTTTCGCATCGCATGAGAGCATCGGACCGGAAATCATATGCAGTCTGATGCTCTATCGTTTTGTTACAACACCGGATCTTTGCGAAACCGGCAATCACGTTTCGGTCCGATGCTCGGTCTTGCGCGGCGGCGCAGCGCCGGTCCGGGCGAGGAAGGCGGCATAGCCATCGAGGTCGAAGGCCTGCACATAGGCTCTGGCGGCTTGGGTGAAGGGTTGCAGCGCGGCATCGCGGGCAAGCTCCGTCAACTTGGCCTCTATGCCCCTGACATAGCCGATCTCGCCCAGCCGCCGCAGTTCGGCAAGATGATCGGCCGCTGGCGGCATCAGCGCGGCCGGGGCAGGGGCCGGCTGGGCCGGAGCCGCCTCCTCATAGATCCACTCCAGCCCGAGATGCAAGGCCAGCTTGTCCTGCACGCGGCGGATGTCGAAGGGCTTGGCCAGCGTGTCATTGTGCCCGTCCTCGCCGCCGGCGGCCGAGCCGTCGCCGATATTGGCTGAGAGCATTATGATCGGCGCCAGCTGGCCCGCCGCCCGCAGGCGCGAGACCAGCTGCCAGCCATTGATGTCGGGCATGGAAATATCGATGAAGAACAGATCCGGCCGGACACCCTCGATCAGCGCCAGGCATTCGGAGCCGCCCGCCGCCGTCAGCACCACGAAGTCGAGCGGCACGAGCAACTCGCGCATGAGATCGCGGTGATCCTCATTGTCATCGACGACGACGATCGTCCGGCGTGCGCCTGTATAGCCGCAGACGGGGCGCTGGGCGGGCCGGGCCGTCGCCGCCGGCCGGTCGACGGCCGACAGCATCAGCCGGATGCGGAAGGTGGAGCCGGCCCCCAGCGCGCTGTCCACCGCGATTTCGCCGCCCATGGTCTGGGTGAGCAGGCGGGTGATGGTCAGCCCGAGGCCGAGGCCGGGCAGGCGCAGCACCGCCTCGGTCTTGCCGCGCTGGAACGGCTCGAAGATGCGCGGCAGCTCCTCGGCAGCAATGCCCCGGCCGGTATCCGACACGGTGAAGGTCGCCACCTGGCTGCGATAGCCGATCTCGAAGCGGATCTCGCCCGTCTCGGTGAATTTGATGGCATTGGTCAGGAGGTTGACGAGGATCTGGCGCAGCCGCTTCTCGTCGGTGCGGACATAGGCCGGCAGGCTGGCGGCGCGCTTGTGCGTGAAGGTGAGGCCCTTGGCTTCGGCCTGCGGACGCAGCATGTCGACGATCTGGTCGAGAAACTCGGTGAGGTGGATCTCGTTGGAATAGACCTGGAGACGGCCCGCCTCGATCTTGGAAATGTCGAGCAGACCGTCGATCAGGCCGGAGAGATGCTCGGCCGAACGGCGGATGACCTTGACCGCCGGTTGCCTCTCCCTGGGGATCGCAGCGTCCCGCTCCAGGATCTGGGCGTAACCGAGTACGGCGTTAAGCGGCGTGCGCAGCTCGTGCGAGAGGCCGACCACATAGCGGCTCTTGGCGCGGTTGGCGGCCTCCGCCGTCTCCTTGGCCTGCTGCAGGGCGGCGTCGGTCTTCTTGTGCGCGGCGATTTCCTTGAGGAGCAGCGTCGTCTGGCGGGAGGATTCCTCCTCCGCCACCACCCGGCTGTCATGGGCGAGCACGTAGAACCAGCAGACGATCCCGGCAATCACGGCGAAGACGAAGAAGACCACGCCCACCGTGCGCTCCACCACGCCGGCGGCTTCCGGCGCGGCAAGCGCGATCTGATGGGCGACCAGAAGCAGGATGGCGCCGAGCAGGCTGACCGACAGCACCACGGCAATGGCATAGCGGCCGAGCCGGCTCGACAGGCTTTCCACCAGCCGTTCGGGCAGCAGGCGGCGCGCCACCACGGAAGCCTGCGCGTTCATGCGCGCTTGCGGCTTGCAGACATCGTGGCAGCGGCTGTCGAGCGAGCAGCAGAGCGAGCAGATCGGCGCGGCATAGGCCGGGCACCAGGCCATGTCCTCCGGCTCGAACGGATGCTCGCAGATCGAGCAGGTGATGGCCGGCATCGTCTTCCAGTTCGCCCGGGCCTTGCGCGCGAGGTAGAAGCGCCCGCCCGTGCCCCAGGCGATCAAAGGCGAAAGGAGGAAGGCGATGAGCGTGACGAAGGTCGACAGCGACGCCATGACTGGGCCGAACAGGCCGAAATGCGCCGCAAGCGCAATGGTGGCAGAAAGCAGCATGCTGCCCGTGCCCACGGGATTGATGTCGTAGAGATGGGCGCGCTTGAACTCGATGCCATCAGGGGCGAGGCCGAGCGGCTTGTTGATGAAGAGATCGGCCGAAATCGTGCAGAGCCAGGCCATGGCGATGATGGAGAAGATGCCGAGCGTCGCCTCCAGCAGCCGGTAGATGCCGAGCTCCATCAGGAGCAGGGCGATGGCGACGTTAAAGACCAGCCAGACGACGCGGCCGGGATGGCTGTGGGTGAGACGCGAGAAGAAGTTCGACCAGGCGAGCGACCCGGCATAGGCGTTCATCACATTGATCTTCAGCTGCGAGACCACGACGAAGGCCGACATCATCAGGAGGGCCGCCGTGTCATTGGGGATCATGTAGCCGAAGGCGGCGAGATACATATGGGCGGGGTCGGCCGCCTGTCCGGATGGCACGCCGGTCGATAGCGTCAGCACGGCCAGGAACGACCCGGCAAGCAGCTTCGGCACGCCGACCACCACCCAGCCGGGCCCGGCCAGGAACACGGCGAGCCGATGGCGCCATTTGCGTCCGCCCTCCGGCGGCAGGAAGCGCAGGAAGTCCACCTGCTCGCCGATCTGGGGCATCAGCGCCAGGATGACTGCGCAGGCCGCACCGAATTCCAGGAGATTGAACGGGGCCGGGCCGCCCGCGCCGATATTGGAATGGCCGATGCCGGCAAAGGCGCGCCAGAGGTCGATCTTGCCCCAGTCGGCAAAGGCGATGAAGATGAAGGGCAGGACGTTGAGCGTGATCCAGAAGGGCTGGGTCACCAGCTGGAAGCGCGAGATCAGCCGCACGCCATAGATAACGAGCGGAATGACGACGACGGCGCTGATGATATAGCCGATCCAGGGCGGAATGCCGAAGGCGAGCTCCAGCGCGCCTGTCATGATCGAGGCTTCGATGGCAAACAGCATGAAGGTGAAGCTGGCATAGATCAGCGAGGTGACCGTGGAGCCGATATAGCCGAAGCCGGCCCCCCGGGTCAGAAGGTCGATGTCCACGCCGTGGCGGATGGCATAGCGGCTGATCGGCAGGCCGATGACCAGCATGACCACGGCCGCGACCGCAATGGCGATGGCGGCATTGGTGGTGCCATAGGACAGCGTGATCGTGCCGCCGATCGCTTCAAGCGCCAGAAAGGAGATCGCCCCGATCGCCGTCTGGGAGATGCGGCTGGAGGAAAAGCGCCGCGCGCTCTTGGCGGTGAATCTCAGCGCGTAGTCTTCCAGCGTCTGGTTGGCGACCCAGCGGTTATAGTCGCGCCGGATAGGGATGATGCGCTGGCGTGCGGACATGCCTAAAAATTATCTTTCCTCGGGATCTGATTATCTCCTGGGCATCTTCATGAGAATCGGTTGCTTGGCAAGCGGCCAGGATCAGGAAAGCGCGTCGGAGGTCGCGCGCATTTCCGCTGTCAGCCATCGTTCCAGCGCGACTGCGTCAGGCCGGCCGGCAAGATGGCGCGCAACCCACAGCACAATGCGCCGTGGCCCGGGCTTGAAGCCGAAGGGGGCCACCAGCCGTCCGGCGGAAAGCTGTTCCATCACCAGCATGCGCGGCACCACTGCCATGCCCAGGCCACAGGCTGCCGCCTGGATCAGCAGATAGAAATGGTCGAAGCTGGTTTTGGCCGCCAGCGCCTCACCGCCAAGCCCGGCCACGCCCTGCCAGTCCCGCCAGGCCTCCGGCCGGGTTCGGCTGGCCAGAAGCGTGGCGGCCGGCAGGTCCGTTTGCTGGCGGATGCCGGCCTGTTCAAGATAATCAGGCGCGCAGACAGGCCCGATCGCCTCCACCCCCAATTCGCGGATCACCGCGTCCTGCGGCGGCTCGATGATGCTGGACCGGATCGCCATGCCGATCTTGTCGCGCACAAAGTCGATGCGGCTGAAATTGAGATTGAACTGCAGTTCGATTTGCGGATGCAGCTCGTGGAACTGCCCGATGCGCGGGATGATCCAGCCCATCATGATCGAGGAGGAGCAGGAGAGGGTCAACGGTTCCGGTCTTACCCGCGCGACGCTTTCCTGGATCAGCTTGAAGGCGCTGGTCAGCCCCTCCGCCAGCCGCTGGCCCTCCGGTGTCGGCTCCATGCCCCGCGCGGTCTTGGCCAGAAGGGTGACACCAAGCGCCTCTTCAAGCGCTTTGACCTGTCGGCTCACAGCGCCGTGCGTAACGAAAAGCTCACTGGACGCCAGGGTCACGGAGCGGTGCCGGGCTGCGGCTTCGAAGGCCCGCAAAGCATTGAGCGATGGCATGCTGGACATCCGGCCTCCTTCTCTGTGAGTTTTCCTCACAACCAGATCCGTTTTAATCGATTGCGGACACCTCGCCAAGCTTCATAAACCGGGGGAGGGGTTGCACGGTCGGGCTGGAGGAGCCTGTCGACCGGTTGGCGGACCCGCCGCAGCCCGGAGGGAGGGCTGGCGGCATCAGACGGGAGGAGAAGCCATGGCAGTGCAAAGTTTGGATACGGGCGCAATCGAGCGCTCGGCGGTTCGCAAGGTGACGAGGCGGCTCGTGCCGTTCATCGGCCTGATGTTCTTCATCAACTTCCTCGATCGAACGGCAATTTCCTTTGCCGGGCCGAACGGGATGACGAACGATCTGGCGATGACGGCGGCCCAATTCGGCTTTGCCGCGGGCATTTTCTTCTTCGGCTATATCGTTCTGGAAGTGCCGAGCAATCTGGCGCTGCACAAATACGGCGCGCGCCGCTGGCTGGCCCGGATCATGGTGACCTGGGGCATTGTGGCCCTTTTGTTCACCTGGGTCAGCAGCGTGCCGCAGCTTTATCTGCTGCGTTTTCTTCTCGGCGTGGCCGAGGCCGGGTTTTTCCCGGGCGCCATCCTGTTTCTGAGTTCCTGGGTACCGCTGCGCCACCGCAACACGGTCCTGGCGCTGTTCTATCTCGCCCAGCCGCTGACCACAGTGCTCGGCGCGCCGCTCGCCGCCTCTCTGATCCAGGCCCATGGCCTGTTCGGCCTGGAGGGCTGGCGCATCATGTTCTTCGGCGTTGCGCTGCCGGCCATCGTCGTCGGCATCATCAGCTGGTTCTACCTGTCCGACAAGCCGGCCGATGCCAAGTGGCTCACCCCCCAGGAGCGCAACTGGCTGACCGACGAGCTGGCGCGCGAAGACAAGGCCAAGGTTGTCGCCCATGGCCGCATCAACGGCCTGGCCTTGACCGATAAGCGGGTCTGGCTTCTGTCCGCACTCTACTTCGGGCTGATCTACGGGCTCTATGCCATCGCCTTTTTCCTGCCCACCATCATCGCAGGCTTCGAAGGCAAGTTCGGCACCAAGTTCGACGTCTTCGACAAGGGCCTGATCACGGCCATCCCCTATTTGCCAGCGGCGGTCGCCATTTATGTCTGGAGCCGGTTCGTCGCCAAGCGCGGTGTCCAGGGGTGGCATATCGGCCTGCCGGCCATGATCGGTGCGTTGAGCATTCCCGCTGCCTTGCTGATGGGCTCGCCCGAGACCACGATCCTGATGATCACCATCACCGCCTGCGCGATCTTCGCCGCCCTGCCGAATTTCTGGGCGATTCCCTCGCGCTTTCTCGTCGGCCCGGCCGCGGCTGCGGGCATCGCGCTCATTAATACCATCGGCAATATTGCCGGCTTCGCCGCGCCCTACATCACCGGCCTGCTCAAGGACGCGACAGGGCTTTATCAGGCGCCGATGTTCGTCGTCGGCGGGTTCATGGCGCTTTCGGCGGTGATCGCCTTCTCGCTCGATCGAAAGACGCCGAAAAGCGAAGCCCTGCAGCCGCACAAGGCTTAGGCGCGCCCGCCAGCACGCAAGAGCAAAGGGTCGGCCTTCGCGTCGGCCCTTTTTTCGTTTCGCCTGCACGATGACCCGCCATCGATCTCCCATCTGCGCAGGCTTTCCCCCCGCAGCTACGTCAAATGACGTATGTCGCGCTGCACAATTCCGCCCGATAGTCGCCACAGACAGCTGAGGTTTAACACATTGTTCACCGGCTGCCTCACGCAACAAGAGGGGAAATCACAATGAATCGCAGGAGCTTGCTCAAGAGCGCCCTGGCTGCCGGCATGCTGGCGACCACTGCTTTCCACGGCGCCTTCGCCGCTGACGACACGATCAAGGTCGGTGTTCTCCATTCCCTGTCCGGCACCATGGCGATCTCGGAAACGACGCTCAAGGACGCCATGCTGATGCTCATCGAGGAGCAGAACAAGAAGGGTGGTCTTCTGGGCAAGAAGCTCGAAGCCGTCGTGGTCGACCCGGCCTCCGACTGGCCGCTCTTTGCCGAAAAGGCCCGCGAGCTGATCTCCGTCGACAAGGTCGCTGCCGTGTTCGGCTGCTGGACCTCGTCCTCGCGCAAATCCGTGCTGCCGGTCTTTGAAGAGCTGAACTCGATCCTGTTCTATCCCGTGCAGTATGAAGGCGAAGAGTCCTCGCGCAACATCTTCTACACGGGTGCTGCGCCGAACCAGCAGGCCATCCCCGCCGTCGACTATCTGATGAACACGGAAGGCGTGAAGCGCTTCGTGCTGGAAGGCACGGACTATGTCTATCCGCGCACGACCAACAAGATCCTGGAAGCCTATCTGATCTCCAAGGGGATCCCGAAGGAAGACATCCTGATCAACTACACCCCCTTCGGCTTCTCCGACTGGCAGACCGAAGTGGCCAAGATCAAGGACTTCGGCTCGGCCGGCAAGAAGACCGCAGTGGTTTCGACCATCAATGGCGATGCCAACGTTCCCTTCTACAAGGAACTGGGCAACCAGGGCATCAAGGCCACCGACATCCCGGTCGTCGCCTTCTCTGTCGGCGAGGAAGAGCTGGCCGGTCTCGACACCAAGCCGCTGGTCGGCCATCTCGCCGCCTGGAACTACTTCCAGTCCGTCGACGCGCCCGCCAATGCCGAGTTCATCAAGACCTGGCACGCCTACACCAAGAACGACAAGCGCGTGACCAACGACCCGATGGAAGCCGCCTATATCGGCTTCAACGCCTGGGTGAAGGCCGTGGAAGCCGCCGGCACCACCGATACCGACCCCGTGCTCGACCAGATCATCGGCACCACCGTGCCGAACCTGTCGGGCGGTTATGCCACCGTGATGCCGAACCACCACATCACCAAGCCGGTGCTGATCGGCGAAATCCAGGAAAACGGTCAGTTCGAAATCGTCCAGCAGACGCCGGAAGTCGTGGGCGACGAGTGGTCGGACTATCTGCCCGACTCCAAGGACCTGATCGCCGACTGGCGCAAGCCGTTGTCCTGCGGCAACTTCAACGTGAAGACCGGCAAGTGCGGCGGCAAGACCACCAACTGATCGGGATCTGACGATCAGACCATGGCGAGGGCGCCGTCCGTATCCCTCGCCGTCGCTGCGGCTTTGCGGCCGCAGCGCCCGGCCCCGCCGTCCAGCCCCTTTCTCCTGGCTGGATGGCGGGCCTTATCGCGAACTGGCACGTTTGATGCTTCTTTGTCTGAGGTTTGTTTGAAGCGGCCCGGCTTGACCCGATCAGGCAGGGTGTTTGCGCCGTTAAAGCATCGGACCGGGAAGCGGGAACCGGTTTTCGGGTAAATCCGATGCAAAAACAAAATCTTAGAGCATCAGACGACGTATGGTTTTCAATCTGATGCTCTAAAACCGTGCCTCTCGTCCCGTCCTCTCCTGCGGCTTGCCACCCGTTTCGGTGTCGCAGGGGCCAAGCGCAGGGGTCAAGCATTGCAAAAGCAGCAGCCACGCCGAGCAGGAAAGATCTCTCCATGATCCGCGCCCGATCCAGACCTTCGCTTTTTTCCCCGGTCCGCTGGCGTCTCGCCGCGGCCTGCCGCCTGTTCGTGCTGGCTCTGGTGCTGACGGCAGCCTGCGGCTTCTCGCCCGCGGCCGCCCAGGAGGCGCTGCGCCCGCTCGTCAATGCGCTGGGCACGGGCGGCTTTCCCGAGCGCGCCGAGGCCGTGAAGGCGCTGGCGGCGACGGGTGACCCCAAGGTGCCCGAAATCCTCACCTACCTGAACGATGGCGAGCTGTATGCGCCCAAGGCCGGAGGCGCGGTCTACCGCATCGCCTCGGGCAATACGGTGATCGATCCGCTGACTGGCGCGCCGGTGGAAGGGGTGGCCGCCGGGGGGCTGCAGAAAATCCGGCTGAACAACACGCTGCGCGGCGCCATCACCACCGCCATGAGCCAGCTGACGCTCTTGAGCCCGGACCGCGACAAGCGCTTTTCGGCCGCGCAAGACATCCTCAAAAGCGCCGATCCGGCCCAGCTGGCGCTGGTCGATGGCGCGCTGGCGCAGGAAAAGGATAATGCGATCAAGGGCCTGCTCGGCGCCGCCCGCGCCGTGATGGTGCTGAGGTCGGACCATTCCGTGGAGGAGAAGAAGGCGGCGATCGAGACGGTGGCCGCGCGCGGCAACCGTGACGCGCTGACGATTCTGACAACGGCGCTCGCCGGCGCGCCGGCCGATCTCGTGCCGGTCATCGAAGGCAAGATCGAGGGCATCGAGCGCCAGATGGCGCTGTGGGACGTGGCGCAGAACATCTGGTACGGGCTGTCGCTCGGCTCGGTCCTGCTGCTCGCCGCCATCGGGCTCGCCATCACCTTCGGCGTGATGGGCGTGATCAACATGGCCCATGGCGAAATGGTCATGCTCGGCGCCTACACCACCTATGTGGTGCAGCAGGCGGTGGCGACCTATGCGCCGGCGCTGTCCACCTACGGCCTGGCGATCGCCGTGCCGACCGCCTTTCTGGTCACCGGGCTGATCGGCGTCGCCATCGAGCGCGGCATCATCCGCTTCCTCTATGGCCGGCCGCTCGAAACGCTGCTGGCCACCTGGGGCCTGTCGCTGATCCTGCAGCAGGCGATCCGCTCGATCTTCGGCCCCACCAACCGCCAGGTGGACAATCCTCCCTGGATGTCCGGCACGGTGGATGTCGGCGGTCTTGCGGTCACCTGGAACCGTCTGTGGATCATCGTCTTCTCGATCGCCGTGTTCTTCGCGCTGCTGACGCTGCTCAAGCGTTCCCGCCTCGGGCTGCAGATGCGCGCCGTGACGCAGAACCGGCGCATGGCCTCCTCCATGGGCATCCGCACGCCTTATGTCGACGCGCTGACCTTCGGCCTCGGCTCCGGCATTGCCGGCATGGCCGGCGTGGCGCTCAGCCAGATCGACAATGTTTCGCCCAATCTCGGCCAGAACTACATCATCGACAGCTTCATGGTCGTGGTCTTCGGCGGCGTGGGCAATCTCTGGGGCACGCTGGTGGGCGCGCTGT
Organism: Xaviernesmea rhizosphaerae; assembly: GCF_001938945.1. Taxonomy (GTDB): domain Bacteria; phylum Pseudomonadota; class Alphaproteobacteria; order Rhizobiales; family Rhizobiaceae; genus Xaviernesmea; species Xaviernesmea rhizosphaerae. The sequence continues at coordinate 84,365 of NZ_MKIO01000048.1, forward strand.
CGCTCGGCATCGCCAACAAGTTCCTGGAGCCCTATGCCGGCGCCGTGCTCGGCAAGATCCTGATCCTGGTGCTCATCATCCTCTTCATCCAGCGGCGGCCGCGTGGGCTGTTCGCGCTCAAGGGACGGGCGATCGAACAATGATCACAGAATTTCTCCTTTCCCGGCACGAGAAGAAGACGCTTGTCGTCGCCGCGCTGATCCTCTTGGCCGCTATCCTGGTGCCGCTCGCCAATCTGCTCGCGCCCGAAGGCAGCCTGCTGCACGTGCCGGATCATCTCGTGCCGCTGATGGGCAAGTATCTCTGCTATGCGCTGCTGGCGCTGGCGCTGGATCTGGTCTGGGGTTATTGCGGCATTCTCTCGCTCGGCCATGGCGCCTTCTTCGCGCTCGGCGGCTATGCCATGGGCATGTATCTCATGCGCCAGATCGGGCCGCGCGGCGTCTATGCCAATCCGCTGCTGCCGGATTTCATGGTCTTCCTCAACTGGAAGGAGCTGCCCTGGTACTGGACCGGCTTCAACCATTTCTGGTTCGCCGGGCTCATGGTTCTCCTGGTGCCCGGACTGCTCGCCTTCGTCTTCGGCTGGTTCGCCTTCCGCTCGCGCGTGACCGGCGTCTATCTCTCGATCATCACCCAGGCCATGACCTATGCGCTGCTGCTCGCCTTCTTCCGCAACGAGATGGGTTTTGGCGGCAATAACGGCCTGACCGACTTCAAGGACATTCTCGGCGCCAACATCCAGGCGCCGGAAACCCGCGCCACGCTGTTTGCCATGACCGCGCTGCTGCTGGCGCTGTCGCTGATCCTCTCCTCCGCGATCGTCCGCTCGAAATATGGCAAGGTGCTGATCGGCGTGCGCGATGCCGAGAGCCGCACGCGCTTTCTCGGCTACCGCGTGGAGAATATGAAGCTCTTCATCTTCACCGTCTCGGCGATGATGGCCGGCATTGCCGGCGCGCTCTACGTGCCGCAGGTCGGCATCATCAATCCCGGCGAGTTCGCTCCCGCCAACTCCATCGAAGTCGTCATCTGGACGGCGGTCGGCGGGCGCGGCACGCTGATCGGCCCGATCATCGGCGCGATCCTCGTCAATTTCGGCAAGACCATCTTCACCGCCGCCTTTCCGGAATTCTGGCTCTTCGCGCTCGGCGCCTTGTTCATCGCCACCACGCTGTTCCTGCCCAAGGGCATTGTCGGCACGGTGATGCAGGGCTCGAAGGCGCGGGCCGAGCGGCAGAAGGCGGTCGCCGCCGAAAAGGGGCGCACCGCCGCCCAGCCCAGCCAAGGCGCCGCGGCGCACGAAACCCAGGCCGCGGAGTGAGCCGCCATGGACAGCAAGATCACCAACAGCATCCTCTATCTGGACAATGTCTCGGTCTCGTTCGACGGGTTCAGGGCGCTGAACGCGCTCTCCTTCGTGATCGAACCCGGCGAACTCAGGGCCATCATCGGCCCGAACGGCGCGGGCAAGACAACGATGATGGACATCATCACCGGCAAGACCCGGCCCGACCAGGGCGAGGTCTATTTCGACGGGGCCATCGACCTCACCCGCAAGGACGAGGCGGAGATCGCCCAGCTCGGTATCGGCCGCAAGTTCCAGAAGCCGACCGTCTTTGAAAGCCATACGATCTGGGACAATCTGGAGCTGGCGCTCAACCGCAAACGCGGCGTCTTCTCCACCCTGTTCTACCGCCTGACCACCGAGGACAAGGCGCGCATCGAGCACATCCTCGAAACCGTGCGGCTGACGGCACGCAAAAACGACTATGCCGCCAACCTCTCCCACGGGCAGAAGCAATGGTTGGAGATTGGCATGCTGCTCGCTCAGGAGCCGAAGCTCTTGCTGGTCGATGAGCCCGTTGCCGGCATGACCGATGCCGAGACGAGCGAGACCGCACTGCTCTTGAAGGACATCGCCAAGACCCGGTCGGTCGTCGTGGTGGAGCACGATATGGGCTTCATCCGCGACCTCGGCGTCAAGGTCACCTGCCTTGCCGAAGGCTCGGTGCTCGCCGAGGGATCGATCGATTTCGTCTCGAACGATCCCAAGGTGATCGAGAACTATCTGGGCCGGTGAGGGGCAAGTGAGCATTCTTTGCTTCAGCCGCCGCCGGCAATCCATAGAACCACCGTTTGGCGATGCGCTTCGCCCCATCCGCACGATACGACAAAAGGGGACACACCCATGCTGACCGTTGACAACGTCAATCTGCATTACGGCGCCGCCCAGGCGCTGCGCGGGGTTTCGATCACGGCGCCGATGGGCAAGATCACCTGCGTGCTCGGCCGCAACGGCGTGGGCAAGACCAGCCTGTTGCGGGCGATCACGGGCCAGCAGGCGACCAGCGCCGGGACGATCGCCTTCAATGGCGCCGGGCTCGACGGGCTGGCGCCCTATCGCCGCGCCAAGCTCGGCGTCGGCTTCGTGCCGCAAGGGCGCGAGATCTTTCCGCTGCTGACGGTGAAGGAAAATCTGGAGACGGGCTATGCGCCGGTCGCCCGCAAGGACCGCTTCATCCCCGACGATATCTTCTCGCTGTTCCCGATCCTGCAGACCATGCTCGGCCGGCGCGGCGGCGATCTCTCAGGTGGGCAGCAGCAGCAGCTCGCCATCGGGCGGGCCCTGGTGACGCGGCCGAAGATCCTGGTGCTGGACGAGCCGACCGAGGGCATCCAGCCGTCGATCATCAAGGATATCGGCCGGGCGATCCGCTATCTGCGCGATTCCACGGGGATGGCGATTCTGCTTGTGGAACAGTATCTTGACTTCTGCCGAGAGCTTGCCGACCATGTCTATATCATGGACCGCGGGGAGATCGTGCATGAAGGACCGGCCGAGACGCTGGACACGCCGGAGGCGCGCCGTCACCTCACCGTGTGAGGGCTGTGCAAGGGGATGTCGGCATGGCTGACGCCGTTGCCGTTTCCCAAATGCCGCCACCGCTCGCCACGGATCCAACGCCGCGTGCGCTCAGCCTGTCGCCGCCGGGCGCACGGGCGCAGCGCGCCTGGGGCTCCGGCCGGCTCTCGACCAAGGCGGGGCAGGGGCGCACCCGGCTGGAAACCTTCTATCAGGAAGGCTGCGCCAAGCTGCGCCTGCCGGAGATGTTCGACGGCACGATGGAGGCCGTGCTGATCAACAGCTCCGGCGGCCTGACCGGTGGCGATCGCATGGAATGGCGCTTTGCCGCAGGGCCTCAGACACAGCTGACGCTGACGACGCAGGCTTGCGAGCGCATCTACAAGGCCAGTGCCGGAACGGCCGAGATCGACACGCGCCTCACGGTCGGCGAGGGCGCCCGGCTCGACTGGCTGCCGCAGGAAACGATCCTGTTCGACCGCGCGGCGCTTGCACGCTCGCTCGAGGTGGACCTGGCCGAGGATGCGACCTTTCTTGCGGTCGAGGCCGTGCTGCTCGGCCGCAAGGCCATGGGCGAGACGGTGCGCACAGGCGCTTTTCGCGACCGCTGGCGCATTCGCCGTGAAGGCCGGCTGCTGCATGCCGATCAATTGGCGCTGGAGGGCGAGATCGCGGCGCTGGCTAGGCGTCAGGCCGTGCTCGGCGGCGGGGTCGCCTTTGCCAGCCTGGTGTTCTGCGCGGCCCACTGCGCCCATCATGTCGCGCCGCTGCGCCGGCTGCTCGGCCCTGCGCAGGGCGGGGTCAGCCATGTCACCGTCGGCGGGCAGGACAAGCTGGTGATCCGCCTGATCGCCGAGGATGGCTTTTCGCTGAGAAAAACCCTGGTTCCGATGATTTCGCACTTGCGTATGGGCGCAAGCCTGCCGAAAGTCTGGAACCTGTGACCGCATCATGAAGACGGGGACCGCATGAACCTCACGCCCAGGGAAAAAGACAAGCTGCTCATCTCGATGGCCGCGATGGTCGCGCGCCGCCGGCTGGAGCGCGGCGTCAAGCTCAACCACCCCGAAGCCATCGCGCTGATCACCGACTTCGTGGTCGAAGGCGCGCGCGATGGGCGCTCCGTGGCCGAGCTGATGGAGGCCGGCGCCCATGTGCTGACCCGCGATCAGGTGATGGAGGGCATCCCGGAGATGATCCACGACATCCAGATCGAGGCAACCTTTCCCGACGGCACCAAGCTGGTGACCGTGCACGAACCGATCCGTTAACAGCGCGCCGCTGCCTGGCAATGGTTGGCGCGCATGGCGCGCCAGCTCTTCGAAATCCATGATCAAGAAGGAGGTACGCGCCATGATCCCCGGTGAAATCATCGCCGCCCCGGGCGAAATCGAGCTGAACCAGGGCCTCGACACGGTGACCGTCACCGTGTCGAACACCGGCGACCGGCCGGTGCAGGTCGGCAGCCATTACCATTTCGCCGAGACCAATGCCGGTCTCGACTTCGACCGCGCAGCCGCGCAGGGCCGGCGGCTGGATATTCCGGCCGGCACGGCCGTGCGCTTCGAGCCGGGCCAGACCCGCGAGGTGACGCTGATCCCCTTCCAGGGCAAGCGCGCGATCTATGGCTTCCGCCAGAAGGTCATGGGCTCCCTGTGAGAAAAGCGACATCCCGCGCGAGCGCTTTGGCCCTGCTGTGCGGCCTTGTTGCAGGTCTTTGCGGTACGCGCGCGCAGGCGCAGGACGCGCCGCAGATCGATTGCGAGCAGGCGGAATCGCAGATGGAACTGAACTACTGCGCCGATCAGGATTACGCCGAGGCCGACCAGGCGCTGAACGAGACCTATCGCCAGGCGATGACGCGGCTGCGCAAGGCCGATGCCGATCTTGCCGCCACGCCGGGCGCCGAGGCTGGGGCGGTGGAGGCGCTGAAAGCCGCCCAGCGCGGCTGGATCGCCTATCGCGACGGCCAATGCATCCTGGCTGGCCTTCCCGTGCGCGGCGGCACGATGGAGCCGATGCTGGTGCTGAACTGCCAGGCGGATCTGACGCGCAAGCGCACGCAGGAACTGAAGGAAACAATCGCCGCTCTGGATCAATAGGCTTGACGGCAGGAAGGCGACGAGACGGAAGGAAAGCGGGTCGATCATGCAAAGGGGTGGTAGAATGATGGCGGTCTCAGTGGCTCTTGGGCCAGAGGAGCCCTGCCGCTTTTCCATCCCCAGGTCTTGAATCGAGGATTTCGCCATGTCGAGCACCGTTCGCATCACCTCGAAAAACCAGATCACCCTGCCGTCAGAGGTGCGGCGTGCGCTGGGCATCGCCGCTGGCGGACGCGTTCAGTTGATCGTGGAGGAGGGCGGAAAGGTCTCCATCGTCGCGAAGAAGACAGGATTGCGTCATCTCAAGGGCTTGTTTGCCAAGGTCGGCGCACCTGTCGACGTCGATCAGGCCATTGCCGAGACCGTCGAGCGTCGCGCCGCCGGCGACAGGCAGGAGGAGGATCCATGATCGGGCTCGATACCAACCTGCTGGTCCGCTACATCCTGGATGATGATCCCCATTGGTCGCCCATCGTCACGCGCTTCCTTGACGACAATCTCTCGCCCGAGCGTCCCGGCTATATCAATCCGGTCACGCTGGCCGAGCTCGTCTGGGTCTTGCGGCGCCAGCCCGGCTATGATCGCGCGCGGCTCGCTGACGTGATCGATGGCCTCCTTGTCTCCGATAGCCTGATCCTTGGTGAAGCGGATGCCGTAGCCCGCGCGCTCTCCGGCTTCCGGGCTGGCACCGCAGGCTTTGCCGATCACCTCATTGCCGAACTGAACCAGGCCGCCGGTGCCGTGCGCACGGTTACGCTCGATCGCGCAGCCGCCAAGAACCCTCCCTTCGTTCCTCTGTCCCAGGAAGCTTGACGATGCCCTACAAAATGTCCCGCGCGGCCTATGCCGGCATGTTTGGCCCGACCACCGGCGACAGGGTGCGCCTGGCCGATACCGAACTGTTCATCGAGGTGGAGAAGGACTTCACCACCTATGGCGACGAGGTGAAGTTTGGCGGCGGCAAGGTCATTCGCGATGGCATGGGCCAGAGCCAGGTGACGCGGGCCGAGGGTGCGGTGGATACGGTGATCACCAATGCGCTGATCGTCGATCACTGGGGCATCGTCAAGGCCGATGTCGGCTTGAAGGACGGGCTGATCGTCGCCATCGGCAAGGCCGGCAATCCCGATACCCAGCCCAATGTCGATATCATCGTCGGCCCCGGCACGGAGGCGATCGCGGGCGAAGGCAAGATCCTGACCGCCGGCGGCATGGACAGCCATATCCACTTCATCTGCCCGCAGCAGATCGAGGAAGCGCTGATGTCAGGGCTGACCTGCATGCTCGGCGGCGGCACCGGGCCGGCCCACGGCACGCTGGCCACCACCTGCACGCCTGGCCCCTGGCACATCGCCCGGATGATCGAGGCGGCCGACGCCTTCCCGATGAACCTCGCCTTTGCCGGCAAGGGCAATGCCTCGCTGCCCGGCGCGCTCACCGAAATGGTGCTGGGCGGCGCTACCTCGCTGAAGCTGCACGAGGATTGGGGCACGACGCCGGCGGCCATCGATTGCTGCCTGTCGGTTGCCGATGAATATGACGTGCAGGTGATGATCCACACAGACACGCTGAACGAAAGCGGCTTCGTCGAGGATTCCATCGCCGCGCTGAAGGGCCGCACGATCCATGCCTTCCACACGGAAGGTGCGGGCGGCGGCCACGCGCCCGATATCATCAAGATCTGCGGCCAGCCGAACGTCATCCCGTCCTCGACCAATCCGACGCGGCCCTACACCGTCAACACGCTGGCCGAGCATCTGGACATGCTGATGGTCTGCCACCATCTGTCGCCCTCGATCCCCGAGGATATCGCCTTTGCCGAAAGCCGCATCCGCAAGGAGACCATCGCGGCCGAGGATATTCTCCACGATATCGGCGCCTTCTCGATCATCTCCTCCGACAGCCAGGCCATGGGCCGCGTCGGCGAGGTGGCGATCCGCACCTGGCAGACGGCGGATAAGATGAAGCGCCAGCGCGGCCGGCTGAAGGAAGAGACGGGCGACAATGACAATCTGCGCGTCAAGCGCTATATCGCCAAATATACGATCAACCCGGCCATCGCCCATGGTCTGTCCCACGCGATCGGCTCAATCGAAATCGGCAAGCGCGCCGATCTCGTGCTGTGGAGCCCGGCCTTCTTCGGCGTGAAGCCGGATATGGTGCTGCTCGGCGGCATGATCGCGGCCGCGCCGATGGGCGACCCCAACGCCTCGATCCCGACGCCGCAGCCGGTGCATTACCGGCCGATGTTCGGCTCCTTCGGCAAGGCGCGCACCAATTCCTCCGTGACCTTCGTCAGCCAAGCCGCGCTCGATGCCGGGCTTGCGGCGCGCCTCGGCGTGTCGAAGAAGCTGATGGCGGTCAAGAACACCCGCGGCGGCATCGGCAAGGCCTCGATGATCCACAACAGCCTGACACCGGTGATAGAGGTCGATCCCGAGACCTATGAGGTGCGGGCCAATGGCGAGCTTCTGACCTGTGAGCCGGCGACGGTTTTGCCGATGGCGCAGCGCTATTTCCTGTTCTGATCGAACCGGGCACCGAACCTTGCGCCCTGGCTGGAGAGTGGCCATGCATTCGTTGAAACGGATGCTGCTGGGGCTATTGATCATCGCGGCGATTGCGGCAGCGGGAACCTTGATCCCGAGGCCGCTTTTTTCCCGATCATCCTTGGCCGCTGATGGCGCGGCGCGACAGGTTCTCGTCCTCTCCAACCCGATCCACACCGATCTCGCTTTTCCCGTTGATGATGAAACGCTGGCCCGATTTCCGTTTCTGGAGGCGTCTGGACTACCGGTTCGACACCCGCTGGCCCGCTGGGTGATTTTCGGATGGGGTGGCCGGTCGTTTTACCTGGAAACGCCAAGCTGGGCCGAGCTGAAAGCGCTTCCGGTCCTTCGTTCGCTGACCGTCGATCAATCCGTCATGCATGTCGAAGTCCTCGGAGAGATCGATCTGAACAATCCGGCGGTCTACAGCCTGTCAGTCGGCGAGGATGATTTCGCACACATGGCCGGGACGATCGCGGAGTCTTTCCGCATGGCCGGCGGCAAGCCGGAGGTCATTTTCGGAAGATCCTATGGCCGCTCGGATCTCTTCTTCGAGGCGAATGGCCGATTCAACGCGCTTCTCGGCTGCAATACCTGGACCGCGCGGGTGTTGCGGGATGGAGGGTTGAGAACGGGCTTCTGGAACCCCTTGCCGGCTTCGCTGACGCTTTCGCTGTCCTTGTTCAACAAGTGATGGCAGCCCCGGCAAGGAGGGCGAGAGCGGGCTCAGCTGCCAGGTTGGCTTTTGAGGAATCCGGCCGGAAGCTGGAACCGGTTGTCGGAAAAATCCAGTGCCCCAGCCATGCGCCAGCCGAATAGCTCCTATGCGCTGGTGTTGAAATCGGCCTTTTCTGCTGCGCTGCATCCAAAAAATGATTATCTGGAACAAGTATTGCTTCCCCGGCCCCGGCGGGGCGCGTTCATTTTGGAAGGAGACGATCCATGCTCATTAACCGCAAAGTGCCCGACGTTACTTTCCGCACGCGGGTTCGCGATGAATCGATCGGCGGTCCCAATCCCTATCGCTGGCAGGATGTCACGTCTGCGGATTATTTCGCCGGCAAGCGCGTCGTGCTGTTCTCGCTGCCGGGCGCCTTCACGCCCACCTGCTCGACCTATCAGCTGCCGGATTACGAGAAGCTGGCGCCGGAGTTCCGCGCGCTCGGCATCGATGCGATCTATTGCCTGTCCGTGAACGACGCCTTCGTCATGAATGCCTGGGCCAAGAGCCAGAACCTCGAAAACGTTCAGGTCATTCCGGACGGGTCGGGCGAGTTCACCCGCAAGATGGGCATGCTGGTGGCCAAGGACAATCTCGGTTTCGGCATGCGCTCCTGGCGCTATGCGGCCATCGTCAATGATGGCGTGGTCGAACAGTGGTTCGAGGAAGAAGGCTATAGCGACAATTGCGACAGCGATCCCTATGGGCTGTCCTCGCCGCAGAACGTGCTGGCCGCGCTGCAGGAGCGTAAGCTCGCGGCTTAAGCGGACCTGCGGCTTCGCCCACCATCCAATCATCGTCGAAGCCGCCTTTCGGGGCGGCTTTTTTTTGAAGCATCTGACCGAAAGGTGAGACGCCGTTTTCGGAAAAATCCGGCGCAAAAGCAAAGTCCTGGAGCATCGGACTTCATAGGGTTCTCCGTCCGATGCTCTCGTCGCGCGCCCCGTTCGGCGGCAAAATGGGGATGGCGGCGCTTGGTGCTTTCGCGGGGCCGCCGGCCGGGCTAGATTGGTCGCTCATCAAGCATGTCGTCGGCCGGCCCTCATGCGGTCGCCGCCGGCGGCATGCCCGGACAAACAGTCCGGCGCGCTGGCATGACCGGAAACGGCATGCCGACAGCCGGACATTGCAGATGGCTTGCCTCATGCCCTATCGTTCCACCGAAGTTCTTTCGCCCGGTCCCGCCGATCTCGCGCCGATCGCCATCCTGACGCTCGCCCATGATCAGCGCCATGTCCGGCGCAAGCTCATTCATCTGCCGGATGACGATGTGGTCATGCTGGACCTGCGCCAGGCGGTCATGCTTTCCGATGGCGATCTGCTGGTCCTGGAAGGGGGCGGCCATATCCGCATCGAGGCGGCGGAAGAGCCGCTTTACGAGGTGCGCGGCCACGATGCCCGCCATCTGACCGAACTGGCCTGGCATCTCGGCAACCGGCATCTGCCGGCGGCAATCGAGGCGGACCGCATCCTGATCCTGCGCGATCCCGTGATGCTGCCGATGCTCGAGGGCCTCTCGGCCTCGGTCCGCGAGGTGGTGGAGCCTTTCCAGCCGGCCCGCGGCGCCTATCACCATGGCGGTCACGATCATGGGCATGGCGCGGGCCATTCCCATGGATGAAGGTGCCCGGCCTTCGGCTGGCGCGACCACCGCGCTTCTGCGGCTGATGACGTGGATGTCGCCGGCCTTTCCGGTCGGCGCCTTTTCCTATTCCGGCGGCCTGGAACAGGCGATCGCCAACGGCGCACCCGGCACCGCCGAAGCGCTTTGCGACTGGCTGTCGGCCTCGCTGACCCGGGGAAGCCTGTGGAACGACGCGGTGCTTCTCGCCGAGGCGCATCGCAGCGTCGGCGATCCCGCGGCACTGGCAGAGGTTGCGGAACTGGCCGAGGCACTGGCCGGCGGGCGGGAGCGCCATCAGGAAACCTTGCTTCAGGGCAGCGCCTTCCTCACTGCCGCGCAGGCCTGGCCTGAGGTCTCCCTGCCTGCCTTGCCGGCGGAAACGGCCTATCCCGTGGCGGTCGGCGCGGTTTCGGGCGCGCATGGCGTGGAGCGGGTCGCCGCGATCGCCGCCTATCTCCAGGGCAGTCTGGCGAACCAGACCTCGGTGGCGATCCGTTGCGGCCTGATCGGCCAGGTCCAGGCGGTGGCGCTGCTCGCGCGTCTGGAACACCAGGTGGAAGAGATCGCCGATCGGGCTGCGAAGTCCTCACTGGAGACGCTGGGCACGGCGACCCTTGCCGCGGACATTGCCGTGATGGCGCACGAAACCCTGCCGTCGCGGCTTTTCCGTTCGTAAGGGTAGAAATTCCGATCGCTTCAGGGCGTGCAGAGGACACTGGTCCGGTGATGACGTCCCGCTGGGCGGCGCACATCAAGGCGGTTGGCAAGACAAGAACTCGCGTGCTGATTGTGAGTGTCGGCGACGTCTGAAGAGCAAGGCACGGGCCGGTCAGGCGGCAGCGGGTCGGTTTCCATGGGAGCGGAATTTACGCGGCCGGGTGGGATTTGAAACAGAACGGAGCCTCGCCGGCGGGACCCATCCGGCGGCGCCGGTGCTCCGGCAAGATGAGAGGAACGGCTTCATGACATCCCAGAACGGCCCGCTGCGCGTGGGCATTGGCGGCCCGGTGGGGTCCGGCAAGACGGCGCTGACCGACAAGCTCTGCAAGGCCATGCGCGACCATTATTCCGTGGCGGTGGTCACCAACGACATCTACACCCAGGAGGACGCCGAGGCGCTGGTGCGGATGCAGGCGCTCACCTCCGACCGCATCGTCGGTGTGGAGACGGGCGGCTGCCCGCACACCGCCATCCGCGAGGATGCGACCATCAACCTGCAGGCGATCGCCGATCTCAACCGCCGCATTCCCGATCTCGATGTCGTCTTCATCGAGTCCGGCGGCGACAATCTGGCGGCCACCTTCTCGCCCGACCTCGCCGATCTGACGATTTATGTGATCTCGGTCTGCCAGGGCGAGGAAATCCCGCGCAAGGGCGGCCCCGGGATCACCAAGTCCGACCTGCTCGTCATCAACAAGCGCGACCTTGCCCCCTATGTCGGCGCCGATCTCGATGTGATGGAACGGGACGCCACGCGGATGCGCGACAGCAAGCCCTTCGTGTTTTCCGACATGAAGCGGGGCGAAGGCGTCGAGCGGATCGTCGAATTCCTGCGCGTGCAGGGCGGGCTGTGACGGGCATGGGCGGGGTCGCGCAATCCTTCGGACCTTTTTCGGTCACGCGGTTGATCGACGGCGTGTTCGAGGCGCCGGTCGCGGATCTGCGCCATCTTGGCGGGAGCGGGCCGCTTGCGGCCTTCACCGCCGGGGTGGCCGGATCGACGTTGCCGATGGACGTGAATTGCTTCCTGCTGCGCAGTGCCGAGGGGTTGACGCTGGTTGATGCCGGCTGCGGGAGCGCCTGGGGCGCGCGCTATGGCCATGCCCGCGCGGCCATGAAGGAGGCCGGCATTGATCCCGGCGACATTGACCGCGTTCTGATCACCCATCTTCATGGGGACCACGCGCTGGGCCTGATCGAGGGCGAATCGGCCTATTTTCCCCGCGCCGAGATCATCATTCCCGCCCGCGACTTTGCCTTCTTCACCGATGAGGCGCAGCGTGCGGCCGTTCCGGCAGCCCGGCGCGGCGGCTTCGACGTGGCGGCCCGGGTGCGCCGCGCCTATGGCGACCGCATCCGGCTTGTCGGCGAAGGAGCGGTGACCGAGGGGATCGTGCTGCTCCCATTGCCCGGACACACGCCGGGACAGGCCGGCTATCGGCTCGGGTCTGGGGAGAACGCGCTGGTCATCATCGGCGATGCGCTGCATCTCGCGGAGGCTCAGGCCGCAGATCCCGATCTCGGCTTTATTTATGACGTCGATCCCGTGATCGCAGGCGACACACGGCGCAGGCTTCTGGGCGAGGCCGCGGAACAGGGTTGGGCCCTTGCCGGTGGTCATCTGCCCGGCATTCTGCGAGCCCGCGCGACCGAAGGACGCTTTGTGCTGACGGCGGTTTGACCAAAACCTGACCCGCTCAACCCAATCAACCCTTGTGCCGGCGCGTGGAGGACGCGCCGGCACAAGGGTTTTTACCTCATTCCGCCGCCAGCCTTGGATGGGCGACGACCTGACCGCCGCGCGGCAGGACGCGGCCTTCCAGGCGATCGATCCGTTCCTGCATCGCCTCGATCTGGCGCTCCTGATCGCCGAGCTTCTCCGTGAGATCGGCATTGGCCAGCGGCTCGATTTCCTGCTCCTTGGCGCCGAAGAAGCGGCCGAAGAGACGGCCGAGCAGGCGCGACAGGTCGTCCATGATCAGGAAGAACGAGGGCACCACCACCAGCGACAGGACGGTGGAGACGATGATGCCGCCGATCACCGCAATCGCCATCGGCGCGCGGAATGAGCCGCCTTCGCCGACGCCGAGCGCCGAGGGCAGCATGCCCGCCGACATGGCGATCGAGGTCATGATGATCGGGCGGGCGCGCTTGCGGCCGGCCTCGATCATCGCTTCGACCCGTTCCATGCCGTGGCGCTTCATCTCGATGGCGAAATCGACCAGCAGGATGGCGTTCTTGGTGACGATGCCCATCAGCATGAGAATACCGATCAGCACCGGCATGGACATCGCATTCTGGGTGACGATCAGGCCCACGGCCACGCCGCCAATGGCGAGCGGCAGCGAGAACAGGATGGTGAAGGGCTGGATCACGTCCTTGAACAGGAGGATCAGCACCACCAGCACCAGCATCAGGCCGAGCAGCATGGCGTTGCCGAAGCCGCGTTGCATTTCTGCCTGCACCTCGGCATCGCCGGCCTCCTGGAAGCGCACGCCATGTGGAAGCTCCGTCTCGGCGGCCACCTGCTTGAAACGGTCAGAGGCCGTGTTCAGCGCGACGCCGATCGGCAGGTCGGCGCCCAGCGTCACCACGCGGCTGCGGTCGTAACGCTTGATCGAGCTCGGACCTTCCGAATAGCTGATATCGGCCAGCGCCGAGATCGGCACCAGGGCGCCGGCAGCGGTGCGGACCTTGAGATTGCGGATTGCGCCGAGATCGGTGCGCATCTGCGTATCCACCTGCACCCGGATCGGGATCTGCCGGTCGTCGAGCGAGATCTTGGTCAGCGCGGCGTCGATATCGCCGATCGTGGCGACGCGCACCACATCGGCGATCTGCTGGGTGGTCACGCCGAGGCGCGACATCTGCCCGGCGCGCGGGCGGATCTGTAGCTCCGGCCGGGGCAGGGCGCCGTCAGGGCTGACATTGGCCAGCACCGTCTCGTGGCGAAGCTTGGCTTCGAGCCGGCTCACCGCCTCGCTCAGCTCCGCATCGCCCTTGGACAGGAGGTTGAAGGACAGGTCGCGCTCACCGCGGTCATTGAGCTTCATCACCCGGACATCGGGAATGTCCGCAAGCGCCGCATAGATCTGCTTCTCGATCTGCGCCTGCGGAATGATGCGGCCCTTGGGCGGCAGTTTGGGCAGATGCGGACCGATCACGGGGAGGTTGCCGAGCAGATTGTTGACCAGCTTGTTGACCAGCGAATGGTCGAGCTTGTCCAGAAGCACGGTGACGGTGGCCCGGCGCAGCTCCAGATCGCCCTTCGGCGAGGCACCGCCGAGAACGAAGACGGCGTCGACGCCGTTCATGTCCTTGACGCGGTCATAGATCGCCGTGGTCGTGCGCTCGGTATCCTCCAGCATCGCATCCGGCGGCAGCTCGACCGACAGCACGATGCGCGAGGCATCTTCCGGCGGCAGGAAGCTGCCGGGCACGGTGGACAGCAGCGCCAGCGAACCGACGAGAAAGGCAATGGCCCCGGCCAGCGTGGCATAGCGCATGTACCAGCGCCGCGTGGTGAAGCTGATCAGGCGCGTATAGCCGCGCATGATCGGCCCGTCCTTGTCATGGTCCTCATGCCCGTCGGCGTCGCCCGAGCGCATGATATAGGCGGCCATGACAGGCGTGATCAGCCGCGCCACCATCAGCGAGAAGAACACCGAGACCGCGACTGTCAGGCCGAACTGGATGAAATACTGCCCGGGAATGCCCGGCATGAAGGACACCGGCACGAAGACGGCGATGATGGTGAAGGTGGTGGCGATCACCGCCAGGCCGATTTCGTCCGCCGCCTCGATGGCTGCGCGATAGGGCGATTTGCCCATCTTGATATGGCGGGAAATGTTCTCAATCTCGACGATGGCGTCATCGACGAGAATGCCGGTTGCCAGCGTCAGAGCCAGAAAGGAGACCAGGTTCAGCGAGAAGCCGAGCAGGTCCATGATGTAGAAGGTGGGGATGGCGGAAAGCGGCAGGGCGGCGGCCGAGATCAGCGTGGCGCGCCAGTTGCGCAGGAAGAGCAGCACCACGGCCACGGCCAGCAGCGCACCTTCCATCAGCGTGTGCAGCGCCGCCTCGTAATTGCCATAGGTGAAATAGACCGAGTCGTTGACGAGCTTGATGTCGACCTCGGGGTTCTCGCTGCGCACCTTGGTCAGGATCTTGGCCACGGTTTCCGCCACGGTCACTTCGCTGGCGCCCTTGGAGCGGAACACGGCGAAGGTGACGACCGGCACGCCGTCGAAGCGGGAGAAGCTCTTCGGTTCCTGATAGGTGTCGGTGACGGTGCCGAGATCGGTCAGCCGCACGAAGCGGCCATTGGGCAGGGCGATCATGCTGGACGCCAGGGCCTGGACCGAGCGCGTATCGCCCAGCGTGCGGATCGCCTGTTCGGCGCCGCCGACCTGGCCGCGGCCGGAGCCGAGGTCCCGGTTGGTCTGGCGCAGCTGGGCATTGACGTCGGAGGCGGTGACGCCATAGGCGTTCAGCCGGGGCTCGTCCAGCGCCACGCGCACCTCGCGGTCCGCGCCGCCATAGCGGTCGATCTTGCCGATGCCGGGCTGGCCCTGCAGCGCGCGTTTGATCGTGTCATCGACGAACCAGGAGATTTCCTCGAGCGTCATGTTCGGCGCGGAGACGGCAAAGGTCTGGATCGCCTGACCCTCGACATCCACCTTCGACACGATCGGCTCATCGATCGAGGCCGGCAGCGTGCCGCGAATGCGGTCGATCGCATCCTTGGTGTCCTGCACCGCCTGCGGCGTCGGCACCTCCATGTTGAACTCGACCGCCGTCATGGACTGACCGTCGGAGATGGTCGAGGTCACGTGCTTGACGCCGGAAATCCCGGCGACCGCATCCTCGATCTCCTTGGTCACCTGCGCCTCCAGCTCGGAGGGCGAGGCGCCGCTCTGCGTCACCGTGATCGAGACGATCGGCACGTCGATGTTCGGAAAGCGGGTGATCGGCAGCTTGTTGAAGGACTGATAGCCCATGAAGAGCAACAGCACGAAGGCCAGGATCGGCGCGATCGGGTTGCGAATGGCCCAGGCGGAAAAGTTCATGGTCGCGCTCGCTTTGGAACGGAAAATGAAAGGGTCAGTTGGTCTCGGCCGGGGCCGCGATCACCGGATTGATCTTGTCGCCGTCGCGCACATAGGCACCGGCCTTGGCAACCACCTGATCGCCCGCCGCAAGGCCGGAAACGACTTCGACGCTGCCGCCATCCTGAATGCCGGTCTGGACCGGCACCAGCTTGATCACGCCATCCACCACCTTGCGGGCAAAGCTGCCATCCGCCTTGCGGGTCACGGCCGTCAGCGGCAGGCTCAGCGCCGTCTTCTGCGCCACCGTGATCGTGGCCCCGGCATACATGCCCACGCGGGCCCTGTCGGGTTCCGGCAGGCTGATATAGGCGATGCCCAGGCGGGTCTGCGTATCGACCGTCGGCGAGAGCAGGCGGATTGTGCCGTGCAGCGTCTCGGCGCCATCGGTCAGCGCCACCTCCGCCTTCTGCCCGGGGGCCAGCCGCATCAGGTCGGTTTCCGTCACGTCGGCCCTCAGTTCCAGCGCGCCGTCGCGCACGAGGGTGAAGAGCGGCTGTCCGGCGCCGCTGGCAATGGCACCGACCTTGGCCGTCTTGGCGGAGATCACGCCTGATACGGGCGCCTTGACCTCGGTGCGCGACAGGCGCAGGTCCACATCATGGATCTGCGCATCCACCACGGCGATATCGGCCTTGGCCACGGAAATCATCTGTTCGGCGGAGCTGGCGCGTGCCCGGGTGGCGGCGGCCAGAGCGTCCTGCTGTTCGCGCTGTGCGGTGGAGACGGTGCCGGAAGCCTCCAGACGCTGGGTGCGGGCTCGGGAGCGTTCGGCCTCCTCGGCATTGGCCCGCGCCTCGATCAGCTGGGCCTGATACTGGGCCAAAGACGCCTCCGCCTTCGCGCGCTGGGCCTGATACTGGCTTTTCTGCAGCAGCAGCGTGTCCTTGTCGAGCACGGCCAGCACCTGGCCGGCGGTGACCTTGTCGCCGACATCGACCCGAACCTCGGAGATCGGCAGGCCTTCCACCAGCGGCGCGGCATAGCTTTCATCCACCGGCTGGATGGTGCCGGTCGCCTTGACGCGGTCGGCCAGCGGCTTCTCGGTCACGGCGGTGACGACGATGGCGGGAAGGCGGGGCGCGACCTGCGGCGTGGCGGCCGTTTCCTCGGCCCTGGCCGCTCCCGAGAGCAGGAGCCCCAGCGCCAGCGGCGCATGCAGCCAGACGAATTTGCGATGAATGCCCATGTCCCGTCCCCAGTTCATCGTCGAGTCCACGTGCCATGACGAGCCCACAAAGCCATGGCTATCCTGCCGCGCTTACGGAAACTGTCAATTGCCGGATCATTACCTTCAGGAGCCATGCAAGCTCCATGCCCATTCGCCTGCCATCCATGTCCCGGCCTTAGCCCGTGGCATGAGCACAAGACAGGATTTGCGAACACGCAAGGTCTCCGCAAGCAATAAAGAATGGTTCCTCACTATTTACATTGTTCTATCTTCGTTCGCAATCCCCGGTCCCATAAAAATGCGCGGGCAGCCTTTTGACGTGCTGCCCGCGCTGGATCGGGGATCAAACGTGCCATGGGCGCACCCGGCCGGCGTTCCGGCCAGGTGCGTGATCCGGCTTGCTTATTTCAGCGCGGCCTCGGTGATCTCATGGGTGAAGGCGCCAGCCGGTTCCTTGGTGATCACGGGGTCCGAACCGCCCTTCAGCAGCGACTCCACCGTGCGCTTGTAGTCGGCCTCGTCGAGCGCGCCGGTGGAGCCGGCGGTCAGCTTGGCCACTTCGCTCATCATGCGCTTCTGGTGCTTTTCGGTCTGGGCGCCGGTGGCGTCGTTTTCGAGCACGATCCCGGCCGCTTCATCCGTATGCGCCTCGGCATATTTCCAGCCCTTCATCGAGGCGCGGACGAACTTGACCATCTTCTCCTTGAAGGCCGGGTCCTTCAGCTTGTCTTCCAGCACGTAGAGCCCGTCTTCCAGCGTCGCGACACCCTGGTCCTCATATTTGAAGGTGATGAGATCCTCCGGCTTGATGCCGGCGTCGATCACCTGCCAATATTCGTTATAGGTCATGGTGGAGATGCAGGCGGCCTGCTTCTGGATCAGCGGATCGACGTTGAAGCCCTGCTTCAGCACGGTGACGCCGTCAGGCCCGCCATTGGTCTTCAGGCCGAGATGGCTCATCCAGGACAGGAACGGATATTCATTGCCGAAGAACCAGACGCCGAGCGTCTTGCCCTTGAAGTCGGCTGGCGTCTTGACGCCCGATTCCTTCAGGCAGGTCAGCATCATGCCGGACTTCTTGAAGGGCTGGGCGATGTTGACCAGCGGCACGCCCTTTTCGCGCGTGGCCAGCGCCGAGGGCATCCAGTCGACGATGACATCGGCGCCGCCACCGGCAATCACCTGCGGCGGGGCGATATCGGGGCCGCCCGGCTTGATCTCGACGTCGAGGCCTTCCGCCTCGTAATAGCCCTTCTCCTTGGCGACGTAATAGCCGGCGAACTGCGCCTGGGTCACCCATTTCAGCTGCAGGGTCACCTTGTCGGCGGCCTGGGCCTGGAGCGCCATCAGCGAGGCCGCGCCTGCCAGAAGCAGCGATGCGATCATGCGTGTCATTGTCAGTTCCCCTTGATTATGTCCGCTCACCGCGAACGGACGGATGCCAGAAAGTGACGGCGCGCTCGACCAGCGCCACCGCCCCATAGAAGCCCGAGCCGGCCAGCGCGGCCACCGCGATCTCGGCCCAGACCATGTCGACATTCATGCGGCCGACTTCGGTGGAAATGCGGAAGCCCATGCCGACGATCGGGGTGCCGAAGAATTCGGCGACGATGGCGCCGATCAGCGCCAGCGTCGAATTGATCTTCAGCGCATTGAAGATGAAGGGCCAGGCGGCCGGCAGCCGCAGCTTGGTCAGCGTCTGCCACCAGCTGGCGGCATAGGTGCGCATCAGGTCCCTTTCCATGGAGGAGGCGGCCGAAAGCCCCGTCACCGTGTTCACCAGCATGGGGAAGAACGTCATGATCACCACGACGGCGACCTTGGAAGGCCAGTCGAAGCCGAACCACATGACCATGATCGGCGCGATGCCGACGACGGGCAGGGCGGAGACGAAGTTGCCGAGCGGCAGGAGCCCCTTCTGCAGGAAGGGCGAGCGGTCGATGGCGATCGCCACGACAAAGCCGAAGCCGCAGCCGAGCACATAGCCCGTCAGCACCGATTTCAGCACGGTCTGCTGGAAATCGGCCCAGAGGATCGGCAGCGAACCGATCAGCCGCGTCCAGATCATCGAGGGCGGCGGCAGGAGCACGACAGGCACCTGGAAGCCGCGCACCAGCCCTTCCCAGAGCACCAGCAGGGTGACGCCGAAGATCAGCGGCACGGCGATGTCGATCAGCCGTTTCAGGCCGCGCGAGGCCGGGCGCAGCCGCACCAGCCATTCGTTGAAGCCCCAGGCGAAGAGCCAGAAGACCAGCGCGCCGATCACAAGCGTCATGGCCGCGCTCCCATGCGTTTGAGCACCATGGCATGCAGCATGCCGACGACCAGCACCAGCACGGCGGCGAGCCCCGCCGCCATGAACAGCGCCGACCAGATCTGCACTGTCTGGCCATAATAGGAGCCGGCGAGCAGGCGCGCGCCAAGCCCGGCCACCGCACCGGTCGGCAGCTCGCCGACGATGGCGCCGACAAGCGAAATGGCGATCGCCACCTTCAGCGAGGTGAAGAGATAGGGCATGGCGGCCGGCCAGCGCAGCTTGGTCAGCACCTGCGCCGCGCTGGCATCATAGGTGCGCATCAGGTCGAGCTGGATCTGCTCGGGGCTGCGCAACCCCTTCACCATGCCGACGACGATGGGGAAGAAGGAGAGATAGGTGGAGATCAGCGCCTTGGGCAGCAGACCCGAAAGGCCGATGGCATTCAGCACCACGATGATCATCGGCGCGACCGCAAGAATCGGCACGGTCTGGCTGGCGATCACCCAGGGCATCAGCGAGCGGTCCATCGCCCGGTTGTGGACGATGCCGATGGCGAGCAGAATGCCGAGCACCGTGCCGATGGCAAAGCCGAGCAGCGTGGCCGAGAGCGTCACCCAGGCGTGATAGACAAGGCTGCGCTTGGAGGTGATCGGCTTGTTGACCGTGGTATCCCACAGCTCGGCGAAGACCTGATGCGGCGCGGGCAGCACCGGGCGCTCCTGCGCCATGGTGTTTTTCAAAAGGTCGGTCAGCGCGATGGTGGTGCCGGCGCGCGCGGCCGTGTCGCGCTCGAAGGGGGCGTTGAGCCAGGCGGCGGCGCCGTACCAGAGAACCACGATCGCGACGAGGATGGTGGCGACGGGCAGGATCTTGTCACGAAAACGCGGTGCGGTGCTCATGGCTTGCTCCCCACCGGAACGAGCATCAGCCCCATGGCGACGACGCCCAGCGCCACGCCCGCCATCTGCTGGCCGGTCATCCTCTCGCCGAAGACGAGAAAGGCGATGGCATTGATCGCCACCAGCTGTCCGATGGCCGAAAGCGAGATGGCAAGGCCGAGCCCGCCCTCGCGCATCAGCCGGATCATCACCAGATTGCCGAGGCAATAGAGCAGCAGCGACAAGGCCAGAAGCGGCCAGCGCTCGGAGCTGACATAGGCGCGCGAAGCGGTGGCGCCGGCAAGGAAGATCGGGATGGAGAGGAGGAGGAAGAACAGGAAGCGGCCGCTCATCTCCTGCCTCCCCGGGGACAGAGTTGCGGTTGCTCGCACGGGAAAAGCTCTCTATTCGTCATAGCTGTGCCCCGCCCTCAAGCCGTCGCGCACCCGGCTGGCAATCTCGAGGAATTCCGGCGTCTCGCGAATGCCGAGCGGCCTTTCCTTCGGAAGCGTCGAGGTGATGACATCTGTGACCCGGCCCGGGCGCGGGCTCATCACCACGATCTTGGTGGAGAGATAGACGGCCTCGGGAATGGAATGGGTGACGAAGCAGATGGTCTTGTCGGTCTGCGCCCAGAGCTTCAGCAGTTGCTCGTTCAGATGGTCGCGCACGATCTCGTCCAGCGCGCCGAAGGGCTCGTCCATCAGGAGAAGATCGGCATCGAAGGCCAGCGCGCGGGCGATCGAGGCGCGCTGCTGCATGCCGCCGGACAATTGCCAGGGAAATTTCCGCCCGAAGCCGGTGAGGTTGACCAGCGCCAGCACCCGCTCGATCCGCTTTTTGCGCTCCTCCTTCGGCGTGCCCATGATCTCCAGCGGCAGGGCGATGTTGTCCTCGATGGTGCGCCAGGGATAGAGCGCGGCCGCCTGGAACACATAGCCATAGGAGCGATTCTTTCGCGCATCCTCCGGCGTCGTGCCGTTAACGGTGATGGTGCCTTCCGTGGGCCGTTCGAGATCGGCGATCACCCGCAGAAAGGTGGTCTTGCCGCAGCCTGACGGCCCGATGAAGGAGACGAAGTCGCCCTTGGCGATCTCCAGATCCACCCCCGTCAGGGCGGTCACGGGCCCGTCAGCGGTGGCAAAGGTGAGGCCGAGCTTGCGCGCGGAGACGACGGAGGCAGGCGATGGGGTCATTGCGGGCACGCTCATCGGACAACCGGGAAAAAGTGCGCCCAGAGGGGTCCGGGCGCAATGCGGATCGGAGCTTTGGGGGCAAAATTGGTGTGGACGCGGCACATCAGCCGCGCCCGCGCCTGTTGCTCACACCCCGCTCGCCGGAATGCCCGTGCGTTCCACCTTGCGCGGCGCCGTCAGCTCCTTCCAGGTGGAGAGCGCCTTGGCGGGCGCGGTCAGCGGCGGGCGGGAGACGAAGCGGCCATGGCCCTCCTGGCTCTTCATCGCGCCTTCTTCCACTGCCACCTGGCCGCGCGTCAGCGTGAAGCGCGGCAGACCCATGACTTCCTTGCCCTCGAAGACATTGTAGTCGATGGCCGATTGCTGGGCGCCGGCCGTAATGGTCTTGCCGCGCTTCGGATCCCAGACGACGAGATCGGCATCGGCGCCGACCAGGATCGCGCCCTTCTTCGGATAGATGTTGAGGATCTTGGCGATGTTGGTGGAGGTGACGGCGACGAATTCGTTCATCGTCAGGCGGCCGGTGCTCACCCCGTAGGTCCACAGCATGGGCAGCCGGTCTTCCAGCCCGCCGGTGCCGTTCGGGATCTTGCGGAAATCGCCAAGGCCGGTGCGCTTCTGCGCCGTGGTGAAGGCGCAATGGTCCGTCGCCACGCATTGCAGCGAGCCCGACGCCAAGCCTGCCCAGAGGCTGTCCTGATGCGCCTTGCTGCGGAAGGGCGGCGACATCACCCGGCGCGCCGCATGGTCCCAGTCCTTGTTGAAATATTCGCTCTCGTCCAGCGTCAGATGCTGGATCAGCGGCTCGCCATAGACGCGCATGCCCTTCTGCCGGGCGCGGCGGATCGCCTCATGGCTCTGCTCGCAGGAGGTATGGACGATATAGACCGGGCAGCCCGCCATGTCGGCGATCATGATCGCGCGGTTGGTGGCCTCGCCCTCCACCTCGGGCGGGCGGGAATAGGCATGCGCTTCCGGCCCGTCATTGCCTTCCGCCATCAGTTTGGCCTGCATCTGCGCCACCACGTCGCCGTTTTCGGCATGGACGAGCGGCAGGGCGCCGAGCTCGGCGCAGCGCTGGAAGGAGGAGAACATCTCGTCGTCATCCACCATCAGCGCGCCCTTATAGGCCATGAAATGCTTGAAGGTGTTGATGCCCTTGTCGCGGACGATGGTCTCCATCTCGTCGAACACCTGCTCGCCCCACCAGGTGATCGCCATGTGGAAGGAATAGTCGCAGGCCGCGCGCGAGGTCTTGTTGTCCCACATGGTCAGCGCGTCGAGCATGGACTGGCCGGGATTGGGCAGGGCGAAATCCACCACCATCGTCGTGCCGCCGGCCAGCGCCGCGCGCGTGCCGCTGTCGAAGTCATCGGCCGAATAGGTGCCCATGAAGGGCATCTCCAGGTGCGTATGCGGATCGATGCCGCCGGGCATGACGTAACAGCCTGTCGTGTCAAGCTCGGTCCCGCCCTTGAGGTTCGGCCCGATCTCGGCGATCACGCCGTCTTCGATGCGGATATCGGCCTTGTAGGTGAGATCGGCGGTGACGATGGTGCCGTTCTTGATGATGGTGCTGGTCATGGCTGTTCCCTTATCCTTACGCCTCGCTGCGGGCACCGATCAGCCGATCGAAACCCATGATGTGCAGAAGCGCTGTTTCAACTTTGGCCAGGTCGACCGCCGAGAGCTGACCGACCTTTTGACGGATGACGCTCTTGCGCAGCGGCGAAAGCTTGTCCGTCATGATCTGCGATGGCTGGCCGAGCCCGTTTTCCGGACTTGGCTCGATGAGGGGCCGCAGAACGGGCGCCTCGATCAGATGGCTGGTCATCGGGCAGGCGAGCGCCGTGCTGAAGATCGGCAGGAACAGATCCGACTGGAGGATGACGGCAGGGCGCGGTTTCCCGACATCGCCGGGGAAAGCCGCAATCACGACATCGCCCCGGCTGAGCATCATGGCTTGTCCCACTCCGACGGTCCTGCTGCCTCGATCCAGCCCGTCACGTCATCCGTCTGATCGGCGGCGGCGATCCGTTCGGCTTCCGCTGACAGGCGGGCGTTCAGCAGGGTGTCCTCCGCCTCCGGAACCCAGATTTCGACCGGACGATATCCTTGGCGCAGAAGCTCTGCGCGCTCGTCGCCGGTCAGTTCTCTCGGTCGTCCCATGACGCGTTCCTTCATCCGGTTCGGATGCCGCTATTCTACTCCACCAGCCCCGCCGTCTCCACCACCGCATGGAACAGCACGTCGCAGCCGGCCGACGCCCAGTCCTTCGAGATTTCTTCCGCCTCGTTGTGCGAAAGGCCGCCGACGCAGGGGCACATGATCATGGTGGCGGGCGCCACCTTGGCGGCCCAGCAGGCATCGTGGCCGGCGCCGGAGATGATGTCGCGATGCGACAGGCCGAGCTTTTCGGCCGAGCGTCGCACCGTGTCGACGAGGCCGGGATCGAAGGTCACGGGATCGAAATGGCCGACGGCCTCGACCGAACAGCCGACGCCGATGGCGGAACAGATCTCTGCCGCTTCCGCCTCGATGCGCGCGCGCATCGCATTGAGCTTGGCGAGATCGGGCGAGCGGATATCGACGGTGAAAACCACCTTGCCCGGCAGGACATTGCGCGAATTGGGCGAGAAGAACACCTGGCCGACGCCGCCCACGGCATCCGGCTGGCTCTCCATCGCCACGGTCTGCACCATCTCGACGATGCGCGACAGGGCCAGTCCGGCATTCACCCGCATCGTCATCGGCGTGGAGCCGGTATGGGCTTCGCGCCCGGTCAGCGTGAATTCCAGCCACCACAGGCCCTGGCAATGGGTGACGACGCCGATGGTCTTGTTCTCGGCTTCAAGGATCGGGCCCTGCTCGATGTGATATTCGAGATAGGCGTGCATCTTGCGCGCGCCCACCTCTTCCTCGCCCAGCCAGCCGATGCGCTGCAGTTCGTCCCCGTAGGTCTTGCCCTCGGGATCCTTGCGCGAATAGGCATAATCGAGCGTATGCACGCCGGCAAAGACGCCGGAGGCCAGCATGGCAGGAGCGAAGCGCGCGCCTTCCTCATTGGCCCAGTTGGTGACGACGACGGGATGCTTCGTGCGGATATTAAGATCGTTCATGGTGCGCACGACTTCGAGCGCCGCGAGCACGCCGAGCACGCCATCGAACTTGCCGCCGGTCGGCTGGGTGTCGAGATGCGAGCCGACATAGACGGGCAGGGCGTCGGGATCCTCGCCCGCGCGGGTGGCGAACATGGTGCCCATCTTGTCCACGCCCATGGTCAGGCCGGCGGCCTCGCACCAGGATTGAAACAGGCTGCGGCCCTCGGCATCCGCGTCGGTGAGCGTCTGGCGGTTGTTGCCGCCGGCGATGCCGGGGCCGATTCTCGCCATGTCCATCAGCGCGTCCCAGAGCCGATCGGAATTCACGCGCATGTTCTCGCCTGGCGCTGCCATGGCGTCTCCCTTTCATCGCTTGCGCAGGCCCCGGCCTGTTCCGCCGGACGCGCCCGCTTCGTTCCCATTGCGGACCTCCTGGTGCGGAACGTTTCCCGTTCTCGCCCGCGGCCCTTTCTTGTTCTTGTGCCGTGCTGGCCACGGCCTGGGGCCCCGTTTTCCGGGGCTTCCGGTTTTTGTGATCGGCCGGCCGATCGGCCGTTGCCTTTGCCGGCGAACTGTCTGATAATTTGACCGGTTGGTAAACATTATGAGCTTCCACCGCCGCACTCAAGACGAAAAAATCAAAAATTTCGGTGTGGTGGCGAAGCCTTCGCGAAGGGGGGCGGCGGGACATCCATGGTACTTCCGAGAGCAGCGAAAACACAGCGTCGCACCCGGATCCAGGAGGAAAAGGAAGAGCGGATTCTCGAGGCGGCGCTGGAGGTTTTTGCCACCAACGGCTTTCGCGGCTCGACCATCGACCAGATCGCCGACGTGGCCGGCATGTCCAAGCCGAACCTGCTCTATTACTTCCGCACCAAGGAGGCGATGCACCGCGCCCTGATCGAGCGCGTGCTGGACACCTGGCTCGACCCGCTGCGCGCTTTCGATGCTGAGGGCAATCCGGTCACCGAGATCCGCAGCTACATCCGCCGCAAGCTGGAAATGTCGCGCGACTTCCCGCGCGAGAGCCGGCTGTTCGCCAATGAGATCCTGCAGGGCGCGCCGCATATCGAGGACGAGTTGGTCGGGCCACTGAAGCAGCTGGTGGACGAGAAGGCGCAGGTGATCCGCGCCTGGGCCAAGGCGGGCAAGATCGCCAAATGCGATCCCTATCATCTGATCTTCTCCATCTGGGCCACGACCCAGCATTATGCCGATTTCGACGTGCAGGTGCGCGCCGTGCTGGGCGAGGATCTGGCAGGCGAGGGGCGCTTCGAGGATGCCGCGCGGTTTCTCGAGCAATTGTTCCTGCACGGCTTGACGCCGCAGGGCGGCTAATCCCTGCAAGCCGGGCGCTTCAGCCGCGCTCCGCCGCAGGTGTCGCCTCGGCCTTGCGGGCCGCCTCGATCATCGGCGCGAGGCTGCGTGCATCCTGTACGATCAGGGTTTCCAGCGTGCCGGTGCGGCCGCGAATGCTGATCGGATAGGTCGGCTGATCCTCGAGCGAGACGCCGGCTTGACGCAGAAGATCGGCCGAGACCGCCAGTTCCGCGTCATATTCCTTGGCAAAGCCTTCCAGGCGGCTGGCGGCATTGACCGAATCGCCGACGGCGGTCAGCGCGGCCGCCTGCCCATAGCCGATCCGGCCGATGATGGCCGTGCCCGCATGCATGCCCATGGCCACGCGGAACGGCCTTGTAAGCTCGCTTTCGAAGCGCTGGTTCAACAGGCGGATGCCGTGGGAGATCTCGGTTGCTGCGGTCAGCGCCTGCAGGCTCGCCTCGTTCAGCCGATTGTGCAGGCCGAACATGGCGAAGACGCCATCGCCGATGAACTTGTTGACCACGCCGCCGGCGCCCTCGACGGCCTCGCCGACCATTTCGAAATAGCGGTTCAGCAGAAACACCGTGTCGAAGGGCAGGTGCTGTTGGCTCATGCGGGTGAAATCGCGCAGATCGCAGAAGAGCAGGGCGACGCGTCGCTCGCGCCCGCCCGTCTCCTCCTCCGGCGTCTGCACTTTCACCCCGATATTGTCCGCGCCCAGGATCGGCGCGATGGCCACGTCGAATTGCGGCTTGAGTTGGCAGGCGAGGCGGACATTGTCGGGCGCATTGATCCGCTCCAGCGTCGCGCGCTCGGCCTTGCCGGCCGGCGGCAGCCGGTCCAGGCCTTCCGTCACGCGGACCCGGCAGGTGGAGCAGCGGCCGCGGCCGCCGCAGATGGCGACATGGGGAATGCCCGCCGCGCGGCTCGCCTCCAGCAGGCTGAAGCCGCGATTGACCGAGAGCACGCGACCATCGGGATAGCGGATGCGCACCTTGCCGCGCATGGGTATGAGCCGGGCGATCAGCACGCCCGCGATCGAGAGCCCCAGGCCCGCAAACAGCGCGATGCGGATCTCGGCCAGCACCGCCGGGTCGGTGCGCCCCTTCATGAACCAGCTTTGAGACGGCAGGGCCGCGCCGAGCGAGCGCCCGCCGGCGGCAAAGCCGAGCAGGGCGAGCAGCGGCACCATCAGCGCCAGTGTGTAGAGCGGCAGGGCGATGCGCGGATACCAGGGCTTCGGCCGCAGCCAGAACCAGAAGCCGAGACAGCCATGCGCCCATGCCAGAAGCAGGGCCAATGACTGGTCCAGCCGGTCGATCGGCTTGCCCCAGAGATAGGGCAGCAGATCGTAATAGCCGGCGGAATAGCCCGACAGGACCCAGTCGATCCGCGTGGCGGTGACATGGCCGACGAGCAGGAAGGGCATGGCCAGCCCGGAGACGATCTTCAGCTTTTCCTTCCAGGGCATGCGCAGCGTCTGGCGGCGGTAGAGCGCTTCCAGCGCAAGCACGAAATGCACCGCCAGCGCTCCGTAAAGGGCGATGCCGCCGAGCGGATTGCGCCAGAGGAGGTTGAAGGTCAGGCGTCCGCGTTCCATGGCCTGGACGGAGATCAGGCCGAGCGCATGGTTGGAAAAATGCGTCAGGAGAAAGACCCCGAGGATCAGCCCCGAGGCCAGATGAAGCCGCTTGCGCACCCGCGAGGGGTCGAGTCTCACGCAACGTCCTCCTGACCATCCGACGAATAGACCGGG
Source organism: Xaviernesmea rhizosphaerae (assembly GCF_001938945.1). Classification (GTDB taxonomy): domain Bacteria; phylum Pseudomonadota; class Alphaproteobacteria; order Rhizobiales; family Rhizobiaceae; genus Xaviernesmea; species Xaviernesmea rhizosphaerae. The sequence continues at coordinate 111,737 of NZ_MKIO01000048.1, forward strand.
CGGAAACGCCACAGCCGTCCGGTGCCGGCCAAGCGCCGCTCCGGTCTCTTCCCGCATCCCTTCCGCTGCCCGGGCCTTTCGCGCGGCCATGCAGCCGCGTCAGGGCCCGGCGGAACACAGAACCGGTGCGCTCCATATCGCCAGCTTTGCATGTTTAGGCAACCATCGCGGTGGTTACAAATTGTTCACTGGCCTGGCGGCGCGAAACCTGTCGTCCCCTTGAACGGTGCGCAGGCAAGGAATCGCTTCCATTTTTCCCGAGCGGCGGGCCGGCTCAGGGCACGGCCGCGCATGCCGGATCGACCAGCGCGCCGACGCGGGCCGGCAGGTCCGCCGCCAGGCGGTCGATGGCGATCCTGAGCTTGGGCAGCATCACCGGCGTCTTCAGCCAGACGGCATGGGAGGAAAAGGCGATGCTCTCGACATCCGACATCACCTGCACCAGCCGCCCTTCCGCCACCGCCGTGCGCACCATCCAGCAGGGCAGCCAGGCAAGGCCGAGGCCGGCGCAGGCGGCATCCAGAAGCGCTTCGAGATCGTCCACCCGCAGCCGCGTGCGGGGAATGACCGCGCGCATCGGCTCGGCCGGCGTGGGAAAGATCCAGCTGCGCACGGCGGGCCCGCGCGCATAGAGCAGGCCGTCATGGGCCGCGAGATCCTCCAGCCGGCGCGGCACGCCGCGCGCGGCCAGGTAGGACGGGGCGGCGCAGACGGTCATGCGCTGGAACACGATCCGCCGGGTCATCAGCTCGGGCTCGTCCTTCAGCACGCCGTTGCGGATGCACAGGTCGAAGCCTTCCTCCACCAGATCGACCACCCGGTCGCTGAAGGAGAGGTCCAGCTCCAGCCCGGGATGCTCGCGCATAAGGCAGGCCAGGATCGGGGCGATGCAGCTGCGCCCCAGCACCACCGGCATGGAGACCCGCAGCCGCCCGCGCACCTCCCGCCGCCCGCTTTCGATCAGCGCCTCGCCGGCGCGGATTTCCGCCACCGCCTTCAGGCAGCGCTCGTAGAAGAAGCGGCCTTCCTCCGTCAGGCTCTGGCGCCGCGTGGTGCGGTGGAACAGCCGGGTGCCAAGCCGCGCCTCCATCCGCCCGATCGCCTTGGCCACCGCCGAACGGGTGAGGTGCAGCCGCTCGGCCGCCTGCGAGAAGCTGCCGGCTTCCGCCGCCTCGACAAAGATCGGCACATCGCGAAGCTGCTCCATCGTATCCTCATGGTCGACAATGAGTGGAAAGACTATCGCAAATGCCGCGCGGAATTCAACGATAAACTCCTTGCGTCATCCGGACCGGCAAGGTCCGAACCAAACCGCAAGGAAGAAGACGACCATGACCCTCTCGCCTGCCATCCGCCGCTGGAGCCTCTCTGCCTATGGCCAGCAGAACCTCAGCCTTTCGAGCGCAAGCCCGTCAGATGCATGGGGCCGCGCGCCCGAGGGCGCGGAGATAAGGGTCAGGGTCGAGGCGGTCTCGCTCAACTACCGCGACAAGCTGATTGTGGAAAACGGCATGGGCGCAGCACTCGCCTTTCCCTTCGTTCCCGCCTCGGACATGGCTGGCACGGTCGAGGCAGCGGGCCCCGATGCGACCCGCTTCAAGCCGGGCGATCGGGTGATCTCCACCTTCTTCCCCAGCTGGATCGAGGGGCGCGCCGCCGGCAATGCCCTGATGCCGCCCTATCGCGCGCTCGGCGGTGCCTTTCCCGGCGTGCTGGCCGAGCAGGTGACCTTCCCCGAGGACTGGTTCGTCGCCGCGCCGGCGACACTCGATGCGGCCGAGGCCAGCACCTTGCCCTGCGCCGGCCTGACCGCCTGGACCGCGCTGGTGGAAACGGGCGCCATCAAAGCCGGCGATCGGGTCCTGATCAAGGGAACGGGCGGCGTCGGCCTCTTCGCCCTGCAGATCGCCAAGGCCCACGGGGCGGAAGTCTTCCTCACAACCGGCAGCGCGGAGAAGGGCGAACGCGCCCGTGCGCTGGGCGCCGACCATATCCTGCCGCGCGAAAACTGGGTGCAGCCGCTGTTGCAGGCCTCCGGCGATCACGGCGCCGATCATGTGGTGGATCTCGTCGGCGGGCCGACGCTCGCCCAGTCGCTGCAGGCCGTTTCGGTCGGCGGCCGCATCTCGGTGATCGGCGTTCTCGAGGGCTTCGATCTCCAGGCCTCGGCCGGCCCGCTGCTGATGAAGAGCGCCACCATCCAGGGCATCAGCGTCGGCCATCGCCGCGCGCTGGAGGATCTGGTGCGCGCAGTCGACCGGATCGGCCTCAAGCCCGTGATCGACGCGCGCTACCCCTTCGAGGCTGCCCAGGACGCCTTCGCCCATCTGGAGCACGGCCCCTTCGGCAAGGTGGTGATCACGCTGTGATGAAAAAGCCGGGCCTCTCGCTAGGAGAGGCCCGGCCTGTGCTCATTCCGCCGCCTGGCGCGCCATCGGATTGTTGGGATGGGTCGTCCAGTTGGCGTAGGTCGGATCGACGATCTTGCCGGTGCGCTCGTCCAGCGTGCCGGGCTCCAGCGCCACCATCGAGATGCAATTGTCGACCGGGCAGACATTGACGCAGAGATTGCAGCCGACGCACTCGTCCTCCATCACCTGGAAATGGCGTACGCCGTCCACCATCGAGGTGATCGCCTGGTGCGAGGTGTCCTCGCAGGCGATGTGGCAGCGGCCGCATTGGATGCAGAGATCCTGATCGATGCGCGCCTTGGCGATGTAGTTGAGGTTGAGATATTGCCAGTCGGTGACGTTGGGCACGGCGCGGCCGGTAATATCGTCGAGCGTGCGGTGGCCCTTCTCGTCCATCCAGTCGGACAGGCCGGTGATCATCTCCTCGACGATCTTGAAGCCATAGGTCATCGCGGCGGTGCAGACCTGGACGTTGCCGGCGCCGAGCACGAGGAACTCGGCGGCATCGCGCCAGGTGGTGACGCCGCCGATGCCGGAGATCGGCAGGCCGGCGGTCTCGGCATCGCGGGCGATCTCGGCCACCATGTTGAGCGCGATCGGCTTGACCGCCGGGCCGCAATAGCCGCCATGGCTGCCCTTGCCGCCCACGGTCGGGTTGGGCGCGAAATTGTCGAGATCGACCGAGACGATCGAGTTGATGGTGTTGATCAGCGAGACCGCATCCGTGCCGCCGCGCTTGGCGGCGCGGGCCGGCTGGCGGATGTCGGTGATGTTGGGCGTCAGCTTGGTGATGACGGGCATGCGGGTATATTGCTTGCACCAGCGCACGACCATCTCGATATATTCCGGCACCTGGCCGACGGCCGAGCCCATGCCGCGCTCGCTCATGCCGTGCGGACAGCCGAAGTTCAGCTCGATGCCATCGGCCCCGGTTTCCTCCACCAGCGGCAGGATCGCCTTCCAGCTTTCCTCGACGCAGGGCACCATGATCGAGGCGATCAAGGCGCGATCCGGCCAGTTCATCTTCACCTGCTTCATCTCGCGCAGGTTGGTCTGCAGGTCGCGGTCGGTGATCAGCTCGATATTGTTGAGGCCGAGCAGGCGGCGGTCGGCGCCCCAGATCGCGCCGTAGCGCGGACCATTGACGTTGACGACGGGCGGGCCTTCCTCGCCCAGCGTCTTCCAGACCACGCCGCCCCAGCCGGCCTTGAAGGCACGCTCGACATTATAGGCCTTGTCGGTCGGCGGCGCGGAGGCCAGCCAGAAGGGGTTGGGCGACTTGATGCCCACGAAATTGTTGCGGATATCGGCCATGGCTCTCTCCCCTCAGGCAACGGCGTCGATGGCGGGCGCAGCCGTGGCCATCAGGGTGCGGTGGATGGATTCGGCGGCATCGCGCCCCTGGGCGACCGCCGATACGGTGAGATCCTCACCGTCGGCGACACAGTCGCCCCCGGCCCACACGCCCTCGAGCGAGGTGCGCCCTTCCGCATCCGCAACGATCCGGCCGCGCTCCAGCGTCAGCACGTCGAGGCCAACGGGTTCGAAGGTCTGGCCGATGGCTTTGAGCACCTGATCGGCGGCGATGACGGTGGTTTCCCCCGTTGTCGTCAGCCGGCCATCGACGATCTGGGTATAGGCCATCTCGATGCCGGCCACCGTACCGCTTTCGCCTGTGACGATGCTGAGCGGCTGCAGCCAGTGGCGGATGGTGACGCCCTTGGCGGCGGCCAGATCCTGCTCGAATTCCGAGGCGTTCATGTTCTCCTTGCCGCGGCGATAGCAGATCGTCACCTCCTCGGCGCCGAGCAGCTTGGCCTGCACGGCGGCATCCACCGCCGTCATGCCGCCGCCGATGACGACGACGCGCCGTCCCACGGCGATATCCGCCTTGGTCGGCGACTGGCGCAGCCGGGCGATGAAGTCCACGGCGTCCTCGACACCTTCGGCCGCTTCGCCCTCGGCCGACAGCGCGTTGACGCCGGCAAGGCCGACACCGAGGAAGACGGCGTCATGGCGGGCGGTGAGATCGGCAAGCTTGATGTCGCGGCCGAGCATCTGCCGGTTGCGGATGTCGATCCCGCCGATGGCTGTGACATAGTCCACCTCGCGCGCGGCGAAATCGTCCACGGCCTTGTAGGTGGCGATGCCATATTCGTTGAGGCCGCCGGCCTTTTCGCGGGCGTCGTAGACGATGACCTCATGGCCCTTCATCGCCAGGCGATGGGCGCAGGCGAGACCCGCCGGCCCGGCGCCGACCACGGCGATCGACTTGCCGGTCGGCGCGGCGCGGCGGTAGAACTGGCGGTTGGCCTGCATCGCCGTATCGGTGGCGAAGCGCTGCAGGCGGCCGATCTCCACCGGCCGCTCCTCGGCCGTGTTGCGCACGCAGGCCTGCTCGCACAGCGTCTCGGTGGGACAGACGCGCGCGCACATGCCGCCCAGAATGTTCTGGTCGAAGATGGTCTTGGCGGCGCCCATCGCATTCCCCGTCGAAATCTGTCGGATGAACAGGGGAATGTCGATGGCGGTGGGACAGGCCGTCATGCACGGCGCGTCATAGCAGAAATAGCAGCGGTCGGACGCCACCAGCGCCTCATGGCGCGTCAGCGGGGCATGCAGGTCGGTAAAATTCGCTTCGATTTCGGCGGGCGGCAGGCGCCCGGCGACGATCCCAGTGTCTGAGGTTCCCATTGTTCTTCTCCGTGACGAATGTCCCGGCGCGGGCGGCCGCCTGGTTCTTGCCGGTTCTGTCGCCGCGCCCGAAGCATGAACGGTAGCACGGCCTGTTTTTTTATCAATCGGTAAATTTTCTTCCCTGCAGCGGTTTCGCTTTTGAGAGAAATGCGTTCTCAGGTTGTGCTCCGCCGGGCTCCGATTGACAGGCCGGGCTCCGATTGACAGGCCGGGCGAAGAGTGCCAGCAACGCAGATGACGGAGGAGAGGGCAGATCATGGCACGCAAACCCGACAGCGCCGCCCGGCTCGACGATGCCGCACGCGCGGGATGGCTCTATTATGTGGCCGGCCGCACACAGGACGAGATCGCCGCCGCCATGGGCATTTCCCGCCAGTCGGCGCAGCGCCTTGTGTCGCTCGCAATGGCCGAGCGGCTGGTCAAGGTGCGGCTCGACCATCCGATCGGCGCCTGTCTCGAGCGCGCCGCCGCGCTCAAGGAGAAGTTCGGCCTGCGCCAGGTGGAGGTGGTGCCGAGCGATCCCGGCGCGCCGTCCTCGACCGTCGGGATTGCTGAGGCGGGGGCGGCCGAGATCGAGCGCTGGCTGAAGCTCAGCACGCCCACCGTGCTGGCGGTCGGCACCGGGCGCACGCTGAAAGCCGCGATCGACCAGCTTTCGCCGATGGAATGCGCACAGCACCGCATCGTCTCGTTGACGGGAAACATCGGCCGCGACGGCTCGGTCGCCTATTACAACGTGATCTTTTCCATGGCGGAGGCGGTGAAGGCCCGCCATTTCACCATGCCGCTGCCGGTGCTGGTCTCCTCGGTCGAGGAGCGCGCGGTGCTGCATAACCAGGCGCTGGTGCGCTCGGCGCTGGAACTGGGCGGCCAGGCCGATGTCGCCTTCGTCGGGGTGGGCGAGCTGGGCGTCGACGGCCCGCTCTGCCAGGACGGCTTTCTCGATCCCGCCGAAATGACGCGGCTGGTGGAGGCGGGGGCTGCCGGCGAAATCTGCGGCTGGATCTATGACCGCGAGGGGCAGCTAATGCCCGGCATTCGCGACCGGGTGGCCAGCGTGCCGCTGCCCGATACCAGCCGCTGCACCGTCATCGGCATGGCCAAGGGGCCGCGCAAGCTGCCCGCACTCGCAGCCGCCCTGCGCGGGCGGGTGCTCAACGGGCTGATCACCGACGAGGCCACGGCCGAGGCGCTGCTGAAAGACTGATCTTCACCTCCAGGTTGTTTTCTGCCGTCGTTCCATCAGACGCCGGGGCGCGTTGCTGCGCGCGTTTTTCCCGGCCGCCACCGCAAGGGAGACGGGTGGGGACGACCTACCGATTTGCGCTTGTGTTTTGCGCGCGGCATGATAGAAGTTTACGCACGTAAACATTGGCAAGGATGTTTTTGCGCGCCGCAGCGACGAATGCGAATTGACAAAATTCGCCGCATGATGAGTAATTGCCCATGAGCAAGGCAAATGCTCAACACTCTTCTGGGAGGAAGATTCATGAAATTGAAAGCGATCCTGCTGGGCGCATGCTCGGCGGCCGTTCTTGCTGGCGTGGCGCAGGCCGAAACGCTGACCATCGCCACGGTGAACAATGGCGATATGGTGCGCATGCAGAAGCTCACCGACGACTTCACCAAGGCCAATCCCGATATCCAGCTGCAATGGGTGACGCTGGAAGAAAACGTGCTGCGCGAACGCGTGACGACGGATGTCGCCACCAAGGGCGGTCAGTACGACATCATGACCATCGGCACCTATGAGGTTCCGATCTGGGCCAAGCAGGGTTGGCTGCTGCCGCTCGACAATCTCGGCGCCGATTACGATGTCGACGATCTCCTGCCGGCCATCCGCTCGGGCCTGACCATGGACGGCAAGCTCTATGCCGCGCCCTTCTATGGCGAGAGCTCCATGGTCATGTACCGCAAGGACCTGATGGAAAAGGCCGGGCTGAAGATGCCCGACGCGCCCACCTGGGACTTCATCGCTGATGCGGCTCGCAAGATGACCGACCGGTCCGCCGGCATCAACGGCATCTGCCTGCGCGGCAAGGCCGGCTGGGGCGAGAACATCGCTTTCCTGACCGCCACCTCCAACGCTTTCGGCGCTCGCTGGTTCGATGAGAACTGGAAGCCGCAGTTCGACCAGCCCGAATGGAAGAACACGCTCGATTTCTACGTCAAGCTGATGAAGGATGCCGGCCCGGCGGGCGCCTCCTCCAACGGCTTCAACGAGAATCTCGCGCTGTTCCAGCAGGGCAAGTGCGGCATGTGGATCGACGCCACCGTCGCCGCCTCCTTCGTCACCGATCCCAAGAGCTCGACCGTGGCCGACAAGGTCGGCTTCGCGCTGGCGCCGGATACGGGCAAGGGCAAGCGCGGCAACTGGCTCTGGGCCTGGAACCTCGCGATCCCCGCCGGCACGCAGAAGGCCGCCTCCGCCGAAAAGTTCGTCTCCTGGGCGACCGGCAAGCACTATCTCGATCTCGTCGCCGCGAAGGAAGGCTGGGCCAATGTGCCTCCGGGCACCCGCACCTCGCTCTATAAGAACGAGGCCTATCTGAAGGCCGCGCCCTTCGCCAAGATGACGCTCGACAGCATCAACGCGGCCGATCCGAAGAATCCTTCGGTCAAGCCCGTGCCCTATGTCGGCGTCCAGTTCGTCGCCATCCCCGAGTTCCAGGGCCTCGGCACCACCGTCGGCCAGCTGTTCTCGGCAGCGCTCGCCGGCCAGATGTCGGTCGACGATGCGCTGGCCCAGGCGCAGACGGTCTCCAACCGCGAAATGCAGCGTGGCGGTTATCTAAAGTAAAAGCGCAAGCGGGGAGGCGGCGTTCTGCGCGCCGCCTCTCGCATCCCGCGTCGTGACGGGCGGGCCCGCCTGGCGATCCATGCCTATCGGGCAAAGGCAGATCCTCGGGTCAAGCCTGAAGATGAGAGCACCAGGACCCGGTCTCTGGCGCAACCCGACGCAAGAACAAAATGCCGGAGCATCGGTCGGATGCTTACGGCGCAGGCGGCCGGCCTCCGGCCGCGTGTCAGGAAGAACAATCGCTGTCGGGAGGACAACGAGATATGTCGACTTCGCATTCGCGCGGCCTGTCGCGCCTGATGATGGCGCCCTCGGTCGGGCTTCTGTTGATCTGGATGATCGTGCCGCTGGCGATGACGCTGTGGTTCTCGTTCCAGAACTACAATCTGCTGAACCCGGCCAATGTCGGCTTTGCCGGCCTGTTCAATTATCGCTTCTTCTATACCGACCCGGCCTTCTTCCAGTCGCTGTGGAACACGCTGGCGATCGTCGGCGGCGTGCTGCTGATCACCGTGGTGGGCGGCATCGCCATCGCGCTTCTGATCGATCAGGAGATTTTCGGCCAGGGGATCGTCCGCATCATGATCATCTCGCCCTTCTTCGTCATGCCGCCGGTGGCGGCGCTGGTGTGGAAGAACATGATCATGCACCCCTCCTATGGCGTGCTGGCCGATATGGCGCGGGGGCTGGGTCTGCAGCCGGTGGACTGGTTCGCGCAATATCCGCTGCTGTCGATCGTCATCATCGTCGCCTGGCAATGGCTTCCCTTCGCCACGCTGATCCTGCTCACCGCGCTGCAATCGCTCGACGGCGAGCAGAAAGAGGCGGCGGAGATGGATGGCGCCGGCATCGTCAGCCGCTTCATCTATCTGGTGCTGCCGCATCTGGCCCGGGCGATCACCGTGGTGATCCTGATCCAGACGATTTTCCTGCTCGGCGTCTATGCCGAAATCCTCGTCACTACCAATGGCGGGCCGGGCTATGCCTCGACCAATCTCGCCTTCCTGATCTATCGCACCGCGCTGCTCGGCTATGACGTCGGCGGAGCCTCGGCCGGCGGCATCATCGCCGTGATCCTCGCCAACATCGTCGCCTTCTTCCTGATGCGCGCCGTCGGCAAGAACCTCGACCGGTAAAGGAGAACACCCATGGCCCGTGCCGTTTCCCCCCGCCGCAAGATCGCCTTCACGCTGCTCGCCTGGAGCGTGGCGCTGCTCCTGTTCTTCCCCATCCTCTACACGCTGATCACCTCGATCAAGACCGAGGGCGAGGCGATCTCCGGCTTCAACCTGATCCCTTCCTTCACCCTCGAGAACTATGTCGAGGTGCAGACCCAGCGCGACTACTGGAAGCCCTTTTCCAATTCGGTGATCCTGTCGCTGCTCTCCACGCTGGTGGCGCTGGTCATCGCCGTGCCGGCCGCCTGGGCCATGGCCTTCTCGCCCACGCCGCGCACCAAGGACATCCTGATGTGGATGCTGTCCACCAAGATGATGCCGGCCGTGGCCGTGCTGGTGCCGATCTACCTGCTGTTCCGCGACTGGGGGCTGCTTGATACCCGCACCGGCCTGACCTTCATGCTGACCATGATCAACCTGCCGATCGTGGTGTGGATGCTCTACACCTATTTCCGCGAAATTCCGGGCGAGATCCTGGAAGCCGCGCGCATGGACGGGGCCGGGCTCTGGGGCGAGATCGTCCATGTGCTGACCCCCATGGCGCTGCCGGGGATCGCCTCCACCATGCTGCTCAACATCATCCTGGCCTGGAACGAGTCCTTCTGGACCATCCGGCTGACCACCACCAACGCCGCCCCGCTCACCGCCTTCATTGCCTCCTTCTCCAGTCCTCAGGGCCTGTTCTGGGCCAAGCTTTCGGCAGCCTCGACGCTCGCCATCGCGCCGATCCTGATCATGGGCTGGTTCTCGCAGAAGCAATTGGTGCGCGGCCTCACCTTCGGCGCCGTCAAGTAAGGAAAGAAGACGATCATGGGTCAGATCACGCTGTCGAAGGTGAACAAGTCCTTCGGCGCCACCACCGTCATCCCCGGCATCGACCTGAAGATCGAGGAGGGCGAGTTCGTCGTCTTCGTCGGCCCGTCGGGCTGCGGCAAGTCCACGCTTCTGCGCCTGATCGCCGGGCTGGAGGATACGAGCTCCGGCACCATCTCGATCGATGGCCGCGACGTGACAGGCGAGCCGCCGGCCAAGCGCGGGCTGGCCATGGTGTTCCAGTCCTATGCGCTCTATCCGCATATGAGCGTCTACAACAACATCGCCTTCCCGCTGAAGATGGCGGGCACCGACAAGGCGACGATCGACACCAAGGTGCGCGACGCCGCGCGCATCCTCAACCTCACCAACTATCTGGAGCGCCGTCCGGGCCAGCTCTCGGGCGGCCAGCGCCAGCGCGTGGCCATCGGTCGGGCGATCGTGCGCGCGCCCTCGGCCTTCCTGTTCGACGAGCCGCTGTCAAACCTCGACGCGGCGCTGCGCGGCACGATGCGGCTGGAGATTTCCGAACTGCACCAGAAGCTCGGCACGACGATGATCTACGTGACCCACGACCAGGTGGAGGCCATGACCATGGCCGACAAGATCGTGGTGCTGCAGGCCGGCCATATCGAGCAGGTCGGCTCGCCGATGGAGCTCTACAACAAGCCCGAAAACCTGTTCGTCGCCGGCTTCATCGGCTCGCCGCGGATGAATTTCGCCACGGGTGCGGCGGCCGAGGCCTATAAGGCCCACACGGTCGGCATCCGGCCGGAGCATCTGGCCCTGTCGCCGACGGATGGTGTCTGGACGGGCACGGTGGGCGTGACGGAACATCTGGGCTCGGACACCTTCGTGCATGTCGATGTCAAGGGCGTGGGCCCGATGACGGTGCGCGCGCCGGGCGAGACCGCGCTCAAGCACGGCGACACGGTGTTCCTTACCCCCCAGGAAAGCCGGCTGCACCGCTTCGACAAGGACGGCAAGGCCGTGCGCTGACCTCTGGTCAGCGTGGCCGGTGCCGGCACTGAAAAATCCACGATCCCCGCGCCCGACAAGAGGCGCCATGAATGAGGTCTGTCATGACTGAGACCACACCGCTTTCGCTCGCCACGCTCGGCACGATTTCCAAAACCGCCGCCGTTCCCGCCTATGACCGAGCTGAGCTTAAGCCCGGCATCGTCCATTTCGGCATCGGCAATTTCCACCGCGCCCACCAGGCCGTCTATCTCGACGATCTGTTCAACCAGGGGCGCGATCACGACTGGGCGATCATCGGGGCAGGCGTCACGCCCTATGACGCGGCCATGCGCGACAAGCTGAAGGCGCAGGATTACCTGACCACGGTGGTCGAACAGGATGTCGGCGTATCCGCCGCGCGCGTCACCGGCGCCATGATCGACAGCCTCGACCCGATGGACCGCAAGGCCATCGTCGAAAAGCTTTCCGATCCCGCCATTCGCATCGTCTCCATGACCATCACCGAAGGCGGCTATTTCATCAATCCGGCCACCGGCCTGTTCGATCCGGCCCATCCGGCCATCGCCGCCGATGCCGCCGCGCCCGACGATGCCAGGACTGTCTTCGGCCTGATCCTCTCAGGCCTGAAAGCGCGCCGCGCCGCTGGCACCGCGCCCTTCACCGTGATGTCCTGCGACAATATTCCCGGCAATGGCCATGTGACGGAGAATGCCGTGACGGGTCTCGCGCGCCTGTCCGATCCCGAATTCGCCGACTGGATCGCCGCCAATGTCGCCTTCCCCAATGGCATGGTCGACCGCATCACGCCGGCCACCGGCGCGCGCGAGATCGAGATCGCGGCGCAGGACTACAAGATCGCCGACCAGTGGCCGGTTTTCTGCGAGGAGTTCAAGCAATGGGTGCTGGAGGACAATTTCCCCGCTGGCCGCCCGGCGCTGGAGGCTGTCGGCGTGCAGTTCGTCGACGATGTCGCCCCCTTCGAGCATATGAAGATCCGCATCCTCAATGGCGGCCATGCGGCGATCGCCTATCCGGGCGAGCTGCTCGACATCCACTTCGTCCATGAGGCGATGGAGGACGAGACTATCGCCGCCTTCCTGGCCAAGCTCGAGCGCAGCGAAATCGTCACCTGCGTGCCGCCAGTGCCCGGCGTCGATCTCAACGACTATATCGCGCTGATCGAGCGGCGTTTCGCCAATCCCAAGATCGGCGACACCATCGCCCGGCTTGCCCAGGACGGCTCCAACCGCCAGCCCAAATTCATCCTGCCGTCGACTGCCGACCGGCTTGCCAGAGGCGAGGATGTTCAGGGCCTTGCGCTGGTCTCGGCGCTTTGGTGCCGCTACTTCCAGGGAACCTCCGATTCCGGAAGGGCCATCACCTTCAACGATGCCAATGCCGAGCGGCTGAAGGCTGCGGCACAGAAAGCACGGGAGAATCCGCTGGAATTTCTGGCTCTGGACGATATCTTCGGCCAGGTCGCGCATTCGGAAATCTTCCGCAAACGTTTCTCGCAGGCGCTGACCTCGCTGACCGAAAAGGGCACCCGCGCCACGCTAGCTGCCTATATCGACGGCAAAATCGGAGACTGACGCCATGACATGCCTTGCCAACCGCCAATTCTCTCACCGGTGCGGATCGTCCGCCCCCAAGGAACAGGCGGAGGCAAGCGCATGAGCCTGCCGGATATCCTGCCCGAGCCCGAACTGGTGATCTTCGACTGTGACGGCGTGCTGGTCGACAGCGAGCCGTTGTCGGTCGACGTCCTTGTGCGCATGCTGCGCGCTGCCGGGCTCGACATTTCCGCCGACGAGGCGATGGAGCGCTTCCTCGGCCGCAGCCTGAAGACCACCACCGAAATCATCCGGGCCGATTACGGCCTGGAGGTCGATGATACCATGCTGGAGACCATGCGCCGGGATCTCTACCAGCGCTTCCAGGACGAGCTTCAGGCCGTGGCCGGCGTGGCCGTTGCCGTGGACAAGCTCAAGGAGCTGGGCGTGGCCACCTGCGTGGCCTCGTCAAGCCAGATGGAGCGCATCCGCCATTCGCTGGAGGTGACGGAGCTTCTGCACCGCTTCGAGCCGCACATCTTCTCCGCCACCATGGTTGAGCATGGCAAGCCGGCGCCGGATCTCTTCCTTCACGCGGCCAAGGCCATGGGCGTTCACCCGGAGGCCTGCATGGTGGTGGAAGACAGTCCGGCCGGCGTAGAGGCCGCCAAGAAGGCCGGCATGCGCGTCTTCGCCTTCACCGGCGCCTCCCATGCCCGCCATGACCGGCATATCGCAGCCCTGCGCGCGCTGGAGCCCGACGGACTGTTTGACGATATGCGCGAACTCATCCACTTTGTCCGCCGGGAGCAGAAGGTCGCACAGGCCAATTGAAGCGCCGGTTCAAGGCGATGCAGCACGGTATGCGAAGCATCGGGCCGGGAGGTGCAAACCGTTCTTCGGTCGAATCCGGTGAACAGCAGGAAAACCAGAGCATCGGGCCGACCCTGAATTTCGGCGCGATGCTGAAGGCGGCCAGATGCCCGATCGTCCCTGTTGAGCGTGGCTCCGGGGCCGGGTCGGCGCCGGGGAGAGCGGGCAGGATGAGGCAGGCAGCACCGCAGGGGACCGGTCGTTCGGGCCGGATCGGAACGGCCTCTCGTCCGCGTGCCGACGGGCAGGGGGCGTGATGGCGGAACGGCTTGTCATGGCCGTCGATGTTGGCACCGGCAGCGCGCGCGCCGGCCTTTTCGATGCCGCCGGCGCGCTTCTGGCCCGCGCCGATCATCCAATCGTCATGAACCGGCCGGATGCGCATCATGCCGAACACCAGTCCGAAGATATCTGGCGCGCCGTCTGCCTGGCGGTGCGCGGCGCGCTTGACCGTGCAGCCGTCTCCGGCTCCGCTGTCGCTGCCATCGCTTTCGATGCCACCTGCTCGCTGGTAGTGCGCGATGGGGCTGGCGCACCGCTCTCGGTCAACCGCGCGGGCGCACCGGACTGGGACACCATCGTCTGGCTCGATCACCGGGCGCTGGCGGAGGCCGACGCCTGCACCGCAACCGGCCATCCCGTCCTCGACCATTCGGGCCGGGTCATGTCGCCGGAAATGCAGATGCCAAAGCTGATGTGGCTGAAGCGGCACCTTCCCGGACAATGGGCCAAGGCGCAGAAAATCTTCGATCTTGCCGACTTTCTCTCCTGGCGGGCGTGCGGCAGCCTTGCCCGCTCGCGCTGCACGCTCACTGCCAAGTGGAACTATCTTTCCCATGCCCAGCCCGGCTGGCAGGACGATTTTCTCGCCATGATCGGGCTTGCCGATCTCAAGGCGCGTGCCGGACTGACGGAGGAAACCCGTCCAGTCGGCGCAGCACTCGGGACGCTGACGCCGCAGGCGGCGCGGGAACTGGGGCTCGAAACCCATTGCCGTGTCGCGGCCGGCATGATCGACGCCTATGCCGGCGCGCTCGGCGTGCTGGGCCGCCATGCCGGCGATCCCGCCGAACTGGAGCGGCGCTTGGCGATGATTGCCGGCACATCCAGCTGCCTCGTCGCCTTTTCCCGCGCACCGAAGCCGCTTTTCGGCTTCTGGGGACCCTATTACGCGGCCGGCTTTCCCGGGAGCTGGCTGATCGAGGGCGGCCAGTCAGTGGCCGGCGCGCTGCTCGATCATCTCGTGCGCAGCCATGCGGCCGGCGGCACGCCCGATGCCGGCACCCATGCGCGCATCATCGCCCGCATCCAGGCGCTGCGCGCCGTCGAGGGGCCGCAGCTTGCCAGCAGGCTGCACATCCTGCCGGATTTTCACGGCAACCGTGCGCCGCTCGCCGATCCGCACGCGCTTGGCGTGATCAGCGGGCTCGATCTCGACAGCTCTTTCGATGCGCTCTGCCGGATCTACTGGCGCGCCTGCGTCGCCATCGCGCTCGGCATCCGCCATGTGCTGGCCACCCTGACGGACAAGGGCTACCGCGTGGACGTGCTGCACATTACCGGCGGCCATGTTCGCAATCCGCTGCTGATGGAACTCTATGGCGATGTCACCGGCTGCCCCATCGTGGTGCCCGAGACCCATGATGCCGTTCTCCTCGGCACGGCCATGGTGGCGGCCGTCGGCGCGGGCTTCTATCCGGGCCTTGGCGAAGCCGGCGCGGGCATGGCGCCGCCCGAGCGGCTGCATCACCCCAACCCGGCTATGAAGCCGATCTACGATCGCGACTTTGAAAAATTCCTGCTGATGCAGCGCCACCGTGCCGAGCTTGAGCGGGTCTAAAGATCGCCCGCCTCAGGCGTCCTTCAGAAAAATCATTGTGTATCATTGGCTTACATGGATATCGCCGCATGGGCGCATTTTTCCAATTTTCCCGCCGTCGCAGCGGAACCTTTGTCGGGGCCGTCCGTTATTAGGCTGTCCGGATCATGGTTCGTATCGCCCCCAATTCGAACCAGCCCCAAATGATACCGGCTCACAACTCACATGCCCCCTCGGTGAGTTGACGACAACAGCCAGTGCCTCCCCCCGGCACTGGCTGTTTTCTTTTTGGCCATTGCGGTTCGGCTGGCTCGAACGAATGCGCATTGGCAGGCGAAAGCCCTTGCGGGCGTCGTGTCGTGACCGGTCCCTATTTCCTGCGACCGCTTGATTTTGCTGACATCAATCGACCGACATCAATCGACCCATGGGACGAGCGCCGACATCACTATAGAGGTCAGCCCTAATCTCATAGGAACACTGTGCAGATGTCGCCTTGCTCAGATGGTAGATGACGGACAGGGTACGACCCGTTGCGTCGTACCCTGTGTTCCCGCCATCGACCACGGGACGCCCGACCACCATCAAGCGGACGCGGATTATTCCTCAACCCGCGTGATGATCTCGTATTCATGCGGCGGAATGAACAAGTGATATTCGATCCGGTCTGATTGGGCGAGATAACGGGCCTTGCCGCCGATGGCGATCGGCACCACGCGTTCCAGCACGGTGCGGGCAAAGCTGGCTTCCGTGCCCTCCATCGGCGTGGAGCCGACGGGCAGATGCTCCAGCCAGACAAGCTCGAGCGCTTCCTTGCCGTCCATCACGGTTTCAAAACAATCCAGCGTCAGCGAACTCACGCCGGCGGCGATGGCGCCGTGGGAGGCGGAATTGACGATCAGCTCATGCAGCGCCAGGCCGATATGCAGCGCTGCATTGGGGGAGAGATGCGCATCGATACCTGTGGGCGTGATCGGCATGCCCGGCTCAGACCAATAGGCGGCAAACTGCTTTTCGGCGAGCGCGAAGAGAAAGGCGCCGCGCCAGCTGGAGTCGGTGACCAGATCCTGCGAGGAGGCGAGGGACTGGATACGGCCGCGAAACGTGACGAGAAAGCTGTCGAGCGAGCGCGCCTGCCGGGCAGTCTGGGTGGCGATGCCCTGGATGATGGCGAGAAGATTTTTTGAGCGATGGCTGAGTTCGCGCAGCAACGTCTTCAACACGCGTTCGCGATGACGCGTATCGGACACATCGCGCAGGATCAGCACGATCCCGCCGAACTGATCGGCCATGGGCTCGATATCGAAGCGGAAGGTCATCAGGCCTGCGGATGAGGCGATGTCCACCTCGGCCGTCGTCGCTCTGCCGAGGGCGATGACCTCGCGTTTCAGATTGCCGATTCGTGCCGCTTCACCATTGGCATCATCCGGCCCGGCAAAGGCTAGGTGCAAGGCGATATCAGGAACGTTGGCGCTGGCGATGAGGTTCAGCTGCGCGTCCTGCAGCACATAGCCGGTGCCGGTCTTCGACAGGATCATATCGAGCAACTGCGCGCGCTGGTCCGTTCCGTTGCGTCCGCTGTCCGACATGCTCTGCTTGTCCACGCCCTGTGCCTCACTCGAAAAGCGAACGACTGGATCATCAACGCATTGAACGGGAAAGGCGTTCCCACGAAGACGGGCGGCGCTGCCAAGGATTTGCGACCTTCGGATGGACGAAGGGCCTGCTCATGCAATGGCCTCCCGCAGCTTTGTGCGCGAGAGGCCATTCAATCAGCGATGCAGCAGATATAGCGCATATGACCCGATGCGGCAACGCCGAGGGATCACCAGAGCAGTGGATGGAAAGCGGGAACCGGCTCTGTGTCCGCTGCTAAAACGGAAACGTGGAGCATCGGACTGCCCGCGATTTTCAGTCCGATGCTGTCGCCTGCGGCCTTAAGTCGTCTCAGGCGGCGGCGCGGGTGTTCTCATTGAAGAACAGCGCCTGGCTGATCAATGCCTTGACCATGTCAGGATTGAACGGCTTGGTGACCAGGAAGGTCGGTTCGGGGCGTTCGCCGGTCAGAAGACGTTCGGGGAAGGCCGTGATGAAGATCACCGGAATGGCCGAGCTCTTCAGGATCTCGTTGACGGCGTCGATGCCTGAGCTGCCATCGGCCAGCTGGATGTCGGCCAGAACCATGCTCGGCTGCGAGGCCTTGAACAACGCGATGGCTTCGTCGCGGGTGCGGGCGATGCCGGTCACGCGATGTCCCAGGCTTTCCACCATCTGTTCGATATCGATGGCGATCAACGGCTCGTCCTCGATGATCATGATGTCAGTGGCGACCTGGCGGGAGATCTCCTCCGAGGCCTGTTCCAGCAGCTGGCTCATGCGCGCCTCGCTGCAGCCCAGCACCTCGGCCGCTTCATTGGCATGAAAGCCCTCGACAGCGACGAGGAGAAAGGCCTGTCGCGCCAGCGGCGAAACGGAGGCGAGATTGATGGAGGCACGCTTTTCCCAGGCAAAGGGCGAAACCGGCTCGGGGATCAGGATCGACGAATTGCCGAACAGCTTGGTGTAGAGCTGGAACAGTGCAACACGATCGCTACCCGCTTCCGGAAAGATCGAAACGTCTGCGATCAGCGCTTCCAGGACCGCTGCGACATAGGCGTCACCCGACGTCTGCGATCCCGTCAAAGCGCGGGAATAGCGACGCAGGAACGGCAGATATGGGGCGATCCGGGTGGACAAGGACATGTATGGGGCTCCCTCGGTCGGGCCGCAAGGCGCAGCCTGATGCTTTGTCAAAAACGCAGTGACGATAAATCTTGTTCCCGCCGGGAACAAATTTTTGGCTCCCGCGTTCTTCCCCCGACTGAATTTTGAGGGTGCTTCTGTTAAGATGAAACACAATATCGGGGCAAGGCGCCAGGCGGATCTCCCTGTGCGCCTAGACAATGCACATGCGCAGATCGCATCGAAGCTTCGCGCACTTTACCTCTCCGTTCAAGAGGAAGCGATACCGGACCGGTTTATCGATCTTCTGGAAAAGCTGGATGCCGTCGAGCGGCAGTCCCTTTCTGATGTTGCGGAATGAGTGGGTCCATGTCGACTGAGGAACCGAACTTCAAGCGTGAAATGCTGGCCGCTCTTCCAAGCCTGCGCGCCTTCGCCATGTCGTTGATCGGTCGTCACGACCGGGCTGATGATCTCGTGCAGGATACCATCATGAAGGCTTGGGCCAAGCAGGACCATTTCGAGATGGGCACCAATATGAAGGCCTGGCTCTTCACCATCCTGCGCAACGAACTTTACAGCCAGATGCGCAAGCGCGGCCGCGAGGTTCAGGACAGCGACGGCTTCTTCACCGAATCGCTGGCCCAGCACCCTTCGCAATATGGCTCGCTCGACCTGCAGGACTTCAAGCGTGCGCTGAACATGCTGCCTCCCGACCAGAGGGAAGCCATCGTTCTCGTGGGAGCCTCCGGCTTCTCCTATGAAGAAGCGGCTGAAATCTGCGGCTGCGCGCTCGGCACCATCAAGAGCCGCGTGAACCGCGCGCGCCAGCGCCTGCAGGACATTCTCCAGGTGACTGGTGAAAACGAGTATGGCCCGGACGCAACCTCCGCGCCGCTGACCTCGCGCGCCTTCGTTTCCTGACACCGGCGTTTCCTTATACAGGCGGTCGATCGGCCGCCCGCGACCGACCGCGATGCTTCAAGGGACGCGCTGCCGGACAATGGCGGCGCGTTCCCATGTTTTCAGGCAGACCTATTTGCAGGCAGGCCATGCGGAGAAACATGTGGCGGGCGGCAGGGCGCGCCCTTCGGCCTGCCGTCACACGAATTCCCTGCGCGAAAACCTGCCAGTTGCTTTTTGTTGCCGGATATCCGTGCCCAGTGCTGCTGACATGGCAGCCGCCAGTTTACCCATCAATTTGGCCTGCGCGGCCCATCCGGCAGAAAATCGATTGCCTCGACCTCTGACAATGCGGCAAACAGGAGCGAGCAAATCGGGCGAGCTCTTGCGCCGGACCTGCTCCTGGGGAGTGTAGATGACCATCGTCACGAATGCCGCCGCACCGCCGCTTGCCATGGCCCCGCCACAGGCCGGCGCCGTGCACGCCTGGCCGGCCGATGACGGGCAGAGCGGAACCGGCGGCGATCCGCACATCCTCCATGTGATCCGCCTGGCCGCTTCGGTCTTCGGCGTGCGCAGCGTGGCGATCGGCTGCCTGCGATCGCGCCGCGCCGTGGCCTGGACGGGATTCGATGACGAGGTTGCCGATCTCATGGCCCTGGCGGGCGGCCGCCTGTCCACGGATCAGCGCACGCCACTGGTCATCGGCGACGCCGCCCATGATACTGAGCTCAACGCCCACCCGGCCGTTTCCGGCGCGCCGGGCCTGCGCTTTGTCTGCGCGATTCCGGCCGAGGTGGATGGCGCCCTTGTCGGCTTTCTGGCGCTGGCCGATCCGGCCCCGCGCACCGGCCTGACCGCGGAAGAGGTGGTGCGGCTCGAAGACCTCGCCGCGATCGTCGGCTCGATGATTTCGCTGAAGGAGGATGCCAACCAGCGCGCGCTCAACGAAGCCGTTCTGTCGCGCGACGAGCGGCGTCATGCCATGGCGCTGGAAGCCGCCAATGTCGGCAGCTGGCTCTGGGACGTGCGCACCGGCGCGATCTCCTGCAATGCGGCGATGGTGCGCATGTTCGGCATGGCGCCGGCCGCGGCCTATCATGCGCGCGACTTTTTCACCGCCATCCATCGTGACGACCGAGGCCGCATGCTGGACAATCTGCGCCATGCCATGGCGGGAGAGGCCGATTACGACAGCACCATCCGCGTCGCCGCCACCGGTCGCTGGCTGCTCGGCCGGGGCAGGGTGCATGAGCGCGATGCGCAGGGAAACCCGACCGTCTTCCTCGGCGTCAACATCGACGTGACGAGCGAGCAGACATCGAGCCAGCGCACGCGGCTCCTGCTGCGCGAGCTCAACCACCGCGTCAAGAACACGCTGGCCATGCTGCAATCGCTGGCGCGCCAGACCCTGCGCCAGACGAGCGATCCCCAGGCCTTCATGACCGCCTTTGCCGGCCGGCTGCAGGCGATCTCGGAGGCGCATGGCCTCCTGTCGGATCACGAATGGGGCGCCATTCGCCTCTCGGCCTTGTTGCAGAAGCAACTGGCCCCCCATGTCCGCGATTATGAAGCCCAGGTGGAAATCCACAAGGACGAGATTCTTCTCGGGCCCGACCAGGCCGTCGGCCTCGGCCTGGTGCTTCACGAACTGGCAACCAATGCTGCCAAATATGGCGCGCTCTCCGTGCCGGACGGGCGGATCGTCTTCACCGCGCGCGGCGTGGAGGAGGAGAGCGGCCGGGTGCTGCATCTCACCTGGACCGAGGTGGGCGGGCCGCCGGTCACCGAGCCGCAACGGCGCGGCTTCGGCTCCATCCTGATCGAGCGCAGTCTCGACAAGGTGATGGGCAGCGCGGTGAAGGTGGAATATCTGCCCGATGGCGTCACGGCGATCATCCGCCTGCCGCTGTAAGGACGGGAGGCTTGGCGCGGCTCGTAAGTCGCGTGATCGGCAGGCGGCAAGACGCTCTACTCTCTTGGACAACCAGTCTTGCAAAAAAGGCGCCTTGGATAGGGGCGCCTTGCATTGTTTCAAGCTGTGCTTTCCCAGGCTCGTGAGGGGCCTGATGCGCCCTGCGGCATGTCACCCGGAAGCGATCACCGGGGTTGCGCTCACCAGGGGCGATCTATCAAGAGCTGATACGGAATCCGGTTGACCGCATCACCATGTCTGGAACTCCTTGGCAAACGCGCGACGTCGTCGTTCCGTCATGCTCGGGCTTGTCCCGAGCATCTGCAAGCGCCTGATCTCTTTGCAAATAATGGACCTTGGCAGATCCTCGGGACAAGCCCGAGGATGACGTCACGCGATTTCGATCCTGATGCGCTCAGGCCTCGTCGTCGCTTTTGCCAAAGCCCAGGCGGGTGAAGCCGAGGAGCCCGCCGACCAAAACGGCAATCCCCGCCGCCATCAGCGGCTTGCGGCGAAACAGCGTCATCGTGGTCGCCATCACCAGATTGGTCTGCATCTGCGTCTTGCGCTTGCGCTCCGCAGCGATCTGCCGGTCGCGCGCTTCCATGATCGACATGGTGATCAGCACGATGATGCCGATGACGAGGAAAACGCCGCCGAGAATCAGCATGGCGGTGATCGCGCCCCAATGTTCTGCCATCTTGATGGACAGGGCGATCATGCCGAAGATGAAGGCCAGGATGAAAGCGAAGCCGGCAATGCCACGCAGAATGGCGTTGCGCTTGATGCGAGCAAGGGTGAGGCTCATATCGGTTGCGGCCATGCTGGAAAGAAAAGCCACGATCGGGCCCATGAGCGTCTCCAAATAAACACGCGGCCAGAAGCTGGCCGCAGGACAAGGCGGGACCTGCGCGAGCACAAAGGTCGCTGCACGACATCCTCCGCCGGCATGCTAGGCGCGACAATAAGGGGCGCAACCGCCCTGACGCCAGTGGTCTTGTTTTGACATTCGCTCCCGACAGCAACGCTCTTGAGGATCAAATGTCTGGATAAGACCACAAGGTCTCGACAGGACGTGCCGCCTGCAGGAATCATGACTGCCGTCAGGCCACAGGCAAAGACGACCGCCCCGACAACCACGCTTTGAACAGGCGCCTTTCGACGCATGCCAAAGCACGTAGCCAGCACGCTGTTCGGCACGACGACCGGCTTTGGCCTGGATCAACCGTCCGTAAAGCCCGGCGTTCCCGGGGTGAAGAAAGAAAATCTGCCGGTGCCGGGATTCATGTGCGAATCCGGCGGCCGGCAGGGAGGAAGGCTTATTTGCGCAGCAGGGAGGCTGCAAGCAGGCCGGCCGCGGCAAGAATGCCGATCGTGGCAAGCGGATGTTCCCGCACGGTGTGGCGCACCTGGCGCTCGGTCGAGGCATAGCGGCGGCGCAGGTCGGAGAGCATCTCTTCCGCGCCCTCCATCAGATCGCCAAGGCCGGCTTCGGCGCTCGAACGCGCATCATGGGCGCGGTCGCGCACCAGATGCGAAGCCTTGTCGCCGCGCTTGGCGAGCAGCTTGGTCAGCGCGGCAATATCGTCGCGGATGTCGCTGAGCTGATCGTCCAGGGGCTGGTTGAACAGACCGGAGCCGGTGCGATAAGACGATTTGCCGGAAAAAAGACCTGACATTGAAAAACTCCTTCGTGCCGCGGGTTCGGCGTAAGACGGGTGCGGCCTGCTTGATCCGGGGCTTGGACCGGGCAGGCGTCACGTGGCTGACAAACGTCCGAAGGCCGGTTTTGTTCCTCAGGATCTGCTTGAGAACGCCAGCCCAGCGGCCTTAGGAAAGGGTTGCCGTCTGCGGCAGGACAAAGGGCATGCCGGCCGGGGGCACGGTTCCGACCTTGAGCGCGCAGCCGAACAGCCGGCCGAGCAGCCCATCCTGCATCACCGCTTCCGGTGTCCCCTCGGCCTCCACCCGTCCGGCCCGCATCATGACGACGGAATCGGCAAACATCGCCGTCAGGTTCAGGTCATGCATCACCGCGACCACGCCGCCACCCTGCCGCGCATGGTCGCGGGCAAGCTGCATGATGGCCAGCTGGTGGCGGATGTCGAGGTTCGAGACCGGTTCGTCGAGGAAGAGGAAGGGCACGAACGCCGTCGCCCCCGCTGTCTTCCCGTCTCGCTCTTGCATCGGGTTCGCGCGCGCACCGGCACCCGGCTTTGCAGCCGAAGCCTTGATCTGGCACAGCGCCCGCGCCAGCTGGACGCGCTGCTGCTCGCCGCCGGAAAGCTCGCCATAGAAGCGGCCGGCAAAGCCGCCAAGGTCGACATCCTCGAGCGCCGAGGCGATCCGTCGCCCGTCCGCCGGTGCCCCGACGCCGGCCACCTGCAGGCCCATGGCGACGACCTCGCGCACGGTGAAGGGAAAGGCCAGCGCGGTTGCCTGCGGCAGCACGGCGCGCCGGCGCGCCAGCGCCATCGGAGACAGGCGCGAGACCTCGTCGCCCTGCAGCGTCACGGAGCCGCGATAGGCGATCTCGCCCGAAAGCGCCTTCAGCGTCGTCG
The DNA here is from genome assembly GCF_001938945.1 of Xaviernesmea rhizosphaerae. Classification (GTDB taxonomy): domain Bacteria; phylum Pseudomonadota; class Alphaproteobacteria; order Rhizobiales; family Rhizobiaceae; genus Xaviernesmea; species Xaviernesmea rhizosphaerae. The sequence goes on from NZ_MKIO01000048.1 coordinate 134,962, forward strand.
TCTTGCCGCAGCCGCTCGGACCGATGATCGCGGTCAGCGCGCCGGCGCGGGCGGTGAAGCCCGCTTTGTCGAGGATTCTGTTGCCGCCGATCATGACCTCAAGGTCGCGCACCACGAGATCTTTGGGATGCTGGCTCATAATCCCAGACGCCCCCGGCCGCGCATGAGGATGGCAAGGAAGACCGGGGCGCCGGCGAGCGCCGTGATGATGCCGATCGGCAGTTCAGCCGGTGCGACGACGAGGCGCGAGAGCATGTCGGCCATCAGCAGCAGCGACGCGCCGAGCAGGGCGGCCGCCGGCAGCAGGAAGCGGTTGTCCGGCCCGATCACCAGCCGCAGGAGATGCGGCACGACGATGCCGACGAAACCGATGGCGCCGCTGGTGGCGACCGCAGCGCCCGTGGCCGCCGCCACGCAGAGGATCGCGCCGTTCTTCAGCCGCTGGACGGAAAAGCCCATGTGGAAAGCGGCGGCTTCTCCTAATGTCAGCGCGTTCAGTCCGCGCGCGAGAAAGCCGCTCGCCCCGAGCGCGACGAGGATCACGGGTGCGGAGATGGCGAGCTTCTGCCAGCTGGCGCCGGCGAGCGAGCCGAGCGTCCAGAAGGTGATGTCGCGCAATTGCCGGTCATCGGCGATGAACACGAGTAGGCCCGTGGCGGCGCTGCTCAGCGCGCCGAGCGCGATGCCGGCGAGCAGCATGGTGGCGACGGATGTCACCTGGCCCGTCGTCGCGATGCGGTAGAGCAAAAGCGTCGAGGCGAGGCCGCCCAGAAAGGCGGCGAGCGGCAGGGCGGTCAGCGACAGGCTGGCCGGCAGCCAGGGCATCAGCGCGCCGCCCAGAACGATCATCGACACCGCGCCCAGAGCGGCGCCGGAGGAGACCCCGACCAGAGCCGGATCGGCCAGCGGATTGCGGAACAGGCCCTGCATCAGCGCGCCCGAAACCGCCAGCGCCGCCCCGACCAGAAGGCCCGTCAGCGCCCGCGGGAGGCGGATGTCGAGAATGATGATCCGGTCGCGCAGCAGTGCCGCATCCTGATCCAGGCCGAGAAGAAGCCGCACCACGCCGGCCACCGAGGCATTGGCGACCCCCAGCATGATCGAGGCGAGGAACGCGCCGCCCATCAGCAGCGTGAGGAGAAGCAGCACCCGGCGCGCCCGCGCGGAGCGATCGCCCGCCTGCCCGTCATCGGCCCGCCCGTCATCCGCCTGCGAGCCGCCCGCCTGCCGGTTTGCCTGCCAGGCGGCAGTCCCGCCGCTGCCAAGGCCCTTCGCGCTTGCCATGAAACTGTCCTTCCCGTGAGCGCCATCCGGTCCCTTTCCGTCCTCTTTGGAGCGGGCAGGATGACAGGGCGCCATGCATGCACTATCTTGACTGCCATAGTCATCTTTATCTATGGACGCAAGCCGACACGGTCGGGGTGGCAAGGCGGAGAGAGCGACATGGCGGGAAAGAACATGGGTCTGGGCATTGGGTTGGGCAGGGCGGTGATCCTTGCTGCAGGTGTGACCGCCTGGGTGGCTTCTGCCGGCGCCGGGCTGGCGCAGGAGGCCGGCAACAGCCCTGCCGTCAAGGGCCTGACGGTCGAGCTCAATGGACTGAACCCGTCCGACAAGGGCTGCAAGCTGACCTTCACCGCCGAAAGCAGCCTGAAGCAGGATATCGACAAGCTGTCCTTCGAGTTCGTGCTGTTCAACGGGCAGGGGCTGGTCGAGCGGATGGCGGTTCTCGATTTCCGCGATCTTCCGGCCGGCAAGACCAAAGTGCGCCAGTTCGATCTGGCCGGCACGCGCTGCGAGGCGCTGGGCAGCCTGCTGATCAATGACGCGCCCGTCTGCCAGGGCGCGGATCTTGCCCGCGAGGCCTGCATGGGCGGGCTGCGCACCGGCTCCAAGGCCCCGATCGCGCTCAAGGGCTGATCGCCCGGCGCGGCGCATCGCACCGAAAAGTGACTTCCGGTTTTTGGAAGGATCCGATGCGCAAACAAAGCTTTGGCGCATCGGAGCGAAAAGCCGGCGCCGGCATGACACAAGGACAGGAGAGCATGAGCAAGACCTTGCGCTGGACAGTGGGCATCGGCCTTTCGATCGGCCTGCATGCCGTGGCGGGCGCCGTCATGCTGCTGCCCAGGCCCGAAGTGCCGGACATGGCGGAAGGCGGGCCGGCCGTCGAGGTGGCGACATTGGGCAACGCCTTTGCCGATACGCTGCAGGCCGGCACCCCCAGCGAGGTGCTGAGCCCGAGCGAGACGCCGACGGAGACGGCGGCGATCGATCCTGTCACGCCAACCGAGCCCCTGCAGGAGGCCGTGCCGCCCGAAACGGTGGAGAGCGAGAGCCCGCCCGAGGTCACGCCCGATCCTGCCGCTCAGGCTGAAGCAGCAGTGTCGCCGGACGCGCCTGTGCCGAGCGCCAATGCCGACGTGATTCTGCCGCAGGAAAGCCTGCCGCCTCCCGCGCAGACGCCGCCCGAGGTGGTGGCCGCGCTGCCGCCGGTGGAACATGTCGTACCTCTCGAAAAGCCTGATCCGCCCAAGCTCGCGCCGGCCAAGCCCGCTGTTGCGAAGAAAGCCGAGCCAAAGCCGGAAAAGCCGCCGGAGAAGCCGCGTCGGGTCCGTCCCGCCGCCGGCGAGGGCGGCAAGGCGGCCGCGTCCGCCCGTAAGGGCGCTGCCGATGGCGAGGAGACCGCCTCAGCCGCTGCCACCAGCGCCGGCGGCGCGGGGCAGTCGAGCGCCGCCGGACAGGCGGCCGCCTCGCGTTACAAATCCATCGTCCAGATGCGCTTGCAGCGGGTGACCCGTTATCCAAGTGAAGCGCAGCGCGCGCGGCTTAAGGGTACGGCCTTGGTGTCTTTCGTTGTTGGTCGGGATGGATCGGTCTTACGTCTGTCGATCAAAAGCAGCTCAGGCGCGCCCGTGCTCGACCAGGCCGCGCTGGACGCCGTGCGGCGTGTGAAACTCCCGGCTTTGCCGGAGGCGCTTGGTCAGTCCTTTACGATCACCGCTCCGATGGACTTTACCCGCTAAGGCCCACCAGCCGGAATAGTGCTGGCGTATCAGCCGTGAATTTAAATATGATAAAAAAACTCATGTTATATTGCCCAGACGTTCGCGCTGGGTTAGCTTGCGGCCAGTTCAGGCGTGACGCCTGATGATTGAACCCGCGGAGACCGACGAGATGAGCGACAAGCGCGCCGGCAAGAAGATGAAGCGCAAGGAGACGGCCCGCCCGGCCGAAACGGCACAGGAGAGCGCCCAGACCGCGCACGGGTTGGAGGGGCGCAGCTTTCTCTATGTCGGCGGACGGGATTGCCAGGTGGCGCATCTGCGCGAGATTGCCGCGCAGTTCGGCGCCGAGCTGTTGCATCATGATGGCGGGTTGCGCGAGGCGGTCTCGCGCATCGACCGCGTCCTGCCTTCGGTCGATTGCGTCTTCTGCCCCATCGACTGCATCAGCCATGATGCGTGTCTCAGGGTGAAGACCGGCTGCAAGAAGTTCGGTACGGCCTTCGTACCGCTGCGCAATGGCAGCAAGTCCAGCCTGCAGCGCGCCCTGGAAGACCTGAAGACCAGCCCGCCCGCGCGCGACGCCTGAGGCGCTTTCCCGCCTCACGTCGGCCGGAGCAATGCCATCGGCGGACGCGCGCGCCTCGCCTCAGCCCTTCCGTGGCAGCAGAGCACCCACGGACACCGCCAGCCAGCCGGCCATGATGGCAAAGCCCCCGGTGGGGGCGGCCATGGGAAACAGGCCGTGGCCAGCGACATGGCGCATGGTCATGTCGCCTGCAAACAGCGCCGTGCCGGCAGCCATCAGCAGGGAGGCAATGGCCGCCATGCGCAGCCGGTCCCAGAGGGCGGCAAGCGCGATCAGCGCCGGCGCATGGGCCAGGCAAAGCGCCGAGGCCGCCTGCAGCAGATGCGCATCCTGCCCGCCGCCATGGGCCGCGGCGGCGGCGCTCGCCACACCGGCAAGCCCCATCAGCCCGGCCAGGAAAACTGCGGTCCGGCGGCTGTCGAAATCCGTGATCGCCATCGCGCTCTACTCCGTGTTCTGCATGTGGTGGGCGAGCCGCGTGACCGGCTCCAGGATCACGGCGCGCAATTGCGGATGCGCCACCGTTTCCTCCAGCGCCCGATGGAAGCAGAGCAGCCATTCGTCGCGCGCCTGCGCATCGATCGCCGCGCCGAAATGGCGCCGGCGCAGCATGGGATGGCCATATTTCTCGACATAGACGGGCGGGCCGCCGAGCCAGCCGAGCAGATAATCGGTCAGCTTGTCGCGGCCGGCGGTGAGATCGCGAGGGTGCAGCGCCCGGCAGCGCGCTGCCTCAGGCAGCGTGTCCATCAGGTCGTAGAACCGCGCGGTCAGCGCCTTGACCGTCTCCTCGCCGCCAATAGCGTCATAGAGGGTGGTATCCGTGGAAGTCATGGTCACGCCTTTCGCCGCTCCTGCTCTATGAGATGTCGCGCCGAAGCCCGAGAGAGCAGCTCCGATTTGCCATAAAGCGGGAGAGGCAGGAAGGCACATATCGCCGCAGGTGGCGTCACATGCAGCGATGATCGGTTTTCTCTGAATGAGGCGCTGGAGCCGAAGGTCGAGGTCAGACCGTGTAGCTCAAGGCGCGGTAGAAGGACTTGCCGTATCTGGCAACCTTTTGCGCGCTCTCCGATCCGTTGATGATCGCGCGTGCGCGCAGCCAGTTGGCGACGTTGCCGTGGAAGAAGTCAGCCAGCTTCGGTCCACTGAACCAACCGCCGATCATGCCTTCGACGATGATCCTGATCGCGTTGTCGTCGTCGAGCGCAGCGGAAGGGTCGGTCGTCAAGTCGATGCCGAGATTATGGCCGACTCGGTCATAGTTGTCGCGACGGGTCAGTTGCACGAGACCGCGCCCGAACCAGGATTTGCCCTCGCTATCCTTGTTCCAGTAGGGTTTGCGGACCCAGGTTAATTGGCCGTTGTCAAAGGCCCGCTGCAGTCGCTCGATCGCTTGATCATCGGAAGTCGCATGCGTCTCCCGCACGGGCTGCATGGCCGCGCCGGTTTCATGATAGGCGGTGGCGAGAATATAGGCGAGGAAGCGGTCATCCAGCGCTGGGTGGCGTTGAGCCCAATAGTCGAGAATCCGCGCGGTCCCCTGATATTGCGACTCGTGCAACCCGTTGGGGAAAAGGGTTTCGTGGAGTTCTTCGAAAAAGAATGTGCGATTTATGGTCATGCCGGTCTCCATCATGGGCGAAACAGACGTCAGCCTCGGTCGGAGCGACTAATCCATCAGACTTTACGAATTAAAGTTAAGATTGCAAAATTAAAATTTGCATCCGACGCCTCAAGCGGGAAACCGGTCCCGATGGTCGCTTCGATGCTCTCGGCCTTTAGAAGGACACAGGATGTCGCCGCTCACCCTCTATTCCATCCTCGTCATCGCCATCGTCTTCGAGGTGCTCGGCACCTCGGCGCTGCAGGCCGCGCAGCATTTCAGCCGGCTCTGGCCGACGGTCATGGTGGTGGTCTGCTATGGCATCGCCTTCTTCTGCCTGTCCTACACACTGCGCGCCATTCCGGTCGGCATCGCCTATGCGATCTGGAGCGGGCTCGGCATCGTGCTGGTCTCTCTGGTCGGCTTCGTCGTCTTCCGCCAGACGCTGGACCTGCCCGCGATCCTCGGCCTCGGCCTGATCATCGCGGGCGTTCTCGTGCTCAACCTGTTTTCGAAGTCGACGTTTCATTGAGGGACGTGTCTGCGCCCGGTGACGGCAGGGCGTCGGCTCACTGCAATGTCGCGGCACCCACCGTATTGCTCAGCGACTGGTTGAGCCGCTGCAATTGCTCGCCGTAATTGTCGCGCGTGCGCGGGTCGAAGATCAGGATGGGCGTGGAGACGGCCACGCTTGCCGCGCTGCCCACCGTCTGGGCCGTGCCGAGCGCGACGGCGCCGACGCGCTCGCCGATGCCGACTTCCGAATCGGTGATGGTCTGGCCGGCGATCAGGCGGTTGCCGAGCAGCTTCACCACATCGGGGCTCTCGGCGAACTTGCCGTGGTTCAGCCGGTCGCCGCCTTTGAGCGCGGTGAGATCCAGCACGGTGATGCCTGCCTTTTCCAGGCCGCTGCGATAGGGCTCCTGCAGCGGATCGATCTGGCCGAGACGCTCGACATTGCCGGCGATGCGGCGCGAGAGCTGCAGCGCGCGGTCGTCCTGCGAGACGAACAGCGTGAATTTCGGCTTCTTCGGACCCAGCGCCTCCCATTGCTTCTGGAAGACATCGACATCGATATCGGGCGAGGCAAGGATGACATTGGTGATCTTGGGCGCCACGCGGCCATTGCGGATCGCCATCTGCCGCAGCGATTCGGTTACGAGCCAGGAGCCCATGGAGTGCGCCATGATGGTGATGTCGGCCACGGCCGGATCCTTGGCGGCCGTGGTCAGCAGTTCCTCCAGCGCATCGCGCGAATAGTTGGTGCTGTCCTTGTCGTAATTATAGTCGAAGATGCTCCCGCGCGATGGCCAGGTGAAGATCACGGGCGCAACCTGAGCCCCGGAATCATGAACGATCTGGGCGAAGCGATAGACCGCATCCTCATAGCGGTTGTTGAAGCCATGCACGAAGACCAGCATGCGCCGCCCCGCCGGCATGGAGCGCTTGATCCAGCCCTGCACCTTGGCCTTGTCGTTCATGGGCGCAACGGAGACGGTGGCGAATTCGCGGGCCGGATTGGCCGGCAGCTTGCGCGGCCATTGCACCTGGCCGATCTGCCGGTTCTTGTCGGGCGGGATGGAGACGACGATTTCGGCTGCGCGCACCTCGTTGCCGCGCTCGCCCCCGAAGAGTACGCCCGGTTTCTCTGAAGGCGCCCGCGTGGTCGCCACCAGCATGTCCACTGTGGAGGCGCCGAGCGCATGCACCGTGGCCGCGCTGGCCTCGGGAATCAGCACGCCTTCCGGCCGGCCGGCGCAGCCGGAGGTGATGGCGAGCGACAGCGCCAGGACAAGGGCGCAGGCGCGCGCCACGATTGCCTGCACACCGGGCAGGCCACCACAGGATCCGTGACCAGAGCGCAGGCCACCATAGGGCAAGTGAATCATGTCGCGCCTCGCTTCCGCCATCTCCAGCACCGTCTCATGGCATATTTCCCCTGTCAGGGACACCCGCCCCGTGAGACCCCTTTGACGGTGTCGGGGCCGCGCCGCCACTTGGGGCAGGGTGCGGCCTCCTGCCCTCGGCGGCCCTGCTTTTCAGCGAAACCGGTTTCGCCACCCTGGCCGATGTTCTAGGCTCGCCTCGGAAGCGCGTCGGCCCGGTGCGTCGCGCCGGATGATGGATGGCAGAGGATTTTCATGCAGGCGGTTTTTGACGGGCACAACGACGTGCTCTTGCGGCTCTGGGCTTCGGCGCGCAAGGGTGAGGATCCGCTGGCGGAATTTCGCGATGGCACGACCCGTGGCCATATCGACGCGCCCCGCGCCAGGGCCGGCGGTCTGGCTGGCGGTCTCTGCGCGATCTACATTCCCTCCGGCGACCTGATCCTGCGCCAGCCGGACGAGAAGGGCCATTATCAGACGCCGCTTGCCGCGCCGCTGGAGCGTCTTCCTTCGCTCGACATCGCGCTTGATTTCGCCGCCATCGCGCTGAGGCTGCACCGCGCCGGCATCTGGCGGCTGTGCACCAGCACGGCCGAGATCCGCGCGGCGATCGCCGATGGCGTCTTTGCCGCCGTTCTGCATATGGAAGGCTGCGAGCCGATCGACGAGGATCTCTCCGCGCTCGAAACCTTCTATGCCGCCGGCCTGCGTAGCCTTGGCCCCGTCTGGAGCCGGCACAATGCCTTTGCCCATGGCGTGCCCTTCGCCTATCCGATGAACCCGGACACCGGCCCGGGCCTGACGGAATCAGGCATCCGCCTGGTCAAGGCTTGCAACCGGCTGGGCATTCTCATCGATACCGCGCACATGACCGAGCAGGGCTTCTGGGATGTGGAGAAGGTGAGCGACCAGCCGCTGATCGCCAGCCATTCCAACGTGCATGCGCTGACGCCTGTGGCCCGCAACCTGACCGACCGCCAGCTCGACGCCATCCGCGCCGGCAAGGGGCTGGTCGGCCTCAACTATGCGACCACGATGCTGCGCGCCGACGGGCAGGAGAATGCCGATACGCCGCTTTCCGACATGATTCGTCATATCGATTATCTGGTGGAGCGCATGGGCATCGACTGCGTGGCGCTCGGCTCCGATTTCGACGGTGCGACCATTCCCGGCAGCATCCGCGATGCCGCGGGCAACCAGGCGCTGGTCGCCGCGCTTGCCGATGCCGGCTACGGCCAGAGCGAACTCGACAAGATCTGCCGGGAGAACTGGCTGCGCGTGCTCGGCCAGGCCTGGCACGAGGGCTGAGCCTTGCTTTGCAATCCCGTGAGCGCCAACGACGGCCGGGGGCCTTCGGGCACTGGGGGCACGGGCGGCCTGCCGCGTCGTCAGCCTTCCTTGCGCCCCTCTCAGCTCAGATCATGCAGATCCTTGCCGAGCGGTGGCGTCAGGGTGAAGTCTGAAAAGCGCACGATCAGCCCCGCGCGCTCCGGCGTGCAGCACATCGGACCGACGTGATAGGTCTCGGCCTGTGGAAAGGGGCAGAGGCGCACGAGCGGCCAGTGCCGTCCATCGGCGGAGGCCTGCAGCCTGAGCACGCCCTTGTCCACCGTCACCCGCAGCCGGATATCGCGCGCATCGCCGGCATAGGGTCCGGTCGCCCAGTCGGATTGTCCATTGGTCAGAACGCTGCCAAGGCAGGCAATGCCGTCCGACAGCTCGATGCCGGCCTTGATCCAGTGCCGCTCGTCCACCCGCACCATGATGCCAGCCTGATCATAGAGCGCCGAATAATCCGCCTGCACGCGCAAGGAGGCGGTGAAGCCGCCCCGATGCGCGGCCATGAACGCATGGCCGCTGTCGCGGGTAAAGCCGTAATGGGTCTCCCGCCAGAAATCCGTGCCCGCATCCGTGGTCACGCACAGCGTCTCCTCCTCGATCCGCCAGTCTTTCGGCTCGTTGAGCCAGCGTCCCGTCTCGAACATGGTTTCCTCCTTTGGAGCATCGGCCCGAAAAGCGGGAGCCGGTTTTCGGAAAAATCCGATGCAAAAACAAAATTCTAGAGCATCAGACTGCGCAAGATTGTCAGTCCGATGGTCCAGGCGCGCGCTCCCCGCGAAGCTTGGCAGAACGTGCCGCGCGGGGAAGGGGCAATCAAGCCGCGCGCAACGGCATCCCCGTCTTTCGCCGCCTTATCCTCTTCTGGACCCCCGGATTTGCAGTGGCAGATATGGTGCAATCTGCTATGCCGGGTTGCGGTGATGGGTACAGCAGTCCTGGCTCCCCGATCGCTCCAGGAGCAGCAAAAGAGGTCGATGCGCTTGTTGAAAAAGCTTCTTGTGGTCTGCGGCCTTCTTCTTGTTCTCGGCCTCGGCGCCGCCTGGGCCATGAGCCGCAGCCTGCCGGACCTGCCGCCGCTGAAGGATGGCGACCTGATCTTCCAGACCTCGACCAGCAACCAGTCTCTGGCCATTCTCGCCGCCACGGCCAGCGCCTATTCCCATATGGGCATCGTCCGGCTGACGGAATCGGGCCCTGTCGTCATCGAAGCGGCCGGCCGCGTGCGCGAAACGCCGCTTGCCGCCTGGATCGCGCGCGGCGTGCTGCGCCGCGTGGCGGTCTATCGCGACCCCGCTCTCACCCCTGAAGATGCCGAAAGGGTGCTGGCGCGCGCCCGGACGCTCTATGGCCGGCCCTATGACATCTTCTTTTCCTTCGACAATGACGCGATCTATTGCAGCGAATTGCCTTATCTCGCCTTCCAGGCTGTCGGACTGAGCCTAGGCTCAGGACTCATAAATCACAACCAAAAGATAACGGTTGCAGCGATGCATATGCTTGAGAAGAAGGTATGC